>NZ_JAOWLB010000002.1 GCF_025751555.1 Ruegeria aquimaris
AACCAAGAGTCATCTGTCTGATGTACATCGTTCCAAAAGAAACGTTGCACGCTCAAACAGTGAAGCTGACACTCCATTATCGGCGCTACCGCTCACGCCACTCGGACGCAAACACCATCACCTAAGAGTGCGATATACAGACATTCGTCCATCGAAACGAACCAAACCGCCCGCATATCTCTTCAGTCATCCATCAATGTCAAACAGCACTGCAACCCAGAGGCCAAAAACAAGACCGATGCGCCAATCCCTCAGCGCGCCCGCCCCGATCATACCTCGAATGCCGCCGTCTCTCCAGCGTGTCCAGCCGTCTCTCCGACCCGTCCGCAGCACCTCAGCGCCGCCGGTGAAGCGCTATCTACGGTCTCTCCCCAACAGCCGCAAGGCCCTTTTTACAAAAAAATCAAAAAACTTCCAAAATCTTCGGAGCCCCATGATTTCATACGGTTAGAAAGCCCCAGCATCACCAAACCCCAAGAAACCCGGCTCGCTGACAAGCTCTGGTAACCAGAATCCCCGGGAGAATCCGGCGATCCCCCGAACATGAGGGCAAAGCACGGGCTCACCACAACAGCAGAGTTCCTCTCGAAGATCGCCCCACCAACCGCCCTCACGGAATCATCGGGCAGTACTTGCTCCCCGGAAAATCCCCCCCGACAAAGTCGGGTCATCAAGCTGTTCGGCGCCGGAAGGCTGGTAACCTCAGTGCAAGAAGAAGTAGAATCATGCCGAGATAGATCAGCGGTTCGAACCGGAATCCCTTGACCAGCATCAGGTAATGGATCGCGCCCAACACGACCGCTGGGTAGACAAGACGGTGCAAACGGCGCCACGCGTTACCCAGCCTCCGCACCGACCAGTTGTTCGAGGTCATCGCCAGCGGCAGCAAGAGCGCGAACCCGACCATACCAATGGTGATATAGGGGCGCTTGAGGATATCCGCCCAGATCTGGGCCGGTATCTGAACGTCCAGCACCAGCCAGACGAGCAGGTGGCAGCTGACATAGTAGAACGCCAACACGCCAATTGAGCGGCGGAACTTCATCAGATTGAGACCGAGATAGCGCCGCAAGGGAGTGATCCCCAAACCAAGGATCAAGCTTTGCAACGCCAGTTCGCCAAGCCGATGCTCGATCTCCTTGACGGGATCAATGCCAAGCTGCCCGGTTATCCCAAGCCACAGCCAAACCGGTACAGGTAAAACGCCAATCATATAGACCAGCCAAACCGGCACCCGGCGGAGATATCCGTTCACACGATCCACGGTTCAGAAGTATTTCGCCAGATCCATACCTTCGTAAAGCCCGGCGACCTCTTTTTCGTACCCGTTGAACATCAATGTCGGTACCCGTTTGACAAAGAACCCGCCACCGATCTTGCGTTCGCTCGCCTGGCTCCACCGCGGGTGGCTGACCTCGGGGTTCACGTTGCTGTAGAACCCGTATTCGCTGGGGATCGCCATGTTCCAGCTGGTCGGCGGCTCCTTGTCGGTCAGGGTGATCCGCACGATCGACTTGATCGACTTGAACCCGTATTTCCATGGCACCACCAGCCGCAGCGGCGCGCCATTCTGGTTGGGCAGCGGCCTGCCATAAATGCCGGTCGCCATCAGGGTCAGCGGGTGCATCGCCTCGTCCAGCCTGAGCCCCTCGCGATAGGGCCACTCCAACACCGGATAGCGGGTGCCGGGCATTTCCTCGGGCCGGTAGAGAGTTTCAAAGGCGACGTATTTCGCCCCCTCCTTTACCCCGGCCATGGCAAGCAGATCTGCCAGTTCGAACCCGTTCCAGGGGATCACCATCGACCAGGCCTCGACGCAGCGGAACCGATAGATTCGTTCCTCGACCGTCATTTCCGACATAATGTCCTGAAAGTCATAGTCGCCGGGCCGGTCGACCATGCCGTCGATCTTGACCGACCATGGCTTGGTGGTCAGCAGATGGGCGTATTCCGCCGGGTCGCCCTTGCCGGTGCCGAACTCGTAGAAGTTGTTGTAACCGGTGATCTCTTCCCAACTGTTCGGCTCAAGCGTTTCTGCCCTTGCCCGCCCGGCAACCGCCGTCAGGCCGCTTGCGGCCAGACCGGCCAACACATGGCGGCGGTTCAAGAAAGCGGCCTCGGGCGTGATGTCGGCACGGCTAAGGTCATTGTTCCAGCGATGGGCCATCGGGCACTCCGTTACTTTCACATCCGAAGAGTGTAGAGCCGACGGACCAAACCGCCAACGCAACTCGCTTCACAGCTGCGTTGCCAACCTGAAACAATTGACGCGTCAGACAACGCCGAGACGCTTCAACCCCTCCTCGAATTGCTTGTTGCCGCGCGCCCGCGCCACGCCCTCGGCGCCGAGCAATACCGAAGGGTAAAGGTCATTCATCTGCACCGAGGTTCCATCGTCGCAGACGATCCGGACATGCCGTCGGCGCATCTGCCGGGGTTCGGCCACACCGACCGAATGGGCGATGGTCTCGACTTCGCCGATCACGGCACGCGCATAGGCGGCCACACGCTTTTCCTTTTCCTGCACCACAAGCCCCTTTTGCAGAGAGGGGATGTGGGTTGTGATCCCGGTCGGGCAGGTGTTCTTGTTGCACTTAAGCGCCTGGATGCATCCCAAAGAGAACATGAACCCACGCGCAGAAGCGATGAAATCGGCGCCTAGGCAAATTGCCCAGGCGACGTCGCCCGGGGCGACCAGCTTGCCGGCGGCGATGATGCGGATGCGGTCGTGCAGGCCCGCAAGGTCGCGCAGGTCGACCATGCGGATCAGCGCCTCGCGCAGCGGCAGGCCCACCAGGTCGATCAGCGGCATGGGCGCCGCGCCGGTACCGCCCTCGCCACCATCGACCGCGATGAAGTCCGGCGCGCTGTCGTCGCCGCGTTCGCGAATCTTGCGGAAAAACTCGAACCAGGGGTCGGCCGAGCCCATGCAGGTCTTGATCCCAACGGGCTTGCCGGTGACCTCGCGCACGTGATTGATCAGGTCGAGCAACCCGTCGAAATCGTCGACCTCGCGGTGCCGGTTGGGCGAGATCGCGTCCTTACCCATTGGAACGCCACGGATTTTCGAGACCTCCTCATCGATCTTGGCAGCGGGCAGGATGCCGCCCTTGCCCGGTTTGGCACCCTGGCTCAGCTTGATTTCGAACATCTTGACCTGGGGCAGCGCCGCCACCTCGCGCAGTTTCTCGTCGCTCAGGTTACCCTCGGCATCACGCACCCCGAACTTGGCCGTGCCGATCTGAAAAACGATGTCGCAACCCCCTTCGAGGTGGTAGGGCGACAAGCCGCCTTCGCCAGTGTTCAGCCAGACCCCCGCCACCTTTGCGCCGCGTGACAGGGCCTTGACCGCGGGCTTGGAAATCGCGCCATAGGACATGCCAGAAATGTTGAAAAAGGACGGCGCAAGATAGGGTTGGCGGCAGGTCGGCCCGATCAGCATCGGTTCGGTCGTGGCATATTGGTCGTCGAGCGGCGGAAAGGGCGCGTTCATAAAAATCGGAGTACCGGGGATGCTCAGGTTGCGGGTCGAGCCAAAGGCCACCGTGTTCCCCTTGGCCTCGCTGGCATTGTAGACCCAGTTGCGCTGCGCCCGGTTGAACGGCATTTCCTCGCGATCCATGGCAAAGAAATACTGCCGAAAGAACTCGCCTAACTCTGTGAAAATATTACGAAATCTCCCGATTACCGGGTAGTTTCGACGGATCGCATCCTGTGTCTGGAACCTGTCGACAAAGAAAAGGACGACAAACAGAAGCGCGGCCAGGCCAAGGACGCCGATGAAGATGATGGCCATCACTTCAATGGAATTATACGCGAAACCCATGCCGGAACTCCGATATATTGATATGTCTCAAGGACGGATGTGATCTGTGGTTCAAGACTGTAACCGATTGGCGCGTCGTGCAAGGCGCGTCACATCACAAAGGGAGAAGCGCTATGAAACAGTTAATGCTGGCACTGACACTTGCGGCAACCGCAACCGCCGTATCCGCTCAGGACATGGTAACCTATTCAACCGACGAAAGTTTTTCCGATGTCGCCTTTGCCGTGGAAAGCGCGATTGTCGGACGCGGGCTGGTCATAGACCATGTCAGCCATGTGGGGGACATGCTGGAGCGCACCCGGGCCGACGTGGGATCGGACGTGGTTCTGTTTGAAAAGGCCGAGGTTTACACGTTCTGCTCGGCCACCGTATCGCGCCGGGTGATGGAGGCGGATCCGATGAACATCGTGTTCTGCCCCTATGGGATCTTCGTCGCCCAGAAAGCCGGATCGGAAGAGGTGCTGGTCGGGTTCCGAGGCTATCCCGAGGGGCCGATGCAGGAGGTTCAGGGGCTCTTGGACGGAATCGTGCGCGAGGCCGTCGACCAGTAAATTCGGACCAAATTGACCGTTTTGTACGCCGCTCCAGGGTGGGATTGACCGTTTTGTACCATCAAGAACGGCCAGTTTCGATCCGTTCCGGGCCTCCGCGCGTATCCCTTTCAGAGGAAAGGAGCGCCCTGATGCCGAGAGTTGATCTGTGCCACATTGCAAGTCTGGCAACCATTGTGACCGCGACCGCGGCGGCGGCTGGAAACGAATCCCGATCGGCCGCCTATCCGGTGGCGGGCGGGTTGATCGAGGTGGTGGCCGCGTTTTCCGAAAACGCGATCTATTGGTGCGGCGTGGGCGACCATGCGCTGACCCGGTTGGGCCTGCCCGGCAGCCAGCGCATCTATGTCTGGCAGGGGCCATCGCCCAGCCGTGCCCGACCGGGTGAACGGGCGGTGACCTTTGGCTTTGCGCCGCCGCCTCAGGGAAGCGCCCCTGCCCTGACCAATGATGTCGGGATCATCGGCAACACGCTGACGGTCAGTCAGGCCAAGAAGACCTGTGACGAGCGGACCGCCAGCGGGTAAGGCTCAGGACTGGGTGCGCCGTGCCGGGTCGCCCGCGCGGTCGTCGCGCGCCAGGGCGGACATCATGTAAACGATGTAACCCGAGATCAGCGCGGCCAGGAAACACCAGATCGAGGTGAAGGCATAGGCGGCAAAGACAAAGCCCGCCGCGACCGAGGCCACGATCAGCACACCAAAGATGCGCACCTGCCGATGGGAGGATCCCAGCAACGGCAGGCAGATCACCAGGGCGTAAACGAGGCGTGCGATCGTCTTGGCGGTCTCGCCGGGGAACATGCCCGGGTTTTCATACTGGATCGAATGCCGGACCAGATAGATGTCGAGCGTGTCGGGGTTGACCAGCACCGGCAGGTACAGCGCCGCGCCAAGGCAGAAGCCAAAGGCGGCCAGTCCCGCAAACAGCCGTTGGCGGGTGCGGTCAGGCTCGACCAGGGCTGCGGAGAGTGGCACCCAGAAGGGCCAGAACCAATAGGCAAAGAACAGAAACACCAGCGCCGCACCGCCGGGCTGTGCCACGTCCGGGCCATCGAGCGAAAGCCACAGGATACCCTCGGACATCTGCTGGACCCCGAAGAGCAGGGGAAATGCGGCAAAGCCGAGGAACCGCGGCCGCAGGTCGCGCGCCCTGCGCAACGAGACCGCCCCGCCCGCGATCAGGACGGTGCCGGCGACAAAGCTTGAGGTGGCGGAAAAGCACATGGGAGCCTCCTTGGCGCAAGCTTAGGCGACAGGAGCGGGAGGGGCAAACGCCCGGTTGTCCGGGCGGCTCCTTTCGTTGGCAGGGATGCTCAACCGACAATGCCGGATAAGAAAAGGCCCGCCGGTGCTGGCGGGCCTTTCTGTTGCAGTGTCGCGGATCAGTGGACCACAGCGTCATCCGGGCGCGGGCGGTTCGAGCTGACCACGCGGTCGCCGATGATCAGCCCCTCGTCCCCGGCGGTGATGGCGATGGTCTCGCCGTCCTTGATCTCGCCCGCCAGCAGCTTCTCGGCCAGCGGGTTTTGCAGGTCGCGCTGGATCACGCGCTTGAGCGGGCGGGCGCCATAGACCGGGTCATAGCCCGCATCCGCCAGCCAGGTCCGCGCCGCGTCGTCCAGGTCCAGCCCGATCTTGCGGGTGGCCAAACGCTTGGCCAGGCGGGCCAGCTGGATCGACACGATCCCGTCCATATCGGCGCGCTTGAGACGGTCGAAGATGATCGTCTCGTCGAGCCGGTTCAGGAACTCGGGCCGGAAATGCGCGCGGACCGCATCCATCACGTCGCGCCGCGCCGCGCTGGCGTCGGAGCCTTCGGGCAGCTGGCTGAGCGCCTGGCTGCCGAGGTTCGAGGTCAGCACGATCAGCGTCTGCTTGAAGTCGACATGATGGCCCTGACCGTCAGTCAGCATGCCGTCGTCGAGCACCTGCAAGAGCACGTTGAATACGTCCGGGTGGGCCTTTTCCACCTCGTCGAACAGCACCACCTGATAGGGCCTGCGGCGGACCGCCTCGGTCAGCACCCCGCCCTCGTCATAGCCGACATAGCCCGGAGGCGCGCCGATCAGGCGGGCGACCGCGTGTTTCTCCATGAACTCGGACATGTCGATGCGCACCATCGCGGCGTCGTCGTCAAAGAGGTATTCGGCCACCGCCTTGGTCAGTTCGGTCTTGCCCACACCGGTCGGCCCGAGGAACAGGAACGAGCCCAGCGGGCGGTTTTCATCGTTGAGCCCAGCGCGTGCGCGGCGCACCGCGTTGGCCACGGCGGTGACGGCCGCGTTCTGGCCGATGACGCGCTTGTGCAGCTCGTCTTCCATGCGCAGAAGCTTCTCCCGCTCGCCTTCGAGCATCTTCGACGTCGGGATGCCGGTCCAGCGTTCGACCACCGCCGCGATCTGTTCGGGGCGGACGGTTTCCTCGGCCATCAAGCCGGTGTCCTCGCGGGTTTCCGCCTCGGCCAGCTGCTTCTCCAGCCCCGGGATGATGCCATAGCTGAGTTCACCCGCGCGGCCCAGGTTGCCCTCGCGCTTGGCAATCTCCAGTTCGGCGCGGGCACGGTCGAGCTGTTCCTTGAGGTCACGCCCCGAGGCCAGCTTGTCCCGTGCCGCCTGCCATTGGGCGGTCATTTCGGCGCTGCGTTCCTGCAACTCGGCAAGGTCCTTTTGCAGCGTGGCAAGCCGGTCTTTGGATGCGGCATCGTCCTCGCGCTTCAGCGCCTCTTCCTCGATCTGCATTTGCAGGATCTGACGGTCGAGTTGGTCCAGTTCCTCGGGCTTGCTGTCGACCTCCATCCGCAGGCGGCTGGCCGCCTCGTCCATCAGGTCGATCGCCTTGTCCGGCAGGAACCGGTCGGTGATATAGCGATGGCTGAGCGTCGCCGCCGAGACCAGCGCCGAGTCCGAGATGCGCACACCGTGGTGCAGCTCGTATTTCTCCTTGATGCCGCGCAGGATGCTGATCGTGTCCTCGACGGTCGGCTCCTCGACCATCACCGGCTGGAACCGGCGGGCCAGCGCCGCGTCTTTTTCCACGTATTTGCGGTATTCATCCAGCGTGGTGGCACCGATGCAGTGCAATTCGCCCCGCGCCAGCGCCGGTTTGATCAGGTTGGCCGCGTCCATCGCGCCGTCGGATTTCCCGGCACCGACCAGCGTGTGCATCTCGTCGATGAACAGGATGATTTCGCCCGCAGCGGCGGTCACCTCGTTCAGCACGGCCTTGAGCCGCTCCTCGAACTCGCCGCGATATTTCGCACCGGCAATCAGCGCGCCCATGTCGAGCGCCAGGAGCTTCTTGTCGCGCAGGCTCTCGGGCACATCGCCGTTGACGATGCGCAGCGCCAGGCCCTCGGCGATGGCGGTCTTGCCGACGCCCGGCTCACCGATCAGGACGGGGTTGTTCTTGGTCCGGCGGCTGAGCACCTGCATCGAGCGGCGGATTTCCTCGTCGCGTCCGATGATCGGGTCGATCTTGCCCTCGGCGGCGGCCTCGGTCAGGTCGCGGGCGTATTTCTTGAGCGCGTCATAGCCCTCTTCCGCGCTCGCCGTATCGGCGGTGCGGCCCTTGCGGATGTCGTTGATCGCCTCGTTGAGCTTTTGCGCGGTCACAGAACCGGCATCCAGCGCCTCCTTGGCCTTGGATTTGACCATGCAGAGCGCCATCAGCACACGCTCGACCGGAACAAAGCTGTCGCCCGCCTTCTTGGCGATCTGCTCTGCCTCGTCCAGCACTTTGGCGGTCTGGCCGTCGAGATAGACCTGGGCCGCGTCGCCGCTGACCTTGGGCAGTTTCGACATCGCCACGTCCAGCGCCTCGACCACGCGCGACGGCGCGCCACCGGCGCGGGTGATCAGGTTGCTCGCCAGCCCCTGATCGTCATCCATCAATGCCTTGAGAAGGTGTTCGGGCGCCAGCCGCTGGTGCCCCTCGCGCAGTGCAATGGTCTGCGCCGCCTGCACGAAACCGCGTGCACGCTCGGTGAACTTGGACAAGTCCATCTTTCTCTCCTTTTCCAAGCGCCCTGTCTTGCCTGCGCCTGCCTAGCAGCACGCGGCGGTATGGGCCTCGAACCCAATCTGGGAACTATTCCCCCGGCTTCAAGAGCTTGGCCCCAAGAAGCCTCAATCTGATACAGTTTTCCCTATTTTCCCCTATTGTCGCCCCTATTTGGCAATATTTCCGGTGTCACATGGTTCCAGAACATGGAGACCCGTGATGCTGATCACCAATATCGAAATCTCGCGCTACAGCTATTGCGCCAACACCTCGCGCCATTCCGCCAGCGTCTGCCTGACGCTTGCCGACCGAATCGTGACGCTGTTCTGCTCACTCGATCTTCCGGGCGAGGCCAATCCGGTCTCGCGCGCGCAGGCCTTTGTTGGCGACGCGTTGCGGCAGATGCGGCGGATGCCTGAATTCCGCTCGGGCAAGCAGGAACTCCGGATCGACGAAGGCCTCGCCCTGGGCGCGGCGTAACCCGGTCGGCGTGCCCGCGCCGCGCGGATGCGCGGCGCCCGGCCCAAGGCTGTAATGCCCCCTCAAGGGGGCGTTCAGGCGCGGGACCGCACCTTGCGGGTGCATTCCGATCCGCGCTTGCCTCGGCAGGGCCTGCCCTCTATGTACGGGCGACCCCTGCCGGAGGATCCCCAGATGACCGATACCCCCCTTGCAGACGATCGCCTGATCGTCGCCCTTGACGTCCCCAACGCGCTGGACGGGCTGAACATGGCCGAACGGCTGGGCGACATGGTGACGTTCTACAAGATCGGGCTGGGCATGCTTACGGGTGGCGGGCTAGCGCTGGCCAACGAGCTGAAGCAGGAACACGGCAAGCGCATCTTCCTGGACATGAAACTCTTCGACATCGGCAACACGGTCGAGGCGGCGGTGCGCGGGCTGGCACAGTACGATCTGGATTTCCTGACCGTGCATGGCGATCCGCATGTGGTGCGCGCCGCCAAGGAAGGCGCCGGTGGCAAGGATCTTAAGATCCTCGCTGTGACCATCCTGACCTCGCTGGAGCGCACCGACCTGGATGCCGGGCTGATGCTGCCCGGTACGGTCAGCGAACTGGTGATCGAACGCGCCGCGCGTGCCTTTGCGGCAGGGGCCGACGGGATCATCGCCAGCCCGCAGGAGGCCGCCGCCATCCGCGCCCTACCCGAGGCGTCCGGGCGGCTGATCGTGACGCCGGGGGTGCGCCCGGCGGGCGCGGATCTGGGCGACCAGAAACGGGTGGCCACGCCCGCCAACGCCATCGCCGATGGTGCCGACCACATCGTGGTCGGCCGTCCGGTGGTGCGCGCCGCCGACCCGCGCGCCGCGGTCGCAGCGATCCTGCGGGAAATGACCTCGCCGCAAGCCATCGCGCCGAACCGGGCCTGACACCGGCGCGGCGGTGCCGACCGGGGGCAAAAAGTTCTTGAAGAGCGGCGCGGCGCAGGCATCAAGTGACCCTACGTCAGCCTGATTTCCTGCCTAACAGCCTGAAAAACAGGTCTTTCCGCGATTTCCGCGCCATTTTGCCGCTGTGCCCCCAAAAACACATCAAAAAGGTGAGTTTTGGGTCTTGCCGACTCGGGCCTACTCCGCCGCGGGATTTTGAGCGACCCTAATCCTCGAGACACTCCCCAACGAACCATGTCTTCCTGAGGTTCGTTACCTCCCCCCGCCCAGTGTGCGGGGGGTCTTTCTCGACAGATTGTTTTGGATCACCTGTTCAGACCCGCCGCCGGAATTCGGGGCTGCCAAGATATTTGTCCAGTTGTTCGGCGAAATGCGGCACCGCCTTGGGGTGGCGGACATAGTCATGCGGCGGCATCAGCCGCCATTCCTGACCCTCGTCGCCCAGAACGACCTGCGTGCCCCAGCTCGCGGGCAGATGCGCGGCAAAGAACCAGACGCGGCCACGCGGCCGGGGGTAACTGACACGCCAGATCACCTGATCAGCGGGCACCATCAGCCCGACCTCTTCGCGGGTTTCGCGCAGAGCGCAGTCGAGCGGGGTTTCATCGCCGTCGCGCCCGCCGCCGGGCAGGTCCCAATGATCAGGCCAGGGGATATCGGCCCGGTCGTCGCGGCGGATCACCAGCAGCGACGGCCCCAGGAACAGGGCCAGCTTGGCGCCGGAAAACTCCGTCTGGTCCTGTGTCACCTTTTCTCTCCGCTGCGAGTCGGTCTAGATAGGGGTGATATAACCCGTTCTCCGTTCGGATACACCCGATGAGCTCTGCACCCGGACTTTGCCGCGCATGCCTGGCCCGGACCGGCGAGGCCCGGCGCTGTCCGACCTGTGGCAGCCCACGGGTGCTGCGCCACCCCGAACTGGACACGCTGACCATCGCGCATATGGATTGCGATGCCTTTTATGCCAGCGTGGAAAAGCGTGACAATCCGGACCTGGCCGACAAGCCGGTGATCATCGGCGGCGGCAGGCGCGGCGTGGTCTCGACCGCGTGTTATGTGGCGCGCATTCGCGGCGTGCGCTCGGCCATGCCGATGTTTCAGGCGCTGAAGCTCTGCCCCGATGCGGTGGTGATCAAGCCGCGCATGTCGGTCTATGCCGAGGTGTCGAAACAGATCCGCGCGATGATGGACGAGCTGACCCCGGTGGTGGAGCCGCTGTCGCTGGACGAGGCGTTCATGGACCTGTCCGGCACAGAGCGGCTGCATGGGCATCCACCCGCGGTGATGCTGGCGCGGCTGGTCAAGCGGATGAAGGACGAGCTGGGCGTGACCGGCTCGATCGGGCTCAGCCACAACAAGTTTCTGGCCAAGGTGGCCTCGGACCTGGACAAGCCGCGCGGGTTTTCGGTGATCGGGCGGGCCGAGACGGCGGAATTCCTGCGCGACAAGCCGGTGCGGCTGATCTGGGGCATCGGACCGGCGGCGCAAGAGAGCCTGGAGCGCGCGGGCATTCGCAGCTTTACCGACCTGTTGCGCTGGGATCAGGAGGCGCTGGTTGCCCGGTTCGGGGCCATGGGCCAGCGGCTGTGGCATCTGGCGCGCGGCGAGGATCACCGGCGGGTTTCGGCGCATGATCCGATCAAGTCGATCAGCAACGAGACCACGTTTTTCGAGGACACAGCCAGTATAGACGTGCTGGACGGCCATATCTGGCGGATGGCGGAAAAGGTGGCCGACCGGGCAAAGGCGCGCGGGCTGGCGGGGCGGGTGGTGACGCTGAAGCTGAAACGCGCCAATCACCGTATCCTGTCGCGGCAACAGGCGCTGCGCGACCCGACCCAGATGGCCGATCGGATCTATCGCACCGCGCGCGCGCTGTTCGACCAGCTGGGGGATCAGGGGCCCTATCGCCTGCTGGGCTGCGGGCTCTCGCATCTGTGCCCCGAGGCCGAGGCGGATGTGTCGGGCGACCTGCTCGACCCGCAGGCGGCGCAGCGGGCGCGCGCCGAGCGCGCCACCGACGAGATCCGCCGACGGTTCGGGTCGGACGCGATCATCAAGGGGCGCGGGATGCGCTGAACCCGGTGCCGGGGGTCAGCGCAGGATCATGTCCAGCGGCCATTGCATGTCATGCCTGAGCAGGATCGACTTTTCCGCGCCCGGCGCCAGGTCGAACCGCCATTCCAGCAGGCCCTGCTTGTCCTCGGGGTTTTCGATGTCGGGGCGCGGGGTGGCGGAATGGGTGATCACCAGATCCTCTTGCATCGAGACCGGGACAAGATCGAGCAACCGGACGGGCCAGTTCCGGGCGCCGAGGTTTTCGATTGTGATCCGCACCTCTTCGCGACTGGTATTGGTGCGGTTGATGATGCCGCTGTCGCCTTCGTTCTTGTCCAGACGGACGCGATCCAGCCGCAGATCCTCGACCGGACCAAAGGCCAGCGTCGCCTCGGCACCGGCGGGGATCTGGTCTGTGTTTCCGCGCCCGATGAGGGTGTTGTCGAGCGAAAAGCTGTTCTCGTAACTCTCGAAAATCGGCTCGGGCGAGGTATTGGTGAACGTCGCCATCAGAAAGGCCGTTTCGTCGTGGAGCGGCACGGCACGGGCAAAGATCTCGGCCTCGAACCCCAGGGTATCGAGCGCCAGGCGCACCTGGTCGACATCGTTGGCCACGGTGACCGGGTTCGGGAAGGCATAGCTGGCCTCAACGTCGTTAAAGCTGGCATAGGCGCCTGCGGCCTCGTCGAAAATCACCGGCGCCTCGGCCAACGGTTCGGACAGGCTTTCTGTTCGTGATAGCAATTTCGGGGCGGGCTGCGGCGGGGCCGGTTTCTCGATCCGCAGCCAAAGCGGCGACAGATCGCGGGGGGCGATGGTGTCGCTGATCCGCAGGGTGGACAACGTCAGCATCACATCGCGCCAATCCTCGCCGCTGTATTGTGCAACCTCGGCGCCGCGCTTGATCGACAACTGTGCCGGTTCGCTCTGCGCCAGCGAGAATTCATAGGTGGGGCGCCAATCTGCCTCGACAAAATATGACAGCTCGATCCGCGCGGTGGCGGCGGTGTCGGTGTTGAGGGCGGCGACGACCTGCACCCGATCCTTACCCGCGGTGAGCAGGGCGGCAAGCGCCTGTTCGGCGTCTCGAAGGGCCGCTTCCAGATCCTCGCGTGCGTCGGCCATGCCGCGCAATTCCTGCCGGGCGGCCAGCATGTCGCGGCGGGCTTGCAGCACCCGGGTGCCGACAACCGAGACCAGATCGTCCAGCGCCGTGGCATCCGCCGACAGCGCATCCCCCCCGCCCAACCGTTCGAGAAAGGCGATCTGGGCGGCGGCGGCGTCAGAACGGCTGGTGATGGCCGCCTCGGCATCGGCGTGCCCGTCCAGCGCCGCCCGCGCATCCTTGACCGCAGCGCGCGCCGCCTCGATCGCGGGAGAGTCGGTGCCGGCCAGCGGGTCGAGGGCGCTGTCGCGCAGCGAGACCGCGCCCAGAACCGCGCCTGTGACCGCGATGCGCGGGGTCTGATGGGCGGCGCCCGGCGGCAGGTCGGGCAGAACGATCTGATGCGTGCCAGCGGGCAGATCCAGCGACAGGTGGCGCGTGACCCGGGCAACCCCGGGATAGACGGTGACCGCCTGCGGGCTGCCACGCAGAACAAACGTGTCGGCCAGCGCGGGAGAGGTCAGGCAGAACGCAAGAACAAGGGCGGCGCGCATCGAGAAGGTTCCTTCAAACGGGTAGCGGGCCGAGTTTTGCACGCGGGGCGGGGTATAGGAACCGCTTTCCTTGAAAGCGGCCCCGTCGGCCTGGTGCGGCGGGTGGCCGCCCCTACTCGGCCGCCAGTGGCATGCGCTCCGGCCCGATGGCCGCGATATCGGCGACCACGCCGCGCAAGAGCGCGCGCATCGCGTCGAAATTGGCGTTCGGGCTGATCGTCGCCTCGTCCATATAGAGGGCGCGGTCGATCTCGATCTGGATCGCGTGCTGGCGGCGCGAGGGGCGGCCATAGGCCTGGGTCACATAGGCGCCTGCAAAGGGCGAATTGCGCACCACGTGCAACCCGGCTGTGGCAAAGGCGGCCTCGACCCGGTCGACCACCTCGGACGAGGCCGAGGCGCCGAACCGGTCACCCAGGACCACTTCGGGTCGCTTGGAATGGGAGCGGCTGGTGCCATCCAGCGCCTCGCGCGGCATCGAATGGCAGTCGATCAGAATCGCCTGACCAAACCGCGCATGCGATTCGTCCAGAAGCCGCTGAAGCCGGTTGTGATAGGGGCGCCAGACCTGGTTGACGCGCGCGGTCGCCTCGGCCAGGGGCAGCTTGCCGCGATAAATCGCCCGACCTCCGGCCACGACGCGGGGAATCACCCCCAGGCCCGAGGCGACGCGCGGGTTGTGACCGCCCTTGCGCACGCCCTCGATCAGGGCCGGGTCAAGCTCGTCGGCGCTGCGGTTGAGGTCGAGATAGGCGCGGGGCGCGACGGCGGTAAGAAACGGCGCGCCGAAATCGGGGGCGGCGTCGAACAGCGTGTTTACAAAGGCGTCCTCGGAGGAGCGAATCGAATGATTGTCCAGTATGGTCTGGGTCAGGAAGGTCGGCGGGTAGTGCGAGCCGCTATGCGGCGAGGCAAATACCACGCAGGAGGTGCGGTTTCCCGGCAGGGACAGATTGTAGGCGGCTTGGACCATGGACGCTCCTTGTTGAACAAAATCATAGACCGGAAAATAGTTCGGTCAAAAGCCCTTGATCCCCCCGCCGACTCCTTTTATAGACCCCGCTTACCGGCGCGGGCTACCGCGCCCCATTACGTTCTGGGGCAGGCGCGCGACGGCAATCATGGGCGGTTAGCTCAGTGGTAGAGCACTACGTTGACATCGTAGGGGTCACAAGTTCGAACCTTGTACCGCCCACCATGATTTCATGCCTCTGTTCGCACAGGGGACCCGCGTAACCCAGGCGCTGGCCCGCGCCGCAGGAATTGGAGACGACCATGAAGGTCAGGAACTCGCTCCGCTCGCTCAAGTCCCGCCACCGGGACTGCCGCGTCGTGCGTCGCAAAGGCCGCGTCTATGTGATCAACAAGACGCAGCGCAAGTTCAAAGCCCGCCAGGGCTGAACTGTCGCAAGACATTCGAGCTTCAATCAAAACCGCGCCTTTGGGCGCGGTTTTGTTGTTTCGGGGCGGCGATTTCCTGGTTCCCGCACCGGGCCGGGGCGCGTTAGGCTTCTCTTGTGCAGAGGGAGGCCGCCATGTCCGACAAGCCCAACATCATTCTCATTCTCGCCGACGACCTGGGGTTTGCCGATCTGGGCTGTACCGGCTCCGAGATCCGCACGCCCAATATCGACGGGCTGGCGCGTGACGGGGCGCTGCTGACGGCGATGTACAATTGCGCGCGCTGCTGCCCGACACGGGCGTCGCTGTTGACCGGGCTTTACCCGCATAATGCCGGGATCGGCCATATGGGGGCCGATCTGGGCACGCCCGCCTATCGCGGCTTTCTGCGCAACGACTGCGCCACCATCGCCGAGCACCTGCGGGCGGCGGGCTATCGCACCTGCATGTCGGGCAAGTGGCATGTCGGCGGGGATTTCATGGCGCGCGAGGTGGACAGCTGGCGGGTGGGCGATGTCGACCACCCCACCCCGCGCCAGCGCGGGTTCGACCGGTTCTATGGCATCGTCGACGGCGTCACGCATTTCTTCTCGCCGCATTACATGCTGGAGGACGATACCCGCGTCGAAACCTGGCCGGACGATTTCTATTTCACCGACGCGATCACCGACAAGGCCATCGGCATGGTCGAGGAGGCGGTGGAGATGCAGCAACCCTTTTTCCTCTACCTCGCCCATACCGCGCCGCATTGGCCGCTGCATGCCCATCCGCAAGATATCGCGCGCTATGACGGGGTCTATGGGCGCGGCTGGGACGCGCTGCGCGGCAGCCGCCACGAGACGATGAACGCGATGGGCCTGTTTCAGACCAACTGGCAGATCAGCCCGCGCGACGAGGATGTCTGCCCCTGGGAGGCCGCACCGCACAAGGATTGGGAAGCGCGCAAGATGGCCACCTATGCCGCCATGGTGGACCGGATGGACCAGTCCATCGGCACGCTTCTGGCGGCGCTGAAACGGCTGGGACAGTTCGACAACACGCTCATCCTGTTTCTCAGCGACAATGGCGGATGCGCCGAGTTCATGGCCGAGGACGGCTGGGCCAAGTTCTTTCCCGACACCACCCATGACGGGCGGCATATCGAGATGGGCAACCGGCCCGAGATCATGCCCGGCAGCGCTCTGACCTATCAGAGCTATGACAAGCCCTGGGCCAATGTGTCGAACGCGCCTTTCCGCAAGTTCAAGCATTACGTGCACGAGGGCGGCATCTCGACCCCGCTGATCGCCCATTGGCCCGGCAGGATCGCGGCGCCTGTGCCGCTGCACGCCGCCTGTCATGTGGTCGATATCCTGCCGACGATCCTGGAAGTCGCGGGCGCGCAACCTGTTGCGGAGCTGGGCGGGCATGGAATGCAGCCGCTGCAAGGCGAGAGCCTGCTGGGCCTGCTGCGCGGCAAGGACTGGGAGCGCGAACAGCCGATCTTTTTCGAGCACGAGGGCAACAGCGCCATTCGGCTGGGCCAGTTCAAGCTGGTGCGGCTGCACGGGCAGGACTGGGAGCTGTACGATATGGAAGCGGACCGGACCGAGCTGCACGACCTGATCCGGGGCGAGGCCAGCCGGGCAACGGCGCTGGTGGCCCAGTATCAGGACTGGGCTGACAAGACCGGCGTGCTGGACTGGACCATCGCCCTGCCCCGGCTGCTTGCCGCCTGGCAGATGGACAATGCCGAAGGATGACTGCGGCAGAATTACCCGACTGAAATAATCGGTTTTAACTTGCATCACCGTGAGTTTCAGGTAATTGACTAAATCAGTCAGATAACCGGAATCGCGAGAGACCCCTGCCATGATGAAGACCACCACCGCAATCGCCGCCGCCCTGATCGCCACATCGGCTGTCGCAGAGGGCGAGTTGAACGTCTATTCGTCGCGCCATTACGACACCGACGAGCGGCTCTATTCGGATTTCGAGGCGGCCACCGGCATCCGCATCAACCGGATCGAGGGCAAGGCCGACGAGCTGGTCGCCCGGATGCAGGCCGAGGGCGCGAACTCGCCCGCCGATATCCTGATCACCGTCGACACCTCGCGCCTGTCGCGCGCCAAGGAGGCGGGCATTCTGCAAGCCATCGACAGCCCGATCCTGGAAGAGCGTATTCCCGCCAACCTGCAAGACGCCGACAACCAGTGGTTCGGTTTTTCCCAGCGCGGGCGGATCATCTTTTTCGACAAGGCCGACGTGAGCGAGCCGCCGATGACCTATGCCGACCTGGCCGACCCGAAATACAAGGGGCAGGTCTGTATCCGCTCGTCGACCAACGAGTATAACCAGACCCTGCTGGCCGCCATCGTCACCCACGAGGGGCGCGACGCGGCCAAGGCCTGGGCCGAGGGCGTGGTTGCCAACATGGCGCGCGATCCGCAGGGCGGCGATACCGACCAGCTGCGCGGCATCGTGTCGGGCGAGTGCGAGATCGCGGTGTCGAACACCTATTACTTTGCCCGTGCGATCCGAACCGATGTCAAGGGCCTGTCCGACAGCCGCGACATGATCGGCTGGGTGTTCCCCGACCAGGACGGCAACGGCGCGCATATGAACCTGTCGGGCGCCGGTGTGGCCGCCCATGCGCCCAACCGCGACAATGCCATCAAGTTCCTCGAATACCTCGCCAGCGATCAGGCGCAGGTCTATTTCTCGAACGGCAATGACGAGTTCCCGGCGGTTGAGGGTGTTGCCCTGGCCGAGAACGTGGCGGCGCTGGGCGCGTTCAAGGCGGATGCGGTCAACCTGTCGGATGTGGCGGCCAATATCCCCGAGGCGCAGAAGATATTCAACGAGGTCGGCTGGAAGTAAGCCACCCGGCGGAGGGGGCTCCGCCCCCGTCGCGCGGGGCGCGACTCCCCCGGAGTATGTTGGGCAAAATGAAGGGGCGGGCCATGGTGCCTGCCCCTTTTCATTTGCGCGGGCCGGAGCCGGGGCGTAGGCTGGGGCCAGTATTCTCTGACGTTCCTTTTTGCTTCCATCGGGGTTGAACCATGCCGATGACATCTGTCCTGCTGGCCGACATCACCGGCAGCACCGCGCTTTATGACAGGTTAGGCCAGCAGCCGGCGATGGAGCGCGTCGGCGCGATGCTGGCGCGGTTGCGCGAGATCGCCGAGGAGAACGGCGGACGCTGCATCAAGATGCAGGGCGACGATGCGCTTTGCCGGTTCGACGCGCCCGAAGGGGGTTATGCCGCCGCGCGGCAGATGCTGGCCGAACCCTGGCCGCATGGGCTGAACCTTCATGCGGGTCTCTATTGGGGTGAGGCCGAGGAGACCCGGGGCGACATGTTCGGCGACGCGGTAAACGTGGCGGCACGGCTGGCGACGTTGGCCAAGGCGGGTGAGATCCTGGCCGGGAACGCGGCGGTCGAGGCACTGGACGACGGCGCGCGTGAGGCATTCCTGCCGATCGGGCGGATCCGGCTGAAAGGCAAGTCCGAGGCGACACGGGTCTATTCGATCACCCAGGGCGCCAGCGACGGGCGCACCACCATCGCCGGGGGCTTTGCGGCGCTGACGCGGGCGCGTACCGAGAGCGCCGAGTTCCGTAGCGTCGACGGGGTCTGGCACCTGTCCGAGGGGCAGAGCCTGACCGTGGGCCGCGCCGAGGGTTGCGACATCCGGCTGAGCGAGCCCTGGGTGTCGCGCCAGCATGGACGGCTGGAGTTGCGCGGCGCGGTTCTGGAATATGCCGACCATTCCAGCGCGGGCAGCGCGGTATTGCCCGAGGACGGGCCCGCGGTCGATGTGCACCGGCGGGCGGTGCCCCTGATGGGCACCGGTGTGCTGCTATTCGGGACCGGAGACCAGAGCGCGGCGGGCGCGCGGCTGAGCTATGCCACCAACGACCTGATCCCCGAGTGAGGCGGCGCGGTTACTTTCCGCGCCCGACCTGGCGGCAGATCAGGATCACCGGCAAGAGGCCCACGGCGAGAATGACCAGCGAGGGCACGGCGGCACCTTCGAGCCGCTCGTCGCTGGCCAGACGATAGGCCTGCACCGCCAGCGTGTCGAAGTTGAAGGGCCGCATGATCAGGGTTGCCGGCAGTTCCTTCATCACGTCGACAAAGACGATGAGCAGCGCGGTCATCAGCGACGGCGTCAGGATCGGCAGGTGGATACGCCGCAGCGTGCCAAAGGGCGTCTGCCCCAGCGAGCGGGCGGCGGCGTCCATATTGGCATGCACGGTACTTTGGCCCCCCTCATAGGCGCTGAGCGCGGCGGCCAGGAAGCGCACCATATAGGCCGCCACCAGGAGCCAGATCGAGCCGGTGACCAAAAGGCCGGTGGAGACGCCGAAGGTCGCCCGCATCCAGCCGTCGAGCGCGTTGTCGAACGAGGCGAAGGGCACCATCAGCCCCACCGCGATCACGCCCCCCGGCACCGCATAGCCCAGCCGCGCCAGATAGGCCGAGGTCTGGGCCGAACGCCCGGGGCGGAGGCGCTGGAAGAAACCGACACAGATTGCGGCCGTGACCGTGACCACCGCCGCCGTGCCCGCCAGGATCAGCGAATTGCGGATAAAGCCGACATAGCGCCGCGACAGCAGGTCCTGTTCCGATTCCAGCCCCATCAGGACCAGGATCACCACCGGCAAGACAAAGCCCAGCAGAACGGGTATGGCGCAGAGCACCAGTGCCGCCGCGGCACGCCAGCCTTTCAGCGCGCCCGCGGGCATGGCGGCGTGGCGACGGCCCGACTGGTAGTAGCGCGCCTTGCCGCGCTGGGTGCGCTCGGCCACCGCCAGCATCAGGGCAAAGCCCAGCAGGCACAGCGCCAGCTGTGCCGCCGCCGCACGGTCGGCCATCGAGAACCAGCTGGTATAGATGCCGGTGGCAAAGGTGCGCACGCCGAAATAGGCCACGGTGCCGAAATCGGCGATGGTCTCCATCACCGCCAGCAGCACGCCACCGGCGATAGCCGGTCGGGCCATCGGCAGCGACACCCGCCAGAACGCCGCCCAGGGGCTGGACCCCAGCGCGCGGGCGGCAAGATAGGCGGTGGCGCTTTGTTGCAGGAAGGCGGCGCGCGCCAGCAGATAGACGTAAGGATAGAGCACGAGGATCAGCATCACCGCCGCGCCCTCGGTCGAGCGGATCTCGGGGAACCAGTAGTCGCGCGGTCCCCAGCCGCTGAGCTGGCGCAGGGTGGTCTGCACCACGCCGGGGTGGTCAAGCACGAAGGTATAGGCATAGGCCAGCACATAGGCCGGGAAGGCCAGCGGCAGGACCAGCGCGATCTCCATCAGGCGGACGCCGGGAAAGCGGGTCATCGTCACCAGCCAGGCCGCGCCAACCCCCAGGCAGAAGGTTCCGGCCGCCACCAGCAGCACCAGCAACAGCGTGGTTGCCGCGTATCCGGGCAGAACCGTGGAGAGCAGGTGGCCGAGCGTATCGGTGCCGCCAGTCAGCGCCGCCAGCGCCACGGCGACCATCGGCAGCAAGCAGGCGGCGGCGATGGCATAGGCCAGCGCGCCCAGAACGCGGGTGCCCAGCGCCGTGCGGCGGCGCGAACCGTGTTCGGAATACTGGATCTCGGCCATGGCGGGTCTGGTCCGGGGTTTGCTTTTCCCCCTTAATCGACCAGATTAGTCGGAAATACCAGTGCCTGCTGCGCGTTTTTGCGCCCTCTGCCACGGAATGCCGCGATGACGACAACCCGAACCTCTGCCGAGATCACCCGATGGCTGCTGACCGGCGCGCGGGCCGAAAGCGGTCTGGCGGCGGTGCTCGACGGGCTGGTTGCGCGGCTGATGGCGGCGGGGTTCCGCATCGACCGGGCCACGATCGGCGCGCCGCTGATGCATCCGATCGCGCGGTCGAGTTTCTCGATCTGGGTGCCGGGCGCGGGCGCCAAGGAGAACGAGCTGATCTGGGACGAGGTCGGGATGGAGCGGCTGCACAACAGTCCGATGCATCCGATCTATGCCCGGGGCGAGGATGTCGATTGGCGGTTGGGCGCGGTCGCCGCGCCGGGCGAATATGGCATCGGGGCCGAGTTGCGGGCGGATGGATTCACCCATTACCTGGGGCTTGCCCTGCCCTTTGCCGATGGCAGTTACAAGGGGTTGACGCTCCAGACCAAGCGGGCGGGCGGGTTTTCCGCAGACGAACGCGCGCTGTTGCGTGATCTGGTGCCGCCGCTTGCGGTGGCGGTCGAGCATCATGTGCAGCGGCGGCTGGCGCAGACGCTGATGGATACGTTCGTGGGCCAGCGCGCGGGGCGGCGGGTGCTGGAGGGGCAGATCCATCGCGGCGACGGCGACACGCTCCGCGCGGTGATCTGGATGAGCGATATCCGGGGGTTCACACGGATCGCGTCAGAGCACCCGCCAGAGCAGGTGATTGGCCTGTTGAACCAGGCTTTCGAAGGCATCACCCGGGCCATTCTGGACCAGGGTGGCGAGGTGCTGAAATTCATCGGCGACGCGGTTCTGGGGATTTTTCCGGTTGAACAGGATGCCGAAGGCGCGGTTGCCCGCGCCGAGGCGGCGGTGGATGACCTGCGGGCGGCAATGGCGGCGCCGGACTGGCCCGAGGCGGTGCGCATCGGTGTGGCGCTGCATCTGGGCGAGGTGTTTTATGGCAATATCGGCGGGCGCGAACGGCTGGATTTCACCGTGATCGGCGCGGCGGTCAACCTTGTGGCGCGGGTCGAGGGGCTGTGCGCCGCGTTGCAAGAGCCGGTTCTGGTCACCGGCGACGTGGCGCAACTGTCCAGCCGGAGATACCGGGACAAGGGGCGGCACGTGGTCAAGGGTGTGGCCGATCCGGTTGCGGTCTTTGCGCCCGAGGGCTGAACAGAAAACCCCGCGCCACGGCGCGGGGTCCTGTTGTCCGATACGGTCGGGCGCCTAGTCGTAGCGGCGCTGGTCCTCGATCACCAGCCCGTCCTTGGGCAGGCTTCCGGGAGCCACGACCTCGATCGCGCCTTTCAGCTTGAGCACCTCGGCGACCGAACGGGCATAGGCGTTGCTGTCGCCGCCGGGGCTTTCGATCTGGACCGTCATCGCATCCATCTCGCCCACGCGGGTGGCGATCACCCGTGCCTTGACGATTTCGGAATGCTTGTCGACAAGGGCCGCCACCTGCTCGGGGCGCACGAACATGCCCTTGATCTTGGTGGTCTGGTCGGCGCGGCCCATCCAGCCCTTGATCCGCATGTTGGTGCGGCCGCAGGGCGAGGCGCCCGCCATCACCGCCGACATGTCGCCGGTGGCAAAGCGGATGAGCGGGTAGTCGGGATTGAGGGAGGTCACCACGACCTCGCCCACCTCGCCCGGCGCCACCGGCGTGCCGGTGCCGGGAGTGACGATCTCGACGATCACATGTTCGTCGACGATCATCCCCTCCATCGCCACGCTTTCATAGGCGATATTGCCCAGATCGGCGGTGGCATAGCATTGCAGGCACGAGATGCCGCGATCGGCATATTCCTTGCGCAGCGACGGGAACAGCGCGCCGCCGCCCACGGCGGCCTTGGTGAAGCTGAGCGTGACGCCCATCTCTTCGGCCTTGTCCAGGATCACCTTGAGGTAATCGGGCGTACCGGCATAGGCGGTGCAGCCGATATCGCGCGCGGCGGTCACCTGCAATTCGGTCTGGCCGGTTCCGGCGGGCAGCACCGCCGCCCCGACCGCCCGGGCGCCGTTTTCAAAGATCATCCCGGCGGGTGTGAGGTGGTAGCCGAAACAGTTCTGGACGATATCGCCCTGCCCGATCCCGGCGGCATGCAGGAAGCGACCCATGCGCCACCAGTCATGATCGGTACCGCCCGGTTCATAGATCGGGCCGGGCGACTGGAACACATGGGCAAACCCATGCGCGGGCTTGACGGTAAAGCCACCAAAGGGCGGGTGTTCGCCCTGCGACCGGCTGAGTTCCGACTTGCGCAGCACCGGCAGCGTCGCCAGCGCCTGGGCATCGGTGATCGCGGCCGGGTCGATATCGGCCAGCAACCGGGCAAAGCCAGGCGCGGTTTTCGCGCGGGCGATCTGCTCTGGCAAGGCCGAGGCCAGATCGGCGGCGCGTTGATCGTCGGTACGGGTTTCGAGGCCGTCGAAGAAGTCAGTCATCTTTCCATCCCGCATCACTGAATTTCTTTCATGAGGTTCATGATCATCTCCTCGGCATCAGCGATCTGAGTATTCAATCTTTGGATCTCGCCCAGTAATTCAGTAGCTTGATCACTCAGAACCTCACCACCAAGGGTTAGTGGTTCATTCAACAACTCTTGAACTTTCGTCCTTACTCCACCTTTCCCGACTTTGATCCGATGAAGAGTTTCGCGAGCGTGAAAACCAAGCCTCGAAGCAGCATCACTTTCAAAATCGATCAGACTCCGGCGTCGTTCCCACCGATACTCGAAGTCATTGAAACGGGGCAAAACTGTTGAAATCAGTTCTTCACTAGGTCTCTGTCCGTCTGCCAACAACTCCAAGACAGCTCGTGTGCCACTTGGGGCAAAGTAGATATCTCGAAGCACGTCCAGCAGTGCCTGAAGCGATGCCGCATTTTTCCTCTCGTTTGATGTCCTAGCTTCGGACCTAAGCGCCCCGACAAGCTCCGAGGCACCTTTGACGAACGAAATCGCCTCTGTTAGCCCTCCCGGCATCAGCTCAGCCACCGCTTGCGGCGGCGATAGGAGCGCACATCGCGGAAGCTCTTGCGGCCCTCATCGGACATGCCAAGATAGAACTCCTTCACATCCGGGTTCTCGCGCAGTTCCTTGGCGGGGCCATCCATCACCACGCGACCGGATTCCAGGATATAGCCATAGTGGGCATAGCGCAGCGCCACGTTGGTGTTCTGTTCGGCCAGCAGGAAGGACACGCCCTCTTTCTGGTTCAGGTCGCGGACGATCTCGAAGATCTCTTCGACCAGCTGCGGCGCCAGACCCATCGAGGGCTCGTCGAGCAGGATGGTCTCGGGCCGCGACATCAGCGCCCGCCCCATCGCCACCATCTGCTGTTCACCGCCGGAGGTATAGCCCGCCTGGCTGCGGCGACGCTCCTTGAGGCGGGGGAAGTAGTTATAGACCATCTCCAGGTCACGCTGGATGTTGGCGCCGCCATCCTTGCGGGTATAGGCGCCGGTCAGCAGGTTTTCCTCGACAGTCAGGTGTTCGAAGCAATGGCGGCCCTCCATCACCTGGATGACGCCCTTGGTCACCAGCGCGGCCGGATCCTGTTCGTGAATGGTCTCGCCACGATACTTGATCGACCCTTTGGTCACCTCGCCGCGTTCGGAATGCAGCAGGTTCGACACCGCCTTGAGCGTGGTCGTCTTGCCGGCGCCGTTGCCACCCAGCAGCGCGGTTATCCCGCCCTTGGGCACGGTGAGGCTGACACCCTTGAGCACGAGGATCACGTGATTGTAGATCACCTCGATATTGTTGACCTCCAGCAGGGTTTCCACCTGCGCATCCGTGGTATTTGCCGCATCCAGCATCCGCGCTTGTCCTCATTGGCCCCGGTTCGCCGGGGATGATCGGGGTGGGACGGCGGCGGACCGCCGTCCCGGGTTCGATGCGGGCCCGGATCCCGGGCCCGGTCCTGCGCTTAGTTGCAGCGCGGCGCGATGTTGTTCTCGGTCGCGTAGGCGCTCGAATCTTCCTCGATCAGCGCGCCGATGACTTCGCCGTCGGTCGGTTTGAAGTCCGAGATCAGCGACCAGGTCTTGGAGGTCGCATCCCACTGGGTCACACCCACCAGGGCGTCACCGCCGTGGTTCTCGCAGCTGACCGAGAAGGTCGGACCGAAGTTCGGCAGGCCCAGTTCGGCCATCTTCGCTTCGGTGATCTCCAGCGCTTCCATGCCGTCGCGCATGTCGGCGGCGGTGATGTCGGCCTTGCCCGAGATCTCCTGTGCCTTCTTCGCGGCTTCGGCTGCCAGCATGGCAGCATAGAGACCGCGGTTGTAGAGCACGGTACCAACCTGGTCACCGGCGCCAGCCGCCTTGCCCGCGTCGATCACGTATTTCTTCAGATCGTCGAACAGCGGGAAGTCGGTGCCGACGTTGTGGAAGGTCAGCGCCTTGTAGCCGTTGGCGGCATCACCGGCGGGCAACACGTCGTTTTCCGAACCCGACCACCAGATGCCGATGAAGTTTTCCATCGGGAAGCGGATGTTGGCGGCTTCCTGAACGGCGACCTGGTTCATCACGCCCCAGCCCCACATCAGGACATAGTCAGGCTTGTCGCGACGGATTTGCAGCCACTGCGACTTCTGCTCCTGGCCCGGGTGGTCGACCGGCAGGGCGCTGAGTTCAAAGCCATGCTTCTTCGACAGCTCTTCCAGCGTGCGGATCGGTTCCTTGCCATAGGCGGAGTTGTGATAGACCAGGGCGATCTTCTTGCCCTTGATGTCGCCGCCGTTGATTTCCAGCAGGTAGTTCACCGCGCCCGAGGCACCATCCCAATAGTTGGCGGGATAGTTGAAGACGTTCGAGAACACCTTGCCGTTCTTGGCCGACGTGCGGCCATAGCCCATCGAGTGGATCGGGATGCCGTCGGCGGTTGCCTTGGGGATCAGCTGATAGGTGATACCGGTCGACAGCGGCTGGTACACCAGGGCGCCCTGGCCCTTGGTCGACTCGTAGCATTCAACGCCCTTCTCGGTGTTGTAGCCGGTTTCGCATTCCAGCACGTTGGCCTTGACGCCGCCGATGCCGCCATCCCGCTCGTTGAGCAGCGTGAAATAGTCGGCATAGCCGTCTGCGAACGGAATGCCGCTCGCGGCATAGGCACCGGTACGATAGCTGAGCGACGGGAATGTCAGGTCAGCAAGCGCCGGGCCGGCGGCGATCAGGGCGCTCAGCGCCACGGTTGCCAGTTTCATCTTCATCGGGTGTCTCCTCCCTTGGTTAGACCGATGTTGGTGTACGGGGGGAACCGCCCCCCGTATCGGGTTGGACCTGTCCGCGTCAGTGCGGGAAGGGCCAGAGTCTGAGTTTTTCCTTGGCCACGCGCCACAGCTGCGCCAGCCCGTGAGGTTCCATGATCAGGAACACGATGATCAGCCCGCCGACGATCACCAGCTGCAAATGCGCCACGATATCCGTGGGCCAGCCAAGCATGTCTGCACCAACGACCTTGAGCACCACCGGCAGCAGCACCAGAAAGGCCGCGCCAGCGAAAGAGCCGAAAATCGAACCGAGGCCGCCGATGATCACCATGAACAGCACCAGGAAGGATTTCTGGATGCCAAAGGCCTCGCCAACCTCGACCGCGCCGAGATAGAGCGCGAAGAACAGCGCGCCGGAGATGCCGACAAAGAACGAGCTGACGGCAAAGGCGGTCATCTTGGCCTTGAGCGGATTCACCCCGATGATCTCGGCGGCGATGTCCATGTCGCGGATCGCCATCCAGGTGCGGCCCATGGTGCCGCGGGTCAGGTTGCGGGCGATCAGGGCGCAGAGGGTCAGGAAGATCAGGCAGAACAGGTAGGTGGCCCAGGCCGGTGCGTTGGGACCGGTGATGATGATGCCGAACACGTCGCGTTCGGGCGCGTTGATCTGGCCGGAGGCGGAGTAGTTGTAGAACCACGGCACCCGGTTGAACAGCCAGACCAGAAAGAACTGCGCCGCCAGCGTCGCCACCGCCAGATAGAACCCCTTGATCCGCAGGCTGGGCAGGCCGAACAACACGCCGACAATCGCCGTGATGCCACCGGACAGGATCACATGGATGAACATGCTCGTCTCGGGGAAGGCGGTCATCAGCTTGTAGCAGGAATAGGCGCCCACGGCCATGAACCCGCCGGTGCCCAGGCTGACCTGGCCGCAATAGCCCACCAGAATGTTCAGCCCGATCGCGGCGATGGCGTAGATCAGAAAGGGCAGCAGCAGCGAGTTCGCCCAATAGTCGTTGATGATGAACGGGATGATCCCGAAGGCCACCACCAAAACCACGTAGTACCGATACCGGTCGAACTTGATCGGAAAGGTCTGGCTGTCGGACTGGTAGGAGGTTTTGAAATCTCCGGCTTCACGGTAGAACATCGCTTACATGCCCCCTTCGGACTGCGCGCGGTTGCGGGCCGCGGTGTCGAGTTGATTTGTCTTTTTCGCATAGCCGCTCGCTTCGGCGGCCCGAACCAGCCGCAGATATGCGGCGATCCCCATGATGAACCCTGCAAAGGCGAGGAGGCTGGCGATGAGCAGCTGCTGGTCGCTCAGGTCCTGCGCGGTCAGGGCGATGTAGCCAAAGGCCCAGAATCCCGACCAGGCGACGACATTGACGATGGCGATCAGCTTGTTCATCCGTCTCCTCCCTTCCTTGCGAAGGTTCCGGGCGGGCGGGTCTCGTTGCGCGGCACGCGCAACGGGGTCGCCCACCGGAACCTCAGACCCTTTCGATGATCTTCTCGCCGAACAGACCCTGCGGCCGGAACACGAGGAAGATCAGCGCCAGAACATAGGCGAACCAGTTCTCGGTCGCGCCGCCCACCAGCGGGCCGATCGCGAATTCGAACAGTTTCTCGCCGACCCCGATGATCAGCCCGCCGACAATGGCGCCGGGGATCGAGGTGAAGCCGCCCAGCATCAGCACCGGCAGCGCCTTGAGCGCGATCAGTGACAGCGAGAACTGCACACCCGACTTGGTGCCCCACATGATGCCCGCGACCAGCGCGACAAAGCCCGCGACCGACCAGACCAGCACCCAGATGAAGTTCAGCGAGATGCCGACGCTCAGCGCCGCCTGGTGGTCGTCGGCCACCGCACGCATCGCCCGGCCCTGCTTGGTGTACTGGCTGAAGGCAACCAGCGCCGCCACCAGAAGCGCCGCGATCACGGTCGCCACGATATCGAGATTGTCGATGAAGAAGCCGTAGCCCAGGATGCCATAGGTGGTGTCGTCGATCCACACGTTCAGACCCTGCGGCAGACCCACATCCAGCGTCTTGATCTCGGAGCCCCACATCAGGTCGGCCACGCCTTCGAGGAAATAGGCAAGCCCGATGGTGGCCATGAACAGGATGATCGGCTCCTGCCCGACCAGGTGGCGCATCACGAATTGCTGCACCGCCCAGGCCAGAAGGACCATCACGCCCATGGTCAGGATAATCGCCAGCAGCGCCGGAACGTTCCATCCGAAATGGGTGATATGGGCGCCGAAGATCGCGTTGATCAGATGCGCGAACGGCACCTGGCCATTCATGATCCCCACCAGGGTCATCGCCGCGAACAGCGCCATCACGCCCTGGGCATAGTTGAAGATGCCCGACGCCTTGTAGATCAGCACGAAGCCCAGCGCCACCAGCGCATAGAGCACGCCCGCCATCAGGCCGTTGAGGATCACCTCGGTGGCAAAAATCAGTTGATCAGACATGTCCCGCGCCCCCGGTTTTCGTCGTGTCGTTCAGGTGAAGATCAGTCATGTGCCACCCCCAGATAGGCGTCGATGACCTCCTGGTTGTTGCGCACCTCGTCGGGCGTGCCGTCGCCGATCTTCTTGCCGTAATCCATCACCACCACGCGGTCGCTCAGGTCCATGACCACGCCCATGTCATGTTCGATCAGCGCGATGGTGGTGCCGAACTCGTCGTTCACGTCGAGGATGAAGCGGCTCATGTCCTCTTTCTCTTCGACGTTCATGCCCGCCATCGGTTCGTCCAGCAGCAGCAGTTTCGGCTCGGCAGCCAGCGCGCGGGCCAGTTCGACCCGCTTTTTCAGGCCGTAGGGCAGGCGCGACACCGGCGTCTTGCGGATGTGCTGGATCTCGAGGAAGTCGATGATCTTTTCCACCGCCTCGCGATTTTCGACCTCTTCGCGCTCGGCCTTGCCGCGCCAGATCGACTGGCTCAGCAGGCCCGCGCTCATGAAGTTGAGCCGCCCGGTCATCACGTTGTCCAGAACGCTCATGCCTTCGAAGAGCGCGATGTTCTGGAAGGTGCGCGCGATGCCCTGGCGGGCCACCTCATAGGGGCGCATCGCCGGGCGCTTCTTGCCGTGGAACCAGACCTCGCCCTCTTGCGGCACGTAAAAGCCCGAGATCACGTTCAGCATCGAGGACTTGCCGGCGCCGTTCGGGCCGATGATCGCGCGGATCTCGCCCTCGCGGATGTCAAAGCTGATATCCTTGATCGCCACCACGCCGCCGAACCGCAGGGTGATGTTCTTCATTTCCATCACCACGCCGCCGATCTTGCGGCCGTCCTCGGTGATATATCCCTCAGATGCGTCGAGCATCGGTGTCTCCCTTGTCTGTCGGACCGGGGTCCAGTGCGGTGGGCGCGCGCCGCGCGCCCTGCCGGCGCTTATTCGGCGGCCACCTTATGCGGTGCCACGGTCTGGATCTTGGCGTCGCAGATGGTCAGCGTTGCCTTGATCGCGCCCTTGCGGCCATCCTCATAGGTCACCTCGGTCACGGTCGAGACCTTGTCGGAGCCGTCATAGAGCGCGGCGATGATGTCGGCATACTTGTCCTCGACAAAGCCGCGGCGCACCTTGCGGGTCCG
Organism: Ruegeria aquimaris; assembly: GCF_025751555.1. GTDB lineage: Bacteria > Pseudomonadota > Alphaproteobacteria > Rhodobacterales > Rhodobacteraceae > Ruegeria_B > Ruegeria_B aquimaris. The sequence goes on from NZ_JAOWLB010000002.1 coordinate 29,418, forward strand.
GGTGATCTCGCCATCGTCGGCATCCAGTTCCTTGTGCAGGACAACGAAGCGATGCACCTGGCATCCCGACAGCATGGTGTCGGCGGCAACCGACCTGTTCACCTCTTCCACATGCTTGGAGATGGTTTCCAGCACGCGCGGGTGTCCCGCCAGTTCCTGGTACGAGGCATAGGCGATGTTGTTGCGTTCCGCCCAGTTGCCGATCGCGGTCAGGTCGATGTTGATGAAGGCGACGCAGCGGTCGCGGCCATTGCCGAACAGCACGGCCTCAAGGATGTCAGGATAGAACTTGAGCTTGTTCTCGACATATTTGGGCGCGAACATGCTGCCGTCGGCCATCTTGCCCACGTCCTTGGCGCGGTCGATTATGCGCAGGTGACCCGTGCCTTCCTCGATGAAGCCCGCGTCGCCGGTGGCGACCCAGCCTTCGGGATCCTTGGTCGAGGCGGTGCTTTCGGGGTTCTTGTAGTATTCGACGAACACACCGGGCGAGCGGTAATGGATCTCGCCTTTCTCGTCGATCCTGATCTCGACATCCGGCGCGGGCACGCCGACGGTGTCGGCACGCACTTCGCCATCGGGCTGCACGGTGATGAACACGGTAGCCTCGGTCTGGCCGTAGAGCTGTTTCAGGTTGATGCCCAGCGAGCGGTAGAAATCGAAGATTTCCGGCCCGATCGCCTCGCCCGCGGTGTAGCCCACGCGGAACCGGCCATAGCCCAGCGTATCCTTGAGCGGACCGTAGACCAGAATGTTGCCCAGCGCGTATTTCAGGCGGTCGCCGAAGCTGACCGGCTTGCCGTCCAGGATGCGGCCGCCGACCTTTTTGGCATGGGCCATGAAGTGGTGGAACATCCGCCGTTTCAGCGGGCTTGCATCCTCCATCCGGATCATCACGTTGGTCAGCTGCATTTCGAACACGCGCGGCGGGGCAAAGAAATAGGTCGGCCCGATCTCGCGCAGGTCGGTCATCATCGTGTCGGGGCTTTCGGGGCAGTTCACGCAGAAGCCGCACCAATAGGCCTGTCCGATCGAGAAGATGAAGTCGCCAACCCAGGCCATCGGCAGGTAGGAGAGGATGTCCTCGCCGCGCGTCAGATGGTCGAAATCCGCCGAGTTCTTGGCGCTTTCGATGACGTTGCGGTTGGACAGGACCACGCCCTTGGGCTTGCCCGTGGTGCCCGAGGTATAGAGCATCACGCAGGTGTCGTCATAGGTGATCTCGGCGATGCGGCGATCCAGTTCGGCATCCAGCCGGTGGTGCCCGGCGCGGCCCTCGGCCATGATGTCGTGCAGCGCGTTCATCTGGGAGTGGTCGTATTTCCGCATCCCGCGCTTGTCGGTATAGAGGATGTGCTTGACCTGATGCACCTTCTCCTGGATCTCGATGACCTTGTCGACCTGCTCCTGGTCACCGCAGACGATGTATTTGGCGCCGCAATGCTCCATGACATAGGTCATCTCTTCGGCCACCGCGTCCTGATAGAACGGCACCGGTACCGCGCCGACCATCTGGGCGGCGACCATCGACCAGTAATGTGCCGGACGGTTGCGGCCGATGACGGCGATGTGGTCGCCCTTTTCGACGCCGATCTCCAGAAAACCCAGCGCCATGGCACGAATCTCGGCCGCGGCTTCGGCCCAGGTCCAGCATTGCCAGATGCCGAATTCCTTTTCCCGATAGGCCGGGGCATTCCCGAACTGGGTTGCGTTGCGGTGAAGCAGCGCCGGAAGGGACTGAAGCCCCCCAGCGCCCGACTGCGACTGGACCAATGTCTTTCTCCTCCCCATTCCGACCCGCTCCTTCGGGCCGGACGTGACCGCGTGACCCTGACGGATCGTTGCGATTCTGCCCCAGATCAGGAACAGCGCCATTGGTCGCGGGGAAAGTTTACGTGATGTTTTCCCAATTCTTACGAATTGTAACAGCGTGTCCGGTAACCGCGACACGGTAACCCCCGGGACCGCCACCCCTTGTTCTGACGAATTTTGTGGTGCTAGGCAGAGAGCGGGAGGCCGGACGCCGTGGACAGAAGCGAACAGTGGATCAAGACGATGACCTCGGCCGGGCTGAACCTGATCGCCCAGGCCCTGTCGATCTATGACAACAACTTGCAGCTGGCGGTTTGCAACCGCCGTTTTCAGGAAATGTTTCATCTGCCCGACCGGCTGATCCGTCCGGGCGCGCGGTTCGACGACACCATTCGCTATCTCGCCCAGCGCGGCGACTACGGCGAGGTCGCCGATATCGACGCGCTGGTGCAGCACCGGGTGCAGCAGGCGCGCGCCTTTGTGCCACATTACTTCGAACGCATCCGGGCCAATGGTCAGGTCATCTCGATCGAGGGCGCGCCGCTGCCGCAGGGCGGATGGGTGACCGTCTATACCGATATCACCCGCACCAAGCGGGTCGAGGAGCTGCTGCGCGCCCGATCCGAGGAGCTATCGGGCCAGCTGCTGGCCCATGCCGAGGAGCTGAGCACCACCAACCGCAAGCTGGCCGCCACCATCAGCGCGCTGGAAGAGGCGCAGCGGCAGTTGACCGAGATCGAGGCGCGCACCCGCCTGACCACCGAGATGATGCCGGCCCATATCGCCCATGCGGATCGGGACGGGCATTACACCTATTCCAACCGGCGGCTGAGCGCGGTGATGCCGGGGCGGCCCTCGGACATCGTGGGGCTACATATCTCGGAGGCGCTGGGGCCCGAGGCCTTTGCCAAGATCGAGCCGCATCTTCAGGCCGCCTATGGCGGCGACAGCCCGGTTTTCGAGTTCAACGAGGCACATGACGGACGGCGCATCCGGGTGGCGTTCACTCCCGATGGCAGCGGCGGAGTCTATATCCTGTCAATGGATGTGACCACCGAAACCCAGACCCGCGTGGCGTTGCAACAATCCCGCCGCCGTGCAATGGCGGCGCAGATGACCAGTGGACTGGCGCATGATTTTTCGAACCTCTTGACCATCATCCTGGGCATGATGTCGAAGATGGAGAAGATGGATCTGCCCGAAGAGGCCGCCGAGCTGGTCACGGCAACTCAGGCCACCGCACAGCGGGGCGGACGGCTGCTCAACCGGATCGCCGACATGACCGGCAACCGCACCCTGCGGCCGCGCGCCACCGACATGCACGGGCTGCTCGATGACCTCAAGCTGCTGGCCACCCCCACCCTGCCGCGTGGCATCGGGTTGAGCGTGCTGGACCATACGCCTGACGAGGCGCTGATGCTGGATGCGGGCATGTTGCAGGACGCGCTGCTGAACCTGGTGCTGAACGCGCGCGACGCCTGTGGGACCAACGGGCTGATCGCGGTCAGCGCCCATGCCATCGGCCGGATCTGGATCGAGATCGCGGTGACCGATACCGGCCCCGGTTTTTCCAAGGAGGCGCTGGAGCGCGGGCTGAACCCGTTCTTTACCACCAAGGGCAGCGAAGGCTCGGGCCTGGGTCTGCCGATGGTCTATGACATGGTCAAGCTGGCGGGCGGCGACATGCGTCTGGGCAATTCGCCCACGGGCGCGGTCGTCACTTTGCGCCTGCCCTATCGCGCCGCGCCCAATGCGCAGGGCGGATTGGCGCTGCTGGTCGAGGATAACGAAGACCTGCGCGCGACCTTCCGCGACATGCTGGTCGATCTGGGGCATACGGTGATCGAGGCGACCTCGGCCGATGAGGCGAGTGCGCTGGCCGCCGATATCGAGGATATCGCGCTGGTGCTGTCGGATATCAAGCTGGAAGGCGCCGCAACCGGCATCGACCTGCTGAAACGCCTGCCGCGCGCGCTGCCCTGTATCCTGATGACCTCGCTGCCGCCGTCCGATCCGCTGCACCGCGAGGCCCTGACGCGCGGCCCGGTGCTGCGCAAGCCCTTTACCCGCGCACAACTCAGCGCATTGATCCGCACCGAGGAGACGACATGACCGCCCCTCTTGTGACCATCCTGGACGACGAGCCGGAAATCCGGCTGATCCTGACCGAGGCGCTGGCCGAGGCCGGGTTCCGCACCCAGAGCTTTTCGCGCGCCCGCGAATTCGAAGCCTCGCTGAAACGGGTGACGCCGGATGTCTGCCTGGTGGACCTGTCGCTGCCCGATACCGATGGTCTTGCGCTGGTGCATCGTCTGGCGCTGGAACAGGGGGCGACGGTGATCATCATCTCGGGTCGGGCGCAGGTGCAGGACCGGGTGACCGGGCTGGAACTGGGGGCTGACGACTACATCACCAAGCCGTTTGACCCGGCCGAGGTGGTGGCGCGCATCCGCGCGCGGCTGCGCGACGGGATGCGTGGCGAGGTGCAGGGCGGCGATATCGCCAGTTTCAACGGTTGGACCGCGCATTTCGACCGCTATGCGCTGGAGGATGAAAGCGGCACGGAAACCCCGTTCTCTCATGCCGAGGGCGAGGTGCTGCGGCTGTTCCTGGAGAGCCCCAAGCGGCTGATCAGCCGGGCGCAGATGCAGGAGGCGCTGGGGGGTGCTGCGGGCGAAAGCTTTGACCGGGCGATGGATGTGCGTATCTCGCGCCTGCGCACCAAACTGCGCGAAGACCCCAAGAACCCGCGCCTGATCAAGACGATCTATGGGGCTGGATATATCTTTCTGGGCGATGTCAGCTGGCGCTAGGCCCGGTTGACCGGGACCGGCCAGCGACGGTAAAATGAACATGCGCGGACCGAAGCACAGGCGGGCCAGCGCCCGCCGCAGTTCCTTTGGGAGGGAGGCTGCAATGCACCCATATCTGGAGATTCGCAGGCGCATGCTGGACAAGGCCATGCGCCGCTATGTCAGGGCCGACATTGCATGGCGGCAGGGGCTGGAGCAGGCGGCGCTGCTGGTTCCGGGCGCAATCGGCCGGGGGTATCTGATGATCGGCAATCCGGGTTCCCGGGTCCGCCGTCTCTATGATGAACGCGACCGCGCCTTGCAGCGGTTGGCAGCGGCGCGGGCCAAGTTGCACGAGGCGCGCGGCAGGGTCCGGGTGGAGCAGCGTATCCCGTTGATCGCGCACAGCTGACTGGCACATTTCTCAGGCCCAAAGCGACACAAAATATGGTATGTAACTTGTGGGAGGGACACATATCATGACAACACTCGAATTCTATACCGCCTTGACCGGGCTCTGGGTGGCCATCGCCTGGTTGCCCTATATTCTGGATCGGATCATGGTTCGCGGCCTGATGGGCGCCATGGCGAATTATGACCCGAACGCCGTTCCGCAAACGCCTTGGGCACAGCGGGCGATGCGGGCGCACAACGTCGCGATCCAGGCCTTTGCCGCCTTTGCCCCGCTCGCCGTGATGGCGATGATAAAGATACCCGAAGATGCCTATGCCGGAACGCTGGCGATGACGTTCTTCGTGGGCATTTTCGCCCATTACATCATCTATTGCCTCGGTGTTCCGGTGCTCAGGACTCTGGCCTTTGCCCTGGCCGCGCTATCCTCGGTCGCCCTGGCCTTGCGGCTGCTCGGACTGATCTGAAGCGGTACCCGGTCACGCCACGAAATCCACCCGGCGAGACCGGAACAAGGGGACCAAAATCTCGCGAACGGCGCGGCCCGGGTCAAAGATCCTGGCCTGTCGAACCTCGATGACTTGCGCCGGATGCGGCGAGATCCCGCTGTCGCCTTATGGGCGCGCATTCAGCTGTCGGATCGCCGAGGCCAGCCGTTCGCCCACCTTTCGGCTGGTCTTGCGCGCGGGATGGATGCGGTCGGGCGCAAAATAAGTCAGCCCACCCGGCGGAACGACATCCTGCATCGAGACGTAATACACCCCCTCTTCAGCTGCGGCGAGACGTGCGACCCGTGCCTCCAGCTCATCGCCGTCGTTCTTGCAATGCTCGATCGGGGTGAGCAGGTCGGGGCTGCGCAGATATCCGGTGTAGAGCACCTTTGCCCCATCGGCACGGATCCGGCGCACCAGATCGGGGATCTGTCCCGCCGTTCCATCAGCAGTGATCAAACGGTCCATCAGGGCGTCGCAGCGGCCGCAGCCGCAACCGAACAGCAGGTCGTTGCCGCCACCGTTGACGACGACCCATTCCCAGGCGCCCGGCTCGTACTGATAGGGCACGTTCACGCCACGACCGTCCTTGTCTTCGTTCCGGGTCAGCATCCAGGCGCCGCTGACCGAGCGGTCGACAACCGGTTGACCCAGTTCCTTGGAGATCACATCGGGGATCGAGCTGCCAAAGGCGGAGTTCCACGACAGAAGCGAATCGCCGATCGCCAGGATACGCGCATCCTGATTGTGCCGGACACTGTCCTGGCAGGCGAAAAGCAGGCCGCTGAGGCCCAACAGAACAATGAATTTACGAAGCATTGGCGGCTGGCCCTCGTGTATCTCTGAACAATAGACGCGTGCAGATTGACAAAGGAACACGGCCAAAAAATGGCTAATGGCCGGTTATTCGTTGCCCCGGCCCAGTGCGGCAACGGCATGGTCCAGCACCCGCAGGCCCGCAACCAGATCCGCCTCAGCCGTGTCTTCCGCAAAATCGTGGCTGATCCCGCCGATCGAGGGCACGAAGAGCATCGCCACCGGCATCAGGCGCGACACATTGGTGGCATCGTGCAGTGCGCCCGACGGCATGCGCCGCCACCGCCCCGGCGCCACCGCTTCGGCGCCCTGTTCCAGTGCCGCACGCAGGGCCGGGTCCATCGCCACCGGCTCCAGCCCCAGGAGCGGGCCAAAGCTCAGCTTCATGCCGCGCGCCTCGGCCACCTCCTGCGCGGTGGCGCGGATGATCTCCTCCATCCGTGCCAGCCGCGTGGTGTCGCCATCCCGCCACTGCATCGAGAACCGCGCCCGCCCGGGCACAATGGACGAGGCGTTCGGGTGCAGGCTGACATGACCGATGGTCCAGACCGTGCGCGGGGTGACCACGTTGCGGAATCGCTCTCCCAGCCGCGTGTTGAACTCACCCAGCGCCTGGAACGCGTCGCGGCGCAGATGCATGGGCGTGGTGCCGGCATGGTTCTGCTGCCCCTCGAATGTCACCTTCATGTCGCGGATCCCGACGATATCGCCAACCACCCCGATCTGCTCGCCCTCGGTATCCAGCGTCGGCCCCTGTTCGATATGCATCTCGACAAAGCCGGTGAACTGCGACGGATCGACAAAATCGCCTGTCAGATCCGCCATTGCGGACCGCGCGATGGCAAAGGACACGCCCGTGTGATCACTCAGCCCATCCGCCTCGGCCAGCGGCAGATGCCCCGACCAGATGGCCGAGCCGGTAGTGACCCCGAATCGCCCCTCCTCGTCCTGGAAACTGACCACGGAAACCGGCCTCGCGCTGCTCCGGGCGATTTCCAGCGCCGCGATCACCCCCAGCGCGCCGTCCAGCCAGCCGCCCTCGGGTTGGCTATCGGAATGCGATCCCATCAGCAGCGACGGCCCCTGTGCCAAACCAAAGAGATTGCCGACCGGGTCGAACCGCACCTGCAACCCCGCCTCCTCCATCCGGCCCGCCAGCCAGCGACGCGCCGCGATATCCGCCTCGGAATAGGCCGGTCGCACCACGCCCTTGCCCAGCCCCGCCGCGCCAAAGCTGCGCAGCTTGTGCAGATCCTCCATAAACCGCTCCGCGTTCACCGTCATCGCCTGTCCTCCCATCCCTTCATTTCGCCAAAAATACTCCCGCCGGAGGCATCCGCAACCAACCACACGCGCCAGCAGCCGGGAAATTCACGCGCCCGGCGCCAAACCCCTCTGGCCCCCGGCCCGATCCTTGCCTAAGAGTCTGCCCGAAGCGGAGGATGACATGTCTCACATCACCCTTATCCGTCATGGCCAGGCCAATACCGCCGCCCGCGACGAGGAAAGCTATGACCGGCTGAGCGAGCTGGGCCATCAGCAGGCGCGCTGGTTGGGGTCGCATCTGGCCGACACCCGCGCCCATCATCCGCGCGTCTATTGCGGCACCCTTACCCGCCACCTGGAGACGGCCGCCAGCATGGGATTGGCCGATGTGGTACAGGACCCGCGCCTGAACGAGATCGAGTATTTCACCCTCGCCCAGCTTTTCGAGGCGCAGCACGGAATCACCATCCCCGAGGATCGCGAAGGCTTTGTCGAGCACCTGCCGATGACCTTCACCGCCTGGGCCGAAGGCCGCATCCAGGACGCGCCCGAAAGCTTCGAGCAGTTCGAAACCCGTGTTCAGGCCGCGCTCGCCGAAATCGCCCAGGGGGCGGGTCCGGCCATCGTGGTCACCTCGGGCGGGCTCATCTCGATGGTGATGCGTCAGGCGATGGGGCTGGACATACCGGCGATGGCGCGGGTGGCTCTTGCCATCATGAACACGTCGATGCATCGTCTCTACCCGATCGGCACACATCTCAGCCCGGTGCTGTTCAACGCCGTCCCGCATCTGGAGGCCCCAGAGCGGCAGTTTGCCCAGACGCATCTCTAGGGGGATCCGATGCAGCTTTATTGTGCACCCGGCACCATTTCCGTGGCCGTCGCCATCGCACTTCACGAGGCGGGGATCGAGCATGAGAAGGTTCAGCTCGACTTTGGCGCCGCCGAACAGACCAAACCCGCCTACCACCAGATCAACCCCAAGGGCCGGGTGCCCGCGCTGGCGGTGCCGGGCGGCATCCTGACCGAGACCGGTGCGCTGTTGGAATTCATCGCCGAGAGCGCGCCCGACAAGGAGCTGGTTCCCACCGATCCGCTGCTCAGCGCCCGCATGCGCGAGGTGATGTATTACCTTGCCTCCACCATGCATGTGAACCACGCCCACAAGATGCGCGGCGCGCGCTGGGCCGATCAGGAGAGCAGTTGGGCCGACATGCGCGCCAAGGTGCCCCAGACGATGACCGCCTCTGCCGCCCATGTCGAGACAAACGGGCTGCGCGGCCCCTTTGTGCTGGGTGAGGCGCTTTGCATCGCCGATTGCTATCTCTACGTGGTAACCGGCTGGCTCGAGGGCGACGGTGTCGACCTGGAACCGTTCCCGAAAATCCGCGCCTTCCGCGCCGCGATGGACGCGCGCGCCTCGGTTCAGGCCGTCAAGGCCGCCGGTCTGCTTTGAACAAAGGACAAGACATGACGCATCTCTGGGTCCGGGCCGAACAGCGCCCCAACGAGGAACGGGTCGGACTGACCCCCGAAGGCGCCGCCGCCCTGATCGCCGCCGGTCTTCGGGTCACGGTCGAGGAAAGCTCGGTCCGCGCGATTGAGTTGGGCGGCTACCGCGACGCTGGATGCGAGATCGCGCCCGAGAACAGCTGGCCGGATGCCCCGCGCGACGCCATCATCTTTGGGCTCAAGGAATTGCCCGAGGACGGCACCCCCCTGCCGCACCGCCACATCATGTTCGGCCATGCCTTCAAGGGGCAGCATTCGGGCCGCCGCTTGCTGGAGCGGTTCAAGGCCGGGGGCGGCACGCTTTACGATCTGGAATATCTGGTGGACGAGACCGGCCGCCGGGTCGCGGCATTCGGCTATTGGGCGGGTTATGCAGGGGCTGCCGTGACGCTCAAGGCCTGGGCCGCGCAGCAGCAGGGCGGCATCTGCGGCCCGGTCGGTGTCTATCCCAGCAAGGACGCGCTGAACGCAGCGCTTGCCGCGGAACTCGACGCCACTGGCGCGCCGCGCCCCCGCGCCATCGTAATCGGCGCGCTGGGCCGGGTCGGCACCGGGGCGGCCGATCTCTGCACCGCGATGGGGGTCGAAGTGACCAAATGGGACATGGCCGAGACCGCCAGCGGCGGACCGTTCCCCGAGATCCTGGCCCATGACATATTCCTCAACTGCATCTTCGCCCGCCCCGGCACGCCGGTCTTTGTGCCACGCGAGGCACTGGGCGCCCCCCGCGCCCTGACCGCCATCGGCGACGTGGCCTGCGACCCCGACAGCGATTACAACCCGGTGCCGGTCTATGATCGCGCCACCAGCTGGGACGCGCCGGTGCTGCGCGTGGCCGAGGACCCGGTGCTTGACGTGATGGCGATCGACAACCTGCCCTCGATGCTGCCGGTTGAAAGCAGCCAGGACTATGCCGCGCAACTCCTGCCCTCGCTGCTGACACTGACCGACCTGGAAACAGGGGTCTGGGGCCGGGCCGAGGCCGAATTCAAAACCCATATGAAAGGGATCTGAGCGATGACCATCCATTGGTGTGGCACCGGCCTGTCGGCCATTCCCGGCCTGCGCCGCCTGATCGAGGCGGGCCATCCCGTCACCGTCTGGAATCGAACCGTCGAAAAGGCGCGGGCCGAGCTGGGCGACCTGACCGATGACATCCGCGCATTCGACATCGACGCATTGGGCGCGGTGTTGACCAAGGGCGACTTGGTGGTCTCGATGCTGCCCGGTGACTGGCACGTGCCGCTGGCGGAACTGGCGATCTCCAAGGGCGCGCATTTCGTCTCGTCGTCGTACATCGCGCCCGAAATGCGCGCGCTGGACGACCGCGCCCGCGCCGCCGGTGTGAGCCTGGTAAACGAGATCGGCCTTGATCCCGGCATCGACCATTTGATGGCGCATGAACTGGTGGCCGATTACCGCGCCTCTGATGCCTTCGACGCCCAGAACCACCTGAGTTTCATCTCCTATTGCGGCGGCATCCCGAAGCATCCCAACCCGTTCCGCTACAAGTTCAGCTGGTCGCCGCTGGGCGTGCTCAAGGCGCTGCGCTCGCCCTCGCGCTCGATCCGCGATTATGCCCCGCTCGATGTGGCGCGGCCCTGGGATGCGATCAGCAGTTACACCGCGCCGCTGCCCACGCCGGAAAGCTTCGAGGTCTATCCCAACCGCGATTCGCTGCCCTTCATGGGCCAGTACCATTTCGAAGAGCATTGGCCCGTGAAGGAATTCGTGCGCGGCACCCTGCGGCTCAACGGCTGGGCCGAGGCCTGGACCCCGGTGTTCCGTGAAATCGAAGCGCTTAAAGGCCCTGAGGGTGATGCCCGGCTCAAGCAGATGTCCGACCAGTTCTGGGCCGAGAACGCCTATGACGAAGGTGAACCCGACCGGGTCGTTCTCTGCGTGGGGCTGAAGGCCGAGAAGGATGGGCGCGCGGTCTGGCACAAATCATATGTGATGGATGCCTGGGGCGACGCGCGCGGCACCGCCATGGCGCGGCTGGTCTCGATCCCGGTCTCGCTGGCGGTCGAGGCGGTATTGAACCGCGAAATCCCCGCCGGGGTACACGCCGCCTCCAGCGATCCGAAACTGCTGGCCCGCTGGATGGATGAGGTGGGCAAACTGGCGCAGCACTTGCAGATCGTGAACCACGCCGCCTGACCTGCGACGCGCCTGCGCCTTCATTTCGCTAAAAATACTCCGGGGAGCGCGAGGGGCAGAGCCCCTCGCCCCCCTCCACCGGGACCTACATCAGATCGTTTTCGACATCCTCTGCCGAAATGCCCAGCGCATCGAGTCCGTTTTCCAGATGGTCCGGCAGATGCGGTGAGCCCAGCAGGTAATCGGCGCAGGGCGTCGTCGCCTCGGCCCGCGCGGTCGCGATGGCCTCTTCGAACTCCTCCGCCTCGAAACTGCCGCGTCCGATCCACATGATCGCCACCAGCTCGGCCTGTTCGTCCTCGCTCATCCGGTCGATGAAGGCGCGCAGCTCGCCTTCGGCGCGCCCCAGCTCACGGGCCATCAGCGCCACTTGCGCCACCTTGCGTGCCGAAATTTCCATGATTCCCAAGTCTCCTGTTCGCATATCCTGTCTTTCATCAAACAGGCATGGCGGGTTCCGTCTTTGATCTCACGCAAACAGACGGACATAGAGCCACTGCGGCAGGAAACGTCCGAACCGGAACAGCCAGGCGAAAGGTGCAGGGAAACTGGTGGCGAAACGGCGGCTGTTCATGTGCCGGAACATTGCGCGAGCGGCGTCTTCCGGCTCCATCAGCATCGGCATGGCGAAGGTGTTGAGATCGGTGAGACGGGTCCGGATGAAACCGGGATTGACCAGTTGCACCGCGACGCCGGTGCGGTGCAGGTCGGCATGCAGGCATTCGGCCAGCGCCATCGCACCCGCCTTGGACGCCGCATAGCCGATGGCGCCCGGCAGCCCGCCAAACCCGGCGAGCGAGCCGGTGATGACGATATGGCCCCGGTCGCGGTCCACCATGCCCGGCACCACGGCCCCGAGCACCCGCAGGTAACCGGTGAAGTTCACATCCGCCATGGCCACCGCGCGGGCGCTGTCCCAATCCTGTGCCCGCATCGGCCAATAGACACCCGCCAGCAGCACCACGCCGTCGATCTCGCCCAGCGCATGCGCGGCGGCAGCGACGCTGCCGTCATCGGCGATATCCACTGGCAGCACCTCTGCCGGGCCCGGCAAGCGGGCTGAGAGGCGCTCCAGCCCGTCGCGCCCGCGCGCGGAGAGCACGAGGTGCGCGCCGGCGGCGCTCATCTGCTGGGCCAGCGCCGCGCCCAGCCCTTCGGAGGCGCCGACCAGCCAGTATCGTTTGCCGGTCCAGTCCGTCATGCAGCAGAGCGCTCCACGTTGGCGGGGTGCATGGTGGCAACCAGTTCCGCGACCTTTATCCCGTACTTGCGGAATTCAGAGCGATTGACGATGGCGCCGCCCGGGGTGAGATACATCCAGTCGGTCACGTCGACCACATGGCCACCGGCACCTTCGGGCAGGCGCAGACGATAGAGCAGGCGCACCGACGGGCCACTCTGATCGCCCCGGCCGGTGCCGATCACGTCAGGTGCACTGGCCTGGATCCGGCCATCGTTGCCGATACTGAGCTGCCATTCGCGATCCTGCACGGTGCCGCTGTCATAGTGAAAGCGCTCGCGCATGGTGCCGCGATTACCCTCCCATGTCGCCTCGAACGCGCCGGTAAAGCGCGAGGCGACGCGGCCGGTCGGACCATAGATGACGCCCTCGCAGGAAATCGGCCCGTTCAGATGGCTGCGCAGGTCGAACTGAGGTCCCGCCCCGGCATAGTCGCCGGGCGCTTGCGCCGAGAAGCCCGCATAGCGGCGCACCAGCAGCAGTGCGGTCACCGTCAGCGCGACACCCAGCAAGGTGAAAAGGATCGGATCTGTCATGACATGTCCTCCGGATCGGTCAGGGCCAACAGGCCCAGCGCCGCCGCCTTGAGCAGGCAGGGCAGCGCGGCATAAAGCAGCGATAGCAGCGTCAGGGCGCTTGCCGGGCTGGTCGCGCCGGGTAAGTAACCGGCGGCATCGAGCATCGGCAGCAGCACCAGCGCGGCCAGCGCCAGGGTGAACTTGGTGACAAAGGCCCAGAGGCCCCAGCCCGGCGCGGCGCCCGGCGCCACCCGCGCCATGCGGGCGGCAAAGAGCGCGGGCAGCAGGGTCATGTCGGCACCCAGAGCGATACCGGACACGGCACAGATCAGGGCAAAGCCCGCCACGTCGCCCGGGCCCAGTAGTGGCACCAGCGCAAAAGCCGCGATTGACAGCGCCATACCGGCCATCAGGGTCGGCCGGGCACCCCGCCGCTCGGCCAGCATGCCCCAGAGCGGCGCGCCAGCGGCGGCGCTCAGAAAGAACAGGATCAGCAACGGCCCCTCGGCGCCGGGCGCTTCCAGCCGGTCTGCCACGAAGAACAGGAACAGGGTCGAGGAGACCGCCACCGGTGCCGCGTTCAGCCCCGCGATCAGCAGCAGGCGCCGCGCGACGGGGTCGCGCAGAACGGGCGCAAAGCCGGTATTCGGCACCGGGCCTGCGCGCCATTCCGTGCGCTGCGCCACCGTCGCGACAAGGGCGAGACCAACAAAAGCCAGGGCAAAGGCGGCATAGCCGCCCGGCAACAGGACCGGCGCGGCGGCGGCGGCGCAGATGCCCAAGAGTGCGCCCGCCTCGCGCCAGCGCGCCAGCCGGATATGACCGCCCAAACCGGTGGCATTGGTCACGCCCTGTGCGTAAAAACAGATGGTCAGAAAGCTGAAGGCCGAGAACACCAGCACCAGCATCAGCGCGAACCAGCTCAGCGGCGGAATTGGCGGGGTTACGGCAAAGAGACCGAGCATGCCGCCTGCCATGACCGCCGCCGCCACCGGTACCGCAACCCGCAGATGGCGGCGCAAGCGAGCGGCCAGCCAGCCAAGTCCCGGATCCTGCACCACGTCAACGAGCCGCAATCCGAACAGCACCGCCCCCAGCGCCGTCAGGCTGACGCCGTAGGTATCGGCATAGAACTTGGGGGCATGCAGATAGATCGGCAGGCCCGCTGCCGCCAACATGGCGGCAAACAGCGCGTAGCCGGTCAGGGGTGCTGCGCGCGGCAGGGGCACGGACATGGTCATCCCCGGCTCACATCCGGGCTGTTGGGCGAGGGTTCCGAGCGGAACCGCGCACCTTTCCACCAGAGTTTCAATGCCTGCCAGTGGATCAGCGCCAGCACCCGGCGCGCGCCGAACGGACGGCGCAGCGCCGACCACAGGATCGCCCGGTTGGTCAATGGTCGCCTGTGGCCGGTCAGCGTGGCCACCAGCCCGCCCCGTTCGCGGCCATAATCGATCCAGACCCCAAGCCGGTCCGCGCTCAGGTCAAAGCGGAAGGTGTAAGACCCCTCGCGCGGCTGAAAGGGCGAGACATGCAAGAGCTTGGTCGCGCCCAACCGGTCCTGCGGGCCGATCGGCGAAAGATCGGGCTTGTGGCACAGATAGCTGTGGCGGGTGCCATAGGTGTTGGTCACCTCGGCCACCACGGCATAGAGCGCATCCTGCGCATCGAAACAGAACCAGAAGCTGACCGGATTGAACACATGCCCCAACAGGCGCGGCTGGGTCAGCAGCGCGATCCGGGCAGGCTGGGGCAGTTGAAACAGATCGAACTGCTCGCGCAGCCAGGCCGCTCCGCGCCCCTGCCCCGGACTGCCACCGTGATCGCGGTCGAAAACGCCCGACAGGTTCGCGCGGTCGCGCGAGAAGAGGCGCGGCGCGGATACGGGCGCCTCGGGGTCGAGAAACACATAGTCCACCGAATAGCGGAACGCGTTCCGCACCGCGCCCTTGCGCCCATGGAAGGTATGGGCCGGGATATGTTCGACCATCGCGCTCATTCCGCGGCAACCGGCAAGGCGACGGTGCGGTTGATGCCTGCTACCACGTCGATGGCGCTGGCCAGCCCGTCCTCGTGAAACCCGTTTTTCATCCAGGCGCCACAGAACCAGGTCGAGTTGGTTCCGTTCATCCGCGCCAGATCCTCTTGCGCGGCAAGCGCACCTGCGTCGAACACAGGATGGGCAAAGGTGGTCACATCATGGATATGTTCCTCGCGGATGCGATGGCTGGCATTCAGTGTCACGAACAGCGGGTCATCCTGCGGGATCGGCTGCAAGGAATTCATCCAGTAGGTCAGGCCGATAGGTCCGCCATTGGCGCCCTTTTCCTCGGTATGGTTCCAGCTGGCCCAGCACTTGCGCCGTTTCGGCATCATTGCGGGATCGGAATGCAACACCGCCTCATTCGGCTGGTAGCGGACCGCGCCCAAGGCCGCGCTTTCTCGCCGGGTGGCATCGGAAAGCAGCGCCAGGGTGGTGTCGGAATGGGTGGCAAACACAACCTCGTCGAACACCTGCCACTCGCCGCCCCGCATCCGGATCTCGACCCCAAGCTCGGTGCGCCGCACCCCGACGATAGGCGCACCCAGTGCCAGCGACACGCCCTTGCGGCGCATCGCCTGTTCCAGCCGGCTGACATATTCGACCGAGCCGCCCTCGACCGTGTACCATTGATGCTGGCCGGAGTAGGTCAGCAGAGCGTGGTTTTCAAAGAAGCGGATCATCGCGTGAGCCGGGAAATCGAGGATATTCTCCTTGGGCGTCGACCAGATCGCGCCCGAAAAGGGTTCAAGGTAATAGCGCCGGAACCAGTCGCCGGTTCCAAGACGGTCGAGAAGCTGTCGGACGGTGATAGAGCGGTCCCGCGCGGCATCGGCTGCATGCGCGTTGAAGTGGAAGAGGTCGCGCACCATGCGCAGAAAGCCCGGACGCATCAGGTTGCGCCGCTGCGCGAACAGGGCGTCAGCCCCGTGCAGCGCGTATTCGACCGCACCGCCCTCGGCCGACACAGCAAAGCTCATGTCGCTTTTGGCGATTGGCACACCGAGGCGGTCGAACAGGGCGATCAGATTGGGATAGGTGGCATTGTTGAACACGATGAAGCCGGTATCGACGGGCTGATCGCCGCGCTTGCCGGCGACGACGGTCCGGGCATGGCCACCCAGCCGGGATTCGGCCTCGAACAGTGTCACGTTGTGGGTATCGGCCAGCAGGTTGGCCGCCCCCATGCCCGAGATACCGCCCCCGATCACGGCGATCCGTCGGGGCACGCCCCCATTCAGTTCAAATGGCATGTCTTGCTCCGCCTTAACTTCATGTCAGATGTACGGCCCGCGGGCGGAATCGGATGAAAAGAAAATCCTTTGCCTGTGACTGATCCGCTTTGGCCCGGGCGCCGTATCGTGGTTATGTTGATCGCAACGAACACAGACCGGCCCGACGCCAGCCTTGACGGGGAAAGCCCGGTCGGGCGGCGTGGCCCTATGTGCAAGGACGCGAGCGAAGGAAAGCACTTGGACCGGAAACAGGACGGGGCGCGGGCAGAGAACGATTGGAGCGGTCACCTCGGCCGTATCGTAGAGGCTCAGGACAGGGCCGCCTTTGCCGAGCTGTTTGCCCATTTTGCGCCGCGCGTTAAGTCTTTTCTGATGCGATCCGGCGCCTCCCCGACCCTGGCCGAGGATTGCGCGCAAGAGGTCATGGCGACGGTGTGGAACAAGTCGCACCTGTACGACCCCACACGGGCGACCGTTTCGACCTGGATTTTCACCATTGCACGCAACCGGCGGATCGACGCCCTGCGCAAGGATCGCAGGCCAGAGCCCGAAGACCTGCCCTGGGGGCCAGAACCTGAACCGCCTGTCGCCGATGTGATGGCGATGCAGCAGGAAACCGAAATGTTGCGTGTGGCAATCCGTGCCCTTCCCGACGCGCAGCGCGAACTCATCGAACAAGCCTATTTCGGCGATCTCAGCCACCGCGAGATCGCCGCCCGCACCGGCCTTCCGCTGGGGACCATCAAATCCAGAATCAGACTGGCGCTCGACCGATTGCGCCACGCGATGAAGTGACGACCATGACAGAAACAATCAAACACCACCTGACCGATACGCTGTTGACAGCCTATGCCGCCGGTAATCTGCCCGAGGCGTTCAACCTGATGGTCGCAACGCATCTGTCGCTCTGCGACAGCTGCCGCGCCCAGGCCGAAGCGCTGGAGGCTGTGGGCGGCTGCCTGCTGGCCGAGTGCGGCACCGAGGCGATGGCCGCCGATGCGCTGGAGGCGACATTTGCCCGCATCAGCACCGGCACTGCCGTACCCGCCAGGCGCCGCAATGCCTGTTCGGTGCTGCCCCAGCCTTTGCGCGACTATGTGGGGGGCGATGTTTCGGCTATCCGCTGGAAACCCGTCGGTATGGGCGTGCGGCAGGCGATCCTGCCGACCAGCAGCGCGGCCTCGGCCCGGCTGCTGTTCATCCCCGCCGGGGCCGCCGTGCCCGACCACGGGCATCGTGGCGTCGAATTGACCATGGTGTTGCAAGGAGCTTTTTCGGACGAGGTGGACCGGTTCACGCGCGGCGATGTCGAGGTCGCTGACGAAGAACTGGAGCATATGCCGGTGGCCGATCCGGGAGAGGATTGCATCTGCCTGGCGGTGACCGACGCGCCGTTGCGGTTCAACAGCTGGATCCCCCGGTTGGTTCAGCCTTTCCTGCGGATCTGACTGTTACTTCACATGTTCGAAAAACCGACTGCGGGTTGGCCGTCATCGCGCTAGTATAGGCGCATGACTTTTGTTTCCTGTAGAGAGGACCGGCACGCCAGCGGCGTGGACGCTTGCGCCACGCCGCAAGCGTTGCGTGACAGTGTGGCGGCGATGCTGTCGCTGGCAACCGACGCCTTTCCCAGACAGGCGGGCCTGCGTTTGGCGCGTCTCGACACGCCGCTGGGCACCATGGTGGCGGGTTGCGATGACAGCCGACTGCACCTGCTGGAATTCGCCGATCGCCGGATCTTGCCGGAGCAGGTTCGCAGGCTTTATCGAGCCTGCGATGGTGATCTGGGCTTTGGTCACCACCCGTTGACGGATCGGCTGGAACGACAACTGTCAGAGTATTTCGAAGGTCGCAGAGACCGATTTGGCCTGCCTCTGGCGCTGCATGGCACCCTGTTCACGCGCGATGTCTGGGCCGCACTGATCACTCTGCCCGCCGGGACAACAATCTCTTACGGACAGCTTGCAAAACGGATGGGCCGCAGTCAGGCGGTGCGCGCCGTGGCGCGGGCAAACGGCGCCAACCAGATCTCCATTGTAATTCCCTGTCATCGGGTTACGGCCACCGATGGCGCGCTGACCGGGTATGGTGGCGGCCTTTGGCGAAAACGCTGGCTGATTGATCACGAGGCAAAATTCTTTCCCATCCAAGGAGCGCAAGCATGAGTCAGGTTTCTATCGCCGAGCGGTTCACCGCACTGCACCGGCCCGGTGCGCCGCTGATCCTGTACAACGCCTGGGACGCCGGCAGCGCCCGTGCAATTGCAAAGGCCGGCGCAAAGGCCATCGCCACGGGCAGCTGGTCGCTTGCGGCGGCACAGGGATATGCGGACGGGCAGGAAATCCCGCTTGAGTTCGCCTTGCAGATTCTGGCCCGGATCGCGGCAGGCGTCGACCTGCCCGTCACTTTCGATTTCGAAACCGGATATTCCCAGACCCGGGTGAATCTGGCGACAAATACCGAACGGGTGATCGCGGCGGGCGCCGTCGGTGTCAATTTCGAAGACCGTCGGATTGGCGGAACCGGCCTGTTGCCTGCCGAGGAACAGGCCGAACGCATCGCAACCCTGCGCCACGCCGCCCAGGCAACCGGTGTGCCGCTCTTCATCAATGCCCGCACCGATGTGTTCTTCCAGGGCAGCAAGCCCTTGGATCATCCCGCGCTGATGGAGGAGGCGCTGGAGCGCGCACACATCTATGCCGCTGCCGGGGCGAACGGGTTGTTCGTCCCCGGGCTGGTGACGCCCGAGTTGATCGGAACGCTCTGCGCCGAGACCCTGCTGCCGGTGAACATCATGCAGACCGGCAAGGCGCCGGACAACGCGACCCTGGCGGGTCTGAGCGTGGCTCGTGTCAGCCACGGCCCAATGCCATGGATCACCGCCATGAACGGCGTGACCGAGGCGGCACAATCGGCGCTGGGGACCGATGGCTAGACCGGCACACCGGGTTGTTGCGGATAGTGGTGCATGTTGAGAAAGGCGGCGCCTTCGGCACCGCTGCGATAGCCATGCGGCAGGTCGGCGGCAAAGCGCAGCCCCTGCCCGGTCCTGAGCGGCACCCAGTCCCCGTCGCGCAGAATCTCCAGCGCGCCATGCAGCACGAACACCTCTTCGGTGACACCGCTGGCATGGGCCGCGGACTCGTAGCTTTGACCGGGGGCCAGTGTCACGTGAAAGGTTTCGGCGCCAAGCATCGGGTCAAAGGGAAAGACGATCTTGACCTTGATGCTGCCGGGAAAGGTCACCGTGCGAAACAGCCGCTCGTCAGCCGGATCGCGCAGCGAGGCTGGGCCGATCAGTGCGCTGAGCGGCAGTTGGAACCCTTTGGCGATCTTCCACAGCGTCGCGATGGTGGGGCTTGATTCGCCGCGCTCGATCTGACCTAGCATCGCCTTGCTAACCCCGGTCAGCTCGGCCGCCTTTGACAGGCTGAGGCCGGTTGCCGCGCGAACCTCGCGCAGTTTGAGGGTGACATCCCCCGATTCCACAGCCGAGTCCATGTATCCGCCCTTCGATTCCACTTGTACGTTATAACGCACATCGGATAGCGTGCGCTATAACATACGCACCTTGTTTTTCAGGGACCGGCAAAAGGGAAACAGCACCATGCCAATGTACCGATCCAGAACCTCGACCCACGGCCGCAACATGGCCGGCGCGCGCGGCCTATGGCGCGCAACCGGCATGACTGACGACGATTTCGGCAAGCCGATCATCGCCATCGTCAACTCGTTCACCCAATTCGTGCCGGGCCATGTGCATCTGAAGGACCTGGGCCAGATGGTCGCGCGCGAGGTCGAGGCGGCGGGCGGCGTCGCCAAGGAGTTCAACACCATCGCGGTGGATGACGGCATCGCGATGGGGCATGACGGCATGCTCTATTCCCTGCCCTCGCGCGAGGTGATTGCCGACAGCGTCGAGTACATGGTCAACGCCCATTGCGCTGATGCGATGGTCTGTATCTCGAACTGCGACAAGATCACCCCCGGCATGCTGATGGCCGCGATGCGCCTGAACATCCCGGCGATCTTTGTGTCCGGCGGGCCGATGGAGGCCGGCAAGATCGACATCGCCGATCTGGACATGAAGAAGATCGACCTAGTGGATGCGATGGTTGCGGCGGCGGATGACAAGTTCACCGACGAGCAGGTCAAACAGATCGAGGAAAACGCCTGTCCGACCTGCGGCTCCTGTTCGGGCATGTTCACCGCCAACTCGATGAACTGCCTCGCCGAAGCACTGGGTCTGGCGCTGCCCGGCAACGGTTCGACGCTGGCCACCCATGCTGACCGCAAGAAACTGTTCCTGGAGGCCGGGCGCAAGATCGTCGACATCACCAAGCGGCATTATGTCGGCGAGGAAAAGGGCTTGCTGCCGCGCGAGGTCGCGACCTTTGAAGCGTTCGAGAATGCCATGAGCCTCGACATCGCCATGGGCGGATCGACCAACACCGTGCTGCACCTGCTGGCGATCGCCTATGAGGGCGAGGTGAACTTCACCATGGACGATATCGACCGGCTGAGCCGCAAGGTGCCCTGCCTGTGCAAGGTCGCGCCCAATATCCACAACGTCCACATGGAGGATGTGCACCGTGCCGGTGGCATCTTCTCGATCCTGGGCGAGCTGAGCCGCGCTGGCCTGCTGCATGGCGACGTGCCGACGGTGCACACCAACTCGATGGCCGAGGCAATTGCAAAATGGGACATCACGGTTGCCAATAACCCCGAGGCCGAAGAGCTGTTCAAGGCCGCGCCGGGCGGGGTGCGGACGACGCAGGCATTCAGCCAGGCGAACCGGTTCAAGGAACTGGATACCGACCGTGAAAAGGGTGTGATCCGCAGCAAGGAGCACGCGTTCAGCCAGGACGGTGGTCTGGCGGTGCTGTTCGGCAATATCGCACTGGACGGTTGCATCGTAAAAACCGCCGGGGTGGATGCGAGCATTCTGAAGTTCACTGGCACCGCGCATGTCTGCGAAAGCCAGGACGCCGCCGTCAGCGATATCCTGACGGGCAAGGTCAAGGAAGGCGACGTGGTGGTGATCCGCTACGAGGGCCCGCGCGGCGGGCCGGGCATGCAGGAGATGCTGTATCCGACGAGCTATCTGAAGTCGAAAGGGCTGGGCAAGGCCTGTGCCCTTCTGACCGACGGGCGGTTCTCGGGCGGCACCTCGGGCCTGTCGATCGGCCATGTCTCGCCCGAGGCCGCCGAAGGCGGAACCATCGGGCTGGTGCGCCAGGGCGACCGGATCGAGATCGACATCCCCAACCGCACCATCCACCTGGCGGTGTCCGACGAGGATCTGGCCGCCCGCCGCGCGGAACAGGACAAGCTGGGTTGGCACCCGGCGCAGCCGCGCAAGCGCAAGGTGTCCACCGCGCTCAAGGCCTATGCCAAACTGGCCACCAGCGCGGCCAAAGGTGCTGTGCGCCAACTTTGAACCGTTGCATGGGGCGGGACGCTCCCGCCCTCGCTACATGTCCCCGGCTGACGCCGGACCCCCTTGCGGGGTTGAGCCGGGCGCCGCGCCAATGGCGCGGCGCCCGACCCAACGGGAGGAGATGTTTCGTCAGAAACGTCGACGACGGGCGGGAGCGCCCCGTTCTCCGGGCTTGCCCGGCTGCTCCGAAGAACTGCAAAGGCACAGGGCAATTGCCGAGGCAAGCCGAGACGGTCAGCCTGCCTGACAGACCAGCGGCTCTCGCCCCATCGCCCCGATCTCGATCCGGTCGGGGATCACCTTGACCACGGCATATTCGGGATCGTCAACGCCGCTGACATAGGCCAGCAGCCCATCGAACCAGAAGGCCTCGCGGTCGCTCTGCGCGGTCGAGATCTCGGCCCGCCCCTCGACCTGAAGCCATTCCTGCGCGGTGAAATCCGCGGCCCCCGCTGTGACGTGAACCCGCGGATCGCGGCGCAGATGCGCGATCTTGCGCGAACTCAGATGGGTGCTGAACCAGATCGACAGGTCAGGCATCATCCGGCCCGCGACAAAACGCACCCAGGGGGCGCCGGTCTCGGTCACCGTGGCCAGCGAGACAAGTTGCAGGCGGGGAGCCAATGCGCGGATACGGGTCTGGATATCAGTCATTCGGGGTTTCTTTAAGGTCAGGGGCAGGTTTCGGGCCCTACTGCGACTCAAAAACATACATTTATGTATTTTACATAGTCACGGCGATGGCGCAGTGTAAATACATAACTGTATGTTCAACAGGGAAGCGCCATGCCGCGCAGCACAAGACTCTCCGCTGAACGCTGGGTCGAGATCGGGTTGGAGACCCTGGCGCAGCAAGGCTATGTGGCCCTGAAGGCCGATCAGCTGTCGCGGGCGCAGGGGATGACGCGCGGCAGTTTCTATTATCACTTCGAAAACGTGGCCGATTTCCATGCCGCCGTGATCGCCCGCTGGAAACATGTGGCGACCAACCGGATCATCGCCGATCTGCAAGGCACGACCGATCCGCGCGCGGCGCTGAAAACCCTGTTTCACACCGCGTTCGGCCAGCCGGAAAGCCTGGAATGGCCGATACGGTTCTGGGCCGAAAGTGAGGCGCTGGCCCGCGACGCGGTCGACGAGATCGACGCCCGGCGCATCGGTTTTCTGACCGATCTTCTCCGCGTGATGGGTCACCCATCCCCGGTGGCCCGCCGCAAGGCGCACCTGATCTATGATTGCTATCTGGGCAGCAGCCTGCGCCACAGGCTGAACCCGACGGAGCTTGAGGGCGTGGTGACCGAACTTCTGACGCTGGCGGAAACGCGTGTCCCGCCCGGCCTGTCCTGACCCCCTCTATTCACCCAGCTTCGCGTGCACTTCGTCCAGGTCGATCTCGTCAATCGGCATCTTGTTGCCCGGGTTCTCGAAATCATACTTGAACAGGTCGAAATCGCGCTTGTAGATTTCATAGACCAGATGTTTCGACAGATCGTCGAAATAGTCTTCGACCGGGTGCAGCCGTTTCGGCCCATGCCCCTCGCTCTCGTTGAAGCGCGGGATCTTGTCGAGCCTGACCTTGTGCGGCGTCTCGATATTGTCGAGCACCTCCTGCATGCCGTCGTTGAACGCCTCGGTCCAGAATATCTTGTCGTAGCGCCCGCCGTTGCAGATGAAGGTCGAGATATGGCCCGACATCGCCGACCAGTGAATGTCCGGGTCCATCGGGCGCCGCCAGCGGATGGTGTCGCGCGCAAACAGCAGAAACCGGCGGAAACTGGCGATCTGGTCGAACTCCTGCTTGCCATCGTCGCCGCCGACCTCGACCCCGTATTTGTAGACCAGCATCGGCACCAGGTTGCCACGGTAGCGTTTGCCGTTGCGCTGAATGCCACAGATCTTGTCGAAGAATGAACTGAGGATACGTGTGTACGGGTTACGCACACAGGTGAAGGCATAGGATTTGTGGGCCTTCACATTGCGCTTGATCGGCCCCTGGCTGGCCTCGAGCGCCCATTTGTGCAGGCCCTGCTGGGCATCATGGATGTCGCCATCGAAGAATGTGCCGTGATCCGAGTAATACATGATCTGCCCGATGGTCGAGCAGGCGCATTTCGGCACCACCCGATAGACCACACTTTCGCTTTCCGTCATCCATGTGCCGGGGAAACCCATCTGCCTTGCCTCCTGTGCCACGTGTCGCCATAATCCGGGAACGGGCGTGTTTGCTCCAAAAAACCAAATTTACTCTGTTTATTCAATCGGTCTTCACCTTTATCAGGGTAAACAACGAGCAGAAACAGGGGTCGATCGTTTCCGATATGGCAAAAATCGCCTACATCCTTTTGTGCCACAAGGACCCTGACGCGATCGTCATGCAGGCCGAGCGCCTGACGGCCGCGGGCGACTACATGTCGATCCATTTCGACGCCCGCGCCAGGCGCGCCGATTATGACCGCATTCGCAGCGCCCTGGCGGACAACCCCAATGTCACCTTTGCCCGCCGCCGCATCAAATGCGGCTGGGGTGAATGGTCGCTGGTGCAGGCCACGCTGAACGCCATCGAGGCGGCGGTGGACGAGTTTCCGCGCGCCACCCATTTCTACATGCTGTCGGGCGACTGCATGGCGATCAAGACCGCCGAATACGCGCACCGCTTTCTGGATGCACACGACCGGGACTATATCGAAAGCTTCGACTATTTCGAAAGTGACTGGATCAAGACCGGCTGGAAGGAAGAGCGGCTGATTTACCGCCACTGGTTCAACGAACGGACGCAGAAGAAACGCTTCTACGCCATGTTCGAAGCTCAGAAACGGCTTGGCCTCACCCGCGAGATTCCATCAGACATCCAGATCATGATCGGCAGCCAGTGGTGGTGCCTGCGTCGCCGCACCATCGAATGGATCCTGGATTTCACCCGCAGCCGCCGCGACGTCATGCGGTTTTTCGCCAGCACCTGGATCCCGGACGAGACATTCTTTCAGACCCTGGTCCGGCACCTGATCCCCGAGTATGAGATCGAGACCCGTACGCTGACCTTCCTGATGTTTTCGGACTATGGAATGCCGGTGACCTTCTACAACGACCATTATGACCTCCTGCTGAGCCAGGATTTCCTGTTCGCCCGCAAGATCAGCCCCGAAGCAAAGGAGCTCAAGGCGCGTCTTGGCCGTCTCTACGCGACCCACAATGTCGATTTCCAGATCTCGAACGAGGGCAGAAACCTGTTCAAGTTCCTGACCGGTCGCGGCCGAATCGGGCGACGGTTCGCCATGCGGTTCTGGGAAACCGAAAGCTCGCTGGGCCGCGAGCGTGAACTGATGATCGTGGTATGCAAGAAATGGCACGTGGCCAAGCGGCTGCTGGAACGGATCCGGCAGGTCATGAACGTGCCGACCATCGAATACCTCTTCAGCGAAGAAAGCGCGCCCCTGCCCGATCTGGGTGGCATTCAGGCGACGCTGGAGAAACGGACCCGGCACCGCCGCGCCCTGATGCGGATGCTGTTTGAGTATTTCGAGACGGATCGTCTTGTCATCTGTCTCGACCCGTCAAATCTGGACCTGATGCACGACTTCTTTTCCGACAGGTCGGTCACCCGGATGCTGGAGATCGAATGCCAGTTCACCGACGATTATCTGATCGGTCATGCCTATCGCGTGGGCCTGGCCGGTGAACGCACGCCCAAGGCAACGCTGGAACGGCTGTTGCCCACGATCCGCAACGAGATGACTTACGAGTCAGACCGGATTCGCGACGCGGGATTTGCGCGCTATGGCCGCATCCACCAGACCTCGACCCCCGAGGACAATGCCGACAAGCTGGCCGAGTTTCTGTCGATCCCCTGGGATCAGGCGCTTCGGATCATGCAGAACGACCACATGTTCGCCGACTGATCCGGCCTTCAACGGATGCCGTTGGCCGCCTGAACCTCCCGGACATAGGCCACGATCATCGTCACATCGCCCCGGCTCAGCCCCTCGACCGGCGGCATGTCGCCAAAGGGCCAGTGATGCGCGCGCACACCCAGAGTGACCGCACGATGGAACGACTCGTCGGCATGGTGCGACGGTTCATAGATCTTGTGGATCAGCGGTGGCGCAATGCCCTGCTGGCCAGCGGCATTGGCACCATGACAGGTTGCGCACTTGGCCTGGAACAGGCGCTCTCCGATCCGGCCGTTCTCGGACAGGCTGTCCGGCACGGTTACGGCCGCCAATGCAGCGCCCGCCGCCGGAGCGGCGGCATCCTCCTGCCCCTGGGGGCGGACCCAAATGGCATAGGCCCCGGCCAGAACGGCCAACACCACAAAGAAAAGTACTGCACGTTTCATCGGTCGCTCCTGTGCCTACGATGTGCCCGGTCTGGGGGTTACAGCAGGGGTAAGGTCAAGCGCGAAAATCTATTTCGACTTCCAGCTGTCGAGCCAACGCCGGAACCGACCGCGGCGTTCCTCGATCGCCTCGCCGGCGGCATAGAGACTGTCTTCGACATCCTCGATCACTGGGTCGATGCGCGCCTCGCGGAACCGGCGCCAGCGCACCCAGATCGCCCAGAACAGCGCCGCCAACAGGGTAAGGACAATTATGTTGAACCAGGGGATCAGGCGCACGTCGGGCCCCTCCACCGGCTTGATCGCCACCGCGTTGGGAAAGATCGACAGAAATTCGTTGCGCCAGCCATAATGGGTCACCGCCACCCATTCGGGTTTGTCCTTGGACGAGATCGCGTCATTCGCCTCGGTATAGAGATTGGCGGTGTCGAACTTGAAGTAGGGCGGCCAGCTCCAGCTGGTATCCTCGTTGCGATAGACACGCGGGCGGCCTTCGGGCGTCACCCCCTGAATGAACTGCACATCGCGGTTGATGATGTTCACTGACTGGTCGTCGGGCCGCGACCAGAAGATTCGGGTCCAGTCGTTCAGCTCCTGCCGTTCCTCATAGGTATTGACGATGCGCACGATGTCGCGCTGCGGCAGGGTATAGTGCAGGAAGGCGGCGACGCTGAGCCAGAACAGCCCGATGATCACCCATTTGACATAGCGCATGGCCAGGTCCTCACTTGAAATTCACGATATAGATCAGCACTGCGATCAATACCCAGGGGACAAAGTACACCCCCAGGATCAGCTTGCGCCGGAACGATCCGTCATAGGCCCTGAGACCGCGTTCGACAAAGGCCTCCTTGTCGCCCGTCTTGCCCTTTTCCTCCCACCAGCGCTTCAGCTTGCCGCGCCGCACCGCCCGGGAATAGAGCGACAGGCCGACATAGGCCACCGTCTGCACCACCAGCAGGACAACGACAAGTCTGAGAAGTCCGATCACCCTATCGCCTCCGTATTGCGCCCCAGGGGCCGACCCGTTCGATCAGGCGTTCATCCGCCTGCGCGGGGCTTTGTGCTCCGCTCATGTCCGGCTCGTGCCCGAACAATGCCGCCCGCGCGCCTGCCTTGTCCACCTGATACTCGCGCGCGAGGAAATCGGCAACAAAGGCCCGTTTGGCCTCGGGCCAGGTCGCATAGAGGCGATAGAACAGCTCCTTGTGACAGATGAAGAGCTGGCGCGCATCCAGCGGCGCCAGTTCCGCCAGCAACATGTTGACCAGGTCGCGGTCGGGCGTATCGGCGGCCCGCAGGCCATAGAAATAGGCCGGATGATCCGCCGAAATACGCGGCCAGTCGCCGCCGTTCTCGGCCCAGCGCGCCAGTTGCGCCAGCCCGTGATACTCATCCGGCAGCCGGTCGGCATGCATCCGCGCCAGCCTCCGCATATCGCCCCGGTCCAGCCCCGCCGGGTTCAGCCCGGCCCCCGCGGCGGTGTCGATGACGATGAAATCCATCTTCTGCCGCAGCACCGCCGCAGCATCCATGCCGCGCGCCCGCACGATGGGTTCGGCCAGCTTGTTGAAATCGAGGAACTTGGCAATCCGGTTGCGTTCGCCGAGGTCCAGCACGTATTTCACCGGCATCTCTTCGCGGGGCTTTTCGCCCACGCAGATCATCGCCGGGTGTTCCACATCGGGGAACAGGTAGAGCCCGCCGAAATGCGCCGTCCAGAAATTGCGCTGCTCATGCGCCTTGTGGCTCAGATGCACGGGGTTGCGGCTGATATCGCCGGTCTGTTTCGAAATCCCGATCATCTCGGCGATCAGCACATCGTCGAACCAGGCGTCGTTTTCGGTCTTGAACCGTTCGATCATGGCGGCCAGCTTGTCCGCGTTCTTCAGCGTGCCGCCGACGGTGTCGGCCTCGATCTCGATCTTGCGCAGGGTGAAAAGATCGGCCGGCGAGCGCAGCTTGAAGACCGAGTTCACCAGCTCTCCCGCCACCGCATCGGTGGCGGTAAGGGCAAACAGCTGCGCCTCGTTCGCCTCGATGAACTCGCGCAGGATCGGGCGCGAGGTCGAGAATTTCACGTTCAACAGCGGCGCGCGCTTCTGCTCGGGCGTCAGCAGGATGAACTGCCGGTTGACCCCGTTGGGGTTGAGGTAGAGCGGATCACCCAGCTCGTCCCCGATCTCGGGCGAATAGCCCGAGATGTCGATGTGGAAATCGGTAAGCGCCGTGGTCTTGCCCGCCAGATGCTGGAGCGCGCGATTATACCGCTCCACCAGCGCCGCGCTGGAGATATGGACAAGATTGCCGAACATCAGGCCGGATTGGATGAGGCGGATCATATTGCCTCTCTTTCCGAAGTGTCTTCTCTGCCGAACGCAGTTGCTGGAACAAGCTTCTCGTGCTTTGGGTCAAGCAATTTTTCCACAGGCAAGTTGTCAAACAGCTCGAACTCGACAACATACTTTATCATCTTCTCCCCTTTTGGATGGAGGCAGTTATAAAACAACAATAGAAGCTCGTGATCCGAAAGCATCGCTCTCAGAAGTTTTCCGTGCCGTTCCTGCGATTGAGGATTCTCGGAGACAGCGCGCAATGAATTATACAGAAACCTAAAATAGTGCCCGAACTCGTGACTATACTTCGTCCAAAATTCTTCGTTTATTCTCTCCAGGTTACTTTGGCTACTCCGCTTTTCGTATAGCTTTACCAAACGCTCATAATAAATCTTAATACAATCTCGACCTTTTGCGGTGACTTGCCCATTTGCGTTTATGATATCAATAGATTCGACGATACTATTCAGTGTTGCTAACAGCTCAAAGAAAGATACTTCAAAACGCTGCGCCAACATGTTTTCGTTAGTCTTTGCGAACTCATCCTTTTGCTCGGATAAAACCCTTCGTTGCTCAGACAATTCCTGACTCTGCAACCAAACAGTCACAATAATCCAAACAAAAGCGAGCGCTCCAGCGAAACCTGCGAGCGTATCTCCAACCTCGTTTGGTCGTGCAGCCAAAAAGATTGAGAACTTTGTTTGGCAGACGCCTTCGCTACTGCAATCAACTTGTGAACCGATCCAAAGCGCAAATAGAAACAAGGTTAGAGTTGCAAGAACACCCCAGAACACCGGATGCAAGCACAGGCGCTTACCCATCCTTCCCCTCCAGATACCGTTTCTTCGCCGCGTCCATCCGGCCCATCTCGCGCACCATGCCGTCGATCGCCACCTCGTCGGACTTGTCGGCATAGCGGAACTCTGAATCCGCATAGCGGTTAATCTCTTGCACCACCATCTCGACCGTGATGGGCTGGCGCAGCTCTTCGATCATCGCCAGCTTGGTGTCATAGTCGCGGAACAGGAAAAGGTCGGGATTTTCCATCCATTCATCGGGCAGTTCGAAATCCATCGCGCGGACCTTGACCGCGTCGGTGATGTTCTTGATCGCGCGACCGGTGAAGCGTTCGTCGGCCTCCTGTATCCCTTTCAGATAGGTCCCCAACTTGGCGATGGTGTCGAGCGGGCCGACCTGCGCCCCCACCCGTTCCCACACCTGCGCCAGCCCGGCCTCGTGCGGGCGGCCATGGGCGGCGAAACTGGCGGCCACCGCGCGCTTGATCTCTTGCGCGGCATAGAGGTCATGCTCGCCCAGCGGGATATCGTGACGCTTGCCCAAGAGCAGGGCCAGGATGTCGATGTAATCCTCGCGCGTCTGCGGCCCGTCGACCAGGAACCGCGCCCCCGCCCGCTGGCGCAGGGCGTCGTCGACATTCTCGGGATAGTTCGAGAACATGCCAAAGGTGCAATTGCCGCGCACCACGGTATTGGCGCCGGCAAAGGCCTCCATGAACACCGCCGTCACCTCCTGCTGGCCCGCGCTCGACTGGCGGTCGCCGCGCTTGCCCGCGATCTGGTCGATATCGTCGATGGTGCCGAACCCGATCACGCCGGGGTCGAGCACGTTCTGGACAAAGGCCTTGGCGTTCTGGCCCGACTTGCCCTGATAGCTGTCGATATTGTCGATGCCAAAGTTCTGATAGCGGAACGGATAGCCCGCGTTGCGGCAGTATTCGTCGATCAACCCCGCCATCATCTGGATCAGCGTTGTCTTGCCGGTGCCTGGCTTGCCATCGCCCATGAAGGTGAAGATGAAGCCGCCGAGTTCCGCAAACGGGTTCAGGCGGCGCTCGAAATCATAGGCCATCAGCATTTTCGACAGCTTCATGGCCTGGTATTTGGCGATATGGTTGCCGACCACCTCGTTCGGTTTCTTGAACGTCATGGTCAGCTTGGTCGAGCGCGCCTTGGCCGCGGGGGTAAAGCCTCGCAGGGTCAGGTCATCGGCCTCGACATGCCAAGCGGCACCGGTGAAGGGGGCCAGATGTCCGGCGCCTTGTGCGCGCGCGGCGGCCTTGGCCATCAGCTGTTCGGCAAAACCGGCGGTAGCGGCGATCAGCTGCGCGTCGTCGCCCGCGAACTGCTCCAGCTTCTGGTCCAGATCCCATAGCGCGCCGTGGATCGCCAGTTGCGCGTTGTCGGTCAGAAACTCCTCGACCTCGCCCACCTCGACCGAGGTTGCGCCCAGATGCGGCGACAACAGATAGGCCAGCGAGTTTCCGAACACATGGGAGACTACCAGCGCCTCGGCGGTCAGCAATTCGGTGAACTCGCCCTTGCGCGCCGCAGGCAGGTCGCCCGCCAGATTGGCGCGTTTCAGATCGCCCAGCGGCGTGCGCTCGCCATAGCCCTCTCCCATGGCCAATGCGATCGCCAGCGCCCGGCGGATCGCCTGCGCCACGGTGGCCTGTAGCGGCGAGACCAGCGTGTCGCCGTCATCCGCCGCCTCGATCCGCTCGCGCAGATGCACCCCGTCGGGCCGGGCGGTGCGCCGCGTCACCAGACCGGGCGTGGTCGAACGGAACCGCCGCGCTGCAGGGATGCCGGGCGAGCGCTCCTCCGCCCTGGCGGGCGTCCTCGCCTGCGCCACGCGCGGCGCATGATCGAACCCGTCCAGCAGCGCGGTGGCCGCCGGGTAATGCGCGCGGATCGCCTCTTCGCGCAGTTCCATCTGGTCGGATGTCAGGCTCATGTCGCAGTGCCCCTGTCTTCACTTTGCTCAAAATACTCCCGCCGGAGGCTTGGCCCGGCAGGGCCAATCAATATCGCAGAACCTGCCCACCCTCGCTCACCACGAATTTACGCACATCGGCAAAACCCGGCGGATTGCGTTCGGCCAGAACCTGGAACGGTCGCTGCGGCAGGATGATCGACCGGCTGGTGCGCGTGGCCCCGGTCTCGGCCCCCTGCCCGCCAAACGGGTCGAGGGCAAAGACCTCGCGCTCGACCGTGCCGAACCAGCCCGCGCGTTCCTCACGTACGTCCTCGCTTTCCAGCTCCTCGCTGGTCCAGGCGAGCGCCCAGTCCTGCCCGGCAGGGGCCTGCGCGTCCTCCAGCACCGCACGCAGCGGGCCGGTTTGTTCGGTATAGGCCGAGGAATACATCGGCCCCACGTGGATGCGGCGCAGATGTTTCGGGTGCAGATCGTCGAAATCCTCGTCAAACCCCTTGGCGATGGTCAACAGCTTCAACCCGGCCAGCGACTGCGCCATCAGATGCGCCTGTACCTCGGGCCAGCGGCGGCTGTCCTTGGGCAGGGCCTGTTTGCCGGTATCCTCCAGCCGCATCAGATAGATCACCGGCAGGTTGATCTGGCTGTCATAGACGGCCCAATGCAGCAGGAACCGCCGCCGCTCGCCCTCGGTCGAAATCCAGTGGCATTCGGGGTCGTTGCGCACCCAGAACAGCTGCCCCCGTGCCAGTTCCTCGTAATAGAGCCGCTGCGACAGGGCGAATTGCAGCTTGGTCGGGATCTCGCGACTGCCCAGGATGGTCTGGACCATCTCGTCCTTCAGCGCCGCCTCTGACGGCATGTTGGCCAGATGGCTGGCCGCCTGCTGGGCGTCGTTGGCCATGGTCATCAGTTCGGCCGCCACCGGAAAGCCGCTATCGCGCTTGTCCATGTTGAGCGAGCCAAAGAACCGCCCCGTGTCGCGCCCGACCAGCAGGTATTTCATGCTGAGCGCGCGAAAGGTGAACAGCAACCCCGAGATATAGCGCGAGACGATGCGCACCTCATCGCGGCTGATCACGCCTTCGGCCTCCATGTTGGCGGCCACCCGGAGCAGATGGGTGGCAATCGTCTCGAACTTGCGGAAGTACCGGCGCGAGGCGAATGTATCGGTCAGGCCGACGTGATCGTGGGCGGGATCGGCCAAGGATCAGCCCCCGTAGAGGTTCTTGTCGTGCTTCTCGACGATGGCGGCGAAGCGGCGGGCAAAGCGCTCATCGGCCTTGGCCTTCTTCTCCAGCACGTCGCGGGCAAAGACCATGTGATCCTCGTGCGCCTCAAGCATGTCGGCCATCTTCTGGTTGGTCGCGGTGCCGATGGCGGCCATGGCGGTCTGCGCCTCCTGGTCGGTCTGCACGCCGATCTCGTTGATGCGGTGGGCGACATCCTGCTGCTGCGCGGTCTTCAGCGATTTGGTCAGCGCGTCATAGAGCACCACACGCTGCTGCGTGTCCGTTTGCAGCTTGTTGATCAGCACCATCTGGGTCGCGGCCTGGTTTTGCAGGCTGTCGACCCAGGTCTTGCCCTTTTCGATATAGCGTTCCAGCGTCTGGCTCTTGGCCAGTTTCACCTGCTCGTCGCGTACCTTGGCGTTATAGGCCTTGTTCAGCTCGGCCAGTTCGGTTTCCAGCTTGGTGCGCGCGGCGGCGTCCTGTTCGACGCTGATCTTGTTTTCCAGCGCGATGATCTGCGGATCCATGGAGAGGATCTCGGCCCGCACAGCTTCCAGTTCCTGCACGGTGAATTCGCGGTCGTCCAGCGTGCCGGTCAGGTTGGTTTCGACCTTCTCTCGCTGCTGTTCCAGAACCGCCAACTGCCCTTCGAGCAGCTTAACGATCACGTCCGATTTGGCGATCAGGTCCTGCAACTTGTCGTCGATATTGGCGGTGCGCATCCGCTCCTGCCGCATCGATTCCGATTTGCCGCTGGAGAAGATGCCGACAAAGCTCTCCCACCCGGTTTTCGAGCGCATCTCGTCGAAATCCTTGGAAAAGGCCGAGGTCACATCGTCCAGCCCCATGATCAGCTCGGCAATATTGGCATTCATCACCTCGGTATGGGCATGCACGTCTTCCAGCGTGGCGTTCTCGATGTCGATATCGGCCTCGCCGGTTTCGATCTTGGCCCGCGCCGCCTCGATCCGGCTGGTCACGCCCTCGATCTGGGCCTGGCTCTCGCGCACCTTGCGCTGGGTTTCCAGGATCATTGCCTCGAACGCTGTATCAGACATGGCTTTATCCTTTTGGGTCAAATGCATGCCCTAGATATGGCATGTAACAAGGATTTACATCCCCCTAGGGCGCAGGGATCATAAAAACTGTGGCAAACTCAGGCGCAAAAGGAAAGGCGGTTGAATCGACCTTGCAGATCGCCGCGCCTCTCGCGATGCTGCGCCCCGAACCATTCAGAGAGAGGCGGGCGATGAGCAGCTTTTTCCAACCGGTGACCCCCGAGGGGGCAGGCGAAACCGAACGCCCCGCAGCCGAGAAGGTGCTGTCGGGCGATCCGGTCTTTACCACCTGGAACCTTGAAGAGCGTGACGGGCTCTATTGCGGCATCTGGCGCGCGACGCCGGGCAAATGGCGCATCTCTTACGACGAATGGGAGTATTGCCGCATCCTGTCGGGTCACTCTGTCCTGACTGACGCAGACGGCAACAAGATCACGCTGCGCGCAGGGGACAGTTTCATGCTGCGCCCCGGGTTCTCCGGCACATGGGAAGTGATCGAGACCACCACCAAGGATTACGTGATCCGGTTGTGACGCGCGATGCTCCGCCCCCGTCAGGGGGCGAAGATTTTTCGGCGAAAAATCTCGCCTGCCTCAGCCGACGACGTTAAATTCCGGCCCATAGGGATAGCCGGTGATGTTCTCGTTGCCATCCTCGGTGATCACCAGGATATCGTGTTCACGATATCCGCCGGCGCCGGGTTGGTCGTTGGCGATGGTCAGCATCGGCTCCATCGAGATCACCATGCCCGGTTCCAGCACGGTGTCGATATCCTCGCGCAGCTCCAGACCAGCCTCGCGACCATAGTAATGGCTGAGCACGCCGAAGCTGTGACCATAGCCAAAGGTGCGATATTGCAACAGGTCACGCGCGGCAAAGAAATCGTTGATCTTGTGGGTGACCTCGGCGCAGCTCGCCCCCGGTTTCAGCAGCGACATGCCGTATTCATGCGCGGCAACGTTGGCCTCCCAGATCTTCAGGCTGGCCGCGTCCACCTCCTGCACGAACATGGTGCGTTCCAGCGCCGTGTAATAGCCCGAGATCATCGGAAAGGTGTTGAGCGACAGGATATCGCCCCGTTCCAGCACCCGGCCCGTCACCGGGTTATGCGCGCCATCGGTGTTGAGCCCGGACTGAAACCACACCCAGGTGTCGCGGTATTCGGCATCGGGGAAGCGCTTGGCAATCTCCAGCTCCATCGCGTTGCGCCCGGCCATGGCCACGTCGATCTCGCGCACGCCAGCCTTGACCGCCTCGCGGATGGCATAGCCGCCCACATCCGCCACCTGTGCGCCTTGCCGGATCAGGGCGATCTCGGCCGGGGATTTCATCATCCGCTGGCGCATGGTGGTGTCGAACAGGTCGACGGTTTTCGACGGCGCCAGGAACGCGTCGAGCTTGCCCTTCTGCAACAGGCTCAGGTGATCGCTTTCATAGCCGATCACCCGCCCCTCGCCGGTGACCGAACGGATCGCGCGCCAGTAGTTGTCGCGCTGCCAGTCGGTATAGGTGATGTTGTCGCCATGGCAGCGGCGCCAGGGCTGGCCCGCGTCGATACCGGCGCTGATCGTCACGTTTTCGGTTGGGGTGACCACCAGTGCATAAGGCCGCCCGAAGGCGCAGTAAAGAAAGCCCGAGTAATAGGCGATGTTGTGCATCGAGGTGAACACGGCGGCCTCGGCGCCCAGCGCCTCCATCCGGGCGCGCAGCCCGGCAAGACGAGCCTCGTATTCTGCGGCCTCGAAAGGCAGCCTGGCTTCGGTTCCGTTGTGATAACGATAGAATTCCGGACGCGACAAATCAGCGGTCATGGTTGACCCTCCTTTGCAGAAAGGTCCCGGCGTTCAGGACGGGGAGCGGGCGCATGCCGCGCGGCATGAGGCGACGCCATCGCCAGAGCCCGCGCGGACATTGGCGCAAGCCTCCGAGTCGATCAAGGGGGAGTTTTTGGAGGCAACGGCACGAATTTGATCAAATCTGGATTGATTCCTCCCCACGAGTGGACATAGACAAGAGGCGACACACCTGTTTGGGTGCACCCGAGACATTCTAGGCGGAGACTCAGCCATGCTGGACGCAATGACCGATCTGAAATCGCTCCTCAAGAACCCGGAGCTGCTGGCGACCAAGGCCTATATCGGCGGCCAATGGGTTGACGGCGACAACGGCACCTTTGCCGTGACCAACCCCGCGCGCGGCGATGTGATCGCCGAAGTCGCGGACCTGAGCCGCGCCCAGGTGGCGGGCGCCATCGCCCAGGCCGAGGCCGCGCAAAAGGAATGGGCGCAGTATACCGGCAAGGAACGCGCCGCGATCCTGCGCCGCTGGTACGACCTGATGATGGCCAATGCCGAGGATCTGGGCCGCATCCTGACCGCCGAACAGGGCAAGCCCCTGGCAGAAGCCATCGGCGAGATCGCCTATGGCGCGTCCTTCATCGAGTTCTTTGCCGAAGAGGCCAAGCGCATCTATGGCGAGACCATTCCCGGCCACCAGCGCGACAAGCGGATCACCGTGCTGAAACAGCCCATCGGGGTGGCCGCCTCGATCACGCCGTGGAACTTCCCCAACGCGATGATCACCCGCAAGGCCGGCCCGGCGCTTGCGGCGGGCTGCGCCTTTGTCGCCCGGCCTGCGGCGGAAACCCCGCTGTCGGCGCTGGTGCTGGCGGTGCTGGCCGAACAGGCGGGCATTCCTGCGGGCGTGTTCAACGTGGTCCCCTCGTCGCGCTCCAGCGAGATCGGCAAGGAGTTCTGCGAGAACCCCGGCGTGCGCAAGCTGACCTTCACCGGCTCGACCGAGGTCGGCCGCATCCTGCTGAAACAGGCCGCCGACCAGGTGATGAAATGCTCGATGGAACTAGGCGGCAACGCGCCCTTCATCGTGTTCGACGATGCCGATCTGGATGCCGCCGTCGAAGGCGCGATGATGTGCAAGTTCCGCAACAACGGCCAGACCTGCGTCTGCGCCAACCGGATCTATGTGCAGGCAGGCGTCTATGACGCCTTTGCCGCCAAGCTGAAAGTGGCGGTTGAAAACCTCAAGGTGGGTGATGGTCTCACCGCCGGAACCACCACCGGGCCGCTGATCAATGCCGACGCGGTCGAGAAGGTGAAAGAGCATATCGAAGACGTCGCCGCCAAGGGCGGCGCCATCCTGACCGGCGGTCTGCCGCACGATCTGGGCGGTACCTTCTTCCAGCCCACCGTGATGACCGGCGTCACCCAGGACATGAAGGTGGCACAGGAAGAGACCTTTGGCCCCCTCGCCCCGCTCTTCAAGTTCGACACGGTGGACGAGGTGATCCACATGGCGAATGACACCATCTTTGGCCTTGCCGCCTATTTCTA
The DNA here is from genome assembly GCF_025751555.1 of Ruegeria aquimaris. Taxonomy (GTDB): domain Bacteria; phylum Pseudomonadota; class Alphaproteobacteria; order Rhodobacterales; family Rhodobacteraceae; genus Ruegeria_B; species Ruegeria_B aquimaris. The sequence goes on from NZ_JAOWLB010000002.1 coordinate 66,194, forward strand.
TGCCAAGGATCTGAGCCGGGTCTACAAGGTGGCCGAAGCGCTGGAATACGGGATCGTCGGCGTCAACACCGGCATCATCTCGACCGAGGTCGCGCCGTTTGGCGGCGTCAAGCAATCGGGTCTGGGCCGCGAAGGCAGCCATCACGGGATCGAGGATTATCTGGAGATGAAATACATCTGCATGGCGGTCTGACCGGGGTCAGGCGGGGGCGGCCAGCATCTCCATCAGCTGCGCCACCGCCTCGTTCCATGCGGTTGTTTCCTCGGGCGACAACCCGTCTCCCATCACATCGGACAAGGCGGTCTGCAAAGCGCGGGCCGCCTTTTTCAGGTCGGCATGGTTCAGATTGAACCGCGCATGGGACCGGGCCAGGCTCCGCCCCAGAGCCCGGAAATTCTTTGCGTCGCTCATGCCGCGGACGGTAGCGGCCAGCATCGAGGCGAACATTTCCTTTTGCGCCGGAAAATCACCTTTGAACAGCCGCCGGGATTCGGGCAGTTCCTGAAAGAGGTGGAGATAAAACCGCTCGGTCAGATCCGCCTTGCGCGCGAACACACGGGCGAAACTGGACTGCACCAGCCGAATCTGATCGTCGGTCATGCCACCTCGCTCAACTGCAACCACCCCGGCCGTCCCGGGTCATGGACGAGTATGGGGACCACCGGTTAACGGCGGGTTTCCGCAGTGCAGAATGCCAAGGGCGACCAGCCCTGGTCAGCCCTGATATTACCGCCGTTTGCGTACCAGCTTGCGGTTCAGCTTGTCCGCCTTGTGCTTGGCCTTGGCCGCCTTGCGGCGCACCACACGCTTGCCCTTGGACGGGGCACCGCCGCGCGGCAACTCGCTGTCTTCCAGGTTCAGCATCTCGAACTCAAGCCCCCCGGTCACCGGCGAGGCCTGCGCCAGCCGCACCGTCACCCGCTGCCCGATCGATATGAGCAGCCCGGTTTCCGACCCCATCAGCGTGCCCGCCTCGCGGTCGAAATGAAAGAACTCGCGCCCCAGCGAACGCACCGGTACCAGCCCATCGGCCCCGGTCTCGTCCAGCTTCACAAAGGCGCCGAACCGCGCGATGCCGCTGATCCGCCCGGTGAACTCATTACCCACCCGTTCCGACAGATAGGCCGCCAGATAGCGGTCGGTCGTGTCGCGCTCGGCCATCATCGAACGGCGCTCGGTGTCCGAGATATGGGTGGCGATCCGATCCAGTTGCTCGATCTCGTCCGCCGTCAGCCCGTCATCGCCCCAGCCGTGCGCCTTGATCAGGCCGCGATGCACGATCAGGTCGGAATAGCGCCGGATGGGCGAGGTGAAATGCGCGTAATTTCTGAGCGCCAGACCGAAATGCCCGAAATTCTCGGGGTTGTAATAGGCCTGCGCCATCGACCGCAGGGTCGACATGTTGATCAGCTCCGCCTCGTCCGTTCCCGCTGCCTGATGCAAGAGCGCGTTCAGATGGCGGGTTTGCAGCACCTGCCCCTTGGCCAGCGTCAGCCCCGAGGCCTGCGCCGTCTCGCGCAGCGCCTCCAGCTTTTCGGGGGCAGGCTCCTCATGCACACGGAACAAGAGCGGCACGCGCTTGGCGATCAGCGTCTCGGCGGCGGCCACATTGGCGAGGATCATGAACTCCTCGATCAGCTTGTGCGCGTCCAGCCGGTCGCGGAAGGCGACGCTTTCCACATGGCCCTTGTCGTTCAGCACGATCTTGCGCTCCGGCAGGTCAAGGTCGAGCGGCTGCCGCCGTTCACGCGCCGCATTCAGCGCCTTGTATGCGGCATAGAGCGGCGTCAGAACCTCATCCAGCAGCGGCCCGGTCTTGTCGTTGGGGCTGCCGTCAACGGCGTCCTGCACCTCCTGATAGTTCAGAGAGGCGACCGAGCGCATCATCCCGCGCACGAACCGGTGCCCGATCTTGTTGCCCTGCGCGTCGATCTGCATCCGCACCGCGATGCAGGCGCGCGGCACGCCTTCGTGCAGCGAGCACAGATCGCCCGACAGCCGGTCGGGCAGCATCGGCACCACCCGGTCGGGGAAATAGGTCGAGTTGCCGCGCTTGCGCGCCTCGCGGTCCAGCGCGCTGCCGGGATGGACATAGGCCGCCACATCGGCAATCGCGACCCAGACCACGTGCCCGCCGGGGTTCTTGGGATCGTCATCGGCATGGGCGAAACAGGCGTCGTCATGGTCGCGCGCGTCCGACGGGTCGATGGTGACCAGCGGCATGTCGCGCAGGTCCATCCGCCCCGACAGGCCCAGCGGTTTTGCCCGGTCCGCCTCTTCGATCACCTTGTCGGGGAAATCGTCGGGGATGCCGTGCTGGTGAATGGCGATGAGCGACACCGCCTTGGGCGCTGATGGATCGCCCAGCCGCTCGATGATGCGCGCACGCGGTAGGCCCATGCGGCCCTTGGGCCCGGCCTGTTCGGCCTCGACCAGTTCGCCGTCCTTGGCGCCATGCACCGCGCCTTCGGCCACCAGCCATTCGTTCTGGCCCGCCTTGTCGATGGGTACGATACGCCCGCCCTCGGCCCCCTTGCGAAAGATGCCGAGGATCTTGTGCGGGTTGGTGCCGATCCGGCGGATCAGCCGCGCCTCGTAATTGTGATCCTCTTCATGCACCACGGTAAGGCGGGCAAGGATGCGATCCCCCGCCCCCAGCGCCGGGTCGCTGGCGCGTGGCAGCACCAGCACGATGGGTTCCACCCCTTCGCCATGCCATTCCAGCGGACGCGCGAACAGGTCGCCGTTCTCGTCGGGTTCCTTGACCTGCAACACGCTGACCGGCGGCAGCCGGTCAGGGTCGGCATAGCTGCGCTTGCGCTTCTCCAGATGGCCCTCGGCCTCCAGCTCCTTGAGGATGCGTTTCAGGTCGATCCGGTCCGAGCCCTTGATGCCAAAGGCCTTGGCGATATCGCGTTTCGAGGTGAGCGTGGGATGCGCGGAAATCCAGTCGAGGATTTCCTGCTTGGTCGGGATGCGAGTCATGTTTCCGCCGTAGCACGCGGCGCGAGGCGCGTCACCGCAAAAGCGACACCAGACGCATCGCGCAGGTCGGCGGCGGTATCGACATCTTGCAGCATGCCGACCTGAGCAACCCGATGTCCCGACAGCCCTGCCAGCGTGTCGCCCAGCGCGTGCTCGCTGGACCAGCGTACATGGTTGAACAAGCCAGGCGGCAGCGCCCCCCGGCGCGCCGCGCCCACCAGCCAGTACCCGCCATCGGGTGCCGGTCCGAACACGAAATCGGCCTCACCCAGCGCCGCGAATGCACGCGCGACATGGGCGCGGGTGACGCCGGGAATATCCGCGCCGATCAGGCAGACCGGCCCGCATGGCGCCGCCCGCAATTGCCGCGCCATGCGCTGGCCCAGATCGCCGCGCCCCTGCGGGCGGCGCGCCAGATCGGCGGGCCAGACCCGGCTGGCCATCCCCTCGGCATCCGGCGACACCGCCAGCACGATGCGCCAGCGCGGATCGCGCAGCCGCCGGAGCAGCGCCCTTGTCTGGTGGCGGAACCACCAGGCCGCGCCCACCATGCCGATATCGCGCCCCAGCCGGGTCTTCACCCGGCCCGGGCGCGGTTCCTTGACCATGATGAACAGCGTACGCCGCATCGCTTTCGCTCAGGAGAAATAGTCCCGCAGGATCCGGCCATAAATGGCCTTGAGCTGATGGATCTGGGCAATCTCCACCCGCTCGTCCACCTGGTGCATGGTGCGGCCCACCAGCCCGAACTCAACCACCGGGCAGTGATCCTTGACAAAGCGCGCGTCCGAGGTCCCTCCCGAGGTCGACAGCACCGGCGCCAGCCCGGTTTCCGCCTCGACCGCAGCCGCCACCAGATCGGACAGCGCACCGGGCGGGGTGAGAAAGCTTTCGCCCGAGATTTTCACCTTCATCTCGACCGTGACGCCGAATGCCTCGGCCACCCGGTCGGCCTCGCCCTGCATCCACGCGGTCAGGCTGGCACCCGAATGCAGATCGTTGAACCGGATGTTGACCGCCGCGCGGCATTGCGCCGGGATCACGTTGGTCGCGGTATTGCCGGTGTCGATGGTGACCACCGCCAATGTGGACGCATCGAAGTGGTCGGTGCCTTGATCCAGCTCGTGACTGGCCAAACGGTCCATCAGCCGCGCCATCGCCGGCAGCGGGTTCTTGGCCCGGTGCGGATAGGCCGAATGCCCCTGCACGCCGGTCACCGTGAACCAGGCCGACATCGAGCCGCGCCGCCCGATCTTCATCATCTCGCCCATGTGGTCGGGGCAGGTGGGCTCCCCCACCAGGCAGGCCGACATCCGCTCGCCCGCCGTCTCCATATAGTCGAGCAGCGCCGTGGTGCCGTCGATCGACTCGCCCTCCTCATCGCCGGTGATTGTCAGGATCACCGCCCCGTCGGGCGGTGTCTGCGTCACAAAATCCACCGCTGCGGCAGCAAAGGCCGCCACGCCCGATTTCATGTCCGTCGCGCCGCGACCATAGAGAAACCCGTCTTTCTCCTGCGCCCCAAAAGGCGGCATCGTCCAGGCCGCCACATCGCCCACCGGCACCACATCGGTATGCCCGTTGAACCCAAAGGTGCGCGGATGCCCCTTGTCGCCCCAGCGTGCAAACAGGTTGCGCACCCCGCCGCGATCAACCCGGACACAGGAAAAACCCGCCCCTGAGAGCACATTCTCGACCACATCCAACGCGCCATCATCCTCGGGCGTAACCGAGGCGCAACGGATCAGATCGGCGGTCAACCGGGCGGCATCTGTGGTCATGGGGGACTCCTTGGGCGGCTACGGATCGTCTGGACGCCACATTTGTGACGAAAACGCAGCATTGCCAAGCCTTTTGCGCAGATATCCGCTTAACAACGCAAATTCGTTCGTGTTACGGTTGCGAAATAAAAACAAGACCCGAGGCAGGGTTTCGAGCATATCGCCTTGAACAGGCTGAACCGAACACAACCGCGCATCAGACGCGGTCGGTTCATCGTGTCGGACCGGAATCATTCCGGCCCAAATGCTCTGCTTCGACGGAACCAGGTTGGGGCAGAACATGGCCACGGGCGCCGAACTGACATACAATACCAGCGCATCTGCGATGCAGATGGCGCAGACCATATTCGGCGACGGGGTGACCGTCGTCGGGGCGTCCTATTCGGGCTGGAGCCCATCGTCGGCGATCTATTCCAATGGCGATGCGTTGGCGCCCGGCGCGACGCCGGGTGATAGCGGGATCATCCTGTCCACCGGTCGGGCCCGCGACTTTACCCAGTCGAGCGGCGATCCGAACCGGTCGGCCAACACCTCGACCAACACGTCAGGGCAGAACAACAACCCCGATTTCAATGCCGCCGCCGGCACCAATACCTATGACGCGTCGTATCTGGATGTCAGTTTCATCCCGGATTCGAACATGATGACGATGCAGTTCGTCTTCTCGTCCGAGGAATACCCCGAATTCCAGAACTCGATCTATCAGGACTTTGTCGGCGTCTGGGTCAATGGCGTTCAGGCCGATCTGGAGATCGGCAATGGCGATGCCGACCCCGGCAACATCAACTCGACGAACAACCAGAACCTGTTTCTGGACAATACCGGCGACGCCTATAACACGGAAATGGATGGCCTGACGGTCACCATGACCCTGACGATGAACGTGATCCCCGGTGTCGTGAACACCATTCGCATCGGGGTCGCGGATGTCTCGGACAGCAGCTATGACTCCAACCTCCTGATCGCGGCCAACAGCGTGCAGACCCGCCTGATCGCCGTCACCGATCACACCAACATGTATCCGGATGGCGAGGTGACGCTCGATATCCTGGACAACGACATCAACCCGTCCGGCGCGACGCTGACCATCACGCATCTGAACGGCATACCGGTCACGGCAGGCAGTATCATCACCCTGCAAACAGGGCAGAGCGTCCAACTGAACGCCGACGGCACCATCACCGTTTTTGGCGACAGCGATGTCGAGCAGTTCAACTTTACCTATACGGTCACCAACGGCACCAATACCGATACCGGGTTGGTCAATATCAATTCGATCCCCTGTTTCGTGGCCGGGACACTGATCGACACCCCCCATGGCGAACGCCAGGTCGAACGGCTGACGCCGGGTGACATGGTGCTGACGCGCGACCATGGCGCGCAAGAGGTCCGCTGGGTCGGCGAGCACACCGTCGATGCAACCGGCAATTTCGCTCCCATCCTCATCAAGGCCGGGGCCCTTGGCCAGCATCGCGACCTGATGGTCTCGCCGCAGCACCGGATCCTGGTGCGCGACGTACTCAGCGAATTGTGGTTCGGTGAACCCGAAGTGCTGATTTCCGCCGCCGATCTGGTCAACGGGCGCACCGTGCTGCAAGTCCCCGGTGGACGGGTCACCTATGTCCATATCATGTTCGACCGGCACGAAGTGATCTATTCCGAGGGGCTGGCCAGCGAAAGCTTCCTTCCCGGACCACAGATCGGCAATCTGTTCGACGACGCGGTTCTCGCCGAAATCTGCGATCTGTTTCCGGAACTCGATCCGCGAACCGGCGAGGGCTACGGCCCGGCGGCCCGGCGGATCCTGCGCCATTACGAGGCGCGATTGCTGGCGACGCCAAGAAAGGTGGCCTGAGATGAGCTGGATCGCCGTTTCCGCCCCCGGCATCGACAAGTTCTCGCCCGACGGGCTGACGCCCCGGCAGCGCCCGGCGGCGCAGGGGAACATCGCCGAAGAAGACCTGATGGTGCGCGGCACCCTGGTTTTCGAAACCCGTCTGCCAAACGCGAACCGGCCAAGGTTCCTGCTGCAATACGAACGGCAGGGCGCCTGGCCGTTCCACCTGTCCCTTCAGGCCATCCCCGGCGGTGGGTTGATCCTGATCGTGAACCAGGGCGGGTCGGTTCTGCATCAGGTGTTGAACGTGGCCGACAGCGGGCGGCTTGAAACCCTCAGGCTCAGCTATGCCTGGGACGCACCCGCGCGGGCGGGCTGGATCGCGCTGGAACATGAAGAGCGCGAATTTCCGCTGCTGGTGCAGATCGACGCGCCATCCCCTCTCAGGACCGAGGATCTCAGGGCGCTGTTCACCGAGGGCGGCCACCGGTTTGTGTCCCAGGATCTGGTCTGTTTCGCCCTGTCCGACCGGATCGAGCCTGTTGGTCCGATGCCATCGCTGTTGCCGGACACGCCGATTGCAACCCCGACGGGCTATCGCGAGTTGCGGAATATCCAGCGCGGCGACACGGTGATCGCGGCCAGCGGCGACGCGGTGCCTGTGCTGCACAAGGTCAGCCGCACGGTCCCAGCCTTTGGCAGCACCGCGCCCCTGACCATCCGCAGGCCCTATTTCGGACTTCGCCAGAACATCGTGGTGGCGCCGTCGCAACGGCTGCTGCTGTCGGGAACCGAGGTTGAATACCTGTTCGGACGCGAGGCAGTGCTGGTCTCGGCGCGCCATCTGGCCGGGGGCCATTCGGTCATGCCCGCGCGCGCCGGGTTGACGATCACCTATTCGCAGCTGCTGCTGCCCTCGGGCGAAGCCATGGTCACCGCGGGAACGCTGGCCGAAAGCCTCTATATCGGCAGGCTGCATCGTCGCCCCCTGCATCTGGCCGCCAGCGTGCTTGCAGGATGCGAGCGCAGTCGGTTGCCCGACCATGGGCGGCCCAGCCACATGGTCCTGCGGTCGTTCGACGCCCGTATCCTGGCAGAGGCCCGCGCCGCCTGAGCGGCGCGCGGCGCTTCACGCCTGCTGATAGACGGTGCGCCCGCCACAGATCGTGCGGCGCACCATTACCCGGTCCAGATCGGCGGGCTCGATAGCCTCCAGGTCAGTGTCCAGGATGATCACGTCGGCCAGCTTGCCGGGCGTCAGGCTGCCCTTGATCGTCTCGGTCCGCTCGGCAAATGCACCGCCCAGCGTATAGCCCTCCAGCGTCTCGGCGAGCGTCAGGCGCGGATCGGCCTGTTCGGTGCACCAGCTTTGCCGGGTCACTGCGGCATGAATGCCTCGCATCACCGAAATGTCGGTCACCGGCCAGTCCGACGCCAGCGCGACGGCAATACCGGCATCCTTGATCCGACGCACCGGATAGCTGTCCGGCCAGCGTGCGCGCCCGATGGCGCTCTGCGCCGGTTCCAGCGGAAACCCTGTCCCCGGCACGTGCATCGGCTGCATCGAGGCGATCACACCAAGTTCGGCCAGACGCGGAATATCGGCCGGGTCGATCACCTCGATATGCTCGATCCGGTGGCGCAGACCACTGTCGCCGTTGGCAGCGCGCGCCGCCGCATAGCCATCGAGCACGCGCGAGGTCGCCGCATCGCCGATGGAATGCACCGCGATCTGCAATCCCCGCCGGTCGATATCGGTCGCAAGGCGGGTAAAACGTTCGGCCGAAAACCGGCCATGCGCACGCCATCCGGGACGGCCTGGATAATCCGCCTTCATGAAGGCGGTGTTGCTTTCGATCACCCCATCCATGAACAGTTTGACAAAGCCCGAGGCCAGCCACTCGTCATTCCAGCGCGCGTGCATCTCGCTGGCGCGCTCCAGCTCGGCCTCGTCCATCTCGGGCAGGAAATGGAACGGCACCCGTACCCGCGCCGTCAGCCGCCCTTCGGCGCGCAATTGGTCGAGCAGGTCGAGCGTGTAAAGGTTGCCATCCATGTTCACGATCGACGTCACCCCATGCGCGTTGGCATGCGCCAGACCGCGCGCCAGCGCCTCCAGATCCCCGGCGCGCTGGGCGGCATCCGGTGCCGGGTCCGGCTCGGTGCCCACCGCCAGACCCTGCATCGCGCGGTAATAGCCGCTCAGGCTCAGCACCGGCGCATAGGCTTCGGGTTCCAGCAGCATGCCATTGGCCAGCCCGTCGTCGCCCATCACCACCTCATGCCCATCCGGGGTTTCACGCCCGTGCAGCACACCCGCCTGCTCCAGAGCCCGCGTGTTGGCCCAGACCGTGTGGTGATCATCGGCCACCAGCGCCAGCGGGCGGTCCGGCATCAGATCATCCAGCAGCAGGCGCGGCACCCGCCCATCAAACAGCGCATATCCCGGCCCCTGCGCCACCAGCAGCCCCGAACCGGGGCTGCGTGCCGCCCCTTCGGCCAGCTTGCGCCGCGCCGTTTCCGGATCGGCGGTGCCGTGCAGATGCACCTGGTCCAACTCGGCCCCGCCGATGAAGAGATGCAGGTGGCTTTCGACAAACCCGGGCAGCACGGTCGCGCCGCCGGCCTCGATCACCTCGGTCTCGGCCCCCGCCAGCGCGCGCATCTCGGCATCCGACCCGACGGCCAGAATCCGCCCGCCCGCGATCGCCAGCGCCTCGGCCCTTGGATTGCCCGGGTCCTGGGTCAGGACCCGCCCGCCCAGAATGATGCTGTCGGCTCTGTGCATTCCACATGCTCCCCAATCCCGATACCGGTTGCCTTCCCGGCACATTGCCCTTGTTTGCTGGCAGAGTGACCTCAGGGCCGGGTTGCCTGCAAGAGGAGACCCGCTTAAAGGGTCTAAAAACCGGACGTGACCAAACAATGCGCAAATTGTTTCTTTCCCTGACAACTCTGGCCGTGTTCTGGGGCCAGGGCCTCTTGGCACAAACGCTCACCGTCGCCACGGTCGAGCGTCCGCCGTTTTCCTTTGCCGACAAGGGTGGCGAGGCCGGGTTCTCGATGGACCTGCTGGCGGCGCTGTCGGAAACACTGGGCTGGCAGTACAACATCGAGCGGATCGACAGATTCGCCGACATGCTCAATGCCGTCCAGACGGGTGAGGCCGATTTGGCCATTGCCAATATCTCGATCACGGCGGCGCGGGAAACGCGAATGGATTTCAGCCAGCCGATCTTTGAATCCGGCTTGCAGATTCTTGTGCCCGAAGAACAATCGGCTGTTCCGGCGCTGCTGCGCGCGTTGATGTCGCGCGATCTGTTTCTGGCCATCGGCATCGCCTTTGTCATCCTGCTGACCGGCGGCATGGTCATGTGGTATTTCGAACGCCGCGCCCAGCCCTATTTCGACCGGTCGCTGGACGAGGCCTGGTTTCCCTCGTTCTGGTGGGCGCTGAACCTGGTGGTCAATGGCGGCTTCGAGGAGCGCGTGCCGCGCACCGCCTTTGGGCGCATGTTCGGGGTTCTGCTGGTGGTGTCGTCGCTGTTCATCGTTTCGGTGTTCACCGCCCGCATCACGTCGGTGATGACGGTCGAGGCGATCAGCGGTTCGGTCAACTCGGTCAATGACCTCTACGGTCGCAGCGTGGGAACGGTCGAAGGCTCGACCGCTGCCGCCTTCCTGTCGCGCCGCGAGATCGACTTTGCCGCCTATGACGGGCTGGAAACGATGCTGACGGCCTTCGAAGACGGCAATGTCGATGCGCTGGTATTCGACGCGCCGATCCTGGCCTATTACGCCACCCATCGCGGCCGGGGCAAGGCCGCGACCACCGGGTCGGTATTCTTGCGGGAAAACTATGGCATCGCCTTCCCCACCGGCTCGGCCCGGGTGGAAGAGGTAAACCAGGCCCTGCTCGCCCTGCGCGAGGACGGCACCTATGACCAGATCTATCGCAAATGGTTCGGCGCGCGGAACTGAGCCCGCTCAGTCAGCCTCGTCGCCAAAGAACGGCGTCATCTGCGCCACGATCACCGCGTTCTCGTCCAGCGCCCGCTGCATCAGTTCGCGCTCTTCGGCGTCGATCTCGTGGCCCTGCGCCTCGCGCTCTTCCAGCGTGCCGTACCCGGTGACATCCAGCGGCGCGGTATCGGCCTGTTTCAGGATCGCCACCGTTTCGCGCACCGCCTCGGCCTCGTCCACGCCGCTGGCATAACACATCAGCGCGGCGCCGGTGGCGCCCTCAGGCAGACCATCGCCTGCCTTGCGTCCGATCTGGACGACAAGTGTGAACACCTGCTGGCGGGATTGTTTCTTGGGCTTTTCCATGGCGTCGCCTTAGCGCGCGCCCCGCAAGACGTCAACTTGATACAAACTGTCCGGAAATCGCACCCCGGATCCGCGTTGGCGCGGCCCGGGGTAAAGAGATTGGAAAGCTGGGCGGGCTATCCCGGGCAGGAACCAACTGACCGGATCCCCGCCCGATGCCCACTGCCAGCGAATTGCCCATCGACACCTCAGCCTCGGCCATGGACATGGCCAATGCCATGTTCGGCAACGGGATTCAGATCGTGTCAGCCGACTACACCGGCGCCGCCTCGGCCTCGGGCATCTATTCGGACGGCGATACCGTCGCACCCGACATCACGCCATCGGACACCGGCGTGATCCTCTCCACCGGCAACGCGACCGCGATCACCAACAGTTCCGGTGACGCCAATACCTCTGCCGGAACCAGCACAAATCATCAACTCGCGGGCGACTCGCAACTGACACAGATGGCCGGCGCGCAGACCTATGACGCGGCGGTTTTCGAGGCCAGTTTTGTCCCAGAAGGCTCCACACTGACCATGCAGGTGGTGTTTTCATCCGAGGAGTATCTCGAATATGTGGGTTCCGGCTTCAATGACGCGGTTGGCATATGGGTCAACGGTGTTCAGGCGGAACTGACCATCGGCGATGGCGATATCACCATCGACAATATCAACGATGAATCGAATTCGAACCTATATGTCGACAATCCGGCCAACGCCGAGATCGCCAATACCGAGATGGACGGGTTCACTGTCACGCTGACGCTCAAGGCGCCGGTCAATCCCGGCGAGATCAACACGATCAAGATCGCCATCGCCGATGCCGGGGACGGGGCATACGATTCCAACCTCCTGATCGCTGGCGACTCCATCCAGACCGCCCTGATCGCCGAAGATGACACGGTCGAGGTGACCGGCGGAAACGCGGAGACGGTCGATGTGCTGGCGAATGACAGTTCGGCGGCGGGCGGAACGCTCACCATCACCATGATCAATGGACAGCCGGTCTCGGCTGGGGATACCGTGACGCTGTCCACCGGCGAAACCATCACCCTGAACGCCGATGGAACCTTTACCATCGATTCCGACGGGTCCGAGGCAAGCTCGAACGCGTTTTCCTATCAGGTGACGGATGCGGCGGGAAACACCGACATTGCCTTTGTCACGATCAACACGACCCCGTGTTTCGTCGCGGGCACCCTGATCGACACGCCGCAAGGCAAGATCGCCGTCGAAACCCTCAGGCCCGGCGACAAGGTGTTCACCAAGGATCACGGCCCGCAGCCCGTGCGCTGGGTCGGACACACCCGGCGCATCGCCGAAGGGGCCGACGCCCCCATCCTGATCTCCCGGGGCGCACTGGGGCGGCATGGCGCCGTGGCGGTGTCCCCCAACCACCGGATATTGCTGGAACTGCCGCGATCCGAGCTGCTGTTCGGTGCGGCCGAGGTTCTGGTCAAGGCGAAGGACCTGGAAAACGGGCACACGATCCGCCGCTGCGCCGACGGTTTGCCGGTGGTTTACGTCCATATCCTGTTTGACCGGCATCAGGTGATTTGCGCAGACGGGCTGGAAAGCGAAAGCTATCACCCGGGCGACCTGTCGCTCAGCGCCTTCGATCGCGAAACCCGCGATGAGGTCCTGCGCCTGATGCCGGATCTCTCGGCGCCGGGCTATGGCTATGGCCCATCGGTGCGCCCGGCACTGCGCGGATACGAGGCGCGGGCCCTGTTGCGCGCCTGACAGACATGGAAAAGCCGCGGCAAACCCTGCCGCGGCCTGGTTCGGAATCCGTGCTGCCGGATCAGTCGCGCAGCAACTCGTTGATGCCGGTCTTGGACCGGGTCTTCTCGTCAACACGCTTGACGATCACCGCGCAATAGAGGCTGATGCCGCCGGTCGTCGGCATCGACCCCGAGACCACCACCGAATAGGGCGGCACTTCGCCATACATGACTTCGCCGGTCTCGCGATCGACGATCTTGGTCGACTTGCCTATATAGACGCCCATGCCCAGCACCGAACCCTCGCGGATGATGCAGCCCTCGACCACCTCGGAGCGGGCACCGATAAAGCAATTGTCCTCGATGATGGTGGGGCCGGCCTGCATCGGCTCCAGCACGCCGCCAATGCCGACGCCGCCCGACAGATGCACGTTCTTGCCGATCTGCGCGCAGGAACCCACCGTGGCCCAGGTATCGACCATGGTGCCGCTATCGACATAGGCGCCGAGGTTGACGAAGGACGGCATCAGAACCACGCCCGGCGCGATATAGGCCGATTTGCGCACCACGCAGTTGGGCACCGCGCGAAAGCCCGCGGCCTTCCACTGGTTCTCACCCCAGCCGGCGAACTTGCTGTCCACCTTGTCCCACCAGCCGCCACCCTGCGGGCCGCCCGACTGGATTTCCATATCCTTGATGCGGAAGCCCAGCAGCACCGCCTTCTTCGCCCACTGGTTCACGTGCCAGCTGCCATCGGCCTGTTTCTCGGCAACGCGAAGTGTGCCACCATCCAGCGCGTTCAGGGTTTCCTCGATAGCCTCGCGGGCCTCACCCGTGGTTGCGGGGGTGATTGTGTCGCGGGCCTCCCAGGCGGCCTCGATGGCGGCTTCCAGCTGTGCGTTGGACATGAGGTCTTGCTCCCTGATCAATGCGTGATGTTGGTGTCGCCTATACGCAAGCGCGGGCCTTGGCGCAATGCGACATGGCTTGAGCAGTTTGCGCCAAGCCTCCCAACAGACGCCCTCTTTCTAGCCTGCAAAGGGATCGGGCGCGATATTGCCGCCACAGACCAGCACCGCGACCCGTTCGCCCGGCTCCGGCCGATAGGCGCCACACATCAGCGCCGCCAGCGCCGTGGCGCCCGCTGGCTCCACCAGGATCCGCCGTTCCGACCAGAGCGCGCGCTGCGCCTGGGCGATGGCGGCATCGGGCACCAGAACCGAGGTCACCGACCCCTGCGAAAGCCCGAAACAGATCTCGCCGATCCGCCGCGCGCCCAGCGCATTTGCGGCAATACCCGACACATCGACATCGACCGGCCCATTCGCCGCCAGCGCAGCATGGAGCGCACAGGAGGTCTCCGGCTCCACCGCGACTACCTTGCGCGCCCCCTGCCACCAGGCCAGCGCGCCCGCGATCAGCCCGCCACCACCGACCGCGATCAGCACCGTATCGGCCGCCAGCCCCTGCGCGTCCCATTCGGCAAAACATGTCCCCTGCCCCGCCACCGTCAGCGGCGCGTCATAGGCATGGATCTGCATCGCGCCGGTATCAGCCTCGTGCTGACGCGCCAGCGTCAGCGCATTGGCATATTCACCCGGCACCACCGCCAGATCGGCACCAATGCCCCGGATCAACGCGATCTTGGAGGGACCCGCGATCTCGGGCACGAATATCTTGGCCGGATGGCCCAGCGCGCCCGCCGCATAGGCCGCCGCCGCCCCGTGATTTCCTCCCGAGGCGGCCACCACGCCAGCTGCGGGCACCTCGCTGGCCAGCAAGGTGTTGAAGGCCCCGCGTGCCTTGAAACTGCCGGTATGCTGCATGTGCTCCAGCTTCATCTCGACCGGATGGGACAGGCCGAAGCCCTGCGTCACCATCACCGGCGTCACCTGCACATGCCCCGCGATACGCTCCGCCGCCGCCGAAATCTCTGCCGTCCAGTCCATCTCTCGCCCTCTTTGCCGCTCTGCCTCTGGCACTTGCCCCGCGAACCCTATAGCTCAGAGAGAAAGACGCAAGCAGGGAAGCCCGCGCCATGAGAGACGACCGCCAAAGCCCGTTCCGCGACGCCCATACCGACCGCTCGACGGCACGCCACGTCCCGGACACGCCGCAGACCCGCTCGGCGGCCTACCGGCTCGCCTTTGCCGACGAAGATTTCCTGTGCCGCGACGAGCTGCGCCCGGTGCGGCTGCAACTGGAACTGCTCAAGCCGGAAATGATGATGGCCGAGCGCAACATCACCTCGACCGTGGTCCTGTTCGGCGGCGCCCGCATTCCTGCCCCCGCCGACAAGGACAAGGCCCGCACCCAGACGTTGGCGGAGCTATCGAAATATTATGACGAGGCGCGCGAATTCGCCCGCCTGATCACCGAGAAGTCGAAACTCAGCGGGTGCCAGGAAATGGTGATCTGCACCGGCGGCGGACCCGGCGTGATGGAGGCGGGCAACCGGGGCGCACAAGAGGCGGGCGGCTGTTCCATCGGGCTCAACATCGTGCTGCCGCACGAACAGGCACCGAACGCCTATGTGACGCCGGAACTGAGCTTCAACTTCCACTATTTCGCGATCCGCAAGATGCATTTTCTGATGCGCGCGCGGGCGATCACCATTTTTCCGGGCGGGTTCGGCACGCTGGACGAGCTGTTCGAATCCCTGACCCTGATCCAGACCGGCCGGATGGAGCGGGTGCCCTTCCTGCTGTTCGGACGTGACTTCTGGGAACGGGTGATCAACTGGGAGGCGCTGGCCGATGCCGGCACGATCTCGGCCGAGGATCTGGACCTGTTCCGCTTTGTCGAAACCGCTCAGGAGGCGGTGGATATCATCGAAAACTGGGAACCGGCGCCCCCACGCGACAGTATCCCCGGCCGCTGAGGCGATTCGTGCTAGACTGTCCTCGCTGAGCCAAGGCGGGAGGACGTGATGGCCTATGTGACCGTATCCAGCTGGACCTATGATGCGTCGTTGAACGAGACCGCGCTGATCGCCAGCGCGCGGGACAAACTGAATCAGATCAAGGCGATGGGCGCAGTGGGCGGCCATCTCGTACGGATAAGCCCGACCGAGGGGCTGATCGTGATGATCTATCCCGACGAAGGCACCTGGAATCGGGTTCGGGACACCGTCCTGCACATACGCAAGGATACCGACCCGGCCGAAGGCGGCACCATGACCCACGCCATGGGCGGACCTGCGTCGGTTTCGGTCTGACCGGGGAACAACCCGATCAGTTCATATGTGCGGGCAGAATGCCCAGTTCGATACCCTGCGGCAGCTTGGTCACCACCTGGGCGCCCTTGACGTCCTTGATGCCATAGCCGTAGCCCATCAACCGGAATTTCCATTCGCGCGCGCTCAGCGCCTTGGCGCGTTCGCGTTGCAGCAGGTCCAGAACGCCTGCTTCAATCATCGCGCCACCGATATCTGCCTGTGCCATTTCCTGTCCTCCATGGCGTTGTTGCCAATTTCGAAACTGACTGTTGATCGGGGCGGAAATTGAACGCGAATGAGGAAAAATGAGGGCGGGCAAAAAAGGGGGGCTCTGCCCCCGCCGCAGCAAAGCTGCGGCTCCCCCGGAGTATTTCAGACCAGAAAGAAGCGCAAACGCACGCGCCTCTTTCGGCCCTGCGGACAGGGTGCTAGACCTGCGTCGAAGATCATCGGAGACCGGGAATGGACGACACCGAACGCCAAGGCCCCGCCATGGGCGCCTTTTTGCATCTGCGCGGCAATGCCTTGTCCAAAGGCGATCCTGTGGCCCTGCCGCTGGTACAGTCCAGCATGTACCACCTGCCCGGCGAGCCTGAGACTTTCTCCAACTACGGCCGGGTGCACAACGCGACCTGGGTGGCGCTTGAACATGCGCTGGAGCATCTTGAAGCGGCGCCCTGCCGTATCTTTCCGTCCGGCATGGGGGCGATCTCGGCGGCGCTGTTTGCCACGCTGAAGGCGGGCCAGCGACTCTTGATCCCCGGCGACGGCTATTACGTGACGCGGCTGTTGTCCGACCGTTATCTGCGCCAGTTGGGGGTCGAGGTTGTCGAACGCCCAACCGCGGAATTCGCCGCCGGAGGGTTTGCCGGGTTTGACGTGGTGTTCCTGGAAACGCCGTCGAACCCTGGCCTGGACCTGATCGACCTGGCGGCCGTCGCGGGTGCGGTGCGCGCTGCGGGCGGGATCACGATCTGCGACAACACCACGATGACGCCGCTGGGACAGCGACCGCTCGACCTGGGCATCGACATGGTGGTCGCCTCGGACACCAAGGCGATGGGCGGCCATTCCGACCTGCTGATGGGCCATGTCGCCACCCGCAACAGTGATCTGTTGCAGGCGGTGGACGACTGGCGCCGCATTTCCGGCGCCATCCCCGGCCCGCACGAGGCCTGGCTCTTGCATCGCGGGCTGGAAACGCTGGAGGTGCGCTACGACCGGATGTGCGCCTCGGCCGAGGTTCTGGCCCCGCGCCTGGCACAACATCCCGTGGTCAGGGCGCTCCGGTATCCGGGCCTGCCGACGGACCCGGCGCATAATCTGGCACGCGGTCAGATGCGGCGGTTCGGTTTCCTGATGTCGCTGACGCTGGAAAATGCCGACAAGGCCGAGCGGTTCATCAACACATGCCCGCTGCTGCGACCGGCCACCTCGTTCGGCGGCGTCCACAGCTCGGCCGAGCGCCGCATCCGCTGGGGCGATGCGGTCGATCCCGGCTTTGTCCGCCTCTCGATCGGCTGCGAGCCGGTTGAAGAACTGTGGCAAGCGTTGAAAACGTCGCTCGACGGGGTGGTCTGAGCGCTATTTCGCCTTGTTTTCCCGCAGTTCCTTGAACACGTAGATCGGCAGCACGATCCCGGCGATCAGCGCCCCGATCCAGACCAAGAGCGTGGCGAGCAGCAGGTTCGTCGCGCCGCCGATCACCAGGCCGGATGTCAGCATCTCGGTCACGAGCAGGCCCACAAAGATGACGACCAGCGCCACCCCGCCCTGGAGCGCGGGCAGGTTCTTTTCGCTGAGCTTGTTGATCAGCGGCCCCGCCACCACCTGGATCAGCGAAAAGATTGCCACGACAAAGATGAACGACAGGGGCGCGATGGAAAACCCGTCGAGCAAGAGCGCGGCCAGCAAGAGACCGACGGCATTACCGGCCAGAACGGCCGCAATTGACAGCATGGTGCGATACACGTCCGATACTCCTCGTTAATCTTTACCGGATGTTATACGCCCGAGGCGAAAAAACCAGAAAAACCGCCACTTGGATCGCTGCGCCAAGACGCCTCTTTGCGGCATGCCTTGCCTCGTGATCTAATCCCCGGTGCGGGAAACGCGCCAGACACGGATGACGAGCCAGACATGAGCACCGACCCCTATGCGGCCCTTGGACTGTCCAGGAATGCGTCGCAGGATGAAATCAAGAAAGCGTATCGCAAGATCGCCAAGGAGTGTCACCCGGACCTGAAACCGGGGGATGCCACAGCCGAGGCGCGGTTCAAGGCGGCCGCCGCGGCCTATGATCTCCTGAAAGATCCTGAAACCCGCGCCCGGTTCGACCGGGGCGAGATCGACGCCTCGGGCCAGGAGAAACCGCAGCAACAGTATTACCGCAGCCATTCCGAAGCCGCCGGTAACCCCTATCGCCGCGCCCAGGCACAGGGCGAGTACGAGGACATGTCCGACATCTTTGCCGAGTTCATGCGCAGGCAGGGCGGTGCGGGACGCACTCACGAGTATCGCGCGCCGGGGCAGGATCGCCGCTATGCGATGCAGATCTCGTTTCTGGACGCGGTGTTTGGCGCGACCAAACCGATCACTTTGCCGGGTGGCGACCGGCTCGAGGTCAGCATCCCGGTCGGGGTCGCCGACGGCCAGACGATCCGGCTGCGCGGCAAGGGGGATCCGGGCTTTGGCGGCGGGCCTGCGGGCGATGCGCTGGTCACGATCTCGGTGGCGCCGCACCCCGTATTCCGACGCGATGGCGACGATATTCAACTGACCCTGCCGATCACACTGGACGAGGCGGTGCTGGGCGGCAAGGTGGCGACGCCGACCATAGACGGGCCGGTCGCCGTGACCATCCCGCCCGGCACCAGCAGCGGCAAGACACTGCGGCTCAAGGGCAAGGGCGTGCGCCAGCGTGGCGGCACCGGGCGGGGCGACCAACTGGTCGAGATCACCATCATCATGCCCGACCGCGTCGACGACAGGTTGCGCGATTTCATGGAGAACTGGCGCAAATCCCATTCGTACAATCCAAGAAAGGGGATGCCGACATGACCCCGTTCTTCAGCGAAAGCGAAGTCATCGCCCGTGTGTCACGCCTGACCGAGGGGCGCCTGGTCGAATACTGCGCCGCCCATATCGTGATCCCGGCCCAGACCGAGACCGGCCCGATGTATCAGGAGATCGACATTGCGCGGCTGGAACTGGCTTGTGACCTGCACGACCAGTACGAGGCCGAGCCCGAGGCCATCGGTCTGATGATCTCGCTCATCGACCAGCTACACGGAGTGCGCGCCGAGATGCGCGGCCTGATACAGGCGCTCGACGCGCAACCCGAAGAGGTCCGGCGCGACATAGCCGACCGGCTCATCAGCCATCGGTTCGGCGACTGAGCGTCAGTCGCCCAGACCGGCCTCGGCCTCGATCTGCTTTCTGGATTTGCGCGCCCGTTCGGTGGCCGATTTCAACTGCCCGCAGGCGGCCATGATATCGTCGCCCCGCGTCTTGCGGATCGGCGCGGCATAGCCCGCCTGATAGATGATGTTGGCGAATGCGCGAATGCGGTTGTTCGACGACCGTTTGTAGGGCGCGCCGGGCCATTCGTTGAACGGAATCAGGTTGATCTTGGCCGGGATCTTGTGGCGCTTGATATGGTCCAGCAGGCGATGGGCATCCGCGTCGCTGTCGTTCACCCCGTCGAGCATCACGTATTCGAACGTGATCCGCTCGGAATTCGACGCATTGGGATAGGCCGCCAGCGCCGTCAGCAGTTCTTCGATGTTCCAGCGCTTGTTGATCGGCACCAGTACGTCGCGCACCTCGTCCGTGGTGGCATGGAACGAGATCGCCAGAAGGCAGCCAATCTCTTCCGCCGTCCGCGCGATCTCGGGCACAACGCCGCTGGTCGACAGGGTGATGCGCCGACGTGACAGCTGGATGCCTTCGGGGTCCATGGCGATCTTCATCGCGTCGCGCACGTTCTCGAAGTTATAGAGCGGCTCGCCCATGCCCATCAGCACGATGTTGCTGAGCAGGCGGGTTTCATCCTTGGGCGCGCCGGGAACGGGCCATTCGCCCAGATCGTCGCGCGCCATCATGATCTGGCCCACGATCTCGGCGGCGGTCAGATTGCGCACCAGCTTCTGGGTACCGGTATGGCAGAACGAACAGGTCAGCGTGCAGCCCACCTGCGACGAGATACACAGCGTGCCGCGATCCTCTTCAGGGATATAGACCACCTCCACCTCGTGCCCGCCCGCGATGCGGACCAGATACTTTCGGGTGCCGTCCTCGGACACTTGCCGGGTCACGACTTCGGGGATTTCGATGGTGAAATGCTCGGCAAGCTGCGCGCGGTACGCCTTGGCCAGGTTGGTCATCGCATCGAAGTCGCGCACGCCCCATTGATAGATCCATTGCCAGATCTGGCCCACCCGCATCTTGGCCTGTTTCTCGGGCGTGCCATGTTCGATCAGCACCTCACGCATCCGGTCGCGGGTCAGCCCGATAAGGTTGATCTTTCCCTCGGGCAGCTTGCGGGGAAGGGTCAGGACATCCTGGGTGATTGGAGCTTTGACGGACATGGACAGACTCGGGTCTCGGGCGTGAATGTGCCTCTATATAGGAAACCCGGCGAAGATCAAAAGATTTCGCCTTGGCGCCGGGCAGGTCGCTCAGCGAGACAATAGCCGCCCGGCATGTTCCGCGATCAGCGCGATGCCTCGTTCGATGCGATCCACCGGGATCGACGAAAACCCCAGCCGAAAGAACGGGCACGGCCCATCCAGACGGTCAAAGAACGGCGCGCCGGGCTCGATCAGCACCCCGTCCTGCAAGAGACTGTTCGCCAGTTCAGTTGAATCGAGCCCATCCGGCCCCTTGACCCAAAGGCTGGATCCGCCAAATCGCGCCGCGCCCGCGATCTCGAAATCATGCGACTCCAACGCGGCCTGCATCGCTTTGCGGCGGCGCGCGAACTGTTGGCGCATATCGCGGATCTGCATGTCGAAATGGCCCTGCGCCATGAAGTAGGCCGCTGTCCGCTGCTGGTGCCCGGCCGGATGGCGCAGCATCAGCGACCGCAACTCGCGCGCCTCGGCGATCACGCTGCGCGGACCGACTAGATACCCCAGCCTGAGGCCGGGAAACAGCGATTTCGAGAAACTGCCGACATACAGCACCCGGCCCGTCCGGTCGAAGGCCTTCAGCGCCGGGCTCGGCGGTTCAAGATAGCTCATCTCGAACTCGTAATCATCCTCCACCACGATGAAATCATGGGTTTCGGCATAGGCCAGCAATTGCAGCCGCCGCGCCTTGGGCATGGTGATACTGGTGGGCGCGTGGTGGCTGGGGGTGACAAAGACCGCGTCCGTGCCGGCCGGAATCCGGGTGGGCGGCAACCCGTGCTCGTCGATGTCGATCGTCTCCACCTCGGCCCCGTGCCACCGCAGGGCAGCCACGGTATCGGGGTAACCGGGGTTCTCGCACACCGCCCTCAGCCCCCGGCGCGCCAGCAGCGCGATGATCAACCAAAGGGCGTTCTGCGCGCCCACGGTCACCAGGATCTGGTCCGGGTCGGCCGCGATGCCGCGCCGGGGCAGGGTCCGCGCCCGGATATAGTTGACCAGCAACGGATCATCCGCCGTGACCATATCCCCCGCCATCGCATCGAAATCGCGGGTGCCCAGCGCTTGCCGCGCACAGTTGCGCCACGCGGTATGGTTGAACAGGGTCGTGTCCATCTGCCCGTAGACAAAGGAAAACGGCAGGCTGCGCCAGTCCACCGGTTTCAGCACCCGCCGCCGGGTCGCCAGCGTGTCGGACAGGAAACGATCCCAGCGCCCCGAGGAACCATCGGACCAGTCCGGGTCGCTGACAGCGATCCGATGCGCCGCGCCCGATTCGGCAACGCGGTACCCGGCGCGGTTGAGCGATTCGACATATCCCTGCGCGACCAGTTCCTGATAGGCCAGCGTCACCGTCATTCTTGCAATCCCAAGATGAGACGCCAGCTGGCGCGAAGACGGCAGAGCAGTCCCCGGCGGCGCCTGCTGGGACAGGATCGCCGCAATCACCGTTTCCCGGATCTGCCCCTGCAAGGGGCGCTCCGACTGTTTGTCGAGAAAGAATATGTCCGGGGGGATCCTCATTTTGATCATATGCATAATTTTGACTTCTTACTGGTCTAAGTCAAATGCAAATCTGGCCCTATCGAGTCTCCGAGCCCACCGATACCTAGCGCCATCCCAGCCGCAGTCGGGAGGAACATGGCAGCGGCGGGCCATTCGCGTAACGCGCGAACGTCAACCTGGAGGATTTCATGACATTCCTATCCCACTTCAAACCCGCAGCCGCCGTTGCCATCGCCGCCCTGATGATCGGCGCCGGTGCCGCTGACGCGAAGAACTTCAAGATCGCCGTCGGCGACAGCGCAGGCAGCGCCCAGGAAGCCACCGGCAAGGCCTTTGTCACCGCGCTCGAAGAGAAGTCCGGCGGCAAGCACACCGCGACGCTCTTCCTCAACGGCCAGCTCGGTTCCGAGGAAGTCACCGTCAACGATGCCGCGATGGGCACGCTCGACATGTCGCTTCTGGCGATCAACAACATCACGCCCTATTCGCCCACCGTTGGCGTGTTCTCGCTTCCTTACGTCATCCTCAGCCTTGAAGATGCCGAAAAGCTGACCCAGGGCCCGATCGGCGAAGAGCTGACCCAGAACACCATCAACGACGCCGGTGTCCGCATCATCGCCTGGACCTATACCGGCTTCCGCGTGCTGACCAACTCCAAGAAGCCGGTGAAATCGGTGGCCGATCTTCAGGGGCTCGTCGTGCGTGTCCCCAAGAACGAGATCATGATCGACACCTACAAGGCCTGGGGCATCAACCCGACGCCGATGGCCTGGTCCGAAACCTTCACCGCGCTGCAACAGCAGGTCGTCGACGGGCAGGACAACCCGTACCTGACCGTGAACGCGATGAAGTTCTACGAAGTCCAGAAATACATCACCAACATCCGCTACATCTTCTCGATCGAGCCGCTGATCATTTCCGAAAGCCTGTTCCAGAGCCTGTCGGCTGACGAGCAGCAGATGATCCTCGACGCAGGTCAGGCGGCAACCCAGGCCAGCGCCCAGTTCCTGCGCGACTCCGAGGCCGCGATCAAGCAGGACCTGCTCGCCAAGGGCATGGAGATTTCCGATCCGGAAAACGGCGAGGAAGAGTTCATCAAGCTGGCGACCGAAGCCGTCTGGCCCAAGTTCTACGACTCGATCGGCGGTGTAGAGAAGCTCAACGCCGTTCTGGAAACGCTCGGCCGCGCGCCGGTTCAGCAGTGACGCTTTGAACGAAAGGCGCGCGCCAACCCGGCGCGCGCCACCTCAGGGAGGAGGGCGCAATGAGCAAGTTCTGGTCCATCGTCAACAATATCGAAAGCTACATCTGCCGGATACTTCTGGTGCTGTTCGTGGGGCTTCTGTTCACACAGATCCTGTCGCGGCAGTTCTTCAACTACTCGTTCTCATGGATCGAGGAACTGTCGGTCTACATGTTCGTCTGGTTTGTTTTCTTCGGCGCCAGCTAT
Source organism: Ruegeria aquimaris (assembly GCF_025751555.1). Taxonomy (GTDB): domain Bacteria; phylum Pseudomonadota; class Alphaproteobacteria; order Rhodobacterales; family Rhodobacteraceae; genus Ruegeria_B; species Ruegeria_B aquimaris. The sequence goes on from NZ_JAOWLB010000002.1 coordinate 89,639, forward strand.
GCCGCAAAGATGAGCGCCCATAACCGCGTCACCTTTCAGTTCAAGCTCTTCCCGGCCTCGTGGGCGAAGTATTTCGAAGGCTTCGCCGATCTCTTCTGGCTCTTCTTCAACGTCTATTTCGTCTACCTGACGATCGACTTCATCTTCTTCAAGATGAATAAATTCCAGTCTTCCCAGACACTTGGAATCCATCTGAGCTGGGTCTACATCGCCCTGCCCATCGCCTTCACGCTGATGACGATCCGCATCCTCCAGGTGAACTGGCGCCGCCTCGTCAAGGGCGAAGAGATCGCCGATCCCGACAAGATCGACCTCGACGACCTGAAATCCCAACAGCAATCCGACGCAAAGTAAGGAGCATTCGCCATGGAAAACGAAATCGTCACCATCCTGTTCGGCTCGTTCCTTCTGCTGCTCCTGATCGGCGCGCCGATCACCGTGGCCCTGGGTGTCGCGTCGCTGATCTCCTTCCTCTATCTCGATGAAAACCCGATCAAGTTCGTGCAGATCGCCTTTACTTCGGTGGGCTCCTTCCCGCTGATGGCGCTGCCCGCATTTATCCTGGCCGGCGCCCTGATGGAGGCCGCAGGCATCTCCAAGCGGCTGATCAACATCGCCGAGAGCCTCGCCGGTCCCTTCACCGGCGGCATGGGCGCCGCCACGGTGGTGGGCTGCCTGTTCTTCGGCGCGATCTCGGGCTCTGGTCCGGCCACCACGGCAGCCGTCGGCATGCTGATGATCCCGGCAATGATCCAGCGCGGCTACGAGCGCGGCTATGCCTCGGCGGTCACCGCCTCGGCCGGGGGTCTTGGCATCGTCATTCCGCCCTCGATCCCGCTGGTCATCTTCGGCATCTCGGCGCTGGGCATGGTGCCCCCGCCCGAAGCGGTCGAGAAATTCGGCACCTTCCAGTCGGTCTCGATCCCGGTCCTGTTCATCGCGGGCTTCGTCCCTGCCTTTGTCATCGCCGGCAGCCTCCTGATCATGAACTATATCCTGAGCCGCAAACACGGCTACACCGGCATGACCGAGGGCTGGTCGGCCCGCAACATCCTGTGCGAACTGTACCGGGGTTTCTGGTCGCTGATGGCACCGGTCGTGATCCTCGGCGGCATCTATACCGGCTGGTTCACGCCCACCGAGGCCGCCATCGTCGCGATCTTCTACACCCTCTTTGTCGGTGTGTTCATCTACCGCGAACTAACCTTTGCTTCGATCAACCGCTCGCTCGAAACCACGACCTGGCTCACCGGTCGCGTGCTGCTGATCCTGTTCACCGCCACCGTTTTTGGCAGGCTTCTGGTTGAAAACCAGATCCCCGCGATCATCGCCAACGGCATGCTGTCGCTGACCGACAACCTCTATATCATCTGGACGCTGATCATCTTCTTCCTGCTCTTCGTCGGCATGTTCATGGAAACGCTGGCGGCGATCCTGATCCTGGCGCCGGTGATGCTGCCGGTGGCCTATTCCATGGGGATCGACCCGGTCCATTTCGGGGTGGTGATGATCTGTACGCTGGGCATCGGGTTCCAGACCCCGCCACTGGGTGAGAACCTGTTCATCGCATCGGGCATCTCGAACATCTCGATCGAGACGATCTCGCTGCGCGCGCTGCCTTTCGCCGCGATCAACACGATTGCGATCTTCATCATCGCCCTCTTCCCGCAGCTCTCGCTCTGGCTGCCGCGCGTGATGGGCTACTGACGCTCTTTCGACAGGAAAACACCGATGAAACCCACGATCACCAATATCCTCTTTGCCACCGACCTGTCGCAGAACTCCACCTATGCGCTGCGCCATGCCGCCAGCCTGGCCGAGGTCACGGGCGCACAGATCCACGTCCTGCATGTCAACGAACCTCTGTCCGAAGACGCGCGCGTGACGCTTGAAATGTTCATCCTCAACAGCGAGACCCGCGAAAAGGCGGCCCAGCGCCGCCACGAAATGGTCAAGCAGATACTGGCGGAGCGTCAGCAGCGCTTCTGGGAAGCGCTGGATGCCGAAGGCACCCATATCCGCGACCAGGTGACCTCGATCGAGGTGATCGATGGCCACCCGGCCGACGCGATCCTGCGCCGCGCCAGGCAGCTCGGCTGCGACCTGATCGTGCTGGGCGCGCATGACCACGGGTTCACCCACACCTTCCTCGGCACCGTCGCCACCCGCGTCCTGCGCCGCGCCGATATCCCGACGCTGGTCGTTCCCTATCGGGAAGACAGCCAGCAGATCCAGAAATAACACTCAAAGCACCGGAGACATTCCCATGACCAAGACCCTCACCGCCCAGGACCTCGCCGATACGTTCGACGCCTTCAACCGTCACGACGTCGAGGCCGTGATGACCCATTTCGCGGATGACTGCGTGTTCTACACCGTCGGCGGCGATCACGCCTATGGCAACAAGGTCGAAGGCGCCGAGGCCATCGCCAAGGCCTTCTCCGCCGTCTGGGCCGGAATGGCCGACGCCCATTGGGACCATCACGGCCATTTTGTCCACGGTGACCGCGCCGTGTCGGAATGGACCTTCTCCGGCACTGATGCAAACGGCATGCGGATCGAGGCGCAAGGCGCCGATCTCTTTACCCTGCGCGATGGCAAGATCGTGGTGAAGCAGGCGCTGCGCAAATCGCGCCCCGCCTTCAAAGCCTGACCAGCCCGCCGCCCTTCACACAGGAACACTCCCATGGCTCAAGATCTGCGGCCGCGTCACTGGCCCAAGGCCACCTACGATCCGAAATACGATCCGATCATCGATGCGGGCCCCGGCCACAACCGGGACCATGCGCCGACCTATTGGATCGGCACCGCCGGTACCCCGCCCGAGGATGACGGCCCGGTGTCGCACGACATGGATGTCGATGTCGTTATCGTCGGTTCGGGCTATACCGGTTTGTCGACTGCGATCCATCTCGCAAAGGAACACGGTATCAAGGCCACGGTTCTCGAAGCGAACACGGTCGCCTGGGGCTGTTCCACCCGCAACGGTGGCCAGGCCCAGATCTCGTCCGGCCGCCTCAAGCGGTCGCAGTGGATCGAACGCTGGGGTGTCGATGTCGCCAAGCGGATGCACGGCGAGGTCTGCGAGGCGTTCGAGCTGTTCAACGATCTGATCGGGTCGGACGATATCGACTGTGATCCGCAGCCGGGCGGACATTACTATATTGCCCACCGCGCCAAGGTGATGCCCAAGCTGGAAAAGGAAAGCAAACTCCTGAACGAGACCTTCGGCTATGGCTCGCGTATCCTCGGCCGCGAGGAACTGCACGAGGAACATGTCAAGGATCAGGAGGCCCATGGCGCCATGTGGGAGCCGGACGGCACCTGCATCCACGCGGGCAAACTGGCCTTCAGCTACATCCGCCTGGCGCGCAAGCTGGGGGCCAAGATCCACACCGCCAGCCCGGTGATGGGCTGGGTGGTCAAGGACGGCGTGCATCACCTGACAACGCCGGGTGGCACGGTGCGCGCCCGCGCGGTTGCGCTGGCCACGGCGGGCTATACGCCGCCGGGTCTCAACCACCGCACCAAGCACCGGCTGATGCCGATCCTGTCCAACTCGATCGTTACCCGCCCGCTGACCGACGAAGAGCTTGCCGAATGCGGGATCAAGACGCATTCGCCGCTCACCGACACGCGGACGCTGCGCCACTATTACCGGCTGCTGCCCGACGGGCGGATGCAGATCGGCAGCCGCAGCGCCATCACCGGGCGCGACGCCGAGAACCCCAGGCACCTCGCGCTGCTGCGCACCGGGTTGCACCGCAAGTTCCCGGCGCTGACCGATATCGACCTCGACTACTCCTGGTGGGGTTGGGTGGATGTCAGCCACGACATGATGCCGCGAATCTTCCAGCCCGACCGCGACCGCACCGTCTATTACGCGATGGGCTATGGCGGCAACGGCGTGATGTATTCCGCGCAGGCGGGCAAACGTCTGGCCGAGCTGGTCTCGGGCAAGGGCATTCCGGTCGATCTGCCGATCTTCTCCTCGCCGCTGCCCAGCCACGGCATCCTGACCCCGTTCCGCAGGCTCGGCCAGCGCTTCATGTACCACTGGTACCACCTGAACGACGAAATTCTCTGACTTCTCCCCTGTTTCCAAGATTGGAGCCCCAAATGAAAATGACCACCGAAGAGGCCTTTGTTAAGGTCCTGCAAATGCACGGCATCGACAATGCTTTTGGCATTATCGGATCCGCGATGATGCCGATCTCCGACCTGTTCCCGGCCGCCGGGATCAAGTTCTGGGACTGCGCCCATGAAACCTCGGGCGGGATGATCGCCGATGGTTACACCCGCGCCACCGGCAAGATGTCGATGATGATCGCGCAGAACGGCCCCGGCATCACCAACTTCGTCACCCCGGTAAAAACCGCCTACTGGAACCACACGCCGCTGCTGCTGGTGACCCCGCAGGCGGCCAACCGCACCATCGGTCAGGGCGGTTTCCAGGAAATCGAGCAGATGAAACTGTTCGAGGACATGGTCTGCTATCAGGAAGAGGTCCGCGACCCCTCGCGCATGGCCGAAGTTCTGAACCGGGTGATCGAAAAGGCATGGCGCGGCTCGGCGCCCGCGCAGATCAACATCCCGCGTGACTTCTGGACCCAGGTCATCGACATCGAACTGCCCCAGATCATCCGGCTGGAGCGCCCCGCAGGCGGCGCCGACGCGGTCAAGGCCGCGGCCAAGCTGCTCTCCGAGGCCGAATTCCCGGTCATCCTGAACGGCGCGGGCGTGGTCCTGTCGGGCGCCATCGACGCCTCCGCCCGTCTGGCCGAAGCGCTCGACGCGCCGGTCTGCTGCAACTACCAGCACAACGATGCCTTCCCGGGCAACCATCCGCTGTCAGTCGGCCCCCTTGGCTACAACGGGTCCAAAGCGGCGATGGAACTGATCCAGAAGGCCGATGTGGTGCTGGCCCTCGGCAACCGCCTGAACCCGTTCTCGACCCTTCCGGGCTATGGCATCAACTACTGGCCGACCCAGGCCAGGATCATCCAGGTCGACATAAACTCGGACCGGATCGGCCTGACCAAGAAGGTCGACGTTGCAATCCAGGGCGACGCCCGCATGGTGGCCGAGCAACTGCTGGCGCAGCTTGCCGACGGTGCCGGCGACAAGGGCCGCGCCGAACGCCGCGACCTGATCGCCACCACCAAGTCGCGCTGGGCACAGGAACTCAGCTCGATGGATCACGAGGATGATACCGACGAGGGCATCACCTGGAACGCCCGCGCCCGCGCGGCCAAACCCGACCACATGAGCCCGCGTCAGGCCTGGCGCGCGATCATGGCGGCGATGCCCGAAGACGCAATCATCTCCTCCGACATCGGCAACAACTGCGCCATCGGCAATGCCTATCCGTCCTTCAACAAGGGCCGGAAATACCTGGCGCCGGGCCTCTTCGGCCCCTGCGGCTATGGCCTGCCCGCGATCCTCGGCGCCAAGATCGGCTGCCCGGACACGCCGGTGATCGGCTTTGCCGGGGACGGTGCCTTCGGCATCTCGATGAACGAGATGACCGCCTGCGGTCGCGGCGACTGGCCCGCGATCACCATGGTGGTCTTCCGCAACTACCAATGGGGCGCGGAAAAGCGCAACACGACGCTGTGGTTCGACGACAACTTTGTCGGCACCGAACTGAATCTCGACGTCAACTATGCCAAGATCGCCGAGGGCTGCGGCCTCAAGGGCGTGCAGGTCACGACGATGGAACAGCTCACCGAGGTTCTGCGCACCGCCGTGCAGGAGCAGATGAAGGAGGGGATCACCACCTTTATCGAGGTCGTGCTGAACCAGGAACTGGGCGAACCCTTCCGCCGCGACGCGATGAAGAAGCCGGTTCAGGTCGCCGGGATCAACCGCGACGACATGCGCAGCCAGCAGGTCGCCTGATCGCCACCCCCTGACCCGAAAAGGGGGGGCGGGCATCACCCGCCCTCCCGTGTTCCAAAGACATATCCACCGGCCCAAAGGGCCGCCCCCGCGTGCCCTGGGCCACGCGGCATAGGAGAACTGACAATGGCTGTTTCGTTGACCGCCGCGAAATCTAGCCTGGCCGGGCTGCCCGCCACCCTGTCGGCCATTGGCCCGGGTCTGCTGGTTTCAACCGTGATCGCCGTGGCCGCGAAATTCCTGTCCGAGCATTATGGCGCCCCGGCGATGCTGATGGCGCTGCTCCTGGGGATCGCCTTTCACTTTCTGGCCGAAGACGGCAAATGCGTCGCCGGCATCGCCTTTACCTCGCGCACGGTCCTGCGGGCCGGGGTTGCCCTGCTCGGCGCACGGATCAGTGTCGAGCTGCTGATCGGGCTCGGGCCAGAGCTGATCGGGTTGGTCATTGCCGGTGTGATCCTGACCATCCTGTTCGGGCTGCTGGGCTCGCGGCTGCTCGGTCGCGGCTGGCGCTTTGCGCTGCTCACCGGCGGCTCGGTCGCGATCTGCGGCGCGTCGGCCGCCATGGCCATCGCCGCTGTCCTGCCCAAGAACGAACAATCCGAACGCAACCTCATCTTCACCGTGCTCGGCGTGACCGTCCTCAGCACCGTTGCGATGATCGCCTATCCGATCATCACCAACACGCTGGGCCTCGATGATGTCGCGGCGGGCGTCTTCCTCGGCGGCACCATCCATGATGTCGCGCAGGTCGTCGGCGCCGGCTTCTCGGTCTCCGAACAGACCGGCGAAACCGCAACCGTGGTCAAGCTGATCCGCGTCACCATGCTGGCCCCGGTGGTGCTGGTTTTCTCCCTCGCGATCCGCAGCTTTGCCGCCGCCGATCCGCAGGATGGCGGCAAGCGCCCGCCCTTGATGCCCTCCTTTGTGGTGATGTTCCTGATCCTGGCCGGGATCAACTCGTTCGGCCTTGTCCCGGAAATGGTGCGCACCGCGCTTGGCGATCTCTCCGCCTGGGCCCTGTTGATCTCCATCGCCGCCGTCGGCATGAAGACCTCACTCAAGACCATCTTCGAAGTGGGCGGGCAGGCGATCATCCTGATCGTGGCCGAGACACTCTTCATCGCCGGGTTCATCCTCTACGGGATCACCCATTTCATCGGATAAGAAGGGATGCGCATGACCACCCATGTCATTGATTTCGCCGCAGAGCCGCAGGAAACCAGCGAACGGCGCCTGGCCGATCTGCCGGGCCGCGTGGTCGAAGGTGACCCCCATCACGTCACCCGGCTGCGCCATACCAGCCCCGACGGCACCTGCCTGGCAGGCACCTGGACCAGCACGCCGGGCAAGTGGCACGCCTTCACCGACCGGGACGAGTTCTGCTTCATCGTGTCGGGCCATGTCAGGCTGATTGCCGAAGACGGCCACGCGCAAGAGTTCCGCACCGGCGATTCCTTTCTGATCCCGAACGGCTTTCGCGGCTACTGGCAGGTGCTGGAAACCACGACCAAACATTTCGTGATCCGCGACTACGCCCCCGCCTGACCGACGCATGCCGACCGCCTTTGGCGCGTCAGGACCGGCCGACCTGAATTCAGGGCGGCCGGTCTTGCCGTTTGCAGGCCCCCGGGTACTGGCATCGGGCCGCGGAACGTGGCAGGACTGGCCCCCAGGAACACAGCGGGGAGCGAACGGCATGAGCACTTTCGGCAAGGGTTGCCATCTGCATCTGATCGACGGATCGGCCTTTATCTTTCGTGCCTATCACGCGCTGCCGCCGCTGACGCGCAAATCCGATGGCCTCCCTATCGGGGCCGTGTCGGGTTTCTGCAACATGCTGCAACGCTATGTCGATGGCGATCATGGTCCCGATGCACCGACTCATCTGGCGGTGATCTTCGACAAGGGCAGCCACACCTTCCGCAACGACCTCTACGACCTCTACAAGGCCAACCGCGAGGCGATGCCCGAGGACCTGCGCCCGCAGATCCCGCTGACCCGGGCCGCAACCGAGGCGTTCAACATCCCCTGCAAGGAGTTGGAGGGATACGAGGCCGACGACATCATCGCCACCCTGTCGCACCAGGCCCGCGACGCGGGCGGCCGGGTCACCATCGTCAGTTCCGACAAGGACCTGATGCAGCTGGTGGGCGACGGGGTCGAGATGTTCGACGCCATGAAGAACAAGCGCATCGACCGCGACGGCGTGTTCGAGAAATTCGGCGTCTTCCCCGACCGCGTGGTCGATGTGCAGGCGCTGGCAGGCGACAGCGTTGACAACGTGCCCGGCGCGCCCGGCATCGGCGTCAAGACCGCCGCACTCCTGATCAACGAATTCGGCTCGCTCGAAGAGCTGCTGAACCGCGCCGAAGAGATCAAGCAGCCCAAGCGCCGCCAGACCCTGATCGAGATGCGCGCGCAGATCGAGCTTTCGAAACGTCTGGTCGCGCTTGACGCCAACACCCCGCTCGATTTCACGCTGGACGATCTGGAACTGCGCGACCCGGACCCGGAAAAACTCCTGGGCTTTCTCGCCGAAATGGAGTTCCGCACCCTCACCAAGCGCATCGCCGACAAGCTGGGCGCCGAGGCGCCGGTGATCACCGAGGCCCCGGCCCCCGCGACAGAGGATGCACCCGCCCCCGAACAGCCGCCCTTTGACGCATCAAAATACGAATGCGTGCGCGACGCCGACGCGCTGGCCAAATGGATCGACCAGGCGCGCGAACGCGGCTGGGTGGCGGTCGATACCGAAACCACCAGCCTCGACGAGATGCGCGCCGAACTGGTCGGTATCTCGCTGGCAATCGAACCGGGCGCCGCCTGTTACATCCCGCTGGGTCACCGCGACGGCGATGCAAACGACCTCTTCGGCTCCGACAAGCTGGCCGAGGGGCAGATGCCGCTGCAAGAGGCGCTCGATCTCCTGAAACCGGTGCTCGAGGATGACGCGATCCTCAAGATCGGCCAGAATATGAAATACGACGCCAAGATCTTTGCCCGTCACGGCATCGACGTCGCGCCCATCGACGACACCATGCTGATGTCCTATGCGATGCATGGCGGCAAGCACGGCCACGGCATGGACGCGCTCAGCGAGATGTATCTCAGCCATGTGCCGATCCCGATCAAGCCGCTGCTGGGGTCCGGCAAATCCGCGATCACCTTCGACAAGGTGGCGATTGACGATGCCACCGCCTATGCCGCCGAGGATGCAGACATCACCCTGCGCCTGTGGCAACTCTTCAAGCCGCAACTGCACCGGGTTCAGGTCACCACAGTCTACGAAACGCTCGAACGCCCGCTGGTGCCGGTGCTGGCCGAGATGGAAATGCACGGCGTCAAAGTCGACCGCGACGTGCTCAGCCGGATGTCGAATGCCTTTGCCCAGAAAATGGCCGGGCTCGAGGCCGAGATTCACGAACTGGCGGGCGAGCCCTTCAACGTCGGATCACCCGCGCAGGTGGGCGAGATCCTGTTCGACAAGATGTCGCTGCCCGGCGGTACGCGCGGCAAGACCGGCAAGTATTCGACCCCGGCTGACGTGCTCGAGGATCTGGCAACCGAACATGAAATGCCCGCGCGCATCCTCGACTGGCGGCAGCTGCAAAAGCTGAAATCAACCTACACGGATGCGCTGCAAGGACACATCAACCCCGATACCGGGCGGGTCCATACCTCGTATTCGATCACCGGCGCCAATACCGGGCGGTTGGCCTCGACCGACCCGAACCTGCAAAACATCCCCGTCCGCACCGAGGAAGGCCGCCGCATCCGCGAGGCTTTCGTGGCCGAACCGGGCAACGTGATGGTAAGCCTCGACTATTCCCAGATCGAGCTGCGCATCCTGGCCCATATCGCCGATATCCCGGCGCTGAAACAGGCCTTTGCCGACGGGCTCGACATCCACGCGATGACCGCGTCCGAGATGTTCGACGTGCCGCTCGCGGAAATGACGCCCGAGATTCGCCGCCGCGCCAAGGCGATCAATTTCGGCGTGATCTACGGCATCTCGGGCTTCGGTCTGGCCCGCAACCTGCGTATTCCGCGCGCCGAGGCGCAGGAATTCATCGACCGCTATTTCGAGCGTTTCCCCGGCATCCGCACCTACATGGACGACACCATCGCCTTCGCCAAGGAACACGGGTTTGTGCAGACCCTCTTTGGCCGCAAGATCCACACGCCCGAGATCAACGCCAAGGGGCCGCATGCGGGCTTTGCCCGCCGCGCCGCGATCAACGCCCCGATCCAGGGCACGGCAGCCGACGTGATCCGCCGTGCCATGGTGCGCATGCCCGATGCCATTCGCGATCTGCCGGCGAAAATGCTGCTCCAGGTGCATGACGAACTTCTGTTCGAAGTGGCCGAGGACGCGGTTGATGCCACCATCACCGCCGCCCGCGACGTGATGGAGGGCGCCGCCGATCCGGCGGTGCGGCTTGATGTGAAACTGGTGGTGGACGCGGGACGCGGCGCCAACTGGGCCGAGGCGCACTAAGCCGCGCTCAGCCCTCGGCGCGCACCAGCGCCGCGACCATCCGGCGGGTCAGCGGCGCCACGAACAGCAGAACCACAAAGGCGGTGGGCCAGGCGATCCCCCAGGCCCCCATCCACTTGCCTGCCATGTCATCACTCATCCCCACCGCGCGCAGGGTCGCGATGCAGGTGACGATGCAGGACATCAACCCCGACATGATCAGTGCAAACAGGATCGGGGCAAAACGGGCGGGGAACATCGGACAGCCTCACTTCATATTCCTATGGCCGAATACAACTCTCGCCCGCAAAGCGCAACCTTCTCACGGCACACCTGATCCGGACAACACGGCCTCGTGAACCAAGGAGCGATCGGGGCTTGACGACTCAATTACGGACATATTTTATCCGCTTTATGAAACACACCGAAGGACTGGAATGGGCGGCGCATGCCTGTAGCCTGCTGGCCGCCCTGCCCCCCGACACCCCGCTGCCCGCCCGGCTTCTGGCAGAGTTTTTTGACCTGCCCGAGCCCTATCTGGCCAAGCAGATGCAGAAACTCTCGGCCGCCGGCATCGTCGAAACCCGCCGCGGGCCGCGCGGTGGCTATGCCTTGGCCCGCGCCCCGGCCGAGATCACGTTGTTGCAGATGGTGCAGGCCATCGACGGCGAGACGCGGCATTTCACCTGTACAGAACTGCGCCGCTGCGGGCCCAGCGGGGTCGACGATTCGCAGTACCTGCGCCCCTGCGGCATCGCCCGGTCCATGTGGCGGGCCGAGGCGGCGTGGCGGCGCGAACTGGCCGATGTGACGCTGGCCGATATCCTGAAGATGGGGATGCAGGACACCCCGCCGGAACAGGCCGCCAAGGCGCTGGCCTGGTTCCAAGACAAGCTTTCACAAGACACGACCGCCAAGGAGTAGGCGCCATGATCGCCCGCAAGATTCACCGCTGGAACGGAGCGGTGTTCGCCGCTTTTCTGCTGCTGCATTTCATCACCCACCTGTCCGGGCTATGGGGGGTAGACGCCTATAACGCCACCCAGGATGCACTGCGCCTGATCTATCGCAACCCGGTGGTCGAACCGCTGGTTCTGGCCTCGGCGCTGGTGCAGATGGGTCTGGGGCTGAAACTGCTGATCGCCCGCATCCGGCGCGGTCTGCGCGAATCCTGGGCGCGGGCACAGGTGATCTCGGGCGGGGTGGTGCTCTATTTCATGACCGAACACCTCATCGCGCTGGTGCTGGCGCGTTGGGTCGACGGGCTGGACACCAATTTCTACTGGCCCGCCTCGGTGATGAGCGGCGCGCCCTTCACCTGGTATTTCATTCCCTATTACAGCCTGGGCGTGATTGCCCTGTTCGTGCATCTGGGTTGCGCCTTGCGGTTGATCCTGCTGCGCCAGGGCGCGCGTGCACAGGCCCGCGCGGCATTCTGGGGCATGACACTTGCCGGGGGGACCATCGCCGCCCTGATCGTGGCGATGCTGCTGGGGGCGTTCTACGACATCACGCTGCCGCCCGAATGGCTGGCCTATCTGCGCCAGTTCGTGCCCGGCTTTACCCCCTGAAACGACAAAAGGCCGCCCGTCGGGGCGGCCTTTGCCTTTGAATCACTCAGGTTCAGATCCCGGCGTCGATGATCGCCTTGGCCAGGATCGGCACCGTCTTGGCGTTCAGCCCGGCGATATTCATCCGGCTGTCGCCCACCATATAGATGCCGAACTCGGTCCGGAGCTTCTCGACCAGCTCGGGCGCCGCGCCGATGCGCGAGAACATGCCCCGGTGCTGCGCGATGAAGCCGAACCGGTCCGAGCCGCTCAGCCGCTGCAACTCGTCGGCCAGTTGCTGACGCAGACCCAGCATCGACAGGCGGATTTCCTCCAGCTCGGCCATCCAGTCGGCGCGCAGCGCGTCGTCGTTGAGGATCGTCGTCACCACCCGCGCCCCATGATCGGGCGGGAAGGAGTAGTTCTGACGGTTCAGAAACGCCAGGGTTGCCTGGTTCAGCGCGGTCTGGCCGCTGTCCTGGCTCACCGCCATCAACAGGCCGGTGCGCTCGCGATAAACACCAAAGTTCTTGGAACAGGACGCCGCGATCAGGCATTCCTTGACCGACGCGGCCACCAGCCGGGTGCCCTGCGCATCTTCCTCCAGCCCGTCGCCAAAGCCCTGATAGGCGATGTCGATCATCGCCACCAGACCCTTGGCATTGATCAGCTTCACCACCTCTTGCCACTGGCTCAGGTTCAGGTTGGCGCCGGTCGGATTATGGCAGCAGCCATGCAGCAGCACCACGTCGCCCGCGCGCGCCTGACCAAGGTCAGCCAGCATGCCCTCGAAATCGACACCACGGCTGTCGGCATCGAAATAGCGATAGGGCACCATGGTCATGCCCAGATAGTTCAGGATCGAGATATGGTTGGGCCAGGTCGGGTCCGACACGAAAACCCGCGCCTCGGGGCTGGCCATCTTGATCAGCTCGAACGCCTGCCGACAGGCACCGGTGCCACCCGGCGTGGCCGCAGCGCCCACATTGGCGCGCGGCACCGCATCGCCCAGGATCAGCTTGATCATCGCATCCGAATAGGCCGGATCGCCGATCAGCCCGGTATAGGATTTGCTTTCCTGGCTCTCCCACACGATCTTTTCGGCGGCCTTGACGGCGCGCATCACCGGGGTCACGCCCTCGGCGTTCTTGTAGACGCCAACGCCCAGGTCGATCTTGTCGGTGCGCGGATCGTCCTTGTACATCTGCATCAATGCAAGGATCTTGTCCGCAGGCTGCGCCTTGAGGTTTTCGAACATCAGTTCTCTCCAGTTGCGACGGGCAGGGTCGGGAAGGCACCCCATTCAGCCCAGGAGCCGTCATAAAGCGAGTGATCGGTCTTGCCCAAACGCTGAAGCGCCAGGCTGAGAATGGCCGCCGTCACGCCCGAGCCGCAGGTGGTGATCACCGGCTTGGACAGGTCGACGCCTGCGGCCTCGAACACGGCGCGGCAGTCGGCGGGCGATTTCATCGTGCCGTTCTTGTTCAAGAGCGTGCCAAAGGGCACGTTCTTCGACCCCGGGATATGGCCGCCACGCAGACCTGGGCGCGGTTCGGGATCGGTCCCGGCAAAACGCCCGGCCGAGCGGGCATCGACAATCTCGTGATCGTGCAGCTTGGCCGCCGCCGACACTTGTGTCACATCGCGCACCAGATGGTTCTGTACCCGCACCGTCATGTGACGGTCGCGCACCACCGGCGGCAGATCCTCGGTCTCGCGCCCCTCGGCCTGCCATTTCGGCAGACCGCCATCCAGCACCGCGATATTGTCCTGCCCCATCAGCTTGAACAGCCACCACACCCGCGCCGCCGATTGCAGGCCCAGCGTGTCATAGACCACCACCTGGTGGCCATCGCCAACGCCCATCGCCCGCAGACGCGACATGAACTTCTCGACCGGCGGCACCATATGCGGCAGGTCCGACCGATGGTCCGAGATATCGTCGATGTCAAAAAACCGCGCGCCGGGGATATGGGCGGCGTCATATTCGGCCTTGGCGTCTCGGCCAAGATGCGGCAGGTGCCAGGACCCATCCAGAATCCGCAAATCGGGATCCTTCAGATGGGCGGCGAGCCAGTCGGTGGAAACCAGTGTTTTCGGATCGTCCTGCATAAGAGCCTCCCGATTGCGCGCTGTTTTGTCCCTATCGAACCCGTGGCGCGGGTTCAAGCGGCGATGGCGGGCCTGCGATGCGCGGTCACGGGGCCTTCGCCCTGTGCGGCGATCCGGGCGATGCCGTCCGCCAACGGCTCATAGGCCACCGCCATGTCCTTGCCGTTGGCATGCAGGATCCACCCGGCATCGGCCACCAGAGCCACATGACCCGTCCAGAACAACAGATCGCCCCGCTCGGGCGGCGTACCCGCAGGCAACAGCCCCCCGACCGCGCGCGACTGTGGCCCGCTGTCACCGGGGCAGTCGATCCCGCAGGCCAAGAGCGCCGCCTGCACCAGCCCGGAACAGTCGATCCCCCAGCGGCTGTCACCGCCCCACAGGTAAGGCGTGCCCAGAAACAGCTCGGCCACCGCGACCGGATCGGTCATCCTCTCTCCGACCTGCATCAGGTGCTGCACCGGGATATGGCCATGCGCGGTCTCGGCAAACCGTCCCGTCACCGCGCGCACCGCAACCCGCGACCCGAAACTGATCGCCATCCGGTCCGGGCTTTTCAGATCGGCCTCGGTATAGGCATGGGTCGAGGGCGCGCTGACCCAATGGGTCGGCTCCGTATCTTCGCCCAGTGCCGTGGCAGGAACCCAGCCTTCGTAGCCGTCCTTGGCGGCGCGGATACGCACCCAGCCCTCCGAGACCTCCAGAACCTCCACCCGCTCGCCCAGCAACACCTGCCGGTCGCGCGGCCCGTCGGGCCGCCGCAACAGGTCCACGATTGGCCGGATGACAGCCCGGCCGCTCACAGGTTCAGGATCCGGGGCAGCGCGCCCAACAGGGCGCGCGGTCCTTGCCCGAACCCGCCCTTGGTCCGGCCCGGCGCATTGGCCTGCTGCCACGAAAAGATGTCGAAATGCATGTAACGCGCCGCCACGAACCGGCGCAAGAACAGCGCCGCGGTGATCGACCCCGCCATGCCACCGCCAGGCGCATTGTCCAGATCGGCGATCCCCGGCTCGATCAGTTCCTCATAGGGCGTGTGAAACGGCATCCGCCAGACCGGATCGGCGGCGCCCGCCGCCGCCTCGCCCAGCGCCCGGGCCGCCGCGTCATCATCGGTATAGAACGGCGCCAGGTCCGGCCCCACCGCCACCCGCGCCGCGCCGGTCAGCGTCGCCATCGAGATCACCAGATCGGGCGCCCCCTCGTCGGCCAGCGCCAGCGCATCGGCCAGCACCAGCCGCCCCTCGGCATCGGTGTTGTTGATCTCGACCGTCAGCCCCTTGCGCGAGGTCAGGATATCGCCGGGCCTGAATGCATTGCCGGCCACCGCGTTCTCCACCGCCGGGATCAGCACCCGCAGCTGCACCCGCAGACCCAGCGCCATGATCATCCGCGCCAGACCCAGCACATTGGCCGCGCCGCCCATGTCCTTTTTCATCAACAGCATGCCCGAGGCCGGTTTCAGGTCCAGCCCGCCAGTGTCGAAACAGACCCCTTTGCCCACCAGCGTCAGCTTTGGCCCGGCCTCGCCCCAGCACATCTCGATCAGGCGGGGCGCGCGCACCGCCGCCCGGCCCACCGCATGGATCATCGGAAAGTTATGCGTCAGCAGGTCGTCGCCTACGACCGCCGTGCAACTGGCCCCGAATTCCGCCGCCAGCGCCTCGGCCGCCGCCTGCAAGGCATCCGGCCCCATATCCTGCGCGGGCGTGTTGACTAGATCGCGGATCAACGCCTCGGAGGCCGCCAGCACCTCGAGACGCGCCGCATCGACCCCTTCGGGCGCAACCAGCCGGGCCTTGGCCGGAGATTGCGACTTGTAGCGGTCAAAGGCGTAGCCGGTCATCAACCAGCCCAGCGCCTCAGTCGCCGCCGCCTCGGGCGGCAGGCCCGAGGCGATACGCCACGCGCCCTCGGGCAGCTTTTCGGCCGCGGCGGCCAGGACGAACCGCTTGCGCGCTCGGGTCTCGGGCTTGCCATATCCCGCCAGCGCCGCCACCGGCGCGCCCCCGTCTCCGGGGATCAGCAGCGCCTGACCGATCGCCCCGGTAAACCCGCTGGCCCGTACCCAGGCCGCCACCGGTTCCGGCTGGCCTGCCAGCCAGCCATCAAGCCCGGCCTGATCAATCACATGCAGGGGCCGTACAGCAGCGTCGGCGGGGGCGAATTCAAGCGGCATCGGTACACCTCGGGTTTGGAACACGCGCCCAGACTAGCCACAGTTGGCCCGCCCGCAAGCCCCACCGAAGGCCCGGACCCGGTCAGATCGACATGTCCTGCAAATCCCAGACCTCGGTCAGCGACCGCTCGCCGACCCGGATCAGCCGGAACAGCACCGCGCTGGTCGCGACCGGATCGCCATTGTCCACCGCGTCCGTCACGCTGCGGGCCACCCGGGCCAGCGCCACCATGCCGATCTGTTCCGCAATCGCGATCAGCGAGCGCGCGCATTTGCGCAGGCTCCGCCAGTCGCCCTGGCGCCAGTGCCGCTCACAATGCGACAGGCGCACCGCCAGTTCCTCGATGGCGCGACAGACCACATCCTCGGCCCCCGCGTCGCCCAATTGCCGATAAAGCCCGCCCAGACGCTCCGGGTCCAGGCGCACAGATTCGCTCTGTACAAGCGTCACGATCTTTTCCACCACAGTCTCACCCAATCTTTCGTGCCCCCACGACACGCCTCACACCGTGGTCCAAAAGAGGTTTGCAAAAGGTTGCGGCTGCGACATGAAATATCTCGAATTTTCTGTCAAACTGGCCTAAAGCCACCTGCAACCCAAGACCAGACAGGAAGACCCTGATGAAACGCGCCCGCCCCCTGCCCAGCTATCTGGTACAACGCTACCACGGCTGGAAAGCGACGACCTATGCCGAGAACCAAGTCTGGTACCGGCGGCTGGCCAGCGAGGGACAGCGCCCGCGCGCCATGGTGATCTCGTGCTGCGACAGCCGGGTGCACGTGACCTCGATCTTCGGCGCCGATCAGGGCGAGTTCTTCATCCACCGCAACGTCGCCAACCTGGTGCCGCCCTACCTGCCCGACGGCGATCACCACGGCACCAGCGCGGCGGTGGAATATGCGGTCACCGTGCTGAAGGTGGCGCATCTGATCGTGCTCGGCCATTCGCAATGCGGCGGGGTCAAGGGCTGCCTCGACATGTGCAAGGGCCACGCACCGCAGCTGGAGGTCAAGGAAAGCTTCGTCGGCCGCTGGATGGATATCCTCAAGCCGAAATACGAACACGTGGCCGCGATCGCCGACGAGGACGAACAGGTGCGCCAGCTGGAAAAACACGCGGTCGTGGCCTCGCTGGAAAACCTGATGACCTTCCCCTTCATCACGTCGGCGGTCGACGACGGCACCCTCAGCCTGCATGGCCTCTGGACCGATATCGGCGAAGGCGGGCTGCAATGCTTCGACCCGGCCGCCGACAGGTTCGTACCGGTCTGATCCAGACCGCATGCGCTCCCGCCTGCCGCCGGATCTGACGATCCGCGGCCGTTGGGCCGGGCGCCGCTGACGCGGCGGGCGACAGGCCGCGCCCGTCCATCCAGATACCGGGACGGTCCGGCACCGTTCGCGAGCCCGCGTCGTTTCAGTCCAGCACGTGGTCGACCGGCTCCAGCCGGGGCGGGGCGGGGCGCCCCAATGCGTGACACACCGCGATTTCCATCACCCGGCACATCGCCCTGAGCGGTATTCCGTTGGGTTGATCCCGAAACGGATGCTCCAACTCGTGCGTCACCTCGGCCAGGCCGAAAAACACATAGGCCACGACCGCGGCCACCAGGGGCTCGAACCAGCCGGCGCTGTCCAGCAGCGCAAAGGGAAGCAGCCCACAATAGAGATAGGTGGCACGCCAGACCAGCAGCGAATAGACAAAGGGAAGCGGCGTGGTCATCAGCCGTTCGTTCCCGGCCTGTGCCGCCGGAAAACAGGCCAGCCGTTCGGCCAGCGCCCGTTGCCCCCAGCCGTCGATTCGCCCGCCTTCGGCCATCTCGCGCAACCGGTCGGCCACCGCGCGCAGGGCGGCATCGGGCGGATTTCCATCCCGCAGCAGCGCCTGCGCCGTCTCCGCGCCGACCCAGCGCGAGACGTCTTCCTCAACCCGGTCACCGCGCAACTGCGCCCGATGCAGGTGATGAAAGGCCAGGATATGGTCGAGGACAAAGGCTTCGTCCGCTCCCTTGCCGGTGAATATCCGCAGCTCCTGCGCCAGGCTGCGCAGGTCGGCCACCATCTTGCCCCAGAGCTTGCGCGCCTCCCACCAGCGGTCATAGGCGGCATTGTTGCGGAACCCAAGGAACAGCGACAGCGACAGGCCAAAAACGCCCATCACCGCAATCGAGACATGCGGCATCGCGATCAGGTAGCGGTCGATCAGCAGAACCGCCAGCGCCCAGAGAGTCGCGGCAGCGATATTCGGCAGGATGCGCGGCACCACCGACCCCTTGAGGATCAGGAAAACATCGCGACGCCTGGGTGTATCGCGGACGATCACGCCCGCCCCCAATCCTTGTCCTGCATCTCGCGCAGGCGCGAGGCGGTGCGTTCGAATTCGAACGTGCCCTCGCCCTCGACATAGAGCATCTCCGGCTCGGCCGCCGCCGAACAGATCAACCGCACCCGCGCCTCGTAAAGCGCGTCGATCAGGGTCACGAACCGCTTGGCTTCGTTGAAATTGTTGCGGCTCAGGCGCGGGATGTCTTCCAGCACCAGAACCTTGACCGCCTCGGCGATAGCCAGGTAATCGCCCGGTCCCAGCATCCGCCCGCAGAGGTCATAGAAGCTGGCCCGCCCGATCCCGTTGCGAAATGCCGGCAGCTCCACGTCGCGGCCCTTGACCTTCAGGATCAGCGGCCCGCCCGCACCGCCCGTCAGATCGCGCCAGATCGCCGCGATCTCGCCCCGCGCCGCCGGGCCGATGGGCGTGAAGTAGACCCGCGCGCCCTCCAGCCGGTTCTGCCGGTAATCGGTGGGCGAGATCATCTCCCACACCCGCATCCGCTCCTTGATCAGCTCGATGAAGGGCAGGAACAGCTGTCGGTTCAGCCCGTCCTTGTACAGATCGTCCGGCACCCGGTTCGAGGTGGTCACCACCACCACCCCCGCCGCAAACAGCGCCTCGAACAGGCGCCCCACGATCATCGCGTCGGTGATATCGGTGATCTGCATCTCGTCAAAGGCCAGCACCTTGACCGAGCGGATCACCGCATCGGCGACAGGGGCCAGCGCATCGGCCACGCCCTTGGCGCGCGCCTCGTGCATGCCCGCGTGGATTTCCTGCATGAAGGCATGGAAATGCACCCGGCGCACCGGCACCGTATCGCCCAGCGCCTCGACAAACAGATCCATCAGCATCGACTTGCCGCGCCCGACCCCGCCCCACAGGTACACCCCCCGGGGCGGCGGCGGCGCCTTGCGGAACAACCCGCGTTTTACCGGGGTGCTCAGCGCTTCGTAAATCCGGTCGAACTCGGCCAGCGCCGCTTCTTGTGCGGTATCGGCATGCAAGGTGCCCTCGGCCACACGGGCGGCGTAAAGATCGGAAACAGCGGTCATTTTGCAGCCATACCCAACCTGCCCGGCCTTGAAAAGCGGCGCCTTTTCACCGCTCGCATCAATTTTCGTTAATGATGCCCGCAAAACTCCTGAATTGACGCCGCCGCGTTTGGACTTAGGGTCCGCCAGACAAGAATACCGGAGACCGCCAATGGACCGTTCGGCCCGCCTGATCAATCCGATCCTGATCGTCAGCTGCGTCATCATCACCGTCAGCTTTGCGGTGCGCGCCTCCTTCGGCGTGTTCCAGATCCCGATTGCAGAAGAGTTCGGCTGGCTGCGCTCGGATTTCTCGCTGGCCATCGCCATCCAGAACCTTGCCTGGGGCATCGGCCAGCCGATCTTTGGCGCCATCTCGGAAAAGATCGGCGACCGCAAGGCGATCTTCCTCGGCGCGCTCCTTTATGCTGGCGGCATGGTGCTCAGCGCCTGGTCGACCACACCGCTCGAACATCAGATCTATGCCTGGGCGGTGGGGTTCGGCATCGCGGGCACCGGCTTTGGCGTGATCCTCGCGGTAGTTGCGCGGGCCTCAAGCGACGAGAACCGCTCAATGAGCCTCGCCCTCATCACCGCCGCAGGCAGCGTGGGCCAGGTGATCGGCGCACCGACGGCGGAATGGCTGCTGACCTTCCTGCCCTGGCAACAGGTGTTCATCGTCTTTGCGGTGGCGGTCCTGGCGCTGGTCCTGACCCTGCCGATGCTGCGCGCGCCCGAACCGGCCAGCAAGGCCGAGCTGCAAGAGAGCATGGGCCAGATCCTGGCCCGCGCCTTTCGCGACCCGTCCTATACGCTGATCTTTCTGGGCTTTTTCAGCTGCGGCTATCAGCTCTCGTTCATCACCGCGCATTTCCCAGCCTTCGTGACCGAGATGTGTGGCCCGATCCTGCCCGGCGGCGTGCTGCACTCGATGGGGATCACCACCACCTCGGCGCTTGGCGCGGTGGCCATCTCGCTGGTGGGGCTGGCCAATATCGCAGGCACCCTGACGGCGGGCTGGGCGGGCAAGCATTTCCCCAAGAAATACCTGCTTGCCTGTATCTACACCGCCCGGACCGTGATCGGGGCGGTGTTCATCCTGCTGCCGATCACGCCGCTGTCGGTGATCCTCTTTTCGGTAGCGATGGGCTCGCTCTGGCTTGCCACCGTGCCGCTGACCTCGGGCCTTGTCGCGCATCTCTACGGGCTGCGCTACATGGGCACGCTCTATGGCATCATCTTCCTCAGCCACCAGTTGGGCGGGTTCCTCGGCGTCTGGCTCGGCGGGCGGATGTACGACCTTTACGGCGATTACACCATGGTCTGGTGGATCGGAGTCGGCGTCGGCGCCTTCAGCGCCATCGTCCACCTGCCGATCCGCGAGAACCGCGCGGCAGTTCCGGCCTAACCCCGGATCAGCGGCGCCTTGCGCGCCGCCTCCCACTCTGCGCGCGGATCGTCCAGCCCCGCATCCCGCCGCAACCTGGGCGACAGTTGCTCTGCACCCGACGCGGGGCGCAACAGCGCCCCGAAGCCGCCCAACACCCGGCGGCCCAAGCCCCGGAACACTCCGGCGACATGCCGGGGTGAAACCTGAACAACGATGCCCGTCCGATGATCCAGATGTGCCATGTCAAACCTCCGTCGATGACCTGACCCCATCTTGCGCCCGTCCGGCGCGGCCGCTCAAACGCCGTTCCTTGACAGCCATTGTTCCAAAAAGTCACAAAGGGTCATGTCCCGCACCCTGCCCCCGCTGAATGCCCTGCGCGCCTTCGAGGCGGCAGGCAGGCTGGGCAGCTTCACCCGGGCCGCCGCCGAGCTGAACGTGTCGCATTCCGCCATATCACGGCATGTCCGCGGGCTGGAGGAGCGGCTCAACGTCCATCTCTTTCGCACCCGTAACGCCGGCGTCGAACTCACCGATCAGGGCCGCGCCTATCTGGCGCAGATCACCCCGGCCTTTGATCTCATCGCCGAGGCGACCGAGGCGCTCTCGGTCCCGCCCCAGGGCACGGTGACGCTGACCACCGAAAGCACCATCGCCCAGAAATGGCTGGTTCCCCGGTTGGGCAGGCTCCGGGCGTTGCACCCCGATATCAGTCTCGAAATCTCTGTCAGCACCCAGGTCATGGATATCGAGGCGCATGATTTCGACATCGGCCTGCGCTACCTGCGATCCGACCCGCCGCAGGGCTATGACCTCCTGCTGCCCTCCATGGTCCGCGCCTATGCCGCGCCCGATTTCGCACCGATGACGGATGGCCAGCTCGATCTCGCCGCGCTGGCCCATGGCCCGCTGATCGAGGAAGCGACCTTCCGCCTCTGGCCCGCCTGGTTCGAACAGGCCGGGCTGGCCGAGCTTCCCCCGCTCGACCTGCCCCATCCGCTCAGCGCGCTTCTGGCGATCCAGTCGGCGGTCTCGGGCCTCGGCGCCGTGCTCATGGACGAAAACCTGTGCGAACCCGAACGCCGCTCGGGCGCACTGGTCGCGCTTGCGCCGGTGGCGCTACGCTTCGGCGGCTATTACCTTGCCGTCAACAGCCGCGCTCAGCGGCGCAAACCGGTGCGCGCGGTGCGCCAATGGCTGATCGACGAGGCGGCAGAAGCCTGACAATCGCTTTCCCGACTGGCCGTCAGACGGACAGGCAGATCACCCCTGACCCTGCCATTTGTCCAGGATATAACGGCTGGTCATCAGGTCCAGATGCGCCCCGCCACCATTCTTGAACAGCGTGATGTCGTCCCGGCCCGCCTTGAACGCGTCCAGCTCGTAGAAATCGGCCAGCACGTCCTTGCGCGCGATCACCCCATCGGCCAGCGGCATCATCAGCTCGCCGATGTGGTTCACGGTGGTGTCGAAACTGTCGACAAAGATGCGCGCGCGGCGCATCGCCTCGTCATCGGCCTCGCGCATGTCGGGCCGATAGGCGCCGATCAGGTTCAGGTGCTGACCCGGGCGCAGCCATTCGCCGCGAATGACCGGTTCGCTCGACATGGTGGCGGTGACGACGATGTCGGCCCGGTTCACCGCCTGCGCCAGATCGTCGACCACCTCCAACCCGTCATACCGCGCCGCCACCTCCTCGGCCTTCGACCGGGTGCGGTTCCACATCTTCAGGGCCGCCTTGGGGAACCCGGCCCCAAACGCCTCGCACAGCGACAGGCCCACGGTACCCGCGCCCACCACCAGCACCTCGCGCGCGTCGGGGTCGGCCAGCCGCAGCGCCGCCAGCAGGCTGTCGCCCGCCGTCTTCCACTTGGTCACCAGGTGGAAATCGACCAGAGCCGACAGCGCCCCGTCGTGGTCGCTATAGAGGTTCACCGCCCCGTTGATCATCGGATCGCCCCGCTCGGGGTTGCGCGGAAAGATATTGGCGGTCTTGACGGCAATCCCCAGCCCGTCGATCCAGGCCGACCGCGTCAGCATCGTGTCGGGATCGCGATACAGGAACGTATCGCCGATCTGCGCCTTGGGCAGGCTATGCCCATCGGCCAGCGCCCGCGTCAGTTCCAGCCAGTCCAGCTTGGCCTCGCCCTCGGCAAAAGGAATATGGATAATGCTCATGCGGCCTCTCCTTCGGTCAATAACCCCTCGGCCACCAGGCGCGCGGCCCAGCCCTCGGGTCCCGTGAAATGATGCACCTGCCAGCCACGGACGCGGGCGGTGTCGATATTCTCGGCCCGGTCATCGGCAAATAGCAACCGCTCCGGCGCCAGCCCGCAATCGGCCTCGACCGCGGCATAGATCGGCGCATGCGGCTTCACCATCCGCATCCGGCCCGAGACATAGGCCCGGTCGAACTCGGTCAGGAACGGATAGACCGTGCAGGCATAGTCGAAATTCTGAACCCCGAAATTGGTCAGCGCAAAAACCGGCACGCCCTTGCTCCTCAGCGCCCGCATCAGGCGCACAGAATGCGGGATCTCGGGCGTAGCCAGCTCGATCCAGCTGTCATGCCAGGCCCGGATCTCGTCGCGCCAGCCGGGATACTTCTCGGCCCAGTCATAGATCG
This sequence comes from Ruegeria aquimaris, assembly GCF_025751555.1. GTDB lineage: Bacteria > Pseudomonadota > Alphaproteobacteria > Rhodobacterales > Rhodobacteraceae > Ruegeria_B > Ruegeria_B aquimaris. The sequence continues at coordinate 113,240 of NZ_JAOWLB010000002.1, forward strand.
TGTCGGTGAAATGATGGCCCTGATCCACCAGGTCGTTCATCCCGTGCAGGTCCACTTCGGCAAACATCGCCTGCCGCCGCGCCGCGCCGATGGTGCGGTCGTAATAGCGCTCGGGTTGCCATTCGATCAGCACATTGCCGATGTCGAAAATGACGGCCTCGATGGTCATGACACATTCCTCAACTCTGCGACCTGGGACGCGGACGGCTCGGGGTACGGCCACGCCGTGTCTCGCGCCAGACTGAAACAAGACCGGCGCCAATGATCAACCCGGAACCGACCCAGACCTCGGCACCCGGCCATTCGCCAAAGATCAGCACGCCCCAGAGCACCGCCATCGGCATGGTGATATATTCGAACGGCGCCACCAGCCCCGCCTCGCACAGCCGATAGGCCTGCGCCGTCAGATAGCCGCCAACCGACCCCACGACCCCCATCGCCAGGAAATACTTCCAGTGCTCCGGTGCGGGCCAGCGCCATTCCCGCAGGATGAAATCCAGCGCCGCGCTGTCGCCCTTGGCAAACCGTCCGTCACCCAGCGTCAGCCCCACCAGCGCGCTTACCACAAGAAAGGCCAGCAAGGGGTAGAAGGTCAACGTCGCCCCCCGATCCGCGCCGCCCGCCCGGCGCGTCAGCACATGCAGCGTGGCATAACCGCAGGCGCCCAACAGCGGCAGCACCGCCGCCGGCTGGAACGCCTCGGTTCCCGGCCGCATGATCACCAGCACACCCAGGAAGCCCGCAAACACCGCGCCCCAGCGCCACGGCCCCACCCGCTCGCGCAGGAACAGCACCGACAAGGCGGTCACGATCAGCGGCGTGGCAAAGGCGATCGCCACCGCCTCGGCCAGCGGCATCACCGCCAGCCCGGTAAAGAAAAACAGATTGGCGCAGAGCACCGCGAAACTGCGCGCCATATGCAGGCGCGGCTGCCGGGTGCGCAACACCTGCACCCCGCCCTCCAGCGGCACGAACACAGCCAGCAACACGACCATCGCCACCACCGAGCGGATCAGCACCATCTGGTAGAGCGGATAGTCCCCGGAAAAGAACTTGAACACCACGTCGATGACGGAAAAGCAGATCCCGGCGCCCATTGCCGCCAACAGGCCCAGCACGTTCACCCTGACCTCGCCACTCATCCGCCCGCTCCCTTGCCTGCCCGCCAATCCCTGTCCCAAAAGACCGGCAGGGACAAGCGCAGAACCTGGGCGAACCGAACCGCATCTGCTTCTTTCTGGTTGCAAATACTCAAAAACGCGAGGCAAAGCCTCGCACCTCCCCGGTCTCACAAGGGGTCAGGCCCGGTCCGGGCGATGCTCCTGTCGCAGCATCTCGATCAGCGCATCGGCATCCTGCCCGGTCAGTTTCGGCAGCTCTTCGCAGACATGGTACCAGGGCAGTTGCGTATCGGCATAGATATGCCGCGTCATACTGGCCTCTGCAGGGCGGTCCAGACTGCCCACCGTGACATTCGTCAACCAGTCATCCTCGGCCCGCAACGCCTGCCAGACGATGCGCGACCCGCATTCGGCGCAAAAGCCGCGCTTGCCATCGCCCGAGGACACGTAATAGCGCGGCTCCTCCCCAAGGTAGCGCAACGTGCCCGCCTTGATCAGCACCGTGATCTCGGCGGGCTGACCGGTACTGCGCTGGCAGATCGTGCAATGGCAGATATACCCGTTATGCAGGAAAACCTCCGCCTCGTACCTGATCCTGCCGCACAGGCAGCCGCCAGTCACATGTGTGGCTTGGTGTTCCATGTACCGCTTCTCCCAAAGGGTCCGCGACATGCGTCGCAGGATACCCGCAGCCTAGCACGAACCACGGATTCCAGCGCGGGGCAATTCGTGCCGACTGCCGCTTTCCGGGCGCGGCACGCGCATCCCTCAGGGCGCCGGGCGCGAGCTCCCGTCCCGCAGCGCCGCCCGGATCTCGCGCTCCAGCGCATCCAGGAACCGCGAGCGGTCGGCCTTGGAAAACGGCTTGCCACCGCCCGCCATACCCAGCGGGTTGGCCGCGCGCAGATCGGCCATCAGGTCGCGCATCGCCAGCTGTTGGCCTATGTTGGCCGGGGTGAATGCCTCGCCGCTATGCCGCAGCACCCGCGCCCCCGCCGCCACGCATTTCGCCGCCAGCGGGATATCGGCGGTGACCACCACGTCCCCCAGCCCGGCGCGCTCGGCGATCCACATATCGGCCACGTCCGGCCCCTCGGGCACCACCACGGTCTCGACCAGCGGATTGGCCGAGGGGCGCAAGCCCCCGTTCGACACCAAGACCATGGGCAGCCGGTGTCGGGTGGCCACACGCTCGGCCTCGGATTTCACCGGGCAGGCGTCGGCGTCGATGTAAAGCGTTGTCATACCGGGCTCTCTACAGGCTCTTGCTGCTGGTTAGAAGACAGGAAACCCCGCAAAAACAAGTACCCGGCCCAGGACCGCGGGCTCGGGCCTCAATGCTGAGTCCGCTTACTGGACCGGTGCGCCAAGCACATTGACAAGGTGATCGATGAACACCCGCACCTTGGCCGGCATGTAGTTCCTGTGCACGAACACCGCGTAAATCGGCTGATCGAGCGTCTGGTATTCAGGCAATATGCGAACCAGTCGGCCGTCTGATATCATCTCCGCGACCAGATAATCGTTGATCAGACCAATGGCGCCGCCAGTCAGAACAACGTTCCGCGCGGCATTCGGAGAGTTGACGAGGAACCTTTCCGGCAAGCTGAACGAGAGTTTTTCGCCTTGATACCAGAAATCATTTTCGCGCCCCCAGTTTCCGCTGACCTGCTTGACCACTAGATGCTGCTCTAACGCGTCCAGTGTGTCCGGCTCCCCGTGCCGCGCGACGTATTCAGGCGTGGCAACAAAAACGAGTTTCTGCGAAAAAATCTTGCGGGCTTTCAGCGACGAGACTTCCAGCCCGTCAGAGCCGCCAATACGAATTGCCAGATCATAGTGTTCCTGTACGAGATCAACCTTTCGGTTGGAAATCTCCAACTCGACCCGGACGTTCGGGTATAATTGCATGAATGCCGGGATCGCGGGTGCGACCCGCTCCTGTCCAAATGCAACCACGCTGCTGACGCGCAGATGCCCGCGCGGGGTGTGTTGGCTGTCACGAATTTCGTCGGTTACGGCATCCAGCTCGTCAACCAGCGCTACACCGCGACGCAACAGCAATTCACCTTCTTCGGTCAGGCTGACGTTGCGTGTCGATCTGGTAAAAAGCCGTATTCCAAGGTCCTCTTCCAGTTCTGAAATCAGACGGGTTACAGACGGCGGAGAAGAGTTGAGCACCCTGGCGGCGGCGGCGAAACCGCCTTGCTGGGCAACTTCACGAAATGCGCGCATACACTGAAACTTGTCCATGAGTCGATTAAACCGGATTCTGGAATGGTTCATTCAAAGATACACGCGTTCTCCCAAATTCGAAAATCCGTACCCTGAACTTACAGCAGAAACGCATATGGATCAGGAGAACGGACAAATGTTTGAACGCCATCACTTCAGAACCAATCAAGGCATAACTTCTGAATACGGCCACGGCAGAGTTGCTCTTGGGCGCCACGAAATCCGGAAAGAACGATATCTTGCGGAAAAGCGCGCGCGTCTGGAGGCCGAGGCAAGCGCACGAAAGGACCAGTTTGCCGCGGCCCCAAAAGAGGCCGTTGAAATTGCAATCTGTCATCTTCTTCGGTCGGTCTCACGCTGGTTTGCGCAGCGCTTCTCGACCGATGGCGCCCTCTGAGAGCAAACCGGCAGCCGGGCCGGTCATCCGAAGGGTTACCTACTCCCCCCGGCGGGCGTCGATACCTGCGTACAAAACGGTCAATTGCCCCTCCGGGACAGGTACAAAACGGTCAATTCTCCGGGTTCTCCGGTTGCGTGCCCTCCTTGCGGCGCACCTTGAATTCCTTGGGGATCGGCATCCGGTTGAACGCATCCAGCCCCGCGATCTTGTAGGCTTCGGCCAGCGTCGGATAGTTGAACGTGTTCTGTACGAAGTAATCCACCGTGCCCTTCAGGTTCATCACCGCCTGCCCGATATGGATCAGTTCGGTGGCTCCTTCGCCGACGATCTGCACCCCCAGAACCCGCCTTGTTTTCAAGGACAAGAGCATCTTCAGCATGCCGTGTTCCAGCCCCATGATATGCCCGCGCGAGGTCTCGCGGAACCGCGCCACGCCCACCTCGTAGGGAATGCCGCGCTCCTGCAATTCCTCCTCGGACATGCCACAGGTGGACATCTCGGGGACCGAGTAGATTCCGTAAGGATACCAAGGACTTTCCGGCAGCGTCGGGGTCTCCAGCGCATGGCACGCCGCCACCCGCCCCTGCTGCAAAGAGGTCGAGGCCAGCGACGGATGCCCGATCACATCACCAGTTGCATAGATATGCGGCACGGCAGTCTGATAGGTCTTGCGGTCCACCGTGATCCGGTTGCGGTGGTCTGTCTTGAGCCCCACCGCATCAAGGTTCAGGGCCGAGGTCGCGCCCATCCGCCCGGCGGCGAACAGCAGCATTTCGGCCCGCACATGGCGCCCGTTGGCCAGGCTGATCTCGACATGATCGCCAGCATCCTCGATCTTTTCCACCGCCGAGCCCAGCCGCAGATCGACGCCGTTTTCCCTGATCTGATGGGTGAAATCCTGAATCAGGGTGCGGTCGATAAAGTCCAGAAACGTCTCGCGCGGTTCGATCAGCGTCACCCGCACATCCAGCGCCGAGAACATGGTAGCATACTCTACCCCAATCACCCCGGCGCCGATCACGGCCAGCGAACGGGGGATCTCGGCCATCTCCAGAAACTCGTCGCCATCGACCACGGTACGCCCATTAAATGGAACATAATCAGGGCGATAGGTCTTGGTGCCCGTGGCGATCAGGAACTTCGATGCGGTCAGGCGGGTGGTATCCCCGGCCTCGGTCGCGACCTCGATCTCGTGCGGGCCGACAAAGCGCGCCAGCCCGTTCAGCGTGTCCACATGGTTGCGGTTGAACTGGTGTTCCAGCACGTCGACTTCGTAATCGAGCGTCATGTGCAGCCGCGCCTTGAGGTCCTCGGCGCTGATCCGGTCCTTGACCCGATAGGACAGGCCGTAAAAGCTGCGCTCGCGCCAGCCCGACAGGTTCAGCACCGTTTCGCGCAGCGTCTTGGACGGGATCGTGCCTGTATGCACCGAGACACCGCCGAGCCGGTCCTTGCGGTCGATCACCAGCACCCGGCGTTTCAGCTTTCCCGCCTGGATCGCGGCGGCCCGGCCCGAGGGGCCGGACCCGATGATGATCAGGTCATAGTCGTGGCCGTTCATGGCTCAATCCCGATAAAGCGCGTCGGCATGGAACGAGACATGGTCCTCCATGAAGCTGGAGACAAAGAAGTAGGAATGGTCATAGCCCGGTTGCATCCGCACCGTCGCCTGCTGTCGGCGTTCGGCGATGGCGGCGGCCAGCGCTTCGGGGCGCAAGAGGTCGATGAACTGGTCGCTGGTGCCGGTGTCGATCAGGATCGGCCCGTCAAACCCTGCCTGTTTCATCATCAGCGATGCGTCATGTTTCGCCCAGGCCGCCTCGTCCGTACCCAGATAGGCGCTCAGCTGCTTGCGTCCCCAATCGCTGCCTGTCGGGTTGGAGATCGGCGCGAAGGCCGAGACCGAGCGGTAGCGCCCCGGCAGGTTCATCGCCAGTGTCAGCGCCCCGTGCCCGCCCATGGAATGGCCGGTGATCGCCTGCCGCTCGGGGTCGATGGCAAAGTGCTCGGCCAGCAGCGCGGGCAGTTCTTCGGCCACGTAATCCCACATGCGGAAATGCGGGCTCCAGGGCTCCTGCGTGGCGTTCACATAGAAGCCCGCGCCCTGACCCAGATCATAGTCCGGGTGGTCGGCCACGCCCTCGCCCCGCGGCGAAGTATCTGGAAACACGAGGGCAATTCCCTGTTCGGCGGCCCAACCCTGGGCGCCCGCCTTGACCATGGCGTTTTCATGGGTGCAGGTGAGACCCGACAGATACCACAACACCGGCACCGGGCCGTCCTTGGCCTCAGCCGGCAGGAACAGACCAAAGGTCATGTCGCAACCGGTGGCTGCGGAGGCATGGCGATAGACCCCCTGAACACCCCCGAAACAGGCGTTTTCCGAGACGGTTTCGATCATGGCACGGTCCTTTCCCTCTGGTTCTCCGCAATGGCTAGCGGTCCCGGGTCCAGAGGTAAAGCATGCTGGCCGCTGCACGCCGTCTTTTTGCGGCATTCAGTGATGGCGAAGCGGCCCGCTTGACTTGTCCCGGACCTGCGCCTTTGATCGCGACAACAGCAGGAGGTGACATGCAAAACCCATTCGATCAGGAACTTCAGGACCGTCTAGTGCGCTATGCCGCCATCGACAGCCAGAGCGACGAGACCGCACCCGGTTCGCCCAGCACCGCCTGCCAGTTCGACATGCTGCACCTGCTGCGCGACGAGTTGACCGAAATGGGCGCGCAGGATGTGGAGCTGACAGACTACGGCGTGGTGCTGGCCACCATTCCGGGCACCGCGCCGGGGCCGACGGTGGGTTTCCTCGCCCATGTGGACACCGCACCGCAATTTAACGCCAGCGGCGTGAAGCCGCGCGTGATCAGCGGCTATAACGGTGGTGACATCACCTTTCCCGACGATCCCGCGCTGGTGCTGTCGCCTGCCGAGCACCCCTATCTGGCGGAAAAGATCGGTCACGACCTGATCACCGCCTCGGGCACCACGCTGCTGGGCGCCGATGACAAGGCGGGCGTGGCCATCGTCATGACCATGGCGCGGCACCTGCTGAACAGCCCCGATATCGCGCGCGGCCCGATCCGCGTGGCGTTTACCCCCGACGAGGAAATCGGGCGCGGGGTGAGCGAGCGTCTGCCCAAGGATCTGCGCGCCGATTTCGCCTATACGCTGGATGGGGGGCAAGTGGGCGAGATCGAATACGAGAGCTTCTCGGCCGACCGCGCGGTGGTGACGGTTACGGGTGTGTCGATCCATCCCGGCTGGGCCAAGGACAAGATGGTCAACGCCATCCACCTCGCTTCGAAAATTGTACAAACCCTGCCACAGGCGACCATGACCCCCGAAACCACCGCCGACCGCGAGGGTTTCATCCACGCCACCGACATGGAGGGCGGCTCGTCCGAGATGGTGATCAAGTTCATCCTGCGCGATTTCGAGCGGGACGGTCTTGCCGCCAAGGGCGAGTTGCTGCGCCAGGTCTGCGCCGCCGTCCAGGCGGGCGAGCCGCGCGCGGCGATCAAGTGCGAAATCTATCCGCAATACCGCAACATGCGCTATTGGCTGGAAAAGGACATGACACCCGTCGATCTGGCCCGCGCGGCAGCAAAAGCCGAAGGGATCGAGCCGATCTCGGTCCCGATCCGGGGTGGCACCGATGGATCCCGTCTGACCGAGATGGGAGTGCCGACACCGAATGTCTTTACCGGCATGCAATGCATCCATGGACCGCTGGAATGGATTTCGGTGCAGGACATGGCGACCGCCACGCGCACCTGTCTGAGGCTGGCGCAGATGGCGGCAAAGGGCTGAGGTTTGGGCGAGCGCAATCTGATAGCCGAACGCGACAGGTTCGCGGCGCGTCACCCGGAGTCACGCCATGTCGTAAATGGCCGCGACTGGGGGGTGATCCGGGTGGGGCACAGCGGCCCCGCGCTGGTTCTGATCCCCGGCACGCTGGGTCGGGCCGATATCTTCTGGCAGCAGATCGCGGCGCTGTCGGGCGAGGCGCGGATCCTCGCGGTGAGCTATCCGGCCTCGGGTGGCATCGCGGATTGGGCGGCGGATCTGGCGCAATTGATCGCGGATGCCGGAATGCAGGGCACGACCGTGCTCGGCTCGTCGCTGGGCGGTTATCTGGCGCAATATCTGACCGCCACCGAACCGGCGCTGTGCGGCGGGCTGGTGGCGGCCAACACGCTGGCTTCGGTCCAGGGGATCGACCAGATGCCGCCCTATGCGATGGACCTTGTCACCACGCCAATCGACGACCTGCGCGCTGGGTTCGAGGCCGGGCTGAGCATTTGGCAGGCACCTGACCACCCCTATCGCGATCTGGCGCCTCTCTTGCTGCAAGAGGTACGCGGCCGCATTCCCGAAGGTGAATTGCGCGCGCGATTGCAGGCGCTGAAGACCGCGCCGGACTTGCCTGCGCAAAGCCTGCCGCACGAGCGCATCTTTACCGTGCAAAGCGATGACGACCACCTGATCGTGCCACCAATGCGCGAGGGCCTGCGCGCCGCGCTGGCCCCTGTTCGCGCATACAGGTTTCGCACCGCCAGCCATTTTCCCTATGTCACCCGTCCCGACGCCTATACCGCATTGCTGCGCGAAATACTGGGCCTGTCGGCTGGCCAAACGATCTGGCCTGCCGGAGAGGAAAGTCTGTCATGAAAATCATAACCGCCGAAGAAATCCACCAGCACTTGCCGATGCGCGACGCCATCGAGGTGGTGGAAAAGACGATGATCCGGGTCTCGGTCGGGCAGGCCAATCTGCCGCTGCGAATGGTGATGGATATCGACGGCACCAACCGGCTGGGCGTGATGCCCGGCGCGCTGAGCGATCCCACACTCTATGGTATCAAGGTCCTCAGCCTGTTTCCCGGCAATCCCGCCAAGGGGCTCAGTTCGCATATCGGAACCGTGCTGCTGTTCGATCCCGAGACCGGGCGGCCCCGCGCCGCACTGGATGCAGATGCGATCACCGCGATCCGCACCGCCGCCGCCACGGCAGTGGCGACACGGGCGCTGGCCCGGTCTGACGCGCGGGTGCTGGCGCTGATCGGCACGGGCGAACAGGCCGAAAGCCATATCGCGGCGCTGACACTGGTGCGCCAGATCTCTGAAATCAGGATCGCCGGGCGCACGCCCGACCGCGCCGCCGAATTCGCAAACCGGATGTCGGTGCACTATCCCGACATCGCCTTCACCCCCGCACCAGATGTGGAGCAGGCGGTCCGTGGGGCTGATATCGTCTGCACGCTGACTTCCTCGGCTTCGGTTGTTCTGCACGGCGACTGGATCGGGCCGGGCACCCATGTGAACGCGGTCGGTGCCTCGATCCCCACGATGCAGGAGATCGACGAGGCGCTGCTGCTGAAATCAGAGCTGTTCGTCGATTACCGTCCCTCGGCCTTTGCCCAGGCGCGCGAGATCATCTCGGCGCTGGAAAGCGGTGCAATGACCAAGGATCATGTGCGCGGAGAGATTGGCGAGGTACTGTCTGGCGCTGTGGATAGACGGAGCGGCCCGGATGCGATCACGCTTTACCGCTCGCTCGGGATCGCGGCGCAGGACCTCGCCTGCGCCGATCACGTCTGGCGCGCGGTTCAGTAAAGCCCGGGATTGATCGGCGAGGCCGCCGTCAATCCACCATCAACGGTAAAGAGCTGACCGGTGACAAAGGACGCGTCACCCGAGGCGAGCCAGACCGCCATGGCGGCGACATCCTCGGTCCGGCCAAACCGCCGCGCCGCGTGCCGCGCCAGCGCATCGCGGCGCGCCATCGCCGGATCTGCGGACGCCTCGAATGCGGCGTCCAGCATACCGGTCTCGATCCAGCCCGGGCAGATCGCGTTGCATCGGATGTCCGGACCGTGATCGACGGCAATGGATCGTGTGAGGCCATGCACGAAAGCCTTGGACGCGTTGTAGAGCGCCATCGCGGGATCGGCGAACTGGCCCGATATCGACCCTATGTTGATGATGCTGCCACCTTGCCCCATTCGGGGGATAAACGCGCGGCACATGTTGAACACGCCCCGGCAGTTGGTGCCGATCACCTGATCCCAATCAGCGTCTGTACTGTCTGAAACCGTCTTTTCCACCTGTACACCGGCATTGTTCACCAAGATATCGACGCCACCGACGGCAGAGGCCAGCGCCCCCACCGCCACCGGATCGGCGACGTCGAGTTGGTGCCAGTGGACATGGACGTGCAGACCCTCTGGCCTGCCTCCGCGCCCGCAAGTGCTGACCTCGGCGCCCGCAGCGTACAGGGCCTCGACGATACCGCGCCCTATGCCGCGGCCGCCGCCAGTGACAAAGGCCCGCTTTCCTGCCAGTTTCATGTTTGTTGTCCTCCCGGCCGCCAGCAAACAGAAGCGGCCTACGTTTCGCAATCCTTCCTGAGCACAAGGCATGGACAAACAGGCCCAGCTCCCCTATATGCGCAATCTTTGCGACGGGTGAGTCCCGCGCCCTGCTGGACAATCCCCTATGACTTCCCCTCTTTTCGATGCTCTGGCCGAACGCGGCTTTGACACGCTGACCGATGTGCAACAGGCAGTCACCGCGCCTGAACTGACCGAAGCCGACCTGCTGGTTTCGGCTCAGACCGGTTCGGGCAAGACCGTGGCCTTTGGCCTGGCAATCGCGCCAACACTGCTAGGTGAGGCCCTTCGCCTGGACCCGCCGGCCGCGCCGCTGGCGCTGATCGTGGCGCCGACTCGCGAACTGGCCATGCAGGTCAGCCGCGAGTTGATCTGGCTCTATGCCCGCACCGGCGCCAGCGTGGCCACTTGTATCGGCGGCATGGATGCCCGCACCGAACGCCGGGCGCTGGAACGCGGCGCGCATATCGTTGTCGGCACCCCGGGCCGCCTGCGCGACCATATCGAGCGCGGCGCGCTGGACCTGAGCGACATTCGCGCCGTGGTTCTGGACGAGGCTGACGAGATGCTCGACCTCGGCTTTCGCGAGGACTTGGAATTCATGCTGGGCGAGGCACCCGAGGGGCGCCGGACGCTGATGTTCTCGGCCACCGTTTCACCCGCCATCGCGGAACTGGCCAAGACCTATCAGCGCGAGGCCGTGCGCGTCTCGACGATTTCCGCCAAGAGCCAGCACGCCGATATCGCCTATCAGGCGGTACAGGTCGCGGCGCATGACGCCGAACATGCCATCATCAACCTGTTGCGGTTCCACGATGCGCCCACCGCCATCGTGTTCGCCAATACCCGCGCCGCCGTCGCCCGCCTGACCGCGCGGTTCGCCAACCGCGGGTTCGCCGTGGTCAGCCTGTCGGGCGAATTGAGCCAGGACGAGCGCAGCCATGCGCTGCAAGCCATGCGCGACGGACGTGCACGGGTCTGCGTCGCGACCGATGTTGCCGCGCGTGGCATCGACCTGCCGAACCTCGATCTGGTCATCCATGCCGATCTGCCGATCAACACCGAAGGGCTGCTGCACCGTTCAGGCCGTACCGGTCGGGCCGGGCGCAAGGGGATCTCGGCGCTGATCGTGTCGGACAAGATCGCCAAGAAGGCGCAGCGCCTGCTGAAATGGGCCAAGATCGAGGCGGAATGGACCTTTGCGCCGACGCCCGAGGATATCCTGGCCAAGGACGAGGCCCGGCTGCTGGACGATCCGATGTGGACCGCCGAGGTGGCCGAGGATGAAACCCGGTTCGCCGCCGATCTGATGCAGCGGTTCAGCGCAGAGCAGATTGCTGTCGCCTGTTTGCGGTTGCACCGCGCCGGGTTGACCGCGCCCGAGGAACTGAACCGCGCGCCTGTGCGCACCGATCCTGCGGCGAGCTTTGGGCCGTCGGCCTGGGTGGCTCTTTCGGTCGGGCGGAACCAGCGGGCAGAGCCGCGCTGGCTGTTGCCGCTGCTCTGCCGCGCCGGCAACCTGGAGAAGAGCCAGATCGGCAAGATCCGGATGCAGGCGGACGAGACCCATGTGGAACTGGCTGAGGCCGCGCTTCAGGGTTTCCTTGCCCATATTGGTCCCAAAGGCGTGCTCGAAGGCGAGATTACCGCAAAGGCGATGGACCGCGCGCCAGCGGACGAACCGCGTGCGCGTGCGCCCAAGAAGCGTTTTGACCGCGATACAGAACGGACAGCCCGGCCACCTCGCAAGGAACCGCACCCGCCGCGCGATACCGCCCGCGAAGCGCCCGTTGCGGCGCCGGAACCGAAAAAAGACGTCGTTGCACAGGAAACGGCCAAGCCGCGCCCCAAACCGGTGGCGGAGAAACCTGCCGCACATACGGCACCGGTCGAGGCGAAGCCCGCCGCAAAGAAACCGTTCAAGAACGCGCGCCCGGCTTCATCCGCCGCAGCGGACAGCAGCCGTTCATTCCGTGCAGGCAAGCCCGGTAGTGGCAAACCTTACCGCGCAGCTAAGTCGGATAGCGACAAACCGGCCCGGTTCGCCAAGCCGGATGGCGGCAAACCGTCCCGCCCCGGGAAACCGGCAGGCGACAAGCCGTTTCGCGGCGGCAAACCCGAAGGTGGAAAACCGGCGCGTTTCGCGAAACCCGAGGGCGGCAAACCGTTTCGCAGCGGCCCGGACGGTGCAAAACCCGCCCGCTTTGCCAAGCCGGGTTCCGGCAAACCAGCCAAGCCTGGCCCACGCCCCTCGGGCAAACCCGCAGGTCGCGGCGGCGACGCCCCGCCGCGCCGTAAAGGATAAAGCCCGTCGCTGCCGTCCACACCTGTGGGCGGCAGATCAGAGCGTAATGTCAGGCAGGCTGTCGAAGGCCAGTTTCAGGGCCGAACCCCAGCCGGTCGAGATGGTCTGGAAATAGGGGTCTTCGGCGTCGATCCGACGCGTCAGCCCCTGTTTGCAGCTGTCGGTCTCGTAGAGTTGCAGGTCGAGCGGCAAACCGACGGACAGGTTTGCCTTGATCGTGGAATCGAAACTGACCAGCAGCAGTTTTACCGCAGCCTCGAAACTCATGTCCGGTTCGTAGGCCCGGACCAGGATCGGGCGACCGTACTTGGTTTCCCCGATCTGGAAATAGGGGGTATCGTCGCCAGCCTCGATGAAGTTCCCCTCGGGATAGACCATGAACAGGCGCGGCGGGTTATCCGCGATCTGGCCGCCGACGATCAGCGTCGCATTGAACGCCGCATCGGCGCGCTGACCGGTTTCGGCATTGGCCGCGATGACCTCGCGCAGGGTCTGGCCCACCAGCCGTGCCACCTGGAACATCGACGGCGCCTCCATGATCGAAGGGCTGCGGTCCGCGGGCGCCTTGGTACGTTCCTCGAGGATGGAAATCACCGCCTGCGTGGTGGCGAGATTGCCTGCGGTCAGGATGGTGATGAATCGCTCGCCGGGTTCCTCGAATCTGAACATCTTGCGAAAGGTCGAGATATTGTCGACGCCTGCGTTTGTGCGGGTATCCGACATGAAGACCAGCCCGTGATCGAGCCGCATCCCTACGCAATATGTCATAGCATGCCTTTACTGCTGCTGGACCTGAACCTGCACCATGAGGGTCTCGCCTGCGGTGCCGAACCGCGTCCCTGATACCGGAGCCGCCTCGGCATAGTCCAGCCCTGTTGCCGCACGCACATAGCGGGTGTCGGGAGAAATCCCGTTCGACACGTCGAAACCGACCCAGCCGAGGCCCTCGACGTTGGCCTCGGCCCAGGCGTGCGTCGCGTCCTGCTCGATCCGGTCGTTCATCATCAGGTAGCCCGACACATAGCGGGCAGGTATACCCAAGTGCCGACAGCAGGCGATGAACACATGCGCATGGTCCTGACAAACGCCATGTCCGGCTTCGAGTGCATCCTCGGCGGTCCAGCCGACCTCGGATTTTCCGGTTTCATAAGCGACCGCCCCAAGAATGGCCGCCGAAAGCGCGTGCAGCCAGTCAAGACTTCCCGGCGCGCCATCGACATCGGCAGCCAGTTTGCGCACAAGCGGCCCCGCTTTCGTGACATCGTTCGCGCGCAGGAACATCCACATCGGCATATAGCCGCCATGCTGACCGATGACGCCATGGGTTTCGTCAACCTCAACCAGACCGCTGCAATGCACGGCGATCTCGGTGGTGCCTGGCGTAAAACTGATCAGGTCGACAATATTGTGGTGCTGGTCTTCGAAGCTCGCTTCTTTTTGCCCGCCCTCGACGGTCACCGTCCAATTGTGAACGGTCTGTCCATGCCCGGACTTTGGCGTGACCCGCAATTGCTGCAAGGCATATGGGACAGGCTGGTCATAGGCGTAGCGAGTGGTATGGCTGATGCTGAGGCGCATGGGTCAGTTGTAGAACCTGTAATCGGTTTCGATCTGGCTGCCGAGTGAGGCAAGGGATTTCAGAAAGTCGCTGATGAACTCATGCAGTCCCAACTCGATGATTTCGTCAATGGCATGCGACATGGTGTGTTCGGCCAACTGGTCACACAGATCATGGCAGGATAGACGCGCGCCATAGTCATCGGCCAGGTATCCCAGGTTGTCCCGGATCTTGCCGACACAGAAGGCCAGGCTGCGCGGCATCCGCTTGTCGAGCATCAGGAACTGCGCAATCTCCCGTGGCCGGGCATCCTGGCCGAATGTCATGTGGAACCCGCCTTCGGCCGAGACCGAGCGCAGGATGGTCTGCCACTGAACATTGTCGATCGACGTTCCAACCGCTACCACCGAGGGCAGCAGCACGTAATACTTCACATCCAGAATCCGCGCGGTGTTGTCGGCCCGCTCCATGAACGTGCCGATCCGGGCGAAATCATAGATGTCGTTGCGCAGCATGGTGCCATGCATGGCGCCGCGCACAAAGGCCGAGCGCTGCCGGATCAGGGCCAGCACATCGGGCAGATCACGTTCAGGGACCTTGCGCGCCAGGGCATCGCGCAGCGTCATCCAGTTCTCGTTGATACTTTCCCAAACCTCACGTGTCAGCGCCGTGCGGACCGTTTTGCCATTGTTGCGCGCGGCCTCGGCCATGTTCAGGACCGAAGACGGGTTGTCCGAGTCGCGCAACATCCAGTCGATGGCGCCATCGCGGCTGATCTCGGTGCCGTGGATATCGACAAATCCGCCATAGGCGCCTGCCGATTGCAGCACGCTGGCCCATTCGTCATCGGCCGAACTGGAACGGGTGAGCGCGATACGCTGACCCGCCTCGATCAGGCGTGCCGTATTTTCCGAGCGTTCGAGGTAGCGGAACATCCAGAAGAGGCCGCCTGCGGTTTTTCCCAGCATGTCCTAGTCCTCCAGCACCCAGGTGTCCTTGGTGCCGCCCCCTTGCGATGAGTTCACCACCAGGCTGCCCTTTTTCAACGCCACACGTGTCAGGCCGCCGGGGGTGATATCGACACCTTGCGGCGAGACCAGGACAAAGGGGCGCAAATCGACATGCCGGGGCGCAAGCCCTGCCTTGGTAAAGATCGGCACGGTCGACAGCGACAGCGTCGGCTGGGCGATATAGTTGCTGGGCTTTGCCTTGAGTTTCCTGCGGAACTCCTCCAGTTCGCGTTTCGACGATGTCGGGCCGATCAGCATGCCGTAGCCACCCGATCCATGGACCTCTTTCACCACCAGCTCGGCCAGGTTGTCGAGCACATAGGCGAGGCTGTCAGGGTCATTGCAGCGCCATGTCGGCACGTTTTTCAACAGGGCCTTTTCGCCGGTATAGAACTCGACGATTTCGGGCATGTAGGAATAGATCGCCTTGTCGTCGGCGATACCGGTGCCAGGAGCATTCGCGATAGTGATGCCGCCAGCGCGATAGACGTCGAGAATACCGGGAACGCCCAGCGCCGAATCCGGATGGAAATTCAGCGGATCCAGAAAATCATCGTCGACCCTGCGGTAGAGCACATCAATCGGCTGGTATCCACGGGTGGTGCGCATTGCGACGCGCCCATCGACCACCCGCAGATCGTGGCCTTCGACCAGTTCGACCCCCATCTTGTCGGCCAGGAAGCTGTGTTCGTAATAGGCCGAATTGTAGATGCCCGGTGTCAACACCGCCACGGTGGGCCTGTCCCCGGACATCGCCGGGGCGCAAGCCGCCAACGAGCGGCGCAATTGCCTTGGATAGTTCTGGACCGGTTGCACACGGTTCTGCGAGAACAACTCGGGGAACATGTGCAACATGGTCTCCCTGTTCTCCAGCATGTAGCTCACGCCCGATGGGGTGCGCGCATTGTCCTCGAGCACGAAGAACTCATCCGGGCCGGTGCGCACAAGGTCGATACCGACGATATGGGTATAGACACCACCCGGAGGCGAAACGCCGATCATCTGCGGCAGGAACGCCGCATTCTTCGCGATCATTTCGACAGGCAACCGCCCGGCACGGATGATCTCTTGCCGATGATAGATGTCGTGCAGAAAGGCGTTGATCGCCCGGACCCGCTGTTCGATGCCACGGCAGAGGCGTGACCATTCCCGCCCCGAGATGATGCGCGGAATGATGTCGAAGGGGATCAGCCTTTCGGTCGCCTCGGCCCGCCCATAGACGTTGAAGGTGATACCTGTCAGCCGAAACAGCCGCTCCGCTTCTGCCTGTTTCTTGCGCAAACGCGAAGGCTCCTGGCCCTCGAACCAGGTGTTGAAATCGGAGTAGGCGTCGCGCAACGCGCTGTCCTGCCCCCACATTTCGTCGAACGATTGTTCTTGTTTCATAACGCCCAGTGTATGCCAGCCCTACCGAAAGACAATGACATTGCCGAACGCGTCACCACGTTTCGGTCGGAGCGCTCAAAACTTGAGCATCTCAAGCTGAACTGGTGTCAAAGCCCAAGAACATCGACCATGTCGTACTGACCAGGCGCCTTGCCCTGCCCCCACAGCGCAGCCTTGAGCGCCCCACGGGCAAACACCGCCCGGTCGGTGGCGATGTGGCGGAGCACGATTCGCTCCCCCGGCGCCGCAAAGAGCACGTCATGCTCTCCAACGATATCGCCGCCACGAATGGCGTGGAAACCGATGGCCCCTCGCCTACGGGCACCGGTTATTCCATCACGGGCGCGATCCGATACATCCTTCAGGTCCACGCCGCGCCCTTCGGCGGCGGCCTCACCCAGCATCAGCGCGGTGCCCGACGGCGCGTCGACCTTGTGGTGATGGTGCGCCTCGATGACTTCGATATCGAAATCCTCGTCCAGAGCGGCGGCGACCTTCTTGGTGAGTTGCACCAGCAGGTTAACGCCCAGGCTCATATTTCCGGCGCGCACGATTACGGCGTGGCGCGACGCGGGCTCCAGCGCGGCGATCTGCTCGGGCGTCATGCCGGTTGTTCCGATCACATGCACGCAACGGGCCTGCGCGGCCAGCGCCGCAAACTCCAGCGTGGCGGCAGGCGCCGTGAAGTCGATCACCGCCTGCGCGCGTGCAAATGCCTCCAGCGGATCGTCGGTGACAGTAACGCCCAGAGGCTGACCGCCCATCGCCTCGCCCACATCGCGGCCAACCCAGGCGTGGCCTGAACGCTCGACCGCGCCCACCAAGCGTGCCTTGTCGCTGTCGGCTACAGTCTGCACCAGCATCTGTCCCATACGGCCCGACGCTCCGGTGATCACGATACCTGGAATATGGGTCATGGGCTGTCCTTCCTGTCCTTGGCCTTCTGCGTCCTAGCCTGTTCGGGGCCGCTTGGCAAAGCCCGGCTTTGGGCGTAGATCAAAACCATGGCAAAGAACAAGTTTCATGATGGTCCCGGCCCCTCGCAACGCCAGTTGCGCGTCGGTGAAGTAATCCGCCGCACCCTGTCCGAGGTGCTGGCGCGTGGCGATGTGCATGATCCAGACCTCAACCGTCTGTCGATCACCGTGGGCGAAGTGCGCACTTCGCCCGATCTGAAGATCGCAACAGCTTTTGTGCTGCCGCTGGGTGGCAAGGGGCAAGAGGATGTGCTGCAACTCCTCGCCCGCAACAAGACCGAGCTGCGCCGGGTGGTCGGCAAGAAACTGGGGTTGAAGTTCACCCCGGATCTGCGGTTCCGGCTGGACGAGACATTCGACCGGCTCGACGAGACGCGACGGATATTCGATCAGGACGCGGTGCGCCGCGATCTGGACGAGTGATCCGCTGTGTCGCGGCTTTTCTGGCGTTTGCCGCGGCGGGGCCTGCGGCGGCGGTGGAATGTCGCGACCTGACGCATCAGGGCAATCTGTACACCGTGTGCGAGGTCGATCCGCGCACCGAAGAATTGCGCCTGTTTCTCAACGATGACCAGGGCAAGCTTCTGGGCCAGTTCTCTGCCGTGGACTCGACCCTGCGAGCCGAGGGCACGCGGCTGGCCTTTGCGATGAACGCGGGCATGTATCACACCGACCGCTCCCCGGTCGGGCACTATATCGAAAACGGCAGGGAACAGAAACGCGTTATCACGAATGCGGGGCCGGGCAACTTTGGTCTGTTGCCCAATGGTGTTTTCTGCATCCGGGCAGGGCGCGCCGATGTAATCGAGACGCTGGCCTATGATGCGGATCGGCCCGGTTGCGCCTATGCCACCCAGTCCGGGCCGATGCTGGTGATCGACGGCGCCTTGCATCCGCGGTTCCTGCCGGATTCGACATCGCGCTATATCCGCAACGGGGTCGGTACCAGCGCCGATGGGACGAGGGCGGTTTTTGCCATTTCCGGTAACGCCGTCACGTTCCATGAATTCGGCAGCCTGTTCCGGGATGTGCTGAAGGTGCCTAATGCGCTCTACTTCGACGGCAACATCTCACGCCTTTATGCTCCACAGCTTGGGCGCTCGGATCCGGGCTTTTCGATGGGCCCGATCGTGGGCGTGGTGGCAAGCGGTCCGTGACCGCGCCCGCACGGTTTGACAGCCTCTTCACAATGGGCTAACCGGC
This sequence comes from Ruegeria aquimaris, assembly GCF_025751555.1. Lineage (GTDB taxonomy): Bacteria > Pseudomonadota > Alphaproteobacteria > Rhodobacterales > Rhodobacteraceae > Ruegeria_B > Ruegeria_B aquimaris. The sequence continues at coordinate 131,826 of NZ_JAOWLB010000002.1, forward strand.
GCGCCTTGGACCCAGTGAGGACGACATGGCACGCAAACGCAAGGGACGCGATATCTCGGGATGGCTGGTGGTGGACAAGCCCGCCGGCATCACCTCGACCGCCGTCGTCAACAAGGTGCGTTGGGCGCTGGGCGCCAACAAGGCCGGTCATGCGGGCACGCTCGACCCCGAGGCCACGGGTGTTCTGGCCATTGCACTGGGCGAAGCGACCAAGACCGTTCCCTACATCACCGATGCGCTCAAGGCCTATGTGTTCACCGTGCGGCTTGGGCAGGCCACCAATACCGACGACGCCGAGGGCGAGGTGATCGCCGAGAGCGACCAGCGCCCGACCGATGCGCAGATCAAGGAGGCGCTGCTTCCCTTCCTGGGCGAAATCATGCAGGTTCCGCCCAAGTTTTCAGCGGTCAAGATCGACGGCCAACGCGCCTATAAACTTGCTCGCGACGACGCAGAATTCGAAATCGCAGCGCGCCCTTTGTGGGTCGAGGAACTGGTGCTGGTGGACCGGCCCGATGCCGATCACGTGGTACTGGAAATGACCTGTGGCAAGGGCGGATATGTCCGCGCCATCGCCCGCGACCTGGGCGCGGCTTTGGGCTGCCACGGTCATGTCAGAGAGTTGCGCCGCATCTGGTCCGGTCCCTTCGAGGCCGAAGACGGAATCAGTCTGGAAGAGGTCGACGCGCTGGCCAAGACCCCCGCGCTGGACGAACACCTGTTGCCGCTGGAGGCCGGTCTTGCCGACCTGCCGGAACTGAAATGCACGCCCGAGGGCGCCCAGCGCCTGCGCAACGGGAACGCGGGCATGGTCTATCCCGGTGAGGCCGAGTACGGCGACGAGGCCTGGGCCTCGTTCGAGGGCCGCCCGGTCGCCGTGGGGATCTACAAATCGGGTGAGCTGCACCCGGTCAGGGTCTTTGTGGCCTAGCTTACTTGCGCTTACCTTTTGTTTCGTCTTGAGACAGCACAGATGCTGCCAGAGACTTAACCTCCTTTGGCGGGCTTCTTTTTGCCGGAAAGCACTTTTGAAGCTTGAATCGACGTCTTGTCGCTCGATTGCTTTTTCCGGTGGCACCGCAGTCTCCATTGGCATTGTCAGGCGGCGATGGCACAAACGGGATCATAGCCCATCTCTTGCGGTATCAAATTGGGAGTTTGACGGATCACGCATGATCACCCGTTGCCATACCAAGGGCGATGCGCCCTCAACCGCCGTCTACTCGGATTGCGAGCGGTACCGCTACAGCCTGACCCGCGTGTGGGACACGGCCGGGTCCAAGGCGCTGTTCGTGATGCTCAACCCCTCGACTGCGACCGAGGTACAGAACGACCCCACCGTCGAACGCTGTGAGCGGCGAGCAAGGACACTGGGATTTGGTGCCTTTCGGGTCACCAACATCTTTGCCTGGCGCGACACGGATCCACGCAAGATGCGCGCGGCGCAGGATCCCGTCGGGCCCGACAACGACCATGCCATCCTGGACGGCGCGGACTGGGCCGATCAGATCGTGGCCGCCTGGGGCACGCATGGCGCGCATCTGGGCCGTGGACCGGATGTTGAGCGACTGCTGCGGAACACCGGCTTGCCGCTGTTTCATCTTGGGCTGACCAAGGACGGGCACCCCAAGCATCCACTGTACATCGGATACAGTCAGCAGCCCGCTCTCTGGATCTAGCTCAAACCGTTAACCATTTGATCCAAAACGCTTTGACCCAACTAGGTCCGCCATGAGATATTTGCGGATGGGGTAAGGTGTGTTCGGAGTTCACCATGTTGATGCTCGCAAGTCTGTTAGGGCTGGCCGCCGTCGGGGGAATGGTTCTCATGTCGTCGGACGCCGAAGACGAGTTGTCAGACGAGGAAGGCGGCGGCGAGGGCCTTGTTCCGGAACCCGAGGCCGAACTTGCGGTAGAGCAGAACTCAGGTGCGGCAACGGGCAATGAGACAGGCGATTTGACCGAGTATCTGGTGCTTCCCGGAACGGATGACGCGGACGCGATCACCGGGGGCGAGGGCGATGACCAGATCAACGGGTATGACGCGGACGACACGCTGTCTGGTCAGGATGGGCGGGACACGATCTATGGGTCGGCTGGCGCCGACCGGATCGACGGCGACGCCGGGGATGATCTGCTCCATGGCGAAGATGATGATGACACGCTCGACGGCGGCGACGGGGACGATAGCCTGTTTGGGCATTTCGGTGCCGATCTGTTGCAAGGCGGCGCGGGCCAGGACAACCTTCATGGCGGGCAGGATAACGATCGGCTGGACGGGGACGCGGACAACGATGCGCTGCACGGCGGACACGGCGATGACACGCTCACCGGAGGAACGGGAGAAGACAGCCTGTTCGGCGGTTTCGGAAACGATGTGATATCCGGGATCGAAGGAACAAACCATGCACCGCTTGCCGCAAGCGAACAGGATGTCGATTACCTGAACGGTGGCGACGGGCAGGACACGATTTTTGCCGGTGCCGGCGATATCGTCACGACTGGGGCGGGTGAAGATGCGGTTTTCGCCGGTCATTGGGTTACCGATGGTGCCCCTGTCCAGATCATGGATTTCGAACCGGGGGTCGATCAGTTGCAGGTCATCTGGAACACCGACAGCGACGCCGATCCGGCGATCGAGATCAGCAAGGACCCGGACAATCCCGGCTTGACCCGTGTTTCCGTCGAAGGCGAACAGGTTGCCGTCCTTCATAGCGAAAGCGAAGTGCTTCCGTCGGACATTCTGCTGATCCGAGAGAACGTGCTGGCGCAGCAAAACTGGCCGAACTAAGGATCGGGGAAGTTTCCCTTTGCGCTCTGAGAAATAAACGCGTATAGGCCCGCATCCGCCGTGGAATCTTTTTCACGGTGGCCAATCTCCATGGGCCTGAGCTGGACGACATCCCGGCCTGCGCCATTCACTCTAACCTGACAAGGAGACCCCGATGTCGATTACTGCCGAAGAAAAAGCACGCGTGATGAAAGAATATGCAACCAAGGACGGCGACACCGGTTCGCCCGAAGTCCAGGTTGCGATCCTCAGCTCGCGCATCGCGACCCTGACCGAGCACTTCAAGACCCACAAGAAAGACAACCACGGCCGCCGTGGTCTGCTCAAGCTGGTGGCGCAGCGCCGCAAGCTGCTGGATTACCTGAAGGGCAAGGACGAAGCACGTTATTCGTCGCTGATCGAACGTCTGGGCCTGCGTCGCTGATCCGGACCAAAACCGGAAACGGATTTGCTGGAACGCCCGCCTTTGGCGGGCGTTTTTGCGTTCAGGCGCCGTAGCGCGCCATGAACATGTCGACGGTGTGCAGCGCCACCTCGTCAATCTCGGCCTGGGTGAACCTGTTCTGAATGCCGAACACGGCCCGGGTCCAAAGCCGGGTCTTGCAAAGCTCGGAAAACTGCTCGGCGGCCATCGGGATATCCTCGATAAGCAGCTCACCCTTGGCGACTGCCTTTTCAAGATACTCGCAGATGCGCTGCTGTCCGTTTTCGGGACCGGCAGCATAAAAGGCGCGGGCCAACTCTGGAAAACGGTCACGTTCCGCAAGACAGATACGAAAAACCTGCTGCGCGAAATCGGATGTAAGAAACGCGACCAACTGCGTCGCGGTGATTGTAAGAACTTCACGGGCCGGACGGGTTTCGTCGATCATCGACAGAATGCGTTCGGCCATCAACTGGCATTCTGTCTGCGCGACCTCGATGAACAGCAGGCGTTTGTCCGGAAAATAACTGTAAAGCGTGGCCTTGGACACGCCGGCGACACGCGCGATATCGTCGACATTCGCCCCTTCGAACCCGTCCGCCATAAAGACCTCGCGCGCGCCTCTCAGCACCTGTTCGAACTTGCGCCCGGTACGCACGATGATGGCGGCCTGCGTCATCCTCACTCCTCAGATATTCCGTTTTTCCAAGGTATGGAGCGGGAGCTAGAGTTTCAACGATTCGGGTGGAACGGGTTGCATGCCTGCGGACCGGTGCTATCTTAGAATAATTCTAATTCACGGGGCTGCCGGATGCGCTTTCTTTCCTATCGCAAACATTTCCGAGACCTCTCTGAGCAGGAAGTCATCGCCCTGGCGATTTCCTCGGAAGAGGACGACGCGCGCATCTACCGTTCTTATGCCGAACTATTGCGCGCCGACTTTCCCGCGTCGGCCCGCATGTTCGATGGCATGGCCGCAGAAGAGGATGAACATCGCGCCCAGTTGATCGCCCTGCACGAGCGGCGGTTTGGGTCGGTGATACCGCTGATCCGGCGCGAGCATGTGGCGGGCTACTACGCGCGCCGCCCTGTCTGGCTGGTTGAGAACCTTGGGATCGAACGTATCCGGACCGAGGCCGAAGCAATGGAGCGCGACGCCGAACGTTTCTATCTTGCCGCCGCCGCGCGCTCGACCGATGCGGCCACACGCAAGCTGTTGGGAGATCTGGCCGCGGCAGAGGCTGGGCATCAGGCCACCGCAACCGAGTTGGAGGAGGCCCATCTTGACGAAGACAGCCGCGCAAAAGAGGAAGCCACCGCGCGGCGTCAGTTCATCCTGACCTGGGTGCAGCCGGGCCTGGCCGGCCTGATGGACGGATCGGTTTCGACCCTGGCCCCGATCTTTGCCACGGCATTCGCGACCCAGGACACATGGACCACGTTCCTGGTGGGCGTCGCCGCATCCGTCGGCGCCGGTATCTCGATGGGCTTTACCGAGGCCGCCTCGGACGATGGCGAGCTTTCGGGGCGCGGTTCCCCGGTCAAACGCGGTATCGCGTCCGGCGTGATGACCACACTCGGCGGCCTGGGTCACGCGCTGCCTTACCTGATCCCTGATTTCTGGACCGCAACGACGCTCGCAGTGATCATTGTTTTCTTCGAGCTTTGGGCCATCGCCTGGATTCAGAACCGGTACATGGAGACCCCCTTCTTTCGCGCGGCTTTCCAGGTTGTTCTTGGTGGCGCGCTGGTCCTGGCCGCTGGTGTCCTGATCGGCAGCGGCTAGACGGCCACTCTTGCCATCAGGTCAGAAAATGTTACCAGATCGAGCATGGTCGAGATCTTTCTGCGCACACTCCCGTTCTTTGCCATTATCGGTTTGGGCTTCTGGGCCGGGCGCAGCCGTTTCTTCAGCCCTGAAGCCACCGCTTATCTGACCAAGTTCGTGTTCTTCTTCGCTCTTTCGGCGATGCTGTTCCGGTTTTCCGCCAACCTGCCGTTCAACGAGATATTCGATGGCCAACTCGTCGCCGGGTACTTGTGGGGAACAGCAGGGGTTTACGGCATCGGGATGCTGGTCGCCTTTCTCAGGCGCCTCGACGTTCCGACAGCGGCGGTCGAGGCGCAATGTGCCGCCATCGGCAATACTGGGTTTCTGGGGCTGCCGATGCTGGCGCTCTTGTTTGGCGAAGCGGCGATCGGTCCGATCATGCTGATCCTCTCGGTCGATCTGGTGGTGTTCTCGTCTCTCATCGTGATCCTGATCAACGGCGGACGCGACGGTCGCCTGACCCTCGCCACCCTGCGCCTGATCGGTCTCGGGCTGGTCAGGAACCCGATGATCGTCTCTATCTCGGCTGGCTTGGCGTGGTCGGCCATCGGGTTGCCGGTGCCTGACCCGATGAACGACTTCCTGACGATCCTTGGCGGGGCCGCAACCCCCGGCGCCCTGTTCGCGATCGGCGCCTCTCTTGCCGAACGCTCGGCCGAGCGGGTGCAGATCGCGGCCTGGCTGAGTTTTTGCAAGCTGATCGTACATCCGGTTCTGGTGGCGCTTGCAGTGCTTTGGGTGTTTCCGGTCGACGCCTTCACCGCCTCGGTGGCGATTTCCGCCGCGGCCCTTCCGGTCGCTGGTAACGTCTACATGCTGGCCGCTCATTACGGCGTTGCCCCGCAACGTGTCTCCGCCGCGATCCTGCTTTCGACTGCCGCCTCCATCCTGACCGTTCCGGCCTTCATCGCCTGGGTCAGCGCCCCCTGAGCCTTATTCTGTTCACCAGATGCTGGTGACCCCGACAGGATTCGAACCTGTAACCTGCCCCTTAGGAGGGGGCTGCTCTATCCAATTGAGCCACGGGGCCACGGGGCCCTCTCTAACGGGGTTTGAAAGGCTTGTCATCGGACAATGCGTAGCAGTTGAACGTGCCAACCTGTTCGCGCTAGCATCCAAGTACAACCAAATCAGTGCAGGTACGCCGTTGACAACCGACACCAAACGCCCGCTCACCCTTCGCGATGTCTCCGAAGCTTCGGGGGTTTCGGAAATGACCGTCAGCCGCGTATTGCGCAATCGGGGGGATGTTTCGGATGCAACCCGTGCCCGCGTGCTCGCCGCAGCCAAGGAACTGGGATACGTTCCCAACAAGATCGCCGGCGCGCTGGCGTCGAACCGGGTCAATCTGGTGGCGGTGATCATCCCGTCCCTGTCGAACATGGTGTTCCCCGAGGTTCTGACTGGCATCAACCAGGTGCTGGAGGATACCGAGCTTCAGCCGGTGGTGGGCGTCACCGATTACCTGCCCGAAAAAGAGGAAAAGGTGCTCTACGAGATGCTCTCGTGGCGCCCGTCGGGCGTGATCATCGCGGGGCTGGAGCATTCCGAGGCGGCACGCGCCATGCTGGATGCCGCCGGGATTCCTGTGGTCGAGATCATGGACAGCGACGGCAAGCCGGTGGATGCGATGGTGGGCATTTCGCACCGCCGCGCCGGGCGCGAGATGGCACAGGCGATCCTCAAGGCGGGTTATCGCCGGATCGGCTTCATGGGCACCAAGATGCCGCTCGATTATCGCGCCCGCAAACGGTTCGAAGGGTTTACCGAGGTGCTGGGCAAGAACGGGGTCGAGATCGAGGATCGCGAGTTCTACTCCGGCGGTTCGGCGCTGGCCAAGGGGCGTGAGATGACGCAAGCCATGCTGGAACGTTCGCCCGACCTCGATTTCCTCTATTACTCCAATGACATGATCGCGGCGGGCGGTCTGCTCTACCTGCTCGAACAGGGGATCGACATTCCCGGCCAGATCGGGCTGGCGGGCTTCAATAATGTAGAACTGCTCCAGGGCCTGCCGCGCAAGCTGGCCACGATGGATGCCTGTCGGCTGGAGATCGGGCGCAAGGCGGCCGAGATCATCGCCAAGCGGCTGGAAGACCCCGAGGCCGATATCGAAACCCGGATAACGCTCGAGCCCAAGATCAGCTATGGCGATACGCTGAAACGGCGCTGATCACGTGGCGCTGCAACGGCTCGACAACCGCGCGGCGCGGGCGCTGTTCCTGGATCGGCACGGGCTGGCGGAACAACCCAACGGCCCGGCGCGCGGGGCGGATCTGCTTGACCTGATCACCCGGCTCGGCTTTGTGCAGCTCGACAGTATCAACACCGTGGCGCGGGCGCATGACATGATCCTGTTCTCGCGCCGCCCCGCCTATCGCTCGCCCGATCTGAAACGGCTGTATGAGCGGGACCGGGCTCTTTTCGAGCATTGGACCCATGACGCCGCCGTCATCCCGATGGCGTTCTATCCGCACTGGCATTTGCGGTTTGAACGCGATGCCGAGATGCTGCGCGCAAGGTGGAGGAACTGGCGCCGCGACGGGTTCGAGGGCAAATTCGCCGCCGTGTTGGATCACATCCGCGATCATGGGCCGGTCGGTTCCTCGGATGTCGGCAAGGACGAAGAGAAATCATCTGGCGGCTGGTGGGACTGGCACCCATCCAAGACCGCGCTGGAATACCTCTGGCGCTCAGGCGCGCTGACGGTGATCGGGCGCGAGGGGTTCCAGAAACGCTATGACCTGACCGAACGGGTGATCGAAGAGCACCTCTGCCCCGGGGCAATCGACTGCGATCCGGCTAATACGATCGACTGGCTCTGCAACGCGGCCCTTGACCGTCTAGGCTTTGCCACGATGGGCGAGCTGGCTGCCTTCTGGGACAGCGCCAGCCCGGCCGAGACGAAGGTTTGGGCGGAAGGCGAACTGTCGCGCGGAAATCTGGAACAGATCGAGATTCAGAGCGCCGACGGAAGCTGGCGCAAGGTACTGGCCAGGCCGGATGTGAGCGAGCAGGCGGCCATCGCTCCGCAGGCGCCGGGCCGGATCCGGGTGCTTAGCCCCTTTGACCCCGCTCTGCGAGACCGGAAACGCGCGGAACGACTGTTTGGCTTCCATTATCGGATCGAGGTTTTTGTCCCGGAACCGAAGCGGGTCTATGGTTACTACGTCTTCCCTTTGCTTGAGGGTGACCGCCTGGTCGGTCGCATCGACATGAAGGCACATCGAGACTGTAGCGAGTTGCGGGTCAGAGCGTTTTGGCCAGAGCGTGGTTTGCGCTGGTCAGAGGCCCGTACCCGGAAGCTGGAAGCCGAACTTGACCGAGTTCGTCGCCTGGCAGGCGTCGAACGGGTCGTGTTTGCTGCGGACTGGATCAGGGCACCGCATTGAACGTTGAGGCTGGGGGCCAGCCCCCCAGACCCCCCGGAGTATTTCCAACCAGAAAGAAGCATGAACTGGCTGCCCGATCGGACCTAACCAAGGTAGCCGCGGTCGTTTACCAATGCCTTGAGTTGCAACAGCGATGTTTCGACGGACTGGCCCGATGTATCGAGTTGGGCCAGTGCCTTGCCATAGAGAATCTCGCGGCTGGCCAAAATGGATTTCAGCTGCTCCATGGCCTCGGGATTTCCGGCCATCGGGCGTTCGTCGCCCTGGGCCCGGACCCGTTCCATGTGCTCTTCTGGATCGGCGCGCAGCCAGATCGTGTGGAAATGGGTCAAGAGCATGTTGTAGGTTTCAGGTTCGGCGACGATCCCGCCCGCAACCGCCAGAACCATCGCCTCGTGTTTGGCCACGACCCTGCTGACCGCCTGCGCTTCGAGCTTGCGGTATCCTTCCTGACCGTAGAGTGCCATGACTTCGCCCACGGGCATGCCGGCCTGCTCCTCGATCTCGTCATTGAGTTCCACGAAGGGCAAACCGTACTCCGCCCCCAAGCGGACCCCAAGGGTGGATTTTCCCGCGCCGCGCAGACCGACCAGGCAGATCCGTTGGGCCCGGATCGCCTCGGCCGGTTCAGGACTGAGCGCGCGCAGGACGGCTTGTTGCACGTCGGACTTGGCGACCCGATACAGGTCAGCGACACGCAACGCTTCGGAGGTCCACGGGTCGTCTTGACCAACAAGCCACTCGATCCGATGATCAAGCGCAATCGCGACCCGCAGCAAGAGACCGATCGAGATATTCCCCTCGCCCGCTTCGAGTTGCGCCAGATAGCGTGGCGATACACCGGACGCCTCGGATAGAACACGCCGAGGGATTCCCTTCCGCTGCCGGGCGGCCCGAACCCGGTCCCCAACCCTCGCGATCAGGGCCGAAACCTGGGCTTCTGCACTGTCTGCCGGTCCGTTTGACGCCGTTTCGCCGCGGAAATTGGTTATCTCGGTCATGCTACCTGCAGCTTTGTGCAAAATATTGCGCAATATTACGGCAGGAGACCCGCGGGTGCAATCCAATCCACAAGCAGATGAACCCTGAGCAGGTCCTTAGTAGGTCTCCACATGGAAACGGCCCTGATCGCGCATCTGGTCTCGCAATTCGGTCCAGACAACGCCCCGTGCCCGCGCAATATCCTTCAGCGCTTCCTCTACCCCCTGCTCCATCGCCTTCAGACCGCAGACATAGATATGGGTCGACGGCTCCAGCAACAACTGACCAATGCGGTCTGCCTCGGCGCGCAGCTTGTCCTGCACATAGTGTTTGGGTTCCCCGTCTTGCCGGGAAAAGGCAAAATGCTTGGCCATGAAGCTTTCTGGAACCTTTCCCAATGGGCCAAAATAGGGCAATTCCTGTTGCCGACGAGCGCCGAAAACGAGGGTCAGGGAGTTCTTGAGCTTGGGGTTCTCCCGTTGGCGCCGCATGGTGAAGGCGCGGAAGGGGGCCGAGCCGGTTCCGGTGCAGATCATCAGCAAATGCGCGTTCGGATCCGATGGCATCAGGAAGGTCGCGCCAAACGGGCCGGTCACCCGCACGGTATCGCCCGGCTTCAGATCGCAGACAAAGTTCGAGCACACGCCATGCGGCTCTCGCTTGACGGTCAGCGAGAGGTTGTTGAAATTGGGTCTTTCGCCATCGCGGGGGCTTGAAACCGAATACAGACGCGGCAGATGCGGTTTGCCTTCGGCATCTGTTCCGGGCGGAATGATCCCGATGCTTTGACCTTCGAGCACGGGAAAGGGTTGGCCGCCAAAGTCCAGGATGATGTGACGCACATCGCTGTCACTACCTTCGGCCGTCAGGCGGAAATTCCCGGTCACCCGCGCTTCGGCAGGTTTGCCCAGCGTATATAGGTTGATTGTCGGCTTGGCCGCTGTTGCAGGTGCGCGTGACTTGCCACCGACCCCCTTGTGCGCCTCGGCCAAGAGCGCCGCGACCGCGTCGTCCAGGGCTTCGAGCCCGGCATCGTCGCCCGCCACGTCTTCCTGAGCGGGCAAATCCGTCCAAGCGTATTGGTCTTCCAGCGAATATGGCTCGGCCACAATGCGCCAGTTATCAATGGATCCCGTCGGACAGACCGGAATGCAATCCATGCAGAACTTGCACTTGTCCACGTCCACGACGACATTCATGTCGTCATGTTCGATGGCCTGCTCGGGACAGGTCATTTCGCATGTATAGCAGCGGATACAGATTTCGGGGTCGATCAGGTGCTGCTTGATCGGCTGTGTCATGGGGTCTCTTGTTTTCTGGTCAGAACGATGTCGGGAACGATCAGCGTATCAATCAGTGCCTTGCACAGACCCACGCAGTCAGAGCACCCAACACACGGACCTTGCAATGCAGATATCTGACCGGCCAGCGCCTGAAGGCGTGGCGTTTCGGACTTTGAGCGGTCAATCTGCATGGTCGGGTCCTCGCATTTTCCGATCAGGCTGGGATCAGCGAACAGGAGAATACCCCTGTCCGTCAATCCGCGGGCGGGTCACAAATTGTTTCCGCCCACGGTTCCCGCCTGTGAACAAATTCAGGCCATATGGAGTTTTACATACTCGAAATCGCCAGGCTTGTTGTCGATGCCAACCTTCGGCGGGGCGATCCAGCGGGCGTATTGGCCAGCCTCGTAGCACGGCTTCATCAGCGACTGGATATAGTCGCCATCGGCGTGGGTCGGCAGCCACTCGGGCAGGCCTTTGTCATACTCGGCCCCGGTCACAACCTTGCCTTCGGGATCGAAAGGAAGGTTGGCAAAGACGCCGATCTTGCGATGGAACGCTTCGTGCGGCAGCTTCAATTCAAAGTCGATGCCGTGTTTCTCGATAATCTTGTTCCAGCGGCCAACGCCACCCGCGGCGTCCTTGGTGTAATCATCGCGCAGGCGCATATTGATCGCGGTAAGGGCAGGGACTTCTTTTTGCACTGCCTTGCCATCGACCAGATCCCAGACCACGTAGGTATCGCTTTGCAACTGGTGATCGTCGGTGATGCGCGCCTCCATGTAGCGGCCTTTGATACCGGCGTTGAATGCGTTTGCGGCGTTGGTCGAAACTTCCTGACCGAACAGATCCAGCGACAGCGTGTAATGCAGATTCAGCTTCTTCTGGATCAGCGGCAGGTCGATCACGCCGAGGCCGCGGATACGGTCCACATCGAACGGATCGTCGATCCCATTCTCCTTCATCACCTGGCAGGTCCGTTCGATGGTGCGGCCGACGCCAGTTTCGCCCACGAACATGTGGTGCGCTTCCTCGGTCAGCATGAAGCGGCAGGTGCGGCTGAGCGGGTCGAACCCCGATTGCGCCAGGCTTTCCAGCTGCATCTTGCCGTCACGGTCGGTGAAATAGGTGAACATGAAGAACGACAGCCAATCCGGCGTCTCCTCGTTGAAGGCGCCCAGCATCCGCGGGGCCTCTTCGCTACCCGACTGGCGGCGCAACAAGTCATCGGCCTCTTCGCGACCGTCACGACCGAAATACTTGTGCAACAGATAGACCATCGCCCAGAGGTGGCGGCCCTCTTCGACGTTCACCTGGAACAGGTTGCGCATGTCGTAAAGCGAAGGCGCGGTCAGCGCCAGCAAGCGCTGTTGTTCAACCGAGGCCGGCTCTGTATCGCCCTGGATCACGATCAACCGCTTGAGCAGGTTGCGATACTCACCCGGCACTTCCTGCCATGCGGGTTGTCCGTAATGCTCGCCACAGGGAATTGTGCGGTTTTCCACCTGCGGTGCCAGCAGCACGCCCCAACGGTATTCGGGCATCTTCACATAATCGAACTTGGCCCAGCCTTTCGGGTCCACCGAAACGGCGGTGCGCAGATAGACCATGCTTTGTTGAAAATTCTGCGGGATCAGGTCGTTCCACCAGTTGATGTAGCCGGGGTGCCATTTCTCCAGCGCCTTCAGTACCTTCTTGTCCTGGCTCAGCCCCACGTTGTTGGGGATCTGGGTGTCGTAGCTTACGTTGATCAGGTCGAGCATTGCTTTCCTCCTTGCGGGAAAAAATCTTGCAAAGATTTTTCAACAGATTTTTCGGCGAAAAATCTGTCCCCTCCTCAGACACGTTCCATGTTGTAGTCGCCACGCACACCGGTGCCGTAGCGTTGCAGCGCACCATCAGGACCTACCGCGTTCGGGCGCTGGAAAATCCAGTTCTGCCACGCGGTAAGGCGGCCAAAGATGCGTGTTTCCATCGTTTCGGGACCGGCAAACCGCAGGTTCGCCTCCATCCCCGTCATCGCATCAGGCGAGAAACTCGCCCGCTCCTCAAGGAAGATGCGCACTTCATCCTCCCAGTCGATATCGTCATAGGCATAGGTCACCAGACCCAGTTCTTCGGCTTCAGCGGCCTCCAGCGCCTTGCCGACATGGCCACGCAGGGTATCGACCGTTTCCGGAGCACCCAGGAACCGGGTCTGCAAGCGCGTCAGATCGTTGCCCATCGGGTAGGGGCCGAAATTCCCCTCACTCAAAGTCACCGCCGCAAGTGGGCGATTGTCGCCTTCGAACTCGTCGAGCATCATGTAAGACCGGTCTACCGCCCAAAGCAACTCCGCCAAGGGTCCGGCAAAGCAAGAGCCATGCTCGACAATGGCGACGAGGCTGCGCGAGGTCATGTCGACCCGCTTCAGGACGCGCTTCCAATAGTGCAGGATTTCGTTCGCCAGCCAGTGGTCACGGTTGGCCAGCAAAAGCGCTTCATGCGCCAAAACCGCAGTCGGGTCGCCTTGTGTCTGGAACACCAGGGTGCCGATCTGGCGTTCATTCAGACGCAGATGCAGGATGGCGTCGTCCAACTCGCGGGCGGCGCGCAGGATCCAGGCTTGCGCCCCCTGCCACTGCAATTCCGCCACCGAGGCCGGAGCCGGATCGGACGGGCCTGTGATGGTCAGCGTTGCCCGGCCACCGGCCCGGTCGATCGAGACCTCGACGGCGGAATAAGTAAGGGAGCCGTCTTCGGCAAAGCGCCGGTCGAGCGGGGTGAGTTCGATCCCCGTCAGGTTCGAAGGCTTGGCGCTGGCTGCGGCGAATTCGCGGGCGCGTTCCTGCACGACCTCATCAAACTTGGAATTTGGCGCGATCTCGTCCACCAGCCGCCAATCAACGGCGCGCTGGCCTTTTACACCTTCTTCGACCGAGCAGAACACATCGGCCAGATCGCGACGCACCTTGCGCTTGTCCGTGACGCGCGTCAGCCCACCGGTGCCCGGCAGAACGGCCAGAAGCGGAACCTCAGGCAAAGCCACCGAGGAAGAGCTGTCATTGGTCAGCAGGATATAGTTGCAAGCCAGCGCCAGTTCATACCCGCCGCCCGCGCAGGCGCCCTTGACCGCCGCGATGTATTTCTGGCCGCTGTCGGCCTCGGCGGCCTCGAACGTGTTGCGGGTCTCATTGGTGAACTTGCAGAAATTGACCTTGTGGGCATGGCTGGCGCCGCCCAACATGCGAATATTCGCACCGGCACAGAACACGCGGTCCTTGGCCGATTGCATGACCACCACCTTGACCTCGGGATGCTCAAACCGCATCCGCTGGACGACATCGGCCAATTCGATATCGACACCCAGATCATAGGAGTTGAGCTTTAGCTCATATCCGGGGAACAACCCGCCCTGCTCATCCACATCCATGTAGAGATTGGCGATCTCGCCGTCGTACTCCACGCGCCAATGACGATAGCGGGAGGGATCGGTTTGAAAGTCGATACGGTGGGTCATGTTAGACTCCAAAACTTGAGGTTGAGGTGCATTTTAGTGCTCAGCAGCACTTTGGCAATAGATTTTAAGCAAGATATTGCATATTTAGTTTTCTTTACTATCAGTATTTTGCCGAAAAAAGTACCACGGGCCCATAATCTGATAGCTATTTTATGCATTATTATGCCTATTTCGTGAGTCGTTTTTCCAACTTTTCAACGAGCACCACCAGATCGTCAGAACACAACCCCATCGCCCGTTCTCCCCCGGTCCTGTCGATATGTTCCCGGACCAGAGCACAGAGGCGCCGCGCGGCCCGAGGGCGGTCCATCTGTATCTTGAGCTCTGCATTGGCCAGCTGAATCGATGCCTGCACGACATGACGCGCGGCTGAATTCGGCGGCAACTGCATCCAGACGGGCTCCCAGACTTCATGCGCCTCCCAGAAATAGCCCGCGCCGTAGAGTTGCCAACCCGCCCTCCAGGCTGGGCAAGCGGCCAGTTCATCTTCCATCATTCCCACCGTTACGCTTTTGCGCAAATCGAGAAACGCGTCCTCAGGCGGGCGGGCTGTCCGACCGGGGACATAAGCCGGATATGACAGACACAATGCCATAGCTCAGGCGGGAATGACCTGGGCGGCCTCGATACGGATCAGCCGGGCACAATACTCGCCCACCGCGTCCAGCACTTGCTCCGGACACTCCTGATGTGGTGCATGCTGGCAATCGAGGATCAACGTATCGACCGGGCAATAGGCGCGATTTTCGATCTCTTCGATCTGCGCCATGGTGCCATATTGGTCCTGCCGCCCCTGGATGGCCAGTATCGGAACCCGGATATAGTCGATCACCTCGGCCACGTTCCATGCGGCAAAACCCGGATCCAACCATGCACCATTCCAACCCTTGAAGGCTCCGTCAGGGTCAAGATGGTACTTGGCCATTTTCGCTTTCAGATCGCCGCTCTCATATGCCTCGCGCGCGGCCGCAATCGAAGCCAGCCCGCCCGGTTCGGTAAAGAAATGCGGCGCCTCAAGGATCAGACCGCGCACGCGCCGGTCCTCGACGCTGCCGGCATAGATCGCCGCTATTGTCGCCCCGTCGGAATGCCCAAAGAGAATGGCACGCTCGACGCCAGTAACGTCCAGAACCCCAGGCAGAACATCCAAAGCCTCGCGCGTCTGAAAGTCCAACGGTCGCGGCAAGGCAATCGGATCAGACTTGCCATAGCCCTGGCGCGAATAGACAAGCACGCCAAGCCCGGTGCGTTCGGCAAGCCGACTTGGAAAATCCCGCCATAGGGCAGCGCATCCCAAGCCTTCGTGCAACAGGACAATTGTCAGCGCCTCGGACGGCGCCGGGCCGTAGCAGGCGTATTCCAGCGCCGCGCCGTTGACGCGCAGCTTTTCGGTCGGCGTAGAACTCCATTCCATCTCTCACCCCTCCTGTCGCAGCTTGAAACGCTGGATCTTGCCTGTGGCAGTCTTGGGCAGATCCTCGACAAACTCGATCCAGCGGGGGTATTTCCACTTACCCACCTTCTCCTTGACGAAGTCGCGTAAGATATCCGCCAGCCCTTCGGTCTCTGCCGTCTTGAGCACGATGAACGCCTTGGGTTTTTCCAACCCATCGGCATCGCGGGCCGCCACCACCGCCGCCTCCAGCACCGCCGGATGCGCCACCAGGGCCTGCTCCACCTCAAAGGGCGACAGCCAGATGCCCGAAACCTTGAACATGTCGTCTGTGCGCCCGCAATAGATATAGCGGCCCCCGGGCGTCAGCTCGTACTTGTCGCCTGTGCGGGTCCACTCACCCTCGAACGTGGCGCGGCTCTTGTCGCGCTTGTTCCAATAGCCGTCCGCGGCCGAAGCACCGCGCACCAGCAGCTCTCCCAAGCCTCCGGGTCCGACATCGGCGCCACTCTCATCGACCAGCCGCACCTCGTATCCCGGCACCGCGCGTCCCGAGGTGCCATAGACCACGTCGCCCGGCGCGTTCGACAGAAAGATATGCAGCATCTCGGTCGAGCCAACACCATCCAGAATATCGACGCCCCACTGCCGGCGCCACGATCGCCCGATCTCTTCTGGCAGAGCCTCACCGGCCGAGATGCAGCGGCGCAGCGTAACATCCGGCACACCCTCGCGGTCCAGCATGGCGACCATCGCGGCGTAAAGCGTCGGTACCCCGCAGAACACGGTTGGCCGCTCGGCGACGATGATATCGCGCACCCCTTCCGGCGTGGGGCGTCCGTTGAACAGGATCGTTTCTGCCCCGACCGACATCGGAAAGGTCATGCCGTTGCCCAGCCCATAGGCAAAGAACAGTTTGGCTGCGGAAAAGACCAGATCGTCAGGTTCTATTCCAAGCACCTGCGCGCCGTAAGTATCCGCCGTTGCCCTGAGGCTGCCATGCACATGCCGAACGCCTTTGGGTTGCCCCGTCGACCCCGAGGAGTAGAGCCAAAAGGCGACATCGTCTGACGAGGTTTGAACCGCAGGCAGAATATCGGCGTCGCGCATGAAATCCGAATAGCTCTGCGTGCCCGCAGGCGCCGCACCGACGACCACGATCCGGGTCAGATGCGGAGATGCCTCGGCAGCGGGCTGCACTACGGGCCAAAGTTCTTCGGACACAAACAGAATACTGGCCCGGCTATCGTTCAGGATGACATCATAGACAGAGGTCGCCAGTAATGTATTCAGCGGCACCGGCACCACGCCCGCCTTCAGGCATCCCCAGAACAAGGTCGGAAACTCCACCTGGTCCAGCACCAGCATGGCGGCACGCGCCTCGCGCGGGATACCGGCGCGGGCGAGAGCGCCCGCGACACGGCCACTCTCCGTGGCCAGCGCGCCATAACTGATCCTGCGCTTTTGCCCTGCGGCTTCACGAAAGGCGGGGCGGTCGCCCTGCCCTTCGTCAATGTGCCGATCCACAAAGTAATGCGCGGCGTTTCCGCTCATCCCGTTCTCCTCCCGGTGACTACCCAGGGCCGCACGCGGACGGCTCTCTTCCACGGTCCCGCGCGCCTCCCTCTGCGACCGCCATCATGCATCTCAAAGTCATTTATGCAAGATATTGCTCATCTTCATCGAGAAAAAGTGCATCTTAATGCACAAATATGACTGTTTCATCCGGATCCTCGTGCAACCGGATCACCTGTTCGGCGCGGAGCATCAGGATCTTTCGGAAGTTCAAGTTTCCTTTAGCGGTGACCTCGCCATCGGCCATTGACGGCGGGTCAGACAGAATCAGGGCGCGCGCAATGGTTGTGGCACTGCCACGGCCCGCATTCAGACGAGACAGGCGCCTGGCGATCTCCTTGGCCTGTTCCCCGGGAAGACAAGCGCCATCACGCGCGTCGAGCCCCTGCGCCAGCGCGGGCGATGGCACAATCATCGCCCCAACCTCGCCACGCCCCTCTCCGGTCAGGACCACATCCGCCGCCAGGGGCGCCAATGCCGCCAGCACCTCTAGCCGCAGATCGGAGGCAGGCACCCATATCCCGGTGGTCAGCTTGAACTCCTCGGCGATCCGCCCGTCGAACCGAAGCCCCTTGTTCGGGTCCTCCGGATCGACCAGAGAAACCTTGTCGCCGGTACAAAAGAAACCCTCGTCGTCAAAGGCTTCGGCTGTCTTTTCCGGATTGCCGAGATAGCCGGAAAAAACGTTGGGGCCCTGCACACGCAACTCGTGGGCGCCACCATCAGTCGGAACAAGCTTGGCCGTCACCCCGGTTAGCGGTACTCCGATGATACCGGGCAGGTTTGTCGGCACATGCTGGAAAATGCAGGCAGGCGCGGTTTCGGTCATGCCCCAGCAAGTGGTGATCAGGGGTTGGGTGTCGCGCACTTCGGCGGCCATATCGCTGAGATCGCGCCAGACATCCGCGGGCAGGGAAGCTCCCGCATAAAAGAGCATGTCGAGATCGGCAAAGAAATGGCGCTTCAACGCGGGATCCCTTCGCATCTCGTCGCGCATCTGAGCAAAGCCCACCGGCACGTTATAGGCGATGGTGCCGTTCATCAGGCGGTTGTTCTCAAACGTCTTGCCGATCAGGGCCGGCGCGGGCTTGCCCCCGTCGATGTAAAGCGCACCGCCAAAGGCCAGCATCTGGTTGAAATTGTTCGATCCACCAAAAACGTGATTCCAGGGCAGCCAATCGACCAGTCGCGGCGGGCGTTCGGACAGGAACGGCAAGGCGCGGGTGTACTGCGCCTGATTTGCGCACAGCATCGCTTGCGTGGTCAGCACCCCCTTGGGGTTCGAGGTCGAGCCCGAGGTCATCAGGATCTTGGCAACCGTCTCGGGGCCAACAGCCTCGGCCGCGGTATCGATATCAGCGGTTTCGCGTTCGAGATCGGCAAGAAGACTCATGCCCGGCCCAGGATTTCGGCCGACAACGATTTGGCGGCCTGTGATCTCTTCCATCGCAAGGGCATTCGCGAACTGCGCGCTGTCTTCGGCGTAAACCATCGCCGGTGCGATCAGCCCGATCACATAGCGTAGCTGTTTCAGGGCACCGGGGATCAGCGAATACTGTTCCGCCACCGGGACCGGCACCAGGCCCACATACTGCGCCGCAAGTGCCAACACCCCGTGATTGACGCTGTTGCCCGAGATGATCAGGATACGATCCCCGGGCATCAGTCCACGCGCCAACAGACCTGCTGCTAGCGCGCGAACCCGCTCCAGCGCTGCGTCATAGCGCAACTCGGCCCAGCCTGCCCCGCTGCGTTCGGCCAGAAACACCGCATCGGGCGTACGTTCGGCCCAGCGATGCAGCCAATCGGCAGTCTTTCGGTCAGGCGATACGGTCTCGTGCCCCGACCGCAGCAGGATCGTGCCATCCGCGCGATCCTCGCGCCGGACATCATGCGCCTGATATTGCGGCATCCTCTCCTCCCAAATCCCGCATCCCGACCCGTGATCGGGCCGGTCGCGTAGAGCCGGGAAAGAACCGTCCTATCCCAGCAGAAACAGTGTGATCGCGGGAAACGCGACCAGAATGACAACGCGGATCAGGTCCGTCGCGACAAAGAACATCACCGCCTTGTAAGTGTCGACCATGCGGGTGGCCCGATCCATCGCATTGATGATGAACAGGTTCATGCCGACAGGCGGCGTGATCAACCCGACCTCGACCACGATCAGCACCAGAATGCCGAACCAGATCGCCACATGTTCGGCCTCCATCCGGTTGGCCATGCCTCGGGTGACGCGGATACCAAGCTCCTTCATCTGATCGCGGGTCAGTTCGGCGCCGCTGGCGATGGCATCCTTGATGCTGGCCAGCGTTTCGGCGCTCATCCCTTCTGGTACACCAGCCTTGAGAACCTCCATCGCCGCATCGGCCTGCAAGGCGGCAAGCGAAACGAGGTCGAAGTCCATGGCAGAAATCACAGGAAAGAAGATCGGGATGGTCAACAGGATCATGCTGAGGCTGTCCATCAGGCAGCCGAACACCAGATAAAAGACAAGGATCAGCGCCAGTACCGTCCACGGGCTGTATCCCTGACTGACGACGAAGTTCGACAATTCCTGCGGCACCTGTGTCAGGGCAAGAAAGCCATTGTAGAAAGCCGCCCCCAGCACGATGAAAAAGATCATTGCGGTGGACCGCGCGGTAACAAGGAAGCTTTCTGTCAACGAGGCCCGCGTCAGGCCGCCGTTCAGCCAGGCAATCACGCCAGTCCCCAATGCACCGACGGCCGCGCCCTCGGTTGGCGTGAACCAGCCAAGGTAGATGCCGCCGACGACGAGACCAAACACCAGAAGAACGGGCCAGACCTGAACCAAAGCAGCGAACCGTTCGGCATAGGGCACGGGCGGACGGGTGCCCGCGCTTTCCGGGTAGAGCCGCACGTAAACCGAGATGGCGATCAGATAGCCGACCGCCGCCATGATGCCGGGAATGAAGGCCGCGAGAAACAGCTTGGCAATGTTCTGCTCGGTCAGGATGGCATAGATCACCAGCACTACCGATGGCGGGATCAGGATGCCCAGCGTACCGCCCGCCGCCAGCGTGGCCGTCGAAAACCCGCCAGCATAGCCATATTGCCGCAGCTCTGGCAGGGCGACACGGCCCATGGTGGCCGCAGTGGCCAGGGACGATCCACAGATCGCGCCAAACCCTGCGCAGGCGCCGATGGCGGCCATGGCAACACCACCCTTGCGATGACCCAGCCACCCTTCGGCCGCCTTGAACAGGGCATTCGACATGCCGCCAAGGGTCGCGAAATGGCCCATCAGCAGGAACATCGGCACGATGGTCAGCGAGTAGCTGGAAAAGGTCGTATAGGTCTCGTTCTTCAATCGGGCAAAGGCGACCTGAGTTCCGTCGGTCACCAGCACCAGCCCGATCAGGCCTACAAGGAACATGGCAAGCCCGATCGGCACGCGCAGAAAGATCAGAACCATCAGGGCGGGGAACGACGCGATGCCGATTTCAAGCGCGGTCAATGGCCTGTCTCCACACCATCCCAGACGATCACGCGTCCGGTAAAGAACTCGACAATACGCACACCAGCCATGTAACAACCGACCGCAGCCGCCGCCAGAGATGCAGCAAAACTCAGCGCGTAGGCCCACCAGATTGGAAACTCCAACAGCAGAGTCGTCTCTCCGTAACTAAGCTTGCTGATCATGCCGTCGCCCAGTTTCCAGGCGATCAGGATGAGAACGGCGGCAAACACGGTCTCGGTCACCATCCGCAAAAACCGGTTCACGCCCTGAGAGAACGAGTTCGTCAGGATGTCGACGGACGCGTGGCCAGCGGTAATCTGGCAGAACGGCAGGAAGCAGAAGATCGCAAAAGCGACACCAGCTTCGACAAGTTCGAAATCGCCGTTTACTGGCCCCACACCCAGCTGGATCATCCAGTGAGAAAATTCAGGCGCGATCCCGGTCATGAAATTGCCGTGAAACGCACCGTTGAGCAGACGGCCCAGAATGGACACGCAGGTCAGCATGATCAAGGCGCTGAGCACGATCCCACCCAAAATGGCCATGGCCTTGGCCAGCCCCATCATCAGCTTGTGCATCTGTTCTTTTCGTCTTTCGCCGAAAGAGGACCCCGCAGCAGTTGCGAGCCGCGGGGTCGGTTCTTGTCCGGATCAGTTCGCGTAATCCGGTGTGTACTTCTCGATCAGCATCTGTGCTTCGTCGATCAGCGCCTGACCGTCGATGCCTTTGCTGTTCATGTCGGCGACCCACTCATCATAGATCGGCTGCGCCAGCGCGCGCCATTCAGCCACCCCGGCCTCGTCGATGGTGATGATGTTGTTGCCCAGGTCTTCGGCAACCTTGCGGGCGGGCCCGTCGGAATCGGCCTGTGTGCCACCCGCAAACACCGAGAATTCAAGACCCGAGTTCTTGTCGACGGCGGCTTTGAGATCATCCGGCAGGCTGTCGTACTTGGCCTTGTTCATCGCCAGAACGAAAGTCAGGGTGTAAAGCGCCTTTCCGGAGAATTCGGTGTGGTTCTCCACCAGTTCAGGAACCTTCAATGCCGTGGTGACTTCCCACGGAATTGTGGTCCCGTCGATCACACCCTTGCTGAGCCCCTCGGGAACGGCCGGAACCGGCATGCCGACCGGGGTCGCGCCCAGCTTGGTCAGCAGCGAGTTGACTGAACGCGAGCCGCCGCGGATCTTCATGCCTTGCAGGTCCTCGGGTTTTTCCACCGGATCCTTGGTATGGATCATGCCGGGCCCGTGAACCCAGGTGCCAAGGATATGCACATCCTTGAACTCGGTGTCCTTCATGTGCTTTTCGAACATCTCCCAATAGGCATGGCTGACCGCGCGCGCATTGGTCATCATGAAGGGCAGTTCGAACACCTCGGTCGAGGGGAAGCGGCCCGGCGTATAGCCGACAACGGTCCAGACCACATCGGCCACGCCATCGATGGCCTGATCCATCAGTTCCGGCGGCTTGCCGCCCAACTGCATCGAAGGATAGCGCTCGACCTTGATGCGGCCGCCCGAATCCTTTTCAACGTTGTCGGCCCAGACATCCAGCACCAGTTTTGGCACATTGGCCTGCGCTGGCAGGAACTGGTGCAGTTTCAGTGTAACCTCCTGTGCAAGCGCAGTGCCTGCGCTGAAGCCGGTCGCCAGAGCCGCCACCGCGGCGCCGCCGATCAGGCCCAGAATCTTTCTGCGATAGGTCATGTCATCCTCCCTTTGACCCTCTCTGAGCAATATAATGCGCATATCTGGCATGTTTGCAATATATTGCTACACTCCCTTCCAATGGCTCCGCTCTCACCGGCGCCGCCGTAACGCAACCTGATCTAATCGTACCACTTTTCTTGCGACTCGATGATCATCATCGCAATTTGGATCGTTCTCCAAATACCCTTGGTTTATTGAATGCGTTCGTCAACCATGGGCTAATCTGCTGGGCCAAGCGTCAGGGCGATCGGATGCAGCCCGTCGATGCCGCCGGTGATCGCGTCCCCGGCAACGACCGGGCCAACCCCGGCTGGCGTGCCTGTCATCACCAGATCACCGGGACGCAGGTGGTAATAACCCGACAGATGACCGACAATCTCGTCGATCTTCCAGATCAGCTCGGACAAGGTGGCGTCCTGTTTGACCGCGCCATTCACCTCAAGATGAATGCGCTTTTCCTCGCCAGGCGACCAGTCGGCCGCCCGGGTCAGAGGGGCAAAGACCGCTGCGTTCTCGACATCCTTGCCCAGATCCCAGGGACGTTTCTTGTCCCGCTCGCGGATCTGCTGGTCGCGCCGGGTCATGTCGAGCGCGCAGCCATAGGCATAGACGGCACCCCAGGCCTCGGCCCGGCTTGCGCGGAACACCGGTTTTCCGATGGCAAAGGCCAGTTCCATCTCGTAGTGGAAATTCTCGGTGCCCGGCGGATAGGGAACGGTGGCCCCGGTCAGGATCGCATTGGCGGGGGATTTGGTGAAATAGAACGGCGCCTCGCGGTCCACTTCGTTGCCCATCTCGGCGGCATGGGCGGCATAGTTGCGGCCAACGCAGAATATGCGCCCGATCGGATAGGTGCTGCTTTCCCCTCGAACCGGAATGCCGGGGATCGGGGGAAGGGTGAACAGGTGGTCGCTCATCTGGCGCGTTCCTCGTAGTAACCAAGTTTCTCTTGCAGTGGGCGATCATGGATGCGGACCAGGAATGCCTCGCTTTCCGCCTCGTGCCAGATGCGGGCAAAGACCGGCGCGGTGAACGTGTCCTTTGGCCCCCACTCGATGACCTGCCCATCGATCTCGCTGCGCCCGGTCCCGGCGATCACGTGAAAGGCCGAGGAACAGGACCGCAGCGGTGGCGCCTCGACCTGACCGGCCTTGAGCATCATGGCGGTAAAGCCCAGCGCCGGAAGCACATCCTCGCCAGTTTCGGGGTTGATATAGTCCAGTTCGGCAATCCCCTCGCCATAGGCCGCCATCTGGCGCAGCGCCGCCTCGGTCGCGGCCCAGGGATATCGCATCATCGGATAACGCCGCGCACCCCGCCCCGGTCGTCGCGAGGGCACCAACCCGACGGCGCTGTATTCGACCTGGCTGGCATCGGGGCGATTGCGCTGCGCCTGCAAGGTGCCCTCGATCGCATATGAGCCTTCAAGCTGCACGAAAATCGGCAAGTCCAGCGCGTCGAGCCAGATCACAGGCTCGTCCCCGTCATGGCCGTGATCGTGCCATTCACCGCCCGGTGTCAACACCAGATCGCCCGGCTCCATCGGCAGGCGCTCGCCATCGACTACAGTGTAGCCACCCTGCCCCTCGACCACAATGCGCGCGGCCGACGGCGTGTGACGATGCGCGGGCGCCGTCTCGCCCGGCAGCAACAATTGCAGGCCCAGATAGATCGCCGCCGTCGCCTGCATCGCTCCCGCGCCACGCCCCGGGTCGGACAGAACCAACACCCGGCGTTCGGCCTTTTCCACCGGCGTCAATTCTCCGGCACGCAGCAAGAGCGGTCGCACCGCCGGATAAGACCAATGCCCCAAGCGTGTTACGGCTTGCGGAGCATTGTGCGGCAGCACATTGCGCATCATCGGCCAAAGCGGCGCCACACCGGCCGCCGCCATCTGATCGCGATAGTCCTGCGGCAGTTCCTCCATGGTGCCAAGCTGCTCGGTCATTTTCCCTCTCGAAACGGTACTGCCATCTTAGGCAGGTCTGTTGTTCTGGCAACTGGCTTGTCCCCGAGCCACGTCCGTGCGCCATACGCAGCAATCTGCCCGCAACCGGTAATTGCATCGGCGCTTTTTCGCGCAATCCTTGCCTTTGTGTTTCAAAGCGCTAAAATCAATATTGCGCCACCTTTGGTTGTGCGTCTTTCTGGGTAACGAAGATTGAACAGAGATAAACGAGAACTCGGAACATCATGCTGACGGGCAGACCCCCTCGTCCCGTTCGGTTTTGAAAGGTGCCGTCCCTACCGGCGCACAGGTGTTCCGACGACCCAGCGGCGTGGACGGTGACCATTACGTCCGATTTCTGCTGGATGGTCAGGCGGCGCAGCTACATCTGGCCTGGCCTTTCTGCCGGAGAGAGCCCCCTCCTCTCCGGCAGATCCCCTTACCGCGATGAAGTCAGCTGGATTTTTCCTGATAAAGCTCGTTCAACAGATCGAGCAGGGTTTCAAAACGGCCAGCCCCCAGTTGCGTCCGAATATCGTCAAACACAGCCTGGCTGGCACCCAGGTTGTCGCGAATGATCTTGGCGCCGGCCGATGTAATACTGACAATCTGCTTGCGCCTGTCGCCCGGATCCGGTTCCCGCGTAATCAGGTCCTTCTCTTCCAGTTTCTGAAGGATCCGGGTCAGGCTGGGCAGCAACAAACATGCCTGATCGGCGATTCGGGTCGGATCTTGCGGCCCCTCCTCCTCGAGGACGCGCAGAACGCGCCATTGCTGTTCCGTGATTCCGACATCCATCAGTATGGCGCGGATCGGACCCATGACACGTTCGCGCGCCCTGAGCAGCGCAATCGGCAAGGACCTTGAAGTTAAGGGCAAATCAGAGCTCATAGTGAAGTCTTGCCGAAATCTTTGCGCCCCGCAACGGGCGAATGGCCTCACACGCCAGCCGAAAACAGGTTTGACAAGTTGAATTTAATTTCACATGTTAATGAAAATCACCCCTCAAACCAAGCAGGACTCACATGCCGGTTCCCGCCCCCAACCTGTATCCGCCGTTCAACATCGTGCGTCTCAGCCATGTGGAATACCGGGTAAGGGACCTGGCTGCCAGCCGTGCCTTTTATGTCGATATCCTCGGCCTTCAGGTCACGCACGAGGAAACCGGGCGCCTGTATCTGCGCGCGATGGAAGAGCGTGGGCATCACTGCATCGTCCTGGTTGAGGCCGATACGGCCGATGTGGGGGTACTGGGCTTCAAGCTTTATGACGAACCGGACCTTGAGCGGGCCGAAAGATTTTTCGCCGAAAAATCTTTGCCCACCGCCTGGGCCGAGCGGCCACATATGGGCCGCACGCTGCGCACCCGCGATCCCTGGGGCATTCCGCTGGAATTCTATGTGCGGATGGACCGGCTGCCGCCGATCCACCAGAACTACCGGCTCTACAATGGGGTAAAGCCGCTCAGGATCGACCATTTCAACATGTTCTCGGCCAATGTGGACGCCAGCGTCGCCTTTTACGGCGAGATGGGGTTTCGCGTCACCGAATACACCGAAGATGACGAAAGCGGCCGCCTCTGGGCCGCCTGGATGCACCGCAAGGGCGGCGTGCATGACGTGGCCTTTACCAATGGGCTGGGCCCACGCCTGCATCACACCGCCTTCTGGGTGCCGACCCCGCTGAACATCATCGACCTGCTCGATCTTATGAGCACCACCGGTTATGTCGCCAATATCGAGCGCGGGCCGGGGCGGCACGGGATCTCGAACGCCTTCTTCCTCTATGTCCGCGATCCCGACGGGCACCGGATCGAGATCTATTGTTCGGACTATCAGACTGTCGACCCGGATCTGGAACCGATCCGCTGGTCGCTCACCGACCCGCAGCGCCAGACCCTGTGGGGGGCGCCCGCCCCGAAAAGCTGGTTCGAGGAAGGATCAACCTTTGAAGGCACTGAGCCGGTGCCGAGCGCCCTCAAGGCGCAACCGATCATTGCCCCCTGAGGGCTGGCGAGGACATGACAGATGAAATGGGACGAATTCGCCGATTGGGGCCGACGGGTCGCCGACTGGACGCAGGACTATCACCTGACCGTGGGCGAACGCCCGGTGCGCGCCCGAACCGAGCCGGGCGCGATCCTGAACGCTTTGCCCGAAACGCCGCCCGAAACGCCCGAAGCGATGGAAGATATCTTTCGCGATTTCGAGGATATCGTGATGCCGGGCATCACCCATTGGCAGCATCCGCGCTTTTTCGCCTATTTCAACTCGAACGCCTCGGCGCCCTCGGTGCTGGCCGAATTCCTGGCCTCGGCCATCGCGCCGCAATGCATGTTGTGGCAGACCTCGCCCGCCGCGACCGAGATGGAAACGCGGATGATGGACTGGCTGCGGCAAGCACTGGACCTGCCCGAACGCTTTGCCGGGGTGATCCAGGACAGCGCCTCGTCGGCGACGCTGGCGGCGGTGCTGACGCTTAGGGAAAAGGCGCTGGGTTGGCAGGGGAACCAGCAGGGCCTGTTCGGTCAGAAGCCATTGCGGGTCTATTGCTCGTCCGAGGTTCATACCTCGGTCGATCGCGCCATCTGGGTGGCCGGGATCGGGCAGGACAATCTGGTGCGAGTGCCGATCAAGGGCGACTGGCGTGGCATGGACCCCGACGCGCTGGAGGCCGCGATCAAGGCCGATCTGGCAGCGGGGCGGCACCCGGCAGGCCTGATCCTGTGTGTGGGCGGCACCGGCACCGGCGCCACCGATCCGGTGGATCGCTGTCTGGATGTGGCCGAGACATACGGCCTCTACACCCATGTGGACGCGGCCTGGGCCGGGTCTGCGATGATCTGTCCCGAGTTCCGCCATTACTGGCCCGGCATCGCGCGCGCCGACAGCATCGTCTTCAACCCGCATAAATGGCTGGGCGTTCAGTTCGATTGCTCGGCGCATTTCCTGAAGAACCCCGACGATCTGGTGCGCACTCTGGCAATCCAGCCTGAGTATCTCAAAACCCACGGGCGCGACGGCATCATCAATTACTCCGAATGGTCGGTACCGCTAGGCCGCCGGTTCCGTGCGCTGAAACTGTGGTTCCTGATGCGCAGTTACGGGATGGAGGGGCTGCGCCAGCGGTTGCGCAACCATATCGCCTGGTCGGGCGCATTGCATGACCGGCTTGCCGCCGAACCGGATTTCGAGATCATGACGCCGCCGATGTGGTCGCTCTGGACCTTTCGCTATCTGCGCAACGGGTCCGACCCGGACGAGTTGAACCAGCGGCTGGTCAACGCGATCAACGATGACGGTCGCATCTACCTGACCCAGACCCGCGTCGATGGCGCACTGGTGATCCGGTTTCAGGCCGGACAGTTCGAAACCACCGAAGACGATGTGATGATGGCCTTTGACGTGATCACCGAAATCGCTCGCACTCTGCCCTGAATGCTGGACGGGACCTGTGCGCTGACGCAGGCTGACCGCAAGACCTGACCAGAGGAGGCCCCAATGCCCGCTCCCAATAACCCGTTCAAACAGGCCCTCGCCGAGGGCAGGCGCCAGATCGGCTGCTGGATGAGCTTTGCCGAACCCAGCGTGGCCGAGATCATGGGCACCTGCGGCTTTGACTGGCTGGTGGTGGATGGCGAACATGCGCCCAATGACATTCGCTCGATCCGCGACCAGTTGACCGCGCTGGCCGCCAGCCCGTCGCATCCGGTCGTGCGGGTGCCGGTGGGCGCGGACTGGATCATCAAGCAGGTGCTGGACGCGGGCGCGCAAACGGTCCTGGTGCCCATCGTGGAAAGCGCCGATCAGGCCCGTCAGCTGGTGCGCGCCTGCCGCTATCCACCGACGGGCGTACGCGGTGTGGGCGCCACTGCGGCCCGCGCAACCATGTTCGGCAGCGTCAGCGATTACATCCAGACCGCCGATCAGGAGATCTGTCTGTTGGTGCAGGTCGAAAACCGCGCCGGCATTGCGGCGCTGGACGAGATCCTGACCATCGACGGGGTGGACGGTGTCTTTATCGGACCCGCCGACCTGTCCACCGATATGGGGTTTCAGGGCAACAGCGCGGCCCCCGAGGTGCGGGCAGTGATCGCCGATGCCGTCCAACGTATCCGGGCGGCAGGCAAGGCGCCGGGCATCCTGGGAACCACCGACGAGGCGACCCAAGCCTATCTGGATATGGGCGCCCAGTTCGTGGCTGTCGGGCTGGACGTGATGCTGCTGGCCAACACCGCGCGGCGGCTGTCGGCACAGTGGAAATCCGCCTGAGCGCACCACGCTTAGCCGACACCGCCGCAGGCCTCGGATACGGGTACGTATTTCCGCATAATTGACCGAAACCGCTCCTCACAACTAGCCTGTTGCCATTCTAAGCGCGACGCGCCGAAACCCTCGGCGCATATCGGGGAGGAGAAACATGAAACGCATTTTGTGCGCGGGTGCGGTGTCGGTATTGGCACTGGCATCCGCTGCGGCCGCCGACATCAAGATCGCCCATGTCTATGGCAAGACCGGCCCGTTCGAGGCCTATGCCAAACAGTCCCATGACGGGCTGATGCTGGGGCTGGAATATGCCACCGGCGGGTCGATGGAGATCAATGGCGAAAAGATCGTGGTGATCGAGAAAGACACCCAACTGAAGCCTGAAAACGGCAAGGCCCTGCTGGAAGAGGCCTATGGCGATGACGAGGTCGATCTGGCCGTGGGCCCGGTGAGTTCCGGCGTGGCGCTCGCGATGCTGCCGGTGGCCGAGGAATACGAAAAGGTGCTGATCGTCGAACCGGCGGTGGCGGATTCGATCACTGGGGCCAACTGGAACCGCTATATCTTCCGCACCGGGCGCAACAGCAGCCAGGACGCGGTGTCGAACGCCATCGCGCTGGCGGGTGAGAACGTGCGTATCGCCACGCTGGCACAGGACTATGCCTTTGGCCGTGACGGCATCGCCGCGTTCAAGGAAGCGCTGGAGGGTGCGGGTTCGGGCATCGTGCACGAGGAATACGTGCCGACCGATACCACCGACTTTACCGCTGCGGCCGAGCGTATTTTTAACGCGATGAAGGACCTGGATGGCGAAAAGCGCCTGTTCATCATCTGGGCCGGGGGCGGCAACCCGATGGGCAAGATCCAGGCGATGGATCCCAGCCGTTTCGGCATCGAGATCGCGACCGGCGGCAACATCCTGGCGGCAATGGCGGCCTACAAGGATTTCCCGGGCATGCAGGGGGCGACCTATTACTACTACGAGATCCCGCAGAACCCTGTGAACGACTGGCTGGTCAAGACCCATCAGGACCGTTTTGGCACCCCGCCCGACTTCTTCACCGCGGGCGGCATGGCGGCAGGTATCGCCGTGGTCGAGGCTATCAAGAAGGCAGGCTCCACCGATACCGAGGCGCTGATCTCGGCCATGGAGGGCATGGAATGGGAGACACCCAAGGGCAAGATGATGTTCCGCCCCGAGGATCACCAGGCGTTGCAATCCATGTATCACTTCAAGATCAAGGTCGACCCGAATGTCGAATGGGCGATCCCGGAACTGGTGCGCGAGTTGACGATCGACGATCTGCCGATCCCGATCCGCAACAAGTAATTCCCCGACCTGGCCGGTCCCGTGGCGCGTGACGCGCCGGGGCCGGTCTTTTTGCAAGCGGAAGACAAAGCCATGCCATCCCCCATCCTGGCGACCGAGGGGCTGACCGTGCGGTTTGGCGGCCATGTGGCCGTGGACACGGTTTCCTGCGCCTTTCACACCGGGGAACTCACCGCAATCGTGGGTCCGAACGGTGCCGGCAAGACCACCTATTTCAACCTGATCTCGGGCCAGATCCCGGCCAGTGCGGGCCGTGTCCTGCTGCGTGGGCGCGATATCTCGGGCCAGTCGGTGTCCCAACGTACCCGCGCCGGGATCGGGCGCGCGTTTCAGCTGACCAACCTGTTTCCCAATCTGAGCGTCTTGGAAAACGTGCGCCTGGTGGTTCAGTCGAAGGCAGGCCAGGGCATGAACCTGTGGTCGATGGCCAGCCGCCACGCGGAACTGACCGACGCTGCCGAGGCGATCCTGACCCGGGTGCGGCTGATCGACAACCGCGATCAGACCGTGTCCGAGCTGAGCCACGGCAACCAGCGCAAGCTGGAGGTTGCGCTGCTGATCGCGCTCGACCCCGCTGTCTATATGTTCGACGAACCCACTGCGGGCATGAGCGTGGACGAGGCACCCGTGGTGCTCGATCTGATTGCCGAGTTGAAAGAGCAGCGCGACCGGACCATCCTGCTGGTGGAACACAAGATGGACGTGATCCGTACGCTGGCCGACCGTATCATTGTGCTGCATAACGGCGCGCTGGCCGCCGATGGCGACCCGGCCACGGTAATGGCCTCGGACGTGGTGCAAGAGGCCTATATGGGCCGGGAGCTGGAAGATGTCTGATCCGATCCTGCGACTGGAGGGCGTCTATACCAACATCGCCCAGTATCACATCCTGCAAGGTGTTGACCTCGAGGTGCCGCGCGGCGCGGTGACCATGCTTCTGGGGCGCAACGGGGTGGGCAAGACCACCACGTTGCGCACGATCATCGGGCACTGGCGCGCGCATCAGGGCCGCGTCCTGCTGGACGGCCAGGATATCACCCGGATGCCAACCCCGGCGATTGCGCGGGCCGGTGTCGGGTTTGTGCCTGAGGATATGGGCATCTTTGCCAATCTCACGGTTGAAGAGAACATGGTGCTGGCCGCCGCCTCGGGCCCCATCGACGGTGCGCGGCTCGACTGGGTGTTCCAGGCCTTTCCGCCGCTCAAGACCTTCTGGAAATCTGAGGCCGGGAACCTGTCGGGCGGGCAGAAACAAATGCTGTCGATCGCGCGCGCGATGGTCGAGGAGCGCAGGCTCTATCTGATCGACGAACCCACCAAGGGCCTTGCGCCCGCGATCGTGTCGACCATGGCCCGCGCGCTGCGCGAGTTGAAGGCGCAGGGCGCCTCGATCCTGCTGGTGGAACAGAATTTCTCGGTCGCGCGGGCGCTGGGCGATACCGCTTGCGTGATGGATGACGGGCGCATCGTCTGGTCCGGCGAGATGCGCGAACTGGCCACCGATGCAAGTTTGCAGGAGCGGTTGATGGGTCTGAGCATGGAGGCCCATTGAGATGCGCGTGGAGAGGTTGGAATTGAGTATTTTTGACCAGAAAGAAGCAGGAGGCGTGTCATGAGCATGGCCCCGGAACACGCGCCCACGATGGCGCGGCTATCGCTGGCACAGCGGTTGGCGCCGTGGATGCCGGTGCTGCTGGTGCCGCTGCTGGTCGTGGCCGGTCTGCTGGCGATCCCGAATACCTCGTCCTGGCTGACGCTGACGGTGTCGGGGTTGGCGATGGGGATGATGATCTTTCTCATGGCCTCGGGCCTGACGCTGGTCTTTGGCCTGATGGATGTCATCAACTTCGGCCATGGCGCCTTTGTCTCGGTGGGCGCCTTTGTCGGTGTCTCGGTGCTGCTCATGCTGGGCGGCATGACCGGCGCGCCCTCGCTGGCGCTGAACCTTGCGGCCATGGGGCTGGCGGTGATCGGGGCCATGCTGGCCACCGGCGCCATGGGCTGGGCCTTTGAAAAGGTCATTGTCAAGCCGGTCTATGGTCATCACCTGAAACAGATCCTGGTGACCATGGGCGGGCTGATCGTGGTCGAGCAGCTGATCATCGTGCTCTGGGGACCCGAGGAGATCTATATCTCGCGCCCCGAAGCGCTGAAGGGCGCGATCACATTCGCGGGCGCCGCGCTGGAGAAATACCGGCTGGTAGCGGTGGGTCTGGGTCTTGTGGTCTTTGCCGCCATGCGCTGGACGCTGAGGCGCACCAAGATCGGGCTGATCGTGCGCGCGGGCGTCGAGAATGGCGAGATGGTGCAGGCGCTGGGCTATCGGCTGCGGCTGGTCTTTGTCGGTGTGTTCATCGCCGGTTCGGCGCTGGCCGGGCTGGGGGGCGTCATGTGGGGTCTCTATCAGGAGGTCGTGAGTGCCCATATGGGCAATCAGGCGATGATCCTGATCTTTATCGTCGTCATCATCGGCGGGCTGGGCAGCGTCGAGGGCTGTTTCATCGGCGCCCTGCTGGTGGGGCTGATGCAGAACTATGTCGCGTTTCTGGAACCCAAGGTGGCCCTGATTTCCAATATCGGCCTGATGGTCGCGATCTTGATGTGGCGCCCGATGGGCATGATCCCGGTGGTGAAGGCAAAATGATCAACGCTGTTCTTTCGGGCGACATGCCCCGCTCTCGGGTACTGGCCCTGATCCTGGGGCTGATCCTGATCTGTCTGGCGCTGGCGCCCTTCCTGTTTCCGGGCGTGCGCACCGTCGACACGGCGGCGCGGATCTGCGTGTTCATCGTGCTGGTGGCCAGTTATGATCTGCTTTTGGGCTATGGCGGTATCGTCAGTTTCGCCCATACCATGTTCTTTGGCATCGGCGCCTATGGGGTCGCACTGGCCCTGACCCATATGGGGCGCGGGTTCGACGCGATCATCGTCGGCGCGAGTTCGGGTGCGCTGCTCGCGGCGGTGCTGGCCTTTGTCATTGGCCTGTTCAGCCTGCGGGTAAGGGCGATCTTCTTTGCCATGATCACGCTGGCGGTGGCCTCGGCGGTGGCGGTTCTGGTCAGCCAGCTGTCGGGCCTGACCGGGGGCGAGGATGGGCTGACCTTTCAGACCCCCCGCGCACTGGGTCCGGCCTTCAAGTTCGGGGACGAGCTGTTCGGGGTGAAGTTGAACGGCAAGCTGTTGTCCTATTACGTGGTCTTCCTGGGCAGTCTGGTCCTGTTCCTGCTGATGCTGCGGGTGGTGAATTCACCCTTTGGCCGGGTGTTGCAGGCGATCCGCGAGAATGATTTCCGCGCCGAGGCGATCGGCTATCGGGTGGTCTATTACCGGGTTGCGGCGACCTGCCTTTCGGCGGCGGTTGCGGCGCTGGCGGGCAGTCTCTATGCGATCTGGCTGCGCTATGTGGGGCCGGATACCACGCTGAGCATGGAGATCATGATCGACATTCTGCTGATGGTGGTGATCGGTGGCATGGGCACCATGTATGGCGCGGTGATCGGGGCAACGCTGCTGGTGTTGGCGCAGAACTATCTGCAAAACCTGATGGGGGTTGCGGCGTCTCTGGTCGAAGGGGTGCCGGTGCTGCCGCAACTCTTGGATGCCGACCGCTGGCTCTTGTGGCTGGGCGTGCTCTTCATCCTCAGCGTCTATTTCTTTCCCACCGGCGTTGTGGGGCGGCTGCGGCGCGGTTAGGCGCGGCGGATGCGCTCGGCGGCGGCGGCGTAACCACCCGCCGCCCCGTCGATGAAATGCACATGGTCGTCGCGCATGGCCGAGGGCACGAAACAGGTCATCATCGCCTCGTCCTGGGCAAACAGACCATAGCGGATCTTGCCACGTTGGCGGGCATCCTCAAGGATCACCTCGATCCGCGCGCGGGTGTCGGCATCGCAGTCGAGAGTCATCTTCAGCCCGTCATCGAATTTTCGGAAATCGGCGTTGCGGCTGACCATGCGGGCATAGTGGCCGGGCTGAAAGTCACCCAGCCGCAGACCGGTACGGAACAACAGCCAGATCAGCAGGTTCTGGCCCAGGAGCTTCAGTTTGTGCAGGCCTAGATTGCGGCCCTCTCGCGACACATGCGCATCCAGCGACAGACCCGGGGGCGGCCAGGTCACAGCCGGACCGCCGGGCGGCACCGGATGGCCGCCTCGCTCCAACCCGTTGGCAGCGGTGACGACACGCCTCGCCAGATCGGCAAAGTCGCGCTCGGTCGCCCTGTCGGTGGGATGGACCACCAGCGACACAATCTGCCCGTTGCGGGCGCGCATGTTGGACCAGCGGCAGGACAGTCCGGTCAAATCCGGCTGCGCGCCCGGAGGACCTGGGTCAACGGTGAACTCCCCGGCCTTCATCCGCGCTTCAGCCCAGGCCAGCCCCCGGCCCGAGAACATGGCATAATCGACCCCTTGCGAGGCCGCATAGCGGGCCACCCGCACATCGCGTCGGGCCGCGCGGATGTCGGCCACCGGCACCAGCGCGGCGCGCAGGGCGATGCCAAACTCCTCTTCCGCCCAGCGGCGCAGCGCGGCCAGCACCGCGCGAACCTGAGCGGCCCTGTCACCGGGAACCGCGAAACCGGCGCCGTCACCGCCGAACACATAGGGAAATCGCAGGTCGCCCATGGCGTTGATCATGGCCGAAATCACCGCGGCGCCAACCATGTTCACGGTCTTGTAACGTCCGCGTGCGATCTCTCTGGTGCTGTCGACGATATCGGCGGTGCCCAGCACCCAGTCATCGGGAAGCGGCGTGAAACGTGATGGCTCCGACAGCTCGGGGAAATCCATCACCGGGCGCAACGAGGCGTAAAACGAATCCGAACCGTCAACCATGTGACCCCCACAGCACTCCCATTCTAAATAGCAGCCGCGCAGCGAAATCCAGTGCCTCACCACACCATCGGCGCGCTTGTGCGCAAGCCGGTAACATGTCAACCATCGAGCGCATGCCCGGGTAGGAGGAAAACACATGCAGGCCGGTCTGTTCATCCTGTGTCTGGCCTATGTGCTCAGCCAGTTCTTTCGCGCATTTCTGGCGGTGCTGACCGCCGATCTGGCCCGTGATATCGGTGCGCAACCCGACGATCTGGCCTTTGCCTCGGGCCTGTGGTTCCTGACCTTCGCTGCCATGCAGATTCCCGTGGGCTGGGCACTCGACCGGATCGGGCCGCGCCGGACGGCGGCGGCATTACTGCTGGTGGGTGGCGGTGGCGGTGCTGCACTGTTTGCGGCGGCCACGGCACCCCTGCATATCAGCGCCGCGATGGTCCTGATCGGGATCGGCTGTTCACCGGTGCTGATGGCCTCGTACTTCATCTTTGCCCGCGAATACCCGCCCGCGCGGTTCGCGACGCTTGCCGCACTCATGCTGGGCGTGGGGTCTGTGGGCAATCTTGTGGCCTCGTACCCCACGGCGCTGGCGGTAGAGCTGATGGGATGGCGCGCAACGCTCGCTGGGCTTGCCGCGATATCAGCGGCGGTGGCGGCGGGCATCTGGCTATCGGTGCGCGACCCCGAGATGGTGCAGCATGACAGCAAGGGGTCGCTGCTCGACCTGCTCAAACAGCCCTTATTGTGGACCATCCTGCCACTGATGCTGGTGGCCTACGCACCTGCCGCGGCGCTGCGCGGGCTGTGGGCGGGGCCCTATCTGCGTGATGTGTTTGGCCTCGACACCGGGCAGATCGGGCAAGCCACGCTGATCATGGGGGCGGCGATGATTGCCGGAACTTTTGCCTATGGGCCGCTTGACCGGATTCTGCGCACCCGCAAATGGGTGATCTTCGGCGGTAACCTGGGCGGAGTACTGGCCCTGGTCCTGCTGGTTCTATGGATCGACCTTGGCGTCTGGTCTTCGGTTGCGCTGTTAGCGGCGATCGGCTTTCTCGGCGCCTCGTTCCCGGTAATCATGGCGCATGGCCGCGCCTTTATCCCGGCCCATCTGGTGGGGCGTGGGGTGACGCTGCTCAACCTCTTTGGCATCGGCGGTGTCGGGCTGATGCAATTCGTCACCGGGCGCCTGCACGAGAGCTATGCCACTGTCGGCGCCGCCGCCCCCTATTCCGCGATCGTGACCTTTTTCGCGGTGTCTCTGGCGGCCGGTCTCGTGATCTATCTGTTCAGCCGCGACAGTCTGGCCTGACTGGGGCCTTTCCTCGCCGCCACTTTCCCTGTATGGAACCGCCGCCGGTCAAGGCGACCGGGTATATCTGGAGAAACAAGAAAATGGGTTATCGCGTCGTCGTCGCTGGCGCCACGGGCAATGTGGGCCGCGAAATGCTGAA
Source organism: Ruegeria aquimaris (assembly GCF_025751555.1). GTDB lineage: Bacteria > Pseudomonadota > Alphaproteobacteria > Rhodobacterales > Rhodobacteraceae > Ruegeria_B > Ruegeria_B aquimaris. Next base: position 168,017 of record NZ_JAOWLB010000002.1, read on the forward strand.
CATCCTGGCCGAGCGCCAGTTCCCCGTGGATGAAATTGCCGCGTTGGCAAGCCGTAAATCCCTGGGCACCGAAGTCAGCTTTGGCGACAAGACGATCAAGACCCAGGATCTGGATACCTTTGATTTCACCGGCTGGGACATGGCGCTGTTCGCCATCGGCTCGGACGCGACCAAGGTCTATGCGCCCAAGGCGGCCGCGGCCGGTTGCGTGGTGATCGACAACAGTTCGCTCTACCGCTACGACCCCGACATTCCGCTGATCGTGCCCGAGGTGAACCCGCATACCATCCACGGCTATGCCAAGAAAAACATCATCGCCAACCCCAACTGCTCGACCGCGCAGATGGTGGTGGCACTGAAGCCGCTGCATGACCGCGCCACGATCAAGCGCGTCGTCGTCTCGACCTATCAATCGGTGTCGGGCGCGGGCAAGGAAGGTATGGACGAGCTGTGGGAGCAGACCAAGGCGGTCTATAACCCGACCTCGGACGTGCCCCCGAAGAAGTTCCAGAAGGAAATCGCCTTCAACGTCATTCCCCATATCGACGTCTTCATGGAAGACGGCTCGACCAAAGAAGAGTGGAAGATGGTCGCCGAGACCAAGAAGATCGTCGACCCCTCGATCAAAGTCACCGCGACCTGTGTGCGGGTTCCGGTGTTCGTCGGCCATTCCGAGGCGGTGAATATCGAGTTCGAGGAATTCCTGGACGAGGACGAGGCCCGCGACATCCTGCGCGAAGCACCAGGCATCATGGTGATCGACAAACGCGAGCCCGGCGGCTACGTCACGCCCAAGGAATGCGTCGGCGATTTCGCAACGTTCATCAGCCGCATCCGGCAGGATTCCACCGTCGAAAACGGTCTGAACCTGTGGTGTGTGTCCGACAACCTGCGCAAGGGCGCGGCACTGAACGCGGTTCAGATCGCCGAGTTGCTGGGCCGTGAGGTCCTGAAGAAGGGCTGACAGCACCCTGGCACGACATGCGCCGCCCCCGTCCGGATGGATGGGGGCGGTTTTCTTTTGCCCGAAAGGTAGCGCAATCAATGATTGTGCGACTCCGAGAGGGAATCACTGAATCCCCTCCGGAAACCGTGTGTTTCCAGCCGAGCGAAAATCTGTCCGGAACAAGACAAACTTGGGCCGAGACGTGGACAAACTTTTGTTTTATTTGTGATTTTCCACTTTTTCGCCACAAAATTGCGCGATTCCCGACCGAATCTCAGCCAAACATCAAAGCATCAGGAAATTAACCCTTCGGCCCAAACGGCAGCGGCAGCCGGAATAGACCTCAAAAGAGGTACCGGTAAAGTTGTATCTACCGACGCGCCGCAGCCGAAGGCACGACAAGAGTAACAAGTCCGGTTCATGGCGACGAGAGGAAGTTTCCCAAGCCTGGGCCCCAAAAACAGAAACGCAAGGCGGTATCGCCTCTGACAAAAGAGGAAAACGAAAATGGCAACCATCATCACCTTCCGTCGCCCCGAAGCGCAAAACCTGGCCTGCGAAAGCCATGGTCGGTCGGACAATGTTCTGTCAATGGCCGACTGGCGGGCACAGGCCCATCCCCTGCGCACCGCGTCCGGCGTTTTCTTCGTCACCAACCCTTGGGGCACATCCGGCGACGCCGCCTGAGCCCAACCACAGAATTCAGCCATTCAGAACACCAGGAGCACCCAGATGAATATCTCTCTCGCACAGAAAGCCCGCCAGAACCGCATCGCCGCGCTGGAGTACCTGCGCCGCACCAAGCAAGGCGCCGAGGCAGAAGGTGAAGTCCTGAATTTCTTCGCCCACCGCGCACGGCAAAAGGCGAAACCGGTGTTCTTCTCGGTGCGCGGCCGGATGGACGACGAGCGGATCGCGGCCTGACACCCCACCCCTGCCGGAACACAGAAAAGGCGCCCTGCGGGGCGCCTTTCTTGCATCATGGTCCAGCCTATTGGGTATGCGGCCTGACAGATCAGCCGTTCTCGCGCAGGATATTGCCCGCCAGATAAAGCGAACCGCAGATCAGCACGCGCGCGGACGGGTCCCTGGACACGATCCCGGCCAGCGCGGCGGCCACGCCCGGCGCCGTAGAGGCGGTCAGCCCTAAGGCGTTCGCGGCAGCGGCTGTCTGATCAGCGGTCAGCGTGTTCGCCTCCCCCGGGATCGAAACGGCAGCAAGGCTCTCCGCCTGACCGGCGAGTGGCCGCAGATAGCCCGAGACATCCTTGGTGTTGAGCATGCCGCAGATCAGATGCGTTGGTCGTGCGGGCAGACGCGCCAGAAGGTCCGCCAGCGCCTCGCCCGCTGCCGGGTTGTGCCCCCCGTCAAGCCACAGCTCGACCTCGGGTGCCATTTCTGTCAGGGGACCGGTCTTCAGCCGCTGCATCCGGGCGGGCCAATAGGCGTTGGTCACAGCCGCCTCATACGCAGCCTCACCCAGGTTCAGATGCCGCAACGCCGCCAGCGCCGCGCCTGCGTTCTGGATCTGGTGCCCCCCAAGCAAGTTGGGCAGGGGCAGGTCACACAGGCCGGTTTCATCCTCGAACACCAGCCGCCCGTGTTCTTCCCGCACATGCCAGTGCTGACCATGGGCGATCAGAGGCGCGCCAAGACCGGCGGCGGTGGCTTCGATCACCTCCATCACCTCGTCGGGCTGGGGACCGACCACTACCGGAATGCCGCGCTTGATGATCCCGGCTTTTTCGCCTGCGATCTTGGCCAGCGTGTCGCCAAGATATTGTTCGTGATCCATCGAGATCGGGGTGATGATCGACAAGGCAGGCCGGGCGATCACGTTGGTGGCATCGAGCCTGCCTCCCAAGCCGACTTCGAGCAGGGTGTAATCGGCGCGCATCCGGGCAAAGGCCAGAAGCGCCGCGCAGGTGGTGATCTCGAAATAGGTGATCGTCTCGCCGCCATTTGCGGCATAACATTCGTCCAGAACCGCCACCAGATCGGGTTCGGAGATCAGCTCTCCCGCCACCCGGATACGTTCATGGAACCGCGCCAGGTGCGGCGAGGTATAGGCATGGGCCGACTTGCCCGCGCCCTCGATCCCGGCGCGGATCATTGCCTGGGTCGATCCCTTGCCATTGGTGCCCGCGATATGGATCACCGGCGGCAGGCGGTCCTGCGGATTATCCAGCGCGGCCAGCAGGCGCCAGACCCGGTCCAGCGTAAGGTCGATGATCTTGGGGTGGAGCGCCATCATCCGCTCAAGGATGACGTCAGAACCGGGTGTGGTCATGATTTGGCAGCGGCCTTGGACTCGGTGGGTTTGGGCGCGGCGGTTTTTTCTGCCGCGGGTTCGTCGGCCTTCACCGCCGGTGCGGGCAATTCCCCGCGCACGGCGGGCGGCAGTTTCATCAGCATCCGGGTGATGGTGATCAGTTCATCCCGCAGATCCGTACGCTTGACGACCCGGTCCAGCATGCCGTGATCCAGCAGGTATTCGGCGCGCTGGAACCCTTCGGGCAGGGTTTCCCGGATGGTCTGTTCGATTACGCGCGGCCCGGCAAAGCAGATCAGCGCATTGGGTTCAGCGATATGCACATCCCCCAGCATGGCATAGGATGCGGTCACACCACCGGTCGTGGGATGGGTCAGCACAACGATATAGGGCAGACCCGCCTCTTTCAGCATCTGAACGGCCACCGTGGAACGCGGCATCTGCATCAGACTCAGGATGCCCTCTTGCATGCGGGCGCCGCCAGCGGCCGAGAACAGGATCAGCGGGCGCTTTAGCTTCACCGCCTCTTGCGCGGCCGCGATGATGGCATTGCCCACATACATGCCCATCGACCCGCCCATGAAGGAAAAGTCCTGCGCGGCCGCCACGATCGGCGTGCGGCCAATCTCGCCGGTGGCGACCAACATGGCCTCTTTTTCGCCGGACCCCTTCTGGGCCGCCTTCATCCGATCAGGATACTTCTTCTGGTCGCGGAAATGCAGCGGGTCGGCCACCGGCTCTGGCACGTCCACCTCGACGAACACGCCGCCATCGAACAGCCCGGTGAACCGGGCGCGCGGCGAAATGTTCATGTGGTGACCACAATGCGTGCAGACGTTCAGGTTTTCCGCCAGTTCGCGGTGGAACAGCATCGTCCCGCAGTCATCGCATTTCTGCCAGAGGTTCTCGGGCACTTCGCGACGAGAGAAGATCGAGTTGATCCGCGGTCGGACGTAGTTCGTGATCCAGTTCATTTGGAAACCCTGTGAAGCTGCACTCGGGTCAGATAAGGCGATGCGCCCGGAAATGCAATCAGCGACGCAATGCAACCCGCGCGGCAAGCCATGCCACAAACATCACCGCGAAGTCGACCGCCAGCCAGGCACGCAGGTTTTCTGTATCGGCCATATCGTACGGCAGCAGATAGAGCGACAGCCCGCTGAGGCTGCCGGGCATGGCGACAATCAGCAATGCCACCATGTTGTTGAACAGGTGCATGGCGATGGCCGGGCCAAGCGTCCCCGCCCGGGCCGTGATATCGGCGGTGAGCATCCCGAAGACAAACGCCCAGAGCGCGATCAACAATGCGTTTTCGCCCGCCTCGGCAGGTAGGTAATGACCCAGGGCAAACAGCAAGGATGGCAGCGCCATCCAGGAGACACGGCTCTGGAACCGCGCCGCGACGGTTTGCTGAACATACCCTCGGAACAGGATTTCCTCGGCGCTGGTCTGGATGCCGATGGCGACAAGCGACAATGGAAGCAGCGGCAGCCAGAGCCCGAGCGACAGATTGTCCTCCAGCGGTTCGCCCATGTCATAGGGCGGCAGGATCAGCAGGACGACACCAAGGCCAACCAGAGTCCGGAAAACCCGCCAGAACTGCGAAACCGCAAGATGCGGTTGGCCCAGGATGCCCCAGAAGCGTCGCTTGTTGACAATCCGTGCGGCCAAGGCAACGCCCAGCGTAACAAACAGGAAACTGCTCAACAGCAGGAGCAGACCCGCTGGCGTCGTTCCCGCCAGAAAGCTCTCGGTCCATTCCGGCGAGGCAAACCTGGAAACCAGAGCCAGGACCGCTGTGTTGCAGGCCAGCACAAACACCGAGATCAGCACCAGCCCCAGAAACAGCCGCCATATCTCCGGCCTCAATCTGCCCGGTGTAACCAGCGCTTCATGCGCGGCATAAGGGTCTGGCTCAGGCATCGGCAGATTTGCCTCCTGCATCGGGGAACTTGGTGCTCATCCCCGGGTCGGTAAAATCAGTAATGTTGAGGCGCGCGGCACGCAGGATGTCGCCCGCCTCGACCAGGTGCCCGGAAACGGTCTGAAGAAGCTGTAGTGACACGCTGGCATCATGCTCGATCACCGCCCTGAACTCTTCGGCTCCGATCCGCAGGAACTTGCTGTCAGTTTCGGCAATCAGGTCCATCGGTCTTGGCTGTCGGGTGATGATCGACAGATCACCGATCAGCCGTCCCGGCTCAACCAGAGTGATCGGCCGCTCACCCGGGGCATCGTCCGGCCAGCGCAGCGCGGCGCGGCCTTCGAGGCAGAGATAGGCCGCATCCGCCGTCTGCCCGTGCGAAAAGATCACCTGTCCGGCCGGGACATCGTACCATTGCGCCGAAAACGCCAGCAGCCGCTGGTTACGGGTGTCGAGCCGCGCAAATAGCGGGGTCGCGGCGATGATCTTGAGCTTGCGATCCAGATCGACCCCCGCCATTTCACCCAGATTCAAATGCGCATCGGAAATGCCATCGATCCGGCCATGTCTTATCTCAACAAACAGATCATAGGCTTCGGGGTGAGCAAAACGGTCTTCCATAAAAAGGATAATCGCGTTCGGCAGCAGGTCGCGCAGCTTCTGGCGCGTGCGCAAACGGCTTTCCGAATCATGGCTGGCCAACACCTTATCCAGAATCAGAATGTCCGGCCGCTTGATCGCGGCACGGGAAAACGCCGCGCGTTCCTGAAACACCGTCGGCAGGTTTGCACCACCCAGACCCGCAGGCAGGTCATAGATGATGGCGGCCAGTTTCCGCCTCAGCCCGGCTTCGTTCATGATCTCGGCAACGGTGTCTTCGACCTCTTCGGCGCGCGCCCCCGCCATGATCGAAACGCGCCCGAACAACGCGTTTTCCAGCACTGTCAGGCGCGGGATGTAAGTGGACGGGTCAACCGCAACAAAGTCGCTGCCAACCAGCCCCCGCAACCGGTCCGCACGGGTGCGGCGTATGGCAAGGATCTTCTCCTTGTATTCCTCGGGGAACGCGGGACCTATCTGTTCGGCGGTGAGCAGGAAGGGAACCGTCATCAACAGCGCCCGGTCATCCGTGCTCAGCGCCTCTGCCCCGCGCGCCGAGTGCCTGTCCGCAATGTCGAGCAGGTGCAGATAGGTCTCGTCTTCGAGCCCGAGCTTACGGAACAGCGGGTGCTGGGTCCCGTCCCGGCCAAAGGTCTGCCGCAATGTCGCGACAACGCCCAGCGCCATCGCCATCGCCTCCTCCGCCAGGCCTTCCTCGTACAGCATCGTGATAAAGCGACCATCCGAGACCAGTTGATCCTGCGAAATCTTGCGGGCGGGAGCGGCATATAACAGGTTGCCGCCCAACGGCACCGCGGGGTTGAAACGCTCCGGATCGAACCGATGGACCAGATCGGCCAGGCCGCGCTCGGCCAACCGATGCGCAACGGTCTCGCGAAGCCCCACGATCTCGTCGGCCAGTGCGGCATGGGCGCGAACGTCAATCATCGACCGCAGGGTGCGGCGAAACATGAACTCGTCGGTACCCATTGCCTCGACCAGCTGAAACCACCAGTCCCGGACCTGATCGCCATCCTCCAGCCCGGCCAGAGCGGGGTCGATCCAGTCGGCGTCCAGTCCGTCGCCGCTGTTCCCGGCCTGAAGCGCCTCGATCTGCTTGGTCGTCGGTCGTGTCTTCGATGCATCACCTTGCTGCGGACGGACGCGCAGCGGCATCATCAGGTTGTCCCCCAGCGTTCCGTCGAACAGATAAGGCCGGGAATGCGCGTGCCCGATCCGTGCGGCAATGACGGATTGATGCAATTCGTTGATCGGGTATCCGGACACCAGCACCTGCCCCCGCGAGGGCACGACCTCGCGCGTCAGCAATTGCGCAAGAGCAGCACGTTCCGCCGGGCGATCGGACTGAACCGCAACCCGCGCACCGGGCGGAATGATCAGGTTGATATCCTCCAGGATCGTGTTGCCATCCTGATCCCGCACCGTGACATCGCGCAGCTCGATCGGCCCATCCAGCCGCGGAATGGTCTCCGGCTCGCCTTCAAACAGTTCGGCCGGGATCATGCCCAGCGGCGCAAACCGTTCCGTCACCACCTGCCAGCGCAGCGACATGTCCTGCACCTGGTTGTAGTAGTCGAGAAGCTCCTTCCACGGGCTGGACAGATCCTTGTAGGCCGCCAGCGCCGCCACTAGCGCCCCCACCGTGATCTGCCCCTTGATCGCCAGATAGCCACCCACCGAATAGAACAGGAACGGCGTCATCTGGGAGATCAGGTTGTTCAGGAACTTCATGAAGAATTTCTTCTGATAGATCCTGAAGCGGATATCGTAGAGCCGCCCGAGCCGATCGGTCACCTGCGCCAGCCGGTAGCGCCAGCCGCCGTTAGCGCGCAGGTCCGAGATTCCGGCGGCGGTTTCACCGATTTCGGAACTCAGCCGCCGGACTTCCTGAATGCGGGCCTTGTTCAGCAGGTTGATCTGGCGCTGAAGCTTGGGAATGATCCAGGCCTGCAACGGGATCAGCGCCACCGAGGCAAGCCCGAACCAGACGTTCTGTATGAACAGGAACGTCACGATGGTCAGCATCTGCCCCGCCTGGAAAACAGGTTGGGCGATGGCATCGCCCATCAGCCCGCCCATCGGCTCGGCCTCGGAGGTGATCATCGAGACCAGCTCCCCCTGACTGGTGGTCTGGTAGTAGCTGCGCGGGAACCGCATCATTCGACCGATCAGCATATACCGCAGCCGCCGGAGCATCCGTTCGCTCAACACCCCTTTCATGGTGTTGAGTTTCATCTTCATCAGCCCGCTGATCAGCACCATTGCCAAAAACGCCAGGCACAAGGCAAACAGGTACTGGATCTGGGTCAGTTCGACCCCCCAGACAGTGACGCGGTTCAACTCGGCGCCGATGGCGTCGTTGATGATCCGTTTGGGCAGTTCCAGCGAGGCATAGAGAAAGGGAAAGGAAAGCAGCGTCAGGGCCAGCAGGACCAGTTGCTGTTTCCTGGAGTGTTTCCAGATAAAGGAAAACAGACTGGGCTCCATGCCCCACCTTTCGTCACCGCACTGTAAACCCACGGTCCAGCGCCTGAAACGCGGCTATTCCCGGGATAAGGACGGTAAGCACTGCAAGCCGCAAATTCAAGCGCTCCGGCTGGTATGGGGACCTCGCAGCCCTACGCCATAAACCGGACGATACAGCGATTGTTTCCAACCGGATCAAAAAATGCAGCCAAACTTGGTTCTTGGGCTTAATTAGTTAACATCCTTTCGCTAAACAGAGAAAACACCAAGTCACCACTTTTGACGGGTCGGGAATGGGCAGGCTACTGGACAGATTGTTTCACTTGCGCGAGATGCGGCGCTGGCGTGCGGCCGCGCGCAATTCGCTGGCCGCGCCGCTGTCCGAGTTACGTCGCCAGCGCAATCGCGCCCGTGACCTTCGGTTGCATCTGGACCGCCTGATCAATGTAGCCGACGGCCGCCTTGCCCTGCCCCTGATCGGATCGTCCTACTTTCCAAAACCGCATGGAACCGACTGGTCCTGGCGGCCCGAACTCTGGCGCGGCCCGCTGCCGACGCCCGGCCTGTCCTCGGTCCCGACCCGGTCGATGCTTGGCAATGAGGTGACCTTGTTTCACGACTGCGAGTTCTCTGAACTGACGCTGCGACAGTTGCGCAACCTGCGCGAGGCGGATCTGGCGCCCTACGGGTTGCGGATGGATGTCTTCAAGTTTGACGGATCCTTCCTGTCGCTGGTGATCGACCTGCCCGAGGAGGCGGTGGACGGATTGACCCGCACCCATCTCTTGCGGATGGATACGATTATCGAAACAGAGAAACCGCTGGAGATTTTCGCCCGCCTCAACATCCGGCACGGGCCCAACACCGAACAGATCGTTCGGGAACTTCCGCTGCACGAACAGGATGTGATGGTTGAATTCGATCTGGCCTATTCACGGCTCAACGAGAAGCGGATCGAGAAGATCTGGCTGGACCTGATCTTTGAAGCACCCGAGATGAACCAGGTGGTGATCCGCGATCTGACCTTCTGTCGGCACCGCCGCGCAGCCTTGTGATGAACGGGGATATGACATGAGCGAGCTTACTCTCACCAAGATCCGGTTCCGCAATTCGGTATGGGAAGGGCGCATCACAGGCGCACCGACCACCGGCAAGCGGCCCCGGATCGAGGTCACGCATCTGGACCAGACAGTGGGCGGCGTGGAACTGGTCGAAGGCACCGATAGTTCCTTCTGGACCCTGACCGTTCCTGTTCCGGAATACGCCATCGCTGACGGCGTGCAGACATTCCTGATCCGGGACGTCGACGCAGATGCGAAGCTAGGCAGCTTCACCATCATCGCCGGAGAAAGCGTGCCTGACGATCTGCGCGCCGAGGTCGAACTGTTACGGGCGGAGCTGGATATGTTGAAACGCGCTTTTCGACGGCATTGCCTGGAGACCATGTAGCCCCGATAAACCGGCCCGGAAAAGCAGGAGCCGCGCCCGTCGGGCGCGGCTCCTGTCATGTTCACGCTGCACGGCTTACTTTGCCGGTGTGAAAGCCGACAGGCCCTTGAGGATGTCGATCGCATAGGCCAGTTGATAATCCTCCTGCCGCAGTTCGGCGGTGGCCTCGGCCTTGGCCCGATCTTCCTCGATCTGGCGGATTTCATCCTCGCTCAGGCTGTCATTGTTCAGACGGCCACGCAGATCGGCCTCGGACCGGGCGCGGGGCGAGGCCGCCTCTTCCTCGGCCTCGGGGCGGCGGCGCGGCTGTTCAACCACGATGTCCGGGCTGACGCCCAGCGCCTGGATCGAACGGCCCGACGGCGTGTAATAGCGTGCTGTGGTCAGACGCATGGCGCCATCGCCCCGCAGCGGCATCACCGTCTGTACCGATCCCTTGCCGAAACTCTTGGTCCCGACAACAATCGCCCGGCGATGATCCTGCAAGGCACCGGCCACGATCTCCGAGGCAGAAGCCGATCCGCCGTTGATCAGCACCACCACGGGCTTACCCTGCGCCAGATCCCCATCCGTCGCGTTGAAGCGCTCGCCATCTTCCGGGTTGCGGCCCCGGGTCGACACGATCTCTCCGCTGTTCAGGAAGGCGTCCGACACCTTGATCGCCTGGGTCAGCAGGCCGCCGGGATTGTTGCGAAGGTCCAGAACGATACCGTTGATCTTGTCGATACCGCCGGCCGCTTCGACCTGCTTTTTCAGGCCCTCTTCCAGGTTCGGATAGGTCTGGTCGTTGAACGTGGTCACCCGCAAAACGACCGAAGTCCCCTGGGTGCGGGCCCGTACGGCGGTCAGCTTGATGGTGTCGCGGATGATCGAAACGTCGAACGGCTCGTCCTCGCCCTCGCGCACCACGGTGATCACGATCTCGCTGCCCACCGGGCCGCGCATCAATTCCACCGCCTTGTCCAGCGTCAGGCCCAGCACGCTTTCACCATCCACATGGGTAATGAAATCGCCCGCCTCGATCCCCGCCTCATCGGCCGGAGTGCCATCAATCGGGGACACGACCTTGACGAAGCCCTCTTCCTGGGTGACCTCGATGCCAAGGCCCCCGAACTCACCCCGCGTCTGAACCCGCATCTGCGCCGCATCCTCGGGCGACAGGTACGAGGAGTGCGGATCGAGCGAGGTCAGCATCCCGTCAATCGCCGCTTCGATCAATTCGCCCGCGTCGACCTCTTCGACGTACTGGGCGCGGATGCGTTCGAATATGTCTCCAAACAGGTCCAGCTGTTCATAGACCTTGGAATTGCTCTTTGCCTCTTGCGCCACCAGCGGACCGGCCACCTGTGTCGTTGCAATGATACCCGCGAGGGTCCCGGCCAGACCGGCCACAACGAATCTTCTCATGCTCGTCTATCCATCCTTGTCGGTTTGGAACCACGTTTCGGGGTCCACCGGGCTGTCGCCCTCTCTGACCTCTATATAGAGCGTTTCTGACCGCTCTGTACCAGAGCCATCACCGCTTGTTGACAGAATCGCGCCGATTTCCTGGTTTGCGCCGCCCATCAATCCGACAGGTGAACCCGCCGGAATGACCTCACCCGCGTTTCCGTAGACCTCTTGCAGCCCCGACAAAACGATCAACAGGTCGGGTTGCGGCTCCAAGATCACCACATTGCCAAGATCCAAGAGCGGGCCACGGTACCGAATAGTGGACGCCGTCGGCGCAGAGACCAGCGCGCGGGGCCGCGTGGCAATCAATATGCCGCTGCGGGTGACGCCAGCGGCATCGGCCTGCCCGGCCTTGCGCAACAGGACACCCTGCACCGGCAGCGGCAATTCCCCCTTGAGCGCGCTGATATCGGCCGAGGTCTCGGCAATCTCTCCCTCGGCAATCTCGGCCAGACCGCTGGCGAACCCATCGAGCGTCTCGGTCGACGAGACCAGGATCGCGGTGCGCACCGGGTCTTCGGTAAAGCGGCGTGGCAGGTCGGTCCGGTCGGCAATCGCCTGGCTCAGATCGGCGCGCGCCTGCTGGATCCCGGCCAGACCCTCTTGCAGGGTTTCGGCGGCGCTCTGCTGCAACTCGCGCAGGGTGCGCACCTCTTCCAGATCGTGGGACAGTCGGTCGACCTGCGCTTTCAGCGCGGGGGTCACCTCGGCCACCATCATCGCCGAACGCGCCGCACCCAGGGGGCCGGAGGGATGCAACAGCAGGACGGGCGGCGGCGAGGTCTCGATGGTCTGCAAGACCCCAAGCAGTTGAGAAACCTCACTTTCTCTGGCCTTCAGTTGCGCCGCGATCTGACCCTCGCGGACGCTGGCGCGGCGCAATCCGTCGCGCATGGCAGCCAGCCCTGCCTCGAAGGCCTGCACTGTATCGGTCAGGGCGCGCACCCTGTCGCGGGCGCTTTCGGCCTCGGACAGGGCAATTGACGCATCCTCGAGCATCTGCGCCGCCGCGCGCGCTGCTTCGGCCGGGTCGGTCTCGGCAACCGCCGTTCCCGCCCACAGGCCAAGGCTGAACACAAAGGCGGCGCGCCGGATCATGACAGCAGGCTTTCGCCCGTCATTTCGGGCGGTTTCGGCAGGCCCATCAGCGCCAGAACCGTTGGGGCGAGGTCACTCAGGCGGCCGTCGCGCAACGTGGCCCCGGCCGGGCCGCCGACCAGCGCAACCGGAACCGGGTTCAGCGTGTGCGCGGTGTGCGGACCACCGGTGACCGGGTCGACCATCATCTCGCAATTGCCGTGATCGGCGGTGACGATCATGGCACCACCCGCCTGCTCCAACGCGGCGATGACGCGCGTAAGCCCTTGATCTACCGCCTCGCAGGCCTTGATCGCGGCTTTCAGATCGCCGGTATGGCCGACCATGTCGGGGTTGGCGTAATTGGTGACGATCAGGTCATAGCCCGCTCCGATCGCCTCGACGAACTTGTCGGTGACTTCGGGCGCGCTCATCTCGGGTTGCAGGTCATAGGTTGCCACCTTGGGTGATTTCGGCATGAACCGGTCTTCGCCTGGTTCGGGGTCCTCCTTGCCACCGTTCAGAAAGAAGGTGACATGGGGATACTTCTCGGTCTCGGCCAGCCGGAACTGGCGCCGCCCGTGTTTGGCCACCCATTCACCCAGCGTGTTGACGATATCGCGCTTGGGAAAGACCGTGGTCATATAGGCGTTGTGGCCCTCGGAGTATTCGACCATCCCAAGCAGCGCGGCCAGCGATGGCCGCTGCCCGGTGTCGAAATCGGCAAAGCCCGGCTCGCCGATGGCGCGCAGGATCTCGCGGGCGCGGTCGGCGCGGAAGTTCAGGCAAAAGAACCCATCCCCATCCTTAACGCCTTGATATCCCTTCAAAACCGTGGCCGAGATAAACTCGTCGCTTTCCGACTGATTATAGGCATGGTCGATGGCGGAATGGGCGGTCATGACCTGACGGCCCTGCCCTTTGATCATCGCGTCATAGGCTTCTTGCACCCGTTCCCAGCGGTTGTCGCGGTCCATCGCGAAATAGCGCCCGGTGACGGTGACGACGCGCGCACCCTCGGGCAGGCGGTCTGCAAGCTCAGCCATATAGCCATAGGCCGATTTCGGCGCCACGTCGCGCCCGTCGGTCACGGCATGCAGCGCCACCGGTACTCCGGCGCGGGTGATCGCCTGCGCGGCGGCGACGATATGGTTGATATGCCCATGCACCCCACCATCCGAGACCAGCCCCATCAGATGCGCCGTTCCGCCGGAAACTTTTGTTTTTGCAATGAAATCTTGAAGTGCCGCATTGTCGAAAAACGACCCGTCCTCGATCGCGAGGTCGATCTGGCCAAGGTCCATCGCCACCACCCGGCCGGCACCGATATTGGTGTGGCCGACCTCGGAGTTGCCCATCTGCCCGCTGGGCAAGCCAACGTCGGGGCCGTGGGTGATCAGTTTTGCATGGGGCCCCTTGCTCATGATCGCGTCAAAGGTCGGGGTATGCGCAAGGTGGGGCGCGTTGGCACGGGTGTCGTCGGAGAGGCCCCAGCCATCGAGAATGCACAGGACAACGGGTTTGGGGGCGGTCATTTCAGGTCTCCGGAAACTGCTCTGGGCGACTTCTACCCTGTGGCCGCGCGGGGGTGAACCTGCTTTTTTGTCCCGCACATTTTTGGATATTGACCGTTTTGTACAGCATTCCGGGACCCGATTGACCGTTTTGTACAGGTTTTCCAGCAGGTTTTTCCGGCGCGAAAGCGACCGGACGGTCGCGGCCCCGGCGCAGGTTTCCGACCGCCAACGGTCGTGTTCCGGCAAGCCGCCGCTTGCAATCGCGGGTCAAGTGGCGGCAAGTGGCGGCTGCCGTCAGTCAGGGTCGCCGATGGCATTCAGGGAAGGTTCGGATGAAGTTCATTCACATTACAGACACCCATCTTGTCGGCGACGGTCAGCCGTTGAATGGCGGGGTGCCGTCGGCGCGGCTGGATGCCTGTCTGGATGACATCGCGCGCTGGCATGGCGACGCCGCGTTCTGCGTGATCTCGGGGGATCTGGCCGAGTTTGCCGAGGCCGAGGCCTACCGGGTGTTCAAGGCTCGGCTCGACCGTTTCGCCCTGCCCTGTTTCCTGATGATCGGCAACCACGACGACCGCGACGTGTTCCTGTCGGTGTTTCCAGACCATCCGAAAGACGAGCACGGGTTCATCCAGCACCGGTTCGAGACCGGCGAAGGCGTTTTCCTGTTCCTCGACACCACCCGCGACGGGCGCGACAATCACGACGGGCAGTTGTGCCCGGCGCGGCTGAGTTGGCTTCGCACGCGGCTGGAGGAGGCCGGGGACAGACCCACTTACCTGTTCCTGCATCACCCGCCCTTTGGCATCGGCATTTCTTATGTCGATGATATCCGCCTGGCCGACGCGGATGCCTTTGCCGAGGTACTGGGGCATGGGCGCAATATCCGGCACGTGTTCTACGGGCATGTGCATCGCATGACCTATGTGAACTGGCGCGGCATCCCGTTCACCAGCCTGCCCAGCCTGAACCACCAGGTGCCGCTGATCCCGGCCAGCGTGGCGGGCGAGTTCTGCGACGAGCCGCCCGCCTATGGTATCGTGCAGATCGCGGACGATCAGATGACGGTGCATTTCAACACTTTCCTTCAGCGCAACCCGCTGCACCAGACCTGAGGCATGGAGGCGTACTGGATCGCCCTGGTTCTGGTCTCGGCCGCGACCCACCCGTTGCGCGACCTGACGCTCAAGGGCGCGGCGCATCCGGTGTCGTGCTATGTCGGGGTGTCGGTGATCTGGGTGCTTCTTGCAGCGGGCCATGCGGCGGTCACCGGGACCGCGCTGAGCCTGCCGCGGGAGACCTGGCCGTTTGTGATCGTCTCGGCGCTGGGGCTGGCCTTGTATTACTACGGCACATTGTCGGCGCTGCGGCGGGGCAATCTGTCGGTCTATTACCCGATCGTCCGGTCCTCGCCGGTGGCCATCGCCGCGTTCAGCTGGCTGGTGCTGGAGCGGGACTATGCCCCGCTGGCGCTGCTGGGGATCGCGCTGGTGCTGCTGGGCAGCCTGATGATCCAGAAATCGCCGGGCGGGCTGTTGCAGGATCGCCGGGCCTTTGGCCTGGCGGTGTTGGCGATACTGGGGTCGGCCGCCTATTCGCTGAGCGATGCGGCGGCCATGCAGCAGGTTTCGCCTGCGCCCTTTCTATTCTTTACCTATATCCTGGTGGTGCTGATGCTGTCGGGCATCCGCGCCTGGGAGGATCGCGCAACCGAGGCGCCGTTTCTGGGCGTGGTGCGCGGCTGGGCGATGGCGCCCGGGCGGATCGTCTTTGCCGGGGTCGCGTCTTATCTGTCGTATCTGCTGATCCTCAGCGCCTTTGGACTGGGGGCCGAGGCCGCCACGGTCAGCGCGGTGCGGCAGGCGTCGATCCCGGTTTCTGTGATCCTGGCGGCGGTGGTGCTGAAGGAGCCGCGGTTTCTGCACCGGATCGGCTGGGCCAGCCTGATCGGTCTGGGGGTTTTGTCGATCTCGCTGTCCTGAGGCGCGGGGGCCCCGGCCTGACAGGGCAGGATCGCGGGGCAAAGCCCCGCCCCCCTTACCGCTCGGTTCGATAGCGGCTGTGGCAGGCCAGGCAGGCCGACATCATCGCCGGCAGGCTGCGACGCAACGCGGGCAGGCTGCTGGTGCGCAGGCCCCGGGCCGCCTCCTGCGCGGTCTCGGCGCTGCGCAGGAAGGCGGGCCAGTTCTCCCATATCTCGGGGCGGGCGCGGGTATGTCTGTCGGAATAGGGCTGTTCGAACCGGTCGGGCAGATCCGCGAGCGCCTCCTGGAGCCGCGCCCGGGCGGCGCGGGCGGCGGCGCGGTCAAAATTGCGGCGCAGCGCGCTCATCTCAGCCAGGACCGCCAGCGCCGCCTTGGCCGATTTCATCGTGGCCTGGCGGGCCAGGACCGCCTCGTCCCGGACCACGGGTTCATCGGCGCGGACGCCGGACAGAAGCCAGACGGCCAGCAGCGCGCAAAGCGCCAATCCGGTCGGGTGGCGCCTCATCCCGAGGGTTCCGGCGCTTGCGGGCCGTCGATGGGCCGGGATAGGGTCCGCCGCATGTTCACAGTCCTGGTTCTTTTGCCATGGGTCAGGCAACAGTCCACCATGCGGGTTATCACGGCGTTAAGCGCGGCGGGCCGGTACCGCCGGAACGCCACCGCCTGACGATCAGATGGCGGGCGAAGCGTTTTTGCTGGGGCGCGCAGGGCGGGCGGGGTAATCTCCGGGCATGACCCTGACCCCACGTCTCGATATCCTGGGCGCCGCCCTTGCCGATACCAGCCGCGCGCGGATGCTGTGCGAGCTGATGGATGGCCGCGCCTATACCAACAAGGAGCTGGCCAGCGCCGCCGGTATCACGCCGCAGACCGCCACCGCGCATCTGCGGCGGCTGGAGGAGGCCGGGCTGATCCATGCCGCCCGCAGCGGCCGTTGCCTGTATCACCGGATCGCCGGGCCGGAGGTGGCCGAGGCGCTGGAAACCCTGTTGGTGCTGGCGCCCAGCGATCACCTCTACCGCGCGCAGCAGCGCAAGGGCGCGCGGCTGAAGATGCTGGAGGCGCGCAGCTGTTACGACCACCTGGCCGGGCGGCTGGGGGTGGGGATCGCGCAGGCGCTGCTGGCCTCGGGCGATCTGCTGCCGGACGGGGCGCAATACCGCGCGGTGGCTTCGGAACGCTGGGCGAAACTGGGCGTCAGCCTGAGCGGCCGGGCACCGCTGGCGCGGCCCTGCCTGGACTGGACCGAGCGGCTGCCGCATGTGGCGGGCCCGATCGGGCGCGAGATCCTGACCCACGGTCTGACCGCCGGATGGCTGCGGCGGATCCGGGGCGAGCGGGGTCTGGATGTGACCCCTGCCGGGGCGGCGGCGCTGCGCCAGATCCTCGGGCTGCGCTGGGAGGGCGGACAATGCTGCCCCGCCTGAGTTCGGACCGGTTCACCGCCGAGGCGGGGTACCGGGTGATGGTGCAGGTGCCCGCACCCGAGGCGGCCGCCCTGCGGGCGGCGATCCTGTCGGAGGACCCGTTGCAATGGGGCGATTACGATCAGGTCAGCCATGAGACCGGTGGCGTGCAGCGCTTTCGCTCCTTGCCCGGCGGGGTGAACGCGGCCACCGAGGCGGCGGTCGAGGTACCCTGTCTCGAGCTGAGCTTCTTCCTGCCCGACGGGGCCGCGCGGCTGGAACGGGTGATCCGCGCGATCTATCGCGCGCATCCCTATGAGGAGCCGGTGATCCAGGTGGTGGCGGCCCTGCGCACCCGCCATATCCGGGGGCTGGATGAGGACAATCCCAACCGGTTCTGGAACCGCGCCGATGCCGATTGGCTGCCCGATGCGCACCGGCGCGGCGTGCCCGGCACGCCTCAGCCCGGCACAGAGGATACGCGGGAGGCTTGATTTGCCCGCAAATTGCGGCAAGCTGTAAACATGAACATGCAGCCTCCCAGCCCGTATCCTGCGGGCCCGGCCCAGACTCAGGTCGCCTTTGACAGGCGCGAACTATCCGTCATCCTTGGCGTCTATGGCCGCATGGTGGCTGCCGGCGAGTGGCGCGACTACGGCATTTCCAACCTGACCGACGTGGCGGTTTTCTCGGTGTTCCGGCGCACCGCCGAACACCCGCTTTACCGCATCGAGAAACGCCCGCGCCTGCGGGGGCGACAGGGTATGTATGCGGTTGTGGGCATGGACGGGCGCATCCTGAAGCGCGGTCACGATCTGAAATCAGTGCTGCGCGTGCTGGAACGCAAGCTGATCCGGGTGGTGAACCCGGACTGACGCCGGAGCAAATCCTGCCCGGCCAGAGGACCGCCAACGGTTAACGGCGGCCGGGTGTTCGAGGGGGCAAGATGGAACGGCGCATCGCTGCAATCCTGGCCGCCGACATGGTCGGCTTCAGCCGCCTGATCGAGATGGACGAGGCGGGCACGCTGGCGCGGCAGAAACGGCATCGGCTGGAGCTGATCGACCCCACCATCCGCGACCACCACGGGCGCATCATCAAGCTGACCGGCGACGGGCTGATTGCCGAGTTCAACTCGGTCGTCGAGGCGATGCAGGCCGCGGTGCTGGTGCAGCGCGCCATGCCCGCGCGCGAGGTGGAGGTGCCCGAAGACCGGCGTATCCGCTATCGCATCGCGATCAATCTCGGCGACGTGGTTTTCGACGAGGGCGATATCTATGGCGACGGGGTGAACATCGCCGCGCGACTGGAGGCGCTGGCCGAACCGGGCGGCATCGTGGTCTCGGGCACCGCACATGACATGCTGAAATCGCAGGTCGAGGTCGGGTACCGGCCGCTGGGCGAGAAACGGCTGAAGAATATCTCGACCCCGGTGCGGGTGTTTCAGGTCACCGACGGCGCTCCGGGGTCGAGGAACCCGGCCGCGCGCGGCCGACCCGCGCGCCTGATACTGATCGCATTGATCGCGACGCTCGCGCTTGCCGCCCTGGGCTGGCTCTGGACGCGGCCGGATTTCACTCCGGTCGATCCGGCGGAGATGGCGCTGGAACTGCCGAAAAAACCGTCCATCGCGGTGTTGCCCTTTGAAACGCACGGCGCAGCGGGATCGCAGGACTGGGTGGCCGAAGCGATCACCGAAAGCGTGATTTCAACCCTGTCGTTTTCCCCCGACATGCTGGTGATCGCGCATTCGACGATGAAAGGGTACAAGAACCGGCAGGTGAGCGCGACTGACGTCGCCCGCGAGCTGGGGGTGCGCTATATCCTGAGTGGCAGCGTGCTGCGCTCTGGCGAGACGCTGCGGGTGACCACCGAACTGGCCGACGCGATCAAGGGCCAGCAGATCTGGTCGATCCGCGAAGACAGCAGCATGGACGACCTGCTCGCCTTGCAGGACGGGATATCCCGGCGCGTGTTCGAGGAGCTTTCGGTATCGTTGACGGTGGGAGAAGGCACCCGAACATGGCTCGAAAGGTCGGGCAGTTTCGAGAATTATGTGGCCCTGGTCCAGGGACGCGCCGAGTTTCAGAAGTTCAGTCCCGAAGGCCATGCCAATGCCGAACGCCTTTGGGGCGCGCTCTATCGCAAGGAGCCGAACAACGCGTCGACCAACTACCTGATGGGCTGGCTATTCTGGCACAAGGTCACGCTCGGCCTGTCCGGCGACCCGGCGGCGGACTGGCAAAAGGCGATGGACTTCGCTACGCGCGCTTTGGAGATTGAGGAAAACGGCGAGTTCTACACGTTGGCGGCAGTCCTCACGCAGGGGTCAGGCCAGCATGACGAGGCCATCGCGCTCGCCGACAAGGCCATCGCCCTGGCGCCGGGCAGCGCGGATGCGAACGCCTTGGGCGGGTTGGTCAAGGCGACTTCGGGTCAGGCGCACGCGGGGCTGGAATTGATGGAACGGGGCATGCGGCTGGAACCCGACTACGCCGAGTGGCTGCCTGCATCCGTCACCTATGCCCGTCTGGAGCTGGGCCTCTACGACGAGGCCCGGAAGCTGGCGCGTGAGGTTCTGGCATCCGACATCAAGGATGTGCGGGCCAAGCCCCAGGCACAATCCGTTCTGGTGGTTGCCGCTGTTTTCGAGGGCAAGATGGAAGAGGCGCGCAAGGAGGCCCGAAAGCTGCTCGAGATCTTTCCTAAGGCCAGTGCGGCCTATGGGCGGCAAATGCGCTCGACCCACCGAAACAAGGCGTTCCTCGAAAAATACCTTGATGCGCTGGTTCAGGCCGGGATACCTGAGAGCTGACCGACGGGATCAAAGCTGATTGACGTTCCGCCTGCGGCAAACGTCGGTCGCCTCCGGCGGGAGTATTTGCGACCAGAAAGAAGCCCGAATTGCTGCTGCTTCTTTCTGGTCAAAAATACTCCTGCACGACCTTGCCACCGGGTGCGACCTCAGGAATTTTCCTTCAGCAGGCGCTGTTTCTGGCGGTTCCAGTCGCGTTTGGCCTCGGTTTCGCGCTTGTCGTGGATCTTCTTGCCCTTGGCGATGCCGAGCTTCATCTTGGCGATGCCCTTGTGATTGAAATAGAGCACCAGCGGCACCAGCGTCATGCCCTTGCGCTGGGTCGCGTTCCAGAAATCGGCCAGTTGCTTGCGCGAGACCAGCAGCTTGCGGCGGCGGCGTTCCTCGTGCCGGAACATCTTGGCCTGCTCATAGGGTGGGATATAGGAGTTGACCAGCCAAAGCTCGCCGTTTTCCACGGCGGCGTAGCTGTCGGCAATATTGGTGCCGCTGCCGCGCAGCGCCTTGACCTCTGACCCTTCAAGCACGATGCCGCATTCGACGTCGTCCTCGATCGCGTAATCGAAGCGCGCGCGCCGGTTCTCGGCAATCACCTTGTAGTTCGGGTCTATCTTCTGCTTGGCCATGGGGGGCAGATTTAGGCGCGTTCAGGCGCCCTTGCAAGCGGGGTGGCGCGGTTTCGAGTTGCCAGCCGCCCAGCGCCGCTGCACAAACGGGGCAAACGGACCGGGATGAGGCAAGGCGGATGCGCGTATTGATCCTGCAACATGCGGAGTTTGAACATGCCGGACGGTTCCGGGCGCTGTTTGCGCGCGAGGGGATCGATACGCGAGCCGTGCTGATGCCCGAGGCGGAGCACCTGCCGCCGCTCGATACATTCGACGCGCTCTGGGTGCTGGGCGGGGTGATGCAGGTCTGGGAGACCGACAAATATCCCTGGCTGCTGGACGAGCTGGACCTGATCCGCCGTGCGGTTGAAGCGGGCAAGCCCTATTTCGGGATCTGTTTCGGCCACCAGTTGCTGGCCGCCGCTCTGGGTGGTGAGGTTGGGCTATCGGAGGTGGCGGAGTTCGGGGTGATCCCGGTGCGCCGGTCGGGGCCGCAGGCAGGGTTGCTGGAGGGGCTGCCCGAGGCATTTCCCGTGTTCAGCTGGCATTCAGCAGAGGTCAAGGCGCTGCCGCCGGGCTATGCGCCGCTGGCCGAGACCGGCGATTGCGGCAACCAGCACATGACCGGCGCGGGCGCGGTGGGCTCGGTGCAGTTCCATCCCGAGATCGACACCGCGACGATGCGCGACTGGTTCGCCAGCCCCGGCGTGATCGAAGACCTGAAGCCGAAGCTGGGCCCCGACCCGGAGCGGGTGATGATCGAGATGCTGGAGCGGCACGAGGCCGAGCTGTCACTTCTGGCCGAGACGCTGTTTGCCAATTGGCTGGCGCGCGCGCGCGCCAGCCTTGGCTGAGGTTACACCTCCCAGACCGGGACGCCCTCGCTGAGGGTTATGGCGGCGCGGGCCTGGTCCAGCTCCTCTGGCGGGATCGCTTCCAGATCGCGGTCCATGATCACGATATCGGCGAGGTATCCGGTGGTCAGCTTGCCGGTGCGATCCTCGGCGAACCCCGCATAGGCGCCGCCCCAGGTGTAGCCGTGCAGCGCTTCATGCAGGGTGCTGGCATGGGCGGGGTCGCCCTCCCGCCAGGGCTGGCGCAGTACCGCCGCCTTGACCCCGCGCATCGGGTTCAGGTCCGACACCGGCCAGTCCGAGGCAAAGGCGATGGGCACGCCCTCGGCCCGCAGGTAGGAGACCGGGAAGGCCCAGGGCCAGCGCGCTTCGCCCACCTTGGTGGTCCAGGGGTCGAGCGGGAAATCCATCGCGCCGGGCGGGTGCGGCGGCTGCATCGAGGCGACCACGCCCAGTTCGCGGAAGCGCGGCAGGTCGTCGGGGTGCAGCACCTCGATATGTTCGATCCGGTGGCGCGAATCGCGCGGGCCGTTGGCGCGGCGCGCGGCCTCGTAGCCGTCGAGCACCCGGCGCACGGCGCCATCGCCGATGGCATGGACCGAGATTTGCAGGCCGCGCCGGTCTGCGTCGATGGCAGCCTCGGTGAAGCGTTCGGCCGAATGCAGCGGCTCGCCGCGCCAGCCGGGGCGGTCGGCGTAATCCTCGATCATGACGGCGGTGGAGCTGTCGACCACCCCGTCCATGAACATCTTGACCCGCCGCGCGCTGAGCCGGTCGGTGGCGAATTCGGCGGCCAGTTCCGATGCATCAGCCAGCGACGAGATCGGTTTCGATGGCGTCAGGTGGAACGGGATCTCGGTGCGGCAGATCAGGTCGCCCGCCTGTTCGATCTCGCGCAGCAGATCGAGCTGGTAACGGTTGCCGTCCATGTTGTGCAGGCTGGTGAAGCCGTAGGAGGCGCAGAGTTTCAGCCCGTCGCGCATCACCGCCAGGTCGGCGGCGCGCTGTGCGGGGGTGGGCGGCGTTTCGGGTTCGACGCCCAGCAGGCCCAGGCTTTCGCGCCCGCCCGAGGAGCGCAGCGCCATCACCGGGTCAAAAGCCGCGTGTTCGCGCAGCTCGCCCGAGGCGGTGCCGTCGGGGGCCATCACCACCTCGTTGCCAGGCGGAGTGTCGCGGCCATGCATCAGACCGGCGGCGGTCAGCGCGGCGGTATTGGCCCAGGCGGTGTGGTGATCGCCCGCAAACAGGATCAGCGGCCGGTCGGCCAGCGCCTGGTCAAGCAGTTGGCGGGTGGTGGTGACACCCTCGCCGAACAGGTTGTAATCGGCGGCCTTGCAGATCAGCAGCGCCTCTTGCGGGTTTGCCCTGGCATACGGCTGCACCTTGTCGCGCAGCGCGGCCAGGCCGCGTACGCCGTCGAGTTGCAAGAAACGCTGGCCAAAGGCCCCGGCAAAGAGGTGCAGATGCGCCTCGACCAGGCCGGGCAGCACCGTGCCGCCCTGCGCGTCGATCCGGCGCGCGCCGGGGGCGGCCAGTGCGGCGATATCGGCGTTCGCGCCGACCGCCAGAATGCGCCCACCCGAGACGGCAAGCGCCTCGGCGCGGGGATTGGCCGGATCCATCGTCAGGACCCGGCCGTTCAGGATCACCAGATCGGCGTTGCTCATCGAGCTTCCTTTGTGCGTTTGAGAGGAGAGGTGGCGGCGAAGCCGTCGTCGAACACGAGCGCGACCAGCGCGGTTATGGCCTGCATGACCTCGGCCCGATGGGCGTCGAATGTCATCGCGTCATTCTTGATGTAAGAGAAATAGCGCATGGTCCAGGTGTCGTAGAACAGCCGCGACAGCACATCCGGGTCAGGCGCTGTGCCATTGCGCAGCACCATGTCGTAATCGCACATGAACGTGCCGATCAGCTTGCGGAGTTCCTGATCGGAATTGGTGAACTCGCGTTCGAATTCGGACTGCGGGCGCCGGATATTGGCCGCCTCGGCATAGCGCCAGACCCGTTTTCCGGCGATCTGCATGGTCTTGGCCGTCAGGTCGACGAGAAAGGCGCCCAGAACCTCGGCAAAGGGCCGGCCGGTTTCGCGTGGCAGGTTCATGTGGTTGGTCCGCTCGCGCTCGGCCCCTTCGAAGATCAGCGCGCTGAGGATGTTTTCCTTGGAGCCGAAGTAATTAGACACCGTTGGCGGCGACACCCCGGTCTCCTGCGCGATGTCGGCCAGGGTGGTGGCATCGAACCCGTTGATTGCGAACAGGTGCCCGGCGGCATCCAGAATCTCCTGCCTGCGGCGGGCCTTTTTCCGGCCGCGCAGACCGGTTTCAGAGCTTTCGCCCGGGTCGACCTGATCACTATTTGGGCGCTCGAATGCCAAGCCGATTTTCCACGCAAAAAAGTTTTTCCAGTAAAATTTTTTTATTGACTAAAATATTTTTGTCAATAGCACTTTACTGCAAGAACGTGTTCCGCCCGCAGCAACCCAAAGGCCATTCATGATCGAAATCGACAAGGTGACGAAGACTTTTGGCGCGGGCGATGCCGCGTTTACCGCGTTGCGCGATGTCAGTGTCACGATCCGGGAAAACGAGTTCTTTACGCTGCTGGGGCCGTCGGGCTGCGGCAAGACCACATTGCTGCGCCTGATTGCGGGGTTCGAGCCGCCGACCATCGGCGCCATCCGGCTGAGCGGGCGCGACATCACCCGGCTGCCGCCGAACCAGCGGCCAGTGAACACGGTGTTCCAGAACTATGCCCTGTTCCCGCATATGAGCGTGGCGGGCAACATCGCCTTTGGGCTGGAGATGCTGGGCAAGCCCAAGGACGAGATCGCAAAGACGGTCGACGAGATGTTGCGGCTGGTGCGGATGGAAGAGCTGAAGCATCGCAAGACCTCGGAAATCTCGGGCGGGCAGCAGCAGCGGGTAGCGCTGGCACGGGCGCTGGCGCCGCACCCCGAGGTGCTGTTGCTGGACGAGCCGCTGAGCGCGCTGGACCTGAAGCTGCGCAAGGAGATGCAGATCGAGCTGAAACGGTTGCAGAGCGAGACCGGGATCACCTTTGTCTTTGTCACCCATGACCAGGAAGAGGCGCTAACCATGTCGGACCGGATCGCGGTAATGAGCGGCGGGCGGATCCTGCAAATCGGGAACCCGCGCGAGATCTACGAGCGGCCCTCGGAACGGTTCGTGGCGAACTTCATCGGCGAATCGAACTTTTTGAACGGGCAGTTGTCGGCCGGGTCGGTGACGCTGGAGGCGGGCGGGACATTCACAGTCGAGCCGCCGCAGGGCGTGGCCGATGGCAAGGTCAGCGTGCTGATCCGGCCCGAACATGTGACCCTGGCAGGAACCGGCACCAAAGGTGCCGCGCTGACCGCCACGGTGGAGAACGTGGTGTACTCGGGCGAGGCGACGGTGGCGCATCTGAAGCTGACGACCGGCGAGGCGATCAAGGCGCGGGCCTCGAACCAACCCGGCGCGGGCGGCGCGCTGGAGATCGGCGCGCAGGTGGGCCTGTCGGTGGCGCCGGGCGCGGTCACGGTGCTGGTGGACTAGGCGCATGAGCGAACAGGCCACATATCGTCCCGGAGAGCTGGAGGCCGAAGCCCAGGCCGCCGACAACCGCAACCGCTGGATACTGGCGCTGCCGGCTGTCGTCATCATCACGCTGGCGGCGGCGGGGCCGCTATTGGTGATGGTGGTCTATTCCTTTCTGACGCCGGGCGATTACGGCAATGTCGTGTGGAAATTCTCGCTGGAAGGCTGGATGAACACGCTGGTGCAGCGGGATATCTTTGACGACACGCTGATCTGGGCCGATGCGCATCTGTCGATCTTCTGGCGGTCGTTCTCGCTGTCGCTGATCACCACGGTGCTGACGCTGATCTTTGGTGTGCCGACGGCCTGGTTCATCGCCACAAGGCCGCCCGGCAAGCGCGAATTCTGGCTGTTCCTGATCACCGTGCCATTCTGGACCAACCTGTTGGTGCGGACCATCGCCATTCAGGAGCTGTTGCGGTCGGAAGGGGTGATCAACCTGATCCTGCTGAAGCTGGGGATCATCGACGCGCCGATCCAGATGATGTTCACCAATTTCGCCATCGGTTTCGGCATGACCTATGTCTATCTGCCGCTGATGGTGCTGCCGGTCTATGCGGCGGTGGACAAGCTGGATTTCCGCCTCGTCGAGGCGGCGCATGATCTCTATGCCGGGCGCTGGACCGCGTTCCGCCGGGTGATCCTGCCGCTGATCAAGCCGGGGATCATCGCGGGCTCGATCCTGGTCTTCATCCCCTCTCTGGGCGCCTATGTGACACCCCGGGTGCTGGGCGGCGGCAAGAACCTGATGTTCGGCAACCTGATCGAGTTGCAGTTCGGCCAGGGCCGCAACTGGCCGCTGGGGGCTGCGCTGTCGCTGATGCTGATGGCGGCGGTGATGATTGCGCTGATGTGGTATGTCCGGGTGACTTCAAGGGAGCAATCCGATGGCTGACGCGCGCCCGCAAAAACCGCAAAAGGGCTATTCGGTCCGCACCCTGCCCGGCTTCGCTGTCGTGGCGATCTTTACCCTGATCACGCTTTACGCGCCGATCGCCATCCTGGTCACGTTTTCGTTCAACGCGGGCACCTCGATGGCGATCTGGGAGGGGTTCAGCCTGCGCTGGTACCAGCAGGCCGCCGCCAACGAGGCGGTACAGGATGCCGCCGTGCGGTCGCTGTTCCTGGCGCTGGTCGCGGCTTCGGTGGCGACGGTGGCCGCCACCATGGCGGCGCTGGCCACCACCCGGACGCGCCATTTCCCGGGCAAGACGATGATCTATGCGCTGATCAACCAGCCGCTGATGGTGCCCGAGATCGTCACCGCCGTGGCGCTGTTGATCGTGTTCGCGGCGATCAAGGTCTGGACCGGGCATACCAGCATGATCTACCTGATCGTCGCCCATACCGCGTTCTGCGTGCCCTTTGCCTATCTGCCGATCCGCGCCCGGCTGGAGACCATGGACACCTCGCTGGAGACCGCCGCGCAGGATCTCTATGCCTCGCGCTGGCTGACCTTTCGCCGGGTGACCCTGCCGTTGATGTGGCCTGGGATCGTGGCCGGGCTGATGCTGGCCTTTGTCATCTCTCTGGATGACGTGGTGATCACAGAGTTCGTGAAATCCGCTGGACAGGAAACCTTGCCCACCTTCATGCTGGGACAGCTACGCCGGGTGGTTACGCCCGAGGTCAACGCGATCTCGACCGTGATCCTGCTGGCGGGCGCGATCCTGGTATCGCTGTTCTTCCGCCTGACCTCGAAACGGGGTTAGGCGCCTCTCAACCGGCCGCCAGAGCCGGAACCAAACTCAACGGACCAACAAGGAGAGAACATCCATGAGACACGTACTTGCCGCGGCATCCGCGCTGGCCCTGATGGCCGGGGGCGCCTATGCCAAGGAACTGAACATCTACAACTGGGGCAACTACACCAACCCCAAGCTGATCGAGAAATTCGAGGCCGAGACCGGCATCAAGGTGACGATCACCGATTACGACAGCAACGACACCGCGCTGGCCAAGGTCAAGGCGGGCGGCCACGGGTTCGACGTCGTGGTGCCGACCCATACCTATGTGCCGATCTGGATTTCCGAGGGGCTGTTGGCCGAAACCCGCCCCGACCAGATGGAAAACTTCAAGAACATGGACGCCAAGTGGGTCGATGTGGATTGGGACCCCGGCCGGCATTACACTGTGCCGTGGCAGTGGGGCACCACCGGCGTGGTGGTGAACACCAAGTACTACAGCGGCGACATCAACACCTCTGCCATCTTCCTGGATCCGCCTGAGGAACTGCGCGGCAAGATCAACGTGGTGCCCGAGATGGGCGACGTGATGGTCATGGCGATCATGTATGCCGGCGGCGAGCCCTGCACCGACGACAAGGAAGTGTTGAAGAAGGTTCACGAGACATTGCTCAACGCCAAGCAGCACTGGCTGGGCATGGATTACGGCAACCTTGAGAAATTCGCCAAGGAAGACCTGTGGGCGGGCGTGAACTGGAACGGCTCGACCTTCCGGATGCGGTTGCAGAACGAGGCGATCGCCTATGGCTATCCCAAGGAAGGCTATCCGCTGTGGATGGATTCGGTCGCGGTGCTGAAAGATGCCAAGAACATGGACGAGGCCAAGGCCTTCCAGAACTTTGTCATGGCGCCGGAAAACGCCGCGCTGATCTCGGAATTCGCGCGCTATGCCAACGGCATCGCGGGGTCCGAGGCGTTCATGCCCGAGGACATGAAAACCGCCCCCGAGATCGTGATCCCCGAAGAGCTGAAATCCGCAGGCAAGTTCAACGGCACCTGCGCGCCGGAGACACAGGCGCTTTATACCCGGATCTGGACCGACCTTCAGAAGTAAGGTTGTGAGACAGGAAAGGGCCCGGTTGCGGGCCCTTTCGCAAAAGGCTCGGGCCTTTGGAGAGACCAATGACATCCTATCGCAACGCCGACCTGCGGGCACCGATCCTGCGGGGCAAGGCGCCGCTTGGCTGGCGACTGCCGCCCCATGACTGGGACCGGACACCCTGGAACCGCTGGAGCTTCCAGAACATCCGCATGTGCGTGCCGACCGAAGAGATCCCGCGCGGGCCTGCGGCGCTGACCTGGGAAGAGGCGCCGCAGGACCTGTCGCGCATCGCCTTCACCGGCTGCGACGGCAAGCCGATGACGCTGGCGGATCTGCTGGCGGATTATGCCGACGGGTTCCTGGTGGCGCATCGGGGCCGCATCCTGCACGAGAGCTATCACAACGGGATGACGCGCGGCACGCGCCACCTGCTGATGTCGGTGTCGAAATCCATCGCGTCGACAACAGCGGGCATCCTGATCGACCGGGGCCTGCTGGATCCCGCTGCGCCGATGACGGAATACCTGCCCGAACTGGCGGCGACGGGCTGGAAGGGCGCGACGCTGCAACAGGTGCTGGACATGACCACCGGCGTCCGGTTCGTCGAGGATTACGAGGACCCCGATTGCGATGTCGCGCGGCTGGAATATGCCTCGGGGTGGAAGCCGATGCCGCCGGGCGCGGACCCTGCCCAATGCCCCGAGACCACCTGGGCACAGATCCTGTCGCTGACCGATTGCGAGGCCCCGCATGGGGCGCGGTTCAGCTATCGCTCGATCGAGACCGATCTCTTGGGCGTGCTGATCGCACGGGTGAGCGGGCAATCCTTTGCCCGGACGGTGTCCGAGGTGCTGTGGGCGCCGATGGGGGCCGAGGCGGAGGCCTATGTCACCGTCGACCGCGAAGGCACCCCGCTCGCCGATGGCGGCATCTGCGCCAGCCTGCGCGATTGCGCCCGGTTCGGCCAGACCATGCTGGACGGCGGCCGCGCCGGTGGGCGGCAGGTGATCCCAGGCGCCTGGGTCGAGGATGTGCGCGGCGGCGACCATGGAAGGTTCGACGACCAGAGCCGCGAGTTCATGCCCAACGGACGCTATCGCAACATGTTCTGGATTCGCGACGTGGCCCGGCCCGTTCATATCAGTCTGGGGATCTATGGGCAGTTCATCTATGTCGATCCCGAGCGCGAGCTGGTGGTCGCCTGCCTGTCAAGCTGGCCCGAGTCGATCTCGGACATGCGTCATTCCAACACCATCCGGGCCATCGACGCGATTGCCGCCGCACTCAGCTGAAAGGGAAAGACATGTCGGACCTGATCTATCTCACCGCGACCGAGGCCCTGGCCCGGTTCGCCGACAAGAGCCTGTCGCCGGTCGAATTGCTGTCGGCGCAGATCGCCCGGGCCGAGGCCACGGCAGAGACCGTCAACGCCTTTACCCATACCCATTTCGACGAGGCGATGGACCTCGCCCGTGCCGCCGAGGCGCGCTGGACCAAGGGCGCGCCGAATGGCCCGCTGGACGGGCTGGCGGTGGCGATCAAGGACGAGAGCATGATCGCGGGCAAGCCCACATCGAGCGGCTCGCTGATCATGCAGGATTTTGTGGCCGACCATACCTCGCCCATGAACCAGCCGATTCTGGCCTCGGGCGCCATCGTGCATGCGCGCACGGCGACGCCCGAATTTTCCTGCGCCGGGTTCACCTGGTCGCGGCTGTGGGGGGTGACGCGCAATCCGTGGAACCCCGAGTTCACCCCCGGCGGGTCGTCGGGCGGATCGGCGGCAGCGCTGGCGGCGGGCACGACGACGCTGGCCACCGGGTCGGATATCGGTGGGTCGATCCGCATCCCGGCCTCTTGCTGCGGGCTGGTGGGGTACAAGCCGCCCTATGGGCGCAACCCCGACGACATCCCCTTCAACCTGGATTTCTATTGCCATACCGGGCCGCTGGCGCGCTCGGTGTCGGATGCGATCCTGCTTCAGAACCTGATGAGCGGGCCGAACCCGCTGGATATCTCGACCCTCAAGCCCAAGCTGGTGCTACCCGACAGCTATCCCGACATTCGCGGCTGGAAGATCGCGCTGTCGATGGATCTGGGCAGTTTCACCGTGTCCGAGGACGTGCGGCGCAACACGCAAGCGGCGGCGCAGGTGTTCCGCGACCTGGGCGCGACGGTGGAGGAGGTCGAGATCGGCTGGGGCGCGGAAGTGCCCGAAGCCTGCTGGGCCTATCTGACCCATATCTTTGGCGGCGCCCTGTCCGAAGAGCTGGAGAGCCATGGCGACCTGATGACGACCTATTGCCGGGCCTTCGCGGAAAGCTCGCTGAGTTCCACCGCCCGCGATTTCGTGCGATCACTGCAAGTGGCGGGCGAAAGCTACAAGAAGCTGGGGCCGCTGCTGGAGCGATACAATTGCCTGATCTGTCCGACCAACGCTTTGCCCGCCGTGCGCGCCGATTTCGACCCCTCGGCCGAGGGGCTGGAGATCGAAGGGGTATCGGTGCGGCCCGAGCTGGGCTGGGTGATGACGACGCCCTTCAACATGATGAGCCGCTGCCCGGTGATCTCGGTGCCGTCGGGATTTGCCGGAAACGGGGTGCCGACCGGAATCCAGATCGTCGGGCCGACCTATAGCGACGAGGTGGTGTTTCAGGCGGCGATGGCATTCGAGGCGGCACAGGGCGGCTGGTTCGCGGATACGGCGGGCAGGCCGAAACTGACCTAAGCGGGAACTGCCCCGGAAATGTGAGTTTCGTATTCCCCGGCCATGGCTTATGGTGCCGCATCCGGACAGCCAAGGCGAAAGACCGCATGTCGAAATTCGATGGATATTTCCTGCGCCAGTTGCTGGTGCTCTGCGGGTTTTTCGCCTTTGTCCTGGTCGGCGTGTTCTGGATCAGCAAGGCGGTCAGCCTGTTCGACAAGCTGATCAGCAGCGGCCAGACTGCCATGGTGGCGCTGGAGTTCACCGCGCTGTCGCTGCCCTCGCTCATCCGCACGGTGATGCCGATGGCGGCCTTTGCCGCCACCGTCTATGTCACCAACCGCCTGAACCGGGAAAGCGAGCTGACGGTGATGCTGGCCACCGGAACCAGCCCGATGCGGCTGGCACGTCCGGTGGTTCTGTTCGGGCTGGTCTGCGCGGTGATGCTGGGCACGATCACGCTTTACCTGCGCCCCGCCTCGCTGCAACGGCTGGAGGCGCGGCAGGCCGAGGTGGCGGGCGACATGACAGCGCAACTGCTGAATGACGGGCAGTTCATGCATCCGGTCAAGGGTGTCACCGTCTATATCGGCAATATCGGCCGCGACGGCACACTGAGCGATGTCTACCTGTCGGACCGGCGGCGGCCGGAACAGGTGGTGACCTATACCAGTTCCAAGGCCTTTCTGGCACGCAGCGGCGAACAGGTGGCGCTGGTGATGGTCGAAGGCACGGCCTTGCGGATGGACACCAAGACCAAGCTGCTGTCGACCACGGTGTTCAGCGATTTCACCTATGACATCTCGGCGCTGGCCCGGCGCGACGAGGTCCGGGCGCGGGACATTCGCGGTATTCCGACGCTGGAACTGAACCGGGCGCGGCTGGGCGGGTCCGGGGCCGATACCTATTCCCATGGCGATATCGTGGAGGAGTTGCACGAGCGGCTGTCCTGGCTGGCCATCAGCGTGGCGGTGGCGATGGTCGGGTTTTCGACGCTGATGCTGGGCACGTTCTCGCGCTTTGGCCTGTGGCCGCAATTGCTGGGTGCCTTTGCGCTGCTGGTTGCTATCGAAGGGCTGCGCGGTGTCGCATCGGCCACGGTGACCGAGAACCCGGACCTGTGGTGGCTGCAACATATGCCGGCGCTTAGCGGTATCGCGGTGTCGGTGCTGTTTCTCAGGATCGCGGGGCGACCGATCCGGCCGAGGCGCAGGGCGCCCGAGCTGGCCTGAGGCGCCGGGTCAGAGGGTCAGCCCGGTCTTGCGGCCCTCGTGAATGGCGGCGGCGGCCAGCCGCGGGGCGGCGGCATCGCCGATGCTGGTGGCCTTTATCCCCCTCTCCCGCAGATCCTGCGCCAGACCGGTCTCGGGGGTGTTGGCGGTGGCCAGAACCAGGCTGTCGGCGGCGATGGTTTGGCTCTCGCCGGTCAGCAGCGACAGGATCGCGGCGCCTGCGTCGCTCCACCCTGTCAGGGCGCTTTCGGTGACAAAGCGCACGCCCAGCCCCGCCAGCGTGGCACGGGCCGGGAAATCGGTAGCCGAGCGCGCCAGTTCCCGCCCGATCATCGGGTCGGGGGTGACGATGGTGACCTTGTGGCCCTTTTCCGCCAGATGCCAGGCGGTGCCGATACCGCGCCAGTTGCCTGCCTCGTCCAGCAGCACGATGTCGTTCCCCAGCCGGGCGGCGCGGGTCATCACGTCCTGGATGGACCAGACCTGTCCGCGTTCGATCCCCGGCAGGCGGGCCACATGCGGCAGCGCCTTCTGGAACCCCGTTTCCGGCGGGGCGGAGCCCGTGGCCAGTATAACATGGTCGGCACCGATGGCGGCGACGTCCTGGGCATCCAGATAGGTGTTGTAGCGGATCTCGACCTGAAGCTGGCGCAGCTGGCGTTCGTACCAGCCGATCAGATCGGTGATCTGGGCCCGGCGCGGTTGCAACCCGGCGAGCCGGAATTGCCCGCCCAGTTCCGGTCCGGCCTCGGCCAGGATCACCCGGTGCCCGCGTTCGGCAGCCACCCGGGCGCATTCCAGCCCGGCAGGGCCGCCGCCTACCACCAGCACCGTTTGGGGGGTCTGCGCGGGCGTGAACCGGTCACCGCCCCAGAGGTATTCGTGCCCGGCCGAGGGGTTCACCAGGCAGGAGATATAGTAATCGCGCCCGCGCCGTCCCCAGCATTGCTGGTTGCAACTGAGGCAGCCTCGAATATCGTCGGGCGCGCCGCGTTCGGCCTTGGCCACGAGATGCGGGTCGGCGATCTGACCACGCACGATCGACACCAGATCGGCCCGCCCGGCGCCCAACACGGTGTTGGCGTTGTCGGGGGTACGGATATTGGCCTCGGCGGTGACCAGCGCGGTCAGGTTGGCCTGTTTCAGCCGCTCGGCCAGATCGGCGCCGAGGTTTTCGGCATACTGGAAGCTGGGCAGGAGCTTGTAGAAGTCGAAATAGCTGCCCGAACCGACGGTGACATAATCCATCAGCCCTTGGGCGTCGTGCAGCACCACGATCTCGACCATCTCGTCATGGCTGAGGCAGACGGGCTTGTCGGAATCGTCGTTGACCGACAGGCCGATGATGAATTCGGGGCCGCAGGCGGCGCGGATGCGCGCCATGATTTCGCGCGAAAGCCGGGTGCGGTTTTCCAGGGAGCCGCCCCATTGGTCGCTGCGCTGGTTGGAAAACGGCGTCCAGAACTGATCGAGAAGGCAGTGATAGGCGGCCCAGACCTCGACCCCATCGAACCCCGCCTTCTGGCAGCGGATCGCGGCATCGACAAAACCCTGAATGGTTTCCTCGATCTCGTCTTTGGTCATGGCGTGGCTGCCATCGTTGTCGTGATAGCTGGGCCCGCCCGAGGGCGACCAGTTGGCGTGCCAGGAATTGTCCCAGTCGCCATGCGCGCCGACATGATAGAGCTGCTGGATCATCACCGTGCCATGCGCCTTGCAGGCCTGGGTGATGCGGGCGAAATGCGGGATCACGTCATCGCTGGAATGACGGAAATTGCCGCGCGTCAGCACGGCGGCGGCATGGACCGGCATCGGCTCGACCACGATCATCGCGGCGCCCCCCATGGCGCGTTCCTCGTAATAGGCCAGATGCTGGTCGCCCGGCAGGCCGTCATGGGCCATGTTGGTGGTATGGGCGCCGAACACGATGCGGTTTTTCAGCTGTTTGTGCCGCAGCTGGACCGGGGTGAAGATGTGCTTGAAACTCATGCGTCTTTCTCCAGCCTATCAAGCCCCGCACGCAGGCTGCCGCCCATGCCCGAGCCCTCCATATGCAGGCGCAGGCGTTGGTTATAGCCGCCCGGCGTATTGAGCGCCTCGATCAGGCTGGCGCAGTCGGTACCCGCAACGCTGGAGGCCACGAGCGCGCGCAGAAACGCCTCTCCCTGCGCGGGGTCCGAGACGCGGGAGGACAGCCAGCCCGCCGCATCGCTGACCATCCGGGCCACCGGCGACAGCACCGCCTGGGCGCAGAGATAGGCCGCCATCTCGGCGGCGTCCTTCAGCGCAAAGACCTGGTTGCGCGCCCCAAACAATGCGCGGACCAGATCGGTATCGCCATGCATCATGATGGGCGAGCCGCCCTGTGCGATACCCGGAAAAGGCATCATGATCGCGGCGGCGCGGGCGGGGGCGACCATCTGCGCCACCTCCTCCAGCGTGGCGCCCGCCATCAGTGTGATCACCTGCTGATCGGTGCGAAAGGTCAGCGCATCAAGGATCGCGGCGCTTTTCTCCGCCATCAGCCCGAGGATGACGATATCGCTTTCCTCGACAACCGCCTGATTGGAGGCGACCCGGACATTGGGGTAAGCGGCGGCCAAGGCCTGCGCATTGGCCGCGCTGCGGTCGGATACGGTGATCGCATGCCCGTCGCCCGCGATGCCGTGCACGACGGCGGTTGCGATGGTTCCGGTTCCGATCACCCCGATGCGCATGTCAGATATCCTTCATCAGCCTTAGCGCGTCATAGATCGCGGCATGGGTGTTGCGGGCGCTGACCGCGTCACCGATGCGAAAGAGCTGGAACGCACCGTCGGGATTGGTTTCGATCCTCTGCGGATGCCCGTCGATCAGCGACTGATAGTCGACCTCGCCGCCATTGCGCGACAGCGGGCGCAATTCGAAATAGAGGTCGGCTATCGGCATGGTGCCATAGTTCACCACCACCTGGTCATAGGTCTGGTCCTTGCTGAAGCTGCTGTAATCGGTACCGATTTTCGCCTTCAGCCGGTTCCCGTCGCGGGTCACGTCCAGCAGGCGGCGGGTGACGGTAAAGGTCACATCCTTGTCCTGAAGCGCGCGCATATAGGGGACCAGATTCATGCCCATGATATCGGGGGCAAAGCTGCGATCGGGGGTCATCACCTCGACCTTTGCGCCCGCATTGGCGGCAATCTCGGCCGCCATCACGCCCGGGTGGTCGCCGCTTTCGTCATAGATCAGCACCTCGCGCCCCGGTTTCACATCGCCCGAGATCACGTCCCAGGTGCTGACCAGCAGGTCGTTCTCGCGCCCGGATTCAAAGAGCTTGGTGTTGGGCAGGCCACCGGTGGCGACGATCACCACATCGGGGTTCAGCGCGGTCACATCCGCCGCCTCGGCCCAGGTGTTGAAGTGAAACTCGACATCGCGGGCGGCGCATTGCGCCATGCGCCAGTCAACGATGCCGATCATCTCGCGGCGGCGCGGGTTCTGCACGGTCAGGCGGATCTGGCCGCCGGGGTCGGGCTGGGCCTCGAACACGGTCACATGGTGGCCGCGCTCGGCGGCGACACGCGCGGCTTCCAGCCCTGCCGGACCGGCGCCCACGATCACGACCCGCTTGCGGGTCTCCGCCGCCGGGATCTGATGCGGCATGGTCAGTTCGCGCCCGGTGGCGGGGTTGTGAATGCACAGCGCCTCGCCCGCCTGATAGATCCGGTCCAGGCAATAAGTGGCGCCGACACAGGGGCGGATATCGTGTTCGCGACCCTCGACGATCTTTTGCACCAGATAAGGGTCGGCCATATGGGCACGGGTCATGCCCACCATGTCGAGCTGCCCGGTGACAATGGCATGGCGCGCGGTGGCGACATCGGGGATTTTAGAGGCATGGAAGGTGGGCATGCCGACCTCGGCCCGGACCCGCCCGGCGAAATCGAGATGCGGCGCGGCCTTCATCCCCTGCACCGGGATCATGTCGGTCATCGCGGGGTCGGTGTGGATCCGGCCCCGGTTGATGTTGAGATAGTCGAGCTGCCCGGTCGCCTTGAACATATGGGCGATCTGCATGCCCATCTCTTCGGTGATGCCGCCCGTCTGCGCCTCGTCGGGGGCAAAGCGGGTGCCGACGATGAAATCCTCGCCGACCCGCTTGCGCACCGCGTCGATGATATCGAGCGTCAGTTGCATCCGGGTTTGCAACGTCGCCTTGCCATAAGGGCCATCGAGCTCGTTGCTGAGCGGCGACATGAACTGATCCAGCAGGTGGCCGTGGGTCATGATCTCGACCCCGTCCAACCCCGCCAGTTTCATCTTTTCGGCAGCATCGGCGAAGTCGCCGATGATGCGGGAAATGTCCCACTCCTCGGCCAGTTTCGGAAACCGGCGGTGCGCCGGTTCCCGGTCGGATGTCGAGCTGACCGAAGGCAGCCAGGCGCCCTTGTCCCAGCCGGTGCGGCGGCCCAGATGCGTGAGCTGGATCATCACCGCGCAGCCGTGGTCGTGGCATTCGTCGGCCAGTTTCTTCATCCAGCCCACCACCTCGTCACGCCAGACCAGGATGTTGTTGAACACCGGCGGGCTGTCACGACTGACCGAGGCGGACCCGGCGGTCATGGTCATTGCCACGCCCGCCTTGGCGCGTTCAACGTGATAGGCGCGATAGCGGTCCTTTGGCAGGCCGTCCTCGGGATAGGCCGGTTCATGACTGGTGGTCATGATCCGGTTTTTCAGGGTCAGGTGTTTCAGCTGATAGGGTTGCAGCAGCGGGTCGCGGGACATGGGCTTTCCTCAGTACCAGGCATCGGGCATGGAGGCTTTCTTGCGGTCGATGAACTCGCGCAGCGCCTCGTCGGTCGCGTCGTCCATCGCCGGTGCCTCGTAGGTGTTCAGGATGTCCTTCCACCGCTTGTTGGCACGGGTGGCATAATCGGCGCTGCCCTGTTCGAACCAGGTCTCGTGGGTCTGATCGTCGTTCAGCCCGCTGTCCCAATAGGCGGTTTCATAATGGCGCAGGGTGTGGTCGGTGCCGAACATATGCTCGCCCGGGCCGTTCTGCGCCAGCGCATCGAAACCGAGAGTATCCTCGTTCACCTCGATCCCGGCCAGATAGGAATGCAGCGCGCCGCACATGTCGGTATCCATCACGAATTTCTCGTAGGACATGCTGAGCAGACCATCGACAAAACCGGCCGAATGCAGGATGTAGTTCGCGCCGCCCTGCACCGCCGACATCATCGACATCATCGCCTGCTGCATGGCCTGCCCGTCGGGCGCCTTGGAGGTCGAAAAATTGCCGGCGCAGCGCAGCGGCATGTTCAGACGGCGCGCCAGTTGGCCCATAACCAGCGAACCCAGCGCCGGTTCCGGCGTGCCAAAGGTGGGGCTGCCTGAGCGCAGGCTCATCGACGACAGGAACCCGGCCAGAATGGTCGGCGCGCCGGGGCGGGTCAGCTGGGCGATGGCGCAGGAGGCCATGGATTCGGCCAGACACTGCGCCACAGCCCCCGCCATGGTCAGCGGCGACACGGCGCCCCCCAAGAGAAACGGCAGGTGGATCGAGCCCTGCCCCGCCGCCGCATAGGTCCGGATGCCCGAGGCGGTGACGCCGTCGATCACCAGCGGCGAGGTGGTGTTGAAATTGCCCATGATCACGCAGTTTTGGTCGACGAAATCCGCGCCGAACAGGATCCGGCACATCTCGATACTGTCGGCGGCGCGTTCGGGCGCGGTGATCGAACCCAGAAAGGCGCGGTCGGAATAGCGCATGTGGGAATAGACCATGTCGAGATGCCGCTTGTTCACCGGGATATCCGTCGGCTCGCAGATGGTGCCGCCGGAATGGTGCAGCCAGGGCGAGGACTGGCCCAGCTTGATCAGGTTCTGGAAGTCCTGGATGGTGCCGTAGCGGCGGCCATTGTCCATGTCCATCACGAAGGGCGAGCCATAGGCAGGCGCGAACACCATCGCATCGCCACCGATATCGACATTGTTGGCCGGGTTGCGCGCATGCTGGGTAAAGCGCGCGGGCGCGGTTTTCAGGATCTCGCGCAACATGCCCGGCTCGAACCGGACGTTCCAGGTGTTGGCCCGGACATCGGAGACCTGCGCGCCCGCCTTCTTGTAGAGCTTCATGCTCTCTTCGTCGTCGCGCAGCTCGATCCCGATTTCGGCCAGGATACGGTCGGCGGTGGCCTCAATCTTCTCCAGCGCCTCCTCGCCCAACAGATCGTAGGCAGGGATCTTGCGGGTGATATAGGGCACCCGCAGGTGCAGGTTCTGTCCCGGCTCGGCCGAACGGGTGGATTTGTCGGAGCTGCGGCGCGCGCGCCGCGACCTGGCGGGAGTCTGATCGGTCATGGGTGGAACCTGCGATAAACGGCGAAACTGATCTATCTGTGCGAGACTCGACACTTGTGTCAAGTAACTTGTGCAGTGGTGTCGATACTGTTAGGTCTTTCACCATGACGATCGCGCCCAAACCCTCCAGCACCGAAGCCGCCTGGCTGGCCGCCGCCTATGACCTGTTGACCGAAAGCGGGGTCGAGGCGGTCAAGATCATGCCGCTGGCGCAGAAACTGGGCGTCGCGCGCACCGGATTCTATTGGCATTTCAAGGATCGCGAGGCCCTGCTGGAGGCGATGGTGCGCCGTTGGGAGGAAAAGAACACCGGCAATCTGGTGGCCCGGACCGAGGCCTTTGCCGAGAGCATCGTCGAGGCGATGTTCAACCTGTTCGATTGCTGGCTGGACGACGCATTGTTCGATGCCCGGCTGGACCTGGCGATTCGCAACTGGGCGCGCAACGATGCTGGGCTTCAGGCGCGGCTCGACCGGGCCGATCTGGCGCGGCAGAACGCGGTCGCCGCGATGTTCCTGCGGTTCGGCTATTCCACGCAGCAGGCCAATGTGCGGGCGATGACGGTGATGTACACCCAGGTCGGCTATATCTCGATGCGGATCGAGGAAAACCCCGAGACCCGGCTGGCCAATATGCCCGACTATGTCGAGGTGTTCACCGGGGTCACCCCGTCAGAGACGGATATCGACCGGTTCATGTCGCGGCACCCGGAATCCGGTCCGCGCTAACCGGTTGTAAACGGACCTGCCGATAACGTCCGGGGAGAGGAAGAATCCCGGACAGGCAGAATGCCCAGAGACCGTACCTTGAATGCCCTTCTTGCGCCCGTGCTGCGGCAGGCGGCCTTGTGCCTGCTTGCCCTGCCCGCCCCTGCGGCGGCAACGGTCGATCCCGGCATTTCGGGCCTGTGCGACATGGCCGCCCGGCGCGCGGCGCGCGCCCATGACGTGCCGCTCGACGTGATGCGCGCGATCACCCGGGTCGAAACCGGGCGCAACAGCGGCGGCGCGCTGGAACCCTGGCCCTGGACCGTCAACATGGAGGGTGTCGGTCACTGGTTCCCCTCGCAGACCGCCGCGCAGACATATGTATTTGAGCGGTTCAAATCGGGCGCGCGCAGTTTCGACGTGGGCTGTTTCCAGATCAACTACCGCTGGCACAGCCAGGCCTTCCGCTCGATCGACGAGATGTTCGACCCCGAGATCAACGCCGATTACGCCGCCCGCTTCCTCAAGGATCTGTATGGCGAGCTGGGGTCATGGAACGCGGCGGCGGGCGCGTTTCATTCGCGCACCCCGTCGCTGGCCGATGCCTATGCCGCCCGGTTCGAGAAAACACGGATCCGGATGGACGATGCCAGCCCCGAACCGCAGCCCGGGCCGCTGACGGCAGCGCGGGCGCAGCCGCTGATCGCCCTTGGCGGCCCGGCGTCACCCGGCGCAACGCGCCTGGGGTCGCTGGTTGCCACCGGCCAGGCTGGCCGTGCCTTTATCCCGTTCAACTAGGATCGCCGCCTTGCCGAGAATTGACATGAGAACGCTGTTCAGCCCGACCGTTTTGCTGTCGCTGGCGCTGATGGCGATCATCGTGATGATGATCCTGCCGATGCCCGCCTGGGTGCTGGATATCGGGCTGGCGGCCTCTTTCGCGCTGGCGATCCTGATCTTTACCCTGACCCTGTTCATCGAGCGGCCGCTCGATTTCTCGTCTTTTCCGACGATCCTGCTCGCCTCGCTGATGCTGCGGCTGTCGCTCAATGTCTCCTCGACCAAGTTGATCATCGGTCAGGGGCATACCGGGCCCAATGCCGCCGGCGACGTGATCGAGGGGTTTGCCCAGTTCGTGATGAGCGGCAGCATCTTCCTGGGCCTCGTGGTGTTCGGCGTGCTCTTGATCGTCAACTTCATGGTGATCACCAAGGGCGCCGCCCGCATGGCCGAAGTCGGCGCGCGCTTTGCGCTGGACGGGATGCCGGGCAAGCAGCTGGCCATCGACAGCGACATGTCGGCGGGCGCCATCGACCACCAGCAGGCCAAGGCCCGGCGCGAACTGGAACAGCAGGAGACCACGTTTTTCGGCTCGCTCGACGGGGCGTCGAAATTCGTCAAGGGCGATGCCATCGCCGGGCTGCTGATCACGCTTCTGAACCTGGTGATGGGGCTGATCATGGGGGTCATCGTGCATGGCATGCCGGTGGGCGCCGCGTTCGAGACCTATGCCATCCTGACGGTCGGCGACGGGCTGGTGTCGCAGATCCCAGCCGTGATCATCTCGATCGCCTCGGCGCTCTTGCTGGCGCGCGGCGGCACCCAGGGGGCGACGGACAGCGCACTGTTCTCGCAGCTGGGGCGGCACCCGGCGGCGCTGGCCACGGTGGCGGTGCTGATGGTGCTGTTCGCGCTGGTGCCCGGCCTGCCCTTTCTGCCCTTCATCGCGGGCGGCGCAGTGCTGGGCTATGCCGCCTGGTCGATGTACCGCAAGCAAAGGGCGGCGGCGGAAAGCGCGGCCAGGGCAGGGGCCGAGGTGGCGCCGGTGGCACGTCAGGGCATTGGCGATATCCTCGATCTCGACGACGTGCATCTGGAATTCGCCCCCGACCTGGTGGGCATGGCGTTGGACCCCGGCACCGGGCTGGACGCCCGGATCGCCAATATGCGCACTCATGTGGCCTCGGTCTACGGGCTGATCCTGCCCGATATCCGGCTGACCGATCAGGCCGAGCTGCCCTCTGGCACCTATGTGATCAAGGTGCAGGGGGTCGAGCAGGCCCGTGGCCTGCTGCACCCCGATCTGATCCTGGCGCTGATGACCGACCAGCCCGACGCCCTGCCCGATGGCAAGGACGTGAGCGAGCCGGTCTATGGCGCCCCCGCCCGCTGGATCCTGCCCAAGGATCAGGAGACCGCCGCGCTGTCGGGGGCCACGATCGTGGCCCCGCCCGAGAT
Source organism: Ruegeria aquimaris (assembly GCF_025751555.1). GTDB lineage: Bacteria > Pseudomonadota > Alphaproteobacteria > Rhodobacterales > Rhodobacteraceae > Ruegeria_B > Ruegeria_B aquimaris. The sequence continues at coordinate 209,024 of NZ_JAOWLB010000002.1, forward strand.
CCTGGCGACCCATCTGCTGGAGGTGATCAAGCAGAACTTTGCCCGGCTGCTGACGCTCAAATCGCTGCGCCGGCTACTGTCCGAGATGACGCAATTGTCCGATCCCGGCCGCGCCGAGGCCAACCGCAAGCTGCTGGACGAGCTGATCCCCGACAAGGTGCCGATCGACACGCTGCACGCGGTGCTGCGGCTCTTGCTGGACGAACGGGTGTCGATCCGCAACATGCCGCTGATCCTGGAAGCGGTGGCCGAAGCGCGGCTCGCCACCACCCAGCCCGAGGCGATCTGTGAGCATGTCCGCCAGCGGCTGGGCTTCCAACTGGTGGCCGAGATGAAACGACCCGACGGCTCGATCCCGCTGGTGCAGCTGGCGCCCGAATGGGAAGAGACCTTTGCCACCTATCAGCTGGACGGCGCGGGCGGCGGGATGGATATTGCGCTGCCGCCCGACCTGTTCAACAAGCTGGCGGACGGGATCGCGCGGCGCCTGGGCCAGACCGCGAGCCAGGGGATTTTTGCGGCGCTTGTCACCTCGACCCGGCGGCGGCGGTTCCTGCGCACCATCCTGCGTGCGCGCGGCATCTCGAACCCGGTGCTGTCCTTCGAGGAAATCGGGCTCGAGGCGCGGCCCTCGCTGGTCGGGCAGGTGCCGACATGATCGCGCTGCCGCCCGAGCTCCTGACCCTGATCTCTGCCGAGCTCTGGCAGGTGTTCGCGGTATTCCTGCGGGTATCGGCCCTGGTTTCGGTGCTGCCCGCGTTTGGAGAATCGTCGATCCCGATGCGGGTCCGGTTCGGAGTGGCGGCGGCGTTTTCCCTGATCATCGCCCCTGCGACCCCTGCCGCGCCCGCCGTCGCGGACCCGATGCAGTTCGCCGCCCTGGCAGGGACCGAGGCGCTGGCCGGGCTGGCCATGGGCCTCGGCATCCGGCTCTTTGCCATGGCGCTTCAGGTGGCGGGGATGATCGCGGCTCAGGCCACCTCGCTATCACAGCTGCTGGGCGGCGCGGTCAGCGAGCCGACACCGGCGATGGGGCACCTGCTGATGATGGCGGGCCTGACCCTGGCGGTCATGGCCGGGCTGCATGTGCGCGCCGCCGAGTTCCTGATCCGGTCCTATACCCTGTTCCCGGTGGGCGAATTGCCGGCTGCGGCGAGCCTGACGCAATGGGGCGTGGCGCAGGTGGGCCGGATGTTTGCCCTGGCCTTTGGCCTGGCCGCGCCTTTTGTCATCCTGTCGCTGATCTACAACCTGGCGCTTGGGGCGATCAACCGGGCGATGCCACAACTGATGGTCGCCTTTGTCGGCGCGCCGCTGATCACCTTTGGCGGCATGGCGCTGCTTCTGGTGGCGACGCCGGTGATCCTGTCGGTCTGGCTTGACGCCTTGATGGCGTTCTTCCAGGACCCGGTCGGGGCGCGGCCATGAGCGGGCCGGACGACGACAGCGAAAAGTCGTTCGAACCGACGCCGCACAAGTTGCAGAAGGCGCGCGAACGCGGCGAGGTCGCCCGGTCGGCCGACCTGTCGATGGTGGCGGGCTATGCCGGCATGACCCTGGCGCTGACCGGGCTGGGCGCGGCCGGGATGACGCAGCTGGCCAACCCGCTGCTGGTTCTCATCGACCAGTCCGACGGGCTGTCGCGGCTGATCTTCAACGGTCCCGCGACCGGACCGGTCGGTGGCCTGTTCGGGGCGGTATCGGTCGCGCTGCTACCGGTTTTCGTCATCCCCGCAGCAGCGGTGATCCTGTCGGTGGTGGCGCAGCGGGCTTTTGTCTTGGCACCCTCCAAGCTGGAGCCGAAACTGTCACGCATTTCGATAATATCGAACGCCAAGAACAAGTTCGGACGCGGAGGCCTGTTCGAGTTCGGCAAGAGTTTCGTCAAGCTGCTGCTCTACTCGGTGACACTCGGCCTCTATATCCGGATGAACCTGACCGAGATCGTGGCCACCGCCGGAATGGACGCGCGCCAGTCGGTTCTGACCATGGCTCGGCTCTTGTCCGGCTTCATGTTCCTGGTGGTCGCCGTCGCGCTGGTGATCGGCGCGGTCGACTTCTTGTGGCAGCACGCCGAGCACATCCGCAAGAACATGATGTCCCGCAAGGAGATCATGGACGAGATGAAGGACGCCGAGGGAGACCCGCATGTCAAAAGCCAGCGCCGCCAGCGCGGACAGGAGATCGCGATGAACCAGATGCTCGCCGATGTGCCCGGCTCGGACGTGGTGATCGTGAACCCGACGCATTACGCGGTTGCGCTGAAATGGTCGCGACAAAAGGGGTCCGCACCGGTCTGCGTGGCCAAAGGCGTCGACGAGACCGCCGCCGCGATCCGGCGCGCCGCGATCGAGGCCGGGGTGCCGATCCATTCGGATCCGCCCACCGCCCGCGCCCTGCATGCGGTGGTCGAGATCGGCCAGGAGATCGGCGAGGAACACTATGGCCCGGTTGCTGCGGCGATCCGCTTCGCCGAAGCGATGCGGCGCCGCGCGCGAGGGCAGTTCAGATGAAAAGGCAGATGCTTGACCGCATGAGCCAAGCTGCCGACGCGCTCTATCTGCGAGAATACGAGCGTATTCGCGTGGTGATGGCCGAGGAGGCCCGGATTGCGGCACAACTTGCCCGGCTTGACGCACAACTGGCCGGTTTGCGCGAAAGGGATGCGGCGGATCACGACTACCGGTCGGTCGGCGCCGATATCCTGTGGCAGGCCTGGGAAACCCGTACGCGCCGGGCTCTGAACCAGAGCCTGGCACGCGCGCGGGCGAAACGGCTGTCGATGATGGACGGGCTGCGGCTGGCCTTTGGGCGCAAACAGGCGATTGCCGAGCTGGCGCTTCACCATCGGAACAACACGCTTCAGGCGCGCGGCAAGCGATTCCAGGACAGCCTGTGTGCGGATCATGCCACAAGCCCGGACGGGGTCTGAGCGCGGCGGAAACCACCGGCGCGGGGGCGTCAGGAATCCTGCCGCGCGATATCCACGATCAGCACCTCGACGATCTGGTCGCCAAAGGCCATTTGTGCCGATTCCCGCAGTGCAACGCGCAGCGGGTCAAGCGTGCCGGGCCGGGTAAAGGCGCCATCGAACCCGCCGATATTGGCATGATCGAACAGCACCCGCAGGAACCCGTCGCGCAGCTTGGGCTCCTTGGCAAAGAAATTGTCCGAAAACCCGGTCCTCACTTCGAGACTGAGCGTTACGGTAGCCAGCCCGGCAACCCGGTCATTGCTGACCAGCGGCACCACAAACGGCTTGCTCATCTTGACATACTCGTTGCCGCTCGCCTCGGCGATCTCGCCTTTGTTGCTGGCGTGATCGCCCGCCGGCTTGTCATGGCCGTCCTTGGCTGGCGCCTTGGCTGCGGTTTCGGCTTGGTCATCGGAACTGGATCCCTTGGGACCCAGCGCGATGCCCGCGCCAACCCCCGCGCCGACCCCGAAGACCAGCATCAGTACCGGAAGCAGTTTACCCAGCATTGCGCCCCCCTCAGAACGGCAGGACCATGTCCAGCACCTGCTGGCCATAGCGCGGTTGTTGGACATCGGTTATCTGGCCGCGCCCGCCATAGGACACCCGGGCCGAGGCGATCTTGTCATAGGTGATCTCGTTCTGGCGCGAGATGTCCTCGGGCCGGACATAACCCGACACCAGAAGTTCGCGCAGTTCGAAATTCACCCGCAGCTCTTGCGAGCCGGAGATCGACAGGACCCCGTTGGGCAGCACGTCCACCACCGTGGCCGCGACCCGCAGGGTCAGCTTTTCCTTGCGCTTGACCGAGCCGCGGCCGCCCGAGGCGCTGCTGGAATCAACCGCCACCGCCTCGTCCAGCGAGGCGCCTTCGGGCAGGTGTTCGTCGATCCGCTGCGGCAGGCCGAAGAGGCCGGGCACCGACAGGCTCTCGGAGCCCGAGCGCGAGCGGTTGGTGTCGTTCGAGATCTCGGCCTTTTCGTCGATCTCGATCACCACGGTCAGGATATCGCCCTTTTTCATCGCCCGCTGGTCACCCAAGAGCGAGCTCTGCCCGCCGCTCCACAGCGAGGCGCGGTCGACGGTGCGCTGCGGCTGGGTATAGAGCGGCAGACCGGGCCAGAGCATTGCCACCTGTTCGGGCGACTCGGTATTGGGCGTGAAACTCGGCGCCTTGCCCAGATGGTCGGCACGCCCGCAGGCGGACAGGATCAGGGCAAGGGTGATCAGGCACGGAACAGGGCGGGAGTGGAGCATCATTTCACCTCGATGGAGCCGTCCGGGCGGATCTGCCCGCTGACGGTGGTTCGGGAACTCAGGTTCATGACCCGGATCACATCGCCCGCGGCCCCGCGCCCCAGGGCGCGGCCTTCGGTCGAGATGACCAGCGAACCACGATCGAAATAGAGCGTGACCAGGTCGTTGCGGTCGACGATGGCGGGCGGGCCGATATCGTCGTACCGGATCGGCCGACCGGGATAGAGGGCGACCCGTGCCTCTTGCCCGATCACCTCGGAGGGATCGGCATAGACCCCGGCCATCTCCACCGATTTCAGCACCAGATCCTCGGGACCGATGATCGCTTTGGCACGGATGGTGCGCGACGGCACCAGGATCTCGGCCATCGCCGCCTGTGGCAGGCAGAGCGCCAGGGCCAGGGCCAGCGCGCGCATCAGCGCACCTGAGTGGTGACGCTCATCATCTGGTCCACCGCCGAAATCACCTTGGCATTCATCTCGTAGCCGCGCTGCGCCTCGATCAGCTCGGTCACCTCGCGCACGGCGTCGACGGAACTGTCCTCCAGATAGCCTTGCCGCAAGGTGCCCATGCCATCCTCTCCGGGGTTGCCGACAATCGGATTGCCCGAAGCCTCGGTTTCCTTGAACAGGTTGCCGCCAACCGCCTCGAGCCCCTTGGCATTGGCAAAGCTCACCAGCGTGATCTGGCCCAGGAGCTGCCCTTCGGCGGTATCGTCGAAATAGGCATAGACCTCGCCCCCGGCATTGATCGACAGCGAACGCGCATCGGTCGGAATGGTGATCTCGGGCGCCACGGCGTAACCTTCGGAGGTGACCACCAGCCCCTCGGCCGAGCGTTTCAGCGCCCCATCGCGGGTATAGGCCGACTGCCCGGAGGGCAGCGTCACCTCGAGATAGCCGCGCCCTTCGATCGCCAGATCCAGATCGTTGCCGGTCGCCGACAGCGCGCCCTGTTGCAGGTGCACGGTCACCGCTGCCGGGCGCACCCCCAGCCCCAGTTGCACGCCGGTCGGCAGCACGGTGCCGTCAGCGGCGTTCACCGTGCCCGCGCGCGACACCTGCTGGTAATGCAGGTCGGCAAACTCGGCCCGCCGCGCGTTGTAGCCGGTGGTGTTCATGTTCGCGAGGTTGTTCGAGATGGTCTCGACCCGCATCTGCTGGGCGGTCATGCCGGTGGCGGCGATTTTCAGGGCGCGCATGTCAGGCTCCTCTTGTCTGGATCAGCGCAACAGCGTGTCGACGGCGTTGCGAATGCGTTGGTCTTCGGTTTCAAGAAAGCTCTGGCCAAGTTCATAGGCGCGCTGGATCTCGATCATCCGGGTCATCTGGTCGATGGCATCCACGTTCGAGCCTTCGAGAAACCCTTGCAGGATGGTCGCGCCCTCGGACGGCTCCACTCCCGCCTCGGAGCGGAACATCACCCCGCCCTCGCGGATCAGCCCGGTGGCCTCCACCGGCTGGTAAAGCCCGATCTGACCCAGCAGGCGGCCACCGCCGCTGATGGTGCCGTCGGCACCGACCTTGATCCCGTCGATATCCGGTGGCACGAAGATCGACGCGCCATTGGCATCCATCAACCGGTAGCCATCGGGATTGACCAGATCCCCCTGCGCATTGGGAACAAAGGTACCCGCCCGCGTCAGACGGTCACCGCCGGGTGTCTCGAGCAGGAAAAACCCATCCCCCTCGATCGCCAGGTCGAAATCGCCGTTGGTCTGGGACAACACCCCCTGCTGCTGCGAGGTGTTGCGAACCTGGCCGCGCGCCATCGACAGGGATGTGTCGCCCAGCCCGCCGCGAATGAACTCGGAGAATACCAGCCCCTCTTGCCGGTATCCGGCGGTGGCGGCGTTGGCGATATTGTTGGCGATGACCCGGGTCTCGTTCATCAGACCGGTCTGCCGGGACAGGATCGAATAGCTTGCGGCGTCCATCAGAACCCTCCTGCGATCAGCGGTATCAGCGTGGTGGTGAAGTAGTTGACCAGCGTCTGCGCCATGAACCCCATCGAGATCCAGAAGACGGCGACGATGGCCGCCAGTTTCGGCACAAAGGTCAGGGTCATTTCCTGGATCGAGGTCAGGGCCTGGAACAGGCCCACCGCGACCCCGGTGACCAGCGCGACCGCGAGGATTGGGAACGAGGTAATTACCGCGATCCACAGCCCCTGCCGCACCGTGTCAAAGAACAGACCCTCGGTCATCATGGCTCAGACCGGCATCCTCAGGATTTCCTGATAGGCCTCGACCACCTTGTTACGTACGGTGACCGCGGTTTCCACCGCCAGTTCCGACTGTGCCAGCGCCTGTACCAGCGCATGCGGATCGGCCTGGCCGATCATCGCCGCCTTGGCGGTATCTTCGCTGTGTTGCAGGGTGGCGGCAAAGTCACGGAAGGTGTTGCGCAGCCCTTGTGACGCAGTTTCCGTGGCGGGGTCGGCCTGGGTGGCGGGGCGCGCCGAGGCATAAGCCTGCGCGGCGGAAAGGGAGCGGATATCCATTCTGGCTGTCCTTCTGGTTTCAGTCGTTACTTGCGGAGAAGATCCATCAGGCCCGATGACATCTGCCGTGCCTGATCGAATAGCTTCAGATTGGCCTCATAGCTGCGCTGGGCCTCGCGGGCGTCGGCGATCTCGATCATCAGATCGACATTCGACCCTTTGTAATGCCCGGTGTCATCGGCCATCGGATGCGAGGGGTCGAAAATGTCGGGCAGGTCGCGCCGGTCGAGCTTTACCCGGCCGGTGCGCACCAGATCGGTGCCCTGGTCACGATCGTGGGCGGTCTCGAACGGGACCGTCTTGCGCCGGTACCCCGGCGTGTCGGCGTTCGAGATATTCTCGGACACATGCCGCAGGCGGGTGGCCTGGGCGGTGAGCGCGCTGGCGGTAACGGAAAGGGATTTGGAAAATTCGCTCATCTCGACATCTCCTTAGGCCCGGCCCAGGCCGACGCGCAGGATGTTCAGCGAGGATTTGTAGATCGCCAGCGCGCGGTCATGCTGGCGCTTGACCTCGACCGCCTTGAGCATCTGGTCTTCGATGCTGACATTGTTGCCGTTGGGATCGCCGGGTGCGTCGGTTTCGAAGCTTTCCCAACTCTGGCCCGTCGGCCCGGCGCCGTTCAGGTGACCGGCGCGCGTCGCGGTCATAGGGCGCCTTGCATCGGTTCCGGCGTAGCTTTCGGCAAAGCCCGCGATGTCGCGTTCGCGGTATCCGGGCGTGTCGGCATTGGCCATGTTGCGCGCCACGACCGCCTGTCGCTGACCCGCATGTGTTGCCATGGCGTACGCCATCTTAAAGACGTTCAAGTCCGAGAACATCGGGGCTTCTCCCTCGATCAATTTCAATCAAGGCTTAACCCCGATTCGTTTAGAAACCGTTGTCAGGGAACAGCAAGGAGACCCCAGATGACGGCACCCGATCTGCGCGCCCTGAGGGCGGCTTTCGACGATCTCAGCCTGGTCCGGCATGTGGGCCGGGTCACCGGTGTGGCGCGCGGGGCGATCCGCATCCAAGGTCTCTCCAGCCGGGCGCAGATCGGCGACCGGCTGGAGCTGAAGCGCAATTTTGGCGCCGCCTTGTGGGGCGAGGTGTTGCAGGTCGAGGATGGGATCGTGAACATGCTGCCCGACGGCGCGCCCGAGGGCGTGGCGATGGGCAACCGGGTGGTGCTGCACCAGATCCCCGCATTCTCGCCCGGCCGACACTGGCTGGGCCGGGTCATCGACCCGTTCGGTCGGCCGCTCGATGGTCGGCCCCTGCTGCGCGGGGGCAAGACGCGCGATCTGATGGCCGCGCCGCCGCCTGCGGTGCAGCGCAAACCGATGGGCGCCCGGATGGCGACCGGGCTGTCGGCGCTCAACACGCTCTTGCCCATCGTGCGCGGCCAGCGGGTCGGCCTATTCGCGGGCTCGGGCGTGGGCAAATCCAGCCTGATGGCGTCACTGGCGCGGTCGATGCAGGCGGATGCGGTGGTGGTGGCCCTGATCGGCGAACGCGGGCGCGAGGTGAACGAGTTTGTCGACAAGGCGCTGGGTCGCGACGGCATGGCGCGCTCGGTGGTGGTGGCCGCCACCTCGGACCAGTCGGCACTGGTGCGCCGCCGCTGCGCCTGGGCCGCGATGAGCGTTGCCGAGGCCCTGCGCGACGAGGGGCTGAACGTGCTGTTCCTCGCCGATTCGATCACCCGTTTCGCCGAGGCGCATCGCGAGATCTCGGCCGCCATGGGCGAGGCGCCGGCGCTGCGCGGCTATCCGCCCTCGGTGACACCGCTGATCACGGGCCTGTGCGAACGCGCCGGGCCGGGCACCGCGAAACAGGGCGACATTACCGGCGTGTTCAGCGTGCTGGTGGCCGGGTCGGACATGGATGAACCCGTGGCCGACATCCTGCGCGGCGTTCTGGACGGGCATATCGTGCTGAGCCGCGAGATCGCCGAGCGCGGCCGCTTTCCGGCCATCGACGTGGGACGCTCGGTCTCGCGCAGCCTGCCTGCCGCCGCGACGCCCGAACAGAACGAGCTGATCACCGAGGCGCGGCGCCTGTTGGGCGCCTATGAACAGTCCGAGGTGATGATCAAGGCCGGGCTTTATGCCGAAGGGTCGGATCCGCTGCTGGATCAGGCGGTCCGGCTCTGGCCGGAGCTGGACAGTTTTCTGGCCCGGGCCGACCCGCAGGGGATCGAGCACAGTTTCTCGCGCCTGCAACTGATCCTGCGCCGGGCCAAATCCGGACCCAGAAAGTGACAGGCCCCGGCGTGCCGGGGCCTGTCTGTCTCAATCGGCGTCCGCCACACCCTCGGCCCTGAGCCGCGCGCGGCGGGCGCGATAGCTGGGCAGCACCACGAGGATGACCGCAAGCGCCAGAAGGCCCAGCGTCATCGGCCGTTCCAGAATGAACCCCAACCCGTCATAGAGCTGCAATGCGCGGGCAAAGTTGTTTTCCAGCATCGAGCCCAGGATGAACCCGATCAGCAGAGGCGCCAGCGGATAATCGGCAAAGCGCAGCACGGTGGCACAGACGCCAAGACCGACAAGGATCAGCAACTCGGTCGCGTTGTTCTGGCCGATATAGGCCCCCATCAGGGTAAAGAACAGGATGAACGGGATCAGGAAGGTGCGCGGCACCGCCAGAACCTTGGCGATATAGGGGATCAGCGGCAGGTTCAGGATCAACAGGATCAGGTTGCCCAGATACATCGAGATGATCACCGCCCAAAAGATCTGCGGATCGTCCAGCATCAGCCGCGGCCCCGGCGTGACGTTCAGTGCAATCAGCGCGCCCAACAGGATCGCCGTGGTGCCCGAACCGGGAATACCCAGCGTCAAGAGCGGCACGAAAGAGCCCGTGCAGGCCGCGTTATTGGCGGTTTCCGGCGCTGCCAGCCCCTTGAGCGAGCCCTTGCCGAATTCCTCCTGCTCTTCCTTGGTGGCGATGTTGCGCTCGACCGCATAGCCGAGGAAACTGGCGATCGTCGCGCCCGCGCCCGGCAGCACGCCGATCAGGAACCCCTGGATCGACTGCCGTCCGATCACCGGCGCGATGGTGCGCGCCTCGTCCCGGGTGATGCGCAGGTCCTTGATCTCGCCGCCCTCGCCCCCCTGGGCCGAGCGGGAGGGATCGAGCACGAGATAGATCGCCTCGGGCAAAGCGAACATGGCCATGGCCAGGGTGATGAAACCAAAGCCCGATTGCAGGTCCATAATGCCCATGGTGAAACGCGGCATGTTGAACAGCGCGCCCTCGCCCACCGTGGCCATGATCAGACCCAACAGCGTCATCAACAGTGCCTTGCCCACCTGACCGGATCCGGCAAAGGCGGCAATGGCGCTGAGCCCCACCACCATCAGCGCGAAATACTCGGCCGAATGAAACAGCAGCGCGACCGAGGCCAGCGCGGGCGCGAACACCATGAGCAGGATCGCCCCGATGGTGCCACCGCAAAAGCTGGAGATCGCGGCCACGGTCAGCGCCTTGCCGGCCTTGCCCTGCCGCGCCAGCGGATAACCGTCGAAACTGGTCGCCACGGTCGAGGCGACGCCGGGCGCGTTGATCAGGATCGACGAGGTCGATCCGCCAAAGATCGCACCGTAATAGACGCCTGCCAGCAGGATCAGCGCCGCCGACGGGTCGCCGATGGAGATGGCGACCGGGATCATGATGGCGATGATCGACATCGGCCCCAGCCCCGGCAACATGCCGATGAACGTGCCGATCAGGCAGCCGCCAATGACCATGAGGATGTTTGTGATCGAAAAGGCGGTGCCCAGACCGATCAGGATACCTTCGAGCATGTCAGCCTCCGTTGGTCAGGAAAACCGGCCAGGGGCTGAGGAAGATCCCCAGCACGACCTGCACCAGGTACCACACGATGCCCGCAGCAGCCGCGGCCACCGGCAGCAGGATATGGAACCGCCGCTCGCCCAGGATCACGGCGCCGACGCTCAGGAACCCAATCGTCGAGAGCAGGAAACCCAGCGGCCGGAGCAGCAGCGCATAGGCCACCATCAGGCCCAGCAGCGCTAGGGCCTGCCCCAGCTTGTAATCGGTCAGACGGCGATAGTTGATGTCCATCGGCTTGGGATCGGCCGCGCCCTTCTCCAGCCCCAGCAGGATCGACAAGGCGGTCAGAACCGACAGGACCGACAGGATCTTGGGAAAGGTGCTGGGCCAGATCGGGTTGCGTTTCATGAACGGGGCAAGGCCCGCGTCCATGGTGAAGAAGGCGGCATAGCCATAGGCAAGGCAGATCATCAGGATGACCAGCGCGATCCAGCGGTCGAGTGCCATAAGATCCTCCGGGGTGTGTTGGGTTGAGGCCGTGATGGGGGCGCTGCCCCCGCCGCCCGTGCCGGGCGACTCCCCCGGGATATTTTCAGCAAGAGGAAAGATGATATTAACCTTGATCCCGCAGGCTTGGTTCACGGTACAGGCTGGGAAGCCGATGACCGTGCAAGGGGAAGGTTATGCTTCTTCGGCGGAGGGGAGGGCCGGGCGCTCTCCCCTTCCTCTTGCTTCAAATATCCCGGGAGCGCGAGGGTGGAACCCTCGCACATCACAAACGAGCGCGGCACAGCCGCACCTTTGGATTACAGGAACCCCAGCTTGCGCATCAGGTCGCCGATCTGCTGTTCCTGCTTTTCCAGGAAGGCGCGGAAATCGTCGCCGCTGTTGTGGATGTTGACCCAACCGTTGCGGGCGCGCACCGCTTCCCATTCGGGGGTATTGTACATCTTGGCAATCACGTCCTGATAGGCGGCAAGCCGGTCCTCTGGCAGGCCAGGGGCGCCAAAGAAACCGCGCCAGTTGACAAAGGTGGTGTCGATCCCCTGCTCCTTCATCGTTGCCGCGTCGGGATAGGCGGCGACCCGGTCATCCGAGGTGACGCCGATGATCTTGACCTCGCCTGCATTGGCCAGGTCGATCGCTTCGGAGAAACCGGTGCTGAGCGCCGCGATCTCGCCCGAGAGCAGCGCCGCCATCGCCTTGCCGCCCGCGTCATAGGGGATGTATTTCACCGCCAGCGCGTCCTTGCCCGCGGCCTCCATCACCATCGCGGCCACCAGGTGATCCATGCCACCGGGTACCGAACCGCCACCGATGGCGGTGCCGCTCGGGTCGGCGTCATAGGCGGCGAGCAGGTCGCTCATCGAGTTCACCGGGCTGTCCTTGCCCACCACGATGGCGGCGTAGTCGCCGATGGTTCCGGCGACCAGCGTCAGGTCACGGAAGTTCTGCGGAAAGACGCCGGTCAGCGAGCGGATGATGATCGGGGTCGAGTTGACCATCAGCGTGCCGTGGTTCGAGGCGGCGTTTTCGATCAGGTAGCCGATTGCCTTGCCGCCGCCGCCGCCGGACATGTTTTCATAGCTGGCGGTACCGACCAGACCCGCTGCGGTCAGGGCCTCTCCGGTGCCGCGCGCTGTGCCGTCCCAGCCGCCACCAGCGCCGCCGGGGACGAGGAAATGGATGCTGTCGACCACCGGTTCGGCGAGAGCCGGCGTGGAAAAGGCAAATGCCGCCGACGCGGCGGCCATCATGACCCGGCGGGTCAGGTTCAGTTTCGTCATCTTGTCCTCCCGTTTGACAAAGCGAGTTTCGGTCGCCCATGTGAAAGGAAAGCCATGCCAAGCTGACACCAACCTGTCGCGGGCAAGGTCGCAGAGGAGGGGGACGGATGCGATTTCTGCTGGTCGAAGACAATCAGAGCCTGGCGGCGGCCATCCTTGACCGGCTGCGTCTGGACGGGCATGTCGCCGATCATGCCGCCGATATCGACACTGCCGAATCATTTGTGATCACAACGGATTACGATCTGATTTTGCTGGATATTATGTTACCGGACGGCGACGGCCGCAGCTTTCTCAAGGCGCATCGCGACGGTCAGAACGAAACGCCTGTGATCGTGCTGACCGCGCGGTCCGAAGTATCGGACCGGGTTGGCGTGCTGGATCTGGGCGCCGACGACTATCTGACAAAACCCTTTGATTTTTCCGAACTCGAAGCTCGCTGCCGGGCCATTCTGCGCCGTCGTGGCGGCAGGTCGTCGAATCAGAAGCGGCTGGGCGCGCTCACCTTCGACCCGCTGGCCGGTACGCTCGAAGTGGCGGATCAGCCGGTCGCGCTGCGCAACAAGGAGCTGCGCCTGCTCGAAACGTTCCTTGCCGCCCCCGACCAGATCTTCTCCAAGGCACGATTGGTCGACCGGCTGTTTTCCTATGACGAGGATGTCTCGGAAAACGCCATCGAGGTCTATGTCGGCAGGCTGCGGAAGAAGATCGCCGGTTCCGGGGTCGAGATCGTCACCGTCCGCGGCCTGGGCTACCGGATACAGCTGGCATGAGCGGCGTCCACCTCAGCGGCTCGATCCGGCGGCGGCTGACCCTGCAACTGGTCGGCAGTGCGGCAATCCTTGCCGCGCTGCTCTTTGTCATCGTCCAGACCTTTACCCGCGACCTGGCCGAAGAAACCCATGACCGTATCCTGCTGGCCTCGGCCACCTCGATCATGGACGCGGTCTCGGTCCGCTCGGGCGAGGTGACCGTAGATCTGCCCTATGCCGCGCTGTCGATGCTCAGCAATGTCAGCGACGACCGGGTGTTCTATCGGGTGGTGCTGGGGCAAGAGACCCTGACCGGCTATGCCGATCTGCCGTTGCCCGAGCCGCTGCCAGGCGATGATGACCCGCTGTTCCAGACACTGGATTTCAAGGGGGAAAGCGTGCGCATGGCAACAGCAGTGCGGCGGTTGTCGCGGAACGGTGTGCCAACCCATCTTGCCATTTCGGTGGCGCAGACACGCACCGGCCAGGTCGAGCGGCTGAACGCCCTGTCGCGCACCGCGCTGTTGCTGGGGGCAGGGTTTTTCGTGGTCGCGGTTCTGCTGGCGGTCTGGGCGGCGCAATCCTCGATCCGGCCGCTGCGCGATCTTGCCGGAATGGTGGCGCGTCGCGGGCCCAAGGATCTGCGCCCGGTGACCCGCCCGGTGCCCTCGGAAATGGCGCCGCTTGTCTCTTCCCTCAACAGTTTCATCGAGCGGCTGCGCCTGTCGCTGTCCCGGTCCGAGGATTTCATCGCCGAGGCCGCGCATCGCGTGCGTACGCCGCTGGCCACGGTGCGCAGCCAGGCCGAGAACACGCTGCACCGCGTTGAGCGGCCGGAAAACCGTACCGCCCTGCGCGAGATGATCCGCGCCATCGACGAGAGCTCGCGCGCCGCCGGACAATTGCTGGACCATGCCATGGTCAGCTTCCGGGTCGACAGTCTGGAGCGCAGCCCGGTCGACCTGACCGAACTGGTGGCCGAACTGGTGGATCGCCTGCGCCCGGTGGCCGATCTCAAGGATATCGACCTTGTGCTGGAGCAGACTACGCCGCATCCGATCCTGGGCGATCCGATCCTGGTGCAGAACGCGGTGCGCAACCTGCTCGACAACGCGATCAAATACGCCCCGGACGAAAGCCTGGTCCAGATCGGGCTGAACACCGAAAGCGGGATGCATACAGTCACCATCTGCGATCAGGCCGGCGGGTTCCCGACCGACCAGCTTGATCATCTGACCGAACGGTTCGTGCGCGGCCGCAACGCCGAGGGCACCGTGGGCTCGGGTCTGGGCCTGACCATCGCTCGCGAAGTGGCCGAGGCCCATGGCGGTCGGCTGGAAATAAGAAACACCGAAGACGGAGCCGGAGCATGCGTCACGCTGGTCTTTCCCTCTGCCTGATCCTCTGGGCCTGGGCCGCCGCGGCCTTTGAGATCGAGGGGCGCGAGCAGTTCGGCCCGACCGAGGGCCGGGTTCTGCGCGTATTGTCGACCACCGATATCGACATCCTGCAGCCGCTGATCGACAGCTTTCTGCGCGCCCGGCCCGGTGTCGCCATCGACTATACCGTGGCCAGCAGCGCCCAGGTGATGCAGGCTATTGCGGACGAGGGCGCGCGGTTCGACATGACGTTGTCCTCGGCCATGGACCTTCAGGTCAAGCTGGCCAATGACGGGTTCACCCGCGCGCACCGGTCGGCCTGGACACCGATGGTGCCCGACTGGGCCAACTGGCGCGACCATGTGTTTGCCTTCTCCCAGGAAACCGCCGCCATCGTGATCTCGCGCAGCGCGTTTTCCGGCGTCACCCCGCCGCGCACGCGGCAAGAGTTGATCGACCTGCTGCGCCGCGACCCCGACCGCTTCCGCGACCGGGTCGGCACCTATGACGTGGCGGTCAGCGGCCTGGGCTATCTCTTTGCCACCCAGGACGCGCGCACCGCCGAAAGCTTCTGGCGGCTGATGGAGGTTCTGGGCAGCCTGCGGGTGAAACTCTATTGCTGCTCGGGCGAGATGATCGAGGCCGTGGCCAATGGCCAGATCGACGTGGCCTATAACGTGCTGGGCAGCTATGCCCGCGCCCGGCGCGACCTGGCCGACCGCATCCTGGTGATCGAGCCCGAGGAATACACCAACATGATGATGCGCACGGCGGTGATCCTGAAGGGTGCGACCGAGCCGGAACTGGCGGGCGCCTTCACCGATCATCTGATCGCCGCCGCCTGGTCGGTGCCGCCCGCGCCCGAATACCCGTTTCAGGATCCCCCGCAAAGCGTCCGGGCGCTGGGGGCCACCCTGCGCCCGATCCAGCTGGGCCCCGGGCTGCTGGTGTTTCTCGACACGTTGAAGCGGGATCGCTTCCTCACCGAATGGGGCGATGCCGTAAAGCAGGACTGACCGCCGTTTTCTCTAGAGTTTTACATGTTATGCATCCCTTAACGCCTGCCTTGGTATCCCGGTAGTTGGGTGAATAGGAAGGTGGTGGAGATGGGTGCGCATTCCAATGCGGCGCCAATCATCATCAAGAGGAAGAAATCGGGTGGTGGCGATGGCCACCACGGCGGCGCATGGAAGGTGGCTTATGCCGACTTCGTGACCGCCATGATGGCTTTCTTCATGTTGATGTGGCTGCTGAACGCGACAACAGAAAAACAACGCAAGGGCCTGGCCGATTACTTTTCCGATGCGATACCGGTCAACCCGGTGTCCGGTGGCGGCGACGGATCATTCGGCGGCGACAGCATGTTCTCGGAAAACACGCTGGTGACCAATGGCACCGGCGGGGTGAACCGCAGGCGCGCCGATGCCGAACGCTCGCGCGGATCGACCGGGGTCGACCGGCAGGGCGGCGACCGGGCGCCGTTCGAAGAGTTCAAGACACTCGAGGCGGTGCTTCAGGGGCGCGGCGGCGAAAGCCTGGTCAGTGAGCAGCTGCGCAAGCATATCGTCACCCGGGTCACCGACGAGGGCCTGATCGTCGAACTGTTCTCGACTGACGAATCGCCCCTGTTCGAACCGGGCACGGACCGGCCGACCGCGCTGATGAAGGACCTCGCAAACGTTATCGTTCGCGCCTCGGGCATGGTCACCAACGGAATTGCGGTGGGCGGTCATATCCGCGCGCACCCGGTGGTCCTGGCCCGAAATCCGGTTTGGGAACTGTCGACCGCACGGGCAGAGCGTACCCGCGTCCTTTTCGAGGGTCAGGGCCTGAAGCCTGAGCGAATTCAGCGTGTTACCGGATATGCCGACCGTAAATTGACCGACCGCAACCCGATGGCCGCGCGCAATGACAGGATCGAGGTGACCTTTCTGCGCAGTGTCTCGCCCCCGGGATAGACGGCATTTTAGACGTTAGAACGGTGTTAAGCGGTCGTGCGCTAGCTGTTGCATCAGGTTTTTTCCGAGATGCAGCAGAAAGGCGTGTCCATGACCATTTCATCTTCGCTCAATGCCGGGGTCGCGGCGCTGACCGCCAATGCCAGCCGCCTGGCGACGATTTCGGACAATATCGCGAATTCGTCCACCTTCGGGTACAAGCGCGTGGAAACGGATTTCCATGCGATGGTCAACGCCAGCGGCAGGGGCACCTATTCGGCGGGTGGGGTGCGCACGACCAACCAGCGCCTGATCGACCAGCGCGGCTCGCTGGTCTCGACGGGCAATTCCACCGATCTTGCGGTGCGGGGGCGCGGCATGTTGCCGGTGATGCGCAGTTCGCAACTTTCGGTGGGGACGCAAGAGATGATGCTGACCACGACCGGCTCGTTCCGCGCCAATGAGCAAGGGTATCTGGTCACCGAATCCGGCCTGGTCCTGATGGGATGGCGGGCCAATGCGGATGGCTCTATCCCGAACCTGCCGCGCGACACCTCGGACGGGCTGGAACCGGTGCAGCTCAGCGTCAATCAGCTCTCCGGCTCGCCCACAACGGAAATGGTGCTGCGGATGAACCTGCCCGCAACCGCGACCGAGGCGGGATCGGCGGGCGAGACCCAGCCGCTCTCGGTCGAGTATTTCGACAACCTGGGCAAGTCCGAGAATGTGCAGATCGAGCTGATACCGACCGTCCCCGCGACCGGCACCAGCAACGAATGGACGATGATCCTGCGCGATACCGGCTCGGGCGGCGCCATTGTCGGGGAATATACCCTGGTATTCGACGACAGCCGCACCTCGGGCGGTACCCTGCAATCGGTGACCGCCACCACCGGTGGCGCCTATGATCCCGCGACCGGCAGCATGGTGATCAACGTGGCTGGCGGGCCGATGGAAATCAACGTCGGGCAGATCGGCGCCGCGGACGGGATCACGCAGCTGTCGGATACGTTTGCACCGGTTTCGATCACCAAGGACGGCAATGCGGTCGGCACCATGAGCCGGGTCGAGGTCGATGAAAACGGCTATGTCTATGCCTTCTTCGATACCGGTGTCAGCCGACGGGTATTCCAGATCCCGCTGGTCGACATGCCCAATCCCAACGGTTTGGTCGCGCTGGACAGCCAGACCTATGCGCCCTCACGCGACAGCGGCACCTATTTCCTGTGGGATGCGGGCGATGGGCCGACCGGCGATCTGGTGTCTTTCGCGCGCGAGGAATCGACCACCGATGTCGCAACCGAACTGACCGCGATGATCCAGACCCAGCGCGCCTATTCCTCAAGCGCCAAGGTGATCCAGACGGTCGATGAGATGTTGCAGGAAACCACCAATATCAAGCGCTGATCGCGCCCTGAGAGCGGAGGCCTCCCATGACCATCTCCACCGCGCTGAACACCGCGCTCACCGGCCTGAGCGCCGCCAGCCGCGCTTCGGGTCTTGTTGCCGACAATATCGCCAATGCGCTGACCCCCGGATATGCCCGCCGCTCGCTGGAACTGACCGGAAACATCGTCAACGGAACCGGTGTTCGGGTTGCCGGGATCACCCGGCATACCGATCCGGTTCTGGTCGCCAACCGGCGCGGCGCCGACGCCCTTCAGGGCAATGCCGATACCGTCTCTCGGTTCCACGGGGAAATGGCCCGGCTGGTCGGTGGGGTGGACGATCCCAATTCGATCCCCAACCTGATGGCCGAGTTCGAAAGCAGCCTGATCGCGGCCGCCAGCAATCCAGGCGCCCAGGTGCGGCTGGATGCAGCCGTCGGCGCCGCCGTCGATGTGACCCAGGCGCTGAACCGGGCCTCGGACGGGCTGCGCACCGCCCGCATCGGCGCCGACCGCAGCATCGGCCAGCAGGTCGACCGGCTGAACCTGGTGCTCAAGGATATCGAAGAGATCAACGGCCGCGTGCAGACCACCAAACTCTCCGGCGGCGATACCTCGGCGCTGCTCGACCAGCGCCAACGGCTGATCGACGAGGTCAACACGATGGTGCCGGTCAACGTGGTCAGCCGCGATCATGGCAGCGTCGCGCTGTTCACCGACGGCGGCGCGATCCTGCTCGACGGCAAGGCCGGACAATTCTCGTTTGCGCAGACGCCGCAAGCCATGCCGCATATGACGGTGGAGAACGGTCTGCTGTCCGGCTTGCAGTTCAACGGATCACCGATCCGCACCGCCGGCACCGGCGCGCCAATCGCGGGCGGCACCCTGGCCGCCGCCTTCGAGGTGCGCGACACGCTTGCGGTCGACGCACAAAAGGGGCTCGATTCCATCGCCCGCGACCTGATCGAGCGGTTCGAGGCGCCCGGGCTGGATCCAACCGCCGGACCCGGCGATCCGGGTCTTCTCACCGACAACGGGGCGCGGTTTTCGTCCACCGGCGAAGTCGGGCTGGCCGGACGGCTGGAGGTGAACGCCGCTGTCGATCCGGCGCGGGGCGGCCAGTCCTGGCGTCTGCGCGACGGTTTAGGCGCGACCCAACCCGGCGCGCCCGGCGACGCCACCCAGATAAAGGCCTTTCATCAGGCGCTGACGACCCAGCGCCCCGTCGCTGGTGCGGTGTTTGGCACCGCTGACATGACCGCCGCCGATCTTGGCGCCGCCCTGCTGTCTTCGGTATCGCAGAACGCCAGCCGGGCGACCGAACGGCTGACCTTTGCCACCGCCAGCCAGGCCGAAATGCACCGGATCGAGTTGCAGCAAGGGGTCGATACCGATGTCGAACTTCGGACCCTGATGCAGGTCGAACAGGCCTATGCCGCCAATGCGCGGGTCATCGAAACCGTGTCCGAACTGATGGACACCCTGCTGAGGTTGTAACCATGTCCTTGAACTCGATAGGCGATCTGGCGCAAAACCTGATGCTGCGCAGCCAGGGCACCCGCATCCGGATGCAGATCGACACGCTGACGCAAGAGCTGAGCTCGGGCCAGGTCGCCGATGTCACAGGTCGGTTGCGCGGCGACTTCTCGCATCTCGCCGACATGGACCGGTCGCTCAAGCGACTGCACGCGCTGTCGACCGCCGCCGCCGAAACCGGCTTGCTGGCCGACGCGACCCAGGCCAGCCTCGAAACCGTCAACACCGCAGCCACGGATCTGTCCGACTCGCTGCTCTCGGTTTCGCTGTCGAACCAGGCCGTCAGCCATACCCAGGCGGCGGTCAAGGCCCGGTCGGCTCTCGATACCATGATCTCGGCGCTCAACACATCGCTCGCCGGCCGGTCGCTGTTTGCGGGCGTTGCCGAAGATCAGTCGCCGTTGCGGGATGCCGACACCTTGCTGAGCGAACTGCGCACGGCGGTGTCCGGCCAATCCACGCCCGCCGACATGCTTCAGGCGGCGCGCGACTGGTTCGACGACCCGGCCGGATTCCAGGCCGCGATCTACACCGGGTCGGACCAGTCCCGAAGCCCGGTTCGGGTGTCGGAAAACGACGAGATCGCTCTTGACCGCCGCGCCGACGACCCGGTGTTTCGCGAAGGACTGATGCTCGCCGCGGTTGCGGCCTTGGCGAACGATCCGGCCCTGTCGCTCGACAGCACCGGCAGAAACGCGATTTTTCAGGCGGCCGGTACCGGGCTGCTGGGAACGCGTGACCGCCTGGTCGAACTTCAGGCCGAGGTCGGCGATGCCCAGTCCCGGATCGAAAAGGCCCGGACCGGCAATTCCATGGCCCGGACCAGTCTGGATCTGGCGCGCGGTGAGCTGATCGGCGCCGACCCCTACGAGACCGCGATCCGGCTCGAGGCGGTGCAGTTCCAGCTCGAAAGCCTCTACACGACAACCGTGCGCAATTCGCGCCTGACCCTGGTGAATTTCCTGCGATGACCCTGCTCCGTCTCCTCCTGTGTCTCCTCATGCTCCCCGCGCTTGCCCAGGCCGGGGCGGTCCGCCTGAAAGATCTCGTAGAATTCGACGGGGTGCGCGGCAACGACCTGGTCGGGTACGGGCTGGTTGTCGGTCTCAATGGCACCGGCGACGGGTTGCGCAACGCGCCTTTCACCGAAGAGATCATGTCGACCATCCTGGAAAGGCTGGGTGTCAACGTCACCGGAGAAGAGTTCCGCCCCAAGAACGTGGCGGCAGTGTTCGTCACCGCCAGCCTGCCGCCCTTTGCCCGCGCCGGCAGCCAGATCGATGTCACCGTTTCGGCCATCGGCGATTCGAAAAGCCTGTTGGGCGGAACCCTGATCATGACCCCGCTGAATGCCGCCGACGGCCAGATCTATGCCGTGGCGCAAGGCACGGTGCTGGCCGGGGGCGCCTCGGCCGAGGGTGAGGCGGCCTCGGTGGTGCGCGGAGTCCCCACCGCCGGGGTGATCCCCTCGGGTGCGCGGATCGAACGCGAGATAGAATTTGATCTCGCCTCGCTCACGCAATTGCGTCTGGCCCTGCGCGAACCCGATTTCACCACCGCTGGCCGGATCGAGGCCGCGGTCAACGCCACCTTCAACGCGCGGGTCGCGGTGATGCGCGATTCAGGCACGGTGGAGCTGGATATCACGGCCACCCGCGCCCGTTCGACCGCGCATGCGATCGGCCGGATCGAGAACATCCTGGTCGAGCCGGAACGCAAGGCGCGCGTGGTCGTCGACCAGCGCTCGGGCACCATCGTGATGGGTGCGGATGTGCGGATCTCGCGCGTGGCGGTGTCGCAGGGCAGCCTGACATTGCGGGTCGAAGAAACCCCGATCGCGGTACAACCCAACCCCTTTGCCGATGGCGACACGGTCGTGGTGCCGCGCACCACGGCCGAGATCGAACAAGGCCCCGGCATCAAGCTCGCCGAAGTGCCGGAAAGCGCCTCGCTTTCGGATGTCGTGGCCGGGCTGAACGCCTTGGGCGTCTCGCCGCACGACATGATCGACATACTCAAGACGATCAAGGCCGCCGGGGCGCTGCATGCCGAGTTCGTGGTGCGCTGAGGCAGCCTGTCGAACGGCCCGCGCCACATGAAGGCGCAGGCCCCCTCCGCGGGACGCCTTTCAGATCACAGGTTGGCGATACTTGCCCTGCCCCTCGCGACCGGTCAGACACACCGCGAATGTACCATTGAGCGCAACAAGCGCTCGTTTGATGCTCTGTATTCGTGGCAACACGTGGGTGCGATGACAACGCTGACCGACCGGGCGCGCCTGGTCTCCCGGGTGCTCAGCCCATGTATCCGCGCACCAGGGCGCTGGCGATCAGAGACCAGCCATCCGCCAGGACAAAGAAGGCCAGCTTGAACGGCAGCGCCACGGTTGCCGGCGGCACCATCATCATGCCCATCGACATCAGCACCGCCGCAACGACAAGGTCGATGATCAGGAACGGCAAGAACACCAGGAACCCGATCTGAAAGGCGCGGGCGACCTCGGACAGCATGAACGATGGGATAAGAACCGACAGCGGTGCCTCCGGCACAGGCGTCAGCCCCTCGCCCCCTGGTCGCAGCACCGCCATGGCCAGAAACGTATCGGCGTCCAGCCGGCCGGCCATAAAAACGCGAAAGGGCTGCAAGGCCCGTTCCATCGCGGGCTCTACTGTAAGTTCCTCGCGCAGCATCGGCGCGATCCCGCTGGCCCAGGCCTCGGCAAAGACGGGTTCCATCACGAAGTAGGTCAGGAACAGCGCCAGGCTGACGATCAGCATGTTCGGCGGCGACTGTTGCAGGCCGATCCCTTGCCGCAAGATGCCAAGTACGGTGACCAGCAAGGGGAAACAGGTGATCATGATCGCCAGCCCCGGGGCCAGGCTCAACACCGTGACCAGCACGATCAGCTGGATGGTCCGCGCCGAGACCGAACCGCCCTCTCCAAACGAGACAGAGATCTCCTGCGCCAGGGCGGGCCCAGACGCGACCAGAACCAGTCCCAGCGTCAATCCGGCCACAGCCGCCCGGAAGGGGGTGCGTCTCATCCCAGACCGTTCGAAAGATCCGAGATTTCAGTCAGGCGGACCGCCAATTGGCCGGCCTGGTCGCCGGTCAGCTCTTCGAGCTGCCCGCGTGCAACAAGGCGGTCGCCAACATAGAGTTCCACCGGGTCCTCGACCCGTTTGTCCAGGGTCAGCACCGCGTTTTCGCCCAACCCGATCAGATCCCGGATCAGCGGGCGGGCACGCCCGACCGACACGGTAATCTCAATCGGGACGGAATTGAACGGGTTCTTGGGTTCGCCAGATTGTGTCGGCTCACGCATGTCAGGACACCTCTTTTGCCTGATAAAGGAAGGATTCCATCGCCTCCGAAATGGAGGTCAGGATCGACGAACAATCGACATCACGTTCCTGCGTGCCGATCCGCAAACAGGCCTGCCCATCCGGCAGGGATGCCTCTTCGACCAACTGAACCGGAAAGGAGAACTCCTGATCCAGCACCGGTTTCAGCACTGCGCCAACGCCCGAGGGCACGATGAGCAACGCCGGCTGCGCCACCTGATCCTGCGCCATGGACTTGAGCTGCTCGACGATGTGATGCGTGAAACTCTTGTCCATGGTCCCCGGCAGCACCGTGGACATCAGGCTTGCAAACATCGGCTCCAGCGAGAGCGACATCTGCGTCAACGCCTCGTTATAGGTAAAGGACAGATCCTCGAGGTTGCGCGCCAGCGCGGCGGTGATACGGCCATTGTCCTCGGTTCGGGCCTGCACGGCGTCATCCCATCCGGCCGAATAACCCTCTTCGAAGGCAGTCAGCCGGATTTCCTCCAGCCCGTCCTCGTCGATCAGCCGGACCAGAGCCGGATCCATCAGATTAATCTCGAAATCCTCAAGCAGGTGAGCAATCGACATCAGACCTTCTCCCCGTTGTTTTCATCCAGCCAGCTGCGCAGGATTTCGACAGTCTCTTCCTGCTTGTCGCCGATCATCGCGCGCAGACGATCCACAGCGGCCGTCCCCTGCCCCCCCGGCAGCGCCGGCAGCGCCGCGCCGGTCTGCCCCACGGTCAGACCGCTGGCCGCTTGGCCGCCCACCCCATCCTCCTGAATCTCTCCGGTGAGCGCCGGCACGGGCGCCGACGCGCGTGCCCCGGGCGCGGGCCCGGACAGCAGGTTTGGCGCAGCGGCTGGCCGGGTCAGGATCGGCCGGACCACGAACAAGGCCAGAACCAGGGTGACCAGGGCCAGGGTCGCCATCTGGATCAGCGACATCAGGTCCAGGGACAGGCCCTGCAACAGCGAACTGCTGGCCAGCGTGCCCTGCGGTTCGAGATTGGGCAGGTCCATCGACTTGAGCGTGATCACATCGCCACGCCCGCTTTCAAAACCGACCGCGGATTGCACCAGTTCGCGCAGCGCGTTCAGTTCCTCGTCGGACCTGGGCTCAAACGCCGCCGCACCATCGGCGCCGGTCGTGCGCAGCCCGTTGACCAGAACCGCGACCGTCAGCCGCTTGATCGCGCCGGGGACACGGTGAATTTCCGTTTCCATTTCCGAGACTTCATAGTTCACCCGTTCGCGTGTCGAACTGGCCGATGAGTTGGATTCGTCACCCGCGGCTCCGTCTCCGTCCGGCAGGTTCGAGGCGATCGTGACCTCGGACGAGAGGTTCTTCGAGGCATCCGAGCGCTCCTCGACATCGGTGCTGATCGCCACGCGGCCGTTTGGATCGAACCGGCGCTCGCGGATCGATTCGGTCTCGGTCACCGTGTCGATACTGATCTCGACAATCGCATTGCCGCGACCGACCCGCGCCTCGACCAGCCGCAGCACCCGTTCGCGCATCTGTTGCGCACGATCCTCCGTGGTGCTGGCGCCGCCGGTTTCCTGGGTCCCGATCACGCTGCCGTTCGAATCGATCACTGTCACGCTGTCCGCCGTCATCCCCGACACTGCCGAGGCCACCAGATAGCGTACCGCATTGGCCTGTGCCGGGCTGATCTGCCCGCCCGACGGCACGATCGAGACCGAGGCCGTCGGCTCGATCATGCGCTGAAACGGGTTGGCCGACCCGTTGGCGATATGAACGCGCGCCTGCGCGATATGGGGGCTCGCCACGATGGTGCGGGCCAGTTCCCCCTCCTTGGCGCGCCAATAGGCGGCGTCGAACATCTGCGACGTGGTGCCAAAGCCGCTCAGCGAATCAAGCAGCTCATAGCCCCGCCCGCCGTTCGCCGGCAGCCCCTCGGATGCCAGTGTCAGGCGCAGCTCGTCGCGGCGGTCGGACGGCACATAGATCGACCCGCCGCGCACCTCATACGGGATGCCCTGCTGTTCCAGCGACCGCACGACCTCACCCGCCGAACCGTTCTCCAGCCCCGCATACAAAAGCTGCATGTTCGGGGTCGCGGCGAATCTCGACAAGCCGAGCACGCCGAGGAACACCGCCAGCGCGGCCCCCGCGACCACAAGCTGGCTCTTTCTGTCAAGATTTGCCCAGACCGTTCTAATCTGCTGCACGTAGTCCTCCGTCCTGCCGACCTTCTGCGCGGCGCCTCTTCTGTTTCCCTGATTGGCCTTAACAATCGGTTAGTTCCTGACGGGGTATTCCAGTAGGCGAACCAAGCTGGAGAGTGACATGGCTGACGCAACCGCCGACGCGATCGAACCGGAGAAGAAATCCGGCAAGAAAGGGCTGATCGTGGGTCTTGTGCTGGCAATCGCCGGGGCTGGCGGCGGCTACTTCGCGACGGTGTCGGGGCTGATTCCACTGGGCGGGCATGCCCAGCACGCGACCCACGACGCCCCGGCACAGGACGATCACGGCACACCCGCAGCGCTGCCCAATGTGGGTTATGTCGATCTCCAGCCCATCATGGTCTCGCTCGCAAGCGGCGGCGAACAACGGCATCTGCGGTTTCACGCTCAGCTCGAGGTGAACGAGGCCTATATCGCCGATGTCGAAAAGATTCGCCCGAGAATCGTCGACGTCCTCAACAGCTATCTGCGGGCGGTCGAGGTTTCTGACCTGGACGGCCCTTTGTCACTTCCCCGGCTCAGGGGGCACATGCAACGCCGGATCAACATCGTGGCTGGCGAAGGGCGGATCACCGACGTGCTGATCATGGAATTCGTGCTGAACTAGGAGAAAAATGTGGAACTGATTGCGGATATTCTTCTGGTGGCGGGCGCACTCGGGGCCGGGCTTTATTGTTTCGTGCTGGCGCGGCGCCTGAAGAAATTCAACGACCTGGAAAAGGGGGTCGGCGGCGCGGTGGCGGTCCTGTCGGCGCAGGTGGACGAGTTGAACAAGACCCTGACCGTGGCGCGGCAGACCTCGGACAACTCGGGCACGGCGCTCAAGGATCTGACCACGCGCGCGGAATCGGTCGCGCAGCGGCTGGAACTGATGATGGCCTCGATGCATGACCTGACGCCACAGGCCGCCCCGGCAAGCCCGCCGCAGGAGATGCACGAGGTTGTTCGCGAAGAACCCAAGACGCCGCCTGCCCAGCAGTCCAGGCAATCGGCGCCCCCACCGCAGGGTGTGATGTTCATGCGGCACGAACGCAACCCGGGCGGAGCGGGCTCATGAGCACGGCCACGAAACCCGCCGCCGCCGCGCGCGTGCGGGGCGGTGCCTTGCTGCTGATTTCCTTGCTGATGATCGGCTCGGCCGCGATCCGGATCGTGCTTGAGGCCGGGCCAGCCTTTGCCCGGGGCAGCGAGCCCGAGCAAGCCGCCCAGGCAAAGCCCGAAAAAAGCGGTCAAGCGCCCTCGGACCCCGATTTGCACCAGTTGCTGGTTACCTTGCGCCAACGGGAACAGGATTTGGACGCGCGCGAATCCCATGTCATGGAACGCATGCGGGCGCTCGAGATCGCCGAGACCGCGATCGACCGGAAACTGGCAGAACTGAGCGCCGCCGAACAGACGCTGAGCGATACGCTGGCCAAGGCCAGCGTCGCGGCCGAAGGCGACCTGAGCCGCCTGACCGATGTCTACGAAAAGATGAAGCCCAAGGACGCGGCCGCGCTGTTCGAGGAAATGGACCCGACCTTTGCCGCCGGGTTCCTGGCCCGGATGCAGCCCGAATTGGCCGCCGCCGTGATGGCCGGTCTCAGTCCCAAGGCCGCCTATACGATCAGTGTGGTTCTGGCAGGCAGAAATGCATCGGTTCCCAAGGAATGAAAACCGGAAATTAGGACTCTGCTGTTTGAGTCACAAAGGGTTTGGGTAGAGCGGAGACGCAAAAATGATCGGCATAATCGGTATCGTGGTGATCTTCGCGATGGTGTTCGGCGGCTATCTTGCGGCCGGCGGCAAGATGGCCATCATCCTGAAATCGCTGCCGTTCGAGATCATGATGATCGGCGGAGCGGCAACCGGGGCCTTCCTGATTTCCAACGACATGGGTGCGATCAAGCATACGCTCAAGGACATCGGCAAGGTGTTCAAGGGACCCAGGTGGAAACCCGGCGACTATCATGACCTGCTGTGCCTGCTGTTCTCGCTGATCCGTATCGCCCGACAGAACCCGGTCGAGGTCGAACAGCATATCGAGGATCCGGCCAATTCCGCGCTGTTTTCTAAGTACCCACGGATTCAGGCCGACCGCGAGGCGGTTGCCCTGATCTGCGACACGATGCGCTCGGCCTCGATGAATTATGACGACCCGCATCAGGTCGAAGAGGTGCTGGAAAAGCGGATGGAGGCCAACCTGCATCACGCCATGCATTCCAGCCACGCGTTGCAGACAGTGGCCGACGGCCTTCCCGCGCTGGGAATCGTCGCGGCGGTTCTGGGCGTGATCAAGACCATGGGCTCGATCGACCAGCCGCCCGAAGTGCTGGGCAAACTGATCGGCGGCGCGCTGGTCGGCACCTTTCTTGGCGTGTTTCTGGCCTACGGTCTGGTTGGCCCCTTCGCGGCCAAGGTCAAGGCGGTGGTCGAGGAAGACAATCACTTCTACCTGCTGATCAAGGAGGTACTGGTCGCCAATCTGCACAACCACAACGCGTCCATGTGCATCGAGGTCGGCCGCCAGAACACACCGGCGCACAACCGGCCCGATTTCACCGAATTGGAACAGGCTCTGAAGGGTCTCAAACAGGACGCCGCCTGATGCTGAAACTCTGGGTCGTCGTGTTTCTGAGCCTGTTCGCGGTCTCGGCCCGGGCCGCCGAAATCGAAGTGCGTTCGGGTGAACACGATGGATTTACCCGGCTCGTGTTCCGGATCGAACCCGGAACCGACTGGAACCTGGAAAGCGGTGCGGATGCCGCGCGCCTGACCATCGACATCCCCGAGCTGGTTTACCGTTTCGATACCGTGTTTGATCGGATCCCGCACACGCGCCTGGCGGCCCTGAACCAGACGGCACCGGGCGCCCCATTGGAGCTGAAACTGGCCTGCCCCTGCGATGCGCGCGGGTTTGTCCAGTCCGGGTCAATGCTTGTGATCGACATCCGTCCGCGCCCTGAGGGCGCGCCTGTGCCGCCCGCCTTGCCGCCCGTCGCCCGGCCTGTAACCCTGCCGCTGGTCCCGGACCGGATTGCCCGGCCTTCATCTTCCGACAGCGCCGCTGCCGCTGAAACTGACAGGGCGCTGCCGCCGGTGTTTTCCGCGCTTCCGGTCCGGCAAGCCGATCGCGCGGTCGAAACCCGACTGCTGTCGCGCATTCTGCGCGGCGTCGATCAGGAGGTGCTGACCCTTGATCCTTCTGGCGCGACAGGCGCCACGCCGGATACGCTGGCGGCGCAGGCGGCGCTGGCGGAAACGCTGGAACAGGGGCTCGGACTGTCGAACCTCAGGATCAGCACCGTTGTCGACCGCGATCTGGGCGGGGCACGGGATGGAATCGCGTCACCGGTCCAGCACCGGCCCTGTACCGAAGCCGCGCGGCTTGCGATCGAAAGCTGGGGCGACGAGACCCCTTTCCAGACCCAGCTCGCACGGCTTCGCGCGCGCCTGTATCTGGAGTTCGACGCTGTCGACACGGATATCGCGCTGCAACTGACGCGACTGTATCTCCATTTCGGGTTCGGCGCCGAAGCCCGCGATGTCCTGCCCCTGGCCGGGGTCGAGCCGCGAGATCAGCTGTTGCTCACCGCCCTTGCCGACGCGGTCGATGGGGTGCCGCCGCGCGCCGACAATCCGCTGGCCAGGCAACAGGCCTGCGATGGGCCGGCCGCCCTGTGGTCGGCCCTGACCGAGGGCCGGGTCGCCGAGAATGCCGATACCAAGGCAATGCTGCGCAGCTTTGCCACGCTGCCGCAGCATCTGCGCGCCCATCTGGGACCCACTCTGGGCGGCCATCTGACCGAGGCAGGTTTCGTCGACGCCGCGCGCCAGGTTCTCCGCGCCACCGAGCGTACCAGAACCGCCGATCCGGTCTCGGTCGAAGTGGTCGAAGCCAAGCTGGCCGGGCTCGAAAACAAGCCCGATGTGCAGGAGGAGAAGCTCTCGCGGATCGTGACGGACGACAAGGCCTCCGTTCACGCCCCGCTGGCCCTGGCGGATCTGATCGAGAAACGCTGGGCCGAGGGCGGCGATGTGTCCGAACGCGATGTGGAACTGGCGGCCGCCTTTGCCCAGGAATACCGCAAATCCGATCTCGGCCCCAGGTTGGCGGCCGCCCATGTCATCGCTCTGGCCCTGGCTGGCCGCTTCGATCAGGCGATGGAGGCGGTTGGCACAACCGGGACGGACGGTGACCGGAATGCACGGGGTGACACCCTGAACCGGGTCCTCTCGCG
This sequence comes from Ruegeria aquimaris, assembly GCF_025751555.1. Classification (GTDB taxonomy): domain Bacteria; phylum Pseudomonadota; class Alphaproteobacteria; order Rhodobacterales; family Rhodobacteraceae; genus Ruegeria_B; species Ruegeria_B aquimaris. The sequence goes on from NZ_JAOWLB010000002.1 coordinate 238,081, forward strand.
CCTGACCGCACGATCCGACGACCTGACCTTCCTGCGCCATATCTCGCTGTTGCCGAATGACCAGTTCCTTGCCACCGAACCCGAAAACGCGGAACGGATCGCCGAGCGGCTGACCGCGCTTGGGTTTCATGAACTGGCCCTGCGCTACGCCGATCGTCCGCAGGACCGCAAGGGGCGGCATGACCGCGCGGTGCTGATCGCGCGCGCGACGCTGGGCACAGGTCGGCCGCACCGCGCCCTGCTTGAACTGGCCGGGATCGAAGGCGAGGAGGCCAACCTGATCCGGGCCGAGGCCTTGTACCAGACCGGCGACTATTCCGGTGCCGCCGATCTGCTGGCGCAGTCCGGGGACCTGGAGCGGGCCAGCCGCTATGTCTGGATCTCCGGCGCGTCCGATCCGATGCCCGGCACCGAAGGGACCGGGTTTGGCGAAATTCATGCCATGGGCATGGATCTGCTGAATGCCGGGACCGAGTATCCCGAAACCCCGCTGGCCCAGGCCCGCAGCATCGTCGAAGACAGCAGCGCGATGCGTGACCGGATCAAGGAGATGTTGGGTCGGCTGGAATGATCCGCCGGCGTGGCGTCGGCGGATTTCACCCGGTGCCGATCGGGCGCGACCGGCAGACCGCGAATAACGGGCCTTTACCGGGCCGCCCCGGTCGGCAACAAGGAACACATGCGCAGTTTCATCGCCATTCCGGTCCCCGACGGTACCGCCGACCCTCTCGAGCGGCTTCAACGTCGTCTGGGTGCGGGTCGCCCGGTGCCGCGCGACAACCTGCACCTGACGCTTGCCTTTCTCGACGACCAGCCCGAAACGGTGCTGGAAGAACTCCATCACGGGCTCCAGTCGCTGCACACCGCGCCCTTTGCCGTGGCGATGGGGGGTATCGGCGTGTTCGGCACGGCGCTGTTTGTACACGTGGCCAACGATCCACGTCTGGCCCGGTTGCACGATGCGGTCGCCTCGGCCTGCCGCCGCGCCGGGATCGGGCTGCCAAAACGGCGGTTTCGTCCACATGTGACGCTGGCCCGTCTCCGCCCCGGCGCGGCCCCGCCGCCCTTGCCGCCGGGATTGGCCAAAACCGACCTCCCGGACCTGCCTGTCACCGCGGTGGCGCTCTATGGCTCAACGCTTCACCCCACGGGCGCGCGGCACCGGATCCTTGCCGAGTACCCGCTGCTCTAGCGCCTGTGTTCAGGCGTTCGACCAGGCCATGGATCCAGGTTTGCTCTGGCTCTGTCAGCCGATGCACGATCCCGCCGACTTCACATATCAGATTCACTCGCAATGGACCTGCGGGGGCTCGTGTTCGCAGCCCAAGTCTGGTCCGCAAACCGACGCCCCGTGCCATTGCGCGCGCCGCAATCGCACCTTCGATGGCCCACTCGGTTGCGATACTATGAACACGACAAGGCACCATCTGCGGGAACCCCAAGACTCACGGGCAGCCTTTTGGTCTGCTCTCTCTTTCAGCTGTACCACTGCGAAGCTGCTGCTCCGGGCAATGACAACAAAGAGCGAAAGCTTGCCTTAGGCCGTCCCGCGTTCAGATCTGCAATATCCCCGTTGCCGCCCGGATAGCGCGCATGCCTCTCGGCAGATTTGCCTTGCAAATCGCCTGCCGGGTAACAGTACGCGGCGCGGCCTCGATGTACCCGTCCCCCAACGCATCGTTCCCTTCCGTCGAACGGATCGCACCACCAGCCATGACGTCGGACACCCGGGCCTCAGGGTTCGCCGCTGCCGATCGTCTCCTTGCGCCGCGCCACGTAGGCCTCCAGCGCCTCGCGAATGCCGGGGTCCATCGCCGGTTCCTCGTACTCCCGCAGCGCCTGCTGCCAGACCCGGGTCGCGCGTTCTGCGGCATCCACCGCCCCCGCCGCCTCCCAGCTCTCGTAATTCTGCCAATCCGACAAGATCGGGCGGTAGAACGCGGTCTCGTAGCGTTCCATCGTATGCGCGGCGCCAAAGAAATGCCCGCCCGGCGGCACACCCGCCATCGCGTCAAAGCCCAGCGCGTCATCCGAGACATCCAGCGGCCGCAGGAACTCCATCATGTTCTGCAGGATCTCGACATCCAGGACCAGTTTCTCATAAGACGCGGTCAGCCCGCCCTCCAGCCATCCGGCGGCGTGATAGATGATATTGGCCCCGCCCAGCACCGCCCCCCAGGTCGCCATCATCGTCTCGTAAGCGGCCTGCAAATCGACCGCGTTCGAAGCGTTGGAATTCGACGTGCGATAGGGCAGCCCATAGCGCCGCGCCAACTGCCCGCCGATGATGTTCGCCTTGGTGTTCTCGGGCGTACCAAAGGCCGGCGCGCCCGAGCGCATGTCGACATTCGAGGTGAACGAGCCATACATCACCGGCGTCCCGGGCCGCACCAGCTGGGTCAGCACCACGCCAAACAGCGCCTCGGCGTTCTGCTGCGCCAGCGCGGCAGCCAGCGTCACCGGCGTCATTGCCCCCATCAGGGTAAAGGGCGTGATCGTCACCGGCTGGCCATGCTCGGCCATCGCGATCAGCCCGTCCCCCATCGCATCATCAAAGAGACGCGGCGAGTTGACCGAGATGATGGTGATCACCCCAGGGTCAGTTGCCATCTGTTCCAGCGTCTGACCACGTGCGATCGCCATCATCTCGATCCCGTCCAGCGCCCGGCCCCGCCCGATGGCGGTGCAGTGAAACGACAGGTCCGACAGGGTCAGATTGGCCAGATAGGTGTCCAGATGCCGGGTATTCGCGGGCATCTCGACCGGCGCCATCACCTGATTGCCGATGATGTGGATCGCGTTGAAATGATGCGCCAGCCGGATGAAGTTGCAATAGTCGGTATAGTTGCCCGACCGCCGCCCGTTCACACGGTCATGCACGTTGGGCGGCCCCGCCACCAGACCGAAGTTCAGCGCATTGCCGCCCATCTCGATCCGTTTCGCCGGATTGCGGCTGGTCAGGGTGAATGTGCGCCGCACCGTTGCCAGCGCCGCGTTCACCAGCGTCTCGTCAATGCGCACGATCCGGCTGTCACGGTCGACCAGCGCGCCTGCCTGTACAAACAGGTCCAGCACATTGTCACCGATCACCCGGATACCCAGTTCCGACAGCACCCGCATCGAAGTGGCGTGCAGCCGCTCCATCTCCTCGGGCGAGGCCAGCTCGAACCCGGGATAGGGGTTGCGCACCTGCTGCCAGGGAAGTTGCTCGATGCCACCGCCACTGCGCGCGCTCTTGCCGCGCCGGCCGCCGGTCCTGCGGTCGCTCATGTGCTCAACCCTGAACCGGCTCGAACAGATGTGCCGCCGCATCGGCGAACCGGCTGCCCGGATCTGTCAGCCCCAGGATCGCGTCGCGCAGCGACGCCGCGCGTTCCTCTCCCAGGACCGGCGCGGCAAAATCCATGTATTTGCCCAACACCTCGTCACGGGACATCGGCGCCTCGGGTCCACCCCGCGCATGGGTGTCGCCTGACAGCAATACCCGCCCGTCCGTCGTGGCAATCTCCACATCCGCCCAGCGCCCCGCCGGAAACCGCGTGGAATGGCGCTCGGTCTCGGCCACGGTGATACGGCTCATGATCTCGGCGACCAGCGGGTCCGACAGACCGGGGCCCGAGATATGCTCCACCCCGATCCGGCCATAAGCGATATAGGCGGCAACCGGAAACGGCAGCGCATATTGCGCGATCCCGGTCGAGGGCGGCAGCCCCTGATAGAGGCACGCCGCCTCGTGGAAACTGTTCACATGCACCCGCGCGATATCCGTATGGCTCAGACCATGCTCCAGCATGATCGCGCGCACCCCGTCCACCGCCGCATGCGCCCAGCGGCAGATCGGATAGGGTTTCACATATTGATGCTCCATCTGCCAGAACCGGCCCAGATCCTCCCAGAACGGCGCCGCCTCGGGCGCCTCCATCGTGATCGCGGGTGCGCCGGTGAACCCGTGCTCGGCAAGGATCATCGACGACATCCCGACCATCGCGCCCCAGCCCGAGCCGTCATGCAGCATCGTGGGGGTCGCGATCTCGCGCATCATCTGGCTGCGGGGGCCATGATACTCGGCAATGCCCAGCGCCTGCCGCATCGTCTCGCGCCCATGCCCGCGCAGTCGCGCCGCCATCGCCACCACGCCCAGGCAGTTCCACGCGCCCGAGGTGTGATAGTCACTGACCGTGGCATGCAGCGCGATCCCCGCGCGCCCGGCCACCTCGTATCCCACGGTGATCGCGGCCAGCGCCTCGGGGCCGGTCAGATCGGGCAGATGCTGCGCCAATGTCGCCAGGGTCGGGATCACGACGACACCGATATGCCCCTTGGTCGGGTTGTACCCGTCATGGCCGTCCAGGTTGTCGGTCTGGGTGGCGGCGGCAAAGGCCGCCCCCGCCAGGCTCACGCGCCGCCCGTCGAACATCATCCGCGCGCTGTGGCCCGGATCGGAACTGCCATAGAGCAGGGTCGCCGTCTGGCGCGCGATCACGCCCGCCTCCATCGGGCCTGCCGCGGCGATGATCCCCAGCGTATCCAGTGTCATCAGGGCCGCCGCCTCCAGCGTGCTGGCCGGTATCTCTGCCGGGATGCGGTCCAGCGCAAAATCGGCGATCCGGTCAAAGGTAGAGAGGGGTTTGCTCATCGGTGCGGTCATCTGGCCTCCTTCGCCCAGCCGGGCGTCTCCGAGACCAAGGCTAGACGCCCGCCCGCAGCACCACACGCAAAAATGCCGGGGCCTATGCCCCGGATATTTTTGCCCCGGATGGTTTTGCGTTGACCAACGCCCGGCCGGACAGGGCTTGCCGCAGGCCGGGCAACCGGCAATAGACTTGCACCATGAAACATCTGCCGCATCTCACCTTCCTGCGCTCGTTCGAGGCCGCCGCCCGCCACCTGAGCTTTACCGCCGCCTCCGAGGAACTGAACTGCACCCAATCGGCGGTCAGCAACCATGTCCGCTCGCTTGAGGAATATATCGGCCGCCCCCTCTTCGTTCGCCTGCCCCGCGCGCTGGCCCTGACCGAGGTGGGCGAGGCCTATCTCCCCTCGGTCCGCCACGCCCTGCAAGAGATCGACGTCGCGACCGAGGCGCTTCTGTCCCAGAAGCGGCGGCGCGAGGTGGTGATCTCCTGCCCCACCAGCCTGGCCTCGGTCTGGCTTGCCGGTGTGCTGCGCGACTTTCACACCACCCATCCCGATATCCTGGTCACCGTGCACGGCACCGTTTGGACCGATGTGGAACAGGACGTGTCCGACATCTCGATCACCATGGACCACACCGATGACATCCCAGACGGCGCGGTGCAGCTCTGGGACGAACGGCTGGCCCTGGTCTGCGCCCCCGATTTCCGGGTCGACGGCAAGCCCCTGACCGACCCGGCGCAACTGGTGCGCGCCCGCCGGATCCAGGTGCTCGGCCGCCCGATCTACTGGGAGCTGATGGCGCGCCATTTCGGCATCAAGAGCTTCGAGGCCACCGGCGGACACAAGACCGATGTCTCCACCCTCGCCGCCCGCCTAGCGGCCCAGGGCCTCGGCTGCGCCGCCCTGCCCCGTGTGCTTGCCCGCCCCTATCTGGACCAGGGCGAATTGATCGAACCGTTCCAGACCGACATCCGCAATCCTTGGGTCTATTGCGCCCGGTTCAAAAGCCGCACGCCAACCCCCTCGGTCCGGCTGTTCAAGTCCTGGCTGCTCGACGCCGCCGCCCGGATGGAGGGCTGACCGCCACCCAGCCCAGGAAACCCCGTCCTGCTTCTTTCTGGTCAAAAATACTCAAATTCCGACCCGGCCGCTTGCGCACCGGATCGGGACAAGGCTCACCCCCTCAACCGCGTCCCCGCCGGATCGAATGGCGGTTCGGCCAGCAACACCGCCTTGTGCGGCTTACCCAACAGGAACACCTCCAGCGCGTCGCCCGGTTTCGCCACTGCCGGGTTGGCATAGCCGATGGCCAGCGACTTGCCCACCGAATAGCCATAGGCGCCCGAGGTCACCCGCCCAACCGGCCTCCCGTCGGGGGTAAAGATCGGCTCACCGCCACTGGCGTCCGCCCCATGCGCGGCCTCGATCTCGAACACCGACAGCACCTCGCGCACCGGGTTGTCCTTGATCTTCAGCCAGGCCGCCTTGTTCAGGAACTCCTTATCCGCCTTGATCAGCCGCTCCAGTCCCACTTCCTGCGGCCAGTATTCGGGGCTGTATTCCCGACCCCAGGACCCATAGCCCTTCTCGATCCGCAAGGACCCCAGTGCCCGGCTGCCCACCGGCCCGCCGCCGATCTCGCGCGCGGCCGCAACCAGCGCGGTGTACAGCCTCACCTGATCCCCCTCGGCGCAATGCAGCTCCCATCCCAGATCGCCGGTGAAACTGACCCGGATCGCCAGGCAGGTCACGCCCGCCACCTCGATCGTGGCCGAGCGCATGAAGGGGAAGCCCTCGTTCGACAGGTCGGCATTGGTCAGCCGCTGCAACATGTCGCGCGCCTTGGGTCCGGCCACGTTATAGCCCGCGATGCGGTTGGTCGCGACTTCCAGCGTGGTGCCCGCAGGCAAATCCACCATGTTGAAGAACCGCTGGTGATAACGTTCGGCCATGCCGGACCCCACCATCATATAGGCATCCTCGCCCGTCATGGTGATGGTGAAATCGCCCGCAATCCCGCCCCGCACACCAATCAGCGGTGTCAGACAGGATCTGCCCACCACCGTAGGCACCCGGTTCGCCACCAGCCGGTCCAGCCACTCGCGCGCGCCCGGCCCCTTGATGTCGTAATTGGCAAAGTTCGAGATGTCGATCACGCCCACCTGCTCGCGCAGCATCCGCACCTCGCGGCCCACCGGCTCCCACCAGTTCTGGCGGGTAAAGCCCACGGTCTCACTCACACCGGCGCGGTCGGCGAACCACAGCGGATGCTCCCAGCCGCAGTTCATGCCGAACACCGCGCCCATCTCCCTTTGCATCTCATATGCCGGACGCACCCGCGCCGGTCGCCCGGCGCTGCGCTCCTCGTTGGGGAAATGGATGGCAAAGCGATGGGTATACTGGTCCTGCACCCGCGCCTTGGTAAACTTCTTGTCGGCCCAGTCGCCGAACCGCGCCAGGTCCCAGGCGAACATGTCGTATTGCGGCTCGCCCTCGATCATCCATTGCGCCGCCAACAGGCCCAGCCCCCCCGATTGCGAAAAGCCCGGAATGATGCCGCCGCAGACGAAATAGTTCCGCAATTCCGGCACCGGTCCCCACAGCGCGCTCGAATCCGGCGACCAGATCATCGGCCCGTTGATCACCCGCTTGACCCCCGCCGTCGCCGCCACCGGCACGCGTTCGGTCGCGCGGATCACGTTTTCCATGATCCGGTCCAGATCGTCGGGGAACAGATCATGGGCAAAATCCAGCGGCGTGCCGTTTTCGGCCCAGAACTTCATGTCCTTCTCATAGGCGCCGATCAGCAGCCCGTTGCCTTCCTGCCGGAAGTAATATTCGCCATCCCGGTCCGCGATCGACGGCAGGCGGCGGCCCAGCGCCGCCACTTCGGGGATGGCCTCGGTCACGAAATACTGATGCTCGGTCGGTTGCAGCGGCAGGGTGATGCCCGCCAGCGCCGCCACCTCGCGCCCCCACAGGCCCGCCGCGTTGACCACCCATTGCGTGTGAATGTCGCCCTTCTCGGTGCGCACGATCCAGCTGCCATCCGGCTGGGGCTCGGTGCCGATCACCGGGCAGAACCGTTCGATCGTGGCCCCCATGGCGCGGGCTCCGGCGGCATAGGCATAGGTCACGCCCGACGGGTCCACATTGCCGCCATCGGGTTCATACATGATGCAGCGGATATCGTCGAATTGCGCCAGCGGGTGCAGTTCCTTGGCGCGGTCCTTGTCGATCTCGTAGAAGTTCAGCCCGTAATACCGCGCCTTGGCCTCTTGCAGCCGCAGCTGGTGTTCCCGCGCCTCGGTCTGCGCCAGATAGAGCGAGCCCGCCTGGAACACGCCACAGCCCTGCCCGGTCTCCTTCTCCAGCTCCTTGTACAGGTTCATCGTGTAATGCTGGATACGGGTGACGTTGTTGTTGTCGTGCAGCCCGTGGATATTCGCCGCCGCATGCCAGGTCGATCCGCTGGTCAGCTCGTCCCGCTCCAGCAAGACGACATCGCGCCAGCCCAGCTTGGCCAGGTGATAGAGGATCGAGCATCCGACAAGACCGCCGCCGATCACGACGGCCTGGGCATGGGTTTTCATGGGGCGGGTCTCCGTACTGTGTCCCGGACGACCCTAGCCGCAGACCCGGCCCCGCACCCGCCAAAAATTCTGGGGTGGGGGGCCGGTTTTTGTTTTGTGTCAGGCCGCGATCGCCTTCATCGCCGCCAGGAACTGCGCCACCTCGTGAACGCTGTTGTAATGGCACATCGACACCCGCACGCAGCTGTCCAGCCCCAGCGGATCAAGGATGTTGCCCGAGTAATGATCGGCCTTGCGCACATGGGTGCGGATTCCCTGCGCATTGAGCTGCGCCACCACCTCGGCCGAGGCCACACCCTCGACCCAGAGCGACACCAGCCCCTCGCGCGCCGGGTTGTCGATGCCGCCGATGATATGCACCTTCTCCATGTCCTTCAGCCCCGGCAGGTTGCCGGTGCCATGGATCATCGCGTCGGTCAGCGCCTTTTCCTGCGCATGGATCGCCTCGCCCGCCGCCACGAACCGCGCCCGCCGGTCGGTCGCATCGCTCACCTGCGCGCCCAGCCATTCGAGGTAATCCGCAACATCGGTCAGCGTCGCATAGCTGCCGGTGTCCCGCGTTCCCATCTCCCAATTGTCCGAAGGCCCGTTCAAGAGCCCGTTATGCGGCAATTTCGTCAGCCGGTCCGAGATCCAGGCCAGCCCGTAGCCATGCCGCGAGAACATCTTGTAGGGCGAGATCACATAGCCATCGACACCGTAAGCCGCCAGGTCGATCCGCCCATGCGCCGCATGCTGGATGCCGTCCACGATGATATAGGCTTCGGGCGCAACCGCCCGGATCGCCGCCACGATCCCCTCCAGGTCCACCCCCATGCCGGTCACGGGCGAGGTATGGACCACGGTCGCCACCACGGTATCGGGCGTCACCGCCGCGGCATAGGCCTCGGGCGTCACCGTGCCTGTCGCGTCGTCATGGGCCACCAGCACATGCCGCTGCCCTGCCACCCGCGCCCAGCGGTCACAGGCACTGCGTGAGGCCGGATGCTCCAGCGTCGTGCCCAGCACCACCCCCGGCCCGGCGCCCAGGCAGGCGTTCATGATCAGGCGAAAGGTCAGCTCAGTACCGCTTTCGCCGACAAAGAACTGCCCCCCCGGCGCGTTCATGAACACGCGCATGTCGTCCTTGGCCTTGTCGATCACCCGCACCAGCTCGTGGCTGCCCGGGTTGTCGCGCCCCTGGTTGTCGGGGATCGCCGCATAGCGGGCCGATGTCTCGACCACCGAATGCAGCGTCAGCGCGCCACCGGCATTTTCAAAGAACACGCGCGGGCCCTGCACCGGGCAGTGGTCGATTTGCGCGAAACGGCTGCGGATTTCGGTCAGCAGCGCGGGGGTGATCTGGGTCATGCAGGCTCCATATGGCTCGTCCACGGATTCGCGCGCACGCTACGCGCGGACGCGGGCAATGACACGCAAAACTTTTGAGGCGCAAGGGGCCGCTTCACGGCAGGCAAGACAACTGGACTGTGGACAATGTCACCTCCCAATGGTTTTTTCGGCACTTGACGTCATTTCCCCAGACTTCGACAACAGTCGAAGTTCACAAGTCGCATCAAGGATCGACAGATGAAGTTTTGCTTTCCCATTGTCATCATCGACGAGGATTTCCGGTCCGAGAACACGTCGGGCTTCGGCATTCGGGCGCTTGCACAAGCGCTTGAAGCCGAAGGGTTCGAGGTCCTCGGCGCGACAAGCTACGGTGATCTGTCGCAATTCGCGCAGCAACAAAGCCGCGCGGCGGCCTTTGTCCTGTCGATCGACGATGAAGAGTTCAGCCCCGGCCCCGACCTCGCCCCGGCGGTTCTGAATCTCCGCAGCTTCATACAAGAGGTCCGCTACAAGAACGAAGATGTCCCGATCTACATCTATGGCGAGACCAAGACCTCGCGGCACCTGCCGAACGATGTCCTGCGCGAGCTGCACGGTTTCATCCATGCCTTCGAGGACACCCCCGAATTCGTCGCCCGCCACATCATCCGCGAAGCGAAGAACTATCTCGAATACATCCAGCCGCCGTTCTTCAAGGCGCTTCTCGACTATGCCGAGGACGGCTCGTATTCGTGGCATTGTCCCGGACATTCGGGCGGTGTCGCCTTTTTGAAGTCGCCCATCGGGCAGATGTATCACCAGTTCTACGGCGAGAACATGCTGCGCGCCGATGTCTGCAACTCGGTCGAGGAACTGGGCCAGCTGCTCGACCACAACGGCGCCATCGGGGCGTCAGAGCGCAACGCGGCGCGGATCTTCAACGCCGATCACTGCTTTTTCGTCACCAACGGGACCTCGACCTCGAACAAGATGGTCTGGCATCACAACGTCGCGCCGGGCGACATCGTGCTGGTGGACCGCAACTGTCACAAATCGATCCTGCATTCGATCATCATGACGGGCGCCATCCCGATCTTTCTCAAGCCCACGCGCAATCATTGGGGGATCATCGGCCCGATCCAGAAATCCGAATTCGAACCCGAAGCCATCAGGGCCAAGATCGAGGCCAACCCGCTTCTGGAAGGGATCGACCCCGACACGGTAAAGCCGCGCATCCTCTCGCTCACGCAATCCACCTATGACGGGGTGCTCTACAACACCGAAGTCATAAAAGAGATCCTCGACGGCTATGTCGAGACGCTGCATTTCGACGAGGCCTGGCTGCCGCATGCGGCCTTCCACCCGTTCTACGGCACCTACCACGCGATGGGGCGCAAGCGCGGGCGCACGAAAAGCTCGATGGTGTACGCGACGCAATCGGTCCACAAGCTTCTGGCGGGCATCAGCCAGGCCAGCCATGTTCTGGTGAAGGATGCGGAAGAGGCAAAACTCGACCGGCATCTATTCAACGAATCCTACCTCATGCACACGTCCACCAGCCCGCAATACTCGATCATCGCCAGCTGCGATGTCGCGGCGGCGATGATGGAGCCCCCGGGCGGCACCGCGCTGGTCGAGGAAAGCCTGATGGAGGCGCTCGATTTCCGGCGCGCCATGCGCAAGGTGGACGAGGAATATGGCAACGACTGGTGGTTCCAGGTCTGGGGCCCCGACGAACTGGCCGAAGAGGGGATTGGCCGCGCCAAAGCCTGGGAGCTGAAGAAGACCGACAGCGATGCCATCGAAAGCTCGGGCGAAGACGCCTGGCACGGGTTCGGCGACATGGCCCGCAACTTCAACATGCTCGACCCGATCAAGGCGACGATCATCACCCCGGGCCTGAACATCGACGGCCGCTTCGAAGAAACCGGGATCCCCGCCTCGATCGTGTCGAAATACCTGACCGAACATGGTGTCGTGGTCGAAAAGACCGGTCTTTACAGCTTCTTCATCATGTTCACCATCGGTATCACCAAGGGCCGCTGGAACACGCTTCTCGCCGCGCTCCAGCAGTGCAAGGACGACTATGACCGCAACCAGCCGCTGTGGCGCGTGATGCCGGAATTCTGCGCCAAACAGCCACGCTATGAACATATGGGACTCAAGGATCTGTCCCAGCACGTGCATGATCTCTACGCCAAATACGACGTGGCGCGGCTCTCGACCGAGATCTATCTGGGCGATCACCGCCCTGCGATGTCCCCGCTCGACGCGTTTTCCCATATTGCGCGACGCAAGACCGAAAGGGTCGCGATCGACGATCTCGAAGGCCGTGTGACCACAAGCCTCGTCACCCCCTATCCGCCCGGTATCCCGCTTCTGGTCCCCGGCGAAGTCTTCAGCAAGGAGATCGTGGACTATCTTCGGTTCAACCGCGAGTTTGCCCGCGAATGCCCCGGCTTCGAAACCGATATCCACGGCTTGCTTCACGAGGTCGGCGAGAACGGCGAGGTCCGGTATTTCGCCGACTGTGTCGCCGAGTGAAAAGAAAACGCCCCGGCATGACAACGGGGCGTTTGCTTTCGCCAGCAGTGCGGGCGCCGGACACCAACTGTGGTCGGCGGGTGACTGACTTGCGCCGGGGCGGAAAGAACCCGATGCCGGCGCAATCCGAACGCCTGTTTTGATGTTCGGTCTCAGGTCGGGCCGCCCCCGCAGCGAATCCCTTGCTCCGTCGTGCGGAACTCCGTCCCGGCACAGCCCCGCCTTGGCGGGGGTTTATCCAACGCTTGTTCCGCGACACATGCCTGTCGCCGCCTCCCGTTTCCCTCCGGACGCCCGTACAAAACGGTCAATTGGGGTCGTTTAGCCAGTACAAAACGGTCAATTCGGCGGGGTTTCGGGGGTGCAACACTATGTTGATCCGACCGGCATCTTGAAATTCTCCACAAGATGTTCTATATTTGTTCCATAGTGGAATGGAGGGTTTCCCCATGTTGACGGCCCCGCGCATGCACGCGTTCGACGGCCCCAGCAACGACTATCACCTGCTGCCGGTCACCGAAAAACAACTGCGATACGCCCGCGCGATTGCACAACGCTCGGCCCTGGAAATCCCGGTCGAGGCGCAGCGTGATCGCCGTGTTCTGTCCGCCTGGATCTCCGCCCACCGGCCTGCATCCGAGTCGCCGTTCGACCGCTATCCCTCTGGAAAACAAGTGGCTTTTGCCGAGCGGATCGCGCGGGCCAAGCGCCGGACCGTGCCGCCCGAGTGTTTTCACGACAAGGCCGCCATGTCCGCCTGGATCGACCGCAACAGGTGAACGGAGCTAACTCCCGGTTGACAAGCCTGACTTATTTAGTCAGTTAACTGTCATGCCAGATCCCTGCGGGTCAAGCCAAGCCTGACTCACATCCGAGGGACATCCATGACACCCCAAACGCTCGTAGCCTCTGCGCTGACCCTGCTCTGCGCCGCGCCCGCCCTGGCCACGGACAGAGCCGCCGTACTTGTCACTTATGCCAACATCGCCGAGGCGAAATATCAGGACAGCCTGGTCACGTCGCGCGCTCTGCAAGTCGCGATAAACGACCTGATTTCAAAGCCTTCCGAGGCATCGCTTGCCGCCGCCCGCGAGGCGTGGCTGGCCGCCCGCATCCCCTATCAGCAGACCGAGGTGTATCGTTTCGGCAACCCGATCGTCGACGATTGGGAAGGCCGCGTGAATGCCTGGCCGCTCGACGAAGGGCTGATCGACTATGTCGATGCCTCCTACGCCGGGCCGACCGATGACAACCTCTATGCGTCATTGAATGTCATCGCGACACCGCAGTTCGAATTGTCCGGAACCCAGGTGGACGCGACCAGCATCACGCCAACCCTGCTTTCCGACACCCTGCACGAGGCCGACGGTGTCGATGCCAATGTCGCGGCGGGCTATCATGCCATCGAGTTCCTGCTCTGGGGGCAGGACCTGAACGGCAACGGCCCGGGCGCCGGGAACCGGCCCTGGACCGACTATGCGCAGGGTACGGATTGTACAAACGGCAATTGCGACCGCCGCGCAGCCTACCTGCAAGCCGCCACCACCCTGCTTGTCGACGACCTGGAGTGGATGGCCGCGCAATGGGCCCGGGGGGGTGCCGCGCGTGCAGCGGTGATGGCGGATGAAGCCGCCGGGCTGATCGCCATCGTGACCGGCATGGGCAGCCTCAGCTATGGCGAACAGGCAGGTGAGCGGATGCGGCTGGGCCTTCTGCTGAACGATCCTGAAGAGGAACACGACTGCTTCTCGGACAACACCCACAACAGCCATTACTATGACGGGCTGGGCGTTCAGAACGTCTACCTCGGCCGGTATCAGCGGCTGAATGGTGACGTGCTCGCCGGCCCATCTCTGTCCGATCTGGTGGCCGAAACCGACCCGGGCCTGGACGCAGAACTGCGTAGCAAGCTCGACACGACCATGGCGGCGCTGGAGGCGATCCGGACGGCGGTCAAGGGCGGGATGGCCTATGACCAGATGCTGGCGCGCGGCAATGCCGAAGGCGAAGCCCTGATCATGGCCGGGGTCGAAGGGCTGATCGATCAGACCCGCTCGATCCAGCGCCTGGTTCCGGCGCTGGGGCTGGATGAAATCAGCTTCGAAGGCTCGGAATCGCTCGACAATCCGGGCGCGGTTTTTCAATAGGCTTACACACAGCCAGCCAGCCTTGATGGCCCGCCAAGCTGCTCATCAAAGAAAGTAGCAAAATGTACATCCAAAGATTTGCGGCTCTGGTCGGCACCATTGCCTGTACCACCGCCGCCCAAGCCCAAGACCAAGATCAATCCGGGTTTGCCTGGGAAGGGTCGGTGGAACTGGGCTTTGAATCCGTCTATTCGTCCGACACACCGGCAAACGAGACCGATACGGCCTATGCCAAGGGCGAGTTCCTGGGCACCTACGCCTTTGGCAACGGCGTTTCGATCTTTGCCGGACTGACCTTTGAAGAGGTCGAAGATGCCGCCGCGAACACCGGCTATGGTCTGTACCTGGATCAGTTGGGTCTGGAGTTTGGAATCGGTCCAGCCACAGTGCAACTGGGCAAGGTGCATCCGGCCTTTGGCACCGCCTGGGACGAGGCTGCCGGATATTTCGGCAGCACACTGGCCGAGGATTACGAATTGTCCGAGCAGATCGGCGCGCTGACCGATCTTGACCTGGGGGTGGCGGGTGTCTTGTCGATCGGACTGTTCTACGCCGACGACACCGCGCTCAGCCAATCGGCCGGGTTCAACCGAGGGCGCAACAGCACGGCCCTGGGGGGTGCAGGCAATACCGGGCGGCTCGACAATGCCAGCCTGCAATGGCACGGCACGTTCGGTGACACCCGGGTCTGGGCAGGTGCCCGGCATCTCAGTGCGGGTGCTGGCGATGTCTCGGACGAGACCGGCGGGTTTCTGGCCATTGGCCATACATTCGGCGGCGCGCTCGATCTGTTCGCCGAGGCTGCGGTGTTTGATGGCTATGGCGGCACCGCCGACAATGCCCGTTTTGTCACGCTCAACGCCGCCTATGCGGTCGGCGATGTGACCTTGTCGGGTACGGTGGCGACCCGGGATGTCGATAGCCTGGGCAAGACCGAACTGCTATCCATTGGCGCCGAATACGAGTTCGGAGACCGCTATCTGATCGGCGCTGCGTTGGCCCGGATCGAGGAAGCCGGTGTAACCGATCATGTATTCGGCGTGAATTTTGAAATCGCCCTGGGAAGCTGACGTGTTTCAACGATCGGTTCTGGGTCTGATCTCTGCCTGCCTGACCGCTGCATGCGGTCAGGCGCTTGCGGCGTCACCCGTCAAAGAGGATGCCGCTCGGATTGCCGAGGTCATCCGCCCGACCGAGGCGTTCGAACAGTCAGAACCCTATGAGGCCCTGCCCGGTGGGGCCGCCACGCTCAGGAATACGACGGATCGCGATGCGTTTTCGCATCCGTCGGCAAACATGAGTTTTGAGCGGGAACTGGATTTTCTGCTGGGCAAGGCCCTGTTCGAAAAGATCTGGGTGTCGTCGCCTTCGTCCACGCAGGCCTCGGACGGGCTGGGCCCGCTGTATGACGCGCGATCCTGCCAGGCCTGCCATATCCGCGACGGGCGCGGGCAGCCCCCGGATCAGGATGGATCCGTGTCGATGATCGTGCGCCTGGCCCGACCCGGCGGCGGACCGGACCCGGTCTATGGCCGTCAATTGCAGGACCTCGCCCTGCCCGGCCATGCCGCCGAGGCGCAAATAGCGGTGCGTTATCGCGAGATCCCAATCGAGCTGGCGGGTGGTGAGACTGTGGTCCTGCGACAGCCTGAATACGACCTAGGCACGCTTGGCTATGGCCCGCTGAATGGCGAGACCGTGTTCAGCGCGCGGGTTGCTCCGCCGATGATCGGGCTTGGGCTGCTGGAGGCGATCCCCGAACAGGACATCCTTGCCCTAGTTGACGAGGACGACCGGGATGGCAACGGCATCTCGGGCCGGGCCAATTGGGTTTGGTCGCGGGATGGCGAACAACCTATGCTGGGGCGCTTTGGCTGGAAGGCGGGAGAGGCCACGATCCGCGATCAGTCGGCCGCAGCCTTTGCCAATGATATCGGCATCTCCTCGCCGTTGTTTCCGGACGGATGGGGTGATTGCAGCGCGGCGCAAGCGACCTGTCGCGCCGCGCCGCATGGCGATGGCGATATCCGCGACACCGAGATTGACGGTGCGGGGCTTGAACTTGTGAGTTTCTACAGCCGCAACTTGGCGGTGCCCGAGCGGCGTCTGCCAGATGACCCCGAGGTCCTGCGCGGCAAGCAGGTGTTCTATGACACCGGATGCGTTGGGTGCCACGTGCCCAAACATGTCACGGCACGCCTGGCGGATCAGCCGGAACAGAGCTTTCAACTGATCTGGCCTTACACAGACCTGTTGCTGCACGACATGGGCGACGGTCTGGCAGACGCGCTGCCCGAAGGCCGTGCCGATGGCCATGAATGGCGCACGCCGCCGCTCTGGGGCATTGGTTTGACCGCCGAGGTCAGCGGCTACAGCCGGTTCCTGCATGACGGGCGTGCCCGGTCGCTGCTGGAGGCGATCCTGTGGCACGGCGGCGAAGCGGAACCGCAGCAGACGGCAGTGATCGCAATGACGCCTGCGGATCGTGCCGCCCTGATCCGCTTTTTGGAGAGCCTCTGAAATGATCCGTATGCTGCTCTTCCCCCTGTTCCTCGCTGGTATGGCAGCGGCCGATCCAGGGAATGACATTCTGGATGCCCATGTCCTGCCCGGGTTCGATCGGCTAGAGGCCCAAACGCAGGCTTTGTCCGCCATGGCGGACGCAGAGTGTGACACGGCCTCAGCCCCGCTGAGAGGAGCGTTTGCCGATGCCGTCAAAGCCTGGACAACGGTCAGCCACTTGCGGTTCGGCCCGAGCGAGGCGGAAAACCGCGGCTTCGCGCTTGCCTTTTGGCCGGACAATCGGGGCATGACGCCCAAGGTGCTGATGGGGCTGATCCTGGCCCGGGATCAGGCCGTTTCCGACAGCACCGCCTTTGCCCAGGTTTCGATCGCGGCGCGGGGTCTCTATGCGTTGGAATACCTGCTGTTTGACGACAGAATCGCAACAGCCGGGACCGCCGAATACCGCTGCGCCCTGATCCGCGCCATCGCCGCCGATGGTGCGCGGCTGGCAGGTGACATGGCCACCGACTGGCACGACCGTTATGCCGCCCTGATGCGCAGCCCGGGACCGGGAGGTACATATCAGTCCGAGGCGGAGGTGCTCCAGGAGTTCTTCAAGGCGCTGCGGACCGGCCTGCAAATGACGGCTGAGTTACGGTTGGGACGGCCTCTGGGTACCTATGACAAGCCGCGCTCGCTACGGGCCGAGATGTGGCGATCCGGCCTGTCATTGGACCTGATCCGGGCGTCGCTGGGGTCGCAACGAGAGTTGGCGCTGCTGTTGGCCAAAGAAGATACCGACCTGCAAATGGAACTGGCCGCGAAATTCGATCTGGCGCTCGAAACGGCAAGCCGGATTGACGACCCCACTTTGGTCGGGGTCGCCAACCCAAGCGGTCGGGTTCGTATCGAGGCCTTGCAACAACGGGTGAACGAGATCCGCGAGGCGGTGGCAAAGGACCTTGGACCCAAGCTGGGCGTTTCAGCCGGGTTCAACTCATTGGACGGAGATTGAGCGATGCGGAACCGACGCGGCTTTCTGGCAGGACTGGTAGCGGCGAGCCTGACACCGAGACTGAGTTGGGCCGATGCGGGTGCTCCGGCGTTTCTGAGCGCTGGGCGGGCGCCGGATGGCGCCTATTTCCTCTACGGCGTCAACTATCAGGGAAGGCCGGTCTTTCGTATCCCCATCCCCGACCGGGGTCATGCCGCCGCCGCCCATCCCGACCGCCCCGAGGCCGTCGCCTTTGCCCGCCGCCCGGGACGGTTTGCGGTGGTGCTGAACTGCGTGTCCGGCGCCGAGATCGCGCGACTTTCGGCCCCCGAGGGGCGGCATTTCTACGGCCACGGCGTGTTTTCGCCCGATGGGACGACCCTCTATACAACGGAAAACGACTATGAGGCGGGTGAGGGTCGTATCGGCTTGTGGGACGTGGCCAGGGGATATCGCCGGATGGGAGAGGTGTCCTCGTCCGGGGTCGGGCCGCATGACATCCGGCTGATGCCCGATGGCCGGACGCTGGTCGTCGCAAATGGCGGGGTAGAGACCCACCCGGACAGTGGCCGGGCCAAGCTGAACCTGCCGGTGATGCAACCCAACCTGACCTATCTGTCGCTTGAGGGTTTGGTTCTGGACATGGTGCAGATGCCACCCGAGCACCGGCAAAACTCGATCCGGCATCTTGATGTGCGGGGCGACGGGCTGGTCGCTTTTGCCATGCAGTGGGAAGGCGAGGAGACCGAATTGCGCCCGGTTCTGGGATTGCACAAGAGGGGCGCGGCGCCCCAAGCCGTTCCCGGTAGTGAGATCGAGATGCGCGCCATGAACGGCTATGGCGGCAGTGTCGCGTTTTTCGACGGCGGCGCTCAGGTCGCCGTGTCATCGCCGCGCGGTGGCCGTGTTCAGCTGAGCAACGTGACCACAGGCAGAATTGCGCAGAGTGTCGAGATTGAGGATGTGTGCGGGCTGAGTCTGCTGGGCGGCCGTTTGCTTACCTCGTCAGGGACGGGACAATTGCAGTGGATTGACGGCGCGTCGCTGAGCCAGACCAACATTGCCTGGGACAATCACCTGGTTCCCGTTAACGCGGGCTAGGCAGGGCTATTCCTTCGAATGCCGGTTATGCGAGGCGACGGCCACGGCCGCCGATACAAACAGGCCCAGCAGGATGTAGCCGGTCACCGCCTCGGCCACGGCCAGGCCACGGCACATGCCGACGGGTTGCAGATCGCCATAACCGACCGTGGTGAAGGTGACATAAGAGAAATAGAGCAGTTCCGAGGCACGATCCGCCCCCTGAACACAACTGTCCGTGTATCCGAAGGAGGCATAGACCGCCGCGTAAAGGAACGGCACCGACTGGATAAAGGAGATACCCATCAGCACCACCTGATGCTTGGGCTGGCCGATGCGCACGACATAGGTCCAGAGCTGCATCAACAGCCAGGCAGCCAAGGCGATTGTCGAAACCGTACCCAGGGTGCCACCAGCAAGGCCTTCGTCAACATGTGACAAGATGCGAAACGCAAGGCTGCTGACGATGACCATGCCGCCTGCGGCTATCATGGTTCCGCGCCACTCGCGCGTCAGGGAATGCGGTTTGGCCATGTCCTGCTCCTCGATCTCCGGCTTCGATCATCTCTTGTCCGTCGAGATCAGGCAAGCGCGCAGCGGCTCAATGGCTGCCGAGGTGTTCTTCTCCGCGCGCGCGGGCCAGCGCGATCTGTTTCTGCCGTTCGCGAAAGCGCGTCTTGTCCGCGTCAGTGGTTTCATTGATGCAGAGATGACAGCTTACACCATGTTCGTATTCCGGGCGCTTTCGGTCCTCGGGCAGGATCGGGCGGCGGCAGCCATGGCACAGCTCGTGCGGCCCCTCGACCAATCCGTGGCCGACCGAGACCCGGTTGTCGAAAACGAAACATTCGCCCTGCCAGGTGCTGTTCTCGGCGGGCATCTCTTCGAGATAGCGCAGGATGCCGCCCTTGAGGTGATAGACCTGTTCGACCCCCTGCCCCAGCAAATAGTTGGTGGATTTCTCGCACCGGATGCCGCCGGTGCAGAACATCGCCACCCGCTTGTTGTGGAACCGCTCCTTGTTGGCCTCCCACCAGGCAGGGAATTCGCGGAAACTGTCCGTCTTGGGGTCGATGGCGCCTTCGAACGTGCCGATTGCCACCTCATAGTCGTTGCGGGTGTCGATCACCACGACGTCCTCCGACCGGATCAGGTCGTTCCAGTCCTGCGGCTCCACGTAGTGCCCGACCTTCGCCAGCGGATCGACATCCGGCTGCCCCATGGTCACGATCTCTTTCTTCAGCCGCACCTTCATCTTGCCAAAGGGCGGATGGTCGCTCTGGGCCTCTTTCCACTCCAGATCGGCGCAGCCCGGCAGAGCGCGGATATGGGCCAGCACCGCGTCGATTCCCGCGCGAGGACCGGCGATGGTGCCATTGATGCCCTCCTTTGCAAGTAACAGCGTACCCTTGACCTCCTGCGCCTGGCACAGCGTCAGCAGGGCCGGTCTCAGCGCGGCGGGATCGGGGAAACGGGTGAAGTGGTAGAGTGCGGCGATCGTGTACATGCCCGCGCCATACGCCCCGCCGCCCGCGATTTCAAGAGGCGCGCCATATGGCAAAACATGCGTTTTCGATGTTGTTTTATTGAGTTTCGCTGGCCAGTGCGAGGCCATGCACCACGGCGGTGAACACTTCGGAGTCCTGTTGCCGCGCGTCGGGAAGGACACGGCGCAAAGCCGACCGGATCACCGCCATCAGGCTGGAACCACCCACAAAAACGACCTGATCAACACTACCCGGAGTGACACCCGCATCGCGCACGGTCTGCATCGCGCAGACTGCGATTTCATCGGCAAAACCGGCCAGCGTCGCTTGCATCGCGTCCTTACCCAGATCGGCCCCCAGCCCACGCTCGATGATATCGAGCGTAATGCGGCCCGCCTCGGCCCCGTTGGCGGCGATCTTGCCCGCCTCGACCGCATAGGCCACGTCGTGGCCGAGATGCGATTCCAGCACTTCGGAGAGGCGTTCGAACAGGCGCGGCTGTTCAGCCAGGCGCGCCCAGCGCCTCACCTCGCGCAAGATGGCAGGATCATAGACGAAGGCGATTTTTTCCCAACTCGCCAGATCGTGGAACAGCGCCCGGGGCGCGCTGTGGCTGGCATCGCCCAGTTCGGCGCCGATCCTGGTCTCGTAACCCAGCAACGGCATCGCATGTTCCAGGCTCAGCACCCGGTCAAAGTCAGTGCCGCCGATACGCAAGCCGCGGCTCGCCAGAACCTGGGTGGCCGAACCCTGACGGTCGCACAGGGTGAAATCCGAGGTGCCGCCGCCGATATCGACGATCAGCATCCGCCCCTGTCCCGCAACCGCAAGCGCCGCCGCTTCGGGCTCGGGCAGAAAGTCTACATCGCGGAATCCGGCAAGCAGATAAGCGTCACGCAGGTCAATCCGGGCCTGGGCGTCGCGATCGGGTGCCGCAGAATGGAAATGGACGGGTCGGCCCGACAGGGCGCGATCAAATCTCTGCCCGCTGAGCTTTTCGGCACGCTCCCGGATCTCGGTCAGAAAGCGGGCGATCACCTCGACCAGGGTCAGCCGCTCGTTCAGAAACACACGGGGTTCGCGCGCCAGAGAGGTGCCCAGAACGCTCTTCAGCGCACGCAGAAAGCGGCCCTCCTGCCCGTCCATCATGGCGCGGGCGGCGTCGCTGCCATAGACGTAGCGGCGGGTGTCAAAGTCGATGAACACCGCCGTTGGCAGGGTTTGCGCCCCTGGTTCAAGAGGGAGAATCCGGGGCTGCCCCGCCTGCATCAGCCCGACCGCAGTGTTCGACGTTCCAAAATCCACGCCAAGACGTGCCATAGCTCTCTCCCGGTCTGTGCGAAAGGAGCCGGATATATCGGAGAGCAGACGATCGCAACGCCGTTTGCGTGGCCTGTGGCGCAAAGGGTGCTTTTTCATCCTCCGCCCGCACGCTAGTGTCGCTCCAAAAGGGAGATAGCCATGCATGGCCTGATCGTGATTGATGTTCAGAACGATTTTTGCCCCGGCGGCGCATTGGCGGTGCCCGAGGGCGATGCGATTGTACCCTTGATCAACGGGATGATGAACGCGTTCGATGCTGTGATCCTGACGCAGGACTGGCACCCGGCAGGGCACTCGTCGTTCGCGTCTTCGCATCCGGGTGCGGCACCGTTCGAACTGATCCAGATGCCCTATGGGCCTCAGGTTCTGTGGCCGGATCACTGTGTTCAGAACACACGCGGGGCCAAGTTCCATCCCGACCTTGTCACCGATGCGGACCTGATCATTCGCAAGGGGTTCCGTGCCGGTATCGACAGCTATTCGGGGTTCTTTGAAAACGACAAGACAACACCGACCGGACTGGACGGATACCTGCGCAATCGTGGCATCGACCGACTGACCCTGGTCGGTCTGGCGACCGATTTTTGTGTTCATTATTCTGCTGTCGATGCGGCGCGTCTGGGTTACGACGTCACGGTACAGATGAACGCCTGCCGTGCGATCGACCTTGACGGCTCCTTGCAGGCCGCAATCGACGCCATGCGGGCGGCGGGCGTGAAACTGACCTGATAGTTGCCATTTGTTAAGGTCTGCCGGGCTAGAACGTTGGGTACATGTCCATGTCACCCCGGGGTTCGCCAATGCAAGATACCGGGTCGCACGAAGCCGACCAACTGGCGGAATTCGAACGGAGGTATAGCCGCCGCGGCCTGCTGATCCGTTATGCCAGGGGCCGGGTCCGGAACTTCGGCAACCGGCAGATCATGACGTTCAGCGGCGGCCTGGCGCTGACAATGTCCGAAGGGCCTGAAACGGGAGCCATTGCAGTTCTTGTCGCATTGTTTGGCGAGTTGGTCGACTGCCTGTTCCTGTCCCGCCTGCCCAAGCTGATCGAAGCGGGTCACGATCTGCACAGATTGCTGTTCATCAGCTCGATCACGGCCCTGGTGCAATCCGCGACAATAGCGCTTTGCGTCCTGCTGGCCTGGTTCGGAGAGTTCAGCGGGCAGTCTTCCCTGTTCACAATTGCGTTTCTCGCCGGGGCGGCCATCAATGCCGGGCTGGTGCTGCCGTTTAATCCATCGGCTGGCGCGGTCCGGTTGACCGTCTATGCCCTGGTCACCTTGTTCATTTTTGCGTTCGAAGTCCTGACCGCGAATAGGCTCGATTCCATCTTCTTGATGGACGCCAGCGGCACAGCGATGCTCGCCTTCATGGTTGCGCTCTTTCTGAATTTCGTGAACGCGGGTTTCAATACGCATCGGCGCACAACCTTGCGCCTGATCGAACAGGGCCGCGACCTGCTCCGCCACCAGAAAGAGGCGCAGCAACTGTCACTTGTCGCGCGAAACGCCAACGACAGTGTCATCATGTCAGATGCGACAGGGCGAATTGTATGGACGAACGAAGCTTTTACCCGGATCACCGGGTTTTCGGCCGACGAAGCCAGGGACAAGCTGCCGGGTGAATTGCTGAACGGGCCCGAAACCGATTTGTCGATGTCGAACGCGATCGCAGCGGCGATCACCGAAGGGCGACCATTCCGCGGTGAAATCCAGAACGTGACAAAGCAGGGTCAGCCGATCTGGATGGACGTCAACATGGTGCCCATCGTCGACGAGACCGGCAATGTAGAAATGACGGTGGCGGTGGAACGCGACATTACCCAGGCCAAATCCCATGAACAGGAACTGGCCGCTGCGCGCGAAGCTGCCGAGGATGGGGCCAGGGCGAAAGCGGACTTCCTGGCCACGATGAGCCATGAAATCAGAACCCCGATGAACGGTGTCGTCGGAATGGCGGAATTGCTCTCTGGAACCCCTCTTACGAAAGAGCAGAACGAATATGTCGACACGATAAAGAGTTCGGCGGCCGCGCTGCTGACAATCATCAACGATGTTCTGGAACTGTCCCGTCTCGATGCCCACAAGGTGGAACTCCACCCGGTTGACTTTGATCTGCTGGCCTGCGTGTCGGATACGGTGCGCCTGATCCGGCCTCAGGCGAACAGCAAGGGTCTGCGCCTTTCGCTGGAGACGCTGACCGAAGTGCCGGAACTTGTTCATGCCGATGATGGCCGCCTGAGACAGATCTTGATCAACCTGCTGGGAAATGCCGTCAAGTTCACCGAAAACGGCGCGGTGTATCTGCGTCTGTCGGTGGAGCAGGCCGCGTCAGGCCATGTCGCGATCATCGAGGTCGAAGATACCGGTATCGGTATTCCCGCCGACAAGATCGAGCATGTCTTTGAACGTTTCTCGCAGGCCGAAGCCAACACAACCCGGACCTATGGGGGCACCGGGCTGGGTCTGTCCATCTCTCGGGAGTTGGTCGGGCTGATGGGGGGCAGCCTCACTGTGGACTCCACGCTTGGATCGGGATCGTGTTTCTCTCTGAGGCTACCTCTCGCCCCGCCGATGCAGATCGGCGGCACCGATCAACAGATGAAGATCGAAGACGAAGTACTTGAACGCCTGGATGGGCGGACCGTCCTTGTCGCGGATGACAACAGGGTCAACAGACTCCTGATCGCGAAATTCCTGGCGGATCTTCCGGTGCGGCTCGAATTCGCCTGTGACGGGCAGCAGGTCGTTGAAATGACCGAGGCGCTCAATCCCGACATCGTCTTCATGGACATGTCGATGCCGCAGTTGAGCGGGATCGAGGCGACCCGGCTCATTCGGAAGTCCTGGAGCACCGGGCTCCCGATCGTAGCGCTGACGGCGAACGCATATGACAGCGACCGCAGAGCATGCCTTGATGCCGGAATGAACGACTTTCTCAGCAAACCTGTTGGCAGATCCGAACTGATCTCCTGCCTGCTGAAGCATCTTGCGCATCGGACCGATCCGGACTCGGTGCCTCGAACCGCCTGACCGTCGGAGCCAAGCCAACAGAACCGCCTTGAATTGCCATACCGGCTTCGCTGGCGTATCCATGGCTGACCCAGATCACGAGGCAGGCCCAGTGGATATTGCAACCCGCGTCTATAACCACAAATGGAAGATCGATCCGATCGTGAGGTCACTGATCGACACCGACTTTTACAAGCTTCTGATGTGCCAGTCGGTGTTCCGCAACAAGCCCGACACCCAGGTGACCTTCTCCCTGATCAACCGGACCACGCGGATCCCGCTGGCGCGGCTGATCGACGAAGGTGAGCTGCGCGAGCAACTCGATCACATCCGCTCGCTGCGGCTGAGCCGGGGTGAAAGCACCTGGCTGCGTGGCAATACGTTTTATGGCAAGCGGCAGATGTTCCGGCCGGATTTCATGGAATGGTTCGAGGGGCTGCAATTGCCGCCCTATCATCTGGAACGCCGGGACGACCAGTACGAGCTGACGTTCGAAGGCAACTGGCCCGAGGTGATGCTGTGGGAGATACCGGCACTCGCCGTGCTGATGGAACTGCGCTCGCGCGCGGTACTGCATGACATGCGCAGGTTCGAATTGCAGGTGCTCTATGCCCGCGCCATGACCCGCGTCTGGGAAAAGATCGAGCGCCTGCGCCAGATCGACGGATTGACGATTGCCGATTTCGGCACCCGGCGGCGGCACTCGTTCCTGTGGCAGGACTGGTGCGTGCAGGCGATGATCGAAGGTTTGGGTCCAAAGTTCACCGGCACCTCGAACTGTCTGATCGCCATGCGGCGCGAGGTCGAAGCCATCGGCACCAATGCGCATGAATTGCCGATGGTGTACAGCGCCTTGGCCGAGACTGACGCGGGACTGGCTCGTGCGCCCTATGACGTGCTGAGCGACTGGCACGAGGAGCATGACGGCAATCTGCGTATCATCCTGCCCGACACCTATGGCACCAAGGGTTTTCTGGAACGGGCGCCCGACTGGCTGGCGGGCTGGACCGGGATCAGGATCGACAGCGGCGACCCGGCCGCAGGCGCCGAGACCGCCATCGCCTGGTGGAAGGCACGCGGAGAAGACCCGGCAGAGAAACGCATCATCTTCTCGGACGGGCTGGACGTGGACAAGATCGCCGAACTGCATGCCCGGTTTGCCGGGCGAGCCAAGATCTCCTTCGGCTGGGGAACCCTGCTGACCAATGATTTCAGGGGCCTGGTTGCCAATGACGCGCTGGCTCCATTCTCGCTGGTGTGCAAGGCGGTGTCCGCCGATGGGCGGCCGACCGTGAAACTGAGCGATAACCCGGAAAAGGCGATGGGTCCCGCCGACGAGATCGCCCGTTACAAGCGAGTGTTCGGGGTGGGCCAGCAAACCCGCTTTGCTGTCGAAGTGTGATCCGGTCGTCAGTCTGATCTGTGGTGCCCCGCCCGCGACCTGATCCGCTCGCGCCAGACGATCATGAGCCCGCCGCCCGCAATAAAGAGCGCGCCGGGAAACAGATCGGCCCACGGCGTTTCGTCGAACACCAGCCAACCCGCGACAAAGGCGATGGGAATACCGAAATAGCTGAAAGGCGCCAGGTTGCTCTGTTCGGTCATCCGGTAGGAGGCCACCAGGCACAGCACGGCAGTCCCTCCGAAACCGCCCATTGCCGCGATCCATCCCAGGTCGGCACTCTGCCCGATGGGGGTAAAACCTCCGGTCGAAAGGGCCAGCACGAGCGATCCGACCAATGCGGCCACGACGGAATAGAGGTTGATCAGCGCACTGGGCACCGAACTGTCCATCTGCCGCGCCGACACGCCGGTCAGAGCATAGAGAAACGCCGCCCCCAACGGCGCCAGCGCATCGGCCGAGAAACTTTCGCTGCCGGGTTTCATGACCAAAAGGACCCCAACAAACCCGAGCAGCACCGCCGCCCAGCGCATAAGGCCAACGCGTTCGCCCAGCAGGGGTACCGCAAGCGCAGTCATGAACACCGCGTTGGCATAGGTGATCGTCGAGGCGGTGGCAAAGGCCAGCTTGCCCAGCGAATAGTAGAACAGGAACTGGGCAAAGGTCACATAGACGCCGCGCATCAACCCGAGCCGCCACTGCCGGATCTTCCAGGGCCGCCCCGCCCGGTGCCAGGCGGGTGCCGACCACAATGCGATCAGGCTGGGAAAGATGCCAAAGAAGTTGCGATAGGCTGACAGTTCGGCCGCGCCATAGCGCGGCGACAAATGCTTGATGATCAGCCCCATCATGTCGAACAGGACCAGCGCCAGCAGCGACAACAGGATCGCGAGAACCACGTTATCGCCGCTGCGCCCGCTCATCCTCAGCCGTGCCGCGCGGCGACGGTCTTGAGTTGAGAAAATCCGTAGAGCGCCTCGAACCCTTTTTCACGGCCATGACCGGACTTGCCGACCCCGCCAAAGGGCAGTTCGACCCCGCCCCCGGCGCCGTAGTTGTTGACAAAGACCTGCCCCGCCCGCAGCCGTTTGGCCAGCCGCATCTGACGCGCGCCGTCTCGGGTCCAGATGCTGGCAACCAGACCGTAATCGGTGCCATTGGCGATTTCGATTGCCTCTTCCTCGGTGTCGAAGGGGATCAGGACCTGCACCGGGCCAAAGATCTCGTCCCGTGCCAGCGCATGGTTGGGAGGCACATCGGCGAACAGCGTCGGACGGACATAAGCCCCCGACGCCGGGGCGTGATCCACGATCCGGCCCTGCGCCGCGATGGTCAGGTCGGCGCCCTTGTTTAGAAACCCGGTCACAATCTCCTTTTGGCGGGCCGAAATCAGCGGCCCCACCCGCAGATCCTCCATCGCGGGGCCGACGGTCAGGTCGGCATACGCCGCAGCCATGCGCGCCTTGACCTCTTCATAGACGCCACGCTGAGCCAGGATGCGGGAAGAGGCCGAGCAGGTCTGACCGGCATTCTGACACCCCGCATTCACCAGGAAAGGCAGCGCGGCATTCAGATCGGCATCGTCGAACACAAGTTGCGGCGACTTGCCCCCCAGTTCCAGCGTCACCGGCACCACGTTGCGCCCCGCCGCTTGCTGCACCAGCGCCCCGGTGGCGACAGATCCGGTGAACGAGATATGATGCACGCCCGGATGCGCCGACAGCGCCGCGCCCGCTTCGGCGCCCAGTCCCGGCACCACGTTCAGCGCTCCGGCGGGCAGCCCGGCCTGCATCGCCAGATCGGCAAAGGCCAGCGCGGTCAGACAGGCCTCTTCCGCCGGTTTCAGAACGCAGGCATTGCCCATGGCCAGCGCCGCGCCTACCGAACGACCGATGATCTGCATCGGATAGTTCCAGGGAACGATATGACCGGTCACCCCATGCGGTTCGCGCAGGGTATAGACGGTATAACCGTCGAGATAGGGAATGGTTTCACCCATCACCTTGTCGGCGGCGCCGCCATAGAACTCGCAATACCGGGCCAGCGCAACGGCATCGGCGCGGGCCTGGGTCAGCGGCTTGCCCACGTCGGCGGCTTCGATCACGGCCAGATCTTCGACCCGTTCCAGCACCAGTTGGCCGAGGCGCGTCAGGATACGGCCGCGTTCGGTTGCGGTCATCCGGCCCCAGTCACCACGCAATGCCGTTTCGGCAGCGGCTACAGCGGCATCAATATCGGCGGAACCGCCGCGCGCGATCTGGCAAAGTTCCGACCCGTCAGACGGATTGACCAGAGGCAGGGTCGCGCCACCTTGGGCCGGTTGCCAGACCCCGCCGACAAGACAAAGAGAGGCGTCAAACCAGAGAGGGAGGGACATATCGGTCTCCTTTCCGAAGTCAAAAGCGTAGCTGTAGCCCTGATGCGGTGTAATTGGAGGGCATCGGCGCAGATTGGCAACCCCCTGCATCCCGGCAAGGCACGCTTGCCAGAACTCATCCGCGCCCGCCGAGCCCAAGGCAACCCCAAAGCGCCATCGCCCGGGATGAAGTGCAAAGACGGACCGCGCCGCCCGCTTCCCGAAACCCTGCTGCCGGAACGATGGAAACAAGGTGTATTCGGCCAGTTCCCTCTGCCCACACGGATGGATGTGAACCAGGGCAAAGCCGGCTTTGCGATCTCTATGGACAATCCAGTAGGCGATCCTGCCCGCATCGCGCCAATGGCGCATCGCCATTTCCTCGACCGGCAACGGAACACCCGGCGCGACCTCTGCCAGATAGGAGGTCATCGCCGCGATGAGATCGGTACTTTCCTCTCGGCGGATGCGGGTGAGCACGATCATCGGGCAATCATCGGACGACGGCGCGGCAACCTTGGTGCGGCGGCGATCAGGGCCTCGGTATACGGGTGCTGCGGATCCGAGAACACCTGTTCGGTCTCACCCTGCTCGACGATACGGCCTGCCTGCATCACCATCACCCGGTCGGTGATCGTCCGAACCACACTCAGATCGTGGCTGATGAACAGATAGGTCAGATCGTAGCTGGCACACAGATCGGCCAAAAGATCGAGGATCTGCGCCCGCACCGAAACGTCAAGCGCCGATACCGCCTCGTCGAAGAGAATAAGTTGCGGGCGGATGATCAGCGCCCGCGCAATCGCGATCCGCTGGCGCTGACCACCGGAAAACTCGTGAATGTACTTGCCCGAGTCATCCGGCGACAGACCGACGGCGGTCAGCATTTCGGCGATACGGTCGCGCCGTTCCGAGCCCATTGGCGGGTTTTCCAAAAGGTGAAAAGGTTCGGTCACCAGCCGGTCGACCCGGTGGCGCGGATTGAAGCTTCCATATGGGTCCTGAAACACCACCTGCATCTTGCGGCGGACCGCCAGATTGGCCTTGTTACCGGAATAGACCGGTTGACCATCCAGCAGGATATGGCCGGCTTGCACCGGCTCCAATCCCAGGATCGCACGGGTCAGGGTCGACTTGCCGCAACCGGATTCCCCGACCAAGCCCAGACGTTCGCCCTGGTGCAGGGTAAAGCTGACATGATCCACCGCACGATGCTGACCCGGTCGCGCAAAAAGGCTTGTGCGCGGCAACGGATAGTCGCGAACGACATTAGCCACGGCCAGCAGGGGCATTTGACCGACTGTTTCGGGCAGAGAGACCTGATGCTCTGATGCAGCGAACAGCATCTTGGTATAGGGATGCGTCATCCCGGTCAGCAATTGGCGGGTCCGGGCTGCTTCGACCACTTCGCCGCGCCGCATGACCGTGATGTGGTCGGCCATATCGGCCACCACTGCCAGGTCATGGGTGATCATCAGCATGCCCATGCCGTATTCGCGCACCAGACCTTTGAGCAGGTCGAGAATCTGTGCCTGGGTGGTCACGTCCAACGCCGTCGTCGGCTCATCCGCGATCAGCAGTTTCGGGCGCAGGGCAATCGCCATCGCGATCACCACCCGCTGCCGTTGGCCCCCCGACAGTTCATGCGGATACCGGCCCAGCGGATAGCGTTCGGGCGGCAGACCCACGCGCGCCAGGACCTCGCGCGCGCGTTCCTCGGCCTTGTCGCGCGGCATGGCCCGGTGGATCAGGATCGTTTCCATGACCTGATCGCCAATGGTCTTGACCGGGTTCAGCGCCGTCATCGGCTCCTGGAACACCATTCCAACCGCGGCGCCGCGCAGCTCACACATCCGGTCCTCGGGAAGGTCGAGAACCTCTTCGCCGTCCAGGAGGATGGAGCCGGTTGTCTCGCTACCCGCAGGCAGCAGTTGCATCACCGCCAGGGCCGTCATTGACTTGCCCGACCCGCTTTCGCCAGTGACGGCGACGATTTCGCCTGGAGCGATGGTCAGGTTGACCCGTTGCAGAATCTCGATCCCGTGGATCGACAATGACAGGTCCTTGATCTGCAACAGGCTCATGACCGGGCCACCCGAATGCGCGGGTCAAGCCAGTCGCGCAGACCATCACCCATCAGGTTCAGCCCCAGCACGGTCAGGATGATGGCAAACCCCGGAATCAACGCCAGATGCGGGGCAAAGCTGACCATGGTCTGCGCATCGGCCAGCATCCGGCCCCAACTGGGCGTCGGTGGCTGCGCGCCGAGACCGACATAGCTGAGTCCCGCCTCGGCCAGGATACCCAGCGAGAACTGGATGGTGCCCTGCACGATCAGCAGATTGGCCACGTTGGGCAGGATATGTTCAGCCGAGATATGTGCCGCACTTTTACCCGCGACACGCGCGGCCATGATGAACTCGCGCTCCCACAGGCTCAGCGCCGCGCCTCTTGTAATTCGGGCAAAGACCGGGATGTTGAAGATGCCGATAGCGATGATGGCGTTGACGGCACCGGCACCGAACACAGCGGTGATCAGGATGGCGATCACTAGCGAGGGGAAGGCAAAGACCAGATCGTTGCCGCGCATGATCAGCTCGTCCAGCCACGACCCCTTGCGTGCGGCGGCAGCCAGGCCCAGCGGTACGCCCAGGCTCATGCCGATGCCCACAGCCAGCAGCGCCACCGCGATCGAGGTGCGCGCGCCCACCATGATCATGGAAAACATGTCGCGCCCGAAATGATCGGTTCCGAGCCAGTGCCGCGCATTTGGGGTTTGCAGCTTGGCCGGGATGTTGAGCGCGGCATAGTCATAGGGCGTCCAGACGAACGAGACCAGCGCGGACAGCACCACCAGCGAGGACAGGCCCGCGCCCAGGATCAGGTTACGGCTCATGTCCGGGACCTCAGGCGTGGATCGACGGCAGCATAGGCCAGATCGACCAGGAAATTGACAGTGATCACCGCAAAGACCAGCAGCATGACGACCGATTCCACCACGATCAGGTCGCGCGCCGAGATCGCCTGAAACACCAGCCGCCCGAGGCCGGGCAGATAGAACACCTGTTCGATGATGATCGATCCCGCCAGGAGGAAAGAGAATTGCAGCCCGATGATGGTCAGCACCGGAATCAGCGCATTGCGCAACCCGTGCCGCCAAAGTGCCTGCCGACGGCTGAGCCCCTTGGCGCGGGCGGTGCGCATGAAATCCTCACCCAGGATATCGAGAAGCGCCGAGCGCATCACCCGCGCGAGGATGGCGGCTTGCGGCAGCGCCAGCGCGATGGCGGGCAATGTCAGCGAGTGTAGGCCTGCTGCCAGCCCCTTGTCCCAGCCGGCAAAGCCACCTGCGTTGAACCAGCGCAGATTGATGGCAAAGACCAGCACCAGCATCATGGCGAACCAGAAATTCGGAATGGCGACACCCAGCTGGGTTGCACTCATCACTGTCAGATCACCCACCTTGCCGCGACGTGACGCAGCATAGATACCAGCAGGAAAGGCGATGGCCGTAGACAACGCCAGCGCATAGAGCGCCAGAGGTAACGACACCCACATCCTGTCCGCGATCATCTGCGAGACAGGCGTGCGATAGGTATAGGATGTGCCGAAATCGCCACGCAGCATCCCAGTGATCCAGCTGATATAACGTTCGGCCTTTGACTGATCGAGACCCAGTTCTGTGCGCAGCGCAGCCAGAGTGTCGGGCTGCGCATTGACCCCCAGCATGAACGAGGCCGGATCGCCCGGAGCGATCTCGATCACTGCAAAGATGACCAGGCTGGCGACGGCCAGACTGATCGCAAGCGAGAACGCGCGTTTCAGACTGTAGCGGAGCATGTCGGGTCGATACCACCCATTCGGAAAAAAGACCCGCCGCCGGAGCGGCGAGCCAGAAAATCGCAGATTTTCTGAACCATTTTCTGTGTCAGAAAATGGCCCCGCGCCTTACTCGGACCAGCTGATCGCCGACAGATCGGTCGCGGCGGTGGGCGCGTTGGCCCACAATCCCTGCACGCCAGCCTTGGCCACGCTCAGCGCGGCAAGCTGGAACAGGTAGCCGTTCACGTAATCTTCGGAAATGATGCGCTGCGCCTGTTGCATCAACTCGGTCCGCTTGTCCGGATCGGTGGTCGAGTTCAGCGTCGTCATCAGCTCCTGAAACGCCGGATTGTCGTACTGGAAGTAATATTCAGGCCGGGCATAAATGCCGATATCCATCGGCTCGGTATGGCTGACGATGGTCAGGCCAAAATTCTTGCCCTTGAACACGGTTTCCAGCCATTGCGCCCACTCGACATTGGTGATTTCGGCCTTGATGCCGACCGCCGCCAGTTGCGCCGCAATGATCTCGCCGCCGCGCCGCGCGTAAGAGGGGGGCGGCAAGTGCAGCGTGGTTTCAAACCCGTCCGGGAATCCTGCCTCGGCCAACAGCGCCTTGGCCTTGTCGGGATCATAGGCAGAGTTGCCGGTCAGATCGACATAAGCCGGGTTGTGCGGCGCGAAATGGGTGCCGATAGGTGTGCCATATCCAAACATCGCGCCATCAATGATCGCCTGGCGGTCGATGGCATGGGCCATCGCCTGACGCACCTTGATATTGTCGAACGGCGGCTGCTTGTTGTTGGTCGACAGGATCGTTTCGCCCTCGGTCGAGCCGACCAGAACCTGGAACCGGGGATCTGCTTCGAATTGCGGCAGGTTTTCGGGCGCGGGAAAGCCTGTGAACACATCCACATCCTCGGCCATCATCGCGGCGAAGGCGGCGGTGGGGTCCGAGATGAATTTGAACGTCGCCTGGGCCAGCGCGGGCTCGGCGCCCCAATACCCCGGGTTGCGGTTTAGCACGATCTTGTCGCCCTGCACCCATTCGCCCAGCGTGTAGGGGCCGGTGCCCACCGGCGTGGTCTTGATGTTCTCGATACTCTCGGGCGCCACGATCACCGCATCGCCCCAGGCCATATTGAACAGGAAATTGCCGTTGGGTTCGGTCAGGGTCACCTTGACGGTCAGCGGATCGACCACATCGACGCTGTCGATCCCGGCAAACAGCGCCTTTTGCGCGTTGGCGCTGTCCTCGGCGCGGGCGCGGTCCAGACTGAACTTGACGTCCTCGGCATCCATCGCCGAGCCGTCGTGGAAGGTCACGCCTTCATGCAGTTTGAAGGTGTAGACGGTGCCATCCTCTGAGATCTCCCAGCTTTCGGCGAGGGCGGGCACAATGGATCCATCGCCCATGAATCGGGTCAACCCCTCGAAGATGTTGACATAGACCACCGAGTCGATGGCCTGCGCCGCGGCACTGGTCGGGTCCAGATGCGGCGGTTCCAGCTGCATGGCGATGGTGATGTCATCCTTGGCCCAGGCGGCCCCTGCGATCAAAGCAGCACTCAGCGCCAGACCAGAGACAAACCCCTGTCTTACAAACCGTTTCATTCCAACTCTCCCCGTTTGGTTTCGTCTGACGGGATCGTGAACCCGCCACGGCTTGCCTCACTGTTTCCGCAAATCCCGGGGTGATCAAGGAAATGTTGGCGCAACCGGGCTTTCGCTGCGATTGCGAAATACTTATGCTGCGATGCAACATTTTCCGTGGAGGACTGGAAATGAGTGCAACTGCCCGCAAGACGGCCCCCAATGCCCAGGATATCCGGGCGCAAAAGGGGGGCGTGCCGCTGGTCAGCCTGACCGCTTATACGACTCCGATGGCGCGGCTGATGGACGGGCATTGCGATTTCGTGCTGGTGGGCGACAGCGTTGGCATGGTGCTGCATGGGCTGAGTTCCACCCTGGGTGTGACGATGGAGATGATGATCCTGCATGGCCAGGCGGTGGCGCGCGGGCTGGACCGCGCGATGCTGGTCATCGACATGCCATTCGGCAGCTACGAGGAAGACCCGGCTCAGGCGTTCCGCAATGCCGCCCGGCTGATGGCCGAGACCGGCGCTGGCGCGGTCAAGCTGGAAGGCGGGGTCGAGATGGCCGAGACGATCCGGTTTCTGGTCAAACGCGGCATTCCGGTGATGGCCCATATCGGGCTGACGCCGCAGTCGATCAATACGCTGGGCGGCTACAAGGTGCAGGGCCGCGACGATCAGGCCCAGGCGGTGCTGGCCGATGCGCATGCAGTGGCCGATGCGGGCGCGTTTTCGGTGGTGCTGGAGAAGGTGCCCGCGACGCTTGCCGACCGGATCACCGCCGAGGTGGCGATTCCCACCATCGGTATCGGGGCCTCAGCCGGGTGTGACGGGCAGATCCTGGTGGTGGATGACATGCTGGGCTTCTTCACCGCTTTCAAACCGAAATTCGTCAAGCGATATGCCGATCTGGGCCCGCTTGCCGAGGCCGCGATTGCCGAATATGCGGCCGAGGTCCGCGCACGCAGCTTTCCGGCGGCAGAACACGTGTTTGGTGATCAGGCCCCTGCCAAAGGTGCCAAGGCATGAGCGCGCCGATCCTGCGCAAACTGGCCGATCTGCGCGCCGCCACCGCCGGTTGGAAGCGCGCGGGCGAGAGCATCGGTGTGGTGCCCACGATGGGCGCGTTGCACGATGGCCACCTGTCGCTGGTCGCTGCGGCCAAGGCGGGTTGCGACCGGGTGGTGGTGACCATTTTCGTCAACCCGAAACAGTTCAACAACCCCGAGGACCTGGCCAAATACCCCCGTACCGAAGAGGCCGACGCTGCCAAGCTCGCGCCCTATGGGGTCGATGCGGTCTATGTGCCCGATCCCGACCAGATCTATCCCGAGGGGTTTGCCACCACCGTTTCGCTCTCGGGTCTGACCGATGTAATGGAGGGCGCGTGCCGCCCCGGCCATTTCGACGGGGTGGCGACCGTGGTGGCGAAACTGTTCCTGCAAACCGGGGCCGACCGGGCCTTTTTCGGCGAAAAGGATTACCAGCAGATGATGCTGGTCACCCGCATGGCGCAGGATCTGGATATCCCGATCACCGTGGTGGGGTGTCCCACGGTGCGCGAGGCCTCGGGCCTTGCTATGTCCTCGCGCAACATGCGGCTCTCGGCTGACGGGCTGGAGCGGGCCGGGCGGCTTTATCCCGTCATGCGGCAGGTGGCCGAGCGGCTGGCGGCTGGCGCCTCTTTTGGTGACCTGGCGCCCGCAGCGCGCGAGGCGCTGGGCGCCGCCGGTTTTGTCGATATCGAGTATTTCGACCTGCGCGCGGCGGACAGTCTGCGCGCGCTCGACCAGCCCACCGAACCCGCGCGCCTGCTGGTGGCCACCTGGCTCGACGGGGTGCGGCTGATCGACAATATCGCAGTTCCTCAACTAAACGATTAGTAGGGGCTTCCTGACACGCCGGAAATGCGGCTACAGTCCCGGGTCAAGAGACGATGACAGGGGGCGGAGAATGACCTTTATTCTGGCGATCGACCAGGGCACCACTTCGAGCCGGGCGATCCTGTTCAATGGCGAGATGCGGCGGGTAGCGACCGCCCAACGCGAATTCACCCAGCATTTTCCCGAAGCGGGCTGGGTGGAACATGACGCCGAAGAGATCTGGCAAACCACGGTCGAGGTCTGCCGCGAGGTGATCTCTGCTCAGGGGATCGGGCCCGAGCAGATCGCCGGGATCGGCATCACCAACCAGCGCGAAACCACCGTGGTCTGGGACAAGGCCAGCGGTGCGCCGGTGCATCGGGCCATCGTCTGGCAGGACCGGCGCACCGCCGCCATCTGCGAGCGCTTGCGCAATGCGGGCTGCGAGGACGACTTTACCGCGCAAACCGGCCTGCTGCTCGATCCGTATTTCTCGGGCACCAAGGTAAAATGGATCCTCGACACGGTGCCAGGCGCGCGCGACCGGGCCGCAGCGGGCGAGCTGTTGTTTGGCACCATCGACTCGTTCCTGATCTGGCGGCTGACCGGCGGGCGGGTGCACGCGAGTGATGCCACCAACGCCGCGCGGACGCTGATGTTCGATATCCATCAGGGCGAGTGGAGCAAAGACATCTGCGAGCTTCTCGACGTTCCGATGGCGATGCTGCCCGAGGTGCGCGATTGCGCCGCTGATTTCGGCACCACCGATCTGTTCGGCGGGCAGGTGCCGATCCTGGGCGTTGCGGGCGACCAGCAGGCAGCCACCATCGGTCAGGCCTGTTTCCAGCCCGGCATGATGAAATCCACCTATGGCACCGGCTGTTTCGCGCTGCTCAATACCGGAACACAGCCGGTCGCCTCGCAAAACCGGCTGCTGACGACCATCGCCTATCAGTTGGACGGCCAGCGCACCTATGCGCTGGAAGGGTCGATCTTCATCGCCGGGGCGGCGGTGCAGTGGCTGCGCGACGGGTTGGGGATCATCGAGAACGCGGCGCAGAGCGGCGAATTGGCCGCCCGCGCCGATCCGGCCCAGAATGTCATCCTGGTGCCCGCCTTCACCGGTCTTGGCGCCCCGTATTGGAAGCCCGATTGCCGCGGCGCCATGTTCGGGCTGACGCGCAATTCCGGCCCGGCCGAGTTCTGCAAGGCGGCACTGGAAAGCGTGGCCTATCAGACCCGCGACCTGTGGGAGGCGATGCAGGGCGACTGGGGCGCGGATGCGGATGTGATCCTGCGTGTCGATGGCGGCATGAGCGCGTCCGACTGGGCAATGCAGGGCCTTGCCGACCGTCTGGGTGCACCGGTGGACCGCCCGGTGATGCAGGAGACAACGGCGCTGGGCGCGGCCTGGCTGGCTGGGATGAAGGCGGGGATCTACCCCGATCAGGCAGGCTTTGCCGCGACCTGGGCGCTGGACGCCCGGTTCACCCCAAAGATGGTCGAGGGCGACCGCGAAGCCGCCTATCGCCGCTGGAAAGCGGCGGTTGCGGCGGCGATGATGGTCTAGGCTGGTATCCGCGCGCCTTGGGCGATGGTCCGGGGGCGCGCGTTCAACTCTTCGATCGAGAACCCGGCAATGGATTTGTATCTGGCCGCATGCGCGGCCAGTTCAGCGCGGGGGATCACCGTGTCGATATCGTCGAATTCGCCGCCGCACAGATCCTCGACCCGTTGCAGCACCCCGTCCGGTCCGCCGCCCGCCCGATTGGCCTGGCCAACGGCGGTGGTCACCGGGCGGACTTCGGCCTCATAGGCCGCCAGAGCCTTGGGCGTTATCCCATGCTCCAGCAGCCGGGCACCGATGATGCGGGCATCCAGAATCGCCTGGCTGGCCCCGTTGGACCCCACCGGATAGGTGGGATGCGCCGCATCGCCCATCAGAGTCACCGAACCGTCGGTCCAGCTGGGCAGCGGGTCGCGGTCGACCATCGGATATTCATAGACCACCTCGGCCCCTTGGATCAGCGCGGGAACGTCGATCCAGTCGAACCGCCAATCGGCGAAATCCGGCAGGAAATCACTGATATCGGCGGCACGGTTCCAGTCTTCTTTTTTCCACGCGGCGTCCAAGGGGAAGCGCTTCTCGGCGATCCAGTTCATCTCGACCATGCCGTCGCTGTCAGGGTCCGAGATCGGATAAGACACCAGCCGCAGGTCGTCATGGCCGATCATTGCCATGGCGCCGCCACCGAAATATGCAGGCGCCCGGGTGGTGGCGCGCCACAAGACGCGCCCGTTCCAGATCGGCTCGCCCTCGTCCGGGTACATCTGCGCCCTGAGCGCCGAATGGATACCGTCGGCGGCGATCAGCAACCGCCCCTCGATCCGGCGCCCATCGCTCAGGATCAGTATGGCGCCCTCTGGCCCGGTTTCGAGCCCCGCCGCGCGGGCGCCCGTCACCACGCAATCCGCCCCTGCCCGCGCAATCAGCGCCTCATACAGCATCATCTGCAAGGCGCCGCGATGCACCGAATATTGCGGCCAGGTATAGCCTGCCCAGGTGCCGCGCGGCTCTTCCCAGATGGTCTTGCCCAGTTTCGAGTAGAAACCCAATTGGCGCGTCCGCACCCCGATCCGGTCCAGCTCCGCTTCCAGCCCCATGTCGAGCAATTCGCGCACCGCATTGGGTTGCAGGTTGATCCCCACCCCCATCGGGCGCAGCACCGCCGTCGCCTCGTAGATGCGGAACGGTACCCCGATCTGATGTAGTGTCAGCCCCAGGCTGAGCCCTGCGACACCGGCACCGGCGATCAATACGGTCATGGCCTTCTCCCTCTCTCGTGGCGACAGACTGCCCGGTGCCACGCGAGAGGTCGAGAGGAAATCAGCCCTGATAGGGGCGCAGGAATACCGGTTTGTCAGGTTCGGACAAGTCAGCGTTGTACTGGTATCCGCCGCTGTCGAACTCGCTCAGCGCCTGTGGATCGGTCAGGCGGCGTTGCACGATATAGCGGGCCATCGCCCCGCGCGCCTTCTTGGCGTAGAAACTGACGATCTTGGGCGCGCCGCCCTTGTCCTCCATGAACACCGGCGTGATCACGCGCAGTTTCAGTGCCTTGGGATCCACGGCGCCGAAATACTCCTGGCTGGCGCAGTTGACCAGCACATCGGTGCCGATCGCTTCGGCCTGCGCGTTCAGCGTTCGGGATAGCTGGTCCCCCCAATAATCATAGAGAGAGGTCCCCCGACGCGTCTTCAACCGGCTGCCCATTTCCAGCCGATAGGCCTGGATCGCATCCAGCGGGCGCAACAGGCCGTAAAGCCCCGACAGGATGCGCAGGTGCTGCTGCGCCCATTCCATTTCTTCGGGGTCGAGCGAGGTCGCCTCGAGCCCTTGATAGGTGTCCCCGGCAAAGGCCAGCGCGGCAGGGCGGGTCACATCAGCACCGGGCGTATCGGCGAATTCGCGGAACCTGTCACGGTTGAGCCGGGCCAGATCGTCGCTCAGCCCCATCAGTTTCTTGAGATCGCCCAGCGTCAGGTTGCGCGCAGTCTTGGCCAGCCGCACCGCATCGTCCTGAAAGGCGGGTTCGGTCGCTGCAACGTCGCGCTCCGCCCAATCCAGCCGCTTGGCCGGAGAGATCACCACCAGCATGTCCTGCCCCCTCATCCCTGGTCTTGGACGTATCTAGGTCGTCTGGCCCAGCACGTCCAGAAAGGCCTCACCAAAACGTTCCCAGCGCCGATCACCCAGCAGCGCCTCCAACCCGTGCCGGTCGTCGGGCCGCATCTGCGCCACCTTGGCCAGTTGCGATGCCGAACAGCTGAGCGGCTTGTCGATTCCGTCGGGGCCGCGCGCCAGATCGGCCTGTGCCGCCAGCAGCCGGTCATAGATGTTGCCGGTCTGCCGACCAGCCAGCTTGCGGCGGGCGGGGTGCAGGGCCTCGGCGGCACCGCTCACCACCTCCAGGAACAAGGCGCCGTAACGCTCCAGCTTCTTGGCGCCGATGCCGCCGATGCGGGCCATCTGGTCCAGCGTCGCGGGGCGCTTCTCGGCGATCTCGATCAGGGTGCGGTCGGGAAAGATCACATAAGCCGGGACCCGCGCCGCCTCGGCCAGCGCGCGGCGCTTGGCCTTGAGCGCGGACAGCAGCGGCACGTCTTCGTCGTTGACCATTGCCTTGACCGCCGGACGCCGCGCCGCCTTGCGCACGGTATCCTTGCGCAACTCAATTTCGGCCTCGCCGCGCAGGATTGGCAGCGCCGCCTCGGTCATCCGCAACGCGCCATGGCGTTCGGGATCAGGGCGCACCAGGTCGCGGCCCATCATCTGGCGAAAGATCGCCTGCCACTGGGCGCGGTTCCATTCGGTGCCAACGCCGTAGGTGGGCAACTGGTCATGGCGGCGTTCGCGGATCTTGTCGGTCTGGTTGCCCAGCAGGATGTCGATCAGATGGGTCGCGCCGAACCATTCCTCGGTCCGCAGCATCGCCGACAAAGCCATGCGCACGGCGGTGGTTCCATCAAAGCGCTCTGCCGGGCTGTCACACAGATCGCATTTGCCGCAACTGACCTCGGTCTCGCCAAAGTAACCCAGCAGGGTCTGGCGACGGCAGGTCAGCGCCTCGGCCAGCCCCAGAAGCGCATTCAGCCGGGCATGGTCGGCGGCGCGGCGCTCGGGCGGGGCCAGTCCCTCGTCGATCTGGCTGCGGCGCAGGCGGATGTCATCGGGACCGTAGAGCGTCAGCGTCTCGGCTGGCCCACCATCGCGCCCGGCGCGGCCGATCTCCTGATAATAGGCCTCGATGGATTTCGGCAGATCGGCATGGGCGACCCAGCGGATATCGGGCTTGTCGATGCCCATGCCAAAGGCGACCGTCGCCACCACGATCAGCCCATCCTCGCGGGCAAAGCAGGTCTCGACGATGCGGCGGTCCTCGGCCTCCATGCCGCCGTGATAATGACAGGCGCTGTGGCCGTCCTCGCGCAGGGCCTGCGCCAGTGTCTCTGTCTTGGCGCGGGTGCCGCAATAGACAATGCCCGACTGTCCGCGCCGGGCGCCCGCGAATTCCAGGATCTGGCGGCGCGGGCTGTCCTTGGCGGCAAAGGCAAGGTGGATATTGGGCCGGTCGAACCCGCGCAGAAAGCTGCGCGGTTCCTCGCCGTCGAACAGTTTCGCGATGATCTCGGCCTGGGTCTCGGCATCCGCCGTGGCGGTAAAGGCGGCCAGCGGCACGCCCAGTGCGCGGCGCAGCTCTCCTATACGCAGGTAGTCGGGTCGGAAATCATGGCCCCACTGGCTGACGCAATGGGCCTCGTCCACCGCGATCAGGCTGACCCCGATCCGCCGCAGCATCCCCATCGCCGCGCCCGAGGCGAGCCGTTCGGGCGCCATGTAAAGCAACTTCAGCCGCCCCGCCTCCAGCGCCTGCCAGACCGCCTCGGTCTCCTCAGACGTATTGCCCGAGGTCAGCGCCCCCGCCTCGACACCCGCCTCCTGCAAGCCGCGTACCTGGTCGCGCATCAGGGCGATCAGCGGCGAGATCACCACCGTCACCCCCTCGCGCATCAGTGCCGGCAGCTGGAAGCAAAGCGATTTGCCGCCCCCCGTGGGCATGATCGCCAGCACGTTCTCGCCCTCGGCCACGGCCCGCGCGATCTCTTCCTGCCCGGGACGGAAGGCATCGAATCCAAACACATCTCGCAACAGCGGTGCGGCGTCGAACATCTTTGGGGTGGCCTGTCCTGTTTCTGCGCTCTGCCCTTTGGCGCCACCTTACACGCGCGGAGGCGCCGGAAACAATAGCACCGGCGCCGGTCTTCTTCTGTTCGATAACAACTGCCGTGTTGCGTTGAGCAAACGATCTTCAGCAGAGAAGCCAATTGTCTTTCACGCGGCGGATTCAACAAGAGAGCCCATTTTCCGGATGCTGCGATCCGAATGAATGTCCGGTGTGGTGGAACGGACAGATGTCCGCTCTGTAGTTCCTGTGAAGAATTGGCGAACTGCTAGAAAGTGTCGGTCTGCTTGACGCCGAGAGTAAACCGGGCGCCGCACGGGTCACACAGGATGGGGTTATGGGCTTGGACGGAGTCATTCACCTCTACAGAAGCCGGTCGTGCCCCTTTGGTTTCAGCAGCACGGGACGCATCGGAGGTTGAAGAAACCTTGATGCACGGGATCCAAGCTGCGTTTGAACCGGGTCGCCAAGTCGCGGCATGTTGGATTGCAACAAGATCACCCCAAGGCCCGAGGAGAGTGACACGGTCCTTGTCCCGCTCGGGAGAAACCTGCCATCCGAAGAGTTCGACGTAGAACGCCTGCGGAAAGTCATTCCCGTTACTGACATACACTTCAGGACCGAACTGCCGCTGCGGCACAGGGAAGCTGTGCCGGGACAGCGAAATCCCCACCAGAGCACCAAGCGGATCGCGGACGAGTGCGTTGCGCCCGACACCCGGCACCTCGAACGGCTCCCGAACTACCTTGCCTCCGAGCGTGTCGACGCGCTTGGCCGCCGCATCCACGTCGGGGACCTCGATATAAGCAATCCAACCATTTTCCTGCTCCGGAGGCGTCTCGACCAACCCGGCGCCCGCTTCGTCACCGGATAGGGCAAGAACAAAATCCTTCTCACCGCCACCCCAGGCAAAATCCGATGCCCGCTCGACTTCATACGTCCAGTTGGCGACCTGCTGGTAGAACGCCATCGAACACGCCCTGTCCGATGTGAAAAGGTCATGCCATACGATCCGACCCGCTTTCGACTGCATCATCGCCTTACCTCCTGA
The DNA here is from genome assembly GCF_025751555.1 of Ruegeria aquimaris. Classification (GTDB taxonomy): domain Bacteria; phylum Pseudomonadota; class Alphaproteobacteria; order Rhodobacterales; family Rhodobacteraceae; genus Ruegeria_B; species Ruegeria_B aquimaris. Next base: position 280,549 of record NZ_JAOWLB010000002.1, read on the forward strand.
CATCTTTGAGCTTTTTGATACCGCGAACCATCTTGCCAAACGCCTTGTCGCGCGACCTGCGTTCCGCAAGGCTCGCGGAATTGAACGCGTCTTCAGCCATGAGCTTGCGCCATCTGCCAAGCCGACCTGCATCGAGAGCGCCCTGGTCAATCGCCTTCAGAACAGCGCATCCCGGCTCGGTCTCGTGCTGGCAGTCCTTGAACCGACACCGCGCAGCCAACCCCTGCACATCGGAAAAGAGATCATTGATCCCTTCAGCTGCATCGGTGAGCTGCAATTCCCGCATGCCCGGAGTGTCCAGGATCAGGCAGCCATTGGGCATCGCATGAAGCTCGCGCCGCGTCGTCGTATGCCGACCCTTTGCGTCGTCCTCGCGAATGGTCTGGGTTGCAATGGACTGGCTCTCGAGCAACGCATTGGCCAACGTCGATTTACCGACACCAGATGAGCCGAGGAACGCCACCGTCTTGCCCGGCTTGCACCACCGGGTCAGTTCTGTCCGGGGCGCGTCTCCGCGGGCGTCAAGTGCGACCACGTCGATCATGTCCGATACCGCGCGGGCCGCGTCGATGTAGCTTTGCGGGTTCGTCACGAGATCGGTCTTGGTGACGACGATGACGGGCGCCATCCGTGCTTCCAACGCCAGGGCGGCATAGCGTTCCAGCCGGGCCACCTTGAAGTCCTGATTACAGGAGGTGACGATAAAGGCCGTATCAATGTTCGCCGCGATCAGTTGTTCCTGCCGGTCAGTTCCGGGCGCACGCCGCTTGATGAGACTCGTGCGCTCGAGAACCCGACTGGATCGCGGGCGCGAAGAATCCAGCATGAGCCAGTCCCCGACAGTTACATCGTCTCTGGGCGGGAATGTCGTATCGATGCCGTCACCGAGGGCGTGCAGCCCATTGCGATGCACTTCGACAACGCGAACAGGAGGGGTTGCCGACAGTTCTTCTACGCTGATCTGCTGGGCAAAAAACGGTTGCCATCCCAGTGCCTGAAGAGGACTGAGGTCGGCGTGTGTTCCGGCGTCGGAGGCGCGACGCGGAAGGAAGTCAGAGTAATCCCTTATCACGGGGTGTCACTTTCATGTCTCTGGCCCAGGTCAGATTTGGGCGCTGATGGTAGGAAATGAGCCTGCACACCAAACATGTCCGTCAGCTATAAAGTGACGGTGTTGCTTCAGATGTTGGATGTGCTCCGGGAGGCGCGCCGCCTCCCTTCCTTACCGGGACATGAAATCTCCATTTCAGATGCTGTGCATATAGGATGAACACGAGCACAAGCCAACAGTTGACGGCTGATTTGGAGCCCTTCTTCAGTTATCGTGGCGGCCATTCGGCCGGAAAAAGGGTATGTCAACTCCGTCCCGCAACCTCACACTATGCCCACGGCGCAGCAAAGGTCGGTAGTCGCCAAGGGGTGGATTGGCCGTCAGGCCAAGAGAGAGCAGCGCCCCCGGACCCGCTCAATAGAACAGTGCCGCGTTGTTGATCAGCACGATGCGCAGTGCCATAATCGCCAGCAGCACCACCAGCGGGGTCAGGTCGAGCCCGCCCATCGGCGGCAATATCCGGCGGATCGGGCCATAGATCGGCTCCAGCACCCGGTTCAGCCCGTACCAGATCTGCGCCACCAGTTGCTGGCGCATGTTCAGCACCTGGAAATTGATCAGCCAGCTCATGATCACATGCGCCAGGATAAAGAACCAGACCACATCAAGGATCAGCATCAGGATTTGAAACAGCGACTGCATGGGGCCTCCTTGTTCGCCGACCGAAATGAGACCTAAGAGCAGCAAGCAAAAGACGCAAGTCCCAAGGAAAAGCTTGCCTAACCGCCAGAGCGCCCGCCATAACCGAGAAAAGAGGCAGGGGAACGGAAATGGCAACGATTTCGGCGCGCAAGCGGATCTGGGGCTGGTACTTCTTCGACTGGGCCAGCCAGCCATATCATACGCTGCTGGTCACTTTTGTCTTTAGCCCGTTCTTCGCGGCGGTGGCGGCCGATTTCTTCATGGGCCAAGGCATGGAAACCGAGGCCGCCAAGGCGCAGGCACAGGTGGTCTGGTCGCAATGCCTTACCATCACCGGGTTGATCATCGGCTTCGGCGCACCCTTCCTGGGGGCGATGGCCGATATCTCAGGTCGGCGCATGACCTGGATCACCCTGTTCTGCGGCATGTATGTCGTCGGCGCCTGGGGCCTTTGGTACATGGACCCGGCGGGCAGCAACCTGTGGTGGATGATGGCAAGCTTCGGGCTGGGCTTCATCGGTGCCGAATATGCTCTCATCTTCATCAACGCACAGCTGCCTTCGCTTGGAACCAAGGAAGAGGTGGGCAAGATCTCGGGGTCTGGCTTTGCCTTTGGTTATCTCGGCGGGGTCGTGGCGCTGTTCATCATGCTCTTGCTGTTCGTCGAACAGGCAAACGGCAAGACGCTGATCGGGCTTGCCCCGGTTCTGGGCCTCGATGCGGCCACGCGCGAAGGAACCCGCTCGGTCGGTCCATTCACGGCGCTCTGGTTCGTGGTCTTCATGATCCCCTACTTCCTGTGGGTACGCGAACCCGCGGTCGGTGGGCGGCGTGGTAGATTTGCCGAGGCGGTTGCCCTGGTTGTGCGATCGGTCAGGAACCTGCGCCATCGGGGCAGCCTGGCCAGCTATCTTGCCTCCTCCATGTTCTATCGCGATGCGCTCAACGGCCTCTACGGGTTCGGGGGCGTCTACGCGCGTCTGGTTCTGGGTTGGGAAATCACGCTGATCGGTGTCTTCGGGATCATTGCGGCGATATCCGCTGCGCTGTTCAGCTGGCTTGGCGGGCTGGCCGACCGGAAATATGGACCCAAGCCCGTGATTATCTGGTCGATCCTGATTCTGATCCTGGTCTGCGCCACGATCGTTGGCATGGACCGCCACCAGGTCTTCGGCATTCCGTTCGCCGAGGGATCGAAGCTGCCCGACGGTATCTTCTTCTTCTGCGGCGTCCTGATCGGCGGCTTTGGTGGCATCCTGCAAGCGGCCAGCCGCTCGATGATGGTGCGTCACACCGCGCCGGACGCACCAACCGAAAGCTTCGGGCTCTACGGTCTCTCAGGCCGGGCGACCGCCTTTCTCGCGCCCGCGCTGATCGGCGCGGCGACCGCCGCGACAGGCAGTGCGCGCTTGGGGGTTTCACCGGTCGTGGGCTTGTTTATTGTAGGGTTGATCCTGTTGCTATGGGTCAATCCGAAAGGAGACCAGAGTTAGTGTTTTTTCATAGGGTTATCATTCTCCTGTTTTGCCTGATTCCGGTCCTGGGCCTGTCGAAAGCGTCTGCGGAACCGCTTGCCAAAGAGCTGTTTGGGGCGCAAAAGACCGCCTCTCGGCAAAAACCTGCCGCCTATGGCAGCTATGCCAAGGGCTGTGCCGCCGGGTTGGAGCAACTGCCCGAAACCGGGCCGACCTGGCAGGCGATGCGGCTCAGCCGCAACCGCAATTGGGGCCATCCCGACACAATTGACTTCATCAGGGATCTCAGCGGTTTCGCCGCCGGTCAGCGCGGCTGGAGCGGGCTCTATATCGGGGATATCAGTCAGCCGCGCGGTGGGCCGATGTTGACGGGGCATCGCAGCCACCAACTGGGGCTGGATATCGACATCTGGATGCTGCCCGCCAACAATCTGCGTCTGACAGGATCGCATCGCGAAAAGATCTCGTCGGTCTCGCTGCGCCGGGCCGAGGGCGCCTATGTCAATTCGAACTGGACCGCGCAGCATCACGCCATCATCCGCGAAGCCGCCCGCGACAAGCGGGTGGCGCGGATCTTTGTCTTTCCGGGCGCCAAGGTCTGGATGTGCAACAACGAAAAAGGAAACCGCGCCTATCTGCGCAAGATCCGGCCATGGTGGGGGCATCACTATCATTTCCACGTTCGGCTGAATTGTCCCAAAGGGTCGTCTGGCTGTGCCGATCAGGACGCACCACCCAAGGGTGACGGTTGCGCCGAAGCGCAGGAATGGGTGAACAACATTCTGAACCCACCACCGCCCAAACCGCGTGATCCAAACGCCCCGCCGCCCAAGAAACGCCGCGAATACGTTCTGTCCGATCTGCCCAAGCAATGCGCCTCGGTCTTGCGGTCGCAATAGGCGCCGCCCTATTGCTGTCCCTGCTGCCTGCCCGGGCGATCGACCGGGGCAAGGCCGAGCATCTGGACAGTTTCACCTGGAACAGAACCGATCCCTGGTTTGGTGGTTTCTCGGCCATCGAAGTCGGTGACGATGGTCTGTCGATGACGGTCTTGTCGGACCGCGCCAAGATCCTGACGGCCCGGATCAGTCGGGATGGAGAGCGGATTTCGGGCGTAACGCCGGGCCAGGTCCACAAGGTCAGATCAAGCCGGAACAAGGTGCTCAACGGTCGGGCCGGGGACAGCGAGGGGCTGGTCGTCGCGCCCGATGGCTCCCTATATGTTTCCTTCGAGGGTATCGCGCGCGTCGCCCGATACCGCCGACTTGGCGGGCCGGCCGAGGTGCTGTCTCGCCCCAAAGCCTTTGATCACATGGCCAGGAACGGTGCGTTCGAGGCACTGGCCATGGATGCCAGAGGACGCCTATACACGATGCCCGAAAGCAGCCGGGCCGCCGATGGCACGATCCCGGTCTATCGTTGGGATGGTCGGGTCTGGGACACGGTCTTCCACCTCGACCAGATCGGAGGTTTCCTGCCCGTCGCCGCCGACTTTGGCCCGGACGGTCTCCTTTATGTTCTGGAAAGGAAAGCCGGAACGCTTGGCTTTCGCTCGCGCCTGCGGCGCTGGACGGTGACGGAACAGGGCGCCAGCAACGAGGAAACCCTGTTTCAGAGCGGCACGGGCCGCCATGACAATCTCGAAGGTCTGTCGGTCTGGCGCGACGCGCAGGGTAAGCTGCGCGCCACCATGATCTCGGACGACAATTTCCTGTTCCTGCAACGCACAGAGATCGTCGAATATCGGCTACCGGATTGACTCGAACCGCCCACGCAGGCTAAGGGCCGCGCTTGCTCGCCCTACTCAGCGGGCCAAGTCGCCGCACCCTTGCCAAAACGGATCCTGACACATGACCCGCAAACACCTTCCCGGCATTCTTGCCATGGCCACTATCGTTGTGGCCTCGAACATCCTCGTCCAGTTCCTGATCCTTGACGGCCTGCTGACCTGGGGCGCGTTTACCTATCCCTTTGCGTTTCTGGTCACCGATGTGATGAACCGGGTCTATGGGACCGCAGCGGCACGACGCGTAGTCTTTGCGGGGTTTGTCACCGGCGTTGTCTGTTCGCTGATCGGCAGCCAGATCGTGTTGCAGGGCGACGGATACACCTATGCCGCCGTGCCGCTGCGTATCGCGGTTGCCTCGGGCACCGCGTTCCTGATCGCGCAACTGACCGATGTCGCGGTGTTCAACCGGCTGCGCGGCGGCGGCTGGTGGCGCGCGCCGCTGGTCTCGACCCTGGTCGGCTCCGCGCTGGATACCGCGCTGTTCTTTACAATCGCGTTTTCGGCCAGCATCGCCGTTTTTGGCCCGGATGCCGATGCCGCGATCAATTGGGCCTGGGAAGCGGTGCCCTTCATGAATCGCGGCGCGCCCGCGCCGTTGTGGGTAACGCTCGCCTTTGCCGACTGGCTGGTCAAACTTTCGCTGGCCCTGATCGCGCTGCTACCGTTCCGCCTGATCGTTCAGCATCTTTTGCCAACCCGTGGCGCTGCCTGAAAAAAACGTTTGGAGCAAATCACTTCCTGTGGCACGCTGAAGGTGAGTTCAACAGCAAAGCAAAGGAGGTGGTCCAGTGTCGAGAAAGGGATTGGAGAGAGGTGTCGGAACCTAGGGCAGGCGCCGGTCAAGGCAGTCCTTGGCGGTGATCCGCCCCGGTCGAGCTTGTTGGCCCACTGGCACAGCTTCCTGAACTTTCGAAAGGCCGCCCCACGGGCGGCCTTTTTCATGGGCCATAGCAGGGTTATGGTCGCGCAATGTTGTACGTGACGAACGATATCGCGATTCAGGATTGGGAACTGAGTGAAAGCTTCATGCGCGCCTCGGGTCCGGGCGGGCAGAATGTCAACAAGGTTTCATCAGCCGTCGAGCTTCGGTTCGAGGCCGCCCGGTCGCCCGCGCTGTCGGATCCGGTCAAGGCGCGCCTGAAACGGATCGCAGGACGCCGCTGGACAACCGAAGGCGCGATTGTTCTGCAATGCGACGAAACCCGCAGCCAGGCCCGCAACCGCGAAATCGTCCGCGCCCGGCTTGTCGACCTGATCACGCGCGCTCTGGTCGCTCCCAAACGCCGCGTGGCCACGAAACCCACCAAAGGCTCGGTCCGACGGCGCCTCGACGCCAAGAAGGCCCGGGGCGAGGTCAAGTATCTGCGCGGCAAGGTGGCCGACGAATAGGCTGGCATCGCCTTGATCCGGTGCTAGGGTAGCGCCAGCGGAGAGGGAGCAAGCATATGAGACTGAACGGAAAGACCGCCATTGTTACCGGGGGCGCGCAGGGCTTCGGTGCCGGGATCGTGGCCAAATTCGTATCCGAAGGTGCCCAGGTGATGGTTGCCGACATTAACTTGGATCAAGCGCAGAAAACAGCGGCCGATATGGATGGCGACGCATTTGCCCACCAGGTCGACGTATCCGACGGCAACTCGGTCGATGCGATGGCGGCGGCCGCTTTGCGGCGCTTTGGCCATGTGGACATTCTGGTCAACAACGCCGGCGTTACCCACCTGCCTTCGCCGATGGAGGATGTCAGCGAGGCAGATTTCGACCGGGTGTTCCGGGTCAACATGAAGTCGGTCTTTCTGACCGCCCGCGCGCTGGTTCCGCATATGAAAGATCGCGGCAAGGGCGCGATCCTGAACGTCGCCTCCACCGCCGGTGTCTCCCCGCGCCCGCGCCTGAACTGGTACAATGCCTCCAAGGGCTGGATGATCACCGCGACCAGGACGATGGCCGTCGAACTTGCCCCCTCTGGCGTGCGTGTCAACGCATTGAACCCGGTTGCGGGCGAAACGCCGCTGCTCAAATCCTTCATGGGCGAGGACACCCCGGAAATGCGCGCCAAATTTCTGGCGACGATCCCGCTCGGGCGGTTTTCAACACCGCAGGACATGGGCAACGCGGCCTGTTTCCTGTGCTCGGACGAGGCCAGCATGATCACCGGCGTCGCCATGGAAGTCGATGGCGGTCGCTGCATCTGAGCCTTTGGAAAGGACCTGCAAACCATGATCCCCGGCCCTCGCAACCTGATCACCGACGTGCCCGGCCTCAAGGTCGGCAATGCCGAGGACGAAGCGCTGAAATCTGGCGCGACCGTCCTGACGGCGGATCGGCCTTTCATGGCCTCGGTCCATGTGATGGGCGGCGCGCCGGGGACGCGCGAAACTGATCTGCTCGCTCCGGACAAATCGGTGGCGCGCGTAGACGCATTGGTTCTGTCGGGCGGTTCTGCCTATGGCCTGGATGCCTGTTCGGGCGTCTCGGATGCCCTGCGGGCCCAGGGGCGCGGTTTTCGCGTTGGTGATGCGGTGATCCCGATCGTACCCGGCGCAATCATCTTTGACTTGCTGAATGGCGGACAAAAGGACTGGACCGAAAACCCCTATCGCGCCCTTGGTCAGGCCGCATACCACGTCGCCGGAGAAGACTTCTCGCTAGGCACCGCTGGGGCCGGAACCGGAGCGCTGACGGCAATGCTGAAAGGGGGGCTCGGCTCCGCCTCACTGGTCTTGCCCGATGGCACAACGGTAGGGGCGCTGGTCGCGGCCAACCCTATGGGCAGCGTCACGACACCCGGCGAGCGGCACTTCTGGGCTGCGCCGTTCGAGATAGACGGCGAGTATGGCGGACTTGGGCCTGACACCAACGTGGGCCTCGGTCGTCAGTTGGAAAGCCGCAAGGTCCAGGCCATGCGCAGCCGCACCGAAGAGCGCGCCAATACCACAATTGCCATCGTCGCAACCGATGCCGACCTGAGCAAGGCGCAGTGCCAGCGCATGGCCATCGCGGCGCATGACGGTATCGCGCGGGCCACGGTCCCCGCCCATTCCCCCGGCGACGGCGATCTGGTGTTCTCGCTCTCGACCGGCGACCGCCCGATGAGCGCCCCCGAACGCGACCTTACCCTGATAGGCCACGCGGCGGCGGTGTGCCTGTCGCGGGCGATTGCCCGCGCCATCTATCTGGCACGTCCCGGAGCCGGAGATCTGCTGCCGTGCTGGCATTCGGGGCAAACCGGGTAAAAGCCCCGTGATCAGGTGCGACACAGTGCCTGAATGATACATTCGGACAGTTGACTCGCGGCACGACTGACGTCTCTCTTGGCGCAACCGAAATCCATGGAGATCACATCATGAACCGCATCGTTGCCACCGTTGTCGCCTGTGTCCTTGCCGTGCCCGCCCTGGCCGCCGGCGATGCCGAGAAAGGCGAAAAAGGGTTCAACAAATGCAAATCCTGCCACATGATCGAGACGCCCACCGGCGAAACCATCGTCAAAGGCGGCAAGACCGGCCCGAACCTGTACGGTGTAGTCGGCCGCGCCGCAGGCAGCGCCGAAGGTTTCAAATACGGCGATAGCCTGATGGCCGCCGGCGAGAAGGGCCTGGTCTGGGACGAAGAGACATTCGTGGCTTTCACCATGGATCCCGCCGGTTTCCTGAAGACCTATCTGGACGACACCGCCGCAAAGTCGAAGATGACGTTCAAGCTGAAGAAGGACAACGAAGACGTGTTTGCCTATCTTCAGAGTGTGGCAGCAGAATAAACCACATCTCGCCTTCCTACGTTCAAGGCCGCAGCACCTGACTGCGGCCTTTTATACGATTGAATATGGGCCGGAACACTCCCACTCTGGCAGGGCGGCAAATGGAAGAGATGCTCACATCGCTTCAGATGTCGTGAAACAACACACCCTTTCTTGGCCGGAGCGGCCCCCGCGCTGAGTACAAACGGGTTTCATGCACGCAGGAGTTTTCGACATGGGGATGGTATGGGTATCCTGATTCCGGCCTGGGTCGATGGCGCGCTGGTCCCGGTGGACAAGCTGGAGGCGCATGAAAAGGGACTGAAGCACAAGGCGGTATCCGTTTTTGCCGTGCGGGGCATGGATATCCTGATTCAGCGCCGTGCCATGGGCAAGTACCATACGCCCGGGCTATGGGCGAACACCTGTTGCACCCACCCGGATTGGGATGAAAGCGCATCCGCCTGCGCGGTACGGCGCCTGCGCGAAGAACTGGGGATAGAAGGACTGTACCCCGAGTACCGCCATCGGCTGGAATACCACGCGGATGTCGGCCACAACATGGTCGAGAATGAAGTCGTCGATGTCTTTCTCGCACATGTCAGGGGGCCGCTGGATGTCGACCCGAATCCAGACGAAGTGATGGAGATCCGCTGGATCGGGTATCACGATCTGCTGGCCGAGGTGAAACGCTATCCTGAAAGGTTCACGCCCTGGCTGAAGATCTACCTGCATCACCACGCGGATACGATTTTTGGCCCCGACCTGATCATCTCGGCCAAGGCCTAGAGTCAGGATCCGTTTTCAGCGTGAACTGGCAGGGTGTCGCCCGGCTGCGCATCGATGATACGCGCGTGGATCAGATCCTTGCGCAACGGTTTCGTCAAATAGTGATCCAGCCCCGCTGCCAGGATGCCATCTGAATCACCGGACATGGCATGCGCGGTCAGTGCAACGATTGGAACGTGGCGACCGGTTCCGGCTTCCTCCCGCCGGATTTCCATGGTCGCTTGTTTGCCGTCCATCTTGGGCATCGAGATGTCCATGAAGATCAGATCGGGGCGGAAGTCCCGCCAGATCTCCACCGCTTCCAATCCATTGTTGGCAAAGCGAAGCTCGATGTTGATAGATTTCAACATCTTGCTGAAAACCAACTGGTTCGTCCGATTGTCTTCGGCCGCCAGTACTCGCATTTTTCGTTGAACGCCGGGCGACTGCGGGCGGTCTGGGGCATCGTCTGGCCGATCTTCATCTTGCGCAAGCGATGGAACCTGCGGCCCAGCCTGAACGCCGTTCAAGAGGTTTGATAAACGCCGGAACAACTCGGCCCTGGGCAGCGGCTTTTGCAGTATCCCCTGAACATTGCATCGGCCCGGATGGTTCTGGGCCGAATTTGAGTTCGATGAAAGCAACAATACCGGTACCTCGGTCCAACCGCGGTTCCGAAGCTCTCGGGCCAGTTCCAGCCCGTCCATCGCTGGCATATCGTGATCGCTGAGCACCAGATCGACCTCGTCATCCATGCTCTGCAATGCTTCGGCCCCCGATGCGCAACACGTGATCCGGGCCGAGAGTTGCGCGAGTTGCTTGCTCAGTATCGCCCGGTTCACCGCCAAGTGATCGACAACAAGGACATGGCGCAATTGCCGGGGGAAATGCGGCAGAACGGGCTGCTGCTCGTCGCTCATCGGCAGAGTGACGCGGAACCCAAAGCACGACCCGCGCCCCTCTTCGCTTTCGACCCAGACGGTGCCCCCCATCAGCTGGATCAACCTGCGAGAAATGGCAAGGCCAAGCCCGGTGCCATCGAATTGTCGGTTGCGGTCATTCTCGACCTGATTGAATTCTCCAAAGATATGCCCAAGCTTCGATTTCGGTATGCCAATTCCGGTGTCTTCGATTGCGACATGGATCGCGCAGCGCCCCAAGACCGGATCCGGCACACCCGTGACGCGGATAACCACGTGCCCCTCGGCGGTGAACTTGATCGCGTTCCCGATCAGATTTGTCAGAACCTGGCGAACGCGTCCCGGATCGCCGACGAAGCGGGTGGGCAGAAACAGATCATAGTCGATGACCAGAGACAGCGCCTTGTTCTTGATCGTGGGCTGCATCAGCATGGTCACTTCGTGAATGCAGCGCTCCAGATCGAAGGGTTCGGGATGGAGCGTCATCTTGTCCGCCTCGATCTTGGAGTAGTCGAGAACGTCGTTGATGATCACCAGCAGCGCTTCGCCCGAGCTCTTGATCGTGTTGGCATAAAGTTTCTGCTCTTCGTCCAGCACCGTATCACACAGAAGATCCGCCATCCCGACGACCCCGTTCATCGGAGTCCGAATCTCGTGACTCATGTTTGCCAGAAACGCGGATTTAGCGCGGTTCGCGGCCTCGGCCTTTTCCCGAGCGGCGCGCAACTCGGCCTCGTACCGGACGGTCGATGTGATGTTCAGCGCAAGACTTACCACATCGCCCCCCAGGCCGCGCTGGTCCACCATCTTGACGTACTGGTCATTCCACAGCCGCAGCACGATCGGTTCCGGCGAGATTGAACTCCAGCGGTCCTGCATCATGCCTTGCCAATCCCGGCAGGACAGATCCCCGGTATCAATGATCCCCTCTTCGGCCATCAGTTGCAGAATGCGTTTGTAGGTAATGCCGGGCGCGACCTCCTCCAGACCATCGAACACGTTCAGATAAGCTGTATTCGCGCCGATCAACCGGCTTTCCGCATCGAAAAAGGCAAATCCATCCTCGATGGTCTGAATCGAATGCCACAACCGGCGCTCGGCTACCTCGATCTTGGCGTTGGCGACCGTCAGATCCGATTTGACCTTTTCGTTTTCGTCCCGGACGGTGGCCACTTCGGCCTGTTTCTCGCCGATCTGTTTGGTAAGGGCCAGCGCATGCCGGCCCAGCTTGCGATTGGCGGCCGACAATTCGGCCTGTTTCAGTTCCAACAATCTTTCGGCCGCCAGACGCGCGCGACGTTCCTCGGCAAGCTTGTTGACCAGGCTCATTCGTGACAATCCTCAACACAACCTGGGTGCCAACATCGAACAGATCCGTGAAAAAGGGCTTAAGGAAGGAAGGACGGGAATCCTTGCCAACCCGCACGCGCCCATGCGACCCTTGCCTCAAACAGGAGGTCGGAATGCGACGTTTTGGATTTTTCCTAATTCTTTCTTTTTCTGCGTTTTTATCTGATGCGGCGCCTGCTGTTGCACAACAGGCGATCCCGGATTTTCGCTATGTCGTGACCCGTGACATGGACTTCTTCGGCGAGGATCTGGATGCATTGTTTGACACCGACCTGCCATCCTGCGTGCGGGCATGCGACCTCAACCGGGCCTGTGGGGCCTTCACCTACAATGCCCGATCGAACGCGTGTTTTCCCAAGAAGGGCGTCAGCCAGCAGACACCGTATCAGGGCGCGATCTCGGCCCAGAAATGGCCGACACCACAAGTGGTCGTGGACAGGGCACAGGCGCGTTCCGCGGCGCTGGGCTTTCTCGGAACATCTGACCTGACCGCAGCCGCTGACCTCGCGCGCACACTCGGGCTGCGCCACCCGGCAGGCGGTTTGGAATTCGATCACGTGCTGGGTGCGATGCGCGCTGCCTCCACTCCGGCCGAAGCGATGGGCTGGGCCGGAGCGGCCGTGTCCCTGTCTGACCGCGCCGACCTCTGGGCCGAGTATGCGCGCCTCTTGCTGGCGATCCGCACCAATGACAGCGACGCCCAGCGCGACTACCGGCGCCGGGCGCTGCTCGCTTCGGCCAACGCCTATCTGCGCGCGGATCAACCCGGCACCGAGGTCAATGCACTCGACATCATGGCGCAGGTCCTCGAACGTTCCGACCGTGGCCGGGACATGGTGTCGGCATTGCGGCTCGCGTCAGAGATTCAACCGCGCCCGGACATCCTGGCGGCGCTCGAAACTGCCATCGCCAGATACGGCTTTCGGGTCGTCGAAAGCACGGTCGAGAGCGACAGCGCCCTGCCGCGCATCTGCGCGCAGTTCTCCGAATCGCTGGCCAAGGCCGGGGTGGATTATGAACCCTTCGTGCAATCCCCCGATGCCACTCTGGTGGTCCAGGCCGAAGGCAACCAGTTGTGCCTGGACGGGGTCGAGCATGGAAAACGGTACCGGGTGACGCTGCGCAAGGGGCTCCCCGCCGCGTCGGGCGAAACCCTGTGGAAGGATGTGACCCTCACCCATTATGTCCGCGACCGCAGCCCCACCGTGCGCTTTCCGGGCCGGTCCTATATCCTGCCCAAGGCGGCTGATGCCGCCATCCCCGTGGAAACGGTCAACACCACCGCGCTTGATCTCACCCTGCGGCGCGTCAGCGACCGCAACCTGCTACGCGCCGTGCAAGACGGGTATTTCGGCCGTCCGCTGTCCTATTGGGAGGATCAGAGTTTTGCCGCCGATATCGCGCAGGAGGTCTGGACCGGCACCGCTGTCGTCGCAACCGGTCTGAACCGCGACATGACCACGCGCCTGCCCCTGTCCGAAGCCATTGCAGGGCAACCGGCGGGTATCTATGCGCTAACCGCCCGGGTACCCGGCGCCGATCCCTATGACGATCCGGGGGCAACCCAATGGTTTGTCCTGTCCGATCTGGGCCTGTCCAGCGTGTCCGGCAACGATGGTCTGCAAGTCACCGTGCGCGGCCTGTCGGATGCTGCCGCCCGGGGCGGGGTCGACCTGACGCTGATCTCGCGCGCCAACGCGGTGCTGGGTACTGCCACGACGGATGACGAGGGCTATGCCCGCTTCGATCCCGGCCTGACCCGTGGAACTGGGTCCGCCGCGCCCGCCCTGATCCTCGCAGCCCTTGGTGACACCGATATCGGCTTTTTGTCCCTGACCGACCCGGCCTTTGACCTGTCCGACCGCGGCGTCGAGGGGCGCAACCCATCGGGCCCGGTGGATGTATTCCTGACCACCGACCGGGGCGCCTATCGCGCTGGTGAGACGATCAACGCAACCGTGCTCAGCCGCGACAGCACCACACGCGCAATCGAGGGCCTGCCGCTGACCGCGATCCTGAGCCGCCCCGATGGCGTGGAGTACGCGCGGCAGGTGTCGGACGGCGGCGTTGCCGGGGGCCATGTCTTTGCCCTGACAGTCGGCACAAGCGCGCCGCGCGGAACCTGGCGCCTGGAGATCAAGAGCGACCCCAAGGGTCCCGCATTGGCAAGCCAGAGCCTGTTGGTTGAAGATTTCCTGCCCGAACGCATCGACTTCTCCCTTTCGCTGCCCGATGCGCCGGTCTTTCCCGGCGATAGCCCACCGCTCACAATCGATGCGCGCTATCTCTTTGGCGCACCCGGCTCGGATCTGACAATAGACGGGCAGGTGCTGCTCGGCGCCTCCGAGGGTATCGAGGCCTGGCCCGGCTACCGCTTTGGCCGGCACGACGCCTTTGTCTCGACCCAAAGCAGCTATTTCGGAGGCGAGCGGACAGATGCCAGCGGACAGGCCCGGCTTGCAATCGAAATTCCATCTCTGGATGCCGAGGGCAAACCGCTGTCGGCCACCGTGATCGCGCGACTGGCCGATGGCTCTGCCCGCCCGGTCGAACGGCGGCTGACGGTGCCGGTGTCACCCGACACCTCCGTGATCGGCATCAAACCCCTGTTCGAGGACGTGGTGAGCGAAGGCACCGACGCCGCGTTTCAGGTGATTGGACTGACCCCCGGCCTGACACCGGAACCAATGCAGGTGAAATGGACCCTGAACCGGGTCGAGACCCGCTATCAATGGTACCAGCTCTACGGCAACTGGAACTGGGAGCCGATCACCCGCCGCACCCGCATCGCAACCGGCGAGGCGACATTGGGCGATGCCCCCCTGTCACTGTCGCAGCCGGTGGAATGGGGCGAATACGAACTGCTGGTGGAACGACTCGACGGCAGCTATGTCGCGGCCTCGGTGAATTTCTACGCCGGTTGGTACCAGGCTGCGGATGCCTCGGCCACGCCCGACCGGCTGGAAATGTCGCTGAATCGCGACAGCTATCGCCCGGGCGACACCGCCCGTCTGCGCCTTGTCGCGCGCGCCGCTGGAACCGCTCTGGTCTCCGTCTTGTCCGATCGTGTCATTTCGCGACAGGCCATAACGGTAGAGGCTGGCGAAACCGTCATCCCACTGACGGTCACGGCCGACTGGGGCACCGGCGCCTATGTGACCGTGACAGTGATCCGCCCGATGGACGTAGCAGCAGGACAGAACCCGGCCCGCGCGCTGGGTCTGGCCCATGCCAGGGTCGAACCGGTCGGCAAGGAACTGACCGTTTCCATCGACGCACCCGAAGTCGCCGAACCCCGCCGCACCCAGCCGGTGCGCGTCTTGGTAGAAGGCGCACAGCCGGGCGAAGAGGCATGGCTGACCCTTGCCGCCGTCGATCTGGGCATCCTGAACCTGACCGGATTTCAAAGTCCCGATCCACAAGGCTACTACTTCGGCCAGCGCCGTCTGGGGGTCGAATTGCGCGACATCTATGGTCGGCTGATCGACGGCATGAACGGCGCGCTTGGAACAGTACGTTCTGGGGGCGATGCGGACAACGGTCTCAGGATGCAATCGCCGCCGCCCACGCAAGAGCTGATGGCGACGTTCAGCGGACCCGTCAAGGTCGGCGCCGATGGCGCAGCCCAGATCGATATCCGCCTGCCCGCCTTTAACGGCACCGTGCGGCTTATGGCGGTGGCCTGGTCCCAAGGCGCCATCGGTCAGGCCGAGCGTGACATGATCGTGCGCGACCCGGTGGTTGTCACAGCAACCGTGCCGCGTTTCCTCGCCCCCGGCGACAGCAGCCGGATTCTGCTGGACGTGACACATGCGGACGGCCCGGCGGGAGAGATGGAACTGGCTCTCAAGACAGCGGGTGGGCTGGAGATCGACGCGCAGCCGGGGAGTTTCACCCTGGCCGACGGGGCAAAGCAGGTTTTCGAAATCCCGGTATCGGCCAGTGCAATCGGCGATCCGACAATCGACGTCAGCCTGGTCACCCCGGACGGGCGCGAACTGAGCCAGACACTGACACTGGCGGTGCGGTCCAACGACCCTGTGGTGGCGCAGACCCGCCGCTTTGCGTTGGGGGCTGGCGACAGTTTCCTGTTCTCGGGCGATGTCTTTTCCGGGCTGCGGCCCGGGTCTGCCCGGGCGATCCTCTCTGCCGGGCCTCTGGCGAAGTTCGATGCGCCCGGCCTGCTCAACCTGCTCGACCGCTACCCCTATGGCTGTACCGAGCAGGTGACCTCGCAGGCAATGCCGCTCTTGTATCTGAGCGCAGTAGCCGAGGCCGCAGGCCTGGGCCATCGCCCGCAGGTCACAGGCCGCATAGATGCCGCGATCCGGCGTATCCTAACCCGGCAGGCATCTAACGGCGCCTTTGGACTCTGGCGGGCGGAAAGCGGGGATTTCTGGCTTGATGCCTATGCCTCGGACTTCCTCAGCCGTGCCCGGGCAACGGGTCACACGGTCCCCGACCGCGCCTTTGCCATGGCGATGGACAACCTGCGCAACCGCATCAGCTATGCCCCAGATTTCGACGAGGGCGGCGAGGATATCGCCTATGCGCTGATGGTGCTGGCCCGTGAAGGGGCGGCGGCCATGGGCGACCTGCGCTACTATGCGGATGTAAAGGCGAGTGCCTTCACCACCCCGCTTGCAGCAGCACAGCTTGGCGCGGCGCTTGCGTACTATGGCGACCAGACCCGCGCCGATGCGATGTTCGCCCGTGCAGCAGCGATGGTGGCGGGCCAACGGGTCGAGGATGCCGTTTGGCGGGCGGACTATGGCACCAACCTGCGCGATGCCGCGGGCCTGCTTGCCCTTGCCGCCGAGGCGGGCAGCACGGTGGTGAACCGCGACGCGCTGCTGACCCGGATTGACGGACCGGCGGGCCAGATGTCCACGCAAGAGGCGGCATGGGCGCTGCTGGCCGCACAAGCGCTGGTCAAGGTCCCGGAACAATCGGGTCTGCGGGTCAATGGCGCACCGGTTGATGGGCCATTTGTTCAGGTTCTCGATGGCGGCAGCACCGATGTCCTGAACATCACTGCGTCTGACGCAAAGGCAACCGACATCACCCTGACCACCATCGGGGTACCCGAGGTTGCGCCACCGGCGGGCGGCATGGGCTATACCATTACCCGCGCCCTCTACACGATGGATGGTGCGCCGATAAACCGCGACACGTTCGCAGTAGGCGAACGCTTTGTCACGGTTCTGACCGTGTCGCCGCACGAGGCAACCGGTGGGCGCCTGATGGTCAACGATCCGCTTCCAGCGGGGTTCGAGATCGACAATCCGTCGCTGTTGCGCTCGGGCGATGTGCGCGCGCTCGACTGGTTGTCGATGGACGAGGCGGCGCATGCCGAGTTCCGCAGCGACCGCTTTCTCGCTGCTGTCGACAGTTTCGGCGCACGCCCGGTGACGCTGGCTTATGTCGCACGTGCCGTCAGCCCGGGCACGTTCCATCGCCCCGCCGCCTCGGTCGAGGACATGTACCGCCCGCAATTCAGAGCCAGGACCGAAACCGACCGCATAAAAGTGACGCAATGACCGACAAACGCGAAATTGCCGTCGCCCATTGGCGGCGGCTCGATTGCGAAGGGTCCGACCGCTGCACTCTGTGGCAGGCGGCGCAGGGCAGGATGCTGCTGGGCCATGCCCATTGGCGCTGCGAGGATGTGGATACGGAACTTAGCTACGATATCCGCTGCGGTTCCGACGGGCATAGCCTTTCGGCGGACGTGGCGGGCGAACAGGCGGGGCGCCGGATAGAGCTGCGCCTTCTCCGTTCGGCACATGGATGGTTGCTGAACGATGTGATGCAACCGGGCACCTCCGACTGCGCCGATCTGGACCTGAGCTTTACACCCGCCACCAATCTGCTGCCGCTGCAGCGCCTTGGACCTGCCCGGGGCAGCGAAATGCAAGTCCCCGCTGCTTGGCTCAAACCCGATCTCGGCAGCATTGCCCGGCTCGATCAGGTCTATACCCGGCTGGACGCGTCCCGGGTGCACTATGCCTCACCCGGCTTCAGCGCCAAACTGGAGGTGCACGCGAGCGGCTTTGTCACCGGCTATCCGGGGCTTTGGCATGGTTGGGTCGATGGCGCCTAGACCGCACATATGGCTCGCGGCCTGCGCTGTCCTCCTGTGGGGTGGCGCCATGGCGCGGGACCGCCTCGATACATGGATCGACGCGACCGTGTTGCCGCCGGTGCTTGCCGAAACAGGCGTCGAGATACGCGACCGGGACGGCAAGCCGCTTCGGGTCTATCAGGTCGGAAACGGCATCTGGCGGCTGGATCCCGGCCCGGTCGATCCCGGGTTTGTCGCCATGCTGCTCCGATACGAAGACAAGCGTTTCTACGGCCATCCCGGCGTCGATCCCCTGGCGATGCTGCGCGCGACCGCACAGGCCCTGCGGCACGGGCAGACGGTCTCGGGCGGCTCGACCCTCACCATGCAGGTCGCGCGCCTGATCGAAGACGGGCCAACGGGCCGCTGGGCCGGAAAGCTGCGGCAGATCCGCGTCGCCCTGGCTCTGGAACGGCGATTGCCGAAAGAGCAGATATTGTCGCTCTATCTCCAGCACGCCCCCTACGGAGGCAATCTGGAAGGGGTGCGCGCAGCCGCGCTGGCGTGGTTCAGCAAGGAACCGCGTCGGCTGACCACGGCACAATCGGCCCTGCTGGTGGCGCTGCCCCAGGCGCCAGAGGCCCGCCGACCCGACCGCAACATGGATGCAGCGAGAATGGCGCGGGATCGCATCCTGCACCGGTTGGCAGACCAGGGCATCCTTTCCACCGCAGATGTCCGGGCGGCCCTGTCCGAACCTTTGCCAACGGCGCTGCACGGGTTCCCGCAACTGGCCCCACACCTGGCCGACCGGATGCGCGCGGGCGATCCCACAGCGCGGCAGTTCGACACCACGCTCGACGCAGACATTCAGCGCAAGATGGAAGCTCTGTTGGCCGAGGCCGCCCGCAAGGCCGGCGGCCGGATGTCGGCGGCGCTGGTGGCCGCCGATCACCAGACCGGCGAAATCCTCGCCTCGGTCGGCTCCGCAGCCTATGAACCCGCGCGGCAGGGCTTTGTCGACATGACCCGGGCGCTGCGCTCACCGGGCTCAACGCTGAAACCCTTTGTCTATGGGCTGGCCTTCGATCAGGGGCTGGCACATCCCGAAACCCTGATCCAGGACAGCCCGGTCATGTTCGGCCGCTATGCCCCACGCAACTTCGACGGCCAGTTTCGCGGCGAGGTTCGGGTGCGCGAGGCACTGCAACTGTCGCTGAATATCCCCGTGGTGCGACTGACCGAGGCATTGGGGCCTGCCCGTCTGATGGCCGCACTGACACGCGGCGGCGCTTCTGCGCGGCTGCCATCGGGCAGCCCCGGACTTGCCGTTGCCTTGGGGGGGGTCGGGATATCCCTGAACGATCTCGTACAGCTTTACGGCGGTCTGGCGCAGGGCGGCCAGGGGCCGCTGCTGTGGTACGACCGGACACAGCCGCGCACAACGAGCGGGCGCATCATGTCGGATGTGGCTGCCTGGCAGGTGGGCAACATCCTGGCCGGGCTGACCCCGCCGCCGGGCGCGCGAAAGGGCATCCTGGCATACAAGACCGGCACGTCCTACGGGCACAGGGATACATGGGCCATCGGCTACGACGGGAGGCATGTCATCGGTGTCTGGCTGGGCCGCCCCGACGGCACACCGGTACCCGGCGCATTCGGCGGCGACGTCGCCGCCCCGGTCCTGTTCGAGGCGTTTGGACGGCTGAAACCGGATTTCTCTCCGCTGCCCCCACCCCCGCACGCAACCTTGCTGCTGGGATCGGCGGAACTGCCACAGCCGTTGCAACGGTTTCGGCCGCGCAACGCCGCGTTCGACGAGATCCCAAACGCGCCGCAACTGCTGTTTCCACCCGACGGCGCGGCCCTTTATGCCGAAGACGGTGAAATCACGTTGAAGCTGCGTGGGGGAGCAGCCCCATTCTCGGTCCTGGTTAACGGAGAGCCTGTCGTGACGAAATCGCCGCTCAGGGAAATCGCCATGCCGGTAACCGGTCGCGGTTTCACCACCTTGCTGGTCCTCGATGCCAAGGGGCAGGCGGACCGGGCTACCGTCACGCTGCGCTGACGGCCCCGACCGGGAGCGGCCCTATCGGCGCCCTTCTCTCAGCCAACCGGCAATCAGGAACCCCGTAGACAGCAGCAAAACCAACCAGGCCGGAGCCAGCGGCGTTTGCCGAATGTTGCGGGTTTCATAGGTTTCCCGAGGCGTCAGACCCAACCACCCGCGCCCCGAAGCAGGCCGCCCTTCGCGCACATTGCGCACTGTTGGCAAACCGTCCTCCATTCGAAACACCCCGCCACGCAGCGGCGCGATCAATGGCGCAAGAACCTCTTGCGTCGCGATGGTCGCCTCGAACTCGCGCGGCGCGGCAGGACCCAGACCCACAACCGCCGTCTTGCCACCGTCGCTGAGTTTGTAGAGACCGATTTCGGGACCCGCATACAAGGCTTCAAACCGGCCCGGCGACACCTCGGCCAGCGGGATTTCATCGGTGGTGCCATCCGGTCTGGTCACGGTGACAGAGCCTACCTCGGCCTCCAGCGTCCGGCGGATGATGCGCATGGTCTGGTTCTGAACCTCGGCCCACAGCGCGTCTTCCTCAAGCTCGGGCTCTTTCATCATCCAATGCGCCAGCCGCCGCAACAGCTCCATCTGCGGGCCACCGCCCTCGTATCCGCGCCCCCAGAGCCAGGCGTGATCCGAGGCCAGAAGCGCGACCCGCCCCTCGCCCACACGGTCGAGCACCAAGAGCGGGCGCCCTTCGACACCGTTCATCAATACGTGACCGGAGCGGGGCAGAACGTCGATCTGGCGCAGCCAGCCGCCCCATTCACCCGCGCCGTCCAGGCCCGAGGTCACAGGATGACGCGCGCCGTCCTCTGATACCTCCGGGCGGAAGTGCTCTTCGATGATGCGCGCCGTCGGTTCTGCTGGCAGGATCGGCGCCAGCGGCGACCGATAAATGCTGTCGGCGGTGGCGAAATCAGGCCCCGCCGCCACCAGAACCGCACCGCCGCCGTTCACATAGTTGGCGACATTGTCCAGATAGATCGCGGGCAGTATCCCCCGCCGCTTGTATCGGTCAAAGATGATCAGGTCGAAATCGTCGATCTTCTCCAGGAACAATTCCCGGGTCGGAAAGGCGATCAGGCTCAGTTCGTCCACCGGGACACCGTCCTGTTTTTCAGGCGGGCGCAGGATGGTGAAATGGACCAGATCGACGGAACTGTCGGACTTGAGAAGATTGCGCCAGGTGCGCCCGCCCGGGTGCGGCTGCCCCGACACCAGCAGCACCCGCAGCCTGTCACGAACCCCGTTGATCTGGACCAGCGCCGAGTTATTGCGGTCGGTCAATTCCCCATCGGCCACCGGCACCACAAACTGGATCACGTTGCGCCCGCCATGCGGCAAGGTGATCGGCAGGTCGAAGTCCTGCCCCACCGGAATGCTCAACCTGTCCGGCTCGCCGCCGTCGACCGATATCCGAAGTTCCGCCATCGGCCCAACACCATCAGGGACAGCGCCATTGTCCTCGATCCTGAGGCTCAGCGTGACCGGCTCGCCGATGATGGCGAATGCGGGGGCATTCTTGACCACCAGGCGGCGATCCCAGTCACTCTCGCGACCGGACAGCAGCAAATGCAACGGTGCAGGCAGGTCCGGGGCCCGGTCGGTATCGTGAACCTGCCCGTCGGACAGCGCGATGATACCGGCGATCCGGGCGCGTGGTTCTTCGTTCAGCGCATCGGACAAGGCCGACATCAGACGCGTGCCGCTATCCCCTTCGCCATCGCCGACTCGAATACGGCGCAACTCAGTGTTGGGCCGTTTCTCGATCTCGACGGCCATGCGATCTGCTGCCGAACGGGTCTGATCCGGGCGGTCCGATACTGTCTGGCTCGCGCTCTCGTCCTCCAGCATCAAGACGATATCCGTCAGCGGTTCGCGGTCTTCGATCTGCCAGACCGGCCCGGCCAGCGCCGCCAGCAATACCAGGGCCGACAACCCCCTCAGCGCCCAGCCCGACAAGCCGCGCCAAAGCGCAAGCACCACACCGAGGACGGTCAACACCGCCAGAACGATCAACAGCGGATACGGGACCAAAGGATCGAACAGAAGACTTCCGGTCATTGGCCCAACCTGTCCAACAGAGCAGGCACATGCACCTGATCCGATTTGTAGTTTCCGGTCAGCACATGCATCACCAGATTGACACCAAAGCGATAGGCAAGCTCGCGCTTGCGTTCACCGGCCAGGCCCCGGCCCACCGGCAACAGCGCGCGGCCATCGCGATCCACCGCCCAGGCCGCGGCCCAGTCATTGCCGCCGATCACCACGGGCGTCACCCCATCATTGAGGTTTCGGAATGGCATGCCTTCGATCCGTTCCGCGTCCATCGGAGCGGATTCGACCCAGACATCGGTGCCGGAATGGCGCCCCGGGAAATCCTGAAGCAGGTAAAAGGCGCGGGTCAGCACATGATCGCCCGGCACCGGCTCCAACGGGGGTATGTCCAGCGGAGCGGCCAGTTCCTGAAGCTTGCGGCCGTTTGGGCTGCCTGAGCCAAACCGCGCGACATCTGCGTCCCGTGTATCGAACAGGATCATGCCACCCAAACGCAGATAGGTGTTCAGCCGGGCATAGGCGGCTTCGGACGGGGCTGGCTGATCCGGCGTCACCGGCCAATAGAGCATGGGAAAGAACGCCAGCTCATCCCGCTCCAGGTCCACGCCGATCGGGTCGGCCGGTTCCACCGAAGTGCGGTAATAGAGCGTGCGCGAAAGTCCCAACAGGCCCGCCCAAGCCACGTCATCCACGCTCTTATTGCCCGTCAGGACATGGGCCAGCACCATTTCATGCGTTGCTTCCAGGGCAAAGCGTTCCGCCGCTTCGGCGGTCTGCGCCTGCGCATCGGGGGCGAAAACGAACACCGCCGCGATAAGGGGGGTGGCCCGGCGCAAGGCGCTCAGACGACCCGACAAGGCCAAGGACGCCACGACATCAACCGCCAACAGGATCAGCGCCAAGGACAAGAGCCAGCCGCCAAGCGGCCGCTCGGCCTTGACCAAAAGACCGACAACCGGAACAGACGGCGGCCACTCGGCAACCAACAGTGTCGTGTCCGACCGCAGCACATTGCGGGCCAGCCGCCGTTTCTCGTTGCTGTAGATGCCCGGTCTGATTTCAGGGCCAAGCGGATCGGACACCAGCGAAACCCCGTCGACCCCGGGCAGGTTACCCGCCTCTTCCAGTTGGCCAAACCCGTCCATGACTCGGACCGGGCTCCAAACCGTGCCTTCCAGCGCCTCGGCATCGACCTGTTTGGCGCTGGACGACACCGCCAACCGGTCCAGCATCTCGACAAACAACCCTGACAACGGCAACGACGACCACTCGGCGTCTGCCGTCACATGGAACAGAACCACCTGACCCAGCCCCAGGGGCTTGCGCGTCACCAGGGGCGTTCCATCGCTCAACGCCGCGATAACCTTGTCCGCCAGATCGGGATCGGGTTGCGCCACGACCTGGGTCGAAACGGTCACATCGGGCGGCAGCTTCAGCCCAAAGAACGGAGAGTTTTCAGGGAAAGGCGCCAGTGTCTTGGCTTCACCCCAGCTCATGGCGCCGCCAACCGAGCGCCCGCCGCTGCGCAAGCGCACCGGCAAGAGCGGATCGCTCTCATCCCGGCCGATATCGCTGGCCGCCATCCGCGGCCCCGAGAACCGAAGCAGCAAACCCCCGTTTTCGACCCACTCGGTCAGGGCGCTGGTTTCGGGCGGCGCCAGCGTGGCGACATCCGCCAGAACGATCACATCCGGATTTGCCGGAATTACATCCAGCAACGCGCCATCGACAAAATCAGCGGTCGGCACAAGAACCTGCGTCAAATAGTGCAGCGGCGAGAGAAGCTCCAAACCTTCCCGGTCCTGACGCCCTGCGAACAGGGCCACCTCGCGCCGCCGCAAACCGTCATCGGTCAGGGCTACCGCCCCGGCCGCGCGTTGGCCTTCCAGCTCAAACCGGGTGATCCGCGCCCGCAGTTCCGAGGGGAGCGACAAGGCAAGCCGTGCTTCGGTCGCCTCGGCATCAAAACGCGCTTCGGCCCGTTCCAGCACCCGCACGGTGCCCGAAGGATCGGGTCCAAGCGCGACAACCCCCTGCACCCGCTCGCTGCCACCAACGGACCGCACAAGCGATAGCTCAATTGCACCATCTGCGTATTGCGCCGGGCGCAGTGCAATCACCGGGTCAGGCGATTGAAAAACCGTCACATCGCCCCGGTCGGCAAGCGCGGACAACACCTGTTCCCGCCCGTCGAAATCCAAACCGTCGCTCAACCAATGTGTGTCAAACCCGCCAGAGACCGAACGGATCTCTTCTACTGCCACAGCAAGTTGCCCGGCTCCCGGCTGCCACGGTTCCGGCTTCAGCCCCGCAAGACGGGCTCTCCAACTGGCCGCCGACTGGAACACGGGCGCCTCTGGTGCGGACAGTCTCATCACCGCCACCGGCCTGTCGGCCCGGCCTGCCTCGGTCAGCTGAGTATCGAGCAGCTCCATCCGCTGACCCCACCCCGCCGACCCGGCCCAGCTGGCATCGAGCAACAGCAAGAGCGGCCCTGTGCCATCCACCTCGCGCTGAGGGTTCAGGACAGGACCGGCCAGCCCGATGATCACCGCCGCGACCGCGAGCATTCGGATCAGCAACAGCCACCAAGGCGTGCGATCCGACACGCTTTCGTCGTCGCGCAGGCCAAGCAGCAGCGTCACCGCCGGGAACATGCGCCGGATCGGCGCAGGCGGCACCGCACGCAGGATCAGCCACAGGATCGGCAGCGCCAGAAGCCCGGTCAACAACCAGGGTGACGCGAAACCGATACCGCCCAGCACCGTCATCGCGTGCCTCCATCCAGCGAACGCCACAGCCAGAGCAAGGCGGTCTGCGCGCTGTCACCCGTATGGTGCAGACCAAGTTGCCATCCGGTCGCTCGGCACAGATTGACCAAGACATCACGTCGTTCGGCCAGTCGCTCCAGGTAACGGCCCCGCAATTCGCCCGCCTTCAGGGTTTCATGCCGGATCGTTCCGCCGACGCTTTCGAATATGGTCCG
Source organism: Ruegeria aquimaris (assembly GCF_025751555.1). GTDB lineage: Bacteria > Pseudomonadota > Alphaproteobacteria > Rhodobacterales > Rhodobacteraceae > Ruegeria_B > Ruegeria_B aquimaris. The sequence continues at coordinate 305,519 of NZ_JAOWLB010000002.1, forward strand.
GCCCTGATAGGGGAAACTTTCTTCGTTCGGGTCGAGGACCTGATAGACAACGCCCCGGACTCCGCGGTCAGCCGCTTTGGTCAGGGCCAGTTCCACCTCTGCCATATCGCCCAGGAAATCGGAGATGAACAGCGCGCGCGCATGTGGGATCATCGCCCGATGCTCGGGCGGCGCATAGTCGGCCGCCACATCCCGCGACCAGGCTTCGGCTAGCCGGTGGATCTGGCCGTTGCCCCGCCGTGGCGGCAATGCGGTTCCGGTCAACCCGACCCGCTCGCCCGCCCGCACCAGCAGGATCGCCACCGCAAGACCCAGCAACCGGGCCCGATCGGCCTTGGTCTCAAGCGTCTTGTCCGACGCAAACCGCATGGACGCGCCCTGATCGACCCACAGCATGACCGATTGCGCGATCTCCCACTCGCGTTCGCGCACGTATTGCACGTCCCCGCGCGCCGAACGGCGGTGGTCAATCATCCGTCGGCTGTCGCCCGGCTGCGCCGGGCGATACTGCCAGAAATCATCCCCCAACCCGGCCCGCCTGCGCCCATGGTCGCCCAGCAGGACCGTACCGGCCAAATGTTCCGCGCGCGCCAAAAGAGGCGGCAAGGTCTCGGCCTGTGCCTCGGCCCGTTGCCTCAGGGCGCGCGGGGCACTCACGCGGCGGCCTCGGTGCGGGCCAGACCTGCGGCGGTCGCCTCGATCAGTTGCGCCAGGCTGTCGCCGCGCGCGCGGGCGGCAAAGTTGAGTGCCATCCGGTGGCTCAGCACCGGGCGCGCCATGTCGATCACATCTTCGGCATTGGGCGCCAACCGCCCCTGCAACAAGGCCCGCGCCCGCACCGTCAGCATCAGCGCCTGCGCCGCGCGTGGGCCGGGACCCCACGCAACCGTGTCGCGCACCCGTTCGCTCACCCCCGGTTCATCGGGCCGGAACGCACGCACCAGGTCCAGGATCATCTCTACCACCGACTCGCCCACCGGCATCCGCCTGAGCAGAACCTGCGCCGCCAGCAACTCGTCCCGTGTCATCACCTGATGCGCCTCGGCCTCTTCGGCACCAGTGGTGGCCAACAGGATCTCGCGTTCCGTCGCACGATCCGGGTAATCCACGTCGACCTGCACCAGGAACCGGTCCAGTTGCGCCTCTGGCAACGGATAGGTTCCCTCCTGCTCGATGGGGTTCTGCGTTGCAAGCACGTGGAAAGGAGTGCCCAGCGAACGATTCTCGCCCGCCACTGTCACGGTCCTTTCCTGCATCGCCTGCAACAGCGCCGACTGGGTACGCGGGCTGGCCCGGTTGATCTCGTCCGCCATCAAAAGCTGGCAAAAGATCGGGCCGGGAATGAAGCGGAAATGGCGGCTGCCGTCCTCGGCGGTATCCAGCACCTCGGACCCCAGGATATCGGCGGGCATCAGGTCGGGCGTGAACTGGATGCGGTTGCCATGCAGCCCCATCACCGTGCTCAGCGTCTCGACCAGCCGCGTCTTGCCCAGCCCCGGCAGACCGATCAGCAATGCATGACCGCCGCACAAGAGCGCAGTCAGAGTCAAATCCACCACGCGTTCCTGCCCGATGAACCGCCGGGTGATCGAGGCGCGCGCCTGCCTCAGCTTCTCTCCAAGCGCGTCGATTTCCCCGATAAGATCGGCAGGTTCGGACATGGTTTTCCCTCCGCGACAACTATATGGGTATGAGTGTATCGCGCTGACAGGAAATGGCAAAAACAATGAGCGGACAAAAGCCCGTGAAACCCTCCGCCGACAGTCTGGCGGCCGCGGTTCGGACGGTGAAACCACGGGGCTTGCCGCCCGTTCACCTGTGGAACCCACCCATCACCGGCGAGATGGACATGCGGATCGCCCGCAATGGAACCTGGTATCACGAAGGCACACCGATCAATCGGCCCAACATGGTGCGGCTGTTCTCTTCGATCCTCAAGCTCGAGGACGGGCGGTACTTTCTGGTCACCCCGGTCGAAAAAGTGGCGATCACCGTCGATGATGCGCCCTTTGTCGCAGTCGATTGCGATGCGACCGGCGAAGGCCAAAACCAGGTGCTGACCTTTACCACCAATACCGGCGATACGACCATTGCCGGGCCAGAGAACGGAATCAGACTGGAGCGCGATCCGGAAACCGGCGAGCCATCGCCCTATGTCCATGTACGCGCTGGGCTCGAGGCCCTGATCGACCGAAAGACGTTTTATCGTCTGGTGGATTTGGGATCCGAGGATGAGGGCTGGTTCGGCGTCTGGTCATCCGGCCAGTTTTTCCGGCTTGCCCCGGCGGACCAGCTTTGACGAACTGACGCGTCGCGCTTGGTGCGCGCGCTGAACATATGCTAGCCTGAATGTGTTTCAGCTTTCGGGTGTTCACATGGGCCATTCTCTACGCGTTTCTCTAATTCTTTCCGTTTGCCTTACCGCGATGCCCGGCATCGCCCACGCTCGGGAAAAGCCCCGGCTGATCCTGCAAATCACTGTCGACCAGCTGCGGGGCGACCTGCCCATGCGCTATTCCGACCAATTCGGAGAGGGTGGATTTCGCTACCTGATGGAACAGGGCATTCACTTCGACAACGCCCACCACGCCCATGCGAACACCGAAACCGTGGTGGGGCATGCGACGCTTGCCACCGGCGCACATCCGGCGGGGCATGGAATGGTCGGGAACCTTTGGTACGATCGCGGCCAGGGGCGCACCGTCTATAATATCGAGGATCCCGATTATGCCATCCTGACCGGCGGCGCCGGAGTCGATGCCGATACCGAAATCGACCCGACCCAACGCGCGGCCAAGACTGACGGGCGTTCGCCCAAGGCGATCCTGACCACCACATTCGGGGATGAGCTATCCGGGCATACCGCCGGGCAGGCCAAGGTTTTTGGCGTTTCCGTCAAGGATCGCGGCGCCGTCACCATGGCCGGACATGTGGGCAAAGCGTTCTGGTTCTCGAAATCCGCAGGCCAGTTCGTCACCAGCAACTATTACTACGACCGGTATCCAGACTGGGTCACCCAATGGAACGACCAGCGCCTGCCGGACGCCTACGCCGGCAAGTCTTGGTCCCTGCTGAACTCACCCGAATCCTACCTGTTCGGCACCCGTGACGATCAACCGTGGGAACCTGATTTCGCAGGCTTTGGCCGCACCTTTCCGCATCCGTTTCCGGCATCGGACGACAAATATTTCACCACTCTGCTGACAGTCAGCCCCGCAGGCGATGAACTGACTGCGACCTTTGCCAAGGCGCTGATCGACAACGAAAACCTGGGCGCGGACGAGGTGACAGACTTCCTTGGCGTCAGCTTTTCGTCAACCGACTACGTCGGCCATTTCTACGGCCCGTCGAGCCTGGAGAGCGAAGACAACCTGATGCATCTCGACCGCACGCTGGCCGATCTGCTAGCCCATGTGGACGACCGGGTCGGGCTGGAAAACACGCTGATTGTGCTGTCGGCCGATCACGGCGCGCCCGAGGCGCCGGGCTATCTGGAGCAACTGGGCAGTCTCGGCGGCTATGTCTCGCCCGATACATGGGACACCGAGGCCGCGATAGCGCGGATCAAGACCCGGTTCGGCATCAGCGGCCCGCTGATCACCGGTTACGATCACCCGTATCTCTACCTTGACGAAGCGGTTCGCCGGAACCTTGCCATCGACCAGAGCGCTTTGGAAACCGCCATCGCCCAGGAACTCATGGCGCTAGACGGGGTGGCCTATGCCGTGCCAAGCGCGCGCCTGCGCCTTGGGTCGCTGCCCGAAAATGCGATGACCCAGGCAGTGCTGAACAATTATCACCCGGACCGCTCCGGGGATATCTATGTCGTGTTCGATCCCGGCTGGTTCATCAACGATATGGATGGGCTTTCCGTGACGGTGACCCACGGTTCGCCGTGGCGCTATGACACTTATGTGCCGATCTTCTTTGCCGGGTTCGGGCTGGAACCGCGCCGGGTCTCGCGCCGCGTTCACACGGTGGATGTGGCGCTGACCCTGGCGATGATCGCGGGCACCACCCCACCATCCGCGGCGGCGGGCGAGGTCCTGCTCGAAGTGTTGGGGCAATAAGTCGGCTCAGGCCGACTTGACGATCAGGAACACTCGCGCCCCGTCTGACGTCGCGGTGATCGAATGGGCGATATCGGCGGCATAGCGCGCGGTATCGCCGGGCCCAAGATCCTGAGCAGCCGTGCCCGACGTCACCCTGACCGCGCCTTCGAGCACGGTCAGTTGTTCGCGGGTGCCCCGGCCATGCGGCTGGCTGACCAGCGCTCCGCCCGGGCGAAAAGCGATATCATAGACCTCGTGCCCGCCTGCATCCTCGGGCGGCGACAGGATGCGGATGCGGCAGCCCTGCCCCATATTGTCGATGCTGGGCACTTGCGCCGCGCGCAGCGTGTCGATCTGGGCGGCGTTCTCGGAGGTTTCCAGCAAACCCGCGAAATCGACCTGCAAGGCGCGGGTCAGGTTCCACAGGGTCGCGATGGTCGGGCTGCTCTCGCCCCGCTCGATCTGGCTGACCATCGAGCGCGAGACCCCGCTCAGGTTCGCAACCGCCTCCAGCGACAGGCCCTGGGCGCGCCGCGCCTCTTTCAGGCGTGCGGGCAGCAGGTTCAGGATATCGTCGGCTTCTTCCGTCATGACGGATTCTCTGCGCTCATACACGGGATTTGTCAATTCCGGGCCGCTTGGGGCGCGACGGCACGTCTCAGGAGACGAATCATGCTGCACCTGCATAATGCGTCAAACCCTGAGGAGGACAACATGACTGACATCGTGATTCTGGATGGTGCCCGTACCGCCATCGGTACTTTTGGCGGCGCGCTCGCATCGACCGCACCCATCGACCTGGCCACCGTGGTGACCGAGGCGGCGCTGGAACGTTCGGGCGTCGAAGGCGGCCAGATCGGCCATGTGGTGTTCGGCCATGTGATCAATACCGAGCCGCGCGACATGTATCTGAGCCGGGTCGCCGCGATGCAGGCGGGTATCCCCAACGGCACCCCCGCGATGAACGTAAACCGCCTGTGCGGGTCCGGTGCGCAGGCCATCGTTTCGGCGGTGCAGTCGCTGATGCTGGGGGATGCGGAGTTTGCCGTCGCCGGTGGCGCCGAAAGCATGTCGCGCAGCCCGTTCATCATGACCCAGGCCCGCTGGGGCGCCAAGATGGGTGATGTCAAATCGCTCGACATGATGGTGGGTGCGCTGAGCTGCCCGTTTGGCACCGGCCATATGGGCGTGACTGCCGAGAATGTCGCCGACGAGCACCAGATCAGCCGCGAGCAGATGGACCAGTTCGCAATGACCTCGCAAGAACGCGCGGCGGCGGCAATTGCGGCGGGCCATTTCGACGGCCAGATCACGCCCGTACAGGTCAAGGTCAAGCGCGACATGGTCGATTTCAAGGTGGATGAGCACCCCAAGGCAACCTCGGTCGAGGCGCTGGCGGGGCTGAAGCCGGTGTTCAAGAAGGATGGCCGGGTGACGGCCGGCAACGCCAGCGGCATCAACGACGGCGCGGCGGCGATGGTGCTGGCCACGGCGGATGCGGCCGAAAAGGCCGGGCTGAAACCCAAGGCGCGTATTCTGGGCTATGCCCATGCCGGTGTCCGCCCCGAGGTGATGGGCATCGGCCCGGTTCCGGCGGTGCAGAACCTGCTGGCGCGCACCGGGTTGAGCATCGGTGATTTCGACGTGATCGAAAGCAACGAGGCCTTTGCCGCGCAGGCACTGGCAGTGAACAAGGAACTGGGCCTTGATGCGGCCAAGGTGAACCCCAATGGCGGCGCGATTGCGCTGGGCCACCCGGTCGGGGCGACCGGTGCGATCATCACGCTGAAAACGCTTTATGAACTGGAACGCACCGGCGGATCCAAGGGCCTGATCACCATGTGCATCGGCGGTGGCCAGGGCATCGCCATCGCCATTGAAATGCTCTGAGTGGAGAGGCTGGGGGCGCTGCCCCCAGACCCCCGGAGTATTTTGAGCGAAATGAAGCAGGGGCGCGATCAGCCGGTCGCGTCCCTTTCTCGTTTCCGGGCCAGCTTCGCGGCCAGGTTCGGGCCGATGCCCGGGCGCGACCAGGGGCATTCGGCGATACAGATGGCGCAGCCGTGGGTCTGGTTGAAGAAGGGCAGGCATTTGTCGAAATCGACATACCATTTGCGGGCGCCGCGCACGGTCTGTTTGTCCGCGAACAGCGCCTCGGGCGGGCAGGCGTCCTGACAGATGCGGCAGTTCTGGCAAAAGCCGTCGATACCGTGATCCTGCGCCGGGGTCGGGGCAAAAGGTGCATCGGTCAGCACCGCCGACAGGCGGAACGAGGCGCCAAGATCGGGGTTGATGATGGACCCGTGCTTGCCCAACTCGCCAAAGCCGCAGGCGAGCGCCGGTGGGATCATCGCCAGAGCGCCGGTCATCGGGCCGGTCAGCGGCTCGGCCTGCCACCCCTGCTGGCGCAGCCATCCGGCGATGGTCTTGGCGGCCTGGGCGGCACGGGTGTATTGCGTCATCACCTCAAGCCCGGCGCTTGGCTTGGGCGCGGTGGCGATGGCGTCGTAATCATGGGCCACGCCGATCATGATAACGCGGGATTGCGGTATCTCGTGGCCTTCGAAGACCCAGTCGGGGTTCATCTCGGCGACACCGGTCAGGTCACAGGCGCCGCTGTCCACGAATTGCACCAGCGCGGCGGTCCAGTCCGCAGGCGTGCGAATGACGGCGGTGTCGGCCAATGGGGACAAAGGGGCGTCCAGCACCATCTGGCGCCCGGCGCGTCTGGTGGCAAAGTCGGGATCCTTGGCCGATTGCCGGTAGAAATAGTATTGCAGCGGCCCGTGGGGGATGTCGCTCGGATCGGGCGCCCAATAGACCATGCGCGGGCGGCGAAACGATGTTTCGCCCAGCCCGTTGATGTCATTGCCGCTGATCCCGGGCGCAAGGGCTGCCTGTTCGGGGTCGGGGGTAAAGGGGCGATTTGGATTGGTGCGAGCCATGGGCGCAGCCTAGCACGAAGGTCGCGCCTGTCACCCGTTCACATGAGCAGGTTGGCCAGCAGCACCACTCCGCCACCGATCAGCGCGCCACCCAGGGCGGGCCAGAACGCCGCGCTGCGGCCCGGTTTCTCGTCCAGACCCGGCTGCGACTGCGCCACCAGCGCCCGCTCGACCAGATCGGGCAGGTGCGGGCCGAAGCGGGCCACCACCAGCGCCGTCTTGCCCAGATCGGCCAGCACCGCACGCGGGCCGATGGATTGCTTGATGTAGTCCTCGACCACCGGGCGGGCGACCTCCCAGATGTTGATATGCGGATCGAGCGAACGGGCCACGCCTTCGACCACGACCATGGTGCGTTGCAGCAGGATCAGCTCGGTCCGGGTTTCCATACCGAACCGTTCGGTGACCTCGAACAGATAGCTCAGCAGCCGGCCCATCGAGATATGGGTCGCATCCATGCCGAAGATCGGCTCGCCCACCGCGCGCAAGGCGCGGGCGAATTCGTCGACATCCTGGGTGGCGGGCACGTAACCGGCCTCGAAATGCACCTCGGCGACGCGTTTGTAATCGCGGCGGATGAAGCCGAACAGGATCTCGGCATAGACGCGGCGGGTATATTCGTCGATATGGCCCATGATGCCGAAGTCATAGGCGATGATATCGCCATCGGCGGCGACCTTCAGGTTGCCCTGATGCATGTCGGCATGGAAATAGCCATCGCGCAGCGCGTGCAGCAGGAACAGGCGCAGCACCCGCTCACCCAGATCACGGCGGTTGTGTCCGGCGGCGTCCAGCGCGGCATTGTCGCCCAGCGGCACGCCATCGGCCCAGCCCAGCGTCATCACCCGCCGTGCCGAGAGCGACCAGCGCACCGGCGGCAGGCGGAATCCGGCATCCTCCTTGGTATTGTCGGCAAATTCCGACGCGGCCGCACTTTCCAGCCGCAGATCCAGCTCTCCGCGCACGACACCGTCGAAATGCTCGATCACCTCCATCGGGCGCAGGCGGCGGGCACCGGGGGCAAACAGGTCGACGATGCGGGCGGCGAAATAGAACGCGTCCACATCCTTGCGAAAGGCACGCTCGATACCGGGGCGCAGCACCTTGACCGCCACATCCTCGCCGCTGTCGGCCAGACGCGCCCGGTGCACCTGAGCGATGGACGCCGCCGCAATCGGTTCGCTGAACTCGCTGAACATCTCGGGCAGCGGGCGGCCCAGTTCCCGCTCCACCTCGCGCATGGCAACGGCGCGGGGAAAGGGTGGCAGCTGGTCCTGCAACACGCGCAGCTGATCGGCTAGGTCCTGGCCCACCACGTCGGGCCGGGTCGAAAGCACCTGACCGAACTTGATATAGGCCGGTCCCATCGCCATCAGCGCGCGGGTGGCGGGCGGCAGGCTGGGGTCGCCCTTGAAACCCAGCCACTGGAACGGTTTGCCCAGCATGCGGGCCAGAATGCGCAGCGGGCGCGGCGCGTCAAACGCATCCAGCACCGCACCCATGGCGCCGTTGCGCTCCAGCGTGGCGCCCGTGCGGATCAGGCGGATGATATTGTGGGGGCCGCGCATGGATCAGATCTTCCAGCCGGAATGCAGCGCGGCGATGCCCATGCTCAGGTTGCGATACTTGGCATTGCCGAAACCCGCCGCCTTGACCATGTCCAGGAACGTTTCCTGATCGGGGAACTTGCGGATCGATTCCACCAGGTATTGATAGCTGTCGCGGTCGTTTGCAATCAGCTGCCCCATGCGCGGGATGACGTTGAAACTGTAAAGATCGTAGAGCTTTTGCAACCCGTCATTGGGCAACTGGCTGAACTCCAGCACCATCAGGCGGCCACCGGGGCGCAGCACGCGGTAGGCCTCGTTCAGGGCCTCTTGCGGGCGGGTCACGTTCCGGATGCCGAACGAGATGGTGTAGACGTCGAACGTGTTATCCTCGAACGGCAGCGCCATGGCGTCGCCCACCACCCAGTCAAGACTGTCGGCCATGCGGTCGGCCTCGGCCCGTTTGCGGCCCTCGACCAGCATCGGCTCGGTCAGGTCCAGAACGGTGGCATGACCATGGCCCGCGCGCTTCAGGAACCGGAAGGAGATATCGCCGGTCCCCCCCGCCACATCCAAGAGCCGCTGACCCGGCCGTGGCGCCAGCCAATCCATCATCGCGTCTTTCCAGACCCGGTGGATGCCCATCGACATCACATCGTTCATGACATCGTATTTCGAGGCGACCGACCCGAACACGCCCTGCACCCGGCCCGCCTTTTCATGCTCGGGCACGGTTTCAAAGCCGAAATGGGTGGTCTTGTCGGATGTGTCGGACATGGGTCTTGCCGTTCCTCGCATTTCGCCCCTTCTTATAGGGCGCTGAGACCGGGGCACAATGCGGCCCTTTGGATGAGGAGCGTCTAATGCCTGAATTGCCCGAGGTCGAGACCGTGCGGCGCGGATTGGCCCCCGCGATGGAGGGGGCGGTGATCGCGCGGGCCGAGGTCAACCGGCCCGACCTGCGCTGGCCCTTCCCCGATCGCATGGCAGAGCGGCTGACAGGACAACGGGTCGAACGGCTGCGGCGGCGGTCGAAATACATCCTGGCCGATCTGTCGGGGGGCGAGACGCTGCTCATCCATCTGGGCATGTCGGGGCGGATGACCGTGTCGGGCGATCCGCTGGGGCAGTTCGTGCATGACCACCCGGCGGCGCAGAAACATGACCATGTGGTGTTTCACATGGACAATGGCGCCCGCATCACCTTCAACGACCCGCGCCGGTTCGGCGCGATGGACCTGATGCCGACCGCGACCGCCGAAGATCACAAGCTGTTGATGGTGCTGGGGCCCGAACCGCTGGGCAACGATTTCCACGAAAACCACCTGATCGCCGCATTCAAGGGCAAGAACACCCCGGTCAAATCCGCCCTGCTCGATCAGGGAATCGTCGCGGGGCTGGGCAATATCTATGTCTGTGAAACATTGTTTCGGGCCGGTGTGTCGCCGCGCCGCAAGGCCGGACAGATCGCAGCCCCGCGTGTCGGCGCCCTGGTTCCGATCATCCGGCAGGTCCTGTCAGAGGCCATCGAGGCGGGCGGTTCCTCGCTGCGGGATTTCCGGCAAGCTGATGGAGAGCTTGGATATTTTCAGCACAACTTCGATGTGTACGGACGCGAGGGCGAACCCTGTCGGCGCCCCTCTTGCACCGGTTCGATAAAGAGAATCACCCAGTCGGGAAGATCGTCTTTCTATTGTGCGCAATGCCAAAGATAACTTGAACCATCGCGCCCCCGTGATAAGGAATCGTCCCGAAACGGAACAAGCGAGAGCGAAAGCCCCATGGCCTTTGAGACGATCATCGTCGAAGTGGATACCCACGTAGCCCTCATTCGGCTGAACCGCCCGGATGCGCTGAATGCGCTCAATTCCCAACTGGTCGGAGAGCTGTGCGCCGCCCTGGAAGAGGCGGATTCGAACGACAAGGTGCGCTGCATTGTGATCACCGGCAGCGAAAAGGCCTTTGCCGCCGGCGCCGACATTCGCGAGATGTCGCAAAAGACCTTTGTCGAAGTGTTCGACGAGAACCTGTTTGCCGATGCCAACGACCGGATCTCGGCAATCCGCAAGCCGATCATCGCGGCCGTGGCGGGTTATGCCCTGGGCGGTGGTTGTGAACTGGCGATGCTGTGCGATTTCATCATCGCGGCCGACACCGCCAAGTTCGGCCAGCCCGAGATCAATCTGGGCGTGATCGCCGGTATCGGCGGCACCCAGCGCCTGACCCGGTTTGTCGGCAAGTCCAAGTCCATGGACCTGAACCTGACCGGCCGCTTCATGGATGCCGAAGAGGCCGAGCGCGCCGGACTGGTCAGCCGTGTCGTTCCCGCCAAGAAACTGATCGAGGAAGCACTGAGCGCGGCCCAGAAGATCGCCGAGAAGTCGATGATCACCGCCTTTGCGGTCAAGGAGGCGGTCAACCGTTCCTACGAGACGACGCTCAGCGAGGGGCTGCTGTTCGAACGCCGGGTGTTCCATTCGATGTTCGCCACCGAAGATCAGAAGGAAGGCATGGCCGCCTTCCTGGAAAAACGCGCAGCCCAATTCCGCGACAAATAGACGACAGGGCGCCCGACCAAGGCCGGGTTTGCCGGAATCTCCTGCTGGCGTTAGCATGGCCATATCTCTCGGCAAGGCAGAGACCATGGTCTACGACAGCAACGACATCGCGAAGGTCGCGGAAAAGGCCCTGCGCAGTTCACAAATGGGCAGCGTGGGGCTGTATGTCGTTGCCGATACCGGCGCGTTCAAAGACGGCGTCATTCTGAACATGCCGCTGGCCTTTGTCTCGGCCTACGAAACCCTTGGCGCCTCGATAGACCCGGTGCTGGCCGAGCTTCGCCGGACCGGAGTTCCGGTTTCGACGCGAACCGTTCTGGGGGACCGCTGGACGCAATGCCAGTTGTACCAGCGGGTGTCGGGGCGGTTCGGGCTGGCCGGTTTTGCCGCCCTGCCGCTTTATCGCAGCGATACGTTGTTCGGGATTCTCTATCTGGGTGCGTTGGACCAGACCCAGGTCACCCGGCTGGAAAAATGGAACCTGAGCGATCTGACGGTTTTTGCCATGCGGGCCGGGACCGAGCTTTTGTCGCTGCCCGGGCTCCACCCGGCACTGACACCCCGGCAGGACGCGGTTGCCCGGCTCGCGGCCGAGGGCATGACCAACCGCCAGATTGCCGAGGAACTGGCCACCGGCGAGGCGGCGGTGCGCAAACATATGAAGGCGCTGCACCAGATCTTTGGCGTGACCACCCGAACCGCCATGGCGCGCCGGTATCTCGTAGGCGGCCATGGGTCCCCGTTCGGGGACTTTTCGCCCGGCAGGCACGGTTGATAGCGTCACCTCCACTGGTTCGACAGGAGGAACGCACCAATGACCAAAGTTGCAGCCGTACAAGCGGCGCCAGTGTGGCTTGATGCCCAAGGCACGCTCGACAAGACCATCGCATTGATCGAAGACGCCGGGCGGCAGGATATCGAATTGCTGGCCTTTGGCGAGACCTGGCTTCCCGGTTATCCCTTCTCGATCTGGCTGCTGGCGCCGATGAAGGCGATGGAACTGGTGATGCGGCATCGCGCAAACGCGATCACCGTTGACGGACCGGAAATGCGTGCGATCGGTCAGGCGGCCAAACGGGCCGGAACCCATGTCGCTCTGGGTTATGCCGAGCGGGATGGCACGTCGATCTACTGTTCCATTGCCGCGTTCGATAACCGGGGCGAGTTGATCCTCAACCGGCGCAAGCTGAAGCCCACACATATGGAGCGGACGGTCTGGGGTGAGGGCCCTGCCGATGATCTCAAGGTGGTCGAGACCGAGATCGGTCGTCTGGGTGGGCTGTGCTGCTGGGAGAACATGCAGCCGGTCAATCGCCAGGGCATGTATCAGTTGCACGAACAGATCCATGTGGCGGTCTGGCCATCCTTTGGCATGTTCAAGGGCAATCCGATGGCCTATGCGCTGTCCGCCGAGGCCAATCTGGTTCAATCGCAAAGCTATGCGATGCAGGGCGGCTGTTTTGTTCTGGCCCCGAACTCGATCATCGCCGAAGAGCATCTGGCCGCTATCACCGGCGGAGATGAATTTGCCCGGATGCAGGTGGGGGCGGGCGGTGGCGCCGCGGCCGTGTTCGGGCCGGATGGCCGACGGCTTACCGCCCCGATCGACGAGTTCACCGACGGGTTCGCGGTGGCCGATATCGACCTTGGGATGATCGAGGCGGCAAAGGTCTTTGCCGATCCCGCAGGGCATTACAACCGCCCCGATGTGACGCGCGCGGTTCTGACCCGCTCCTCGGGGCCGGCCGTCCCCGAAGAGCTGGAGGCGTTGGCGGAAGAGGCACAGTAACATGCACACAGGGTCGCCATCCCCCCGGGCGACCCGCCCGCTACTGCCAGAGGTCTGGGAAAAAAGGTCTTCACTTCGCCGCCCCACCGCTCTATATGGCCCCCCATACATGCGCGTGGGGCCCGCTTAGGCTAGAATCAGACCGGTACAATTATCGGTTCGGGCGTGCCATGCGTGTACAAAACGAACACAACCCGATCCGAGGTACGTACAAAATGGCCAATTCGCCCCAGTCCGCTAAACGCGCACGCCAGAACGAAAAACGTTTCGCAATCAACAAAGCCCGCCGTTCGCGGATTCGCACCTACCTGCGCAAAGTCGAAGAAGCGATCGCTTCGGGCGACAAGGACGCAGCGTCAACCGCTCTGCGCGTCGCTCAACCCGAACTGATGCGCGGCGTCACCAAGGGTGTGTTCCACAAGAACACCGCGTCCCGCAAAATGTCCCGCCTGTCGGCGCGCGTCAAAGCGATGGCCTGATCCAGATCAAGAATCCTGAAAATCTGTTTTCAGCAGAAGGCGTTGCTTGGGCAACGCCTTTTTTTTCGTGTTGCATTGAATCCCCTGTCCCGCGGCGCGGAGAGATTCTTTGCTGCTGAATCCCGAGTCAACATCATAGTTTCGTTGCCGCTCCGCAGGCCGAATTGCTACCACTGTCCCAGCGATTCACTCGCTTGGGGGGACAGGCATCTTACGACGGCTCCGACCGCTTTTCAGAGTCGGCATAAGAGAAATTGAGAGCGTTTTCTAACAAAGCCTCTCGATCCTTGCGGTAACCGGGCTGCCCGGCGATCCGCCCTGTCTGAAGTGTGTATTGAACGGTGTGTATTGTCCCCGTGAGACCTTGGTTGGGTCTGTGGGGCTTGTACGCGCGTTCTTTGTAGTTGTCGGATGGGCAACACGCACCGTGTTTCACGGGGCGGCATCCTTTACCCAATCGTAAAGTGAATCCGGGCCGGGAAACCCCGGTCCACATATGGATGGGCAATAAGGCCGAAAAGGCCATTGAACGGGACGTGTGAGGCGTAAATGACACAAGAAAAATGGGGACAACTCTGTCAGAAATTGCTCAAGACAGTAGGGCAGAACAACTATACGACCTGGATCGAACCGCTTGAGTTCCAGGCGCTTGAGGAAGGCGTCGCCGTGTTTTCGGTTCCGACCAACTTCATGGGGAACTATGTCAGCCAGAACTTCTCTGACCTGATTCTGTATGAATTGAACAATTCCGGCGAAGCGGTCCAGCGTCTCGCATTCCGGGTTGCCGCCAACTCTCCCGTTCGCCCTTTGCGCAATGCGCATTCACGCCCCGCAAACAATGAGGCGCCCAAGGTGCGCGCGGCGGAAGCCGCCGACCCGATGGATGCCTTGCAAGCGGCCCCACTCGATCCGCGCTTTACGTTTGACAGCTTTGTCGTGGGCAAGCCGAACGAACTGGCCCATGCCGCGGCGCGCCGTGTCTCCGAAGGTGGCCCGGTCACGTTTAATCCCCTGGTTCTTTACGGTGGCGTCGGATTGGGCAAGACGCACCTGATGCACGCGATCGCGTGGGAACTGAAGGTGAAGCGCCCGGATCTCAACGTGCTCTACCTGTCTGCCGAACAGTTCATGTACCGCTTTGTACAGGCCCTGCGCGAACGCCGCATGATGGACTTCAAACACCTCTTCCGCTCGGTCGATGTCTTGATGGTGGATGACGTGCAGTTCATCGCCGGCAAAGACAGTACTCAGGAAGAGTTCTTTCACACCTTTAACGCGCTGGTGGATCAGAACAAGCAGATCATCATTTCCGCTGACCGCGCCCCTGGTGAGATCAAGGATCTCGAGGATCGGGTGAAATCCCGGCTGCAATGCGGCCTCGTGGTCGACCTGCATCCGACCGACTATGAACTGCGCCTTGGCATCCTGCAAACCAAGGTTCAGATGTATCGTGCCACCTATCCGGATCTGGTGATCACCGATGGGGTTCTGGAATTCCTGGCTCACCGGATTTCGACCAATGTGCGCGTGCTCGAAGGGGCACTGACGCGGCTCTTTGCCTTTGCGTCGCTGGTTGGTCGCGAAATCAATATGGAACTGACCCAGGATTGTCTGGCTGACGTTCTTCGCGCCTCTGAACGCAAGATCACCGTCGAAGAGATCCAGCGGAAGGTTTCCGACTACTACAATATTCGCCTCAGCGACATTATCGGCCCCAAGCGCCTGCGCTCGTATGCGCGGCCGCGCCAGGTCGCCATGTATTTGTGCAAACAGCTGACCAGCCGGTCGCTGCCCGAGATCGGGCGTCGTTTCGGAGGTCGCGATCACACCACTGTCATGCATGGCGTGAAGCGTATCGAAGAGTTGAAGATGGTCGACGGCCAGATCGCCGAAGACGTGGAAATGCTGCGCCGGGCGCTGGAAGCGTAACACCTTTAAGGGACGGCGATTGCCGTCCCTTAACCCTGCCCCGGAGAACTCATCAATTGTACCATTTAGTATCTACGTAATGCGGCCCTGGTCGGTCATGGAGCGCCTCGTATTTGCATAGCTGCGGCTCTGTCCCGAGCGGAACGGAAACACCGTCGCGAAAGGCCCACTCACCACGGTCGGAATTCTCGGCACGAACATAGCTGGAGATCGCAAAGGCCCGGTCCTTGTCCGACATGTTCGGCAAGGATCCATGCACCGTCAGCAGGCCCCATAGCGCGATGTCACCGGGCTCCTGCTCCAGCCAGACGATAGCGTCAGGGTCCAACCCCTTGGCGCGTAACTCATCTTCTGTGGTCAAACCTTTCATGATCTGCCCGCCTTCGCTGTCGTCCGACAGCCCAAGGTATCCCAATTTTTGGGACCCGGGGATCACCTGAAGGCAACCGTTCTCTCGAGTTGCTGGATCAATTGCCAGGCCGGTATTGACTGTCGATCCCGCAATATCCCGGTAAGCACCCCGGGCTTCCCGGAACCGCAGGTCCTGGTGAAAGCGATAGCCATTCAACCGTGACCCCGGCGGCTTCCAGTGAATCTGTTGCGCCACCTGCTTGATGCTGTCGCCAAGAATAGGCCCGAGAAGTGTCAAATAGGCGTCCGAGCGGCGAAACCTCTCGAAATATTCCGATATCCAGCTCATCCAATAGGCCTGAATCACGTATCTGGCCCCGAAATCGGCCTCTGGCAGGATTTCAAAGCACAAGTTCCCATGGCGCCATGTGGAGGGATGTCTCATGCCCTCTTCATAGATCCGCCGGGCTTCTTTGCGCAGACGGACCACTTCCTCGCCGTCGATGAACTGGCGGACCAAAGCGTATCCTTCTTCGCGGTACTGTTCGGCGGCTGCCCGGACCTGGGTATGAGAAATCACGGTCGCGCCCTCCCTAAACACGTACACAATGGCACTGTTCCTGGCCTCAAACAATTGCATCCGCGCCATATCGGTGCTCCAGATGTCCTCGCCCCCTTGACGCCCTTCCCGATACACCCGAGAAATCCATAAAAAGCCTTGTGTCGAAGGGGGAAACCGTTAGTTTGCCCTTCCCGGCCTACTCGGAGGATGAAGGGATATGAAGATCAGCATCGAACGCGGCGCTCTGCTGAAGGCCGTGGCACAGGCCCAGTCTGTCGTCGAAAGGCGAAACACAATCCCGATCCTGGCCAATGTTCTGATCGAGGCCGAAGGCGATAGTGTTCAATTCCGCGCCACGGATCTGGATATCGAAGTGGTCGACAAGGCCCCGGCCATGGTCGAGCGGGCGGGTGCGACCACGGTGGCGGCCACGACCCTGCACGAGATTGTCCGGAAACTGCCGGATGGCGCGCTTGTAACCCTGACCGCCGATCCGGCCGCTGGCCGCCTGACGGTCGATGCCGGACGCTCGAATTTCTCGCTGGCCACCCTGCCGCGCGAGGATTTCCCGGTCATGGCCTCGTCCGAGTATCAGTCGAACTTTGCCGCCAACGCCGCCGTGCTGCGCCGGTTGTTCGACAAGTCGAAATTCGCGATCTCGACCGAGGAGACGCGTTACTATCTCAACGGCGTCTACATGCATGTGTCAGATGGCCCGGACGGCAAGGTGCTGCGCTGTGTGGCCACCGACGGACACCGTCTTGCGCGGGTCGATGCCGATCTGCCTGCGGGTGCCGTCGATATGCCTGGCGTGATCGTTCCCCGGAAAACCGTCGGAGAACTGCGCAAGCTGCTCGACGATGACGAGATGGATATCGCCGTATCGGTGAGCGAGACCAAGGTACGTTTTGCGACACCGGATATAACCCTGACATCCAAGGTGATCGACGGGACCTTCCCCGACTATACCCGCGTGATCCCACAAGCCAATACGCGTCGGCTCGAGGTGGATGCCGCGGAATTCGCCAAGGCGGTCGATCGGGTTGCAACCGTCAGTTCGGAGCGGTCGCGCGCAGTCAAGCTGCAACTGGAAAACGATAAGCTGGTGCTGTCGGTGAATGCCCCCGACAGCGGTGCCGCCGAAGAGGAGTTGGCCGTTGCCTATGGCGATGAGCGGTTGGAAATTGGGTTTAATGCCAAATACTTGCTGGAGATTGCCAGCCAGGTGGATCGCGAAAACGCGGTGTTCCTGTTCAACTCGTCCGGCGATCCGACCCTGATGCGCGAAGGCAATGACCAAAGCGCGGTCTACGTGGTCATGCCGATGCGCGTCTGATCGCGCTGACGCGCGATGCCTCCGGCGGAGGTGTTTCTGATCACCAGAAGGGAGGGGTCATGGCGCTGGCCCTGACCGCAATCAAGATCTCGCATTTCCGGTCGCATCACTTGCTGCGGCTAAGGCTGGACCAGCGGCCCGTGGCGATCCATGGACCCAACGGCGCGGGCAAGACCAATATCCTTGAGGCGGTGTCGATGTTCTCGCCCGGGCGTGGCATGCGCCGGGCCAGCGCCGCCGAGATGACACGACGCCCTGAGGCGCTGGGTTGGAAGCTCAGCGCAGAGATCGTTGCGGGAACGCAGCGCCACGAGATCGAAACCTGGTCCGAAGGCGGTGCCGCGCGGCAGGTGCGGATCGACGACAAGGCGGCCAGCCAGGTGGCGCTGGGGCGGTTGGTGCGGATGGTCTGGCTGGTGCCGTCGATGGACCGGCTCTGGATCGAGGGGCCCGACGGACGGCGGCGATTCCTCGACCGGATGACCATGAGTTTCGAACCGGATCATGCCGAGGCGGTGCTGACCTATGAAAAGGCGATGCGCGAACGCAACCGCCTGCTACGTGAGCAGGTACGCGATGCGCATTGGTATCTGGCGTTGGAAACGCAGATGGCAACGGCAGGTCATCGGATTCATGTCGCGCGCAAGGCTGCGTTGGCCGCGCTGGGTGCCGCACAGACCGAGGCCGAAACCGCCTTTCCGGCGGCCGATCTGGAGCTGACCCAGACCGAAGGGGCCTTGCCCGAAAGCGAAGGTGACCTGCGCGAGGCCTTGGCAGAGAGCCGGTTTCGTGACCTGGCCGCCGGGCGCACATTGGTGGGGCCGCATCGCAGCGACCTGTATGGTGTCTATGCAGCCAAGGGCGTGCCCGCCAGCGACTGTTCGACCGGCGAGCAGAAGGCGCTGCTGGTCTCGCTGATCCTGGCCAATGCGAGAGCGCTGGCCAGACAGGTTGGGGCGCCGCCGGTGCTGCTGTTGGACGAGATCGCAGCGCATCTGGATGCGGACCGCCGCGCCGCGCTCTATGACGAGATTTGCGCCTCGGGGGCCCAGGCTTGGATGACGGGCACCGGGCCGGAACTGTTTGCCGAACTGGGTGCGCGGGCACAATCCATCGCATTGATAGAGCGGGATGGCCAATCAGAGGTGGTGGGGACATGACCCTGTCCGTGTATGATCTGGCGCTATATGCCGGGGCGGTTTTTATCCTGTTTCTGACACCGGGGCCGGTCTGGTTGGCGCTGACTGCCCGCACCCTCTCAGGCGGGTTTCAGGCGGCCTGGCCGCTGACCCTGGGTGTGGTGGTGGGCGACAGCCTATGGCCGGTTCTTGCGGTTCTGGGCATCGGCTGGATCACCGCCGCCTCGACCCAGATCGCGCTGATACTCAAGGTGGTTGCAGTGCTGGTATTTGTCACCTTGGGGATCGTCACGATCCGAAACGCCGACCGGACCATCGCCAGTGACAGCAGGTTGACCCGGCCTGGTATCTGGGCCGGGTTTCTGGCGGGGTTGGTGGTGATCCTGGGCAACCCCAAAGCGGTGTTGTTCTATATGGGGATCTTGCCGGGCTTCTTTGATCTGTCCGATATCACGACCACCGACCTTGTTGCCATCGTGGCGGTGTCTCAGGCGGTACCGCTGGTGGGCAACCTGATGCTGGCGGCTTTTGTCGATCGGGTGCGGCGGGTACTGAGTTCGCCCCGCGCGCTCAGGCGGATGAACCTGATGGCAGGAGCCATGCTGATCGTCGTCGGGCTGATCCTGCCCTTTACGTGATCAGCCAGGCGGCCAGAAAGGGGTGCAGGGCCTCAGCAGGCGTGCCAGTGGCCTGATCGCCCTGACAGAAGCGGATCGCGATAACCTGGTTGAGGAAGGCCTGAATGCCCTCGGCCAGAAGCGTGGGCGAATGATCGCCCCGCACCGCGCCTGCCGCCTGCATGCCTGCGATCCAACCCGCCCAAAGGTCAATCTGGCGATAGAACCCCTCGGCCACCACCTCGTCCCGCTCGGCTCCGGTGGAGCCCGAGTAACGCAACAGCAGGTCAAAGATCACCCGGTCGCTGGCCACGAAGTCCAGCAGCGGCGCCAAACGGTTCATCAGCTGCGGCAGATCCGTAGGTGGGGCGGCGTTCTCCATCTCGTCGATGATGCGCATCACTTCGGCGCCGATAAGGACGGCCAGCAAGCCATCCTTGTCGGTGAAATGGGAAAACAGCGTGCCCTTGGCGACGCCTGCCGCTTCAACCACATCCTCGACCCGCAGCCCGGCATATCCCTGCGCCTCGACCAGTCGAGACGCCTCGGCCAACAGGCGGGCGCGGGTTTCCAGGCGGCGTTTCTGCGGTGGGCGGGGCATAGCTGTCCTTTCAAAAAATTGACCGAGGTCAAAAATAAATATTGACCCTGGTCATTTTCATTGTATGTAAATTGACCAAGGTCACTTTTGCAGAGGAAACAGGAAAATGTCCACTCGGAAAATCATCGTTCTCAACGGCCACCCGGGCCAGTCGTCGCTGTCGAAATCGCTGTGCGACGCCTATGCCACCGCCGCGCGCGAGACAGGTCATCAGGTTCGCTATCACGATCTATCGCAAATGCGGTTCGATATGGATTACGGCGAGGGTGGCTATAAGAACACCAAACCGCTGGAGCCTGAGTTGGAGGCGTTTCTGGCCGATCTGGAATGGGCCGAACACGTGGTGCTGGCGACGCCGCTCTGGTGGGGTGCCATTCCCGCCAAGCTGAAGGGGCTGTTCGACCGTTCACTGTTGCCGGGACGGGCCTTCGACACTCGCAACACCAATTTCCTAGGCGTTCCGGCGCCGCTGCTCAAGGGGCGCACGGCGCGGGTGCTGATGACATCGGACACGCCGGCGATGCTGTTGGGCCTGTTCTACTCGAACGCGATCAAGAAGCTTCTGGCCCGTCAGATCCTGGGTTTCGTCGGGATCAAGCCGGCCCGCTTTTCGACATTTGCCCCCGCCACCGGCGCCGAGGGCGACCGGGTCCAGAAATGGCTGCGCAAGGCGGCGCAGATGGGTGCAAAAGCGGCCTAAAACAATTGCTGAAAATCAGGCCCGGGCCGTGACATTCCCCTGTGGGTTTCGTATAAAATCACAAAAATACGAAGGAAGGCGCGAATGTCCGAAATCGAGCAACCCGGAAACGAATACGGTGCCGATTCCATTAAGGTTCTCAAGGGATTGGAAGCCGTGCGCAAGCGGCCCGGGATGTATATCGGTGACACCGATGACGGCTCGGGCCTGCATCACATGGTGTACGAGGTTGTCGATAATGGCATCGACGAGGCGCTGGCCGGACATGCCGACCATGTCACCGTCAAGATCCACGCAGACAACAGCGTTTCGGTAACGGATAACGGTCGCGGCATTCCCGTCGATATTCACGCCGAGGAAGGTGTGTCTGCGGCCGAGGTTATCATGACCCAGTTGCATGCGGGCGGTAAGTTCGACAGCAACTCGTACAAGGTGTCAGGCGGCCTGCACGGGGTGGGTGTTTCCGTCGTCAACGCGCTGTCTGACTGGCTGGAACTAAGGATCTGGCGCAAGGGCAAAGAGCATGTCGCGCGGTTCGAGCGTGGCGATACCGTCGAACATCTGCGCGTTGTCGGCGAGTGTGGCGACCGCACCGGAACCGAGGTCCGCTTTCTGGCCTCGACCACCACATTCTCGAACCTGGACTATGTGTTCGAGACACTGGAAAAGCGCCTGCGCGAACTGGCTTTCCTGAATTCGGGCGTGCGCATCATCCTGATCGACGAGCGTCCGGCGGAACGGCTGGAGACCGAGTTGTTTTACGAAGGTGGCGTGCGTGAGTTCGTCAAATACCTGGACCGGTCGAAATCACCCGTGATGCCCGCACCGATCTACATCAAAGGCGAGCGCGACGATATTGGCGTGGAAATCGCGATGTGGTGGAACGATAGCTATCACGAGACGGTGCTGCCCTTTACCAACAACATCCCGCAACGTGATGGTGGTACCCATGTGGCGGGCTTTCGTGGCGCGTTGACCCGGACCATCAACAACTATGCCCAGTCAAGCGGCATCGCGAAGCGGGAAAAGATCAACTTCACCGGCGATGACGCACGTGAGGGGCTGACTTGCGTCCTTTCGGTCAAGGTGCCCGATCCGAAATTCTCGTCCCAGACCAAGGACAAGCTGGTCTCCTCCGAGGTGCGCCCGGCGGTCGAGAACCTGGTGAACGAGAAACTGGCCGAGTGGTTCGAAGAAAATCCCAATGTCGCCAAGCAGATCGTCGGCAAGATCATCGAGGCCGCACTGGCCCGCGAGGCCGCTCGCAAGGCGCGCGAGCTGACCCGGCGCAAGACGGCGATGGATGTGAACTACCTGGCCGGCAAGCTCAAGGACTGTTCGGAAAAGGACCCGTCCAAGACCGAGGTGTTCCTAGTCGAGGGTGACAGCGCCGGCGGTTCTGCCCAGACCGGGCGCGACCGTCGGACCCAAGCAGTGCTGCCCCTGCGCGGCAAGATCCTGAACGTGGAACGGGCGCGGTTCGACCGGATGCTCAGCAGTCAGGAGATTGGCAACCTGGTGATGGCGCTGGGTACTGGCATCGGGCGCGACGAGTTCAACATCGACAAGCTGCGTTACCACAAGATCGTCATCATGACCGATGCCGACGTCGACGGCGCGCATATCCGTACCTTGCTGCTCACCTTCTTCTACCGGCAGATGCCGGAACTGATCGAGGGCGGGTATCTCTATATCGCGCAACCGCCGCTCTACAAGGTCGCGCGTGGCAAATCCGAGGTTTACCTCAAGGACCAGGCGGCGCTGGACGACTACCTGATTCAGCAAGGCGTCGAAGGCGCGGTGCTGAAGCAGGGCAATGGCGAAGAGATTGTTGGTCAGGACCTGGCCCGCGTGGTCGATGAAGCGCGTCAGCTGAAACGCGTCCTCGATGCCTTCCCGACCCATTACCCCCGCCACATTCTGGAACAGGCCGCCGTCGCTGGTGCTTTTGTCGCCGGTGCCGTTGATGCAGACCTGCAAGGGGTGGCCGACAAGGTTGCCGCGCGGCTTGACCTGATCGCCCTTGAATATGAGCGCGGCTGGCTCGGCCGGATCACCCAGGATCATGGCATCCGGCTGGCGCGCATATTGCGCGGTGTCGAAGAGGTTCGGACGCTGGACGGCCCGATGCTGCGCTCGGGCGAGGCCCGCAAGACCGGCAGCTTTACCCGCAGCCTGCAAGATGTCTACACCCTGCCGGCCTCTCTGGTGCGGCGTGACCGCACGCAGGTGATCCATGGGCCACTCTCGCTGCTCAAGGCAATCCTGGAAGAGGGCGAAAAGGGACTCTCCCTGCAACGCTACAAGGGTTTGGGAGAGATGAACCCGGACCAATTGTGGGAAACCACCCTTGATCCGGACGCGCGGACATTGCTTCAGGTGCGGGTGGACGACATGGTCGAGGCCGACGACATCTTCACGAAACTGATGGGGGATTCGGTCGAACCGCGGCGCGAATTCATCCAGACCAATGCGCTCAACGTGGAAAACCTCGATTTCTGACAGACAGCGTTTCGGCCTGTTGGCTTGCCGCTACTTCCAGGCAAAGGCAGGTTGATCGAAATGCGAAACCCGAGTTGTCTTGCCCCGCAGCGCGATCTCTCGAAACTGATAGAGGATCGCGGCTGTGGGGGCATACATGTAGTGTCCCAAGGTTGGGAAAAAGGCGGATAGAACAGGGTGTTCACTGTTCTCGCTTTTCTCAAGCCTCGGGATGTCGGGGCTATCGAGTTCACGCAGAGGTAGGTGAAAAACCTGTGCCACTTCCGAAGGGTCAGGCCGCAGTTCCAGTTCGCCAGAGGCCCACATCACAACCGGTGACATGCGAAACCCGGATCGGGTCGGAAACTGGTCCAGCCGTCCCAGGACGTCGTCCTGTTTCAAGTCGAGACCCAGTTCCTCGCGCAGTTCCCTGAGGGCTGCCTCCGTTTCGTTTTCGCCGTCATCCAGACGACCACCGGGCAAGGCATACTGGCCGCCATGGCGATTCAATCGTGGAGGCCGCAAGGTCATGAGAACACAGGCTTCGCCTGTGTCTGTGAGTTCAGTCACCACGATTGCAACAGCTGCATCGCGCAACCCGGATCGTTGGATCGTCTGGTCGGTGAAACGCCCAAGATTGGCTTGGATCTGGAACAGCAGATCAGGGCCGAACATGTAGGGCTGCAAGAAACGTTTCCCTCCTCGGGTTCATGGGCCTACGGGACCCTACTCCCCACTCCTGAAAGTGTTCAAGGTGAACGAGAGGAATGCAGCCTAACCAACTCTCATCAGCCGCCGCAACGCTTCTCCGCATCTTCTACAGCAGCCGTGAAACCCAACAACGAGAAGGTATCCTTGGTCTGGGTTCCCCTCGCCGAACGCGCCGTCAACGTGGCCTCGGAGCCGCGCTTCATCACGGCGACAATCTTGGCGTCGTCGGCGGCGGTTGCCGGCCAGGCCCATTCGCCCTCGGTGATCAGTTCGAATTCCGTGCCGCTGACGTTCAGGTTGACGGTCGAGCCGGGCGCAAACGGATAACCGCCAGTGAACGTGACCTGCCCGTTGACCCCGGCCTTGGGTCGAAAGAAAACCATCAGAAGGATGTCGCTGCGCCGTACGGATACGACGCTGCCCCCGCGAGTATTGACGGTTTCCTTGGGCGCCGAAACGCTCCAGCACTCGGTCGGATTGTCTTCGACAAAGACGCTCCAATCCGTCTTGGATGCCACTCGGTTAGAGCTTTCGCCTTGCTGTGCGATTGCGGTGGTTGCGGCCGCCCCGGCCAGACACAGGCCCGCAATTCCGCGGACAAGTTTCGATCCCATCTGTTCAGCCCTCCAGCTGACCTTTACCTCAATATCAAAAGAATGCTTCGCGGAGCTTTGCCGATCCGTCTGCCTTGCGCATTCCCTTGATTGCCGACATAGACACATTAACGCAGAATTCGCCACGGACGAAAGGGCGATTGGCGAGATTTCGCGCACAAATTGGCGGAGAACATCATGATTCAACCAGTTCCGATGGCCGAAGTTTGGCGCGGACCCATTCTGGAAAGCCTGCATCTGGGTCACGCGGTGATCTGCGACCAGGCAGGAAGCATTGTCCGCAGCTGGGGTGATCCCGATCTGGTGATGTACCCGCGCTCGTCCAGCAAGATGATTCAGGCTCTGCCGCTCTTGTCCTCGGGGGCGGCCGCCAAATACGGGCTGGGCAGCGAACAACTCGCGCTCGCCTGCGCCTCTCACAACGGCGCCGCGATCCACACCGAACGGGTTGACCACTGGCTGGCACAACTGGGCCTGAGCGATGGTGATCTGAGATGCGGGCCGCAAGACCCCGATGACCGGCCCGAGCATGAACGGCTGATCCGCGCCCAAGAAAAACCCTGTCAGATGCATAACAACTGTTCGGGCAAGCACTCTGGCTTTCTGACGCTCAGCCAGCATCTGGGGGCCGGGCCGGAATACATCGACATCGATCACCCGGTTCAGCAATCCTGCCTGGCCGCGTTCGAGGACGTCACCGGCGAAGACAGCCCCGGATACGGAATAGACGGGTGTTCCGCGCCGAACTTTGCAACCTCTCTCAAGGGTTTGGCGCGAGCCATGGCATGGTTCGCTTCTGCCTCGACCCGCTCGGACCGGCAGAGCCAGGCGGCCGCCGATCTTACCGCAGCGATGATGAAACACCCCGAATTGGTCGCAGGTGAAGGACGAGCCTGCACCGAGCTGATGCGCGCCATGAACGGACGGGCAGCGATCAAGACCGGGGCCGAAGCGGTGTTCGTCGCGATTCTGCCGGAAACGCAATTGGGGATTGCCGTAAAGATCACCGATGGCAGCACGCGGGCCAGCGAATGCGCGATTGCCGCGATTTTGGTCAGTCTTGGCGTCCTTGATCCGGGTCATCCGGCCACGCGCAAGCGGCTGGACACACCCATCCTGAACCGGCGCGGTATCGACTGCGGCAGCATCCGTGCCACAGCCGAGTTGCGGTTCTGATCCGGATCACATCTCGATGATCTCGGCCACCTCGACGGTGCCGTTGCCCGACACCACCATCGGGCACCCCTTGGCCATGTCGGCGGCGGCACCGATACTAGCGGCGCGCACCACGGTATAGCCCGAGAGCGGGTTTGCACCGCCATCGTCGGCCACGCCTGCGGCGCTGACGGTCTTGGACTGGCCAACCGGGTTGCCGGGGATCACAACCGCGTCGCCCATGGCGCCGAACCAGGCCTGCCATGCGGCCATGACCTCGGCCCTTTCCTCGGGCGTTTCCGGCGTCTTGCCGCCGTGATAGGCAAAGATGAAATCAGGCATGTCGCGTTCCTTTCCTTTGGTCATGAAACATCAGGGTCAGGCGAGTTCCGCCGCAAGCTTGCGCAACGACGAGGTCCAGCCCGCCTCGTGACGCAGGCTCATCTCGTCATCGCCCAGTTCGCGGTGGTCCAGGATCAGCCGCGCGCCCTTGGCGCAGGGTTCAACGATAAACATCACATGGCTTTCCGGCCCGCGCCGGTCGTCATCGTCATGCCAGCCCCATGTGAAACCCACCGAATGCGGCGGTTTCACATGGGTAACGTGGCCCGAGACCTTGTAGCGCTGGCCCTCATCATTCACCATGACTGAGAACCAGGGCCCCAGCCGGGTGAAATCGAGGTCATGCTGATCGGCGGGCACATGCAGGCCCTCGGGCCCCCACCATTGCAGCAGTTTCGCGCCATCGCTGACCCAGGCGAACAGGGCCTCGGGCGTGACGGCGAATTCGCGTTCCAGTCTCAGGTCGGCCATGTCTTGTCGCTTTCGATTGCGGCGGCCAGCCGGTCCAGGCTGCGCTCCCAAAAGGTGCGTTTCGAGATCGTCCAGTCGGCAATCGCGCGCAGCCCCTCGGGCGCCACGGAATAGAGCCGCTGGGTGCCATTGATGCGCTGGCGAACCAACCCGGCCTGACGCAACAGTTTCAGATGCCGCGAGATGGCGGCGCCCGACATGCCCTTGCCCTCGACCAGATCACCGGCGGACAATTCGCCCTCGGTCATCAGCTGTTCGACGATGGCGAAACGGGTCGGGTCGGACAAAGCCGAAAAGGCGGCCAGAAGCTGGGTCATGGTCGCATTATTTAACATTTACGTTAATAATGCAAGCGGCAGATCATGCCGTGACGAAATCCGCCTTTGCGTAGCCCTGAACAAACAGCAACGCGGTCAGGTCGCCGTGATTGATGCGTACCTCGCATTGGGCCGCGACCGAAGGTTTGGCGTGCAGGGCAACGCCGGTTCCGGCGCGGCCCAGCATGCCCAGATCGTTGGCGCCGTCGCCCACCGCGATCACATCCTGTTCGGACAGACCCAAACGTGCCGTGATCTGCTCCAGCGCATCGACCTTGGCCTGACGGCCCAGGATCGGGCGCCCCACATCGCCGGTCAGCTTGCCACCGGCGGCCAACAGCGTATTGGCGCGATTCTCGTCAAAGCCCAGTTGCGCGGCCACTCGGGCGGTAAAGGCCGTGAACCCGCCCGAGACCAGCGCCGCATAGCCGCCATTGGCGCGCATCGTCGCCACCAGCGCCCGCCCGCCCGGCATCAGGGTGATGCGGGTGTCGAGCACATGGCCGATCACCGCCTCATCCAGCCCGCGCAACAGGCCCACGCGTTCGAGCAGCGCGCCCTCGAAATCCAGTTCACCGTTCATCGCGCGGGCGGTGATCTCCTTGACCCGCTCGCCGACCCCAGCCTCGTCGGCCAGTTCGTCAATGCATTCTTGCTGGATCATGGTGCTATCCATATCCGCCAGCAGCATCCGCTTCTTCCGACCCTCGGCAGGCTGCACCACCAGATCGACGCCCAATGCCTGTAGATCATCCCAAACCTGCCAGCGATTGCCGGGCAGGGTCGCAAGCGTGAATTCCGCCGCCTCGTCGAGGCTGAGCCAGACCGCATCGCCACCGCCCCAGGCATTGCGCAGCGAATCGACCAACGCCGGGTCGAGACGGGCAATAGCGGGATTGGTCAACAGCGTGGCGACATACATGGGGCATCTCCTTTGGGTCGAAACCGCCATATCGCAGGCGCGAAATCTCCGCCAGCCCCAGCCGAGTTTGCGCCCCACGCCTCAGACCGGCCTCCACCCGATGCGTGCGCCTCCATTAACCCACTGTAAAAAATAGGATATATCTCTCAATCCCGAATGCCGCCTCACGGTGCCCTGCCCTGGCACAGGATTTCCTTACTGCGAAACGCAAGTTTCCGATCGTAGTCACAAAAGTCGCAATCAAATGCCAAAGCGGCGATTTTCGACATCTATTTCGCTTGCGTGCCGCACTGCGGCGGACTAGCTCTGTCGTCGGGACACCCCTCCCCAACGAGGGGCGCTTATCTGGAAGGATAGCATTCATGGCTATTGCACAACCGGCAACGCGGCCGGCCAATCCGCGGTTCTCCTCTGGCCCCTGTGCCAAACCCCCCGTTTTTGATGTTTCCAAACTCGCCGATGCCGCGCTGGGCCGCTCGCATCGTGCCGCCATCGGCAAGGACAAGCTGAAAGCTGCCATCGAAGGCACTCGCGAAATTCTGGGCATCCCCGCCGACTATCGCATCGGCATCGTTCCCGCCTCAGACACCGGCGCGGTGGAAATGGCGCTGTGGTCGCTGCTGGGTGCGCGCAAGGTCGAGATGCTGGCCTGGGAAAGTTTTGGCGCTGGCTGGGTCACCGATGTGGTGAAGCAGCTGAAACTGGACGCCGAGGTCAAGACCGCCGATTACGGCCAGATCGTCGATCTGGCCTCTGTAGATTGCGACAATGACGTTGTGTTCACCTGGAACGGCACCACCTCGGGCGTGCGCGTCCCGAATGGCGACTGGATCGCCGCCGACCGTCAGGGCCTGACCATCTGCGACGCCACCAGCGCCGCCTTTGCCATGGACCTGCCCTGGGACAAGCTGGATGTGACCACTTTCTCCTGGCAGAAAGTTCTGGGGGGCGAGGCCGCGCATGGCATGATCGTACTGAGCCCGCGCGCGGTGGAGCGGCTGGAAAGCTACACCCCCGCATGGCCGCTGCCCAAGATCTTCCGCATGACCAAGGGCGGCAAGCTGATCGAGGGCATCTTCAAGGGCGAGACGATCAACACGCCGTCGATGCTGGCGGTCGAGGATTACCTGCTGGCGCTCGACTGGGCACGTTCGGTTGGTGGCCTGAACGGTCTGATCGCGCGGGCCGATGCCAATGCGCAGGCGATCTTCGATTTCTGCGAGGCACATGACTGGGTCACCAACCTGGCAGAGGATGCGGCCACGCGGTCCAATACCAGCGTCTGCCTGAAGTTCACCGATGCGCGCATTCAGGATGGCGCCGGGTTTGCCAAGGCAGTCGCCAAGCGGCTGGAGGCCGAGGGCGTGGCGCTGGATATCGGCGCCTATCGCGACGCGCCGGCCGGGCTGCGCATCTGGTGCGGCGGCACGGTCGAGACCGTTGACATCTCGGCGCTGTTGCCCTGGCTCGCCTGGGCCTTTGAGGCCGAGATCGCCGCGCAGGCGCAGGCTGCCTGAGGAACGGTGGGCAAAATGCCCACCCTACAGATGCTCGATTGAGTAGGGTGGGCAGTCTGCCCACCGTCCAAGCTCCCAATTCAAAGGACCGCCCATATGGCTCCCAAAGTACTCATCTCTGACAAGCTGTCGGACGCCGCCGTCCAGATCTTCCGCGATCGCGGGATCGACGTTGATTTCCAGCCTGACCTGGGCAAGGACAAGGACAAACTGGCCGAGGTCATCGGCCAGTATGACGGCCTTGCCATCCGCTCGGCCACCAAGGTGACGGAAAAGATCCTCGAGTCCGCAACCAACCTGAAGGTCATCGGCCGCGCCGGGATCGGGGTCGACAACGTGGACAAGGACGCCGCCTCGAAAAAGGGCGTGATCGTCATGAACACGCCCTTTGGCAACATGATCACCACCGCCGAACACGCCATCGCCATGATGTTCGCCGTCGCACGTCAGATTCCCGAGGCCAGCGCCTCGACCCATGCGGGCAAATGGGAAAAGTCCAAGTTCATGGGCGTTGAACTGACGAACAAGACCCTGGGCGTGATCGGTGCGGGCAATATCGGCGGAATCGTTTGCGACCGCGCCCGTGGCCTCAAGATGAAGGTTATCGCCTACGATCCCTACCTGGGCGAGGAGAAAGCCAACAAGATGGGCGTTGAAAAGGTCGAGCTGGACGAACTGCTCGCCCGCGCCGATTTCATCACCCTTCACGTGCCGCTGACCGATCAGACCCGCAACATCCTGAGCCGCGAGAACCTGGCCAAGACCAAGAAGGGCGTTCGTGTCATCAACTGCGCCCGTGGCGGTCTGGTGGACGAAGAGGCGCTGGCCGACCTCCTGAAATCGGGTCACGTGGCAGGCGCCGCATTCGACGTGTTCAGCGTTGAACCGGCCAAGGAAAACCCGCTGTTCAACCTGCCCAACGTGGTCTGCACCCCGCACCTGGGCGCCGCCACCACCGAGGCGCAGGAAAACGTCGCCCTGCAAGTGGCCGAGCAGATGTCGAACTATCTGCTGACCGGCGCGGTCGAAAACGCGCTCAACATGCCGTCGGTCACCGCCGAAGAGGCCAAGGTCATGGGCCCCTGGATCGCGCTTGCAGGGCATCTGGGCAGCTTTGTCGGACAGATGACCGACGAGCCGATCAAGGCGATCAACATTCTCTATGACGGCGTGGCTGCGAAAATGAACCTGGCGGCGCTGAACTGCGCGACCGTGGCAGGCATCATGAAAAGGTCAAACCCGGACGTGAACATGGTGTCGGCCCCCGTTGTGGCCAAGGAACGGGGCATCCAGATCTCGACCACCAACCAGGACAAGTCGGGCGCCTTTGACGGCTATGTAAAAGTGACCGTCGTCACCGACAAGCGCGAACGCTCAGTCGCTGGCACGGTGTTCAGCGACGGCAAACCGCGCTTCATCCAGATCAAGGGTATCAATGTCGACGCCGAGATCGGCGCGCATATGCTCTATACCACCAACGAGGACGTGCCGGGCATCATTGGTACACTGGGCCGCACCATGGGCGATCATGGCGTGAACATCGCCAACTTTACCCTGGGCCGCGCGGGTCCGGGCGGCGAAGCCATTGCGCTTCTCTATGTCGACGAGCCGGTCCCAGCCGAGGCGCGCGCAAAACTTGCGGAAACCGGGATGTTCAACCAGATCAAACCGCTGGAGTTTGATGTGGTCTAAGCCAGCTATTCCGGCAGGAAAAAGGGCGCCACACGGCTTGTGTGGCGCCCTTTTTTGTCAGCAGCGAAGATTTGCGACGCCGTTTCGTCGTTTCCGGATCGGCAAGGGCAAGCCGTTTGGTCGTAAGGAGCCAATGCAACATGTCCGGAGAATGCCATGACCGAGGCCGTTCAGACGTTGATTGACGCGCTTTGCCTGCCGCTTCTGGCCGAGACGCGGGTCGAGGCGGCCCGTACAGCTCTGGTGCTGCAAGAAATGGGGCCGCAGCAACTTTGCATTCCGCAAACACAGACGGCAGAGCATCTTGCAATGCGGAGCCTCCTTGCCCAATCGCCTCATCCTGCCGCGCCGGGATTGCTGGCGGCGTTCGATCTGCTCCCTTGGGGTGTAAACCCTGTCGCTGCGCAGGTTGGTGACCGCGGCTCCATGTATATCGTTGCAACCCTCATGGGGCCTGAAGGCCCCGTGCCCTGCGCCAATCTGCGCATGGGCCTCTATTATCAGCGCCCCAATACCTATTACGGGCTGCACAATCATGACGCCGACGAAACCTATACCATCCTTGCCGGTTCAGCGATTTGGACCGCAGGCGAGGACACGCAATTGCGTGAGACCGGCGCGCAGATACATCACCCATCACTGATGCCGCATGCATTCCGGGCAGGGCCAGAGGGGCTTTTGACGTTCTGGCGTTGGAGCGGCGATATCAATCTGCACTCCTACACCATGCTAGATGATCCCGAAGCGGTGCTAACGGCCTGAACTGCTTTTCTCTCTGACGCCGTCGCGCTATGTGTGGATCGTCAAAGCATAATCCCACATACAGGCCTCGCCCATGCAACCGATCTATGCCGTAGGTGATATCCACGGTCAAAAGACCATGCTGGAAGATGCGCTCGCCCGGATCGACCGGGACGGCGGTGGGCGCATAGTTTTCTTGGGCGACTACACCGACCGGGGACCGGACTCCGCCGGGGTCGTCGAGTTGCTGCGCAACGGGCTGGACGAAGGTCGCGACTGGATCACGCTCAAGGGCAACCACGACCGCATGTTCGAGATGTTCCTGCGCGACCACCCTGCCAATGACGATCGGCTGCTTGTCGGTTATCACTGGCTGCATGAGCGGATCGGCGGGATTGAAACGCTCGCCTCCTATGGTGTCGATGTTCCCGATGGCGCACGGATCTATCAGGTGCACGCCCAAGCGCGCGATGCGGTTCCACCCGATCACTTGGCGTTTCTGTCCGGGCTGCCGTCCTACCACCTGGAAAACGAGCTTCTCTTCGTCCACGCGGGCATCCGTCCCGGTGTGCCGCTGGAACAGCAATGCGAACACGATCTGATATGGATCAGGCACGAGTTTCTTGACGATCCGCGACCGCATCCGTGGCTGGTGGTGCACGGGCATACACCCGGACGCATGGCGGAACATTTCGGTAACCGCATCAACCTGGATGCGGGAGCAGGCTATGGGAGGCCGCTGGCGACCGCGGTGTTCGAAGGCCAGGACTGCTGGCTTTTGACCGAACATGGCCGTGTTCCGCTTATTCCCAAAGGTCGGTAGATAGGTACTTCAATCCACTATCGCAAATCATGACTCCGACTGTTCCCCCGGCTTCCGGCCCGGCCAACAGGCGCAATGCGGCAGCCACATTGGCACCGGCTGAAAAGCCGCCGAATATTCCCTCTTCCCGCGCCAACGCCCTTGCGGTCTCGCGCGCCTCCGCGCCGCTGACCTGAACAAAACCATCCACAGGCACTCCCATCAGGAAATCGAGATCAGCCATCGCATAGCCACCCCCCTGGATAGGATGGGAAGGACATGTGGCATCCAACCCGGCCAGCACCGCGGCGCCTTCGGGTTCGACAACATATCCGCGCATGTCCGGCTGGAACCGGCGCAGCCCTTCCATGACTCCGCCGAGTGTTCCGCCAGATCCGACAAAATCGACAAATGCGGTCAGCTCGCCATCCGAATCCGCCCACAATTCAGGCGCGGTGGTCTGCGCATGCGACAGGGCATTGCCGGAATGGTGGAACTGGTCGGCCCGGAACGCCACGCGTTCCATCGTGATCCGTCGCGCTGCTTCTTCCACCAGCGCAAGATCAGCTCCGGACACTTGCCCGGGCAAAGAACCAGACGCCTGATCGACCAGAACCACTTCGGCCCCAAGCGCCGCCATCATGCGCGCCCGCTCTGCCGAGTTGCCCCGGCTCATCACCGCAACAAACGGGTATCCACGAATGGCACAAACAATAGCCAAACCCGTCCCCATATTGCCGGATGTCAGTTCCACCACAGTCTGGCCGGGCCGCAGCGAACCATCGGCCTCAGCCGCAGAGATAATTCCAAGCGCCGCGCGATCCTTCTTCGAGAACCCAGGATTCAGATAGTCGAGCTTGGCCAGAATGCGCCCTTGCAACCCGCGCGCCGCCACCATCCGGTCCAGCCAGATGGCGGGTGTCCCTCCAATCGCCTCGACAATCGAATTCAGCGCCATCAGAACCTCTTCATCGTATTGAACTGCTCCTGGGTCCAGAGGCACAGTACCCGGCGCTCAGGTCCAGTCCAGAACCACTTTGCCGCTCAATCCCGATTTCATCGCCGAGAACCCCTCGCGGAACTCATCGACCTTGAACCGATGGGTGATCACCCGGGACACGTCCAGCCCGTTCTGCAACATGGCAATCATCTTGTACCACGTCTCGAACATCTCGCGGCCATAGACACCCTTGATGGTGATCGCCTTGAACACGATGCGCGACCAGTCCACGGGCGACTTGCCCGGCGGAATGCCCAACAGCGCGATCTTGCCGCCCATCACCAATGCCTCGACCATCTGGTCGAGCGCCGCTTGCGACCCCGACATTTCCAGCCCCACATCGAACCCCTGTTTCAGGCCCAGCTCATGCTTCACATCAGCCAGCTCTTCGCGCGTGACATCCACGGTACGCGCCCTGGGCACCACATGCTGCGCCAGTTTCAGCCGGTCGGCATTGATATCGGTGATCACCACGTGGCGGGCGCCCGCGTGCTTGGCCACCGCCGCAGCCATGATGCCGATCGGGCCTGCGCCGGTGATCAGCACATCCTCACCCAACAGGTCAAAGCTCAGCGCCGTGTGCACCGCATTGCCCAGCGGGTCGAGGATGGCGCCGATTTCGTCGGGGATATCGTCGGGCAGCGGCACCACGTTGAAGGCGGGTAGGCGCAGATATTGTGCGAAGGCCCCCTGCACGTTGACACCGATCCCGCGCGTGCCCGGGTCCAGGTGGAACTTGCCCGCCCGGCTCTGACGGCTGTCGGTGCCGATCAGATGCCCCTCGCCCGAAACCCGCTGGCCGATGCTGAGGCCGGTGACATCACGGCCAAGCTCAACAATCTCGCCCGCGAATTCGTGGCCGGTGATCATCGGCACCGGTACCGTGTGGGCGGCCCATTCGTCCCAGTTCCAGATATGGATATCGGTGCCGCAGATGCCGGTCTTGTTGATCCTGATCAGCACATCGTCGGGGCCGATCTCGGGCACCGGTGCCTGCACCATCCACAGCCCCTCTTCCGGTTTGGATTTTTCCAGCGCTTTCATCGTGTTGGGTCGCATCAGATCACCCCCAATGCCTTGCCTGCGGTGGCAAACGCGGCCAGCGCGCGGTCCAGTTCCGCTCGTGTCAGGGCGGCGTTCATCTGGGTGCGGATACGCGCCTGTCCGCGCGGTACCACCGGAAAGAAAAAGCCCGAGACATAGACACCCTCGTCAAAGAGGCGCGCCGCCATGTCCTGCGCCAGCTTGGCCTCACCCAGCATCACCGGGATGATCGGGTGTTCGCCCTGCAAGAGGTCAAAGCCCAGGTCAGTAAGCCCGGCACGCCAATAGCGGGCATTGTCGAACAGCCGCGCGCGCAGGTCGGCGCCCTCTTCGACCAGCCGGATCGCCTCAATTCCGGCCGCCACGATGGCAGGTGGCAGCGAGTTAGAGAACAGATAGGGCCGCGCCCGCTGACGCAGCAGGTCGATGACCGGCTGCGGACCGGCGATATAGCCGCCGATGGCTCCGCCCAGCGCCTTGCCCAGCGTGCCGGTCAGGATATCCACGTCCAGCCCAAAATGTTCGGGCGTACCCGCGCCATGCGGCCCCATGAACCCGGTGGCGTGACAATCATCGACCATCACCACCGCATCATATTGCTGCGCCAACCGGGTGATCTCGGGCAGGTTGGCCAGATAGCCATCCATCGAGAACACACCATCGGTGGCAATCATCACATGCCGCGCGCCATCGGCGCGGGCTTGTTTCAGCTGCGCCTCAAGATCACCCATGTCGCTGTTGGCATAGCGATAGCGTTTCGCCTTGCAGAGCCGGATCCCGTCGATGATCGAGGCATGGTTGAGCGCGTCCGAGACAATCGCGTCCTCAGGCCCCAGAAGCGGTTCGAACAGCCCGCCATTGGCGTCGAAACAGGCGGCGAACAGGATCGCGTCATCCTTGTTCAGGAACCGCGCCAGCCGCTGCTCCAATTCGCGGTGAATGTCCTGCGTGCCGCAGATGAAGCGGACCGAGGCCATGCCGAACCCCTTGGGCTCCAGCGCGTCGCGCGCGGCGGCGATCAAGGCCGGGTGATCGGCCAGACCCAGATAGTTGTTGGCGCACAGGTTGATCACCTGCCGGTCGCCGACGGTGATTTCACCGCCCTGAGGTGAGGTGATCAGCCGCTCGCGTTTATAGAGGCCCTCGGCCTCGATCTGGGCAAGCGTATCGGTGAGATGGGACAGAAAGGATTGGGACATTGCGACCTCCGATTTGAGGCAATGTCTAGCATAACGGATATGATTCCGAAATAGGGGAATTCACTATGTTGGACAAAAATCCGTGAAACTGGACATCAACGCTCTTGCTTGCCCAAAGGTACCACATTGGGCACCGGATCGGGGGCCAGTTCCTCGAAATCGAAATTGTCCAGCCGCTGCGCCCGCCGCCCGGCCTTGTCGGCGCTGATCTTGATCTCCGAGATATCCTTGGCCGCTTGCCCGAAATGGCGGTCCAGGTTCTCGACCCGGTCGCCCAGCCGTTCCACATCCTTGTGCAGCAGGCTCAACTCCTTGCGGATGGCGCCGGCCTGTTCGCGCATCCGCGCGTCCTTGAGAATGGCGCGCATGGTGTTGAGCGTCGCCATGCAGGTGGTGGGCGACACGATCCAGACCCGCGCGGCGAAGCCTTCGCGCACGATATCGGCAAAATTGGCGTGCAACTCGGCATAGACCGCCTCGGACGGCAGGAACAGCAGGGCGCCATCGGCGGTTTCGCCCTCGATGATGTATCGCTCCGAGATTGCCTTGATATGCGCCCGCACGGCGGTTTTCATCTGGCGCGCGGCCTCGGCCAGTTGCGGCGGAGTCTCGGCCCGGCGCAACGCCTCATAGGCCTCCAGCGGGAACTTGCTGTCGATCACGATCGGGCCGGGCGGATTGGGCAGGTGGATCAGGCAATCGGCCCGCCGCCCGTTCGACAGCGTATGTTGCAGGGAATAGCTGTCACTCGGCAGCGCCTTGGACACGATATCGTTGAGCTGGATTTCGCCAAACGCGCCGCGAGTCTGCTTGTTGGACAGGATGTCCTGAAGCGACAGCACATCGCCCGACAGCTTGGTGATATTGTCCTGCGCCTTGTCGATGGCCGCCAGCCGTTCCTGCAATTGCGTCAGCGAGGTGGCGGTCTGTTTAGAGCTGCCATGCAGGGTGGTGCTCATCTTCTCCTGCATCTCAGTCAGGGCACGTTGCGCGCGCATGGCATTGTCGGCCAGCCGGTCGTTCATGTGCTGCTGCACGGCGGACAACCGCGCCTCGACCGTCTGGATCATTTGTACCTGCGCGTTGGCCTGCGCGTCCGAGACATGCGCCAGTCCGCCCCGCAACTGTTCCTGCCCCATGCTCAGTTGCTGCACGTTCTGGCCCAGAAAGGCGAGTTGCTGCGCCATCGGCTCGGTCGTCCGGGCCGAGCGGTTAGCGGCGCGTAGCGCAAGAAACAGCATGAGCAGGATCAACAGCACGATAGCAGCGGCGCCCAGAACCGCCATCACGATAGGGTCCTGCAAGGAATAGCTGTGATCGCCGATCTGAATCATGGTCCGCTCGCCTGTTCTTGTTTTGTTTTCAACTCCTATCCGGGATCGCCACCCGGATCAACTGCGTCCGAACAGCCGCTCGATATCGCTGAGTTTCAGTTCCACATAGGTGGGGCGCCCGTGGTTGCATTGGCCGGAATGGGGCGTCGCCTCCATCTCGCGCAAGAGCGCGTTCATCTCTTCGCCCCGCATGCGGCGGCCCGACCGGATCGATCCGTGACAGGCGACCCGGCTCAGGATCGCCTCGATCCGGGCCTGAAGCGTGGCGCTTTCGCCCTGATCGGCCAATTCGTCGAGGATATCGCGGAGCATCGCGCCCGCATCCACCGGCCCCAGGATCGCCGGGGTTTCACGCACCGCAACCGCACCGCCGCCAAAGGGCTCGATCATCAGGCCAAGGCGCGAGAGATCGTCGGAGAGATCGAGCAGACGCGCGCAATCGGCGTTGGAAAGCTCCACGATCTCGGGGATCAGCAGCGCCTGCGCCGCAACGCCGTTCTCGGCCATCTGACGCTTGAGTTTCTCATAGACCAACCGTTCATGCGCGGCGTGCTGGTCGACGATGACCATGCCATCGGCGGTTTGGGCGATGATGTAGTTTTCGTGCACCTGCCCGCGCGCCGCGCCCAGCGGCAGGGATTCGGGCGGGGTTTCGGCGGCTGGCTCCTCCGCCCTGCGGGCGTCCTCGCCGAGATCGGTTTCGACCATGCGACCGCTATAGCTGCCGGAGAGTTCGGCAAACCCGGGCGCCTGTGCCTGATAGGCGGCTGCGCGCGCGGCGGGTGAGGGCCGGTCCATCTGGTAGATGCGCGCGCCGGTCTGTTCCGGCCGCATCGCTCCCAGCGTCGCACCGGCCACGGTGGTCGAGGCACGATGCCCGGCCTCGGCTAAGGCATGCCGCAGGGCCGAGACGATCAGCCCCCGCGCCACGCCGGGATCGCGAAACCGCACCTCGGATTTTGCCGGGTGCACGTTCACGTCGACCAGGGTCGGATCGCAGTCGATGAACAGGGCTGCCGCCGGGTGCCGATCGCGGCTGAGAAAGTCGAAATAGGCCGCCCTCAGCGCTCCGGTCAGCATCTTGTCCCGCACCGGGCGCCCGTTGACGAAAAGATACTGCGCCACCGCCGCACCACGCGAATAGGTGGGCAAAGCCGCATAGCCGTAGAGCCGCAACCCCTCGCGCATCGTGTCGATGCGCAGGGCGTTGTCAGTGAACTCGCGCCCCATCACCCGGCCCAGCCGGTCGCGCAGCGCGTCAAAGAGGTCGCCGGTTTCCGCATCGGCGCGGAACACAAGCCGCCCCTCGACACCATCGGAGACGTCGCGCAGGGTGAAGGAAACCGAGGGTTCGGCCATGGCCAACCGCTTGACCGTATCGGTCACCGCCTGCGCCTCGGCGCGGTCGGTGCGCATGAATTTGAGCCGCGCTGGCGTGGCAAAGAAGAGATCGCGCAATTCCACCACGGTGCCCGCGCGCAGGGCGGCGGGTTTCACCGGGTCGACCCGGCCGCCCGAGACACGGATACTGGCGGCCTCGGCGCCCGGGGCGCGGCTGGTGATGGTCAGCCGCCCGACCGAGCCCAGCGAAGGCAGCGCCTCGCCCCGGAACCCGAAAGTGTGGATGTTGAGAAGGTCGGACCCGTCGATCTTGGACGTCGCATGGCGAGCCAATGCCAATGGCAATTGATCGGGCGTCATACCGCAGCCGTCATCGGTGACCCGGATCAGCGTCTTGCCACCATCCGCCAGGTCGATGCCGATGCGCGTGGCCCCGGCATCAATGGCATTTTCGACCAGTTCCTTGACCGCCGAGGCCGGACGCTCCACCACTTCGCCTGCCGCGATCCGATTGATCGCGGTTTCATCGAGTTGCCGAATGACCGGTCGAGAATCGCTGATATTGGGGTTCAGGTTTGCCATACCCCTACACCTAGCATGTTGGCGCGCGATTCTGCCACCGGTTTGATGGCGAACGCTGCCCGGTATTCGGATGGATCACCATGCCGGTTTCAGCATGGTCAATCGGCCGCAACACCGGACAGCGCGTGAGTGGTGGCGCGGGCCAGCCCCAACTGACCCTTCCAGCCGTCCATAGCTAGGCTGTTGGACCAAGGCTTTCCAGAGGCAGCAGGGTACTCCGGTAGGGATTGGCCGAAATGATGAAAGTTCTGGTGGTTATGCGCTGTTTCAGACCTGAACCGGTGCACCGCTTCGTGTCCGGCAGGGACCGAAGCGGGCGGCAAGCGCCAGAATCAGACCTGAGATCGTCGCGATCATGCCCGCCGCACTAACCGCGTCGCGCGCACCCAGCCACAGCGGCCCGTAGCCCGCCAGCACATAGCCCAGCACCGCCGAGAGGATGGCGAAAATAACGCTCCACCCCACCTGCCCTTCGAGCGTGTTGGTCATCATGCGCGCTGCGGCGGGCGGACAGATGAACATGGCGATGACGATGATCGAGCCGACCGCGTCAAAGGCCGCAACCGCCGCAACCGCCGCGACGATGACCAGCGCAAGGCCCAACAGATTGGTGCGGATGCCCAGCGTGCGGGCAAACCCTGCGTCAAAGGTGGAGAGTTTCAGGGCCCGCCAGAACAGCCAGATGAAGCCTGCCACCCCGATCAGCGTGACCAGGATGCGCGCCAGTTCCACCGGCAGTCCGGCCAGGGCCACCGGATCGAGCAGCGAGGCCCAGCCGGTGGCATCCAGCCAGATCAGGCTTTCCAGATTGCCGTAAAGCGCATGTTCCACATCCAGGTGCACGGTCGATGTGTCGGTCTGCTCCAACAGCAGCACCCCGGCGGCAAACATGGTGGTAAAGACCACGCCCATCGCCGCGCCCGGCTCGATCCGGCCTAGACGGCGGATCGCCTCGATCAGCACCACCGCGACCACGGCAGCCCCGGCAGCGCCCAGCATCATCGGCCAGGCGGCGATGACTCCGGTCAACAGAAAGGCGACCACGATGCCCGGCAACACCACATGGCTGATCGCATCGCCGATCAGCGCCTGCCGACGCAACACCAGGAAATTGCCGGGCAGGGCACAGGCCACGGCGGCAAGAACGCCGATCAACAGCGGTGTCAGTGACAGCGGGACAAACTCGGAACCGTTCATGCCAGGACCTCCTGCGGGCCGCCGATGCGGCTGTCGATTTCGGCAATCTGGTCACGGGTCAGCACAGTCTCGATGTCGCGCAACCCGTCATAGAGCGCGGCCGCGGCTTCATGGGCGTGGTCGGCGCGCACGATCTGCCACCGCTTTTCGTCGCGCAGCGCCTTGGCTGCACGCGCGCGGCCCGCATCTGTGGCCACCCCGTCCGCGCGTACCAGATCGGCACGGCGCAACAGTCGCAGCGTCAGTTGTTCATAGATCGGTTGTCCCTGCGCCAGCGCCAGCAGCCCCTGCCGCAGATGTACCCGGCGCTGGAACCGCAGGTGGCGCAACAGCGCGGCCAGCACCCCGCGCCCCGGTGCCACCAGAAGCGACAGCGCAAAGAAGGCGAAGGCCACCAGCACGATGATCGGCCCGGTGGGCAGATTGGGGGCCGAGGCCGAGATCGCCGCACCCAGATAACCCGCCAGACCGCCGGTCAACCCGCTTAGCAGCACCACGCGATCCGAGCGCTCGGTCCAGAACCGCGCGGTGACCGGCGGGATGATCAAGAGCGCCACGATCAGGATCAGGCCCACGATCTTCAGCCCGATGACGGTGACCGCCATAACCAGCCCCATCATCGCCAGATCGACCCGGTGCACCGGCACCCCGCGCGCGGCGGCATATTCAGGGTCAAAGGCCACCAGCGTCATCGGGCGGCGGATCAGCAGGATCAGCGCCAGCGTACCCGCGCCGCCCAACGCAATCACCAGCGCATCGGCCCAGAGCATGCCCGCGGTAGACCCCAGCAGGAACCCCTCCAACCCCGCCTGACGCCCAACACCCAGAGTCTGGATCACCGTCAGCAGCACAATGCCGAAGCCGAAGAACACTGACAGCACCGCGCCGATCGCCGCGTCTTCGGCCAGGCGCGTGTTGCGTGTCAACCAGTTCAGGCACAAAAGCCCGATCCAGGCCGAGAGCGCCGATCCAGCCAGCAGGCCCGGCAGGCTGCGCCCGTCGCCGCCCAGCGCCACCATCAGCAGAAAGGCCAGACAGATGCCGGGCAGCGTCGCATGGCTGATCGCGTCACTGACCAGTGCGCGCTTGCGCAGGAACAGGAAGGTGCCGGTCACCCCGGCCGAAATGCCCAACAAGGTCGCACCAACCGCGACCAGCGTGGCGTTATAGCCCAGTTGCAGCAAGAGCGCGTCGCGCAGCATCGGATCAGCCCAACACGCGCGCCAGTTGGTCGACCTGCGCCGTTGCCAGCCGTCCGCCGTAGGCGGCTTGCAGATGGTCGGCGGTAAAGGTCTCGGCCACCGGCCCTTCGGCCACGCGGCGGGTGTTGATCAGGAAGACATGGTCGAAATAGTCGCTCACCGTGGCCAGATCGTGATGCACCACGACCACGGTGCGCCCGGCCTCTTTCAGCGACTTCAGAACCGAGATGATCGCCTTTTCCGTCGCCGCATCGACACC
Source organism: Ruegeria aquimaris (assembly GCF_025751555.1). Classification (GTDB taxonomy): domain Bacteria; phylum Pseudomonadota; class Alphaproteobacteria; order Rhodobacterales; family Rhodobacteraceae; genus Ruegeria_B; species Ruegeria_B aquimaris. The sequence continues at coordinate 347,047 of NZ_JAOWLB010000002.1, forward strand.
GGCAAAGGGTTCGTCCAACAGATAAAGATCGGCGTCTTGCGCCAGCGCGCGAGCCAGGAACACCCGCTGCTGCTGGCCACCCGACAATTGGCCGATCTGCCGGTCGGCGAAATCGCGCATGCCGACGCGCGCGAGGCAATCGAGCGCCCGCGCCTTGTGCCGCGCATGCAAGCGGCCAAGCAGGCCAAGTTCGCGATATAGCCCCATCAGAACAACGTCGATCACCCGGGTCGGGAAATCCCAGTCGACACTGGCGCGCTGCGGAACATAGGCGATCTGTGCGCGCTGTTCCTCAAGCGGGCGGCCAAACACGGTGACCTGCCCCGACAGCGGCTTGACGATGCCCAGCGCCGCCTTGAGCAGGGTCGATTTCCCCGCCCCGTTCGGCCCGATGATCGCCGTCATCGCGCCCGGCTGCACCGTCATGTCCACCGAGAACACGGCCGGTTTCTGCCCGTAGGACACGGTCAGCCCGCGCACCGCCAGCGGGCTGGAGGCGATGCTGTTATCCGACAGACGGATACCCTTATCTGCGGCCAGTTCGATCATCGCTCAGAACCCCGCCGACAATTTGCCATCCATGCCGCGTGCCGGCACCTGCCCGCCCAATGCGGCGGCGATGGTGGTGATGTTGTGATCGAGCATGCCCAGATAGGTCCCCTCATAAGAGCCGTCAGGCCCCATCGCATCGGAAAAAAGCTCGCCGCCCACCTGCACCTGATGCCCCTGTGCCGCGGCGCCTTCGATCAGCGCCCGAACCGAGCGGTCCGAGACCGAGCTTTCGACAAAGACCGCCGTGATCTTGCGCGACACAAGCGTGTCGACCAGTTCCGCGATGCGGTTCAGCCCCGCCTCGGACTGGGTCGAGATGCCTTGCACGCCCAGAACTTCAAACCCATAGGACCGCCCGAAATAGCCGAACGCGTCATGCGCGGTGACCAGCACCCGTTTGCCCTCGGGCACCGTAGCCAGAACCGTTTCGGCGTAGTCGGACAACCGATCCAAATCGGCGATATGGCGGGCGGCATTTGCAGCAAAGGTCTCGGCGGCCTCGGGGCGGGTCTCGGTCAGGGCACGCGCGACCTCGGCGACCACCTCGCGCCACAGATCCGGGGTCATCCAGACATGCGGGTCGAACTTGTCGGCATAGTCGTCATGGGCGCGCAGGCGCGCGGGCTCGATGCCTTCGGCCACGGCAACCACCTGACGCTTGCGGCCAAGATCGTGGAAAAAGCTCTCCATCTGCGCTTCGAGGTAGAGGCCGTGCCACAGCACCAGATCGGCGCGGGTCATGGCGACGATGTCGCTGCGGGTTTGCCGATAGGCATGCGGGTCGACGCCCGGCCCCATCAGGCCGGTGACCTCGACCAGATCGCCGCCGACCTGCCGGGCGGCATCGGCGATCATGCCGGTGGTCGCCACCACACGCAACGGCGCGTCGGCCCAAGCGGCCATAGGCAGGCTGCATGTCAGGACAAGTGCGGCAAGGAACCCACGGCGAATCATCGCATACCTCGAAATCCAACTCTCATGCAGATGAATATGAGAACCATTCGCAACTAAGTCAACGCAATTGAGAATTATTCGCAAGAAAGGATAGTTTTGTCCGAAAGGTAAAATTTTGACGCCGCGACCCGCCTGCCTCCGCTTGCCATTCTGTCGCAGGTCATGCGACCTTGGCCGGGAACCTCCCAAAGGATGTGAAGATGGAAACGCAGAGCCTTGAGCGCACCGCGCATCTGCCGCAAGTGACCGAGCCGCGAAACCCCGGCATGGAACTGGACCTCGACTGGGTTCGCGCGGTGCAGGCCAATACTTCGGCGATCGAGCGGCGGGCGGCGACGCTGCCCGGCAGGCGCTCGGTGAAAAAGGATCATCAGGCTGCCTGGCTGCTGAAAGCGATCACGCTGATCGACCTGACCACGTTGTCGGGCGATGACACGGTGGGACGGGTGCGGCGGCTCTGCGCCAAGGCGCAGCAACCGGTGTCACCCGCGCTGTTGGAGACGATGGGCATGGGCCCGATTACCACCGGCGCGGTCTGCGTCTATCACGACATGATCGAAACGGCGGTCGAGGCGCTCAAGGGCACCGGCATTCCGGTGGCCGCCGTCAGCACCGGGTTTCCGGCCGGCCTGTCGCCCTTTCACCTGCGGGTGGCCGAGATCGGCGAAAGCGTGGCCGCCGGTGCCGAGGAAATCGACATCGTGATCTCGCGGCGCCATGTGCTGACCGGCGACTGGCAGGCGCTTTATGACGAGATGAAGGCGTTCCGCGCGGCCTGTGGTCATGCCCATGTCAAGGCGATCCTGGCAACCGGAGAGCTGGGAAGCTTGCGCAACGTTGCGCGCGCCTCGCTGGTCTGCATGATGGCGGGGGCGGATTTCATCAAGACCTCCACCGGCAAGGAAAGCGTCAACGCCACCCTGCCCGTGTCGCTGGTGATGATCCGCGCCATCCGCGACTATTACGACCGCACCGGATACCGGGTCGGCTACAAGCCCGCTGGGGGCATTTCCAAGGCCAAGGACGCGCTGGTCTATCTGGCGCTGATCAAGGATGAGCTGGGCGACCGCTGGCTGCAACCGGACCTGTTCCGCTTTGGCGCCTCGTCGCTGCTGGGCGATATCGAACGGCAGCTGGAACATCACGTGACCGGCGCCTATTCGGCGGGCTACCGCCATCCCATGGGCTGAGGACAAGACAATGACCATCAAGGAACTCTTCGACACCATGGAATACGGTCCCGCCCCCGAAAGCGCCGCCGAGGCGCTGGCCTGGCTGGTCGATCAGGGCGACCGGTTCGGCCATTTCATCGACGGCGCCTTTACCGCGCCGGGTGACGGGTTCGACAGCCGCAACCCCGCCACCGGCGAGGTTCTGGCCACGCTGACCCAGGCGACCCAAACCGATGTGGATGCCGCCGTTGCCGCCGCCCGCAAGGCGCAGCTGAAATGGGCCGCGCTGGGTGGCGCGGGCCGGGCGCGATACCTCTATGCCATTGCGCGGCTGATGCAGAAGCACAGCCGTCTGTTCGCCGTGCTGGAAACCCTCGACAACGGCAAGCCCATTCGCGAGAGCCGTGATATCGACATTCCGCTGGCGCAGCGGCATTTCTACTATCATGCGGGCATGGCGCAGTTGATGGAAAGCGAGCTGCCCGATGCCGAGCCATTGGGCGTCTGCGGTCAGATCATCCCGTGGAACTTCCCCTTGCTGATGCTGGCGTGGAAGGTTGCCCCGGCGCTGGCCATGGGCAACACCGTGGTGCTGAAACCCGCCGAGTACACCTCGCTCACCGCGCTCTTGTTTGCCGATATCTGCCAGCAGGCGGGTCTGCCCAAGGGCGTCGTCAACATCGTCACCGGCGACGGCGGCGTGGGCGAGATGATCGTGGCGTCGGATGTGGACAAGATCGCCTTTACCGGCTCCACCGCCGTGGGCCGCCGCATCCGCGAGGCCACTTCCGGGAGGGGGCTGGAGCTGACGCTCGAACTGGGCGGCAAGTCCGCCTATATCGTGTTTGACGATGCCGATATCGACAGCGCCATCGAGGGGCTGGTCGATGCGATCTGGTTCAATCAGGGCCAGGTCTGCTGCGCCGGGTCGCGCCTGTTAGTGCAAGAGGGCATCGCTGACCGCTTTCATACCAAGCTGCGCGCCCGGATGGACGGGCTGCGGCTGGGCAATCCACTGGACAAGTGCATAGACGTCGGCGCGGTGGTCGATCCGGTGCAGTTGCAGACCATAGAGCGGATGGTTGCCAGCAACACGGCCGGACAGGTGCACCGTGCCGCCTGCACCCTGCCCGAAAACGGCTGCTATTATCCCCCGACCCTGATCACCGGATTGTCGACCAGCGACCCGCTGATGCAGGAAGAGATCTTTGGCCCTGTCCTCGTCTCGACCACCTTCCGCACCCCGGCCGAGGCGGTGGAACTGGCCAACAACACCCGCTATGGGCTGGCCGCCACGGTCTGGACCGAGAATGTGAACCTTGCGCTCGACATCGCGCCGAAACTGGTGGCGGGTGTGGTCTGGGTGAATGCCACCAACCTGTTTGATGCCGCCGCCGGTTTTGGCGGTGTCCGCGAAAGCGGCTTTGGCCGTGAAGGCGGGTGGGAGGGGCTGGCCGCCTATACCCGGCCCAAGGGCAAGCGCAAGGCGCTGGCCCGGATCGAGCCTGCCAGTGGCCATGGCGCCCCGGTCGATCCGATCGACCGCACGGCGAAGCTTTATGTCGGGGGCAAACAGGCGCGTCCCGATGGTGGCTATTCCCGACCTGTCTGGGGCAAATCCGGCCTGTTGGGTCATGTGGGCCTGGCCAACCGCAAGGATGTGCGCAACGCGGTCGAAGCGGCCTCAGGTGCCGCCGGATGGGCCAGAACCACCGGCCATTTGCGCGCGCAGATCCTCTATTACATCGGCGAAAACCTGTCGGCCCGCGCCGCCGAATTCGCCCATCGCATCGACTCTATGACCGGCAAGCGCAGCGGCGCAAAGGAGGTCGAGGCCAGCATCCAGCGTCTGTTCACCGCCGCCGCCTGGGCCGACAAGTATGACGGCCAGGTGCATGGCGTGCCGATCCGGGGCGTGGCGCTGGCGATGAAGGAGCCGGTTGGCGTGATCGGCGCGCTTTGCGCGGACGAGGCGCCGCTCCTGGGCCTTGTCTCGGTCATGGCGCCCGCGATTGCGATGGGCAACCGCGTTGTGCTGGCGGCAAGCGAGCCCTATCCGCTGGCGGCCACCGACTTCTACCAGATCCTCGACACCTCGGACGTGCCGGCAGGCGTGGTCAACATCCTGACCGGCAGCCATGCGGAGCTGGCCAAGCCGCTGGCATCACACTTGAACGTGGATGCGGTCTGGTCCTTCTCCTCGACCGATCTGTCGGCCGAGATCGAAAAGGCGGCTTCGGGCAACCTGAAACGGACCTGGGTCAATAACGCAACGTCCCTTGACTGGAGCGTGGACCATAGCAAGCGCTTCCTTCAGGCTGCGACCGAGATCAAGAACATCTGGGTGCCCTACGGAGAATAGGGCATCCCTGCCCAAGGGAGGCTCTACATGGATTTCATCGGCAAGACCGTCGTGGTGATCGGCGGCACCAGCGGCATCAATCGCGGCATCGCGCTGGCCTTTGCCCGGGCCGGCGCAAGGCTGGCCGTGGCCAGCCGCAGCCAGGACAAGGTGGACGACACCGTGACCGAACTGCGCGCCGCAGGGGCGCAAGAGGCCCTCGGCGCATCCTTCGATGTGCGCGATGCCGAGGCGGTGGCCGCGGGCCTGCAAGCGTTCCGCGATCAACTCGGTGAATTCGATGTGCTGGTTTCGGGCGCGGCGGGCAACTTTCCTGCGCTGACGGCGGACATGTCGATCAACGCCTTCAAGACGGTGATCGACATCGACCTGATGGGCACCGTGCATGTGATGAAGGGCGCCTATCCGCATCTGAAACGCCCCGGCGCCAGCATCATCAACATCTCGGCGCCGCAATCCTGGCTGCCCTACGAGGGGCAGGCGCATGTCTGCGCCGCCAAGGCGGGCGTCGACCAGATCACCCGCACGCTGAGTCTGGAATGGGGGCCAGAAGGGATCCGGGTGAACTCGGTCGTGCCGGGTTTCATAGAAGGAACCGAAGGTGCCAAGCGGCTGGCCCCCAGCCCCGAGGCAGAGAAAAGCTTCAAGAAAGATGTGCCGCTGGGCCGCTGGGGTCAGCCGCAGGACGTGGCCAATGCCTGCCTGTTCCTCGGTTCGGACATGGCCGCCTATATCAGCGGAACGGTTCTATCGGTCGATGGCGCGCTGTATCAGCGTGGCTCGGGCCGGGCCGGGCAGATGATCGGCCAGATGCTGCGCGCGATGCCGAAACGCGGGTGAAACGCGGCGGCCACCGGGACCGGTGGCCCGCCCGTCAGTTGGTGCTGTCCAATCCCACGGGTTTGCCGACCACGGTAAAACTCAGCCCCTCGGGGTCGAGAAACTCGGCGGCAAAGGCGTTGATCTCGTCCAGCGTGACCGCGTTCACCTGATCGTTGCGGGTGGCGATATACTCGATCGGCAAACCCTGGACCTGCATTCCCACAAGGATGTTGGCAATGCGCCCATTGCCATCGAATCGCAACGGATAGGCCCCGGTCAGATAGGTCTTGGCATCCTCCAACTCCTTGGCGGATACGCCATTCGCGGCCACATCAGCCCATACGTCTCGGATCACGGCAACGGCTTCGGCAATCTTGTCATTGGCCGAAGCGACGGACCCCATGTAGATCGACGCCAGATCCTTGGGCAGCAGATAGGAATAGACCCCGTATGTCAGACCACGTTTCTCGCGCACTTCCTGCATCAGCCGGCTTTCGAACCCGCCGCCACCGATGATGTGGTTCAGGATATAGGCCGTAAAGAATTTCGGATCGTCCCGGTCGATGCCCTGCTGGACGAACAGTGCCACGGATTGTGGCGTGTCGAAATCCACAATCTCAACTCCGCCCGGAATGCTGGTCTTGGCCTTTTCAGGGATCGGCGCGCCGGTTTCGGGCAGATCAGCCAGAAGCCTATCCAGCACGGCACCCAGTTCCTCGGCGGTGATATCCCCCACGGCCCCGACAAAGACGCGATCCCGCGCCACAGCCCCCTCAAAGGCGGCGACGATATCGTCCCGTGTCAATGCCGAAACGCTTTCGATGCTGCCCTTGCCCTCGGTTGCATAGGGGTGCTCGCCATAGACAGCTGCCGACAGCGCCGCACCGGCAATGCTGTTAGGGTTCGTCTCGTCCGATCTGAGGCCCGATATCACCTGCGCCCGCACCCGATCTATTGCATCCTGATCGAACCGCGGCGCATGCAGGGTCGTGCGCAGCAACTCGATCACCTGATCCCTGTTTTCGGTCAGGAAACGGGTCGAGATCGACAGGGTGTCATCGGTTACGTCAAAACCGAACGACGCCGACAACTCTTCGAGCCGCCGCGCGTAGGCGCGCGCGTCAAGATCCCCGGCGCCTTCCTCGATCAGGCCCGTCATCAGATAGGTCGCGCCGCGCTTTCCCGGTGTATCGAGCGATGTGCCACCCTGAAACCAGATCTCCAGCGCGGTAAAGGGGATCGAGTGATCCTCGACCAGCCATGCGTTCAGGCCGCCGGGCGACGTGACTTCCTTGATCTTGACCTCGGCCCATGCGGGCAAGACGATGATCAGGGCAATAGCACAGGCAAACAGGCGGTTCATTGCGTCACCTCCGCATCTTTCATCAGCCAGCCAGTGACCGATGCCTCGGGCTTCAGCACAGTTCGTGCCGCAGCGATGATATCCTCACCGGTCACCGCTTGCAGGATAGTAGGCCAGGCCTGCACATCCTCAACCGTCAAGCCGCTGGCAAGCGCCGCGCCATACCGGTTGCCGATGCCGTCAACGTTGTCCCGCTCGTAGATGAGCGCGGCGCGCAACTGCATCTTTATCCGATCCAGATCTGCCTGATCCACACCTTCGGCGATGAAATCGGCAAGTGTCTTGTCCATCGCGTCTTCGGCCTCTTGCAGGGACACCCCCTGCGCCGGAACCACGATCAGGTCAAAGGTCGTATCGTCCAACGACATGCCGCCATAGAAGGCGCCGGTATAGATCGCGGTCTGGCTGTCGAATTGCAGCTTCTCGTTCAGATAGGATGTGGTGCCACCGCCCAGAAGTTCGGCCAGAAGATAAAGGGCTGCGGCAGTCTCTTGCGCGCCGCTGTCACGTTCTGGCGCAAGATACGAGCGCTGCACATAGGGTTGCGCAACACGCGCATCCTTGAAGGTCAGCCTGCGCGCCGCCGTTTGCGGCGGCTCTTGCGTTCTGAACCGTTCCGGCAGGTCAGGGTTGGCAGGGATCACCCCGTAATAGGTCTCGGCAAGCGTGCGCACCGCCTCCGGTTCCACATCGCCGGTGACCACAAGGATGGCGTTATTCGGCGTGTAGTAGGTCCGGTAGAAGGACAGCGCATCGTCCATGTCGAGCGTTTCCATCTCGTGTTTCCAACCGATCACCGGCACGCCATAGCGATGGTTGAGGAATTGCGCCGCGTCCATCTGTTCGCCGAACAAGGCGCGCGGATTGTTCTCGGTGCGCTGATTGCGCTCTTCCAGTATCACGTCGCGCTCGGTCACGATATCGCGCTCGGTCAGGCGGATGTTGCGCATCCGGTCCGCCTCCATCCGCATCATCAACTCCAGCCGGTCGGCTGCGACCCTTTGGAAATATGCGGTGTAGTCATACGAGGTGAATGCGTTGTCGGTCCCGCCATTGGCGGCGACGGTGGCCGACAATTCACCCGCTTCAAGCGTGTCCGTCGCCTTGAACAACAGGTGTTCCAGGAAATGCGCGACCCCAGATGACCCCACCGGCTCGTCTGCTGATCCGGCCCGGTACCAGACCATGTGCTGCACCACGGGCGCGCGGTGATCCTCGATCACCACGACGTCCATTCCGTTGTCCAAAGTAAAGGTCGTGACTGTCTCCTGCCCTTCGGCCGCCCCAAGATGCGGCGCGGCAAACAGGGCGGCGGCAAGAGCTAGAGCCCGGGCCATACGCATCCTCCATGTCTTTAGCCGACAACCTACGACGGGTCCGGCGGTGTTCAAGACGCGCTGACGTAAAATTAAGGATTATTCATCCTCGGGCGGCGCCGATGGCGTTGCGGCTCCTGCGCGGCGGAACGCCTCGGTCTGATCGAACGGGTTGAGCGCGTTCTTGCGATACGCCTGCTCGTACCGGTCGACCGGGAACAGGCGCAGACGGGTCCAGCGCCCCTGCCGCTTGCGGAAGGCCGCGTCTTCCTCGGCCAGCGCCACGCGGGTATTGGCCGGAACGCCATAGCGGCTGGATGCGGTAATCAGCGCCTGATCGGACGACGGAACACCCTGACCGGGCACCAAGGCGGTTTCTTTTCCGCCCAGTGCCGCCACCGCGTCGCCCAGCGGATTCGGGTCGGTCAGGTTCGCACCACCCGGCGTGGGGGCAGGCAAGACCGCGTAATCCTTGGGTTGCGTCAAGGGCTTGACCGGCAGCACCCCAAATTCGTCGGGGCCCGAACCCTGCGGACGAATGTCGCGCAGGCCCTTGCTCGAGCAGCCCGAAACCGCAACTGCGGTAGCGATCATGATCAAAGCCAGCGGCGCGCGCATGGTCAACTCCTGCCTGTTTCGAGGGGTTTTATCGCATATCCCCGCCCCCGTCACGAGGGCTTTTTACCGTCCAGCAGGATCAGGCCCGCCGCACCCGCAAAGATAAAGATATCGGCAACGTTAAAGACGAACGGATTCTCGATTCCGCAGCAGGACATGTTGAGGAAATCGAGCACATATCCATAAAGCAACCGGTCGATCACATTTCCGAGCGCACCGCCGATCAGAAGACCACCGCTGATCATCATAAGGCGCGAGGGTTTTCCGCGCGACAGCCAGATCACGACCACTGCGCAGATCACCAGGGACAGGCCGATCAACACCCATCTGGAAGCATCGCTTTCGCCCTGGAACAGGCCAAAATTGATGCCCCGATTCTCGCCATAACGAAACCGCAGCAGGGGCGGCAGCACGTCGATGCTGCCGCGATGGGCCACGTCCATGACATAGATGACAAGGTACTTGCTGGCCTGATCCAGCAGAAAGGCCCAGAACCCGGCCCAGAAAAGCGCCCGCATCCGCATCAGTGCCGGAAATGCCGCATGCCGGTGAAAACCATGGCCAGCCCGGCATCATCGGCCGCCTTGATCACCTCGTCATCGCGCATCGAGCCGCCGGGCTGGATCACGCAAGTGCCACCAGCCGCCGCCGCCTCCAACAGCCCGTCCGGGAACGGAAAGAACGCATCCGAGGCCACCGCGCAGCCCTTGGCCGGGCTTTCGGTCAGACCAAGTTCGGCGGCCATGCGCTGCGCCTTGGCCGCGGCCACATTAGCACTGTCGAGCCGGCTCATCTGGCCCGCGCCGACCCCCACGGTGGCACGGTCCTTGACATAGACGATCGCGTTCGACTTGACGTGCTTGCCGACCTTCCAGGCAAACAGCAGGTCTGCCATCTGGGCCTTGGTCGGAGTCTTCCTAGTCACAACCTTGAGATCGGCCACGTCGACATGGCCCACATCCTTGTCCTGCACCAGCATGCCACCGGCCACCTGTTTCATCGCCACGATCGGCTGGCGCGGATCGGGCAGGCCATCAGTCAGCAACAGACGCAGGTTCTTCTTGGCGGCAAAGATCGCGATGGCCTCGTCGGATGCGCCGGGGGCGATCACCACCTCGGTGAATATCTCGACGATCTTGCCAGCGGTTTCCGCGTCCAGAGGCTGGTTCAGCGCCACGATCCCGCCAAAGGCGCTGGTCCGGTCGCAGTCAAACGCCTTTTGATAGGCCTCGGACAGGGTCGTACCCAGCGCCACGCCGCAGGGGTTGGCATGCTTGATGATGGCGCAGGCCGGGCCGTTCTCGGGGGCGAACTCGGCCACCAGTTCGAACGCCGCATCGGTGTCGTTGATGTTGTTGTAGCTCAGTTCCTTGCCTTGCAACTGGCGCGCGGTGGCCACGCCCGGGCGGTTCGAGCCATCGGTATAGAACGCCGCCTGCTGGTGGCTGTTCTCGCCATAGCGCAGGGTCTGTTTCAGCTCGCCGGCAAAGGCGCGGCGGCGCGGGGCCTCCAATTCCAGTTGACCCGCCATCCAGTTGCTGACGGCGGCGTCATAGGCGGCAGTGCGGGCATAGGCAGTTTGCGCCAGCCGCTGGCGGAAGGCATAGGAGGTCTGGCCGTCATTGGCGGCCATCTCGGCCAGCAGGGCATCATAATCCGCGACATCCACCACCACGTTGACAAAGGCGTGGTTCTTGGACGCCGCACGGATCATCGCCGGGCCGCCGATGTCGATGTTCTCGATACAGTCGTCATAATCCGCACCCTTGGCGACGGTCGCCTCGAACGGGTAGAGGTTGACGACCAGCAGGTCGATACCCGCGATACCGTGCTGCTCCATCGCTGCCACATGATCGGCATTGTCGCGCAGCGCCAGCAGGCCGCCATGCACCATCGGGTGCAGCGTCTTGACCCGGCCATCCATCATCTCGGGGAAACCGGTCACCTCGGCCACGTCGCGCACCGTCAACCCAGCGTCCCGCAGCGCCTTGGCGGTACCGCCCGTCGACAACAGCTCGACCCCGCGCGCGGCGAGAGCCTGGCCCAGCTCGATCAGTCCGGTCTTGTCGGAAACGGAAAGAAGCGCGCGGCGCACGGGGGAAAGGTCGGTCATTTGCTCGGGGTCCTTATGCGGATCAGTCGAATTCGGGTTCGTCCCGGTTCAGGTCGCGAATGGCAATCGCGGTGTCCTGCGCCTTGCTCAGCGTCCACCGGATGCGCGTCGCATACTCCATTGCGCGCCCGGATAGAACGATCTGTTTTGTCGCGCGCGGCTTCAGGCGGGTTTTTTCAAGGTAAACACTTGGCTCCAAAGATAATTTATGTTTGCCATCATGACGGAAAACCCAGATCTCACCGCTTTTCAACGCCATTGAGACCGCCGCGCCACCCAAATCCACCGCTGCATCGACCTCGGGATGCAGATGCAGACGAATATCGAATCCCACTCCGGACAGCACCGAGGCGTCCATGGCGTTGTCAAATCGCCGCTTGGCGGCGTCGTCCATGGCCAGCAGCATATCTTCACCAGCCAGACTGCGCCCATCATGGCTCAGGTCCAGGGTACGCGCATGGGTCAGGCCAAACACCCGCGCAAACCCGTCATGGCCACCCTGAAACCGAGACGTATCCATGGTTTCAGAGGTTTCCACCGGCACCTGGCTCGGCCCATCTATCAGCGCCTCGCGCTCCGAATTTTTGTCGGGATCACCCAATCTGGCACTTGAATAGCCGTCCAGACACAGCGTCGAGTGCGAAGGTGTCGCCCGCCCGGCGCGGCGCCATTCCAACCCGAAGCTGGAGCCGGAACCACAGTTCACGATCAGCGGCCTGCGCCCCGAAGTGAGTTCGAATGCCAGAGTAGAGGCATGCGCATTGTAAGATACCTCGCCGCGCGGCGGCGGACTGGCGTCGATGATCACGCTGGTCCGCCCCGCCGACAATCTGGCATAGCCCATCGACAGCCCTTCGGCATGGGTTGGCTTCACGCCACTGGCGGCCAAGGCGTGATCAAGCCGTCCTTCCAACCCACGGCCACCCCCGTGAAACCGCGCCAGTTGCCCGTCGGCATGGCGCAGGGCGCGCAGGGTCGGCGCGATCCGCTCGATCGCAGCGGTATGGGCGTGCGGCGCACCACGCCCTGCCTCGTGCAACGCGGCAGCGGCCCAGGTGAGCAAAGTGAAGACCTCGAGTAGTTCTTCGGGATTACGGGTGGGCAGGCCGCCTTCCTTGTCGATCTGGCTTTCGCAATCGCGGGCCAGCGCCCGCACCGCCGGATCTGCCAATTCTTCCAGCCCCTCCAGGGCAAGACCAGCATAGATCAGCCCGGTAAGCGCCTCGAACCGACCCAAACCCGGCTGTGCCGCCGGCCAGCGCTTGGACAGGAACCAGGTCTGTTGTGCCAGGGATCGGAAAAAGGCGCGGCTTTGTTCCGGTTCGGCGCCGCGCAACAGGAACAATGCGTGATTGATCCAGCGGATAACGCGCCGTCCGGCAAGCTCGGGGCTCCACCCCGGGCCACGCCCCCTGCCGTGCGTTTCGATCCAGCCCCACAACCAGCTCTGCGCTTTTTCGCGGGCACGGGGATCACCGACAGCCGCCAGATCGTCGAGCCAGGCGAACCCTTGCCTTTCGTCCTCGAAAGCGGCGTTTGGGGTCGCGACCTCCCACAGGCTGATGGTCGGCGATTCGACGAGATAGCCTGCGAACAGAAGATTGCCCGCCACAAGCTGCCGTCCACGGGCGAAAGATCCGACAGTGCGCGGTTCGGGCTGCGAAACAAAGCCCCGCACCGATTTCTGTCTCTGGCTCAGGCGCGCATAAAGACGGTTCTGGAACCGTGTCCATCCGTTTGCGATTTTATGCGACCCGGACATGCGCTCTGCCTCTCACGCTCTTTGGCGTTTGCGGCAGAGGATAGCGGCACAGTCGCCGCGAGTCACCGGTTATTCCGGCAAGTCGGACGCCTTGCGCAGGAGCGCCATATAGAACCCGTCCATCCCACCACGTTCGGGCCAGTAATCCGGGCGCAGGCGCAGGCCGCCTTCCTCGGTGATCCAGGCCGGATCGATGCCGGGCAGGTCCAGCGCGGCGCGGTCAACGGCCATATCGGGATAGAGCGTCAGCGCCTCCTCGACCTGCACCTCGCCCTCGTCCGGCAGCAGCGAGCACGTACAGAACACCATGCGCCCGCCGGGTTTCACCAGGGTCCAGGCATGGGCGATCATTTGTGTCTGCAACTCGATCAACGCCCCAAATTCGGAACCGTCCTTCGCCAAGGGCAGGTCGGGGTGACGCCGGATTGTGCCGGTGGCCGAACAGGGCGCATCCAGCAGCACCGCGTCATATTGGCCGCCCTGTTCCAGCACATCGCCCACCACCGTTTCGGCGCCCAGCCCGGTGCGGGCAAGGTTCTCGCGCACGCGGGCCATCCGACCTTCGGAGATATCGAGCGCGGTGACCCGCGCCCCCGCGGCGGCCAGTTGCATGGTCTTGCCCCCCGGCGCGGCACACAGGTCCAGCACGCTCTCGCCCGGTTGCGGGTCGAGCAGTCGCACCGGCAGCGCGGCGGCGGCATCCTGCACCCACCAATCCCCGGCGGCAAAGCCTGGCAATGTCGAGACCTGACCCGCATCATACAGGCGCACCGAACCGGTCGGGAGCACCTCGCCACCCGGCGCGGGCGCTCCGGGTTTCAGCGTCAGGTCAAGCGGCGCACCAGCAAAATGCGCCGCCTCCATCGCCGCAACGGCAGGCGCGCCCCAGGCCTGAACCAGCGGATCGCGCAGCCAGCGCGGCAGGCGCGGCACCCGCAGCCGCCCCCATGCCTCGGGCGCGTCAGCGGCCACCTTGCGCAGCACCGCGTTGACCAACCCCTTGAGCCGCCCGTGCCGACGCGAGCGGCCGATTATTTCGACCATGGAATGCACCACGCCATGCGCGGCCTCACCATGGGCCAGTTCGACCGTCCCCAACCGCAGCGCATTGCGCACACTCAGCGGTGGCGCCTTTTGCAGATGCGGTTTCAGCAGCCGGTCGGCACGTTCCAACCCACGCAGGGTGTCAAGCGTCAGCCGCTGGGCGCGGGCGCGTTCCTCGGGCGGCAACCGGTCCAGCGCCCCGGCGCCAAGACATTCGGACAACAGCCGCTCCTCGCCCAATATCTGGTCGAGCAGATAGATCGCGCTTTGCCGCGCCTGTGTCGCGCTGTCCGCCATGGGGTGCCTCGTCCGGTTGTGACCATCCGCCCGCATTGCCAAGGGCGGACGCGGGCGTGTATCAGGATAAAAGACCGAAAGGAACAGCAAAGCCATGAGCGAGCCGCGTACAGACTTGCCCCCCGCCGCCCAACGCGCCCTGGCCGAGGCCGAGGAACGCCGCCGCAAGGCCGAAGCCGAGGCCAAGCCGCTGCCCAAGGAACTGGGCGGGCGCGACGGGCCGGACCCGGCCCGTTATGGCGACTGGGAAAAAAAGGGCATCGCCATCGACTTCTGATTGTCGCGTTTCGGTTGCAACCCGGCGACCCAGACCGCACTCTCTGCCGCAAAGCAAGATTGGCCCAAGGGGCGACAGAGAGTTTTCATGGCCTTCAGACCTCCGCTGCAAACCGTCTCGACCGGCCTTGTCGTGGCCATCGTGGGGTTCTTCAGCTCTTTTCCCATCGTGTTGCAGGGTCTGGCGGGTGTAGGCGCCGATCCGGCGCAAGCCGCCTCGGGACTGATGTTCGCGGCGCTCTCCATGGGCCTTACCGGAATCGTTCTGAGCCTCTGGACCAAAGCCCCCGCTTCTGTCGCCTGGTCCACGCCGGGCGCCGCATTGCTGGCGGTGTCAGCGATGCCAGAAGACGGGTTTGGCGGGGCGGTGGCCGGGTTCATCATGGCGGGCGCTTTGACGGTGATCGCGGCCTGGTGGCGCCCGCTCAGCCGGTTGACCGCCTCAATCCCCGGCCCGATTGCCCAGGCCATGTTGGCCGGGGTTCTGTTTTCGCTCTGCCTGCGGCCGTTCCAGGCGCTGGCGGAAATCCCCTATCTCGCCCTGCCGATCCTGCTGACCTGGTTCATCGTCGGCCAGATCAGCCGCCCCTTTGCCGTGCCCGCTGCGGTAATCGCCGCGGCGCTGGTCGTCACCGTCAACGCGGGCTTTGACATTCCGGCGCCCGCAACGCTGGTCGCCGCGCCGGTCTGGGTCACCCCGGTCTTTTCGCTGGAGGCGCTGACCAATATCGCACTGCCACTTTTCATCGTCACCATGGCAACCCAGAACGTGCCCGGCCTGGCGGTGCTGCGCGCCTATGGCTATCAGCCGCGCCCGGCGCCGCTGGTGGCCGGGGTCGGCGCAGCCAGCATGCTGTCGGCGCCGTTTGGCTCTCCGGCCACCTGTCTGGCCGCGATCACCGCCGCCATGTGCGCCAACGAAGAGAGCCACCCGGACCCGACGCAGCGCTATTGGTCGGCGGTGATGGGCGGACTGTTCTATTGCGTGTTGGGCCTCTTCGCCGGGGTTATCGCCGGTTTTGCCGCTCTGGCACCCACGCTGGTTCTGGGAACGGTGGCAGGTGTGGCGCTGCTGGGTGTCTTTGCCGGATCGGCGCTGGCCGCGCTGGAAGAGCCCGATTGCCGCCAGGCCGCTGCTGTCACCTTTCTGATCACCGCCTCGGGCATCACCATTCTGGGTTTGAGCGCCGCGGTCTGGGGCCTGGTCATCGGCGGACTGATGCAGGCCATCACCCTGCGTCTGCGGCGACGCGCCTGAAATCCGGAACGGATCAATCTACGCGCAGGCGGAAATCGGCGAACTCACCCGCACCGCGATCCGACGTAAACCGGATCTTGCCGTCGCTCACGCGAACCTCCTGGCAATTGTAGCCAAGATCGCTGCCGCCCCAGATCAGGTCGCGGCAGAAATAACCATCTTGCCAAACCCAATTGCCTTCGACGGGCCAGGCGGCGCCGGTGCCCCTGATCTCTCCATCCGTGGTCACCTCGAGCCGGACAAGCGGCCGGGTCAGGGTCTTGCCCGCGACAAGGGCCCGAAAACTCTGAGCGTCCTCGACCCGGGCATATTCAGCAGCCGCAGGCGCGGCGAACAGGATCGAGCAAAGAAAAATCCGGGGTAACATCGCGAATCCTTCGTTTGATGTGCAGTCTTTCTACGCCCCGACCACACAACCGGATCACCCGCAGATTGCCGCGTGAAAGCTTTCGACAAGGGTTCGCATGCGTCGCCCACCAAGACGATCCGCTGGCCAGGTCAGCCAATAGCCGTCACGGGTTGGCATTTCCGACTGATCCAGCCTGCAGAGCCTCCCACTGTCCAAAGCAGCCCTTGCCAGCGGGATGGAGCCTAGCACCACGCCCAGACCCGCCTCGGCCGCCCCCAGCGCATGTTCCATCGAATCAACACTTAACCTTGTCGGCGCACCTTTGGTGTCCTCGCCAAACCGGGTCCACTCGCTCCATCCGGGTCTTTCGCCGCGCAGCTCGATCATGCCCGCAGACCAATCGACACCAGGGGCGGCCATCGGCGCCAGGACTTCGCCCGCGATCAGGCGCGCCTCTCGTCCCGGCCAGTTCCCCTTGCCATAGCGAACCTGAAGCCAGGTCCGTTCGTCATCGAAACTGGCCCTCTGCGCCACGGAATCCGTCACCAGCCGGACATCCGGGTTGCGCGTCAAGAACGGCCCGGCGCGAGCAACGACTAGCATTTGTACATGCGAAGGCAGGCCCGCTACCCGCAATTCACGCGGCGCCGTGCCGAACAGGTCCTCGGTATTGCGCTCCAGCGCTGTCAGACTCTCTTGCACCAGCGGAAGGTAGCTCTCCCCTTCGATGGTCAATGTGACACCACGCGGCCCCCGCACGAACAGTGCCCGCCCCAGCCAGGTCTCCAGATTCCCGATGCGCTGGCTGACTGCCGCCTGTGTCAGACCAAATTCGCGCGCCGCCGCCGCGAAACCGCCCAGCCTGCCAGCCGCTTCGAACACCCGCAACCAGTCCAGCGGCGGCAATCCAATACGTGCCTTTGCCATAGATTTTCCAACCCTAAGCCACAAGAAGGCATAGCTGTCTTGATGCCATTTGCTGCGGTATCTCTCAAGTCAGCAAATGCGCGACAAAGGAGAGTCCCCATGCTGCGCCAGGTCACCCATACCGACCAGATCGTTTCCCTGGAGTTTTCCGACGGCACAACTGCCCGGTTTC
Source organism: Ruegeria aquimaris (assembly GCF_025751555.1). Lineage (GTDB taxonomy): Bacteria > Pseudomonadota > Alphaproteobacteria > Rhodobacterales > Rhodobacteraceae > Ruegeria_B > Ruegeria_B aquimaris. The sequence goes on from NZ_JAOWLB010000002.1 coordinate 364,404, forward strand.
ACGCCATCTGGCTGCGCGACAATGCGCTGGACCCGGACACCCGCGCGCCTGGCAACGGCCAGCGCCTGATCACAATCGGCGACATTCCGGCCGACCTGTCCATCAGCACCGCTTCTTTGGTCGGCGGCGCGCTGTCGGTGACCTTTCAGCCCGAGAACAAGACCGTCACCTATCCGGCCGACTGGCTGGCTGTGCATGCCTATGACCGGGATCACGACCACCCGATGGGCTGGACTGCTCCGGGCATCACCACCTGGGAAAACGGGATCGCCGCGCCCAGCGCCGACTGGGGCAGCATGCATACCAATCCGGCGATCAAGCGCGACTGGCTGGCGGCAGTGGCAGAATTCGGCTTTGCCCGGCTGACTGGCGGGCCCACCGAACCCGGCGCACTGCTCAAGGTGGCAGACCTCTTCGGGTATGTGCGGGAAACAAACTATGGGCGTTACTTCGAGGTGCGGACCGAGGTGAACCCCACCAACCTCGCCTATACCGGGCTGGGCCTTCAGGCTCATACCGACAACCCCTATCGCGACCCGGTGCCGACGCTGCAAATCCTCTATTGCCTGGAAAACAGCGCCGAGGGCGGCGACAGTATCGTCGTCGACGGCTTTCGCGCGGCAGAAAGGTTGCGGGATGCCAATCCCGAAGGGTTCGCGCTGCTCTGTGGCTATCCGGCCCGGTTCGAATACCGGGGCTCGGACGGGGTCTGTCTGCGCGCGCGGCGCCCGATGATCGAACTGTCCCCCGACGGCCAGATGATGGCGATCCGGTTCAACAACCGCTCGTCGGCCCCGTTCGTGGATATCCCCTTCGACAGGATGGAGGCCTATTACGCCGCCTATCGCCAGTTGGCGGAGTTCATCGACGACCCGGCGATGGGGGTCGCGTTCAAGCTGGAACCGGGCGAATGCTTCATCGTCGACAACACCCGCGTGTTGCACGCGCGCACCGGCTATTCCGGTGCCGGGTCACGCTGGCTGCAAGGCTGCTACGCCGACAAGGACGGATTGCTCTCGACCCTCGCCGCGATGGATGCGGTGCATCCGGAGGCGGCGGAATGAAACCGGATTTCACAAGTCTGGATCACGGCAACATCGTGGCCTTCCTCGCCGATATCTTCGCCCGCCGCGGTGGCGAGGAATATCTCGGCGAACCGGTGACCATGGCCCAGCACATGCTGCAGGGCGCGACCATCGCCGAACAGAACGGCTTGCCCGAGGAAATCATCGTCGGCGCGCTCCTGCACGATATCGGGCATTTCACCTCGGAATTCGGCACCTACCACCCCGCAGACACCGAGGACCGCCACCACGAGGATGCAGGCGAGGCGGTGCTGGCGCCGTTCTTCCCGCCGGTGATCACCGATTGTGTCAAGTACCACGTGGCGGCCAAACGCTATCTCTGCGCCACCCGGCCCGAGTATTTCGCGCGCCTGTCGCCCGCCTCGGTCCATACGCTGCAATTGCAGGGCGGCCCGATGAGCGCCGAAGAGGTGGCGGAATTCGAGACCAACCCGAACCTCAAGGCGATCATCCAGGTCCGCTATCTGGACGAGGCTGGCAAGCGCGCGGACATGGAAACCCCAGGATTCGACCATTTCGCGCCGATGGTTCAGCGCATGGTCGACAGGCATCTCGGGATAGGCTGACCGCAGACTGGGGGCCAGCCCCCAGACCCCCGGAGTATTTCCGACCAGAAAGAAGCAGACAGACCTGCCGCTTCTTTCTGGTTCAAAATACTCCCGCCGGAGGCGTCCGCCCTCGCCGCAGGCCGAACCTTTGGCGAAAGCGCCTTGCGGTCAAGGGCAGTTACTCGGTGGCCCAGCCACCGACGGCCTTGACTTCGAGGAAGTCCTCCAGCCCCCAGACTCCCCCCTCGCGGCCCTTGCCGGATTGCTTCATCCCGCCGAAGGGCGACCCGGCCGAGCGCGACTTGCCGTTCATTTCGACCATGCCCGACCGCAGGACACGGGCCATGCGGTTGGCGCGGGCGCCATCCTGCGTCTGGACATAGTTGGTCAGGCCATAGGGCGTGTCATTGGCAATCTCGATGGCTTCCTCTTCGGTGTCGAAGGGAATCATGGTCAGGACCGGGCCAAAGATTTCCTCGCGCGCGATGGTCATCTGGTTGTTGGCATCCGCGAACACGGTCGGGCGCACGAAATAGCCTTTGTTGAACCCTTCTGGACGGCCAAGCCCACCCGCGACCAACCGCGCGCCTTCGTCGATGCCCTTCTGGATCAGACCCTGGATCTTGTTCCACTGAAGCTCGTTGACGACCGGACCGATATGGCGGCCTTCGTCAAGCGCATTGCCAACAGTGACGCTCTTGGCGACTTCTGCTGCGGTCTCCACCGCCTGATCGTAGATCGGGCGTTGCACCAGCATCCGGCTGGGCGCGTTACAGCTCTGGCCAGTGTTGTTCATCATGTGCAGGACGCCACGCTTGACCGCCTTGTCATCGGCATCGGCAAAGATCACGTTGGCACCCTTGCCGCCCAGTTCCAGATGCACCTTTTTCAGCGTTTCGGCGGCGTTCTTGGAAATGGCGATACCGGCACGGGTCGACCCGGTGAAGCTGACCATATCCACATCCGGGTGGCCGGAGAGTTGCGAACCGACACCAACGCCGTCACCGTTCACGAGGTTGAAGACACCGGCCGGGAAGCCCGCCTCGTCCATCAACTCGGCAAAGACCATGGCGTTGAGCGGACTTTGCTCGGACGGTTTCAGGATCATCGTGCATCCGGCGATCGCGGCCGCGCCCACCTTGAGCGTGACCTGGTTCATCGGCCAGTTCCAGGGCGTGATCAGCGCCGCAACGCCCACCGCCTCATAGATGATCCGGTCATTCGGCGCATGATCGCCCAAGGGGCGTTCGAATTCAAAGTTCTTGGCCGCCGTCAGGAAGTTCTTGAGGTGCCAAATGCCGGCGCCGACCTGCTGGGTGCGCGACATGTCAATAGGTGCACCCATTTCCAGCGACATCGCCTGTGCCAGATCCTCGCCCCGACGGCTGTAGACCTCCACCAGCTTCTCGACCAGGGCAATACGTTCGGCAACCGGGGTCGCCATCCAGGCAGGAAAGGCAGCCTTGGCAGCTGCGACAGCAGCGTTGGTATCAGCCTCGGAGCCCAGCGAGATAACGGCGCACGGCTCTTCGGTCGATGGGTTGATCACATGGAAATCATTGGCGACGGCAGGCGCGACCCATTTGCCGTTGATATAGAACTCGCGTTTCTCAAGCATGTCTGCCTCTCCTGATCAGGCTGTTTTCGACCGGTCGGTCGGGAATCGCAGGTACTTTGTCACTCTACCCTGACAACGACAAGAGGGAGGGTGAATAATTTGATCAAATTATGGAATCACGGGTCATGGCCGGTATCGGCGGCGGCACCTTGTCACGGGTATGTAACCCCGGCGCGGCACTGACTAGATTGGCGACAGACGACTCGCTTTTGTATCAAAGGAGAAAGCCATGGGCTTGCGCATCAACGATATCGTTCCCGACTTTACCGCCGAGACGGACAAGGGCACGATCAGCTTTCACGACTGGATCGGCGACAGCTGGGCTATCCTGTTCTCGCATCCCAAGGACTTCACCCCGGTCTGCACCACCGAATTCGGCGCCGTCGCGCAACTGGCCGATGAATGGGCCAAGCGCAATACCAAGGTAATCGGCGTGTCCGTCGACGGGGTCGAGGATCACAAGAAATGGAAAGGCGACATCGAGAGCTTTGCCGGCACCAGCGCCGGTTTCCCGATCATCGCCGACGAGGGGCTGGCAGTGTCCAAGGCCTTTGACATGTTGCCTGCCGACGCCTATCTACCCGACGGGCGCACCCCCGCAGACAGCGCCACGGTCCGCTCGGTCTTCATCATCAGCCCTGACAAGAAGCTGCAACTGTCGATGACATATCCCATGTCGGTCGGGCGCAACTTTGCCGAGGTGCTGCGCGCGCTGGACGGGTTGCAGCGCACCTATCAGCAGCCGCTGGCCACCCCCGCCAACTGGCAGACCGGCCAGGACGTGATCGTCGCACTGGCGCTGGACAATGCCGCCGCCGAAAAGAAATACGGTGCGCTGGACATCAAACTGCCCTATCTGCGGTTTGCGAAAAACCCGGGCTAAGCCCATCGCGGGCGCGGGGTGACCTGCGCCCGCCAACCAAGAAAGACGCATGCCATGGCCTCTTTGAAACGCTGGCTCGACCTGCGCCGCAACCCCTGGAAGGCCGAGCATTATGCCGGGCTCAAGGCCTGGCGCGCCGACAACGCGCTGCAGACCCGGTTTTATACCTATGACGACCTCCCCCCGGACGCGGTGGTTCTGGATGTCGGCGGTTTCGAGGGCGGCTGGGCCGACCGCGTTCTTGCCGTTCAACCCAAGGCACAGGTGCACGTGTTCGAACCCCACCCTCGCTTTGCCAGCGCGCTGCGGTCGAAATTCGCGGAGCGGCCGAATGTCATGGTGCATGATTTCGCCATGGGCGGGGCCGAGGGTACCCTGACGCTCAGCGACGATGGCGATGCCTCCTCGGCCTTTGGCGGTCAGGGCGGCGCTCTCTCGGCACCAGTGCGCCCTGTCGGCGCGGTCTTTGACGAGTTGGCGCTGGAGCGGGTCGATCTGATGAAGGTCAATATCGAGGGCGGCGAATACGATCTGCTGCCCGCCCTGCTGGACAGCGGGCTGATGCACCGCATCGCGCGGCTTCAGGTTCAGTTTCACCTGTTCGAACCGGCTTTGATCGAGACCCGCGCGGCGATCTGCGCGCGGCTGGCGGAAACCCATGACTGCGCCTGGTGCTACCCGTTCATCTGGGAGGAATGGCGCCTGCGCTGAGGTGCCCTCAACCCCGTGACAACCGCCGCACCGCCGCGCGATAGCGCGCGCGATGCCATTCGCGGGTCAGCCGCTCGGAAAGGCTCTTTTTCGCGCCGATGGTGCTGCCGCCGATGGCCCCGGTCCGGTCGCTCAGGCCCGACGGGCTGATCACCCCCAGCCGCAGTCCGGTATGCCAATGCATTTGCAGGAAGGTGTCCACCGGCCGGTCAAACGGTTCGGTCAGGGCCAGCAGCCGTTCCGCCGCCCAGCGCGCCACCAGCTGGCCCGAGGTGCGCAGCGGAGTCAGTTCAGGCTGCATCAGAACGGATTGCCCTTGCTGATCTATCGCGGGCGCGGTCACCGGACGGGTTTGAAACTGGATATAGCCCATCTGCGCCACATGGCGCTGCGCCAGCGCCAGCGCTTCATCAAACCCTGCCTCCAGCGCCATGTCATCCTCGATGATCAGCGCGGCCTCGGCGTGACTTTCCATCAACCGGGTCCAGGCGGCGCGGTGGCTCAGGAAACAGCCGATCTCGCCCGGGCGCAGATCAAAGGGATAGACGGGTTGCAGAATCCCGGACCGAAAGGCCCGGTCCCGCGCCTCTGGCGCCAGCGCCGCACCATCGACGGCAGGCAACAGCGCGGCATACGGCAGTTGCTCCACCAGCGTCTCAGCTTGCGCGCGCCGGTCCTTGGCGCGTTCCAGATGAATGACGAAACCGATCAGATCCATGCCGGACCTCCTTGTCGCCGCCAGTCCAAATACGCGGCCCGAATGAAAAAGGCCCAGACAGGATGTCCGGGCCTTTCCGTCTCTGCAAGACCAGAGGCTTATTCCGCCTCAGAGGCCTCTTTCTTCTCCGGCACGATCTCTTCGCCGGTTTCCTGATCGACAACCTTCATCGACAGGCGCACCTTGCCGCGATCGTCAAAGCCCAGAAGCTTGACCTTCACTTCCTGACCTTCCTTCAGAACGTCCGAGGGATGGTTCAGGCGGCGGTTTTCGATCTGGGACACGTGCACCAGACCGTCGCGCTTGCCAAAGAAGTTCACGAAGGCGCCGAAATCGACGATCTTCACGACCTTACCGGTATAGATCTGGCCTTCTTCGGGCTCGGCCACGATGGACCAGATCATGTCATAGGCCTTCTTGATCGAGTCGCCGTTGGGCGAGGCGATCTTGATGATGCCATCGTCGTTGATGTCGACCTTGGCGCCAGACACTTCGACAATCTCGCGGATCACCTTGCCGCCCGAGCCGATCACTTCGCGGATCTTGTCGGTGGGGATCTGCATGGTCTCGATGCGCGGTGCATGGACCGAGAAGTCGGCCGCGCCGGACAGCGCCTTGTTCATCTCGCCCAGGATGTGCATCCGGCCATCCTTGGCCTGCGACAGGGCTTTCTCCATGATCTCGGGCGTGATGCCCGCGACCTTGATGTCCATCTGCAGCGAGGTGATGCCGTTTTCGGTACCCGCCACCTTGAAGTCCATGTCGCCCAAGTGGTCTTCGTCACCCAGGATATCGGTCAGAACCGCATAAGACCCGTCGTCTTCCAGGATCAGGCCCATGGCCACACCGGCAACGGCGGATTTCAACGGCACGCCCGCATCCATCATCGACAGCGACCCACCGCAGACCGATGCCATCGAGGACGAGCCGTTGGACTCGGTGATCTCGGACACCACGCGGATGGTATAGGGGAAGTCGGTCGGCGCCGGCAGCACCGCCTGAAGCGCGCGCCAGGCCAGCTTGCCATGGCCGATCTCACGACGGCCGGGCGAGCCCACGCGGCCAACCTCGCCCACCGAGTAGGGGGGGAAGTTGTAGTGCAGCAGGAAGTTCGATTTGAAATTGCCGTGCAGCGCGTCGATGAACTGTTCATCATCGCCGGTGCCCAGCGTGGTCACGACCAGACCCTGTGTCTCGCCCCGGGTGAACAGCGCAGACCCGTGGGTGCGCGGCAGCAGGCCGGTCTCGGCCACGATCGGACGCACGGTAGTGGTGTCGCGACCGTCGATCCGCTTGCCACCCTTGACCACGTCGCCACGCAGAATGCCGGCTTCGAGCTTCTTCAGGGCCGAGCCGAGGTTGCCGTCTGCCAGCTGTTCCTCGGTCAGGGCGGCCTTGATGGCCTCACGCGCGGCGGCAACCGCTGCGGTGCGCTCCTGCTTGTCGGTGATGGCGAATGCGGCGCGCATCTGCTCTTCACCGGCGGCTTTGACGGCAGCGTAGAGGTCGGAATAGTCCGGCGGGGTAAAGTCGAACGGTTCCTTGGCGCATTGTTCGGCAAAGGCGATGATCAGGTCGACCACCGGCTGGATCTGCTCATGCGCAAAGGTCACGGCGCCCAGCATCTCGGCCTCGGTCAACTCATAGGCCTCGGATTCCACCATCATCACGGCGTCCTTGGTCCCGGCAACAACCAGGTCCAGACGCTGTTCGGGGTTCAGGCGCAGGTCCTGCATGTCGTCGACGGTCGGGTTCAGGACATATTCGCCATCGACAAAGCCCACGCGGCAGCCCGCGATCGGACCCATGAAGGGAACGCCCGAGATGGTCAGCGCGGCAGAGGCGGCGATCATCGCAACGATATCGGGATCGTTTACGAGGTCGTGGCTCAGCACGGTGCACATCACCAGCACTTCGTTCTTGAAGCCCGGCACGAACAGCGGGCGGATCGGCCGGTCGATCAGACGCGCGGTCAGCGTTTCCTTCTCGGTCGGGCGCGCCTCGCGCTTGAAGAAACCGCCCGGCACCTTGCCCGCGGCATAGTATTTTTCCTGATAGTGAACCGTCAGGGGAAAGAAGTCCTGGCCCGGTTTCTGCTCGCGGGCAAAGGTCACGTTGGCCATCACGCGGGTCTCGCCCAAGGTGGCGATCACCGAACCGTCGGCCTGACGGGCAATCTTGCCCGTTTCCAGTGTAAGCGTTTCCTCGCCCCACTGCATCGATTTCGTCGTTACATCAAACATGTGCGTATCCTAGATGGGAGCACTCCCAGGCGTATCCCGGGTCTCCCGTTTCAATGGCGGCCCCATTGCCGCCGACCCCGTTATCATTTCCTTCACGGTGCCGGGGTCGGGGCACCACGTCTCAGATTGTGCGCGCATACAGTGTTTTTCTGCGGATTGAAAGAGAAACCGGCGCGGCTGGCGGGAACCAGCGCGCGCCGGGGTCGGAACCGGTCAGACCGGGCGAACCACCAGCTGCGGCCGCCCGTCCGATGTGCAGCGGGTTGACCTGCCGTCCCAGCCAATCTCGCTGCTGACGCGTTGCCGGAAGGCCGAGAAACTGTCGAAGGTCACCACGTCGACCGGCTGATCGAAATGCAGCGTGATCCGTCTGTGCGCACCGTCGCCGATCACCGTCAGCCCCCGGATCTCGCCCGTGAAAGGCTGGCCCAGGTAGTCGCCGCTGACCCGGTCGCCAACCCGCAGGTGCAAGCGGTTGCCCGCTCGTGCCACAAGCGTGTTCCAGTCGCGCGCACCATGCTGGTGCGCCACCAGTTCCAGCGCCTGTGCGTGGCTCAACCCGGTACCGGCATCACGCAGTTTTTCGCGCAGCCGCTTGGCCTGCGCCTTCAGCTCCCCGATCGGAGCAATCTCTTGATCGTTTTTCATCATTGCCTCGTTTTCCCAAACGGGCGCATCAGATCGGACGGGGCTCGCATTGCCATCCATGCGCCGGGAAAGGGGCAAGGATCGTCTGAGACCGGGTTTCACCATAGCCCCAAGGGCCGCGAGCGGCAGGGAACCCGAACCTGGACCTTGCATAGGTGCGCGCAGGCCTTCTGTCAACGAGGCTGGTACGGGGCGGCATTTGACCCTAAACAGGCCGAAGAAACCCGGGGACCTCATGATCACAGCACGCCTGCACGGCCGTCTCGGCAACCAGATGTTCCAATACGCCGCCGCCGCCGGATTGGCGGCGCGGCTCTGTACGCGCGTGGGCATCGACAGCCGCGAGGCCGAGGCACGCGGCGAAGGTGTGCTGACCCGGGTGTTCAATCTGAATCTGGCCGAACCCGAGCACCTGCCGCCGCTGAAACGGGACGGGGCGTTGCGTTATGGCCTGTGGCGCGCGTTTGGCGCGCGCCCGAGGTTCCGGCGCGAGCGCGGGCTTGGCTACAACCCCCAGATCGAGACCTGGGGCGATGGCGCCTATCTGCACGGGTACTGGCAATCCGAGCGCTATTTCGAACATATCAGCCACCGCATCCGGTCGGATTTCACCTTTCCCCCGTTCAGTGACAGTCGCAACGAGGACATGGCCGAACGTATCGCCGGAACCGAGGCGATCTCGCTGCATGTCCGGCGCGGTGATTATGTTGCCCTTGCCGCGCATGCGCTGTGCGACCAGCGCTACTATGAAGCAGCGCTTGCCGCAGTTATGCGCGATGTCAGGGGCGAGCCGGTGGTCTATGTGTTTTCCGATGACCCGGATTGGGCCAAGGCGAATCTGCCCTTGCCGGTGGAAAAGGTGGTTGTCGATTTCAACGGACCCGAGACCGATTTCGAGGACATGCGCCTGATGAGCCTGTGCCGACACAACATCATCGGCAATTCCTCTTTCTCGTGGTGGGCGGCCTGGCTCAATAGCAACCCGGAAAAACGGGTCGCAGGCCCCACCCGCTGGTTCGGCGACTCCAAGTTGAGCAACCCCGACATCCTGCCGCCGGACTGGATGAGGATCACCGTCTGAGCGTTTGTCTTACCGGTCAGAGGGGGCGCTGCCTCCGCCGCGCTTTGCGCGACTCCCCCGGAGTATTTTCGGCAAAGTGAATAGGCTTGGCGGGATCAGAACGGCGCCGAGGCGCGGAACTTCATCGACTGGCCGCTTTCGGGGTGTTTCAGGCGCAGTTCCTCGGAATGCAGCATCAGGCGCGGGAAATCGCGCGCAGGGCCGGTGGCGTAGAACGGGTCACCCAGGATCGGATGCCCGAGCGCCTGGCAATGCACCCGTAGCTGATGCGACCGGCCGGTTTGCGGCGTCAGCCGAACCCGGGTGGTGTCGCCCTCGTAGCGCAAGACGCGCCAGTCGGTCACCGCAGGGCGCCCCGTTTCATGGCAGACCATCTGGCGCGGCCGGTTGGGCCAATCGACAATCAGCGGCAGATCGACGGTACCGGTCTTGGGCTCAAGCCTGCCCCAAAGTCTTGCGACATAGGTCTTTTTCGTCTTGCGCTCTTCGAACTGGCGGCCAAGGTTGCGCTGCGCGTGCGGGGTCTGGGCAAAGACCATCACCCCCGATGTGTCCCGGTCGAGCCGATGCACCAGCAGCGCACCGGGAAACGCCGCCTGAACCCGGCTGAGCAGGCAATCGGCCAGATGCTCGCCACGGCCCGGCACGGACAAAAGGCCCGCGGGTTTGTTGACCACGATCAGTTCGGCGTCTTCGTGGATCACGTCCAGCGGGTCTTGGGGGGGCGTATAGTCTTGGCTCATGGCCGCATGCCCTAGCGCAGACGGCGGGTTCCCGCAACGTCGCGCTTGCGCTGGCGATGTGGCAGCGCAAGGCTGAGGCCGAACCATCGAGAGGAGAAACCAGATGCACCCCACCATCACCCGGATGCAGGAGGTCGTGGCCAAGGGCGACGAAAACCTGATCCACGCGTTGCTGGCCGAGGATGTCCGTTTCCTGCCGCCGACCTATTACAAGACCTGGACCGGGCGCGACGCCGTGGCAGCGGTTCTGGGTCACGTGGGCCAGGTGTTCTCCGACTTTCGCTATCGCCGGGTCATGGGCGGAGGCAAGGATTGGGCGTTGGAGTTCCAATGCAAGGTCGGCGATCTGGACGCGGTGGGCGTCGACCTGATCACCCTCAACGACAATGGGCTGATCCAGGACTTCGAAGTGGTCATGCGCCCCTACAAGACCGTGGGCGCCCTGCGCGATGCGATGAACGCGCGGGTAATGACCGATGCGCGATTCCTCAAGTTTCGCGAGGCACTTAGCTGATTGGCATAGACCAGATCCTGCGTATTCCCCTGCTGCCGGTCCTTGCGGCGCAGGGGCTGGCGGTGCGGCGCAAGGCGCAGCTGTTGGCCGAACCAGCGGGGCCGCGCGCGGGACGGGCGGGGTCAGGCCCAGCGCTGCGCCTGCTGATTGCGGGCGACAGCGCCGCTGCGGGGGTTGGCGTGGACAGTCAGGACTTGGCGCTGAGCGGGCAACTGGTGTTGCGGCTGGCGCGAAGGTTCTCCGTCGACTGGCGGCTCGAGGCGACCACCGGCCACACCACCCGCGATACGCTGGCGCGGCTGGGCGCCCTGCCCGGCCCGTTCGACGTGGTGGTGACCTCGTTGGGGGTGAATGACACCACCCGCGCGACCTCGGCCCGGCAATTCGTGGCGCGGCAGGCGGCACTGATGGATCTGTTGACCGGGCCACTGGGGGCACGGCTGGTGGTGGTCACGTCCGTGCCGGACATGGCGCTGTTCCCGGCTCTGCCGCAACCGCTGTCATGGGTATTAGGTCAACAATCTCAAAGGCTTGACCGGAAACTTGCCTTGACTCTGAAACGCTATCCGCAAGCGGTCCACCATCGTCCGCAGATCCCGCCCGACCCGGCGATGGCGGCGCGGGACGGCTACCATCCCAGCGCGCTGGCCTATGCGCATTGGGCCGAGGGGCTGGCGCGGGTGATCGCGGCTCAGGCGCGGCGCATCTGACGCAGCATCGGCACGGAATAGATCACCAGCGCGGCCCAGATCATCGGGAAGGCAATCATGCGGCCACGGTCGATCTCTTCTCCGAACAGGGTGATGGCGGTGATAAAGATCATCGTGGGCGCGATGTATTGCAGGATACCCATGGTCGACAGTCGCACCAGTTTCGCGCCATTGGCATAGACCAGCAGCGGCACTGCCGTCACCACACCCGCCCCGGCCAGAAGCACCGTATCTTGTGTCGTGACACCAAACGACCCCAACCCCTGCGCCGATTGCCACAGGAGAAAGGCCAGTGCAAAGGGTGTCAGGATCAGCACTTCAAGCAGGAAACCCTGGTTCGGACCGATGGGCAGAGACCGTTTGAACAAAGCGTAAAAGCCCCAGCTGACCGTCAGGCTGAGCGCTGCCCAAGGCAGCTTACCGGCCTCGAAGACCAGCACGGCAACCCCTGCGGCGGCCAGAATGATCGCAAGACCTTGTATGCGGGTCAGCCTCTCCCCCAAGATAAGGGCTGCGAGGGCGATGCTGAAAAGCGGGTTTATGTAGTAGCCCAACGCTGCATCTAGCGCGTGGCCGGTGGTGATGGCCCAGACATAGATGGCCCAATTGACCGAGATCAGCGCCGCCGTCACACAGGCCATGCCGAGCATGCGCGGGTTACGCAGCGCGGCGCGCAAATCGCGTGTCCGGCCCAGAGCGATCAGCAGGATACCCGCCACGGGCACCGACCAGACGATGCGGTGGGCCACCACCTCGACCGGGGAAATGTGGGATAACGCCTTCATATACAAGGGTAAAAACCCCCAGAGGAGATAGGCCGTGATGGCCAGTGCCAAGCCGCGCGGGGTATCCACGTTCTGGGTCTGGGTCATCCGCAATCTCCTTCACTTGTGCAGGTGTTGTGCAGGCGAAGGCGGGAAAAGGAAAGCGACAAAACCACGTGCGCACTATCAAGACCCGTGATGGGTCGCAGATCGGGGCGCAGCATCCGAACCGGATTTGTACCGCGAATTGACCGTTTTGTACGCGGTCGAGACCCCTGATTGACCGTTTTGTACAGGGTTGCACAGGGCCGAACGCGCATGCGATCCGGGTCTTGCCCGGCCCCTGTTCCGGCAAATCGAGATGATGTTACCTTGCCGCATTATTGTCTTTGATATCGCCACTCGAACAGGTTTGAATGAAGCGGGTTTACGGCTTCTTCAAATCAACTTCGCTTCACTTGTTTTCAGAGGTAACGACATGAGCCCCAGAATTTTTGCATCAGCTCTCTCAGGTCTTATCATCGCATCCATGTCTGGACCGGGCATCGCGCAAGATAGCGGGTTTTCCTCGCTCCAGATGCAAGGGGTCGAGCAGATCACCATTGAGGTCGATCTGGATGGCGCGGTGGATCGGCTGTCGAAAGGAGTGCAGTTTCCGACAATCTCGAACCAGGACCGCGATGATTTCGACACCAAGGCGTTCGATGATTATCACGCCTTCCTGGTCGAGGCTTACCCGAATGTTCACAAGGTGCTGAAGCGAGAGATCCTGGGCGATCCGCGCCCCTATAGCCTGCTTTACACCTGGGAAGGTACGGACCCGGACCTGCCGCCTGCGCTGTTTTATGCGCATCAGGATGTTGTTCCGGTTCCAGAAGAATCGCGCGACCAATGGAATCAGGAACCGTTTTCCGGTGCGGTGGCGGATGGCTATATCTGGGGCCGGGGTGTGCTGGACGACAAGAACCAGATCCATGGCATGCTGGAAGCCGCCGAAATGCGGATCGCCGAAGGCTGGCAGCCGAAACGCACGATCTATTTCGTCTTTGGTCAGGATGAGGAAGTCGGTGGACCGGAAGGAGCAAAATATGTCGCCGATGTTCTGGAAGAGCGCGGCATCGAGCGGTTCGCCTTTGTGCTGGACGAATCCGCACCGCTGATCCCCGGGGTGTTTCCGGGTATCCCCGACAACACGGCCCTGATCGGTATCGCCCAAAAAGGGTATCTAAGCCTTGAACTGGCCATGCACGGCATTGGCGGGCATTCGTCGCAGCCACCCGAAGAGTCGAACATCGGCATTCTGGCCAAAGCGATCACCAAGCTGGAAGCGGCGCAGTTTCCATATCGAATACACGAGGCGGTGCGCCATCAGTATCGCTATATGGGCCCCGAGCTGGACGAGGCCAAACAGCCGATGTATGCGGCGGTCGCCTTTGGCAAGGACGGCGAGATGACCGATCTGGAAAAGGAATTCATCGCCGAGATGGCGGGGAACCAGGTCACGCGGGCGATGCTGCATACCACCATCGCGGTGAGCATGTTCAACGCCGGGATCAAGGATAACGTTCTGCCACCTTCGGCGACGGCGGTTGTCAATTTCCGGCCGATGCCCGGCGATACGCCCGAGGTGATCATCGAACATGTCCGCAAGGCAATCGACGACGACCGGATCACCATCCGCGATATCTCGGCCTCGACCCCGGCGACAAATGTCGCCAATCCCGACAGCGACGCCTACAGGGCGCTGGAAAAGACCATTCGTCAGCTTTGGGGTAAAGATCTGATCGTGGCGCCGTTCTTTGTGATCGGCGGATCGGATTCAAAACACTTCCAGGCACGGGATTTTGCACCGGATGTGTTCACCATCACCGGTATTCAGTTGGAATCGATGAAGGAATTCGCCGGGTTCCATGGCGTCAACGAACGGATTCTGGTGGACGAATACGGCAAGACGATCGGATTCTTCTATCAGTTGATGGACAATCTGAACGATCTTTGATCCTGGCACTTAGGCAGCGGATCCCCTTGCGGGTGGCCCGCTGCCTCTGAGTGCTGGTTTTAGACCTTTACCCGCTCGGATTTGGGATCATACATCGGGGCGAGCGAGGCCTCGGCGCGGATGCGGGTACCCATCACGTCGATCTCGTAGGTCGAGGCCAAAACATCCGCCGCGCTTTCGCCTTCGCAGGGGACATAGCCCATGCCGATGGCGCCGCCCAGATGGTGGCCGTAGGCGCCGGAACTCAGGTAGCCGACGATCTGGCCGTCCCTGATCAACGGCTCGTTGTGGTAGAGCAGCGGTTCGGGGTCGGTCAGGCGGAACTGGACCATACGGGTCTTGAGCCCCTCGTCTTTCTTTCGCAGCACCGCGTCTCGGCCGATGAAATCGGGCTTGTCGGTCTTGACGGCAAAGCCAAGTCCCGCCTCCAGCACGTGATCCTCGGGCGTGATGTCATGGCCGAAATGGCGGAACGCCTTTTCGATCCGGCAGCAATCCATCACATGCATGCCGCAGAGTTTCAGGCCCAGGTCCTGGCCCGCCTCGAACAGGGTCTCGAACGCATGGCCCGCCATGTCGGAGGACACGTAGATCTCCCACCCGAGTTCACCCACATAGGTCACGCGGTGGACGCGGGCGAGGCCCATGCCCAGTTCGATCTCCTGCGCGGTGCCAAAGGGATTCACGTCGTTGGAGAAGTCGTTAGGGCTGACCCGCGCCATCAAGTCGCGCGCCTTGGGGCCCATCACCGCCAGCACGCCCTCGCCCGCCGTCACGTCGGTGATCACCACGCGGAAATCGCCCACGAGGCGCATCATCCGGGTCTGATCGGCATAGCGGGTGGCGGCGGGGGTGACCACCAGATAGGCGGTCTCGCTCAGGCGGGTGACGGTAACGTCGGCCTCGATCCCGCCGCGTGCGTTCAGGAACTGGGTATAGACGATGCGGCCCACGGGCACGTCGAACTGACCGCCCGCGATATGGTTCAGATAGGCGGTGGCGTCCGGCCCTTCGACCCGGATCTTGCCGAAGGAGGACATGTCATACATGCCCAGCCCGGTGCGGATCGCCTTGTGTTCCTCGGCCACGTTGTCAAAGAAGTTCTGCCGCCGCCAGCTGTAGCGGTATTCGCGTTCCTGATCCGGGCGCGCGTACCAGTTGGCGCGTTCCCAGCCCGCCAGTTCGCCGAACACGGCGCCTTGTGCCTTGAGATGTTCGTGGAATGGGGTGCGGCGCACCCCGCGCGAGGTGGCTTTCTGCCGGTAGGGGTAGTGATCGGCATAGAGCAGGCCCAGCGTCTCGGTCGAGCGTTCGACCAGATAGCGCTTGTTGCCCTGGAAGGGCTGCATGCGGGCGATGTCGACATCGCCCAGGTCAAAGGGCTTCTCGCCGCTGTCCATCCACTGGCTGAGCGCATGGCCCGCGCCGCCCGCCGACTGAATCCCGATCGAGTTGAACCCGGCGGCGACCCAGACATTGTCCATCTCGGGCGCAAGGCCAAGGTGATAGGCGTCGTCGGGGGTAAAGCTTTCGGGTCCGTTGAAGAAGGTGTGGATACCCGCGCTACCCAGCATCGGCATGCGGTTCACGGCGGCCTCGAGGATGGGTTCGAAATGGTCGAAATCCTCGGGCAGCTGGTCGAATTCGAATGTGTCGGGAATGCCGTCCATGCCCCAGGGTTTCGATTTCGGCTCGAACGCGCCCAGCATCATCTTGCCGGCGTCTTCCTTGTAATAGGCGCATTCGTCGGGGACGCGCAGAACCGGCATCTGGGTCAGGCCCTGGATGGGTTCCGAGACGATGTAGAAATGTTCGCAGGCCTGGAGCGGCACATTGATGCCCGCCATGCGGCCCACCTGGTGGCCCCACATACCGGCGCAGTTCACGATCATGTCGCAAGTGATATGGCCCTGTTCGGAGCCATCGTCGCTGATCCAGTCGACGCCGGTGACCCGGCGGCCCTGTTTGGCGATGCCGGTGACGCGGGTCCGCTCCTTGACCACGGCGCCGCGCTGGCGGGCGCCCTTGGCAAGGGCCAGCGCGATATTGGCCGGGTCGGCCTGACCATCGGTCGGCAGCCAGACCCCGCCGGTGACGCCATCGAGGTTGATATGCTGGTAGCGCTCCTTGACCTCGGCAGGCGACAGTTCCTCGACCGGGACGCCAAAGGCGCGGGCCATGGCGGCGTTGCGATAGAGCTCTTCCAGCCGTTCACCCGTGAGCGCGACCGAGACCGAACCCACCTGCCGCATGCCGGTGGCAACGCCGGTTTCGGCCTCGAGCCCCATATAAAGCTCGGCCGAATAGCGGGCGAGCTTGGTCATGTTGGAGCTGGCACGGAGCTGGCCGATCAGGCCCGCGGCATGCCAGGTGGTGCCCGAGGTCAGTTGCTTGCGTTCGAGCAGAACGACGTCTTTCCAGCCGAGCTTGGTCAGGTGATAGGCGACCGAGCAGCCGACGACACCGCCGCCGATGATGACCACGCGGGCCTGGGTGGGAAGATCAGCCATGTTTGTCTCCGGATCTTGGGATTTGCCCGAGAATGGCACGGGTGGGCGACAGGAAATCCATCAAAAACGTCACGCGACTTGCAGAAATCACCGCTGCGCGGCGGTTCGCTTCTGTCGTCTGAGGGCAAAGGGGGTGATGCCGTAGAAGCTCTTGTAAACCGCCGAGAAGCCGTTGGGGAAACCGCAGGCCAGCCCGATCTCGCGAACGCTGAGCGTGGTGTTCAAGAGCAGGGTATTGGCCTTGGCCAGCCGCATCTCGCGGTAGAAGTTGTTGGGCGTGGTGCCGAGATAGGTCTTGAACTTGCGCTCCAGCGAGCGGTTCGACAGATCCAGGGCGGCGACGATCTCGTTGATCGGCAGGGGGTCTTCGATATTGGCCTGCATGATCTTGACGCACTGGTCGAGCGCATCGTCGCCGGTGGCGCTGGTCTTGAGGCCGGACATCGGCTGCATCGCGCCAAAATCGCGGATATGTTCATGCAGCATGATGTCGGCCACGGTCATCTTGGCCGGTCCCGAGATATGCCGTCCGATGACCGAAAGCGCCACGTCGACGGTGGCGCCCATTCCGGCGCAGGTGATCACCGGCCCCTGCTGGGTGGCGATGGAAAAGCGCGCGTCGAAGCGCGCGCCGCGTTCGCGCAGAAAGGCCGCGTTTTCCCAATGGGTGGCCAGATCGGCGCTGCCGCGTTCGTTGATATAGCGGCTGGCGGCCTCGGCCAACAGAAACACCTGTGCGCCGCGAAAGGTATAGTCCTGCACCACCCGGCCCAGCGACAGGTCGGGCTGGTCGGGGTCGGTATTGCCGATGACAAAGAGGTAATCGGCCTGCGGCTGGCTTGGCACCCGCTCGGTCGCGACCACGGCGCCGCTGCTGCTTTCGATCAGGCCGCCGCGCAGGGAGCGGTAGGTGAAGGCAAACGGCGGGTTGGGACAGACCCGGTTGGCGATGCGCAGCACATCGACAAGGCCCGCCAGTTCGGTCAGCACGAAGCCGGGGGCGACGAGCACATCGAATTGCCAGGTCTTCTTGTCCGGGTTCACCAGACGCAGGTTGCGTTTGGCCGTCATGGCGGGGGTCCTCAGACGATGCTGTGCCCGGCGGCGCGGAGCCGCTGGGCCAGATGCGCGATATGGGCGGGGCCGACCTCGCAACAGCCGCCGACGATGGTGGCGCCCTGATCGACCCAGCCCATGGCGAAATCGGCATAGGCCTCGGGCGTGAGGTCGACGCGGGCGGTGAGCGCCTCGACCGTGGGGCGGTCCTTGAGGAACCCTTCGGTGATGCGGGTGAAGCCGTTGGCATAGGCGCCGAAGGGCAGGCCGAAGCCCGCGATGATGTCGAGGGCGGCGGCCATGGCCTCGGGCCGGGAGCAGTTCACCAGCACCGCTTGCGGTTGGTACTGGGCGACGATGGCGGCAAGTTCGCCCACCCCCTCGCCCGAGCGCAGGCGGCTGCCATCGTCATCCATCACGGTGACCGAAAGCCAGACGGGTTTGGTGCCGAGGGACGCGCCCCGGAGCGCGCCTTCGGCCTGAGCGACCGAGGCGGCTGTTTCGATCAGGAACAGGTCGACCCGGTCGTTCATCGCGCGCACGCTGTCGGCATAATACGCCTCGGCTTCCGCGGGCGGCGGGCAGATGTCGGGGCGGTAGGAGGCGCCGAGCGGCCCCAGCGCGCCCGCGATGCGGCCCGAACCATGCGCGGCGCGGGCGGTTTCGGCCTGGGCCAGCGCGGTGTCGATCAGCGCCGCGAACCGGTCGCCGATCCCGGCCGGTTCCAGCCGGTCGCGCAGCACCGCATAGGTGTTGGCGGTGGCGATGGTGGCGCCCGCGTCGAAATAGTCACGATGCACGGCGCCGACATGGTCGGGCGTCTCGAGCATGACAGAGGTGGACCAGAGCGGCGTCGGGCGCTTGCCCGCGCGTTTGACCAGTTCCTGGCCGATGGAGCCATCAAGCAGGGTAATGTCGGTCATGGGTGCTCCTGTGGCGGAATGAGGACGATCTTGCCGGGCAGGCGTTTGGTCATGAACTCGGCCTGTGCCTCGGCGATCCGGTCGAGCGGATAGGTGGCCGAGACCAGCGGGCGAATGGCGCCTGTATTGATCAATGCGATCAGGTCAGCAAAGACCGCGCGCGGCTGGTAGGTGGCGCCGTGGAGGGTGATGTCGGGCAGGTAGATCTGGCGCAGGTCGGCGGTGACCATCGGCCCGGCGATGGCGCCCGAGACAGCATAGTGCCCGCCGGGTTTCAGGGCGCGGATCAGGTCGGGCCAGAGCGGGCCGCCGACCACGTCAATCACCCGGTCGAAATGGCCGAGCGGGGGCGTGTCGTCGCGGCCCAGGATGGCTTTTGCCCCGGCGGCACTGACGGCCTCGGCCTTGGTCGGCGCGGTCATCGCGGTGACCGTGGCGCCCAGATACGCGGCCAGTTGCACGGCAGCGAGCCCCACGCCGCCCGAGGCGCCGGTGATCAGCACCGCCTCGCCCTGCCCCACGCCGCAGCGCGCCAGCAGGTTCCAGGCGGTGCCATAGGCACAGGGCATGGCGGCGATTTCGATGTCCGAGAGCGACGAGGTAGTGACGTCGAAGAGGTCAGCCGCCTGAAGCAAACAGTATTCGGCAAAGGCGCCATCCAGTTCCGATCCGAGCGCCACGAAGCCGAAGGGGTTGTCGGGTGTCGGACGCGGCAGGTTGATCTGGCAAGTGACGCGCTGGCCTATGGTCCAATCGGTCACGCCAGCGCCCAGAGCGACGATGCGGCCGCAGAGGTCGCCGCCCTGGATGCGGGGGAAGTTGAGCGCCCCGGCCCAGCCGCCCGCCTCGCCCGTCTCGCCACTGTCGGTGGCGCCGGTTACATCCGAGGAATACCAGCCGATCCGCGTGTTGATGTCGGTATTGTTGACCCCGGCGGCCAGCACCCGGACCAGAATCTGCCCCGGCCCGGGGGCCGGGACAGGGATGTCATCGCACCACGCCAGCGCCTCTGGCCCGCCGTGGCGGGTCAGTTGGACGCCGGACATGGTTGCGGGGATGGTCATGCGCGCAGCCGCTCGTTTTCGGGATCCCAGAGCGGTTGATCGGGCTGCACCACGGCGCGGCATT
Organism: Ruegeria aquimaris; assembly: GCF_025751555.1. GTDB lineage: Bacteria > Pseudomonadota > Alphaproteobacteria > Rhodobacterales > Rhodobacteraceae > Ruegeria_B > Ruegeria_B aquimaris. The sequence continues at coordinate 384,286 of NZ_JAOWLB010000002.1, forward strand.
TCTGCCCGTAGATTTCGACCTCCAACTCGGTGCCCGGCACCGCCAGATCGGCGCGCACCATGCCTAGCGCAACGCTGGCGTTGATCCGGTAACCCCAGGCGCCCGAGGTGGTCTCGCCCACGATCTGCCCGTCATGCCAGAGGCAGGACATATAGGGCGCGTCGCAATCTCCGGCCTCGACCAGCAGGGTGACGAAGCTTTTCTTCACCCCGCGCTGTTTCTCGGCCAGGATCGCGGCCTTACCGGGGAAATCCTGTGGCTTGTCGAACTTGACGAAGCGTTCCAACCCGCCTTCGAGCATCGAGTAATCGGTCGACAGGTCGCCCTTCCACGCGCGATAGCCTTTTTCGAGGCGCAGCGAGTTCAGCGCCCACATGCCAAAGGGTTTGGCCCCGGCACCAAGGATCGCATCATAGATCGCGGGCATGTGTTCGTTGAGCGCGTGCACCTCCCATCCCAGTTCCCCGGCAAAGGAGACCCGGATCAGGAAGGCGGGCTGGCCCGCGACGGTGGCGGCCTGATGCGTCAGCCAGCCTTGCGACAGGTCAGCGTCCGACAGGCTGGCGAGGATCTCGCGCGATTTCGGGCCGGTGACGATCAGCGTGTCGCGGGTGGTGGTGACATCCTCGACCGTGACACCGGCGGGCATGGCACCCAAGAGGATATCGCGGTCGTGCCATTGCGCGGTGGCCGCGGTGATCATCACAAACTCGTCCTCGCCCAGCCGGATGCAGGACATCTCGGTCAGGATGCGGCCACGGCTTTCGGAGATGTAGACCAGGTTCATTCGCCCCACCTTGGGCAGGCCGCCGGTGATCAGGCCGCGCAGCGCCTCGGCGGCACCTGCGCCCTTGACCAGAAAGCGCGAGAAGCCGGGCAGGTCGAGCACGCCGCAATGGTCGCGCACGGCCTGACATTCCTCCTTGATCCGCTGCTCCCACGGGCCCGAGCGGCCCCAGGTGTGGGTGCTTTCCTCGGACGTGTCATCGCCCGGCTGCGCGAACCAGTTGGCGCGTTCCCAGCCGTTATAGACGCCCATGACTCCGCCCTGCGCCTTGACCCGGTCATGCACCGGCGAGAGTTTCTTGTCGGGCGCGGCAGGCCAGCGGTGCCAGGGGAAGTGCATGGCATATTCGTTGCCATAGACCTCCATGCCCTTTTTCACGCAGTAGTCGTGATCGGTGTAGTCGGTATAGCGGCGCGGATCGCAGGACCACATGTCCCATTCGGTCTGGCCATCGACGATCCATTCCGCCAGCACCTTGCCCGCACCGCCGCCCTGAGCGATGCCGAAGGTGAACACGCAAGCCTCGAAGGCGTTCTTCACACCGGGCATCGGGCCGATCAGCGGCAATCCGTCGGGGGCATAGGGAATCGGGCCGTTGATGATGCGACTGACACCGGCGGTGGCAGTGACGGGCACGCGTTCCATCGCGTCGGCGACGATATCCTCGATCCGGTCCAGATCGTCCGACCAGAGCTGGAAGCTGAAATCGTCCGGCATCGGGTCGCTGTCCACGTCCCAATGGGCACGGCAGTTGGGCTCGTACGGGCCGATGTTGATGCCGTTCTTTTCCTGCCGCAGGTAATAGGACACGTCCACATCGCGCAGCAGAGGCAGCTTGCGGCCGTTCTCCTTGGACCAGGCCTCAAGCTCGGGGATCTGTTCGGTCAGCAGGTACTGGTGGCTCATCACCATCATCGGCACGGTGCGCCCGCCATGGGGCTTGAACCATTCGCCGACCCTCTGGGCATAATATCCCGCCGCGTTCACCACGTATTCGCAAGCGATGTCGCCCTTGTCGGTATGCACGATCCAGCTGCCATCATCCTGCTGGGTGACGCCGGTTGCGGGACAGAAGCGGATGATCTTTTGCCCCATGTCACGGGCGCCCTTGGCCAGCGCCTGGGTCACCTGCGCCGGGTCGATATCGCCGTCGTGCGGGTCGTAGAGCGCGCCGACGATGTCGTGGGTCTCGATGAACGGATAATAATCCTTGATCTGGTCGGGGGTGAGGATTCGGATATCCATCCCCTGATAACGGCCCATGGCGGCGGCGCGTTCGAACTCCTGCATCCGCTCGCGTGTATGCGCCAGCCGGATCGAGCCGGTCTGGTGGTAGTTCATCGGATAATCGACCTCGGCCCCCAGACGGCTGTAAAGCTCGGTCGAGTAACGCTGCATGTTCATGATCGACCACGAGGTCGAAAAGGTCGGCACGTTGCCCGCCGCATGCCAGGTGGAACCCGCCGTCAGTTCGTTCTTTTCCAGCAGAACGCAATCGGTCCAGCCCTTCTTGGCCAGGTGATAGAGCGAGGACACCCCCACCACACCGCCACCGATGATGACCACGCGGGCCTTGTTGGGAAAATCGGACATGTTCACTCCCTAGTCCTTGTGCGGCGCATCGTCCGCGATGTCGTAATAGTCGCCCTTGTCGGCGACAAAGATGTGCTTGGTCAGGCGCAGACCTGTGGGGCCATCGACAGAGCCCAGCGAAAAGCTGATCGTGTCCTCGTCATTGGCCTTCCAGAACAGGAACGCGCCGCAGCGGGCGCAAAAGCCGCGTTTGGCGCTGTCGCTGGCGGCAAACCAGCTGACCGGGCCGGTGATGGTCAGGTCCGTCTCGGGCACAAAGGCCGAGGACCAGACGCCACCCGATTGCCGTCGGCACTGGCCGCAATGGCACATCGAGGCGCCCTGCGGCGCGGCTTCGGTCGCGTAGCGGATATCGCCGCACAGGCAGGAACCTTTGATCATGCTCTAACCCCTTGTTGCGGGTGCGCTGCTGGTGCCCAGCAACACGCCATAGATGATGAAACAGAGCGCCATGGCCCGGCGCAGCCAGGTGCTGAACACCGCGCCCAGCGCCGCGCGGCCCATGAGGGCGCCCAAGAGCGTGAAAGTGGTGTAGCAAAGCGCGGTGATGATCAGGGCGGTGGGCATGATCACACTCATCTGCTGCCAGATCGGCACATCTGGCTGCACGAATTGCGAGAATGCGGCGAGATAGCCCGCCACGCTTTTGGGGTTGATCGTGGCAACGGCCAGCGCGTGCAGATAGACATGGCGCGCCGGGCGCACCGCCGTGGGCACGGGTTTCGCCGCATTGCGCCAGCCCCGGATGCCCAGCCAGATCAGGAACCCGGCGCCTGCGAGCTTGGCCACCAGAAACAGGCTGGGCGAGGCGGTGATCAGCGCCGTCACCCCCAGGGCCGAGAGCAGCAGAAAGGCACTCGCCTGGGTCAGGATCGCCAGCACCCCCAAGAGCGCCTTGCCAAAGGGCAGGCTCATCCCGTTCGAAATGCAGTTGACCGCGTTCGGCCCCGGCGTGGCGGTGAACAGGATCCAGAACAGCGCGAAGATGGTCCAGGCTTCGAAACTCATGACCGCGCCCTCAATAGACCGGTGGCGCGATCACCCAGACGGCCACGGCGGGCTCGTCATGGGGGTTGGCCCATTGATAGGGTTCGTGGCGGATGCGGAAACTGTCACCCGGCCCGACCGAGAACTGACGGCCGCCGATGGTCAGCTCCAGCCGCCCCGACAGCATGTAGCCCACCTCTTGCGTCGGGCGGTTGGCCGGGGTCTGCATCCGCGAATGCGGGGCAAAGGTGGAATGCACCATCTCGAAATCGTCGGTCAGGTCCGGCGACAAGAGTTCTTCGATCAGTCCCTCCTCGCCCGAGCCCATCGGGCGCCGCGCGCCTGCCCGCACCACATAACCCTGTTCCTCGGCCGGGGCGGCGGCATGGGCAAAGAGCATCGACATCGGCACGCCCAGGCAACCCGCGATCTGGCGCAGATCGGAAATCGAGGGTTCGGACATGTCGCGCTCCACCTGGCTGAGCCAGCCGACCGAGCGCCCCAGCCGCGTCGCGATCTCGCTGAGCGTCAGCCCGCGCGCCTTGCGCAGGGCGCGCAGATCGGCGCCAAGCGTCGCGCTGGACGGGGCTTGCGTATTCACCGGCGCCTCCCAAGCTTCGTGAAAAATCACTGTAGAATTTCATGATGACGTGATTCTCGTGAAAAACTCAACATAAATTTCACGAAACCCAGAAAAGGCCCTTTCACTTTGCAGCAAATACTCCGGGGGAGTCGCCGCTTGCGGCGGCGGGGGCAGAGCCCCCTTTTGCCCCGGGTCCTTGCATCTCCAACCGGGCAAACGCTAAGACCCGTCCATGTGGAACGCGATCCTCTATCTCTGGGTCCTCAACGGGCTGACGGTGGCGCTGTTTGCCTGGGACAAGCTCTGTGCGCGCTGGAACCGGGGCCGGGTGCCGGAGCATCTGCTGCTCTGGCTGTCAGCACTGGGGGGCAGCCCGGCGGCGTTGTTGTCGCGCTGGCTGTTCCAGCACAAGACCCGCAAGCAGCCCTTTGGCCGCTGGCTGTGGTCGATCGTGCTGTTTCAGATTACCGCCTTGGTGATCCTACTGGGCAAAGACCTGCTTTAGGATCGCGCCCAGCGCGGTGGCGTCTTCTTCGGTGAAGGCATCCGGCAGGTCGCTGTCGATGTCGAACACCGCAATCAGCGCGCCGGTCCGATCAAAAACCGGCAGCACCAGTTCCGACCGGGTCGAGGAGGCGCAGGCGATATGGCCGGGAAAGGCATCGACATCCGGCACCAGTTGCACCTGACCGGTCCGCGCCGCGGCCCCGCAGACGCCCTTTTCAAACGGGATGCGCAAACAGCCGTGGCCGCCCTGATAGGGGCCGATCTTGAGCACACCGGGCTCGGTCACCCGGTAGAAACCGGTCCAGTTGAACCGGTTATCCGCATGATGCACCTCGCAGGTGATCGTGGCCATCAGCGCCACCGGATCGGTCTCGCCCTCGGTCAGGGCGGCGATGGTCTTGGCGAGGGTATTGTAGTCAACGGTCATGGCGAGGCTCCGCTGGGTCTGGCGTGAAACAAGCCTATCGCGTGGCGCGCGGGCAAAGGCAAGAGGCGCGCTAGCCCAGCAGGCGGCACAGATGCGTGACTGCCGCCACGCCGCGCGACTGGCACGCGGCCTCGGACGGGGCGGGCAGGCGCCCGATCACCCGGCGGATCTGCTGGTCGCCCACCAGCAGATCGAGGTAAAGGCCCGCCGCCGCACCGGCATCGTCGAAACGCAACAGGCCCTCGTCCCGCGCCGCCTTTAGCACCTGCACGATCAGCGGCATCACGCTGTCACGCCCCGATTGCGCGATCAGCGTGCCCAGCTCGCCACTTGGGTCGGCGGCGGCGGCCCGGTTCAGCGCCACCGCCCGGTCACCCAGCAACAGAGACAGCAGGCGCGGCCCCAGCGCGGCCAGGGTATCACGGGGCGGGCGCGCGGCGGCCAGATCGGCCTCGAGCTGCGCGCGCACCTCGGCGGCGTTGCGGATCACCAGTGCCCGGAACAGGCCCTGCTTGTCGCCATACCAGCTGTAGAGCGTCTCGTTCGAGGCGCGTGCAAGCCGCGCGATCCCCTGCATCGAGGTGCCCGCATAGCCCTTTTGTTCGAGCAGGGCATAGGCCGCTTCCTCGATCTGCTGCTGGCGGTCGGCGCGGCTGTTGTCCTTCATTGCGTATCCTTTCGCTTGACCTGAACCGTAATTCAAATTACGGATACCAGCAACCGTAATCACAATTACGCATTTCAATGACACCGATTCAGGAGAATGACATGACCCAGACCGACCGCCCCAGCCTTGCCGCCCTTGTGGTGCTGATCCTGTTGCAGCTGATCATGCTGTCCGCGCTCTATGCCGGGGTGCCACCGCACCCGCCCATCGCAACGCCGCTCTTTGGCATCGGGCCGTTTATCGGCGCCTCGGTCTCGGCAGCGGTTGCAGCGATTGTGCTGGGCGATAGCCGCGCCGGGCGGGTGATGGCCCTGCTCGTCGTTTTGGGTGCGCTGGTTTCGTTCGGGCCGCAGAAATACCTCGACCCGCAGTTCCCGCTGATCTGGCCCGCCGTGATCGCGGCACAACTGGCCGCAATCACCGTGCTGGTGCGCCTGTTCCCTGCACTGTCGCGGCAAGGGGCCTGATCCGATGGACCTGATGCTTGCCGGTTTCCTGCTGACCGCCCTTGCCGCCATCACCACCCCCGGGCCGACCGTCTTGCTGGCGCTGGGCAACGGGGCGCGGGGCGGCATGCGCGGCGCGGTGCCGGGGATCATGGGCGCCGCCCTGTCGGATGTCCTGCTGATCACGGCGGCGGCGCTGGGGCTGGGGGCGGTGCTGAGTGCCTCGGCCCTGCTGTTCGGGTTGGTGAAATTGGCGGGCGTGGCCTATCTCGCCTATCTCGGGTTCCGGCTGATACGAGGGGCGGCCCGGCCCGGCGCGATGGAGAGCGCCCCGCAGGAGCGCGCCACGACGGTCTTTCGCCGCAGCTTTCTGGTCGCAGTCACCAACCCCAAGGGTTATCTGTTCTTTGCCGCCCTGTTGCCGCAGTTCATCGACCCCACCCAGCCTGCGGCGCGGCAGTATCTGGTGCTGGCGGCGCTCTTCGTGGCGACGGATCTGCTGGTGATGAGCCTTTATGCCGCTGTTGGCGCCTGTTCGCGGCACCAGGGCAGGCGCGTGGTGGGGCAGTGGTTGGGCCGGTTCTGTGGGTTGGCGATGATCGGGGTTGCCGGGTCGCTGGCCCTGATGCGCCGCGCCGAGGTCTGAGGAACGCGCCGGATCGCTCCGGCGCGTGTCCTGTCGAACGGATCAGACCCGCTCGATGGCGATGGCGGTGCCTTCGCCGCCGCCGATGCAGATCGCGGCCACGCCGCGTTTCAGCCCGCGCTTTTCCAGCGCATTGAGCAGCGTCACCATGATCCGCGCGCCCGAAGCGCCGATCGGGTGGCCCAGCGCGCAAGCGCCGCCGTTGACGTTCACCTTGTCGCGGGACAGGCCCAGTTCATGCATGAAGGCCATCGGCACCACGGCAAAGGCCTCGTTCACCTCCCACAGGTCCACATCCTCGACGCTCCAGCCGATATTGGCGAGCAGCTTCCTGGCGGCCGGAACCGGGGCGGTGGTGAACCATCCCGGCGCCTGTGCATGGCTGGCATGGCCGAGGATACGGGCGCGCACGGTCAGGCCCTGGGCGGCGGCGGCCTCGGCCGAGGCCAGCACCAGGGCTGCGGCACCGTCCGAGATCGACGAGGCATTGGCCGCGGTCACGGTGCCATCCTTGCGGAAGGCGGGTTTCAGCGTCGGGATCTTGTCGGGCCGGGCGCTTTTGGGTTGTTCGTCGGCATCGGTCACCACCTCGCCCTTGCGGGTCTTGACGGTGACGGCGGCGATCTCGCCGTCAAAGGCGCCGGACGCCTGCGCATCCAGCGCGTTTTGCAGCGAGCGCAGCGCATATTCGTCCTGCGCCTCGCGGGTGAACTGGTAATGCTCGGCGCAATCCTCGGCAAAGGTGCCCATCAGGCGGCCCTTGTCATAGGCATCCTCGAGCCCGTCGAGGAACATGTGGTCGATCACCTGGCCATGGCCGATGCGGGCGCCGCCGCGCATCTTGGGCAAGAGGTAGGGGGCATTGGTCATGCTCTCCATCCCGCCGGCGATCATGGTGTCGGTGTGGCCCAGCGCGATCTGGTCAAAGGCGATCATCGCCGCCTTCATGCCCGAGCCGCACATCTTGTTGAGCGTGGTGGCGGGCACCTCTTCGCCGAGGCCACCGGCAAAGCCTGCCTGGCGCGCGGGGGCCTGGCCCTGACCGGCGGGCAGGACGCAGCCCATCAGCACCTCGTCCACGCTGGCGGCCCCTGCCCCGGCCAGCGCGGCACGAATCGCGGCGCCGCCCAGTTCGGCGGCGCTGACGCCGTCATACATGCCCTGAAACCCGCCCATCGGTGTGCGCGCGGCACCGGCGATGACAACTTCTTTCATCCTGTCCTCCTGAGGAAAGCTCTGCGCCTGAATACCGAATGGTAAGAATTGCCGTCTACCCTCGTGCGGCGAAAAGTAGCCACCCGAGGAGGGGGAGTATGAGTCTGACCAGCACCGTATCCGGTGACACACGGATCATTGCCGTCAATGTCGAGCGGATCGACGCGGCGATGGCGATCCAGTTCAAGGAGGACATGCGCAGCGAGACCGAGGCCGGGCCAGAGCGGGTCGTGCTGGACCTGTCGCAGGTGAAATTCATCGATTCCAGCGGATTGGGTGCCATTGTCGCGGCGATGAAGCAGATGGGTGGCGAACGCCGTCTGGAACTGGCGGGCCTGACGCCGGTGGTCGACAAGGTGTTCCGGCTGACCCGCATGGATACCGTCTTTAACCTTTTCGCCACGCTCGACGAGGCGTTGACCGCGCGGCAGAAGTAATCTGTTGGGAGAATGACAGCGTGACTTTGGACACGGATCGGGCAGGGTTCCTCGTGACTTTCAGCGCCAACGATCTGGAAGCCCGAGACGGACTCTGCGCCATCGCCGGGCAATTGCGCCAGCAGGGCATTTCGGAAGAGCGGACAGGCGATGTCGAGATCGCGCTGGCCGAGGCGATCAACAACGTGGTCGAGCATGCCTATGCCGGTGTCGAGGCGGGGCAGATCCATGTCACCTGCCATCTGCGCGCCGACAGGCTGGAGATTCGCATTCACGACCGCGGCCGCCCGATGCCGGGCGGAGATCTGCCAAGCGGCGAACCAGTCGAACCCGAGGATCTGCCCGAGGGCGGTTTCGGCTGGTTTCTGATCCGGCAACTGGCCAGCGAGATCAAATACGAACGCCGCGGCGACAAGAACCTGCTGTGGCTCCGGTTCGACCTGCCGGAAAAGCCGGAGACCTGACGAAAATTTGTAAATGCCCAAGTTTGGCCGCAATTGATCCGAATTCATGCCGCAATGCGGGGGCATACAGATCCTGTAGCTGCATATGGCTTCCCTCGACGTTGCGCGTTACAGCCCCCACCCAGTGCGCAACGTCGAGGACTATATGCAAGGGGCGCACGCGCCCTGACGCATTCTCCTCCTCCGGACATCCTGCCCCGCACCGGTCCCGACCGCTGTCTGCTCTTCGGATTGGACTTTGCCCGCGCTCAGACTAGTGTCGGCGGGACCTGAAGGAGATCAAACAGATGCGCGACTTTCATCTGCCGGGCAGATCGCCGGTTTTTGCCACCAATGGCATGTGCGCCACCTCGCACCCGCTGGCAGCCCAGACCGCGATCGAAATCCTGAAACGCGGCGGCAACGCCATGGATGCGGCAATTGCGGGCGCGGTGCTGCTGGGCATTTGCGAGCCGCAGATGACCGGAATCGGTGGCGACTGTTTTGTGCTTTACAACCGGCCGGGCGAAACCAAGGTCCGCGCGATGAACGGGTCGGGCCGGGCGCCTGCGGCGGCCAGCGCCGCCGCGCTGCGGGCGCGGGGACTGGCAGCAGTGCCGCTGACCGGGCCCGAGGCGGTCACCGTCCCCGGTGCCATCGACGCCTTCTGTCATCTCTGCGCGACCGAGGGGCGCATCGGCCTCGATGCGGTGCTGGAACCCTCGATCCGCTATGCCGAGGCGGGCGTACCGGTGGCCCCGCGTGTGGCGGCGGATTGGGTCAGCGATGCCGAGGTGTTGCAGGGCGCGGCCCGGAGCTGGTTCCTGCCCGGTGGCACGATCCCGAAACCGGGGCAGATGTTTGCAGCGCCCGGGCAGGCAGAGGTGTTGCGCCGCATCGCGCGCGACGGCCGCGATGCGTTTTACACCGGCGAAGTGGCCGAAGACATGGTCGCCGCGCTGAACGCGCTGGGCGGAGTGCACACGGTCGAGGATTTCGCCGCCACCGCCTGCACCCCGACAGACCCGGTGGCAGGGTCCTATGCCGGGGTCGATCTGGTCGAGCATCCGCCCAACGGCCAGGGCGCGACCGCGATCCTGTTGCTGAACATCCTGTCGCATTTCGACATCGCCGGGATGGACCCGCTGGGGGCCGAACGTGTCCATATCGAGGCCGAGGCCGCCAAGCTGGCCTATGACGCCCGTAACCGGTTCATTGCCGATGCCGATCACACCACGCGGCTGGACCATATGCTGGCGCCGGAAACGGCGGCGCGGCTGGCGGCGCTGATCGACCCGAAACGCGCCATGGCGGCGGCGCCGCCGCTGACCGAGGCGGTGCACAAGGACACGATCTATATCACCGTGGTCGATCGCGACCGGATGGCGGTGTCGCTGATCTATTCGATCTACCACGGCTTCGGCTCGGGTATCGCGTCGGAGAAATTCGGTATCCTGATGCAGAACCGGGGCGCGGGGTTCACGCTGAAAGAGGGGCACCCGAACGAGATAGCGGGCGGCAAGCGGCCGATGCACACGATCATTCCGGGGATGCTGTGCCGCGACGGTCGTGTCGAGATGCCCTTTGGCGTGATGGGCGGTGCTTATCAGCCGACCGGGCACGCGCGCTTCACCTCGAACCTGGTGGATTTCGGGATGGATCCGCAGGCCGCCATCGACATGCCGCGCGCCTTTGCCGATGCGGATGTGTTGAAGGTTGAACGCGGCTACTCCAATGCGGTGCGGCAGGCGCTGGCCGAGATGGGCCACAAGGTGATCATCCCCGACGAACCGCTGGGCGGCGCGCAGGCGATTCGAATCGGGGCAGATGGCGTGCTGACAGCGGGCAGCGATCCGCGCAAGGACGGGTGCGCACTGGGGTACTGATAAGGTCCTGCCCGGCAGAGGGGCAGGATCAGTTCAGCTGGAAATGCAAGGGATAGGATCCATCCTGGAACGGGCCGAACATGTCGGGAATGTCAGGGTGGTCCACCGGCTCGCCGGAATAGTCCACAACGAGGTTCTGTTCGGAAACATAAGCCACGTAATAGCTTTGATCGTTCTCGGCCAGAAGATGATAGAACGGCTGATTCTTCAGCGGTCGACTTTCCTCGGGAATGGCCTGATACCATTCCTCGGTGTTGGAGAATTCCGGGTCGACATCGAAGATCACACCGCGGAACGGGTGTTTGCGATGGCGCACCACTTGCCCCAAATGATATTTGGCGTGTGTTTTCAACATTGTCTTTCAGCCCCTGAGCATTGCTTTTACCGCCAATCACCGGTCCATGTCCAACAATTGATCGAAAATTAAGGGAAACAGTCTGTGAACCTTGCCTTGACAGTGCTTGAGATCGTGGCGCCCGTGTTTCTGCTGGCCGCCGTCGGGTTCGGCTGGGTCCGGATGGGGTTCGAGTATCGCACCCAGTTCGTCACCCGGCTGGCCACCACGCTTGCCGTACCCTGTCTGATCTTTACCGCCCTGATGAAGACCGAGATTCCCGGCGGCGATCTTGTGCGGTTTACGGTGGCGGTGATCGGGGCCGTTCTGTTGTTGTCGGTGACGGTCGAGCTGGGCCTGCGCGCATTTCGCCTGGACCGCCGCACCTACCTGCCGCCGCTGGTGTTCGGCAATACCGGCAACCTCGGCCTGCCGCTGTGCATCTTTGCCTTTGGCGAGACCGGGCTGGGCTATGCCATCGTGTTCTTCTCGGTCTCGGCGCTCTGGTCGTTTTCCTACGGCATTCACGTGGTCGCCGGGCGCGGATCGCTGGCCAAGGTGGTGCGCGAGCCGATGGTCTGGTCAACGCTGCTGGGGGCGCTGTTCCTGTGGCAGGGCTGGCAGACGCCGCGATTCCTGACCAATGCGATGGAGCTGATCGGCCAGATGGCGGTGCCGCTGATGCTGATCACGCTGGGCGTGGCGATCGCGCGCATGACCACACAAAACGTCTCGCGGGCGGTTATCCTGTCGCTGGTCAAGCTGGCGCTGTGTTTCGCGCTCGGTTGGGCGGTGGCGGTGGGCATGGGCCTCGAGGGCATAGCCTTTGGCGTACTGGTGGTGCAGATCTGCGCCCCGGTCGCCGTCACCTCCTATGTGTTGGCCGAACGGTTCGAGGCCGATGCCGATACGGTGGCTGGCATGGTCATGGTCTCGACCCTGATCTCGGTTGCCGCCTTGCCGCTGGTTCTGGCCCTGGTGCTCTAGCGAATGTGATTCCATCGCGCCTCGGGATGCGTTAGAATGCAAGAAAAAAGGCAAGAGGCAGATGAGCAGATCTCTGTTTACACTGGCGGCAGTGCTGGTGCTTGGCTCGTGTGGCGGCGGGGCCAAAGCGCCGCCGAGCAATCTGGACGATGCGTGCAGCATTGCGGCGCAGCGGCCGGAATATATCAAGGCATTCAAGCAGACCGAGCGCAAATGGGGCGTTCCGGTGCATGTTCAGATGTCCACTATCTATTACGAAAGCCGCTATCGCGGCGATGCCCGCACGCCGCATCAGTTCGTGCTGGGGGTGATTCCGGTCGGGCGGCAGAGCAGTGCGTTCGGTTACAGCCAGGCGCTGGACGGCACCTGGGATCAGTACCGCAAGGAAACCGGGCGGCGCAGCGCCAAGCGCGACCGGATCAAGGATGCCTCGGATTTCATCGGCTGGTACATGAACAAGACGCGCGAGAAAAATGGCATCGCGCTCACCGACGCGCGCAACCAGTACCTGGCCTATCACGAGGGCCATGCCGGGTATGCACGCGGCTCGCACAAGGCGAAGTCGTGGCTGCTGCGGGTCTCGGATCAGGTGGCCGCGCGCGCCGACATGTATGGCTCTCAGCTGGCGAGTTGTCGCCGGTTCCGGAACTGAGCGCGGCGGTCAGCGGCTGGCGGAGACGCCGGGCTGGCCGTCGATGAACAGGTTCTGGTTCAGGCTGTTGCCCTTGGTCAGCAGGCCGAGGATCACCGTGGTGCGCGATCCGGCGCCATCATGGATCACCCATTTGCGCAGTTCCACCGGATCACCAGTAAAGCTGAGGTCGATACGCCCGTAATCGGGGTTCTCGGGGTCCTGTGCGGTGACCACGGTGGCGGTACCGTCAAAGGCATGGCCCACCACCATATTGGCGCGGTCCAGATCCACCGTCCGCGCCAGCACGATGGACAGCGGCGTACGGTTCAACGGGTATTGCTCGGGCGGCTGATTCGACTTGGGGTCGTGGATGATCACGGTGCCGCCCTTGGCCAGCACCACCGACTGGTCGGGCGGGTCGTATTCGAACCGCATCCGGCCGGGCCGTTGCAGCCACAGCTTGCCGGTGCTGAGCGAGCCGTCGTCGTTGATCTGGGTAAAGGTGGTCTGAACGGTTTTCAGGCCGTTCAGGTAATCCGATATCTCGGCCAGGGGCAGCTTGTCCGCCGCCCAGGCCGCCGGCGCGACCAGGGTCAGCGCAAGTGCGATTGCAATCCGTTTCATGTCACCCCAGATAAGCATTCGCCGGGCGCGGCGAAAGATCATCCCTGTTCCGGTACCAGGATTTCGCGTTTGCCCACATGATTGGCCTGTGAAACAACGCCTTCGTCCTCCATCTGTTCGACCAGCCGAGCGGCCTTGTTATAGCCGATGGCAAGTTTCCGCTGAATGTAGGAGGTCGAGCATTTGCGGTCCTTGATCACGATGGCCACGGCGGCGTCATAAAGCGCGTCCTCGCCATCGGTGTTGCCGCCGGTGTTCAGCCCCAGCACGGCGTCGATATTGTCGGCCTTGTCCTCGTCCGGGCCTTCGACCACGCCGCCGATATAGTCGGGCGGGCCGAACTGTTTCAGGTGGTTGACGATTTCCTCGACCTCTTCGTCGCTGACAAAGGGGCCGTGGCAGCGGGTGATCTTGGCCCCGCCCGCCATGTAGAGCATGTCGCCCTGCCCCAGCAGCTGTTCGGCGCCCATCTCGCCCAGGATGGTGCGGCTGTCGATCTTTGACGTCACCTGGAAGGAGATCCGGGTGGGGAAGTTGGCCTTGATCGTGCCGGTGATCACGTCGACCGAGGGGCGCTGGGTGGCCATGATCAGGTGAATGCCCGAGGCGCGCGCCATCTGGGCCAGACGCTGGATACAAGCCTCGATCTCCTTGCCCGCGACCATCATCAGGTCGGCCATCTCGTCGACGATGACGACGATATAGGGCAGCGGGATGGGCTGGAATTCCTCGGTCTCGAACACGGGTTCGCCGGTCTCGTCGTCAAAGCCGGTCTGCACCGTGCGGCTGAACATCTCGCCCTTGGCCAGTGCCTCGCGGACGCGGCCGTTGAAGCCCTCGATGTTGCGGACGCCCATCTTGGACATCTTGCGATAGCGGTCCTCCATCTCGCCCACCACCCATTTCAGGGCGACGACGGCCTTTTTCGGGTCGGTCACCACGGGGGAGAGGAGATGAGGGATACCGTCATAGACAGAAAGTTCCAGCATCTTGGGGTCGATCATGATCAGCCGGCATTCGGCGGGCGTCAGCTTGTAAAGCAGTGACAGGATCATGGTGTTGATCGCCACCGACTTACCCGAACCTGTGGTGCCGGCGATCAGCAGGTGGGGCATCTTGGCAAGGTTCGCCACGACCGAGTCGCCACCGATATCCTTGCCCAGCGCCAAGGGCAGGCTCATGTTGCTGTCGCCGAAATCGCGGGAGGCGAGGATTTCGCGCAGCACCACCTTTTCGCGGTGCTCGTTGGGCAGTTCGATACCGATGACCGAGCGGCCCGGCACGGTCGAGACCCGTGCCGAAAGTGCCGACATCGACCGCGCGATATCGTCGGCCAGACCGATCACCCGGCTGGCCTTGAGGCCCGGCGCCGGTTCCAGCTCGTACATGGTGACAACGGGGCCGGGACGGACCGAGACGATCTCGCCCTTAACCCCATAATCGTCCAGCACGTTTTCCAGCATGCGCGCGTTTTCTTCGAGCGCCTCGTCGCTGAGGTGGTGGCGCTGGATGCTGGTCGGGCTGGTCAGCAGGCTGAGCGGCGGCAGTTCAAAGGCCGTGGCACGGTCGTCAAAGGCCAGCGCAGGTTGCGCCTCGGCCTGGGCGCGGCGCGAGGGCGCGAAATTGCGGCGCAGCGGCTGTTCCACCACCGCCTTGCGCGGCTGCGCGGCGGGGATATTGGCCATCGGCTGCGGCGCGGGTTGGCGCGGCTGGGGCTGTGCCTGTGGCAAGGGTTCCGAGGGGACGTGATCGGCCGGTTCGAAGGCGTCGAAGGGGTCGGTCACCTCGTCCTCGACCCATTCGGGCATCAGGACCGGTTCGACATGTCGGGGGGGATGGATCGGCGTGGGCGCGACGTGCGCCTGCGGTGCAGCTGGTGCAGTGCGCGCCTGCGGTGCGACAGGTTCAGTGCGAACCTGCGGTGCAACTGGTGCGGCGCGAACCTGTGGTTCGACGGGCGCGGCGCGCGGCTGCGGCACCGCCGGTCCAAGCGACGGGGACCGCGCCGCCGCCTGTGTCGCGGGTTGCGGCTCGGGTTGCGGCGCGCGCGCGGTGATCGGCGGTTCGGCTGGAAGGCTGCCGTGGCGGTTGGTGTTGAGGACGAGCGGGTCCGGGCCGCGCCCCCGCCCCTTGGTCAGCGGGCGGGCCGGATCGGGCGCGGGCGCAACGACGCCGGTCGCCTCCTTGCGGCTGCGCACGGCGGCGGCAATCTTGGACTGGATACGGTCGGCGCCGGGCATGGTGTCGTATCCCTTGACCGGCACGGGTTCGACCAGCTCGGGTTGCGGCATCGGTTCCGGCCGACGGATCAGCGTCGGCATGCGGGCCAGCAGCGAGGGTTTCTGAACCGCGGCCGGGGGTGGCGGCAGGTCTTCGACCAGCTCTTCCTCCTCGGGGTAGTCCTGTACGGCGAGCGCGGCGGCTTCCTGAGCGGCCAGCCGCGCGGTTGCGCGGCGCTCCGAGCGGGTTTCCTTGTAGCTTCGCGCGGCGCTGAGCGAGGCGGTCGCGCTGCGGCCCAGCAGGGTCATCAGCCCGCCATACATCAGGATAAGCCCCACCAGGACGCGACGGGCGCCCTGCTTGACCTCGGGCCAGGTGAAGCCCAGCACGAAGACGCCAAGCGTCAGCATTACCGCCGCCATGGCCAGCGAGGTCAGCTTGACCATGAGATGTGATCCGACCGGTACCAGCGTAAGCATCGCGCCCATCACCGTGTCACCGAACAGGCCGCCCAAGCCAAAGCTGTGGGTGGCGCGCCATTCCGGGCCAGGAACCAGGGTGGCAGCATAAATCGACACGACAGCGATCCAGATCGGCATGAAGATCAGGCGGGCAACGGCGCGATCCTCGCCCCGGTGCACGGCAAAGCGCATGCCCCACGCGATCAGCACCAGCGGCAGGCCCCAGCTACCCCAGCCGACGATCATGAAGAGAGGCGCGGCAATCGACGCGCCGAAACGGCCGGTCCAGTTTTGCACCGGCGCCTCGGTTGAGACCATCCAGTTCGGATCATCCGGCGTGTAGGAGCCGACCATCGCGGCCGCGGCCAGACCCAGAACGATCAGCGCGATGCCCAGCAACTCTTTCCCGCGCCGCTCGATCGCGGCTTGCAGGTTGCTGTCCAGAAGCGGATCCCGACTGCGTGCGTTGTATGATGCCATGCTACCCTCGAACCTCAGCCATAGATGCAGTCGCGCAGCTTGATCAGCCCGCGCTGCAATTCTTCTTTTGGGGCCACCATTGCGACCCTTATGTAATTCTCGCCCGGGTTCTGCCCCGGTTTACCCTGTGCCAGATAGGCGCCGGGCAGAACCCGGACGCCGGTTTCGCGCCAGACCTTGAGCGCCGCCGCCTCGCCATCGTCGACCGGCAGCCAGAGGAAGAACCCCGCCTCGGGCGGCATGTAGCCCTGCACCCCGGCAAAGACCTGATCTGCGACTGTGTATTTGGCCTGGTAGAGCGCGCGGTTCTCCTCGACATGCGCCTCGTCGGCCCAGACTCGCGCGGCGGCGGCCTGGAGCGGGCCAGGCAGCGGGGCGCCGGAATAGTTGCGCAACTGCTTGACATGTTTCAGCGTTTCCGGCCCGCCCGCGATCACGCCCGAGCGCAGACCGGCAAGGTTCGAGCGTTTCGACAGCGAGTTGAACAGCACCACGCGTTCGGGATGCGCGCCCATGTCGCGCGCCACACTCAGCGCTCCGACCGGCGCGGCATCGCGGTAGATCTCGGAATAGCATTCATCGGCGAAGATGCGGAAATCGTATTGTTCGGCCAGACCGATCAGCTCGGCCCAGTAATCGCGGCTGGCCACCGCGCCCTGCGGATTGGCGGGCGAGCAGATATAGGCGACGGCGGTGCGGTTCAGCACCTCGGCGGGCAGGCTGGCGTAATCGGGCAGATGGCCGGTGGCGGCGGTTGCGGGCACGAAATGCGGCTCGGCGCCCACCGAAATCGCGGCGACCATATAGACCTGATAGAACGGGTTCGGACACAGCACGATGGGCCGCTGGCCGTTCTTCTGCTCGGGGCAGAGCGCCATGGCGGCGTTATAGAGCCCCTCGCGGGTGCCATTCAGGGCCATCACGTTCTGTTCGGGGTCGAGCGTCACGCCATAGCGGCGCGCGATCCAGTCGCAGATTGCCACGCGCAGGGCGGGCGAGCCTTCGTTGGGCGGGTAGCTTTGGAACAGATGGGCGTTTTCGACGATGACGTCCGTCACCCAGGCCGGGAAATCGTGCTTGGGCTCGCCGATGGTCATATGCACGACCTCGCCGCCCGGCGCATGATGGTCGAGCAACGCGCGCAGGCGCGGGAATGCATAGGCCGGTAGGTTCGAAAACCGCTCGGGGAAATTCATCTGGTCTGCCTCGTCTCGGGATCATCGCGCCCCGTTTGAGACCAAATTACAGACGAACCCCGCTTGCGTCCAGACAAAGCGTTGCCATGGCAGGGAATTGTGACATTCAGGCCAAGGCGCGCTCGGCGGCGGCCCCGGTGCGCAGCAGCGCCTCTTCACAGTCCGGGCGCCCCATCATCATCAGGCCGCAACCCGGTGTTCCGGTGGGCAGGCTGAGCGCGCAGAGCCCCATGAGGTTACCTATGCGGGTGTTGCGCAGAGCCAGCAGGTTCTCGCTCACGTAATAGTCATGATCCTGCATCAACCGGTCACGGTCCGGCGGCATGATCGGCGCGGTGGGCGCCAGAACCGCGTCGAACCCGGCGGTGGCCACGTCCCACGCCGCGCGGGCGGCGTCGAGCCGGGCCCAGGCGGCGACATAATCCGGGGCAGAGAAATTGCGCCCGGCGCGGAAGCGTTCGAGGATCTCGGCATACATGGCGCCGGGATTGGCCTCGATCACGTCGCGCCAGAGGCCATAAGCCTCGCCGGTATAGAGCACGGGCGACAGGGTCATCGCGTCGGCCAGTTCGGGGATATGCAGCGGCACGATCTCGGCCCCGGCCTCGGACAGTTTGCGCACGGCAGTGTCAAAAGCCGTTCCGGGCGGGTCGCGCAGATTGTCAAGCGCCACGGTCTGAAGCACCGCCAGCCGCTTGCCCGACAGCGAGGCGCCGCGCAGATCGGCGGGTTTGCCGCCTTCGAGCAGGGCCAGAACCTCGGCCGCATCCTCGACCGATCGGGCCAGCGGGCCGATGGTGTCGAACTTGAGGCAGAGCGGCACCACACCTTCGAGGCTGATCCGGCCCGATGTGGTCTTGAGACCAACAAGGTCGTTCCAGGCCGACGGGATGCGCACCGAACCGCCGGTGTCCGAGCCGATGCTGGACGCAGCCAGGTCGAAGGCGACCGAGGCGGCAGCACCCGAGGAGGAGCCGCCCGGCACCCATTTCGGATCATGCACATTGGGCGGGGTCGCGGTAATCGGGTTGAGACCGAGCCCCGAGAAGGCCAGCTCGCTCATATGCGTCTTACCCAGGCAGACCGAACCTGCGGCGGTGGCGTTGCGCAGAACCAGCGCGTCGGTGTCGGGCACCCGGCCCTTGAGCAGGGCCGAGCCTGCCTCGGTTCCGGTTCCGGCGGTGTCGAACAGGTCTTTCCAGCTGATCGGCACGCCGTCCAGCAGCGACCGGCGCTGGCCCTGTTTGGCGCGTTTGGCGGCGGCCTGCGCTTCGGCCTGGGCGCGGGTATGTGTGACGCGGGCATAGATCGCGTCACGCTGCGGATGCGCGTCGATGGCATCGAGATAACACTCGGTCAGTTCAACCGGGTCGATCCGCCCCGCGCCAATGCCGCGCCCCAGACCGCTTGCCGTCATCTTCAGCCAGTCGCCCATGTCATCCTCCCGCTGCGAGTCGTGGCGACGGTAGCGACAGGACTGCACATGGACAATCCCGTAGCGAGGCGCATATTGCGCGGCATGGAACAGAGAACCGATATTCTGATCGTGGGCGGCGGGCTGAACGGCCCGGCGTTGGCGCTGGCGCTGGCCGGAAACGGCCATTCGGTAACCATCGTCGATGCCCTGCCCGAGCCGGTGCGTGCCGATGCGGGGTTCGACGGGCGCGGCTATGCGCTGGCGCTGGCCTCGCAACGGCTGCTGGCCGCCATCGGCGTGTGGGCGCGTGTCGCGGACAATGCCCAGCCGATGCTGGAGATCAAGGTGACCGACGGTCATGCGGGCGAAGGACCGTCGCCGTTCTTCCTGCATTTCGACCATGCCGAGATCGAGGAAGGCCCGATGGGGTACATGGTCGAGGACCGGTATCTGCGGCGCGCGCTCTTGGAGGCGATGGACGCCGCACCGAGCATCACCCAGTTGAACGGCGTGTCGGTGGTGGCGCAAGAGGTCGACGCCACCGGCGTCTTGGTGACGCTGAGCGACGGGTCGACCCGGCGGGCGGCGCTGCTGGTGGGCTGCGACGGGCGCAAGAGCGGCACCGCCGCGCGCGCGGGCATCAAACGCACCGGCTGGGATTATGGCCAGACGGCGCTGGTCTGCGCCATTGCTCATGAGCTGCCGCATCACGGCATCGCGCATCAGTTCTTTATGCCGCCGGGACCGCTGGCGATCCTGCCGCTGCCGGGCAATCGCAGTTCCATCGTCTGGAGCGAACGGAGCGAGGCGGCGGCGCGTATCAACGCGCTGCCCGAGTCGGAATATCTGGAGATCCTGCGCCCGCGCTTTGGTGATTTTCTGGGCGAGATCCGGCTGGAAGGGGCGCGGTTCACCTATCCGCTGAACCTGACTGTCGCCAATGCCTTTGTCGCCGAACGGCTGGCGCTGGTGGGCGATGCGGCGCACGGGATGCACCCGATTGCCGGTCAAGGGCTGAACGCGGGCCTGCGGGATGTGGGCGCACTGGCCGAGGTGCTGACACTGGCGCGGCGGCGGGGCGAGGATATCGGCTCGCTCCTGGTGCTGGAGCGGTATCAGCAGTGGCGGCGGTTCGATACCGCCACGCTGGCGCTGGCGACCGATGTGTTCAACCGGCTGTTTTCCAACGACAATCCGATTCTGAGGGCGGGTCGCGACCTCGGCATGGGGCTGATGGGCAAACTGCCTGGCCTGCGGCGCGGGTTCGTGCGCGAGGCGGCGGGGCTGACCGGCGACTTGCCCAAGCTGATGCAGGGCCGCCCGATCTGAAACCCGGTCAGCGGGCCTGCGCGCGATAGCGCGCGGCCCATTCGGCGCTGAGCGCGTCCGAGAGGCGCGCAACCGTGGGTTTCAGACCGCGTGCCTTGGCCGGTTCCTGTCCGATATGGACCAGAATGGCGGGCAGGACCCGTTCAGGTGCCTCCGCCAGATCCTCGTAATCGAGGCGAAGCGGCACGATGCCTTGCGCGGAGAACCAGTCGGCCCAGCCCTGTTCATAGGTCTCCAGCGCCTTTACCTCGCGGTCTATCGCGTCGAAATCGTAGACCGGATCGCGATGGGGCGCGAGGCGTTCGACCTCGGTCCCGTCGGGGGCAACGTGCCAGAGCCCCGATTGCTCGGCCCGGACGCGCGAAATCGCCTGCGCCAGCTTGTCCCGGCGGCGCAGGTGCAGATAGCGCGTCGGTCCGAAGGCGGCGTCGATGCGGGCGGCGTCGGTCGGCAGACCCGGAAACAGGCGGTCGAGCGCGGCGGACATATCGCCCAGGTTCTCGCGCATCAGGCGCAGGCCGAAAACGGAGGTATCGCCACGCCCCTCGGCAATCGTGGCGGCCAGATAGGCGCTGAGGAACGCATCGGTCCCCGGGCGCAATTCTGACGGCAGGCCCCAATGTTCCGCCCACCAGTCGATGGATTGGGTGCGAAAGAAGGAATCGGGCTGACCCGCCACGCCTGTGTCGGTGAGATAGCCGCACAAAAGGGTGCTGCCGCTGCGCGGCGTGCCGCAGAGGATGTAAGCCGCGGCCGTTTCAGTCATCCAGGCGGCGGGCCTCGTCCACCAGCATCACCGGGATACCGTTGCGGATCGGAAAGGCGAGATGGGCGGACCTTGACAGCAGTTCCTGCGCCCCGGCGTCGTATTCCAGCGTGCCATGGGTCACCGGGCAGACCAGCGCTTCGAGCATGCGGCGGTCAAAGGCAGTATTTGGGTCGGTCACTGCAATTTATCCTCGTCCGGGCCGCCACGCAGGGCGAATTCGATCAGGGTCACCAGCGTTTCGCGCCGGGTCTTGAGGCAGGGCGCCTCAAGCAGGGCCTGTTTGTCCTCGGGCGTGAAGTCAAGCAGCATCGACAGCGAGTTTACCAAAAGCTCGTCATCGGCCTGACACAGGGTTTCCCAGTCGGTCGCCAGATCGCGGGCCGAGAAATAGCGCTTGAGCAGGCGCAGGAATGGATCGCGGGCAAAGCGCGCGTCGGCCTCGCATTCGCGTTCCAGATCGCGGTCGAACCCTTTCCAGCAGACGTTGCAGCGGCGGTAGGGCGTAAAACCCTCGACCTCGGACTTGACCCGGAACCGGGAGATGCCGGTGAGCGTGATCATATAGCGCCCGTCCTCGGTTTCCGAGAACTGGGTCACCCGTCCGGCACAGCCGATCTGGTGCAGCTTGCCGCCGTCGCTGCGGCAGGGGTTCGGCTGAACCATCCCAATCAGGCGCTGCGGTGTCTTCAGCGCATCGCTGAGCATCTGGAGATAGCGCGGTTCGAAAACATGCAACGGCAGCCGGGACCGGGGCAGCAACAGCGCCCCGGGCAGCGGAAAGACGGCCAATGTTTCGGGCAGGTCAGCGGATTGCATCATGCATCCGAGTGTAGTCCGGTTCAGCGATTAGGCAAATATCATAGAGCTGAGTTTCCGCCGCCCGTTCAGCACGATCGGGTCATTGGGCTTGAGCGCGTCGAAGATGGTGAACAGCTGGGTCTTGGCCGCGCCGTCATTCCATTCGCGATCACGGCGGAACAGGTCCAGCAGCTCGGCCACCGCCTGTTCGGTCTGACCGGCGGCATGCAGCGCCTTGGCCAGATCGAACCGGGCCTGATGGTTGGCCGGGTCGGCCTCGACCGCGGCGGCAAGCTCTGCGACCGGTCCGGCATTGGCGGCCTGACGGGCCAGTTCCAGCTGGGCATGGGCGGCCTCAAGCTCGGGCTTGGTCGAAATCTCGGCAGGCGCCCCGTTCAGGATCGCCTCGGCCTGATCGAGATCGCCCATCGCGATATGGGCACGCACGAGACCGCCATAGGCGCCGGCATGGTCGGGTTCCTCGCCCAGGATCGCGGCAAAGGTCTCGGCCGCGTCAGCAGCGGCGCCCTGTTCCAGCATCTCCTCGGCGGCGGTGACCGCCTCGTCCAGCGCGGCGCCGGGCGCCTCGCCACCAGCGGCAGCGACCACCCGGTCGATAAAGCCCTTGATCTCGGAGGCAGGCAGCGCGCCCTGGAACCCGTCGACCGGCTGCCCCTTGTGGAAGGCATAGACCGTCGGGATCGACTGGATCCGCATCTGGCCCGCGATCATCTGGTTTTCATCGACGTTGATCTTGACCATCTTCACCGCGCCCTTGGCGGCGGTCACGGCGGCCTCGAGCGCGGGGCCCAGTGTCTTGCACGGGCCGCACCACGGCGCCCAGAAATCGACGATCACCGGAACCGTCTGGCTGGCCTCGACCACATCGGCCATGAAGCTGGCTTCGTTCGTGTCCTTGATCAGATCGGCGGCGGGGGCGGCGCCCGCTCCATTCAGCAGTTCCATCGTATATCTTCTCCGGTTCGGATTTGGCCCCTATATGCGCCTGACGCGCGGGGAAACCAAGACCTCAGTTCTTTCACAGGGTCAGATTTGACCCTGCTACAGGTCGAAACTGGCGAAGACCGGGGCGTGGTCGCTGGGTTGCTCCCAGCTGCGGGCGTCGCGCAGGATGCGGCTGGAATGGCCCGCGTTCGAGATATCGGGCGTGGCCCAGACGTGGTCGAGCCTGCGGCCCTTGTCGGCGGCGCTCCAATCCTTGGCGCGGTAGGACCACCAGGAATACAAGAGCCCCTCGGGGATGTCCTGGCGGGTGATGTCGACCCATTTGCCCGCCTCCATCACCTGGCCCAGATGATCGACCTCGATGGGCGTGTGCGACACGATCTTGAGCAGTTGCTTGTGGCTCCAGACGTCATCCTCGCGCGGGGCGATGTTGAGGTCACCGACCAGAATGGACTTCTCGGGGCTGTTTGCGTGGAACCAGTCGCGCATCTCGGTCAGATAGTCGAGCTTCTGGCCGAATTTCTCGTTCACCTCGCGGTCGGGCACATCGCCACCG
Source organism: Ruegeria aquimaris (assembly GCF_025751555.1). Taxonomy (GTDB): domain Bacteria; phylum Pseudomonadota; class Alphaproteobacteria; order Rhodobacterales; family Rhodobacteraceae; genus Ruegeria_B; species Ruegeria_B aquimaris. The sequence goes on from NZ_JAOWLB010000002.1 coordinate 407,681, forward strand.
GCGGGGACATAGAAATTGTGGATGGTCACCCCGTTTTCCAGCCTTGCTGCCACGTGGCGGGCATGGCCCAGCGTCGCGAAGTCCTCGCGCCCCACTTCCTCGATCGGCAGGCGCGACAGGATGGCAACGCCGTTATAGCCCTTTTGCCCATGCGCCACGATGTGCCGGTATCCAAGTTCGGCAAAGCTTTCGACCGGCATCTTGTCGACGGGCGACTTGATCTCTTGCAGGCAGAGGATGTCGGGCCCTTCCTCGGCCAGGAGCTTGCACACGATGGGCTCGCGCAGGCGGACCGAGTTGATGTTCCAGGTGGCAAGGGTAAAGGGCATGGCGCGTCTCGCTTTCATCGGGTCTGGCAGAACCTATCGCCTGACCCGCCGATGTCCATGGCCCGCGCAAAAAAAGGCCGGGCACGAGGCCCGGCCAGTCCAACAGGGAGGTACATGTCTTTGCCCGGACATGAACGGGTTAAGTATCAGGCTAAAGATAACATCCAGGTGTTTCTTTGACCTGAATCAATAAATATCTCAGGCGACCAGCCTGTAACCGCCTGATTCCGTCACTAATAGGCGCGCATTCGACGGATCGGGCTCGATTTTCTGCCGCAACCTGTAGATGTGGGTTTCAAGCGTGTGGGTTGTAACACCGGCGTTATAGCCCCAGACCTCGTGCAGCAGCACGTCGCGGGGCACCACGCCGTCGTTGGAGCGATAGAGGAACTTGAGGATATTGGTTTCCTTCTCGGTCAGGCGGATCTTGCGCTCGTCCTCGGTGATCAGCATCTTCATCGCCGGTTTGAACGTATACGGCCCAAGCTGGAACACCGCGTCCTCGGATTGCTCGTGCTGGCGCAGCTGGGCACGGATACGGGCGAGCAAGACCGGGAACTTGAACGGCTTGGTGACGTAGTCATTGGCCCCGGCATCCAGGCCAAGGATGGTGTCGGCGTCGCCATCATGACCGGTGAGCATGAGGATCGGGCTTTTGACGCCTTGCTTGCGCATCCGGCGGCACAGCTCGCGCCCGTCGGTGTCGGGTAGGCCTACATCCAGGATGATGAGGTCATAGATCGCCTCTTTTACGCGTTCAGTCGCGGAATGACCGGTTTCGGCTTCGAACACGTCAAAGTCCTCGGTCATCACCAGCTGCTCGCTCAGCGCCTCGCGCAGGTCGTCGTCATCATCCACCAGCAGGATCTTCTTGAGCTGCGCCATCGCGGCTTCCTCCTAATCTCGTTTCCAACCAGTTGAGCACGCCACACGCAAACGGCAAGAATTGCTGCAATTCTTTCACGCCCTCGTGTTTTTGGTCAGCATTATGTTTCACATTTCTGCCATCACACACTAGGTACGTTCTGTAGATGCTACCGGACAAGACCCATGAGCCTGATCCCCGACATTACCGAATTGCTGGCGCGGGCGCGCGCCGACCTGCGGATGGGGGTGCCCGTCGTTCTGACCGGCGAAGGTGGAGAGAGCGTTCTGGCGGTCGCGGCGGAAACCCTGTCACCCGCGCGGCTGGCCGATCTGCGCGATCTGGGCGCGCCGGTGATCGCGGTCACCGGACGGCGGGCCGAGACGCTGAAGGCGCGGGCCTATGACGGTGACCTGGCGCGGGTTCTGATCCCCGGTTTCGCCGATCTGGCCTGGGTCCAGGCAGTGGCAGATCCGTCTGACGATCTGGCGCAGCCGATGAAAGGGCCGCTGACGACCGAGCGGCAGGGCAGCGCGGCGCTGCACCGGCTGGCGATCGGGCTGACGAAATCGGCCCGGCTGTTGCCCGCGGCGGTGGTTGTTGCGGTCGCGGACGGACGGGGCTTTGCCGCCGCGCATGGGCTGACCTGCCTCGATCACGCCCGCGCTGCGCCGCATCTGGGCGAGCGCAGCCCGCTGCACGAGGTGGCCGCCGCGCGCCTGCCGATGGAGGTGTCCGAGGCCGGGCGGCTGCATGTGTTCCGCCCCGAGGATGGGGGCGAAGAGCATTACGCGGTGGAAATCGGCCGCCCCGATCGGGACAAGCCGGTGCTGGCCCGGCTGCATTCGGCCTGTTTTACCGGTGACCTGATGGGCAGCCTGAAATGCGATTGCGGCCCGCAGCTGCGCGGGGCGCTGGCGCAGATGGGCGAGGAAGGCGCGGGCGTGCTGCTCTACCTCAACCAAGAGGGGCGCGGCATTGGGCTGGCCAACAAGATGCGCGCCTATTTCCTGCAAGATCAGGGGTTTGACACGGTCGAGGCCAATCACCGGCTGGGGTTCGAGGATGACGAGCGCGACTTTCGACTGGGCTCGGACATTCTGAAATCGCTGGGGTTCAAGGCGGTGCGCCTGCTCACCAACAACCCCGCCAAGATCGCGATGATGGAGCGGACAGGCATCGCGGTCACCGAGCGGGTGCCGCTGAAGGTGGGCGAGACCGCGCATAACCGCGGCTATCTGGCGACCAAGGCGGCCAAATCGGGTCATATGCTGTGAACCCGCGCGATCTGGTGCTGACGCCACGCGGGGTGCGGTTTCTGGGCCGGTATTTCCCCTGCTCGATCGGCAAGGGCGGCGTCCGGACCGACAAGCGCGAGGGCGACGGAGCGACACCGGTGGGCGTGCATCTGATCGTCGGAATGCTCTACCGCGCCGACCGGATGACATCGCCTGCGCCTTGGGCGCAACCCATCGGGCCGGGCGATCTGTGGTCAGACGACATGGGCGATGCCGCCTATAACCATCTGGTCCGGGCGCCCTATGGGCACAGCCACGAACGGCTGTGCCGGGCCGATCCGCTTTACGATCTGGTGCTGGTGACCGACTGGAACTGGCCCGATGCGGAACCGGGGCGTGGCTCGGCGATTTTTGTCCACCAGTGGCGACGGCCGGGTTATCCGACCGAGGGTTGCGTCGCCTTTTCCCACCGCAACCTGCATTGGATTGCGGCCAGGATCGGCCCCGGCAGCCGGTTGATCATCCCGCCGCGGTAGTTCTTTCACCAAAGATGGCGGAGCCGACCCGGACATGGGTCGCGCCCAGCGCAATGGCGGTTTCGAAATCGCCGCTCATCCCCATGCTGAGACCGTCAAGGCCGTTGCGTGCAGCGATCTTGGCCAGAAGGGCAAAATGCAGGGCGGGTTCTTCCTCGACCGGGGGAATGCACATCAGCCCGCGCACCGGCAGATCCAGTGCACGGCATTCGGCGATAAAACCATCCGCCTCGGCTGGCATGATACCCGCCTTTTGTTCTTCTTCCCCGGTGTTGACCTGAATGAACAGATCCGGGCAATGGCCCAGTTCCTGTGCCAGCCGGGCCAGGGAATTGGCGAGTTTCGGGCGGTCGACGGAATGGATGGCATCGACCAGTTCCATGGCCTGACGTGCCTTGTTGGTCTGCAAGGGGCCGATCAGGTGAAGCTCGACGCCGCTGAACCGTTCCTTGAACGCGGGCCATTTCCCGGCCGCTTCCTGCACCCGGTTTTCACCAAAGACGCGGTGGCCCTGTTCCAGCACCGCCTTGATCCGGTCGTTTGGCTGTACCTTGGACACGGCGATCAGCGTGACCGCGCCCTCTGGTCGGCCAGCGGCCTGTTCGGCCCGCGCGATGCGGTTCTTGATCTCTTGCAGCGACATGGCATCCCCCGATCTGGTTTGCGGAAGGAAAACACCATGTCGGCGCAAAAGAAAAGGGCAGGTCCGAAGACCTGCCCCCATTCGATACCGTCAAGCGGTGTACAGCTTAGAAGCTGAAGTACACACCGGCCTGGAAGGTGTCGTTGTCGTTCGACGCACGACGGTAGCCTGCTTCCAGCGAAGCGCCGCCGCCCAGGTCGTACGAGTAGTGGATACCGTAGGAACCACCTTCGTTGTTGTTCGAACCGGCAACGTTGTCGCGGTTGTCGCCACGGCCGGCGAGAACGTCGGCTGCGTCAACTGCGTCTTCGTCGGTGTAGAACACCAGCAGGTTCGACGCCGAACCGATGTCCATGTTGCCGTAGATGCCCCACTTCGAGATGCCGTCGTTGTCGGCATATGCGACGCGGACGCCGAACTGGCCCAGGTCACCGGCGACCGACACCAGGGTCTTGTCTTCCCACATGGCGTCCGACGACTGGTGAGCAGCTGCGATGGTCCAGTCACCGAAGGTGTAGGCACCCATCACGCCGATACGGTCCGAAGCAACGGCGCCGTTACGGGTCGAGTACGAAACGTGGCCGGTGAAGCCGCCGGTCGAATAGATGAATTCGACGCCGTTCACACCGGTACCTGCCGACGAGTATGCATCCCAGTTGAAGAACTCGTTGTTCACGTTACCAACGTGCGAGTAGAAGCTGGCGCCGTCGATACCGATACCTGCGGTACGGGTTTCGAGGTAGGTGCCGGGCATGTTTTCAACTGCGCCGATGATGTTGCCGACGTTCACGCGGAAGCCCTGGTACGACACACCAAAGCGAGCGCCGTTGAAGGCTGCGCCACCCGGGGTGTTGTCACGGCTTTCAGCCTGTGCACGGAAGCGAGCGTCGAACGCAACACCGGCGTCGGTTTCTGCCGACATGTCGAACTGCAGACGCAGACGGCTGGTGATGGTGGTCTTCGAGACACCGTTCACGGCGCGGTCGTTGGCGTCGTTGTAGTCCAGACCGAAACGGCCGTAGCCGCTGATACGAACGTCTGCTGCTGCGACGCTTGCGGTAGCGATCAGCGCAGTCGTTGCGAAGAGAACTTTTTTCATCGTGTTTCCCTCGGTTTTCATTCATACGCCCAAACCAGTGAATCCGGCGTGGGTATGGACAGGGGTTTCGCTCTTTCACCCCCATTTTGGCAAGCCTTGCCGGACGATGAGAGACAAAGTCGTCACGGATGGTGCAGCTTTGCCACAGTCCCTTGCCACGGCGCACCGATTTCACCCTCGCTTTGAGGGTTTCAGCCTGATTTCCGCACATGCGCGTGTGCTCATGTTTATAGAGGCTTGCCCCTAAGAGGCGGCTTGGGTAGGACATTCAGCACGAGAAAGCTGTGGGATTGTCCGATGACGTTGCAAAATGCGCTCAAAGCCGCCCTTGTACTATCCTTGTGCCTGGGTGTGGCCGCCTGCGGCAGCCGCAGGGGAGGCATTCGCATCGCCGATGCGGCGCCGGCGGATGATTCCTATATCTCCAACAACCGTGAAAGTGCCCCCACGAATTACGACAAGTCGTCGATCTGGGATGTGTTCGGTCCGTCCAAGGCCGAACAGACGGTGCAGGTGAACCGCTATCTCTGGGCCGCCTCGCTGGATGTGCTGAGTTTTCTGCCGGTGCAGTCGGTGGACCCGTTCACCGGCATCATCGTGACCGGATACGGCACGCCGCCGGGCGGCGGCCGGTCCTACCGGGCCACCGTCCATATCAAGGATCCGGCGCTGGAGGCGCGGTCGCTGAAGGTGTCGTTGCAGACCAGCGGCGGCGGCGCGGTCAGCGCCTCGACCGCGCGTGCGGTCGAAGATGCGATTCTGTCGCGGGCGCGGCAACTGCGGATCGCCGACAACAAACTCTAGAACCTCGCCGCAATTCGATCTATCACCACGCCGGGTTCACGCCCGGCGTTTGCATTCATTCAAGGACCAGACCCGCCATGTCGCGCTATTCCGCCACCGAAATCGAAGCCAGATGGCAAGAGGCCTGGGACAAGGCCGGTATCTTCAGGGCCGCGCGTACGGCGGACAAGCCGAAGTACTACGTGCTCGAGATGTTCCCCTATCCGTCGGGGCGCATCCATATCGGCCATGTGCGCAACTACACCATGGGCGACGTGATCGCGCGCTATAAACTGTCGAACGGGTTCAACGTGCTGCACCCGATGGGGTTCGATGCCTTTGGCATGCCGGCCGAAAACGCGGCCATGGCCAGCGGCGGCCACCCCAAGGACTGGACCTACAAGAACATCGAGACCATGGTCGCGCAGATGAAGCCGCTGGGCTTTGGCCTCGACTGGTCGCGCATGTTCGCCACCTGCGACCCGGAATATTACGGTCAGCAACAGGCGCTGTTCCTCGATTTCCTTGAAAAGGGGCTGGTTTACCGCAAGAACGCGGTGGTGAACTGGGACCCGGTCGACATGACCGTTCTGGCCAATGAACAGGTCGAGGACGGGCGCGGTTGGCGCTCGGGCGCGTTGGTGGAACGGCGCGAACTGACGCAGTGGTTCTTCAAGATCTCCGATTTCTCGGGCGAGCTTCTGGATGCGCTCGACACGCTGGATGACTGGCCCGCCAAGGTGCGACTGATGCAGGAAAACTGGATCGGCAAGTCGCGCGGGCTGCAATTCTCCTGGGCGCTGACCGAGCCTGCGCATGGCATCGACGCGCTCGAGGTCTATACCACGCGGCCCGACACGCTGATGGGGGCCTCCTTCCTCGGCATCTCGCCCGATCATCCGTTGACCAAGGCGTTGGAGACCGAAAACCCCGACCTCGCCGCCAAGGTGGCCGAGATGCGCAAGGGCGGCACCACGGAAGAAGCCATTGAAAAGGCCGAGAAGCTGGGGGCCGATACCGGGTTGCGCGTGCGCCATCCGCTGAACCCCGACTGGGAACTGCCGGTCTGGGTCGCCAACTTCATCCTGATGGATTACGGCACCGGCGCGATCTTTGCCTGCCCGGCGCATGACCAGCGCGATCTCGATTTCTGCCGCAAGTATGACCTGCCGGTGATCGACACCTTTGTGGCGCTTGATGATCCAAAGCCGGTCGAGACCGAGGCCTTTGTGCCGCTGAAAACCGAAAAGGTGAAATGGATCGACCATTTCGCCGGGCTGGACGAGGCCACCGGACAAGAGGCGATCGACGCCACCATCGACTGGATGGAGGCCAAGGGGCTGGGCACTGGCGTCACCAAGTTCCGCCTGCGCGACTGGGGCCTGTCGCGCCAGCGCTATTGGGGCTGCCCGATTCCCGTGGTCCACTGCGATGCTTGCGGCGTGGTGCCCGAGAAAAAGGAAAACCTGCCCATCCGGCTGCCCGACGACGTGACCTTTGACGTGCCCGGCAACCCGCTGGACCGGCACCCGACCTGGCGCAACTGCACCTGCCCGTCCTGTGGCAAACCCGCCCGGCGCGAGACCGACACGATGGACACGTTTGTTGACAGCTCGTGGTATTTCGCCCGCTTCACCGCGCCGCGCGCCGAAACGCCCACCGTCATGGCCGAGGCCGAGTACTGGATGAATGTCGACCAGTATATCGGCGGTATCGAGCATGCGATCCTGCACCTGCTCTATTCACGGTTCTTCGCCCGCGCGATGCATATCTGTGGCCACTTGCCCGAGAAATCGAAAGAGCCGTTCAACGCGCTGTTTACCCAGGGCATGGTGACTCACGCGATTTACAAGACCACCGGCGCAGATGGCCGCCCGGTCTATCACTACCCCGACGCGGTGCGCCTCGACGGCGGCAAGGGCTATCTGGAGGACGGCACCGAGGTCGAGATCATCCCGTCCGCCAAGATGTCCAAATCCAAGAACAACGTGGTCGATCCGGTCGCCATCATCGACCGGTACGGCGCCGATACCGCGCGTTGGTTTGTGCTGTCCGACAGCCCGCCGGAACGCGACGTGGAATGGACCGATGCCGGCGCCGAGGCCGCGCACAAGCACCTGAACCGGGTGTGGAACCTGTGCGACCGGATCGGCGCGATGGACCCGGGCGCGCCGGGCGAAGGTGATGAGGACCTGCTGCGCGAAATGCACAAATGCATCCGCGACGTGACCAATGGCGTTGAAAGCTTTGGCTTCAACGCGGCGATTGCGAAACTCTATGCCTTTACCAATACGCTGGCGAAATCCAATGCCGGGGCGGCGGCACAGAAACAGGCGATCATGACGCTGGCGCAGCTGATGTCGCCGATGACGCCGCACCTGGCCGAGGATATCTGGGCGCATCAGGGCGGCGAAGGGCTGATTGCGACAGCACCCTGGCCAAAAGCCGATCCGGCGATGCTGGTCGATACCGCCGTGACGCTGCCGATCCAGATCAACGGCAAGCGGCGTGCGGAAATCAGCGTTCCGGTCGATATGGACAAGGCCGAGGTTGAAAAACTGGCGCTGGCGACCGATGCTGTGCAAAAGGCGCTGAATGGCGCCGCGCCGAAGAAGGTGATCGTCGTGCCGGGCCGGATCATAAATGTGGTCGTTTAACCGTAGAGCGCTGTTGATGCTGCCGCTGGCGCTGGCCGCCTGCGGCTTTCAGCCGGTCTATGGGCCCGGCGGCGCGGGCAGTGCGCTCTATGGCAAGGTCGAGGTGTCCGCCCCCGACGATGTCGAAAGCTATTGGCTGGTGCAGAACCTGGAACAGACGCTGGGGCGCAGCGCGGCGGCCGGGACCGATTACAAGCTAGACGTCAAGGTGACGACCACCTCGCAGGGTCAGGCGATCACCGCGTCGAACGAGACCACGCGCTATGCGATCGTGGGCACCGCGACCTACAAGCTGAGCGACAAGGACAGCGGTGCGGTTCTGGCCTCGGGCGAGGTCGAGAGCTTTACCGGCTATTCCGCGACCGGGTCGACGGTGGACACGCTGGCGGGTGAACGTGACGCGCGACAGCGGCTGATGACGATTCTGTCCGATATGCTGACGACCAAGCTTTATTCCACCCTGGATCTGCCGGCATGAAGCTGAGCCCGCGCGAGGCCGAAGGCTATTTCGCCAAACCCGACGCAGGCCGGACCGGATTGCTGATCTATGGTGGCGACGCGATGCGGGTGGCGCTGAAACGCCAGCAAGTGATCGCGGCGCTGCTGGGCCCCAATGGCGAGGAAGAGATGCGCCTGACCCGGATGGCGGGCGGCGATTTGCGCAAGGACCCGGCGCAACTGGTCGATGCGATCAAGGCGGTGGGGTTCTTTCCCGGCCCGCGCGTGGCCTTTGTCGAGGATTGCCCCGAGCTGTCGGCGCCTGCTGTTCTGGCCGCGCTGGAGGACTGGGAGCCGGGCGACGCGCAGATCGTGGTGACCGCCGGACAGCTCAAGGCCACGTCCAAGCTGCGCAAGGGGTTCGAGAGCCATCCCAACGCCTATGCCGTGGGCATCTATGACGAACCACCGTCGCGGGCAGAGATCGAACGGATGCTGGCGCAGGCGGGGATTCGCGACGTGCCACCCGAGCCGATGTCGGTGCTGGCCAACCTTGCCCGCGAACTGGGTCCGGGCGATTTTGCGCAGACGCTGGAAAAGCTGGCGCTTTACAAGCTGAATGACGCGGCACCACTCAGCCATGAGGATATTGCCGATTGCGCGCCGCGCTCGACCGAGGCCGGGCTGGACGATTTGCTGAACGTCGTGGCCGAGGGCAAGATGGAGGCCGTGGGGCCGCTGATGCGCCGATTGCAGGCGCAAGGCACCAACCCGACCGGCCTGTGCATCGCCGCCACCCGCCATTTTCGCACGCTTTACGCCTGTGCCTCGGACCCGGGCGGGCCGGGACAGGGGATCAACCGGTTGCGCCCTCCGGTCTATGGCCCGCGTCGCGACCGCATTCTGGGGCAGGCACAGACCTGGGGCGCGCGGCGGCTGGAGACGGCCCTGACGGTACTGACCGACACCGACCTTGCCCTGCGTTCGGCCGGGCAATCGGCGCCACAGATGCCGCTGGTGGAGCGGGCCATGATCCGGCTGGCGATGCTGTCCCGCTCGCGCTGATGTGAGATCGGAGCGCGCTGCCCTTGACGCGCGCAGCCTGAAGGCCATTCTGCTGCACAATTGAAAACGGAGGTACCGAATGTACAAGGTCTATGGCCGGGTCCGCAGCCGCGCGGCACGGGTGTTGTGGTTGCTCGAAGAGCTGGGCGTGCCCTACGAGCATATCGACGTCGGCCCGCATGACCCGCAGGTCTTGGCGCTGAACGGCAGCGGCAAGGTGCCGGTTCTGGTCGATGGCGATCACATGATCACCGACAGTTCGGCAATCATGACCTATCTCGCCGACAAGCACGGCGATTTCACCTATCCCGCCGGTACCATCGAGCGCGCCAAACAGGATGCGCTGTTCCACACCGTGCTGGACGAGATCGACGCGGTGCTCTGGGTCGCGGCCCGGCATGGGTTCATCCTGCCCGAGGACAAGCGGGTTCCGGCCATCATGGACAGCACCAAATGGGAGTTCGAGCGCAACCTCTCCCATCTGGAGGCACGGCTGGAAGGCCCCTTCCTGCAAGGGGAAAAGATGACCATCGCCGATATCCTGCTGACCCATTGCCTGAACTGGGCGCATGGCGCGGGCTTCCCCGTCACCTCGCGCAAGATCAAGGATTACGCCAAGGAGATGCGCGCACGCCCCGCGTTTCAGCGCATGGGCGCGCTGACCCCGGCCTGAGCCCATCTTGCCGCCGCGCGGCCGGCCCAGCGGCCGGTCGCGAAACAGCCCGTCAGCAGGTAGCCGCCGGTGGGCGCCTCCCAATCCAGCATTTCACCGGCGCAAAAGACGCCGGGCAGCGCTTGGATCATGAGCGTTTCGTCCAGGGCGGTTCTGACCACGCCGCCTGCGGTCGAGATCGCCTCGTCCATCGGGCGCGGCCCGGCATGGCGGACTGGCAGCGCCTTGAGCATCGTCGCCAGCGCCGGAGGGTCTTGGGGCAAGGGGCGGCCAAATTCCATCAGCAGCGCCGCGCGCGCTCCCGACAGGTTCAGCGACTTGCGCAGATGGGCCGACAGGCTGGCCTTGCCGCGTGGTTTCGCCAGCCTGCGCGACAGGTCGGTTTCGGACAGATCCGGAAACAGGTCCACGGTCAGCGCCGCGCCCTCGCGCACGGCTGAGGACACCGCGTAGATGCCGCCGCCCTCGAGTCCGCGCGCGGAGATCACCGCCTCGCCCCGGCTGGACAGTGCACCGGCCTGCCAGGCGATATTCTTGACCGGTTGGCCGACATGCTGGGTCATGTGATCGGACCAATGGACCAGCAATCCGGCATTGGCAGGCGCAAACGGGGAGAGCTCCACCCCTCGCGCTGCCAACAACCCGGCCCATTGCCCGTCCGAGCCAAGCCGCGCCCAGCTTGCCCCACCCAGCGCCAGAACGGTGACAACCGGTTTGATCCTCTGCGCGCCGATGGGCGTTTCGAACAGAAACGCGTCCCCGTCCCAGCCTGCCCAGCGCCAGCGGGTCCGAATCTCGACCCCCTGGCCGGTCAGCTCGGCCAGCCAGGCACGCAACAGCGGCGAGGCTTTCATCACCTTGGGAAACACCCGCCCGGTGGAGCCGGTGAACAGCTCCTGCCCCAGACCCTGCGCCCAGTCCTGCACTGCCTGGGCGTCAAACGCGGTCAGCATCGGGCATAGCCAACCGGCAGCATCGCCATAAGCGGAAAGAAGCTGTTCGAACGGCTCGTTCTTCGTCAGGTTCAGCCCGGATTTTCCCGCCATCAGGAACTTGCGCGCGACCGAGGGTTTCGCCTCGGCCACGATCACCGGCAGACCGGCACGGGCCAGTTCGCCCGCCGCCATCAGCCCGGCAGGGCCCGCGCCGATGACCAGAGCCGGTTTCACGACCTGTCGTTCCGTTTCGGCCGATACTGCCATGTCGCCTTTCCTGCCGTCCCTATTTGCACCGGTCGCGTGCTGGTGCATCCTCTTGCCCATGACGGACACCGAAGACAAGAGCGCGCCGCTCTGCCCGCTATGTGATCGCCCGATCCCGGATGGAGGTGGCAGCCTGCATCACCTGATCCCCCGACTCAAGGGCGGCAAGGGGGGGCCGACGGTGCTGTTGCACCAGATCTGCCACAAGGAAGTGCATGCGACCCTGACCGAGGCGGAACTGGCGCGCAGGTTTCACACGGTCGAGGCGTTGCGCGCGCATCCCCGGCTGGAACGGTTCCTGGAGTGGGTCAGCAAGCGCCCGCCAGGATTCCGGTCAAAGGTTCCGGGCAAGCGCAGGGGGCGCTGATCACCATGGCAACAGCGGCGTGCCGCGCAGCTCAAGGTCGGTGGCTGTCAACCCCTCGACGCCGATACCCGCCAGCGACGGGACCGGCGTGAATTCCGCCCCTGCGACATGCTGAAACTCGATCAGCGTATAGGGGCGTTTCCACAGCCATTCGCGATTCGCCACCGACCAGAGGTCGGGGTCCGGCGGGGTTTCGGTGCTGAACCCGTAAAAGAACAGATCGAACCCATGATCTGCCACCTCCTGCACCGACAGAAGGGTCATCCCCAACCCTCGGCAGATCGCCTCGTCGCGGTCGATATCGCCGCTGCGCAAGGTGATATGGGCCAGTGTCGCCCCTGCAAACGGTGCCGAAGGATTGGCGGCCCCGGTCGGCCGGTTGCCCTCGAAATCCTGTTGCAGCAGTTCGATGACGAAGCCTTCGGGGTCGGTCAGGTGGCACATGTATCCGATATCGCCGAACTGGCGCGGATCGCTGACGGCGACGCCCTGCGCCCGCAGCGCCTGTACGGCAAGATCCACATCCGGCAGGGTTATGCCGATCTTCCAATAGCGCTGGCCGTGATCATGCCGGTAGCCGCCGCCACCGGCCATCAGGATCAGATCGGCATCGGGCCCGTCGTAGCCGACGCGCCATGCCTCGCCCTGTTTCCGGGCGGTCATGCCGAGAGCGTCGCGGTAGAATCCCGACAACGCCACCGGATCAGCGGCGCGCAGATGGAGCGCCGCCAGTCTCATGGACAGAGCTTGGCGATTCCAGCCGCGATCACCGGATCGGCGGCAACCGAATCGGCCACCAGCGCGCGGGCGGTTTCCATCAACTGGTCGGTGGGTACGATCCGGTCCACGAGACCAAAATCATAGGCCTCCTGCGCGGTGATCTTTTGCCCTGCCATCAGGATCAGCCGGGTTCGGGCCGGGCCGATCAGAGCGGCCATTCGCGCCGGGTCCGACGGCTGCGGCAGAAAACCGAGCTTCATCACCGGGTAGAAGAACTTGGCCTCGGGCACCGCGATGCGCAGGTCGCAGGCGAGCGCCATGCCGTTGGCGCCACCCGCCAGGGTCCCGTTCAGGGCCGCGACGGTCAGGCAGGGCAGAGCGGCTATGGCGCCCGACAGCCTCTCCCACAGGTCCGAAGTGGCGAGACCGGCGCGCGCGGCCTCCAGATCGGCACCGGCGCTGAACACCTTGCCGCGACCGGTCAGGATCAGCGCCCGCGCCTCGCCCGCCGCCTCGGCGATCTCGACCAGCCGTTCCAGCATGGCCACGGTCAGCGAGTTGGCCTTGTCGGGGCGGTTCAGCGTGACGGTCCACAGGCCGTCTTCCTGTTCCAGCTCGATCATATCAGGCCGACCCGGCGACGGATCGTCTCGTCGCGCAGGGAGATCTCGGTGCCCAGGAATTCATCCGCGTCCGCGCCGCACATCCACAGCAGCGTGCGCGCGGGCCAGTCGGCAGGGACATGCGCCGACCAGTCCAGCTGGCTGACCGGGTTGATGCCCGAGCTTTTGATCTCGCGCTGCATCTGGGTGGCAACGGTGCCCGGGGAAAGGCCCATGGCGCGGATGCCGTGATGCTTTTCTTCAAGGTGCAGGCAAGAGGTCAGCATCGCCGCCCCGGCCTTGGAGGCGCAATAATGGCTCCAGGCCTCGACCGGGTTGTGGGCCGCGCCCGAACTGACCGTCAGGATGGTTCCGCCGCCGGCCTTGCGCATCACCGGCAATGCCGCGCGCATGCCATAGTAGACGCCCTTGAGGTTGATATCGATCGCATGGCTCCACCCGGCCGGGTCGGAACTGGCCAGATGCGAGATCGGTTCGACGACACCGGCGTTGTTGATCAGGACATCCAGACCACCGAAACGTGCCACCGTGGCATTCACAGCCCCGGCCACCTGTCCGGCATCGGCCACGTCGCAGGCCAGCGGCATCGCCCTGTCGCCCAGTTCGGCAGCCAGCGTGGCCACGGCGTCGGCGCTGCGTGCCAGTAGCACCACATTGGCGCCAGCATTGGCAAAGATTCGCCCGGCCTCGGCCCCGATTCCACGGCTGGCACCGGTGATCAGAACGGTTTTTCCCTGCATGTCGGTCATTCAAATCTCCCTCAATTCCAGTCGAGTTCTAATCTGACGCGGGGAAAGGGTCCAGCGGTTGCCCCTTGACGCCCGCCGCGCCACACCCGACGATAGCCGCGAAATTTATCCAGAGAGGTTCTTGGAATGTCCGTTTTCCTTCGCCGCACGTCAGGCGCCGTGATCGCTTTTGCCATAGCCAGCCAGAGCGCCTGGGCCGATCTGAGCGCTGATCAGGTCTGGGCCGACTGGAAGACCTATCTGGGCGGCATGGGGTACGAGGTTTCCGGGACCGAAAGCCGGTCGGGCAACACGCTGACAATCTCGGGCATGTCAATGAACATGCAGATCCCCGACGCCGAAGGCGCGCTTTCCGTGACTCTGCCCGAAATGAGCCTGACGGATCAGGGCGACGGCACCGTACGTATCGTCCTGCCAGAGGAGTTCCCGATCAACTTCGTGGTAACCCCCGAGGGTGAGGAGCAAGTCAAAGGCACGGTGAACTATCTGAACCGCAACATGTCGATGGTGGTTTCTGGTGCCCCCGAGGACATGACCTATACCTATTCAGCGGACCAGGTGACGGTCAGCCTGGCAGGGCTGGAAGCTGATGGCGAGGCGATGCCCGAAGGCGCGATTGCCGCGTCGATGGACATGACCGGTGTCGCCGGAACCTCGCAAATGAAGATCGGCGCGATGCGCGACATGGTGCAAAGCTTCACCGCCGACGGGCTGAGCTATGCGCTGTCCTTCAACGACCCCGAATCCGACGACGCCGGCACGTTCAACGGCGCCATGAGCGGCATTACCTATGCCGGGACCGGAACCATCCCGACCGATTTCGATGCGGCTGATTTCTCGAACATGCTGAAGTCGGGTTTCGCCTTTGACGGCACGCTCAGTTATTCGGCCGGCAACGGGACGATGAACGGCACCGGCGACGGCGAGACCTTTGCTTTCAGTTCGAAATCGCAGGGCGGCGATTTCCGGATCGCGATGGATTCCTCGCATGTGGTCTATGACCTGACCGGCAATGGCGCCGAAATTTCGGTCACGACACAAGAGCTACCGTTCCCGGTCGATCTGGCGATGGCGAAGTCGGGGTTCAAGCTGGATATCCCAGTGCAGGCAAGCGATGCGCCGCAACCCTTTGGCCTGGGGATGAACCTGACCGATTTCACCATGTCCGACATGATCTGGGGCATGTTCGACCCCGCCGGGGCGCTGCCGCGTGATCCGGCAACCATTGCGATCGACCTGACGGGAACTGCCAAGGTACTGGTGGACTTCCTGGATCCCGCCGTTGCCGAGACGCTGGAAGCAACCGGCGCCGCGCCGGGCGAGCTGAACACGTTGAAAATCAACCAGCTGCTGGTGTCGATGGTCGGCGCCAAGCTGACCGGCACCGGTGATTTCGAGTTCGACAACAGCGATCTGGAAAGCTTTGACGGGATGCCCGCCCCCTCGGGTGTCGCCAATCTGACGCTGGTCGGGGCAAACGCGCTGATCGACAAGCTGGTCGCGATGGGCTTCGTTGCGGATCAGGACGCGATGGGCGCGCGGATGATGATGGGCATGCTGGCGGTACCGGGCGACGCGCCCGACACGCTGAACTCGACCATCGAGATCAACAAGCAGGGCCATATCCTGGCCAACGGCCAGCGGATCAAGTGATCTGAACGACATGTCGACCGGGCGCCGCGCGCCCGGTTCGCCAATTCGCGGCGCGGGGCTTGCAGCGGGCCCGGTCGGCGGCTACCTCGGTGACAGGATGACAGGAGGGGCCATGCCGCGCACCGTAGAGGATATCAGCCACGCACTTCTGGATGCGGCCCGCAGGGCGGGGGCCGAGGCCGCCGACGCGATGGTCACCCAAGGCACATCGGTCTCGGTCGAGGTGCGTGGCGGCGCGCTGGAGCACGCCGAACGCTCTGAGGGCACCGATCTGGGGTTGCGGGTGTTCATCGGCAAGCGGCAGGCCATCGTGTCGAGTTCCGACAGTCGGCCAGAGACCCTGGCCGCGATGGCCGAACGGGCGGTGGCCATGGCGCGCGAGGCGCCCGAGGACCCCTATGCCGGGCTGGCTGACCCGTCGGAGATTTGCCGAAACCTTGATGCAGACGCTCTGGATCTGTGTGATCCGACCCCCGAACCCACCGCCGAGGCCCTGATGCAGGATGCGCTGGCGGCCGAGGCCGCAGCGCTGGCGGTCGAAGGCGTGACGCAGGTTTCTGACGCGGGCGGCGGATACGGGGCAAATGCCATCCATATCGCAGCGACAAACGGGTTTTCCGGCGGCTACCGCCGTACATCCCGCTCGATCTCCTGCGTGGCGATTTCCGGGTCCGGAACGGGCATGGAGCGCGAATATGACGGCGACAGCCGAAGCTGGCAGTCGGACCTGCGCGACCCCGCCGAGATCGGTCGCATCGCAGGTGAGCGGGCGGTCGCGGCACAAGGCGCACGCAAGCCCGTGACCGGAAGCTATCCGGTGCTGTTCGACGAACGCATTTCGTCCTCGCTGATCGGTCATCTGCTGGGCGCGGCCAATGGCGCGGCGATTGCGCGCGGGTCATCCTGGCTCAAGGATGCGCTGGGCGAACAGGTGCTGCCTGCGCATCTGTCGGTGATCGAAGACCCACATCGCCCGCGTGTCTCGGGCTCGCGACCCTTCGATGCCGAGGGGCTGGCGACCCGGCGTCGCGCCATCGTGGAAAACGGGGTGCTGACCGGCTGGACGCTGGATCTGGCCAGTGCGCGCAAGCTGGGGATGGGATCGACCTCAAACGCGGCGCGCGGTGTTTCCGGCCCGCCTTCGCCCAGCAACTGGAACATCGCGATGACACAGGGAACGGCCAGCCGGGCCGACCTGTTGCGCGACATGGGAACCGGTCTGTTGGTGACATCCATGATCGGTTCGACCATCAACCCCAATACCGGCGACTATTCGCGCGGAGCCTCGGGGTTCTGGGTGGAGAATGGCGAGGTCGCCTATCCGGTGAACGAATGCACCATCGCGGGCAATCTGCGCGACATGCTGCTGCGGATGGTACCCGCGAACGACGCCCGGGATTGGCTGTCGCGGGTGGTGCCTTCGATCCTGATCGAGGGGATGACGCTTGCCGGAAACTGACCTCGACCTGCTGATCCGTGCCGCACATGAGGCCGGACGCATCGCCACCCGTTACTCGGGTCGCGAGGCGCAGCGTTGGGACAAGCCCGATGGCGCGGGCCCGGTGACCGAGGCGGATCTGGCGGTGAACGCGATGCTGGAGCAGATGCTGCCCAGCGCCCGGCCCGGATACGGCTGGCTGAGCGAGGAAACCGAGGACAGTGGCGCCCGGCTGGATCGTGACCGGGTGTTCATTGTCGACCCGATCGACGGCACCCGCAGCTTTGCCGACGGCTCGCGCACCTGGGCACATGCCCTGGCGGTGGCTGAACGCGGCGTGGTGACAGCGGCGGTGATCTATCTGCCGATGCGCGGCCTGCTGTTCTCGGCCGCGGCGGGCGGTGGCGCGTTTCTGAATGGTGACCCGATCCAGGTCTCGGCCCCAGCCGATCTGGCGCAGGCGCATATTCTTGCCGCACGGCCCAATCTGCTGCCGGAACACTGGATCGGGCGAACTCCGCCTGTGTTCCAACGCGATTATCGGCCATCGCTGGCCTACCGGCTGGCGCTGGTGGCGCAAGGCCGGTTCGACGGCATGCTCACGCTGCGGCCCAGTTGGGAATGGGACATCGCCGCCGGTGACCTGATCCTGCGCGAGGCGGGCGGTCTTTGCACCGACCGGTTTGGCGCCCCGCTCAGGTTCAACAATGCCCGGCCTCGCCTGGCCGGTGTGATCGCGGGCGGCAACACCGTGCATGGCGGGCTGGCGGCGGCACTTGACCCGGCCAGCCTGGGGATTGCAAGCCATTGACCGCGCCTTGCCAAGATCGGCGCAAGCTTGACCTGCATCACAAATGCCATAGGTTGCCGCCGATTTTGCCCAGAACCCGCCGGAGCGACAAAATGGCCTGTGCCCTCTTCCCGGTTTCCCGTTTCACGGCCTGCCCCGGGCCGGTTGGACGTTAGACCATGGCGCGCTCCCTCAGTCTAGCGGCCTATCGCGTGCTCAGCTGGCGCGGCGCGCATCCCCCCGGCGACGACATGCCATCACGCCCCGAGGGTGAGCTGCTGTGGATTCACGTGGCCGACCGGAGCCGTTTCGCGGCCCTGTGTGACCTCGCCCAGCGCCTTGTCACCTTGCGGCCTGACCTGTCGACCTTGTTCACCATTCCCGGCGACACCCGGACCGACGATTGGCAGGCGCCCACGGGGCTGGTCTCGGTCCTGCCCGACGATCACCCGACCGCGGCGCGGCGTTTTCTGAGCCATTGGACACCAGATATGTGCCTGTGGTCCGGTGGCGGGCTGAAACCCAACCTGATCGACGAAGCGGCCCAGACTGGTCTGCCGATGATACTTATCGACGTCGCCGAACGCGATCTGACCGCGCGCAAGCATCGGTGGCTGCCCGACCTCACACGCACGGTTCTGGATTGCTTCGACATGATCCTGACCAATGGAGAGGCTGCCGCACGTCAGGTACGCCGCGCGGGCGTCGCTCCTGCCAAGGTGCGCGCCTCGCCTCCTTTGCAGGTCAGCGCGAATCCGGCCCCCTGGCCGGAAGACGAGCTGGCGGTCGTCAATGCGGCCCTGGGTGGGCGACCGGTCTGGCTGTCGGCCTGGACCCAGGCCAAGGAGTTCATCTCGGTCCTGACCGCGCATCGCTACGCGCTGCGATTGCTGCACCGGGCGCTGTTGGTCGTGCATGTGGCCGACCCGGACGAAGCCGGGCCTCTACGCGAGCGGCTGGAACACATGGATCTGCGGTGTATCAATTGGGATGCCGGCGACATGATCGACGACCATACTCAGGTGGTGATCAGCGCGGAGCCCGAAAACCTCGGGCTGTGGTACCGGGTGTCACCGCTGACCTTCGTCGGCAGCTCACTGGAGCCCGGCGCTGGCGGGCGGGATCCGCTGACGGCGGTGGCTCTCGGCTCGGCGCTGCTCTATGGTCCGAACGTGCGCAACCATATCGACACATATGTCCGCCTTGCCTCGGCCGGAGCCGCGCGATCGGTTCGCGATGCCGAGGCGCTGGGCTCAGAGGTCGTGCACCTGCTGGCGCCCGATGCCGCCGCCACGATGGCGCTGGCCGGATGGGAGGTCGTGACCGAATCCGCCCATCTCACCGATGAACTGCTCGAGCTGGTACAGGACCGGTTGGACCGGCGGAGGGCAGAGCATGCGGACACCTGAGTTCTGGCACACCGACCCGGTGCGACCCGGCTTGCGTGCGAACGCGCTGCGCCCGCTGGGCACGCTCTATGCGGCGGCGACCGCGCGGCGGATACGCCAGGGGCAACCGATCCGCGCCGCCGTGCCGGTGATCTGTATCGGCAACCTGAACGCGGGCGGAACCGGCAAGACCCCGACCGCGATCTGGGTGGTCGAGCGGCTGCGCGACGCGGGGCACGAACCGCATGTCGTCACCCGCGGCTACGGCGGCGCGTTGCAGGGACCGGTGCAGGTGGATCCCGGTCGCCACAAGTCGGAACAAGTGGGCGACGAACCCTTGCTGCTGGCGGCCTTTGCCGAGGTCTGGGTCGCCAAGGACCGCGCCGCTGGCGTGCGGGCGGCGGAGGCGGCGGGCGCCACCGTGATCGTGCTGGACGATGGATTCCAGAACCCGGCGGTGGAGAAGGATTTCTCGGTCATCGTGGTCGATGCCGCACAGGGGTTCGGCAACGGGCTGTGCATTCCGGCCGGACCGCTGCGCGAACCGGTCGATGTGGGACTGCGGCGCGCCGATCTGGTGCTGTCGCTGGGCGATGCCGCCGCGCAGGCGGATTTCGCCGCCCGCTGGGGGGCCGCGATCAGCCTGCCGCATGCAACGGCGGAACTCAAACCTCTGAAGACCGGGATGGACTGGGCCGCCACCCCGGTTCTGGCCTTTGCCGGTATCGGCAACCCGGCCAAGTTCTTTCGCACGTTGCGCAAGGAGGGGGCCGATCTGTTGCGGGCCGAGGCGCTGGACGATCATCAGCCGCTGACGCCCGCGCTGATGTCCCGCCTGGAAACCGAGGCGCGGGCGCTTGGCGCGCAGATGGTGACCACCGAAAAGGACGCCGTTCGGCTGCCGCCTGCATTCCGGTCCAAGGTCATCACCCTGCCCGTGCGGCTCGACGTTGCGGACTCCGACCGGGTGCGCGACATGCTGCTGGCGGTTGCGCCCGCGCCCTGAGTCTCAGCCGTCCTCGCCCAGTTTCGGCGCGGGCCGGTGCAGCGCCAGATCGGCGTCCGAGAACCGGAACGGTGCGCGGATGCCCGGCACGCCCTGAAGTGCGATCCGCATGCCGCGTGCGATCACCTGAGGATCGGCCATGACCTCGGCCATGTCGTTGATCGGGCCGGCAGGGATGCCCTGTTCCTCGCAGGCGGCCAGCAACTCGGCCTTGGCGCGGGTCGCGGTGGCGCCGTTCAGCCGCGCGATCATCACCCGGCGGTTGGCGAGACGGTCGCGATTCTTCTGGAACTCGGGCGCCTCGGCCATGTCATCAAGCCCAAGCACCCGGCAGAGCCTTTGGTACTGCCGGTCATTGCCGGTGGCGATGATGATATGGCCGTCGGCGCAATCAAACACCTGGTAGGGCGCAAGGTTGACATGGGCATTGCCCATGCGGGGGGGCACCTCGCCTGTAGTGAGATAGTTCAACGCCTGGTTGGCGGTGACGGCAACCGCCACGTCGAGCAGTGCCATATCCACATGCTGCCCGTGACCGGTCCGGTCGCGCTGGTGCAGCGCGGCCAGAATGCCGGTGACCGCATATATGCCGGTAAAGATATCGGTGATCGCCACACCCGATTTCTGTGGCTGGCCCTCGGGCTCGCCCGTGATCGACATCAGACCTGACATGCCCTGGATGATGAAATCGTATCCCGCACGATGGGCATAGGGGCCGTCCTGCCCAAATCCGGTGATCGAGCAATAGATCAGCCGAGGATTGATCTCTGAAAGCGAGGCGTAATCCAGCCCGTATTTGGCCAGCCCGCCAACCTTGAAATTCTCGATCAGGATATCGGCGTCGCGCACCAATGCGCGTACCTTGTCCTGCCCCTCAAGGGTTGAGAAATCCGCGACGACCGAGGCCTTTCCCCTGTTCGTCGAGTGGAAATAGGCCGCCGACACATCATCATCGCGCGTCACGAAGGGTGGCCCCCAGGCGCGGGTATCGTCACCTGCGGGGCTTTCGACCTTGATCACTTCGGCGCCCAGGTCCGACAGGGTCTGGCCCGCCCAGGGGCCGGCCAGCACGCGCGCCAGTTCGACGACCTTCAGACCCGAGAGCGGCGCGGCCCGTGTCATCAGTTCGCCAGTTCAGCCTCGATCAGTGCCTTGAAATCGGCATAGGGCTGGTTTTCAACCTTCTTGCCGTTGATCATGAAACTCGGCGTCGAGTTGATCTCGTCACGGGTGGCGTGTTCCTGGTACCAGGCGACCAGAGTCTGCGCCATCGTCGCATCCCCCAGACAGGCGTCGAGCTTGTCATTGTCGATGCCTGCCACGCGACCAATTTTGCGCAACTCGTCGGCAATCTCGGCCGGACCACCGGCACGGGCCCATTCCGACTGGCTCTTGAACATCAGGTCGGTGATGCCAAAGAATTTCTCGGGTCCGGCGCAACGCGCCACCATCGAGGCCCAGAGGCCGTAGCGGTCGAAATAGACCTCGCGATAGATGAACCGCACCTTGCCGGTGTCGATGAAATCGGCCTTGAGCTGCTTGTACCCCTCCTCGTGGAACCGCGCGCAATGCGGACAGGTGTAAGAGGCATATTCGATGACCTCGACCGGCGCGTCCTCGGCCCCTTGCACCATCTCTACAATGGTGGAGGTATCGACCTCGGCCTGCTGCGCGTCGGCGCTGCCGATCAGCGGCGAGGCGGGCAGGCTGCCGGTCGATGACGGCAGGCTCAGCCAGTAAGCGCCAGCGGCAATCGCCACGGCAGCACAGATCACGGTTCCCATACGGCTCATTTCAGGCCCTTTCTTATGATTTCTGCTTCGATAAAACGCTCTGGGCCAGTCTTTCAAGGGCAGCGCGCAAATCTTCATCTTTCGCCCCTTGTGCGACGCGAGAAGCTTCGGCGGCGACTTCCGGCGCGGGGCCGGACGAGGTGGCTTTGGGGCGGTGTTCGAATGTGGCCTGCCCTTCGGCAAAACCGGTCGGCGCGGTCTGAGTGATCCGGACACGGCTGATCGCGTTATAGCCATAGGCGGCGTTGACCCGTTCGCGCAGCTGTTCCTTCTGCATTTCCAGCATCGGCGCCTGCGCGCCGGTGGTCAGGACCGTCAGCGTGGCGCCAAAGCCACCCTTGCCATAACTGATATTGACCGGGCGGGCGATGGCGGCGAGGTCCTGGCCCACGATCTCGGGCCAGTGGGTCACTACCCGGCTGACCGCAAAACCCCGGCTTTCGCCGGCACGGCGGATCTGGTCGCCCAGCAGGATTGCCGTACGCTTGAAGCCGCGGGTCGAGGAACGTCTCTGTGCCATCTGGTCTCCGACTCTCATGGCGCTATTCTAAGTCCCGGGCGCGGCGGCGCCAGCGAAACCGGACAGTCAGGGAGAATTTTCCGTGCGCGATCAGCAACACAATGGCGTGAGCGCGGACTTGCTGGCGTGGTACGATACCCATGCCCGCGAGATGCCCTGGCGCGTCGGCCCGGCGGCGCGTGCCGATGGCATACGCCCCGATCCCTATCGGGTTTGGCTGTCCGAAGTCATGCTGCAACAGACCACGGTTGCTGCGGTGCGCGACTACTTCCATCGGTTTACGGCGCGGTGGCCCACGGTTCAGGCGCTTGCCGCCGCCCCGGACGAGGCGGTAATGGGCGAATGGGCAGGGCTGGGATATTACGCCCGCGCCCGCAACCTGCTGAAATGCGCCCGCGTGGTGGTGCAGGAGCATGCTGGCCGGTTCCCCGATACATATGATGGCCTGATCGCACTGCCCGGTATCGGCCCCTATACCGCCGCTGCGATTGCCGCCATTGCCTTCGACCGCGCGGAGACCGTGCTCGACGGCAATGTCGAACGGGTGATGGCGCGGCTCTATGACATTCACGAACCGCTACCGGGCGTAAAACCCGAATTGAAGGCGCGGGCCGCCGACCTGACCCCCATCGAGAGACCCGGCGATCATGCCCAGGCGGTGATGGATCTGGGTGCCACGATCTGCACCCCGAAGTCGCCCGCCTGCGGCATCTGCCCGCTGCGCGACCCCTGCCTGGCGCGCGCGCGTGGGACCGCGCCCGACCTGCCGCGCAAGGCGTCGAAAAAGGAGAAACCGGTGCGCCTTGGCCATGTCTATCTGGCGCAGCGCTCCGATGGCGGCTGGCTGATGCAGCGGCGGCCCGATCGCGGTCTCTTGGGCGGGATGCTGGGCTGGCCCGGCTCGGACTGGTCCGAAGCCCCTGACCCCGCCCCCCCTTTCAAGGCAGAGTGGCGCGAACTGGCGGGCGAGGTACGCCATACCTTTACCCATTTCCACCTGATCCTGCGCATCCACTGCGCCGAACTGCCCAAGGGACCGCCGCCCGAGGGGTTGCATATCGTCGACAAGCACGCCTTCCGCCCCTCGGACCTGCCCACTGTGATGCGCAAGGCATACGATCTGTGGCGCGGCCAATAGACCGATGGGCAGAGACCGGAAAAACGTCTAGGATTCAGGCAGTTTGTTGTGGAGTGTCCGATGATCGCCCCGGAGAAACTCTCGCGCTGGCAAAGCGCCCTGCCCTTCTGGATATCCTACCTGCTGGCGCCGTTGGTCTGGTTTGCGGCAACCGAGGGCGGTTGGTGGCTGCTGGCGGTGCCGTTGTCGACCTGGTGGGCCTTTGCGGCCCTTGACCAGGCGGCGGGCGAGAACCTGGAAAACGCTGATCCGGAGACTGGTGAAGAGGCGCTGGGCTGGTACATCCTGCTGACCAAGCTTTGGGTGCCGGTGCAGTTCGTCACGCTCTACGGCCTGATCTGGTACGCCACCCGCGCCGACCACCTTTCCACCGGCGAACGGATCGCGCTGTTCTTCGGCGTCGGGGTGATCACCGGGACCATCGGGATCAACTATTCCCACGAGCTGATGCACCAGAAGGACCGGTTCGAGCGCTGGCTGGGCGATATCCTGCTGGCCATGGTGCTCTACTCACATTTCCGGTCCGAACACCTGCTGGTGCATCACCGCTATGTCGGCACCCCGCGTGACCCGGTGACCGCGCGTTATAACGAAGGGTTTCACCGGTTCTATCCCCGGGTGCTGGTGCAATGCCTGCGCTCGGCCTTCCGTGCCGAGCGCGAGATGCTGGCGCGCAAGGACAGGAACTGGACCGATCCGGCCAACCCGTTCTGGCGCTATTGGGCCTTGCAGGGGGGGATGCTGGCGTTTGCGGGGCTGATCGGCGGTTGGGCTGGTCTGGGCCTGTTCCTGGTGCAGGCCGGTACCGCGATCTGGCAGCTTGAGGTGGTCAACTACGTGGAACATTACGGGCTGACCCGGAAACACCTGGGCGAGGGCAAGTACGAACATGTCAAACCGCGCCATTCCTGGAACTCGGCAAAACGGGCGTCGAACTGGCTGCTGATCAACCTGCAACGCCATTCCGACCATCACTACAAGCCCGACCGCCGGTTTCCGCTGTTGCAGAACCATACCGAGGCGGACGCGCCGCAACTGCCCTATGGTTATCCGGTCATGACCGTTGCGGCGATGATCCCGCCGCTGTGGCGGCGGGTGATGAACCCGCGCGTGCGCGCCTGGCGGCGGCAATACTACCCCGAGATTTCCGACTGGAAACCCTACAACAAGGCGCTGAACCCGGCCCCGCGCTGAACCGCGGCGCGCAGCGCGCGCCGCCCGGCCCAACGGGAGGTGGCGCATCTGCGATGCGCCGGCCGACGGGCGGGAGCGGCCCGCCCTTTCAGAGCGTCCAGACCGTCATCGGATCGCCGATGCCGGGCAGGCATTCATTCTCGTGTTTGCCGAAACCGTCGAGCAACTTGTCGCCGCCCTGGTTCTCCTGCAGTATCCGATCGCGCAGCTCGTCGCTGATCACGATGCCCGCGCCGCACAGGCGGGTCTGCGCCTCCAGCTTGGCGGCGACGTTGACCGTGTTGCCGATCACCGCAAACTCCAGCCGGTTGGCACCGATATCGCCCAGAACCGCGGGTCCGAAGTGCAATCCGATCCCGGCATGAATTTCTGGCTCACCCGCCCGTCGCCGGTCACGATTCCACTTTTCGATCTCGACCACCATCTCACGGGCGCAGGCCAGCGCATTGGTGGCATCGCGCTCGCCTGCCACCGGCGTGCCAAAGGTCGCCATCAGCCCGTCGCCCAGGTATTTGTCGAGCGTGCCGTGGTGACGGAACACCTGCGTTTCCATCCGGGCATGAAACCCGCGCAGCACCTCGATCACTTCGTAGGGATCGCGACCGGCGGCAAAGCGGGTGAAGCCCACGATGTCGATGAACAGGACCGCGATATCCTCTTGCCGCACCTGTTTCAGCGGCTCGTCATTCTGGCTGAGCGCATCGACCACATTGGGCGAGAAATAGCGCGACAGGTTGGCGCGTTCGCGTTCCAGCCCCGCGTTGTTCATCAATAGCCGGTTAAAGCGCCGGGCCGAGATACCCAACGTGACCGCAACGATAAGAAAGACCACCACTTCCTGCACCCGAAGTTCCGGCATGAAGCTGTTGGGGTCCATGTGCTCGGCGACGTCCGGGAAATTGGCAAAGGCCGCTGCGGCGCGCTCGGACAACTCGGGGATGGGCGTGGACAGCCACCAGGCAAGGAGCCAGCCGGTCGTCCACATCACCGTGGTCCATGTCCCGATCGCAATCACCGTGCGCCAGGAATAGGCCAGCGTGCCCGCTGCCAGGATCACAAAGAAATACTGGAAATTGTCGAACCAGTACTGCCCGGCCAACGGCCTGATGTCCTGGGAAAACGGATTGGGCAGGACCATGCCAAGGGTCATGATCAACAGGTCGACAAAGATCAGGAACAGCTCGGTACGCGACTGGCCCACCCGTCCGGCGCGGCGGATGAACCAGCCGTTCAGCGCGATCAGCCCGAGAATGCCGTGATAATACAGAACCTCCCACTGCGGATTGACGAAGATCAGCAGCACCGCGATAACCAGCATCGCCACCCAGCGGGCGCGCACGGCCAGTTCCAGCCCCTCGCGCTTGTGCCGTTCCAGCGCGGCCTCGGTGAAGCGGTTGTCCAGATCGAACTCGTCCGGCTGGGTAAAGAAAAAACGCTCGCGTCGGCGCGCCGGGGCAGTGATATCGGCCATTTCGGTCGGCTCCTCGTTCCTGCGGTCGAGATAGGCATGATAACCGCAACCGCAAACCGGGTGCGACACTGAAAAAAACCCCGCCGGGATACGGCGGGGCAAGGTGTAGTGCCATGTGTCAGGCCACAGGCACCGGCGGTATGCTTGGGATCTTGCGAGGTTAGTTTGCCAGTTCCGAACGGATCTGCTGGCGCAGCACGTCGATCGGCACCACCTTGCCGTCGCGCTTGAAACACCAATAGGTCCAGCCGTTGCACGAGGGCGCGTTTTCCAGAAACGCGCCGACCTGATGGATCGAGCCCTTGATGTTCTGGCCGATCAGGGTGCCGTCAGCGCGGACCTTGGCCTTATGCCGCTGGTTCATGCTGTAGAGCTCTTCGCCCGGGCGCAGCATGCCGCGTTCGACCAGCTGGCCAAAGGGAATGCGCGGCTCGGCGCGCTTGCTTGCCGAGACCTGCAAGGCTTCGCGATCGAACTTGCGCACCTTGGCGATGCGTTTTTCGGCAACCTTGCGATAGGCTTCCTCACGCTCGATGCCGATGAACTCGCGTCCCAGCATCTTGGCGACCGCCCCGGTGGTGCCGGTACCAAAGAACGGGTCAAGCACCACGTCACCGGGATTGGTCGAGCCGACCAGAATCCGGTGCAGCAGGGCCTCGGGCTTTTGCGTCGGGTGCGCCTTGTCGCCGTTTTCATCCTTCAGCCGTTCATGGCCGGTGCAGATCGGCATGACCCAATCGCTGCGCATCTGCACCCCTTCGTTCAGCGCCTTCAGCGCCTCGTAGTTGAACGTGTACTTGCCACCTTCGGATTTCGAGGCCCAGATCATCGTCTCATGCGCGTTGGTAAACCGCTTGCCGCGGAAATTCGGCATCGGGTTCGACTTGCGCCAGACCACATCGTTCAGGATCCAATAGCCCGCATCCTGAAGCGCCGAGCCGACACGGAAGATGTTGTGATAAGATCCGATCACCCAGATCGCGCCATTCGGTTTCAGCAGCCGTCGCGCGGCTTTCAGCCAGTCTTTGGTAAACCGGTCATAGGCGGCAAAGCTGGAAAACTGATCCCAATGGTCGTCGACCGCGTCGACCTGGCTGTTGTCCGGGCGATGCAACTGGCCTTTGAGTTGCAGGTTATACGGCGGGTCCGCAAAGATCAGATCGACAGAGGCCGCAGGCAATGAGTTCATCACCTCGACGCAATCGCCGGATAGAATCGTGTTTAACGGGAGCGCGGTTGCGCCCTGAGTCTTTATGGTCGTCATATACTGCCTCAAGTTCCACGGCGCTTTTGCGCTCATTTGGTTGATGACAGGATGAGTCAAACCGGATTCGCGGTCAAATTCTTTTTTGAATCAGCAGGTTACAATTTACTCTTGATACAATATCTTGTGCACCGGCTTGAACGAACGCCTATGGTGTGGGGTTGGGCCAAGATGTTGCAGGGCAGCACGATGCTCGGGCGTCGGATATCCGGCGTTCCGCTCCCAACCGTAGCCGGGATGCTGTTGCGCCAAATCCACCATCAGCTTGTCGCGCCATGTTTTTGCCACAATTGAGGCCGCCGCAATCGACACCGACCTTGTGTCGCCCTTGACCACCGGCTGCGCCGGAATGTCGACCCCTTGTGGGATCATGTTTCCATCAATCAGCAGAAAGTCGGGCGGCGGGCCCAGTGCCTCGACTGCGCGCCGCATCGCCATGTGCGAGGCGCGCAGGATGTTGAACTCTTCGATCTCTTCGACGCTTGCTTCTCCAACAGCGACCTCGGCGGCTTGCCTCAGAAGATCGTTCAGCAAGCCCCGCCGCTTGCCTGTCAGCTTCTTGGAATCGTTCAGCCCTTCGGGAATGGCCTCGGCATTCAGGACCACGGCGGCGGCCACCACCGGACCCGCCAGCGGGCCGCGCCCCACCTCGTCAACCCCCGCGATGCGGAGGAAGCCACGCGCGGCAAGCGCCTTTTCAAGTTCGAAATCCGGATAGATCATCTCTTTGGAAAACCGTAATTCCGCCAACAAGACAAGCAAAAATGGGCAGGAGGCGTACCCCCTGCCCGTGGACGCGTTTCGCGTCATGCTGCTCGATTCAATAGTTGTAGGCGACCTTGTAGCCATACTTGCGCAGGCAGTTGGGCTCATAGGCCGTGCGGGTCCGCTCGCCATTCCAATAGGCGACCTTGCACTGCTCCGGCAGGCTTTCGGAATACTTGTAGTTGCGCGACAGACAGCGCGCCCCAAGAACCGGCCCGGCGCCGCGATACCCTTCCGCCTCGCGCAAACAGTGCGATGGCAGATTGTAGCGGGCGATGTCCTGGGGCAAGGGGCGCGGCTTGGGATAGCCATGCGTGTTGGGTTTGGGTTGCGGGATCGGATAAGGATGGATTGGATTGCGCGAGACATGCTCTTGCTGCTGCCTCCGGCGCTCCTTCTTCTTGTCATAGTGGTAGATCGCGGCGCCCAGAATGGCAACGGCGGCAAGCCCACCCAGAATGTCCTTTGCATCTGCGGCCCGGGCCTGGCTGACCGAGACACCGGTAACGGCAATGGCAGTGGATACGACGAGGGCGATGAACTTGCGGTGCATGGCGAACTCCTGTGCAGCGGTGATTGGGGCGCCCCGCATCAAAGGGCGTGTTTGTGATGCCGCCAACCTGGGACCGGCCCCGTCCGACAAGCAATATCGCCCCCGTGTTATCCGATATCAAAGCCCGCATCGCCCTGTTGTTATTGAATATCCCCGGCTTCGGGCGCAGGATGAGCGGCATGAAACACATCGTCCCGATACTGGCCATTCTGGCCCTTACCCTACTTCCGGTTCCGGCCCGCGCCGACGATTGCTATGCCGATTACAAGGCCAAGCAAGAGCAACCCCTGCGTCTGCACTACGGGGTCATGCAGGTCGCCACCTGTTCCGCCGGTCAGGCCGCTCCGGAAGTCGCCGCGCGCCTTCAGGCCGCCGGCTGGACCCTTCTGAACGTGATCTCTGTCTTCGGTCCCGAAGGCCTGGACAAGAGGAAGGCCGATGCCGGACCCTATTTTCTCCGTTTCTGAGGCGCGCCGCTCGGGCACGCGGCTGATCGGGATGGGGATCGCGGCGATCGTGGTCATCCTGGCCACGACCGCCACCTTCCTGTTCCTTACCCTTCCCGACGCCAACGCGTTCAACGCGCGGGTCGAGCGGGTGTTTATCGAAAACGATCTGACCACCCAGGCCGAGATCCGGCTCTTGGAAATTCTCGCCCAGTCCGGCACCGCCTTTGCCGATACCCTGTCAAGCTATCGCATGGTAATCTTTGTCCTGCTGGTCTTTGCCAGCGCGATGATGATCGCGGCGCTGGTGTTTCTGGCAATGCTGGTGCTGATCAACCGCCGTATGGCCCAGATCGAGCGCACGGGCATTCAGGTCACCTCGCTGCTGATCAGCCGCGAAGAGAACACCGTGTACCTGAACAACATGGAGTTCCAGCTGACCCCGGCCGCCATCGAAACCCTTGCCGTCCTGGCCGAGGCCCGGATGGATGACGAGGTGCTGTCAGGTGCCCAGATCGAAGCGGTGATTTCCGGCCGCGAGGCCGCCGATTGCGAAGAGGCGGCGGGCGCGACCCGGATCAAGCGATTGCGCGACACGCTGGGTAACCAGATGATCAGTGCGCTTTTGGTCAAGAACATCGCCAAGCGCGGTTACATGCTGGCAATCGAGAAATCCGTCATCCAGATGGTCTGAGGCTCAGTGATTGGGCGATGGTCGCCCCGGCTCGGGCTTGGCCGGGGTCTTCGGTGTCCAGGCCGGGCATTTGCAGCGCGCCATGTTGTCCATGATCAGCTCGTCGCGGATATGCGGACAGCCATAGCCCGGCTGGCTGATCATCCGGCCCGGGTTTTCACGCGCCTGGCATACCGCGATGCAGATGCACTGGTCGCGTGTCGGCTGCCACGGTTTCTTGTATTGCGCGGCAACCGGCCCAGCCAGGGTCATGCCAAGAACTGTCATCAGAAGAAGTCGCATCCGCTATCCACCGGTAAAATCCCCGCGCGTGCTCTTGGATTCCGGAGCCTGACCGCCCATCCTTTGGCAGGATTGGTAAGAAGGAGGCCGCTCATGAACGTCCATGCCACGTCGCTGAGTCAAGGTTATGGCATCCGGACCGAACCACTCAAGGGCCGTGTCGAGGTTTACCGGGGCAATACGCTGCTGGCCGTGACATCCCGTGCAAGGGTAATGTACGAAACCCGGTTGCCGCCAACCGTCTATGTTCCGCGAGAGGACGTCCTGGTGCGCCTTGGTGAGCGATCCGAGTTGCAGACCTTTTGCCCGTTCAAAGGCACAGCCAGCTATTGTGACCTGTTGCTGGAGGACGAGCGCGTGGAAAACGCGGCCTGGACCTATGAAAACCCCCTGCCGGAAAGCGAGGGCATTCGGGGTCATGTCGGTTTCATGCCCGGCGCCTACACGCATATGGATCTGGGCGAGAATGAGCTGCGCGAGGACGATCCCGGCCATATCAGCGGGCCGCTGGTCGATTGGCTGATGCGCCGGGCGTCGCAAATCCGCAGCCCCGAGGCATTCACCCTGGCGCTGGCCGAAAAGATGCTGGAACACGGTATCGCCGTGTCCCGCCTGGGCGTGATGGTCTGGTCCTTGCATCCGCAGATCGCGGGCAAGCACTACATCTGGGAAAAGGGCAAGACCGAGATTTCGACCTATGCCCCCACCTACGAGGTGTACGACAATCCCGCCTATCAGAACAGCCCGCTGCGGCATGTCTCGAACGGCTTGGGCGGCGTGCGGCAACGGTTGAATGGCGACACGACCCAGGACAGCTTTCCCATCATCGGAGACCTGAGAGCGCGCGGGGCGACCGACTATGTCGCGATGCCGATGCCGTTTTCGGACGGTCGGACAAATGTACTCACCCTGACCTGCGATCACCCCGACGGGTTCACCACCGCAAATCTGGGTCTGGTGTTCGAATGCGCGGCGGTGATCGGACGCTACTACGAGGTGTTCACGCAGGCCGAGAATGCGCGCGCGCTGCTGGAAACCTATGTCGGCAAGCGCACCGGCGCGCGCGTGCTGGGCGGTGACATCCGGCGCGGCGACGGCGACGATATCGACGCCGCCATCATGTTCTGTGACTTGCGTGGCTCGACACGGCTGGAAGAGCAGATGGGCCGCGCCCGATACATCGCCCTGCTGAACCGGTTCTTCGAAACCGTGTCGGATATCGTACACGCGCATGACGGTGAGGTACTGAAGTTCATCGGCGACGCGGTCCTGGCGGTGTTTCCGAATGCGGACACCGCCGAGACCGCGCAGCGAAACGCGCTGAATGCGGCGACCCGCATCGTGTCAACCCTGGGCCAGGGCACCGAGGGCACACCAAAGCTCGATTGTGCCATCGGGATTGCCTATGGCCAGGTGACCTATGGCAATGTCGGATCGCGCGAACGGCTGGATTTCACGGTGATCGGCCAGGCGGCCAATCTGGCCGCCCGTCTGGGCGACTATGGTAAATCGACACGGCACCGGATCGTGGTGTCAGAGGACATTCGCCCGGTTTGCGGCGATTGCCTCTCGCTGGGCGCTGTCACCCTGCACAATGTGACCCAGCCGGTCAGCTGTTACGCGATTGCCGCCTGAACATGTTCAGGCAGGGAACCGGCTGCTGCCCGACACGACCGGAAAACCTCAGCCAAACGCGCCGCCCAGCAGGGTCAGCGCGTTTTGCGCGGCCGAGGTTCCAATTGCCTGGCTGCTGATCTGGGCGCGTGCCAGATAGGCGATGGTAACCTTTTCCACCACGTCCGGATCGGTGAACTGCGACACCGAATCCGATCCGGTCAGTGCCTGTAGCTTATCCTTGAAGATCTCCAGCTGCTGGTCGATGTCGATCCGCCCCAGTCCCGAAGGCAGGCCCAGCGCGGTTTCCATCATCTGCCTGAGCGGCGGCACGCCCATCAGGGTGAACCATTTCGCGTTCTCGCCCGAGCGATCCTCGGCCAGGGTCTTTAGTTCATGCTGTGCATAAAGCGCGATGCGCATGCTTTCATCCTGGGTGCCAATGGCCGTTTCGAAACCGGCCGCTTCGTGGCGAGCGACAATGTCCTCCATGAAGGTCACCAACCCGGTGGTCCGGATCTCGCCTGGGCCAAGGCCGAACGCCTTGGAGAATTCACGGTACCTCTTGTCCGACAATTTGTTGGCCAGCGCATCCGATGATGTGGTTCCATCCTCAAGAATCTTGCGGATGAAATAGGTATTGTTGATATCATCCTGGAGGCCGAACGCCCCGAGTGCCACTTGCAGAAGACGCCTGTCCGATACGAGATCTTCGGCGCTTTTGACACTACCGATCTTTTCCGCGAAATAATCGGCTTCACGGTTGCGCGCGGCGGATTTCGAGAAACTCTCGAGCTGGCTGTCATATGTTCGCTGCAAGAACCGCCAGCCCGCGATCCCGCTTGAAATCAGGACCGGCTGAAAACTCATTGCGGGCGCAGCGCCAGGATACGCTCCTCTCGCGGCAACAGGCCGCGCAGCGCCTTGAGGCACTTGTAGTAGTGTTCCGCCACCAGGGCTTCGGTCGCCTCAGACAGGATCTTGCGGCTGTCCCGATCTGTAAAAACCTGACTCAACTCTTCTATGCGCCGCAACAGCGACAGTTTGGCGGCGGATGGATCGCTGTCGCCCGACAGGATAAGCTGGGCGGCATAACACACGCGGCGCACCGGGGTCGTGGCTTCTTCGGGGTGGATCGCATCGCGCAGGCGCAGGATGTTTGCGTCGGGCGTCATGATCGACAACCGGCCACGGCGATCCCCGTTTTCGATCACCGCTCCATTGATCAGCACCCGTTCCTTGGGCGCGAGTTTCAGGACAAGACCACTCATGCCGCCGACCCTCCGTTGCGAAGGCCGCGCAATACGGCCGTGTTGATTTCCAGAAGCGGCCGAACGGATGCCTCGCGGCGAAGAACCCTGCTGGTGTGGACCTGGGTGAATTCGGCCAGATAGAACAGCCGCCCCCGCAGATCGGTCGGCAGGCTGTTGGCGCTGTCGGCCACGTCGGCGGCCAGGACGCCCCACAGACGGTTGTTTTCATGCAGGGCCTCGACCAGGGCCCCAAACCCGGCGTTGCCTCGCTTGGCCGCGCTGTGCATGCGATGGGTGATTCTGGACAGAACCTCGTATTCCATGTTCCGCGGTGTCCGGATCGGGGCGGAAGCGGCCGAATAAGCCTGGCGTGCCTGAAGAAGCGCGTTCACGTGATGTCCTTACTCTTGGGAATGTCGGCAGGGGGGGACCGGGGCATGACTGCCCCGGCCGGGCCGCTTAGCGGAACAGCGACAGGATCGACTGCGGCGCCTGGTTGGCGATGGACAGCGACTGAACCGCCAGCTGCTGCTGCACCTGCAGCGCCTGCAACCGCGCCGAGGTCTCTTCCATATCCGCATCCACCATCGAACCGATGCCCGATTTGAGCGAGTCGGTCAGGTTCGAGATGAAGGTCTTTTGCGTCTCGATCCGCCCTTGAACCGAACCAAAGGCTGCGGCTGCGTCGATCGAGGTATCGATCAGGGTTTCGATCGAGCCCAGAGCGGCTGCCGCACCAGCGGAGTTCGACACGTCAATTGCCGCCAGCGCACCCAGACCACCAGAGTTGGCGTTGGAGAACTGGCCCGAAACGTGCAGGCTGTCGGTACCATCGTTGGTAATCACCAGCCGACCCGAGTTCGCGGCGTTGTAGTCCACCGTAACATTCGCGCCGGAGGCCTCGATCGCCGCCTTCATGCCAACTGCGATCACATCCGCTTGGGAAGTCGACGCGATGTCTTCGGCGGTGACGGTATAGCTCACCTCGGTATCGCCAAGACGAATGGTGAAGCTGTCACCTGCCGCATATGCGGCTGTGCCCTGCGGTTCGAACTCGATCTGACCGTTGTCGTCGGTGCCGCCATTGGCATCCAGCGAGAAGCCAAAGCTGTCCTGACCGTCCGCTGATACACCATCGGTGTTCGTCGCATCGAACACGGCCTTGGCGGTATAGCCACCGGTGGACAGGTTCTGACCGGTAACCGTGATCGACGAGGCCGTCACATTCCCCGAGTTGTCACGGTCGAGCGAGGCCAGAACCGAAGCCGAAGCCGCGGTTCCGTCAACCAGGTTAAGCCCGTTGAACTGGGCCGCGCCGACCACGGCCGCGATCTGATCCTTCAACGCGGTGACGTCGGCGTTGATCTTGGTGCGGTCAACGTTGTCCTCTTGTGCGGCAACGATCTTGCCCTTCATCTGGGTCAGCAGATCGGTCACGGTTTCAGCCGCGTTGCGGGCAACGGCGACGGTCGATTCACCCAGGCTCAGGCTGTCCTTGATCGCCTTGAACCCCTTGACGTCGGATTCCATCACTTTCGAGATGGCCCAGACGGCCGAGTTGTCCTTGGCGGTGGCCACGTTCTTGCCGGTCGAGATGGCGTTCTGGGTCTGACCCAGGTTCATGTTGACAGATTTGAGGGTTTGCAGCGCAACCATGGCGCCATTGTTCGTCAGAATGCTGGACATAGCATCATCCTTTGATCTTGTGGGCCTTTGGCCCGGGTTTGCATCCGCCCGTTCAGGCGTTCGGAAACGTCTTTCTGACGAGTGCGAAAGTCCGGGAACCGGTCTCGCGCCACACTCATTCCGAGGTGCGAGGCCACCATTGTCCCCGATCTCCTAATGGATCGCTAAGACGCCTCTGCCCCATTCGGCGAATTTGACTCAATTCCACCTCAGGCCCGTTTTTCCAGCTGTGCGCTTCGCGTGGCGCTGAACCGGTGCTTTTGCCCGGCGCTGTCATAGGTCTCGAGCCCCTGACGCACCCGGCGCAGCTCGGCCATACGCTGCGCAACCGACCGGATTCCCTCCAGAGCGCTGTTCAGCAGCGCCTGGTTGCGGGTCACCTTTCGGTGCAGCGGCGCCAGTTGCTCGGGCGTGAGATCGACGGAAGCATTAATCCGCGCGACCAGCCTTTCCTTCTCGTCCGTCATCGGGCCAAGCTGATCGAGTTCGCCGCTGACAAGCGCGGATCGCTCCTGCTCAAGCAGCGAATCGAGCGACGTGAGCAGGTCGTTCAGGGCGTCATGTGCCATTTTGGGTTTCCTTCAGAGCATTGAAAAAGGTTTCTGCCAGACCGATTCCTCCGGTCTGGGCTATGTGTTCTGCCTGTCGCTGGACCAGAAAGGTGGCGAACTGGTCCTCGCCCGCGCCGCCACCGAATTCGCCGCGCGCCTGCCCCAGACCAGCGGCCTTGAGCATTTCGGCAAGAAAGGTCGCCTCCAGCCGGACCGCGGCCTCGCGCAGGGGGGATGCCGCGGGATCCGGAGCGACTGGAATCCGCGACCGGGATATGTGGGAAATCTCCATGGAGAACCTCGAAATTGTTTCGAACTTTCCCGATCAGACTGAAAAGCGGTTAAAAAAAACGTAACCGGATTGCCGCAATGATCGCCAAGTCAGCAAACGGGTTTCGCATGGAATTTTCGACCTTTCCCCAACTTTCTTCGTCGACCGGTGTCGGTCGCACAACCGGCACGAGCACGGGGCTGGGTCAGCCCCGCGCCGACGCTCCGTCCGCAGACTTTCTGAGCGTATTTGCACGGCAGGGCACGATCCCGACCAAGCAGGACAAGGCAAACGGAACCGAAGCACAGGCACCGCGACCATTGGGGGATGACCCCGAACCGGATAGCCACGACGGAGACAACGAGAGCGGATCAGTACCGGTGCATGCCACATCTCCCGAATCGGCAGGTGGCGATCATTCCGAGCTTGGTGTCGGAGAAATCCACACCCATGTCCGGGCCGCGACAAAGGCAATGGCTGATGTGACGCGCCAGCCGTCCGCACAGGACCCTGTTGTCAGGGGCCACACGGGCCACCCCGAAGACCAACGCGTTACCTGGTCTGGCGCGACACCGGAAACCGGGCAAGGAAAAGTACTCCACCCCACCACGGAACTGGCTGAAAAACCATCCGCCGTCCCTCTGCCACCGGGTCAATCCACTGATCGGCCCCTGATGTCGGGAACGCCTGACGCCGCCAGGGTTTCCGATGAACGGGGCCATCCGCGCGCTCCGACCGAGATCCCCGTGCGTGCGCGAGCGCTACATGCCTTGGACAAGCCCCTGCCGGAGAGGAGGCCGGAACGCGTCGAGCGCAGCACCATGGCGCTCGGGCCTGCACCCGAGCAACAGCCTGCTGACGCGCAACAAAGCCCAATCAAATCCGCCGCGTCGGCAATCTCCCCGGAGGGTGACCCCCTCGCATTTCCCGATCGCGCACGCCAAGCCGACCCAGCGCAACTGCCGCCAGCCAGGCGAGATCAGGCAGAGCTTCGCCCGGCGAACCCGGTCTCCGCCGAGGCCGAAGATGACGGCGGTCACCCAAGCGCCCGCGCCGAGATCCCCGCGCGCCCGCGCCCGCAACACGCCGTGTACCCGCCCTCGCCCGAGGGCAAGCCGGAACGCTTCGAGCCCGGCACCGTGGCGCCCGGACCCGCAGCCGGGCAACAGCCGACCGGCAGTCAACAAAGCTCGATCGATTCGACGACTTTGGCGATATCTCCGGAGGGCGAACCCCTGTCTGTTTCCGGCAACTCACGCCAAACCGGCCCAGGGCAACCGCCGCCAGCGAGACCGGATCAGGCAGAACCTCGCCCGGCGAACTCGATTTCCGCCGAAGCTGACGACGCGTCTGAGGTCCCTCATTGGCCGATTTCCGGCCAGCAACGCTCGGCCCGCCTGCCGTTACAGCCCGCGCCCCATATCAGCAGACTCGAAACCGGGGCGAGCCAAGCCATTACGCCCGATCCCGGGTCCGCACCAACCATTAGGGACACGGTCCGGCAACCGCTCTCCGAACCGGTTTCGGCCGCTCGTACAAACGTCGCCGCCCCGCCGTTGTCGGCAGACGATGCCGGGAACGCAGCGACACGCGCGCTGGATGGCTGGCGGTGGGAGCGGGATCATGACCATGTCATCGCGTCCGTTACTGGCGCCAGGGAAAGCGCCCAGTCGCCCCATGTGACCGGAATATCGGCAATCCCAGCGATGGCAACGGCCCCAACGGAAACCGCCCGACATATCGCCAACCAGATGGCAAGCGCTGTTGCAGGCTCGGCCGAGGCCGGGAAGGTCGACATCAGACTGGACCCGCAAGAACTCGGATCGGTCCAGATGTCGCTCAAGATGCGTGACGGCGGTTTGATGATGGCGATTGTCGCAGACCGGCCTGAAACCCTGGATCTGTTGCGGC
Source organism: Ruegeria aquimaris (assembly GCF_025751555.1). Classification (GTDB taxonomy): domain Bacteria; phylum Pseudomonadota; class Alphaproteobacteria; order Rhodobacterales; family Rhodobacteraceae; genus Ruegeria_B; species Ruegeria_B aquimaris. Next base: position 445,349 of record NZ_JAOWLB010000002.1, read on the forward strand.
GCCATATCGACCAGCTTGCCACCGAGTTTCGCGCAATGGGGTACAGCGACGTGACCTTCAGTTTTGGCGGATCACAGAACGGGTTTGGCACCGACCGGCAACAAACCGGGAATCGGCCCCAAGTAGATTCCCAACCACCTGAAACCGTGCCCGGGGCACAGGAAACGAGCCCACCGCGCATCATCGCAAACGGTTTGGACATAAGGCTTTGACAATGACCGCACCGGTACACTCCGCAAACCAGAGCGCCGCCCCGACACAGCGTTCGCCGCAAGCCGATGCAAAGAGCGGCGTGTCGGATTTCGACACGTTCATCCGCATGCTGACGACCCAAGCCCGATACCAGGACCCGCTGGAGCCATTGGATTCGTCGGAATACGCATCGCAGCTTGCCCAGTTCTCGATGGTCGAGCAGCAGACAAAGACCAATGACACGCTTACCGCGCTGGTTCAGCAACTGGGCGCAACGGACATGGCCCGCCTGTCCAGCTGGATCGGCAAAGAGGCGCGCGCCATTGCCCCGGCGCATTTCTCGGGTCAGCCGGTAACGATTTCACCCGCGCCGCTGGCGGCAGCGGACAAGGCATTCATCGTTGTGCGTGACGATGACGGCGAGGTTGTCGACCGGTTCCAGGTTCCGATCTCGGCCGAGCCCGTCGAATGGACCGGCTTGGACGACAACGGCGCAGCCCGGCCCGAAGGCCTCTACAGCTTTGCGATCCAGAGCTATCAGGGTGATGAGTTGTTGCTGGAGGAAGCAAGCGCCGTTTATCATCCTGTGACCGAAGCACAGATCGAAGATGGCGAAGTGATCTTGATCCTTGATGGCGGTCAGGCAATCTTGGCCTCGACGGTGACGGCGGTACGTGCCAATGGGTAAACTGGGCGCGGTACCGTCGCCCAGGGCAATCCGGCCCGACCAAACGACCGAGGCCCGCCCTGCACCAGAAAGACCAAAACCCGCCAGCGGACCTTGTCGCGGACTTGCGCGCGCGGGGTCTTTCCGGTGCCAGCGACAGTTTTGAAACCCTGTACGGTGGCCGTACCAACCGGGTCTGGCGCCTGCATGGCCGTGACGGCGATCTTGTCCTGAAACTCTACCGGACGGATTTCCTCAATCCCCTGTTCCGGAACGATCCTGTCTCCGAGAGAGCCTGCCTCGAGCGGCTTGCCGAAACCGGCCTTACGCCAAGATTGCGCGCAAGCGGTGAGTTCGCGGAGCAGGCCTGGGCGCTTTATGACCATGCCCCGGGCACGCCCTGGCGAAACGATACGCAACGCGCCGCACAGGCAATGGCCCGGCTGCATGCCCTGAACACGGACCTGGACTTGCCGCGCGGCTGCAACGGCAGCCGCGACCTGCTTGCTCATGCGGAACGCATCTTGGCATTATGCGGCGCTGAGCCGCGCGTCGAACTCGAACGTTTGCGCCCCGCCGGGGAGGTGATTCCACCAGGGCGCAGCTGTCTGATCCATGGCGATCCGGTTCCGGGTAACATTCTGCTGGACGCAAACGGGGTGGTGTTGATCGACTGGCAATGCCCCGCGATTGGTGACCCGGTCGAGGATATTGCGATCTTCCTGTCCCCTGCGATGCAGCATGTCTATCGCGGCAAGCCGCTGACCGGCGCAGAAGAACGATCCTTTCTTGCCACATATTCCGATCCTGCGGTCACCGACCGGTATCAGGCGCTGAAACCCTTTTTCCACTGGCGCATGGCGGCCTATTGCCTTTGGCGGGCGCAGAATGGCGCGCCTGATTATGCGCCCGCCTACCGGTTGGAGGTCGCAGCGCTGACCGAATAAGCAAGGCTCACAGGTGGTCGGCCAGCCCATAGGCCAGATAAGCAGGCGGCATCACGGCGCGGCGCAGACGGCCAAGCGGAAAGCGCCTGAATGGACCTTGCATTGCCAGCGGTAAACCTGCCTGTTCGCCCAGCGCCAACCGCGCCAGGGCACGGCCTGAATAGGTGCCCATCGCAACCCCGTTGCCATGATAGGCAAGCCCAGCGAACAGGCCGGGCGAGCCCGGCACTGGCCCGACATAGGGCATCAGATCCCGCGCAAGACAGACCATTCCGGACCACATGTTTGTCGCCTCGATCCCCGTCCAGGCCGGGAACATCGCATCGAAATGACGACGCATCCGGGCATGAATCCTCGCCTCAACCCCGGGTGAGGAAAACAAGCCGCCCCGCATTCCGAACAGAAACCGTCGGTCCGGCATCAGTCGGAAGTAGTGCAAGAGGTTGCGCGTGTCATAGGCCATCTGATCCGACGTCCAGCCCTGCGCCCGCAGTTCCGCATCAGTCATCGGGCGGGTCACCATCACGCTGGATTGCGCGGGCATATAGCGGCCCGCCAGCCAGGGTGGCATGTCCTCGCTGGAATACCCATTGGTGCAGATCAACACGGCTTCCGCCTCGATCCGGGCCGCAGGCGTATGCAGGATATGGCCCCGTCCGCCCGGCGCTATCCGGGTCACGGGGCTGTTGCAAAAAAGGCGGGTGCCCTTTGCCGCAGCCACCTTAGCCAACCCGAACAGGTACTTGCGCGGATTCAGCGCAAAGCCGACATCGGTGGTCAGCCCGCCGAAGAACTGGCCGTTCAGCCCATCGGCCTCCAGATCATGCTTTTCGTGCAGCCTGCCATGACCCGCGTCCGCCTCGCGCCGCAGGGCCTCCATGGCGCGCGTGGAATGGGCCAGCCGTGTCTCGCCTTTGGAATGGGTATCTGCATTGATCCCGTGCCGCGCGATCAGGTCCGCGACCAGATCGACCGCGTCCACCTCGGCCTGGTCAAACGCCCGCGCACCGTCGTCACCGTAACGTCTGCGTTTTCGCGTATCGCTCAGCTTGGAGCCGCCCAGACAGCAGAACCCGCCATTGCGCCCCGAGGCGCCCCAGCCGGGCGCCTCTGCTTCGAGCAGAGTCACCGCCACCCCGCGTTCGGCCAGGTGCAGCGCCGCCGACATGCCGGTAAAACCGCCGCCGACAATGGCAACATCCGCCCGGATATCGCCAGAGGCAACCGGCCAGTCCGGCGCGTCGATGGTCTCGTCCCACCAGCAGCCCTGGCGCGGCCCGGCGCCATAGGCAAAGTCGGAAAATATCCGTTTCATTGCACGCGGGCTGCTGCCTGCTCATCCCGTTTCTGGCGAACCAGCGCCTGTTTCGAGATAAGCGATGCCGAGATGACCCCAACCGTGACGATTCCGATCATGATGGTACTCAGCGCGTTGATTTCCGGACTGACGCCCAGACGCACCGCCGAGAAGATCTTGATCGGCAGGGTCGTTGCCGAGGGGCCGGAGGTGAACGAAGCGATGACCAGATCGTCAAGCGACAGGGTAAAGGCCAACAGCCAGCCCGAGATCACCGCAGGGGCGATGATGGGCAGGGTCACCAGACGGAACGCCTCGGCCGGGGAACAGCCGAGGTCCAGCGCCGCCTCTTCCAGCGAACGGTCGAAGGTCACCAGTCGCGACGACACCACCACCGAGACATAGCACATGGCAAACGTCGTATGCGCCAGAACGATGGTCATCACGCCGCGCTCGATCCCGATTCCGATGAACAGCAGCAACAGTGACAGACCGGTGATCACCTCGGGCATGACGAGCGGCGCATAGATCATGCCGGAAAACAGGGTCCGCCCCCTGAAACGCCCGCCGCGCACCAGTACATAGGCGCCCATGGTGCCCAGGATGGTGGCAAAGGTCGACGACAGCACCGCCACCTTTACCGTCACCCAGGCCGCACTCAGGAACGCGTCGTTGCGCATCAGTTCGCCATACCACTTGGTCGAGAACCCCGCCCAGACCGTCACCAGCTTGCTTTCGTTGAAGCTGTAGACGATCAGGATGACCATCGGGATATAGAGAAAGGCGAATCCCAGCGTCAGGGATACGGTGTTGAACCAGCTCAGTCTGCTCATTGCTCCGCCTCCGCCTGTTTCTGTTGGTTGCGCTGGAACAGCACGATCGGGATCACCAGGATCAGCAGCAGTATCACCGCCACGGCCGAGGCCACAGGCCAGTCGCGGTTCGAGAAGAACTCTTCCCACAACACCTTGCCGATCATCAGCGTGCCCGAGCCGCCCAAAAGCGACGGGATCACGAATTCACCCAATGTCGGGATGAAGACCAGGAAACAGCCCGCAATGATGCCGGGCCGCGACAGTGGAATGGTCACCAGCCAGAACGCCTGCGCCCGCGAACAGCCCAGATCCTCGGCCGCCTCGATCAACGATCCGTCCAGACGATCCAGCGCGGAATAGACCGGCAGGATCATGAAGGGCAGATAGGTGTAAACGATGCCGATATAGACGGCGGTATTGGTATTCAGGATGGTCAGCGGCTCGTTGATGATCCCGGTCCACAGCAGGATCTGGTTCAGGTACCCTTCGTTCGACAGGATCCCCATCCAGGCGTAGACGCGGATCAGGAACGAGGTCCAGAACGGCAGGATGACCAGCATCATCAGCGTCGGGCGCCATTCCTCGGGCGCGCGGGCCATGCCATAGGCAATCGGATACCCCACGCAGAGCGTCAGAAAGGTCGCCGTGACGGCGATCTTGAGACTGCTCAGATAGGCTTTCCAGTACAGGTCGTCCTCGGTCAGGAAGATGAAGTTCTCGAAATCCAGTTCGCGGATGAACGCCATGATCCCCTCGGCCCAGTCGAACTGGGGCACATAGGGCGGGATCGAGACGGCATAGTCCGACAGCGAAATCTTGAACACGATGGCAAACGGCACCAAAAACAGCACCGTAAGCCAGGCATAGGGGATGGCGATCAGAAAAAACCGGCGCATCAGTTGGCCAGCAGAACGCCCGCCGTGGCCGTCCAGGACAGCCAGACAGTGTCTTCCCATGTAAAGGTCCGGCGCGAGATCCGGCGCGTGTTCGAGGTCTGCGCCTTGATGATCGTGCCGTTTGACAATTCCACGTGATAGGTCGACAGATTGCCCAGATAGGCAATGTCATGCACCCGGCCCTGCACCGCGTTGGCGGCATCCTCGGGACGTTCGGCCGTAATCGCGACCTTTTCGGGCCGAATGGCCAGATGGCAGGTCTGCCCGGCCGAGAACACATTGGATGACTTAGCCGTCAAGGGCTTCTGCCCTTCGGCCCAATCGATGCGATAGGTCTCTTCGCCGTCCTGCGTGGCGCGGCCCTGGATGATGTTCACGTCACCGATGAAGTCGGCCACATAGACCGAATTGGGCGTTTCATAGATACGGTCCGGGGTCGACACCTGCATCAACTGCCCCTGATCCATCACCGCCACTCGGCTGGCGACGGTCATCGCCTCTTCCTGGTCGTGGGTCACGATCACGAAGGTGGTGCCGGTCTTTTCCTGGATATCCATCAGTTCGAACTGGGTATCCTGGCGCAACTTCTTGTCCAGCGCGCCCAGCGGCTCGTCCAGAAGCAACAGCTTGGGCGCCTTGGCCAGCGACCGCGCCAGAGCAACCCGCTGCCGCTGCCCGCCCGAAATCTGGTGCGGCTTGCGCTTTGCGAATTTCTCCAGCCGAACCAGCCGCAGCATCTCTTCGACGCGATCTTCGACATCGCGTTTGGGCATGCTGTCGCGACGCAGTCCAAAGGCGATATTGTCCCAGACAGACAGATGCGGGAACAGCGCATAGGACTGGAACATCATGTTCACCGCCCGCTTGTTCGGTGGCACCGGGGCAATATCCTGCCCGGCCAGTTCGATCACGCCTTCGGTTGGGCTTTCGAACCCGGCCAGCATGCGCATCATCGTCGTCTTGCCACAGCCCGAGGGACCGAGCAGAGCAAAGAATTCCCGCTCGTAGATGTCCAGTGTCAGGTTGTCGATTGCAGTGAACTCGCCAAACCGTTTGGTCACGTTCTTGAAACGAATCAGCGGTTTCGCGTCAGGATCGTCCCAAGGCGCAAATTTCGAAGATTGCAAGGTAAGCCCCCGTCTGTCTCGTTAAAGTGGGGTAAACGCGACGGGGCAGGCCACCCGGCCTGCCCCGCAATTAGTGTCGGTGATCAGGTGCCCGACTTGATCTTGGTCCACAGACGGGTCACGGTCCGCTGGACCTTCGCCGGATAGGGCGAGGTGGTATAGAGGTTCTGCATGGTTTCCTCGTCCGGATAGATGGCGGTATCGCCGATCACATCCTCGACCAGGAACTCTTGCGAGGCCTTGTTGCCGTTGGCGTAGTAGACATAGTTCGAAGCCGCCGCCATGTTCTGCGCGTCCATGATGAAGTTCAGGAACTTGTGCGCGGCGTCGGGGTTCGGCGCATCGACAGGGATCGCCATCTGGTCGAACCACATCAGCGAACCTTGCTTGAAGGCGTGGTATTCGATCTCGACACCATTGTCCGCTTCGGCGGCGCGGTCACGGGCCTGAAGAATGTCGCCCGACCAGCCGACCGCGACGCAGATATCGCCGTTGGCCAGCGCGTTGATATATTCCGAACTGTGGAACTTCTGGATATAGGGCCGTACACCCATAAGAACCGGTTCCACCTTTTCGATCACATCCGGGTCGTGGCTGTCAGGGTTCTCACCCAGATACTTCAGGGCCGCCGGGATGAGTTCGGTGGGCGCGTCCAGGAAATGCACGCCACAGGCGGCCAGCTTTTCCATGTTCTCGGGCTTGAACACCAGATCCATGCTGTTCATCGGCGCGTCTTCGCCCAGCACTTCCTTGACCTTGCCGACGTTCACACCCAGACCGGTTGTGCCCCACATGTAGTTGATCGAATATTCGTTGCCGGGATCGTATTGCGCGGTGCGCGACTCGATCTGATCCCACATGTTCGCGTGGTTGGGCAGCTTCGACATGTCGAGCTTCTGGAACGCGCCCGCCTGGATCTGACGTTGCAGGAAAGTTCCTGTCGGCACCACCACGTCATAGCCCGATCCGCCGGCCAGCATCTTGGTCTCCAGAACCTCGTTGCTGTCGAACACGTCATAGATCAGCTTGATGCCGGTTTCTTCTTCGAACTTGGCCAGCAACTCTTCGTCGATATAGTCCGACCAGTTGTAGACGCGTACCTCTTCGGCGAAAGCCGCCGATGTGGCCAGCGCCATCACCGCCGTGAGTGTCAGCGATTTAAAAGTCATTGAATGTCTCCCTGCGAGCTGGTGGGTATTTTCCCGCCTGCCTAGATTTGATCAAGTTTTGCCTTCTACGGCAACAGTGTTTATGTTTTCATCAAGTAGAACACCTGACAAGCCGTGATGTCGAAATAGGGGCAAGTCCTTTGAATATGATCAAAAAACAGGCGACAAATCCCGCCCAGGCGGACACGAAACAACCTGTTCACGAGCAGGTGTATCAGACCCTGAGATCCATGATTCTGTTCGGAGAGCTGGCTCCGGGGCAGGCTGTAACCATCCAGGGACTGACTGATTCGCTCGGCGCTGGCATGACGCCTGTACGCGAGGCGATCCGCCGCCTGATGTCCGAAGGCGCGCTGATGTTCCAGGGCAATCGGCGCATCAGCGTGCCGGTTCTGACGCAAGAAGATCTGCGTCAGGTCATTTTCGTAAGGAAATCAATCGAGGCCGAACTGGCACGCCGCGCGGCGCATAATATGACCCCGGCAGCGGCCGAAGCTTTGGAACAGTTGGATTTAGCCTTGGACCAGGCCATCGAAACCGGAGATGTCGGCGGTTATCTGAGGTCCAACTATGATTTCCATGCTTTGCTCTACACGATTGCCGACGCGCCGATTCTGACCGAAATGGCGGATCGGCTCTGGCTTCGCTTTGGCCCGTCCCTGCGGGTGGTGTGTGGCCGGTTCGGAACCCAGAACCTGCCCGACCGGCACAAGGAGATGCTTGATGCCCTGCGCGCCAAGGATGCCGAAGGCGTCGCGCGCGCGATGGAGCAAGACGTCGAACAAGGCATGGAGCAGATGCTCGGCGTGCTCTCCGAAACCGAGGCGTGACACGATTCGATTTGACACCGAAAAATTTGATCATATTCTGTCGCCAAACCCGTTTTTGCAGGAGACTCACCCGATGGTGACCATTACCAATCATATGCCCACGGCCGAGTTGCAGGCGCTGGATGCAGCCCATCATGTCCACCCGTTTTCGGCCAATAATGCACTGGGCCAGGAAGGCGCCCGGGTCATCACCCGCGCCAAGGGTGTGTGGCTGACCGACAGCGAAGGCGAAGAAATCCTCGACGGCATGGCAGGCCTGTGGTGCGTCAACATCGGCTATGGCCGCGAGGAACTCGCAGAGGTCGCCGCCCGCCAGATACGCGAGCTGCCCTATTACAACACCTTCTTCAAGACGACCCATGTTCCGGCCATCGCCCTGGCGCAGAAACTGGCGGAACTGGCTCCGGGCGACCTGAACCACGTGTTCTTCTCGTCGGGCGGGTCCGATGCCAACGACACCAACATCCGTCTCGTCCGCACCTACTGGCAGAACAAGGGGCAGCCGGACAAGAACATCATCATCAGCCGCAAGAACGCCTATCACGGTTCCTCGGTCGCTTCGTCCGCGCTGGGCGGCATGGCCGGGATGCATGCGCAAAGCGGCATGATTCCGAATATCCATCACATCAACCAACCCAACTGGTGGGCCGAAGGCGGCGACATGGCCCCGGCCGAGTTTGGCCTTGCCCGTGCCCGCGAGTTGGAAGAGGCGATCCTGGAGCTTGGCCAGGACCGCGTCGCGGCGTTCATCGCCGAACCCGTACAGGGCGCCGGTGGCGTCATCGTGGCGCCCGATACCTATTGGCCCGAGATCCAGCGCATCTGCGACAAATATGGCATCTTGCTGATCGCGGACGAGGTGATCTGTGGATTCGGCCGCACCGGCAACTGGTTCGGCTCGCAAACCCTGGGCATCCGCCCACATATCATGACCGTCGCCAAGGGCATGAGTTCGGGCTATGTGCCGATCGGCGCCTCGATCATCTGCGACGAGGTGGCCGAGGTCATCGGCATGGACGAGTTCAATCACGGCTACACCTATTCCGGTCACCCGGTGGCCGCGGCCGTGGCGCTCGAAAACCTGCGCATTCTCGAAGAAGAGAAGATCATCGACCATGTCCGCGAGGTGGCCGCCCCCTATCTCAAACAGAAATGGGAGGGTCTGCTGGATCATCCGCTGGTGGGCGAGGCCAAGATCGTGGGCATGATGGGTTCGATCGCCCTGACCCCACACAAGGCGAGCCGCGCGAAATTCGCGTCGGAAGCGGGCACTGTCGGTTACATTTGCCGCGAGCGCTGTTTCAAGAACAACGTCATCATGCGCCACGTCGGCGACCGGATGATCATTTCACCGCCGCTGGTCATCACCCCGGCCGAGATTGACGAGATGTTCGTGCGAATCCGCAAGTCTCTGGACGAGGCCTATGCCGAGATCCAGAAGCGGGACCTTTTGAAGAGCGCCGCCTGATCCGCTGAACATCTAAAAAGGAATCGCCAGGCCGCCGTTTTTCGGCGGCCTGTTTTTTTGCCCCTAAGCTGGTCAAATGTCCCTGAAAGCGTCGCAACTGTATTGAAACTGTCGCAATTCGGTTGCAACGGCCCGCCATGCGCGCTTAACTTCGGGTCAATAGCGACGCAGATCGCACGTATGTTCATTACGGGGAGGTGGCATTGACCACACGCGCCAGCAATGACGCGTTCGTTGAATTCGAACGCGTTCAGAAGAGTTATGATGGCGAGACACTAGTCGTCAAAGATCTGAATCTCACGATGCCCAAGGGCGAGTTTCTGACGATGCTCGGGCCCTCGGGATCAGGCAAGACAACCTGCCTGATGATGCTGGCCGGGTTCGAAACCGCCACCCATGGTGAGATCAAGCTGGACGGCAACCCGATCAACAACATTCCGCCGCACAAACGCGGCATCGGCATGGTGTTCCAGAACTACGCCCTGTTCCCCCATATGACGATCGCCGAGAACCTCGCCTTTCCGCTTGAGGTGCGCAAGATCGGCAAATCCGAACGTGAGCAAAAGATCCAGCGCGCGCTCGACATGGTGGAAATGGGTCGTTTCGGCGGGCGCAGGCCCGCGCAACTGTCCGGTGGCCAGCAACAGCGGGTCGCCCTGGCGCGCGCGCTGGTGTTCGAACCCGAACTGGTGCTGATGGACGAACCCCTGGGCGCGCTCGACAAGCAGTTGCGCGAAAAGATGCAGTTCGAAATCACCCGTCTGGCGCATGACCTGGGTATCACAGTGGTTTACGTGACCCACGACCAGACCGAGGCGCTGACCATGTCGGACCGGGTGGCCGTGTTCAACGACGGCGTGATCCAGCAGCTGGCGCCGCCCGACCAGCTCTACGAACAGCCCGCCAACAGCTTTGTCGCCCAGTTCATCGGCGAGAACAACACGCTCGAAGGCGAGGTCAAGGAAGTCCGCGACGGTATCGCGGTCGTCCGGCTGGACGATGGCGAGCTGATCGACTGCAAACCCGTTAACGTCAGCAGGCCCGGCGAACGCACCCGCGTGTCGATCCGCCCGGAACGGGTCGAATTCAACAAATCGAGGCTGAAGCCTGGCGCGCACACGCTCAAGGCCGAGGTGATGGAGTTCATCTATATGGGTGACATCTTCCGCACCCGTCTGAAGGTGGCGGGCAATGATGAATTCATCATCAAGACCCGGAACGCGCCCGATCAGGTCCGTCTGGAACCCGGGGCCCAGATCGAAATCGGCTGGCTGCCCGAAGATTGCCGCGCGCTGGACGCCTGACCCGGCGCCGCAAACATGCGTCCCGTTGCACGGGCGCTGATTTCGGAAACGGTCGATGCGTGCTTCGACCGATCCAAAAAACCGAACCTAAATGGTCAACATGGGAGAACTACATGAAACTCAAGACCGCATTGCTGGCAACAGCTCTGACGTCGGCGGCCTTTGCCGTCTCGGCGCAGGAAGTCACCGTCATGTCCTGGGGCGGCGCCTATGCCAAGAGCCAGGTTGAGGCCTATCACAAGCCCTTCACCGCCGCCACCGGCATCAAGGTGAACTCGGTCGATGCCGACAACCCGGCAACCCCGATCAAGGCACAGGTCGAAGCCGGCAACGTGTCGGTCGACGTGGCCGACGTCGAATTCTCGGACGCCGTGCGCCTGTGCGACGAGGGCCTGCTGGAAGAGATCGACCCGTCGATCCTGTCCGCGGCGCCCGATGGCACCGCCGCGACCGAAGACTTCATCGACGGTGCGATCCAGGATTGCGCAGTCGCCAACATCGTTTGGTCGACCGCGGTTGCCTATAACACAGCCAACGTTTCGATGGCACCGGCCTCGATCGCCGATTTCTTCGACACCGGCAAGATCCCGGGCAAGCGCGGCCTGCGCAAGTCGGCCAAGGCCACCCTGGAAATGGCTCTGATGGGCGATGGCGTTCCGGCGAACGAAGTCTATGAAGTGCTCGACACCGACGAAGGCGTCGACCGCGCATTCGCGGTGCTGGACCGGATCAAGGACGACATCGTCTGGTGGGAAGCCGGTGCACAGCCACCGCAGCTGCTGGCAGACGGCGAAGTCGTGATGTCGACCGCCTATAACGGTCGTATCTTCAACGCCGCCGTGGCCGAAGGCCAGCCCTTCGAAATCATGTGGGATGGCCAGATCCTCGACTTCGACCTGTTCGTGGTCCCAAAAGGCGCACCGAACAAGGACGCCGCGATGCAGTTCATCGCCTTCTCGACCAGCACCCAGGCGCTGGCGGATCAGGCCAAGTGGATCAGCTATGGCCCGGCACGCAAGTCCTCGGGCGCTCTGGTCGGCCTCTATCAGGATGGCAAGACCGAGATGGCGCCGCACATGCCGACCTCGGAAGCGGCCCTGAAGAACGCGCTGGTCAACAACTTCGAGTTCTGGGTCGACAAGGACGCCGAACTGAACGAGCGCTTCAACGCCTGGCTGGCGAACTGATCTGAAAACCGGGCCGTTCCCCAACCGGGGGACGGCCCCACCTTTCCCGAATTTCCAGGACGACGCCAGATGACCGACATCGCCCAGCCGCTTACCACCGCTGACGGCAAACCGCTCAAAGGGGCGCTGATGCGAGCTCAGGCCCGCGCCCGACGCCGGGCTTTCCTGCTCGTTTTACCTCTACTGGCCTTTATCCTGATCACCTTCGTCTTTCCGATTGGCCAGATGCTGTACAAATCGGTCTACAACGAAGGATTCACCTGGCAGGAAGACGTGACAACCGGCGACCGCACGCCGATCATGACCAACCTTGCCGCATGGTTCGATGCCAATCCGCCCGGCACCGAGCCGAACGAAGAAGCCTATGCCGCGCTGGCCGCCGATCTGGTTGTGCTGCGCGATCTGAAGGCACCCGGTCAGGCCGGGACCCGGATCAACTATGAACTGTCGGGCTCGCGCTCGATGTTCACCAAGGCCGCCCGCAGCGCCAACAAGCTGGAGCCTCCATACAAGGAGGCGATCCTGGATCTGGACAAGGACTGGGGCAACCCGGATCTGTGGCAGGCAATGCGCGGCGCCTCGTCATCGTATACGATGAACTTCTACCTGGCCGCGATCGACCGCGAACGCGATGCCGACGGCTCTGTCGTAATGGTGCCGGAAAACCGGCAGGTCTATGTCAAGCTGTTCACCCGCACGCTGACCCTTTCGCTGCTGATCACCTTCCTCACCTTCGTGCTGGCCTATCCGATCGCGCATCTGCTGGCGACGCTGCCGCTGCGCCATTCGAACCTGCTGATGATCCTCGTCCTGCTACCGTTCTGGACGTCGCTTCTGGTGCGGACCACCAGCTGGATGGTCCTGCTGCAAAGCCAGGGCGTGGTGAACGACGCGCTGGTCGGCATGGGCCTTCTGGGTGACGAGAACCGGTTGCAGATGATGTACAACCGCACCGGCACGGTGATTGCGATGACACATATCCTGTTGCCCTTCATGGTGCTGCCGCTCTACTCGGTGATGCGTCTGATCAACCCGTCCTATGTCCGCGCCGCGCGCTCGCTGGGCGCAACCAGTTGGACCGCGTTCCGCCGCATCTATTTCCCGCAGACCGTGCCCGGCATCGGTGCCGGCGCGCTCTTGGTGTTCATCCTGGCTGTCGGGTACTATATCACCCCCGCCCTTGTCGGCGGCGCCGACGGGCAGCTGATCTCGAACCTGATCGCCTTCCATATGCAGAAATCGCTGAACTGGTCGCTGGCCGCCGCTCTGGCCGCCCTGCTGCTTGGCGGTGTTCTGCTGCTCTATTGGCTCTACGACAAGCTCGTGGGCATCGACAACCTGAAGCTGGGGTAACCGCACATGGCTCTTCCCAAACACGCCTCGACGCTGGAACGGGTCTGGCACTACACCTACCTTGTGATCTGCGTGGTGATCTTCATCTTTCTGATCGCGCCGATCCTGGTGATCATCCCGCTCAGCTTCAACGCCGAGCCCTACTTCACCTTCAGCGACAAGATGCTGAAGTTCGATCCCGAGGGCTATTCGATGCGCTGGTACGACCTGCTGCTGACCTTTGGCATGCAGGCTCCCGAGGCGCCGCGCGACGGATCCTGGTGGGCCGACGCATGGTCGAACGCGCAATGGATCCAGGCGACCAAGAACTCGATCATCATCGGCTTCTTCTCGACCATCCTGGCCACCACGCTGGGCACCATCGCTGCCCTGGGTCTGTCGCGGCCCGAAATGCCGGGCCGCCGCGCGGTGATGGCAATCCTGATCTCGCCGATGATCGTGCCGATCATCATCACCGCGACCGGTCTGTTCTTCTTCTACTCGTCGATCCGGATCCAGGATTGGGGCATTCCATACCTGGGGATTATCCTGGCGCATGCCACGCTCGGCATTCCCTTCGTGATCATCACCGTGACCGCGACACTGGTGGGGTTCGACCACTCGCTGACCCGGGCCGCCGCCAACATGGGCGCCGATCCGGTCACCACCTTCCTTCGGGTACAAATGCCGCTGATACTGCCCGGCGTGATCTCGGGCGCGCTCTTTGCCTTTGTCACTTCGTTTGACGAGGTTGTGGTGGTGCTCTTTGTCGGCGGACTCGACGAACAGACGATCCCGCGCCAGATGTGGAACGGTATCCGCGAACAGATCAGCCCGGCCATCCTGTCGGTGGCAACGATCCTGGTGATCATTTCGATCGCCCTGCTGACAGTGGTGGAACTGCTGCGCCGCCGCTCGGAACGGCTGCGGGGCATGTCGCCCGGCTGATCGAAACCGCAAACCAAAGACCAAGGGGCCGGGACACCGGCCCTTTTCTTTTACGGCCAGGGAAGATCCACGATCCGCATCACGGGTGTCCAGCCATCGACATTACACCGGGCCTGCACCTGAACCTGCCGCGCCCCTTCGGCAAGCTGTACCCCGCTCAAGGACCGGGTAAAGGGCTGCTCTGTCTCATGGGGATGCAACAAGGTCCGCATCCCGATCTCGTTGCCCTGCATGTCCAGCACCCGCCAGCCGTCGGCATAGTGGTCCCAACCGGTATCCGGGTGGCGCAGGGTCACGTCGAATCGCCATCCGTCGGCCGCCCGAGTCGCGGACACGGCTTCGATGGATGGGGGATCGGCCAGAACGGGTGAGGCCACGAGAAGCAAGGAAAACAGGCTGCGCATTACCGCAGTCTATCGCAACACCGGTTCGGCGCGTTTCACGATGGCGTGTGCGACCCACTATCCGCCGGCAGCCGCAACATCACCTCGCGCGAATGCGATGCGAACTCGCGCCGATACAGGATGACCGTCGTCACCACCGCCGCCGCGACCAACGCCAGCGGCCCGGCAAACCAGGCGACGGAGGCCAGCGCGAAATAGGTGGCCCGCAGCCCCTTGTTGAAACTGCGGGCGGCGGTGATGTTGATATCGGCGGCCTGCGACGCCCGCGGGAAACAGCGCGGATCTTCGGGATCGTTCGGCACCGCCGCCATCAACACGGCGCAATACCCGAACAGCCGGTTTGCCCAGACGAATTTCAGGAATGCGTTCGACAGGAAAAGCAGCACGATCAGTATCTTGATCTCCCATACCAGCGCCGGCGCGGCACCCAATGCCAGATCGTCCGCGACCCCTGCCAGCCGATCCGTATTGCCGATCAACGCCAACCCGCCGCCCACTGCAATCACCGCCGTCGAGGCGAAGAAGGACGTCCCCTGCCGCATTATCGACACCAGTTGCGCATCGAACACTCTCGGCTGGCGCGTCACCATCTGGCGCATCCAGTCGCGCCGGAACTCGGCCATCAGGGCCGAAACAGACGGCTTTCCCGGCGCCGGATGCTCGATCCGCCAGCCGATCCAGATCCAGCAACAGATCAGCACTGCGACGGCGCTGTAGTCGAGTATCGAAAAAACAAGTATGCGGTCGGTCAGAGTCATTGCGCGACAGTACGTCTTACCGGTTCTTCTTGCCAGAACCGAAAATTGGTAATATTATTTTACCAGATGGAGGATTGTTCATGGACATGCCCACCCCGAACCCGAGTGTTCTGGCCAAGAAACCGCGCCTGGTGCAACGGCTGCGTCAGGTGCTGCCCGCCGACGCGGTGATCGACGACCTGTCCGAGACCCGTGCCTATGAATGCGACGCGCTCACGGCCTATCGCTGCCCGCCGCTGCTGGCGGTGCTGCCTGCCTCGACACAGGAAGTCTCGGACGTGCTGCGCATCTGCCATGAAGAGGGCGTGCCGGTGGTGCCGCGCGGCTCGGGCACGTCGCTGGCCGGGGGCGCCTTGCCCACCGCCGACAGCGTGATCCTGGGCGTGGCCCGGATGAACGAGGTGCTGGAGACGGACTATGACAACCGCATCATCCGGGTGCAGTCGGGCCGCACCAATCTGAGTGTCACCGGCGCGGTCGAGACCGAGGATTTCTTTTACGCCCCCGACCCCTCGTCGCAGCTGGCCTGCGCCATCGCGGGCAATATCGCAATGAACTCGGGCGGGGCGCATTGCCTGAAATACGGGGTGACCACCAACAACCTGCTGGGTGTCACCATGGTGCTGATGGACGGTACCGTGGTCGAGATCGGCGGCGCGCATCTGGATGCGGGCGGGCTGGACCTGCTCGGCGTGATCTGCGGCAGCGAGGGGCAATTGGGCGTAGTCACCGAAGCCACACTGCGCATCCTGCGCAAGCCCGAGGGCGCGCGACCGGTGCTGATGGCGTTCGACAGCAACGAGGTCGCAGGCGCCTGCGTCAGTGACATCATCAAGGCCGGCGTGCTGCCGGTGGCGATCGAGTTCATGGACCGGCTCTGCATCGAGGCTTGCGAAGCGTTTGCCAAGGCCGGTTACCCGCAATGCGAAGCACTGCTGATTGTCGAGGTCGAGGGGTCCGAGGCCGAAATCGACGACCAGTTGACCCGCATCATCGAGATCGCCCGGCGCCATAACCCGCTGGAACTGCGCGAAAGCCAATCGGCCGAGGAAAGCGCCCGCATCTGGCTGGGCCGCAAATCGGCCTTTGGCGCCATGGGGCAGATCAACGATTACATGTGCCTGGACGGAACCATCCCCGTCTCCGCCCTGCCGATGGTGCTGCGCCGGATTGGCGAACTCAGTCAGGAATACGGGCTGAAGGTGGGTAACGTGTTCCACGCGGGCGATGGCAACATGCACCCGCTGATCCTGTTCGATGCCAACAAGCCGGGTGACCTGGAGAAATGTGAGGCATTCGGCGCCGATATCCTGAAACTCTGCGTCGATGCGGGCGGCTGCCTGACCGGCGAACACGGGGTAGGGATCGAGAAACGCGACCTGATGCTGCACCAATACGCAGCAGAAGATCTTGAGGCGCAGATGGCGGTCAAGGACGTGTTCGACCCGCAGTGGCTGTTGAACCCCGCCAAGGTGTTTCCGCTGTCGGTCTCGGAAAGCCGACGCGCGGTACAGGTGGCCGCGGAGTAGCGGGGGCGCTGCCCCCCTTGGCCTGCGGCCAATTCCCCCCGGGATATTTTCAGCAAGAGGAAAGCCAATGCTGAGACCAGAAAGCGAGGCCGAACTGGCCCAGATCGTGACCGGGCTGACTGCGCCGGTCCGGATACGGGGCGGCGGGACGCGGGGCGTGCCGGGGCCGGAGGCCGAGTTGGATGTCTCGGGGCTGAGCGGCATCACGCTCTATGAGCCCGGCGCGCTGACGCTGGTCGCCAAGGCGGGAACGCCTGTGGCCGAGATCGAGACGGCGCTGGCGACTGAGGGGCAGCGGCTGGCGTTTGAACCGATGGATCATCGCGGGTTGATGGGGACCGAGGGCACGCCCACCATCGGCGGCGTCATTGCCGCCAATGTCTCCGGCCCCCGCCGGATACAGGCGGGAGCGGCCCGCGATTTCCTGCTGGGCGTGCGCTATGTAGACGGCATGGGTCAGGTGATCAGCAACGGCGGTCGGGTGATGAAGAATGTCACCGGCTATGATCTGGTCAAACTTATGGCCGGGTCATGGGGCACGTTGGGGGTGCTCAGCGAGGTCTCGCTGAAGGTGCTGCCGAAGGCCGAGACGCAAGCGACTCTGACACTTTCTGTGCCCGATGCGGGAACCGCGGTGCGCGCGCTGTCGGCCGGGCTGGGCTCTCCCTATGAGGTGACCGGCGCGGCCTATGATCCGGCCCTGGGGCAGGCGCTGGTTCGGATCGAGGGGTTCGAGGCCTCGGTCGCCTATCGGGCAGAGGCGCTGAACCGGTTGTTTGCGCCATTTGGAACAATGGCGCGGCTGGAGGACGATCCCTGGCCGGGCATTCGCGATGTGGCGCCATTTCACGGGCGCGTGGGCGATGTCTGGCGGATCTCGGTGAAACCGGGCGACGCGCCAGAGCTGGCCGCGCGCTGCAAGGCCGAGGCGCTGCTGTTCGACTGGGGCGGTGGACTGATCTGGGCATTGCTGCCCGCAGGCACCGACCTGCGCGCGCGGCTGGGCGAATTTGCGGGCCATGCGACACTGGTCCGAGGCGATCGAACCCAGCGCGCCATGTTCCAGCCGGAACCGGCCCCGCTCGCCGCCCTGTCGCGCGGGTTGCGGCAGCGGTTCGACCCGAAAGGGCTCTTCAACCCGGGACTGATGGGGTAAGTCATGCAGACGAATTTCACCGCCGAACAGCTGACCGATCCCGGCATCCAGCGCGCCAACGAGATCCTGCGTTCCTGCGTGCATTGCGGGTTCTGTACCGCCACCTGCCCGACCTATCAGGTGCTGGGCGACGAGCTCGACAGCCCGCGCGGGCGCATCTACCTGATCAAGGACATGCTGGAAAACAACCGGGTGCCGGATGCAAAGACGGTCAAGCATATCGACCGTTGCCTCAGCTGTCTTGCCTGCATGACCACCTGCCCCTCGGGCGTGCATTACATGCATCTGGTCGATCATGCGCGCGAGTATATCGAGCAGACTTACCGCCGCCCGTTCAGCGACCGGGCGCTGCGCTGGATTCTGGCGCGCATCCTGCCCTATCCCACGCGGTTCCGGCTGGCGCTCTTGGGGGCCAGGATCGGCCGTCCGTTCCGCGGGCTGATGCCCGATGCGCGGCTGCGCGCGATGCTCGACATGGCGCCGAAACATATCCCACCCGTCAGCCGCAACGACGATCCTCAGAGCTTTGCCCCGGCTGGCGCGCGCAAGAAACGCGTCGCCCTAATGACCGGCTGCGCGCAAAAGGCGCTGAATACCGATATCAATGACGCCACCATCCGCCTGCTGACCCGGCTGGGCTGCGAGGTCGTGGTGGCCGAGGGCGCGGGCTGCTGCGGCGCGCTGACCCATCACATGGGGCGCACGAGCGAGAGCCACGCGACGGCGGCCAGGAACATCCGTGCCTGGGTGCGCGAGATGGATGGCGCCGGGCTGGATGCCATCGTGATCAACACCAGCGGCTGCGGCACCACGGTCAAGGATTACGGCCACATGTTCCGCAACGAACCGCTGGCGGCCGAGGCCGCCCGCGTGTCGGCCATAGCGATGGACATAAGCGAGCTATTGATGCAGCTCGACATACCGGAAGGGGCCGACAAGGGGCTGACCGTGGCCTATCACGCCGCCTGCTCACTGCAACACGGGCAGAAGATCAAGACCTACCCCAAGGACCTGCTCAAACGCGCGGGCTTCAAGGTCGTCGAACCCGCCGACAGCCACCTGTGCTGCGGCTCGGCCGGAACCTATAACCTGATGCAGCCCGAGATCTCGGGCAAGCTCAAGGCGCGCAAGATCCGCACGCTCGAGGCCAAGAAACCCGACCTGATCGCGGCGGGCAACATCGGCTGTTTGATGCAGATTGGGTCGGGTACCGATCTGCCGATCATGCACACGGTCGAACTCTTGGATTGGGCCACGGGCGGGCCGCAGCCTCCGGCGATGACGGCACCGGGTAAACGCGCACCAGAGGTGCCGATCCTGCGTTAAAGCGGCCGCTGCCGCGATGCAATCGCCGCCCCAGCCAGCAACAGGCCGGCGGCGACCAGCAGGCTGATGCCGATATCGCCGACCAGATCGCCGACCAGCCCCGCCCCATAGGGGCCGAGCGTCTGGGCCACGGCAAATACCACCGTGAACAGGCTGATCGCCCGGCCCCAGCTTTCCGGCGGCAGGTTCTGACGCGCGAAATTGGTCACCGCGCCGGGCGCCATGAAGACCGACAGGCCAAAGACCACGGCCGAGACCAGCAGGGCCGGGCCATTGGGCAACACCACCGGCAGCGCCGATCCAACCGCGATGCCGGTCAGGATCATTGCCAGCGGCAGGCCCGAGGCATGGCGCGCCAGTACCGGCCGCCACACCAGCGGCGAGACCGAGATGCACAGCCCCAGGATCACCCAGACCAGCGCGATAAAGGGCGCGCTGGCCGCCTGTTCGGTCATCCAGGCGGACAGAAAGGTCAGGTAGACGATGTAACCCAGGCCGAACCCGGCATAACCCGCCAGTTCCGGCAACATCCGGCGCAGCGGCAACGGGGCATGCCCGGCCTGCGACTGAACGGGCGCGCGCTGTTGCACCGCCGCCCACAGGGCCAGCGGCAGGAAGGTCAGGCTGGCCCCGCCGATCAGATACCAAGCCAGCGGCCAGGCCGCCGGGCCATAGGCCTCCAGAAACAGCGGCAGCGCGGCCCCAGCCAGCACGATGCCCAAGCCCCCGCCCGACCCGAACAGGATCGCAATGGCGAGCGCGTTGCGCCTTGGGTCGTCGCGGAACAGGCCAGCGGTCAGCGTTCCGGCGGTGGAAAAGGACATCGCGCCAAAGAACCCGGCCAGAAAGCGCCACGATGTCTGCCACCAAAGCTCGGCATTCGCTCCGGTGGCCAGCAGCGCCAGCGTGGTGGCAATCAGCCCGGTGATGAACAGGCGCACCGGGCCGACGCGCCGGATCGCCACCATGGTCAGCACCGCACCCGCGATATAGCCCAGCGCATTGGCCGTATTCAGCCAGCCCGACTGGGCATAGTTCCACTGCATTTCCGATTTCATCGCCGGCAGCAGCAGGCCATAGGCAAAGCGGGCAAACCCGTTGGTCACCGTCACGCCCAGCGCCAGCCCCGCCAGCACCAGCCACGACCGGGATGCGGATAGTGTCATGGCCTGACCGCGCGAGAATATGGCACTTGGGAATCCCCGTTCTGACTGCGGCGTCACGCCATGCGCAAGCCTGACGCGACCCTGCCAAGCTTGATCACCCGACGCAAGCCACGGCAGGATCCGGGCCCTCGTCAAGATGCCCCGACTGCGCCCCATTTTCGCCCTACGCATCCCGTACCCCGAACAGCAGCCGTTGCAGGAGGGCCGCGTGTACAAATGGATCATCACACTTGCGCTGGCCGCGCTGCCGGTTGTTGCACAGGCACAGGCGACGCGGCTGCAAAGCCTGGACACCACCGACGCGGGCCGCGACTGGCTGGCGGTCGGGCGGCTTGATGTCGATGGCACCGGGTTCTGTACCGGTGCGCTGATCGCGCCCGATCTGGTTCTGACCGCCGCGCATTGCTTGTACGACAAACGCACGAAACAACGGATCGACCCGACCCGGATCGAGTTTCTGGCCGGTTGGCGGCGGGGCGCTGCATCGGCCTATCGCCCGGTGCGCCGGGCCGTCGAACACCCGGACTATCGCTTTGATGGCGATGTCTCGGCCGACCGCGTCCGCAACGATGTCGCCCTGCTGCAATTGCAGCAGCCGATCCGCAACACCACCGTGATCCCGTTCGAGACCGGCAACCAGCCCCGGACCGGCGAGTCGGTCGGCGTCGTGTCCTACGCCCACGATCGGGCCGAGGCACCATCGCTGCAACGGCTCTGCCCGGTGATGGCCCGTCAGCAAGGCGTGCTGGTGATGTCCTGCGATGTCGATTTCGGCTCATCCGGCGCGCCGGTCTTCAGCTTTGACGGCGACCATCCCCGCATCGTGTCCGTGGTCTCGGCCAAGGCCGAGGTCGAGGGCGCGCGCGTTGCGCTGGGGTCGTCCCTGGGGGATACGCTGGTGCTGCTCAAAGCGGGGCTGGAAAATCCACGCACCACCACGCCCGGCGCCCTGCCCCGCGTCAACCGCATCACGCCCGGCACAACCTCCGGGGCAAAGTTCGTCAAGCCATGAGGGGACTGCTCGCCCTTCTCCTTGGCCTTTGCCTCGCCCTGCCGGCGGCGGCGCAGAACTCGGGCCTGCGCCGCCTGACCGAGCGGGACGATCTCTTTGGATGGGAGGCGGTCGGTCGACTGGATATCGCCGGAACCGGGTTCTGTACCGGCACCCTGATCGCCCCTGACATGGTGCTGACCGCGGCGCATTGCGCCTTCGACGCCCGTACCCGGGCCCATTACCAGCCCGGCCAGATCACCTTTCGCGCCGGGTTCCGCGATGGCAAGTCGGTCGCCGAACGCAACGTGGTTCAGATCGCCACGCCCGACGGCTTCATCCCCAATGCCGCCCCGTCGGCCGACCGTATCCGCGCCGATGTGGCGCTGATGCGGCTGGCCGATCCGATCCCCACCGCGCTTGCCGATCCCTTTGCCCTACATTCCGGCGACCTCAGCGGCAGCGAAATCAGCGTCTCGTCCTACGGGCGCGGCCGGGCCGAGGCGATCTCGCGCCAACGTTCCTGCCAATTGCTGTGGCGACAAGCCGGGCTGATGTCCTTCGATTGCGACGTGACCTTTGGCTCGTCCGGCGCCGCCATCCTCGCGCGCGAGGGCAGCCGGGGCCGCATCCTGTCGCTGGTCTCTGCCGGAACCGTGGCCGAGGGCCGCCCGATAGGTTTTGGCATGGAACTGTCCGGCACGGTCGAAACCCTCAAACGCCAGATGCGCCGCGACGCCCCCGCCCCGCAGGCCGCGATCAAACGGCTCAAGGTCGGCGGCGGCCTGTCCGGCAGCTCTGGAACCGGCCCCAAATTCCTCCGCCCCGGCGGGTCTTGAAACCCGGACCAGTCTTTCCCATCTCGAGTGTACCGGATCGCCGCAGGGCGGGGTCCGGTGTGGAAAACCGCCCGTCCGCACAGGAGGGCACTGATCACAAATCGCTCGAAGAAGAGGATTGACCCATGCGTACTTTCGACTTTGCTCCGCTGCACCGCGCCACCATCGGTTTCGACCAGATCGCCGATCTGATGGACCGTGTGATGACCAGCGACGTGACCCAGCCGAGCTATCCGCCGTACAACATCGAAAAGACCGCGCCCGACGCCTATCGCATCTCGATCGCCGTGGCCGGGTTCGCCGACAGCGACTTGTCGGTCGAAGTCAAGGAAAACGCCCTGGTGGTAGCGGCCCGCAAAGCGGCCGACGACACCGCCCGGACCTATCTGCATCGCGGCATCGCTACCCGCGCATTCGAACGCCGGTTCACCCTGGCCGATCATGTGCGCGTCACCGGCGCCAGCCATGAAAACGGCATGCTGCACATCGACCTCAAGCGCGAAGTGCCCGAAGCGCTGAAGCCCCGCCGGATCGAGATTGCCTCGGTCAAGCCCGCCGACGAGTCCGATCTCGTCGAGGCCAAGGCGGTCAACTGACCTCGGATCCGTCCGCCCCTGCGGTTTACGGGCGAACGGATCTCTTGCGATAAACCGGCCTCCCTCGGTTGTCGCATCCTTGGTGCGCGCCGTGTTCCTCCAGGCATGGCGCGCGCCTTTCGTTCCGAGCAAACCCGTTCAGCGGCGAATATGATAGGTCAACGCCCGGCGGATCAGCCAACCATGCCTCATTGGGTCAATCTCCCCAACAGCACGAAACAGGATCGCGCGTGTACGCTCGATCCGGTCGAGATCTTCGAACTGGTCCAGATAGTCGGGGATCAAACGGCTCTGGCAATGCAGGTAAAGCGCAAAACCGCCCGAGGTGGGACATCCCAGCCGCAGGATCGAACCGCGCGGCGCCAGATAGGCAGGCTTCCCCCATTTCAACGTCTCTTGCAGCGGCTGCGCCTCCACCATCCCCCGGGCGGTGTCCAGAATCAGCGCGCAAAGCCGCAACAGCCCGACGCGCGGCACTTTCGGAAAGGCGGCAAAAGCCGCCGCAACCTTCGGATCGGCAATCTCGGTCATGACAGGGGCAGGGTCGTATCCATCCTGTCGATATAGTCGGACAAGATCGGGTCCCCGGCAACGCGCCGTTGCAAAGGGGTCGCCACCGGGGTGGCCCGCATCGCCGCCAGCATGGGCGCAGCCGACAGGTCGGCAGCCGTGGGCCGGTCGCCCATCAGAAACGATCCGTGCCACAGACAGGTGGTAATCGCCTCGAAATCCCGTTCTGCCCGCTCCATCCGCTCTGCCGCGCTGAATCGCGCCATGCCCTGCGCCCGCAGACCGCGCAGCACCGACCGCCGCACGCCGTTGGCCACCGGATTGCGGATCAGGCGCGGCACCTCACCAAAGAAACGGTCGCGCAGATGGTGCCAGACCGCGTCATCGCTCCAGCGATCCATCAGTAGCTGAAAGTACAAATGCTCTTCGGCCATCCGGATCATCGCCCGCGATTGCGCCCGTTGCAGATCGCTCAGACCGTGGTCGAATTCCGCCCCCTGCGCCTCCAGCCAGTGGCGGATAGCGTCGCTATCGGCCAACAGGCGCTCGGGTGTGCGTAAGACCGGCAGTTTGCCATGGGGCATCTTGCGGGCATCGAGCAGGTCG
Source organism: Ruegeria aquimaris (assembly GCF_025751555.1). Lineage (GTDB taxonomy): Bacteria > Pseudomonadota > Alphaproteobacteria > Rhodobacterales > Rhodobacteraceae > Ruegeria_B > Ruegeria_B aquimaris. The sequence goes on from NZ_JAOWLB010000002.1 coordinate 469,409, forward strand.
GACCGACGCCAGTCCAGCCCCGAAAGATGCAGCATATAGGCCGCCTTCACGCAGAACGGGCTGCCGGAGTAGAGGCCAAAGGCCGAAGGAAAGGTCAAAAGGGTCAGCATCGGGAACATCCTTGTTTGATGGCCCGAGGGATAGGATAGTCAGATGACAATTTCTGTCATCAGATCCGGGTCAACATAACCCATGTCCAGAACCGCCCGATTGTTCCAGCTCATGCAGGCGCTGCGCTCCGGCCCGCCGCCGCATACCTCCGCGGCGCTGGCGCAGGATCTTGGCGTCTCACCCCGCACCATCCACCGTGACATCGACGCCCTGCGAGGCCTTGGCGCCGTGATCGACGGCGAGGCGGGATTCGGCTTTACCCTGATCGAAGACGCAACCCTGCCGCCGCTGGGGTTTACCGATGACGAGCTCGAAGCGCTGGTGCTTGGTCTGCGCGAGGCCGAGCTGATCGGCGACCCCGACCTCAGCCATGCCGCCAGCCAGGCCCTGCGCAAGTTGCAGGGCCGCCTGCCGCCGCGCCAGTCGCACCGGTTGACCCATGCGGTGCTGACCGCAACCCGGTTCGACCGGCCCGAACCGCCAACGATCCCGGTCGCCACCCTGCGCGCCGCAACCTGGGACGAGCTTGCCGTTACCTTTGGTTATACCGACATGCATGGGGCACAGACCCAGCGCACTGTGTATCCGTTGTCCATCGTCTACATGGATCGCTCCAGCGTGCTGATCGCCTGGTGCCTCTTGCGGGCGGATGTGCGGGTGTTCCGGCTCGACCGGATGCGCGACCTTGTGGTGACAAGCAACAGTTTCCGCCCCCGCCGGGTGCCGATGCTGCGCGATGCGCTGGCACAGATCCGCGCGCAACCGGCCTGACCCCTTTGTCCGATCCCGGTTTGCCGCTAACCTGACACATGGGCAGCAGGACAGGACCGAGCATGCAGAAACTATCCCTCGCGCTGGCGATTTGCCTTGGCGCTCCGGCACTGGCCGAAACCCCTCTGGTACTGGCCGTGGCCAGTTCCGCCCGCCCCGTCATGCGGCCCGCCCTGACAACACCCGTGACAGCCGACATCGAAACCAGATTCCAGGCCTGGCTGGCCGAGTTCCACACCCAGGCCCTGGCCCAGGGCGTATCCGCAAAAACGCTCGACGCCGCCCTGCCCGGCCTCACCTATGACGCCGAGGTGGTGCGCCGCGACCGCAACCAGGCCGAGTTCACCAAGACCGTCTGGGACTATCTCGACACCGCCGTCTCCACCGCCCGTATCGACGCCGGGACAAAGGCGGTCGCCCGCCATGCCGCCCTGTTCGACCGGATCGAGGCGCAGTGGGGCGTCGACCGCCATGTCATCGCCGCCATCTGGGGGCTGGAAAGCGCCTATGGGCTGGTGCGCGGCACTGACAGCACGCTGCAATCACTGGCCTCGCTCGCCTTTGACACCCGGCGGCCCGAATTCTTTGGCGAACAGTTTCTGACCGCGCTGCAAATCCTAGACGCGGGCGAAGTCCGGCCCGCCGACATGCGCGGCAGCTGGGCGGGCGCAATGGGGCATACCCAGTTCATGCCCACTTCCTACCGCGATCACGCAGTCGATTTCGACGGCGACGGGCGGCGCAACATCTGGTCGGATGATCCGACCGATGCGCTGGCCTCGACTGCCGCCTATCTCAAGGCCAACGGCTGGGTCACCGGCCAGCCCTGGGGGGTCGAGGTGACGCTGCCACAAGGCTTCGATCTGGCAACCGCGCGGCGGGAACTGACGCGGATGCCATCCGAATGGGCGGCTCTGGGGGTGCGCGATACCAATGGCAAACCGGTCCCTGATCATGGCCCGGCCTCGATCCTGCTGCCGGGCGGCGGCACCGGCCCGGTCTTCATGATCTTTGACAATTTCGCTGTATTAGAGACGTATAACACCGCCGATGCCTATGTGATCGGGGTCGGGCATCTGGGTGACCGCATCGCCGGTCGTGGCCCGATCCGCGGCGACTGGCCGCGCCAGGACCGCGCGCTCACATTCGACGAACGGATCGAGTTGCAGGAGCGCCTGACCGCCGCCGGGTTCGACACGCAAAAGATCGACGCCAAGATCGGCCCGCTCACCATCAACGCGGTGCGCGACTATCAGCTGTCGCTTGGGATCATGCCCGACGGCTATGCCTCGCTGCGGGTGCTCGAACGGCTGCGGCAGGGGCAATAGCCCTCGTCTTAACGTTCTTCCAGCGCGCCCAGCGCCGCCCGCAGCGTCTCGGCGGCCTCGGCCCGCGCGGCCTCGTCCATGCCAGCCGGATCAAGCCGCAGGCTGATCCCCGGCGTGTCCACCCTCACCACCGGGTTCCGAGACGGCACACCTGCCACCACCCGATAGGTGCGCACCGGATGTGCGATCCCCTTCATCGTGACCGTCTCGCCGGGTTCGGCGGCCACCCGGTCGCTCACCAGCGCCCAGGTCTCGTGCGCCAACAGGATCTGCCCCGGCTCCGCCGCCGCCTGAAGCCGCGCGGTCAGGTTCACCTGACGCCCGATGATGGTGTAGTCCATCCGTTCGTCGCTGCCGAAATTGCCCACCGTGCAATAACCGGTGTTGATGCCGATGCGGATGCGGAACGGATGTTCCAGCCCCTTGGCCCGCCATCGCCGCTGCAACTCGTCCATCCTCTGCTGCATGGCACAGGCCATCTCGACACAGCGCAGCGCGTCCCCTTCGGGACCCAGCGTGTCGGGATCGCCAAAATACAGAACAATCGCATCACCGATGAACTTGTCGAAATTCGCGCCATGCGCCTGCGCGATCTTCGACATCTCGGTCAGGTATTCGTTCAGCAGCGCGGTCAGCTCCTCTGATTCCATCCGCTCGGCAGTTTCGGTGAACCCCACGACATCGGAAAAGAACACGGTCAGCTTGCGACGGCGCGACACCACGCGGCTTTCCTGTTTCCCGGTCAGAATGGCCTGGTACAGCTGCGGCGAGACATATTTGGCCAGATGCGCCGAGACCGCCTCTAAACGCCGGCGCGACTCGACAAGTTCGGTCTCGGACACTTCCTCCAGCCATTCGAACACCCCCAACAGCATGGCCAGCATGCTGGCGAACATGACCGAGTTTATCGCGAAAAGAACCGCATCGAAGGTGGCCGACTGCGGCGCGATGGGCCCGGCGGAAATGACATAGGCGCCGCTGGCCGCCAGCGACACGATAAAGATAACGCACAGCGCGGCCCGCATCGGACGACTGACAAAGGTCAGGATCGAGGTGATCAGTATCGTCAGCAGCGGATAAAAGAAGAACCCCGGCGCAAGCCCGAGATAGACCGTCGCCAAGACACCGTGCAGCGGGACCTCGACGAACTGGCACAGATAGAAAAACGGCCTGTGCAAGACGTTGTGGACCACGACCCACCAGGTCGCACCGGCCCATAACGCGACACTGAAGATATTGAAGATCATCAGCGGCCAGATCTCCAGATACCAGAAGATGACCACAAAGGCGGCGTGAACCATCAACGCGTTCGGAAACCCGACCCGCGCCAGAACATGGATACGGGCCAACCGGTCGTCCACACCCGCAGGTCGCTCGGTCGCCCAATTCCGGATAGCAAGCCAGACATCCGCCAGCATTGCCCGGTCTCCTTTCACCTTCGACAGAAAGGAAGGGTACCGTTGCCCGGCACAAGGCGGCAAGGAAAACGTGCCTTTCTCAGAAAATCCCCATCGCCAGTCCGGCACCCAGCGCCTGGCCCAGATCGCGGCAGGTCTCCAGATCCGGGGCAGAGATGGTCTTGGGGGCCAGAATGGCCTCGGGCGTCTGCGCATGGGTGCAGACGATCAGCGGCGGTTGCGCCTCTTTCAGGCGCCAGCCGGTGGCGATGCGCGCCACCTGCCGGGCCGCGTTCTGCCCGTCGGACCCGGCGCAGATCATCTGGGCATAGGCCCGGCCTTCGATCCGGCCCAGGACCGGATAATAGCAGCGGTCAAAGAATTCCTTCATCGCACCCGAAATCGCCGCCAGATTCTCGGGACAGCAGAACACATAGCCGCCCGCCGCCAACAGATCATCCGGCCCGGCCTCTTCGGCACCCAGCAGCAGGGTCGGCCCTTCGGGCCGGGCTCCTTCGGCACAGGCCTCGGCCATCTGGCGGCTGCCGCCGGTTCTGGAATGATAGACGATCAGCAGACCCGCCATGCCCTTCAGACCCGGTGATAGGGGCTGCCGGCCAGGATGGTGGCCGCCCGGTAGAGTTGCTCGGCCAGCATCACCCGCACCAGCATATGCGGCCAGACCATCGCCCCGAAGGAGATCGAGAAATCGGCCTCGGCCCGCAGCTCGGGGTCGATGCCATCCGCACCGCCGATCACCAACGCCAGATCTTGCCGCCCAGCATCGCGCCAGCCCGCCAGCCGATCGGCAAAATCGGGCGACGAGATCACCTTGCCCCGCTCGTCCAGCGTGCACAGCACCGCGCCCGCCGGAACCGCCTTGCGCAGCAACACCGCCTCGGCACCCATGCCGCCGCCCTTGCGGTCGTCGACCTCGACCACGCGCGCAGGACCAAGGCCCAGCGCACGGCCTGTGCGCTCGAACCGGGTCATGTAGTCGTCAATCAGGGTTTTCTCCGGTCCGGCGCGCATTCGGCCGACCGCACATATGCTGACACGCATGCTCTTTCGTCTCTCCGGCCCCTCAACCGGGACCGGCGGACCGCCTTAGTTGGCCGATGCCCTGGCGCCCTGCGGCAGCCACATCTTTTCCAGCTGATAGAATTCGCGCACCTCGGGACGGAAGATATGGACGATCACGTCACCGGTGTCGATCAACACCCAGTCGCCGGTATCCTTGCCTTCGATCTTCGGGCTGAAGCCAAACTCGTCCTTCACGCGCTGCGCCAGCTTTTCGGCCATGGCCGAGACCTGACGGGTCGAACGCCCCGACGCGATAACCATGTAATCGCCCATCGAGGACCTGCCGCGCAGATCGATCTGCACAACGTCTTCGGCCTTGTCATCATCGAGAGAAGAAAGAATACGCTCCAGCAGCAATTCGCTGGTGGTGTCAGTTGAGGCCATCAGCGCGGCCCCGGACTGGACGGCCGCGGCCGCCACGGATTGAGGTAACAGGACATCGTCCTCCTATACAACGCGCCGCCAGTTCCCCCGGCGCTGGGGTCCGCCAAATTTAGCAATCCACAAGTGACAATTCAATGAACCTTGGACATCGGGCCGTGACGTCGGCTCAATCCGGCACGGATTGTTGCGCATCCGCCCCTGTTTCGGGCGCATCGCCCAGCAGGCGCACCTCGCGCTGCGGGAATGGAATCGAGATTCCCTCGGCCTGGAACGCATCCCACAGTGCCAGGAACACGTTTCCGCGAATGTTGGTCAGCCCGGCGGTGGGGTCGCTGATCCAGATGCGCAGGATGTAATCGACGCTGCTGTCGCCAAAGCCGGTGATATGGCACACCGGATCGTGACCCGGCCCGCTCAGCACCCGCTTGACCGATTTGGCGGCCCCGATCGCCACCGCGCGCACCACATGCGGGTCGTCGGCATAGCTGGTGCCGAATGTCAGGTCCAGCCGCACGAACTGGTCCGAATGGGACCAGTTGACCACCTGCCCGGTGATCAGATCCTCGTTCGGAATCAGGTATTCCCGCCCGTCGCGGGTCACCACTGAAACGTAGCGCGCGCCCAGCGCGTTGATCCAGCCAAATGTCTCGCCCAGCGAGATCACGTCACCGGGCTTGATCGATCGATCCATCAGGATGATCACACCCGAAATCAGGTTCGACACCACCTTTTGCAGGCCAAAGCCGATGCCGACACCGATGGCACCGGACAGGAACGCCAGCCCGGTCAGATCGAACCCCAGCGTGCGGATCGACACGATCAGCACCCAGCCGTACAGCAGCACCTGCACCGCCTTGCCCAACAGCACCTGCATCGAAGGCGAGATGTCGTCGTTGCGCTTCAAAGCGTTCGACGCCCCTTGCGAGGCCAGCCGCGCCAGGGTGATCAGCGCCCCGATCAGCAACGCCGCCTTCAATATCCCCAGCACCGAGATATGCAGCGCCCCCACCTCGATGGCGATACCGTCGAGGAACGAGGCAACCGTATCGGTCAGGTTCAGCGCGACAAGCGTGGCATAGATCCACATCGACCAGCGAAAGATCAGCCGCAGCGTGCGATTACGCACCGCCCGCGCCACCAGCGCGATCACCAAAAGCGCGGTCGCCAGCGTTGCCACCACCCCGATGATATAGCTGCGCGACGGCCAGGTGGCCTGTTGCATCACCAGGTAGACGATCCAGCTCAGCACCACGAAATACAACAGCGACAGCCGCCGCATCAGCAACACCAGCGTGCGCAGCTTCCATTTCGGCCAGCCCTCGCGCGCCCGTGCCCAGTCTTCCCAGTACCGCCGGGTGATCAGCGACAACAGCATCGACACGGCGACAAGCACCACGATGACCAGCATCTGGTATTGTCGCCAACCCGGTGTCGTGAACAGCTCCAGCAGTTTCTGGCCGGTGGTCAGGATCGCCGCCAACAGCTCTTCCAGTGTGGCGGGCAGGATGTCATTGTTCATTCGGTTGCTCCCGCCCCCAGATTGACAGCCCCACGCCCTGTTTCGCAAGACCTTGCGAGACTCGGGGGACACCTGTATCTGAACATCATGAAACCCTATGACGCCCCGACCATGAACCTCCAGGATCGCGCCCGCCTGCGCGAGCGGTTCTTCGGCGCGACCCGGTCGGTGCTGGCCCGCCTATAAGGCGGTCCAAGCCATGACCACAGCTATTTCCACCAAAACACGGGAGAGGACAGATGTCCCCCAAGACACTCTATGACAAGATCTGGGATGCGCATGTCGCGCACCAGGCCGAAGACGGCACCTGCCTGCTGTATATCGACCGCCACCTCGTGCACGAGGTGACCAGCCCGCAGGCCTTCGAAGGGCTGCGCATGGCGGGCCGCAAGGTGCGCGCTCCGGAAAAAACCATCGCCGTGCCGGACCACAACGTGCCCACCACCGAGGGCCGCGAAGATCCCGCGCAGATGACCGAGGAAAGCCGCATCCAGGTGCAGGCGCTCGACAAGAACGCACGCGATTTCGGCATCCACTATTACCCGGTCTCGGATATCCGTCAGGGTATCGTGCATATCGTCGGCCCGGAACAGGGCTGGACCCTGCCGGGCATGACCGTGGTCTGCGGCGACAGCCACACCGCCACCCACGGCGCCTTTGGCGCGCTGGCGCATGGCATCGGCACCTCCGAGGTCGAACATGTTCTGGCCACCCAGACGCTGATCCAGAAGAAATCCAAGAACATGAAGGTGGAGATCACCGGCAAGCTGAACCCGGGCGTCACCGCCAAGGACATCACGCTGGCCGTGATCGGCAAGACCGGTACCGCCGGTGGCACCGGCTATGTCATCGAATACTGCGGCGAGGCGATCCGCGATCTCTCGATGGAAGGCCGCATGACCGTCTGCAACATGGCGATCGAAGGCGGCGCCCGCGCTGGCCTGATCGCACCGGACCAGAAGACGTTCGACTACGTCCAGGGCCGCCCGCACGCGCCCAAGGGCGCCCAGTGGGAAGCCGCGCTGAACTGGTGGCAGACGCTCTATTCCGATGACGACGCGCATTGGGACAAGGTGGTGACGATCAAGGGCGAGGATATCGCCCCCGTCGTGACCTGGGGCACCTCGCCCGAGGACGTGCTGCCGATCACCGCGACCGTCCCCAACCCCGAGGATTTCACGGGCGGCAAGGTCGAGGCCGCGCGCCGCTCGATCGAATACATGGGCCTGACCCCCGGCCAGAAACTGTCGGATATCGCCATCGACACCGTCTTTATCGGATCCTGCACCAATGGCCGGATCGAGGACCTGCGCGCCGCCGCCGCGATCCTGAAAGGGAAAAAGATCAAGGACGGCATTCGCGCCATGGTCGTACCCGGCTCGGGCCTTGTCCGCGCCCAGGCCGAGGAAGAAGGCATCGCCGACATCTTCAAGGAGGCCGGTTTCGAATGGCGCCTTGCGGGTTGTTCGATGTGCCTGGCAATGAACCCCGACCAGCTGGCGCCGGGCGAGCGCTGTGCCGCCACCTCGAACCGCAACTTCGAAGGCCGTCAGGGTCGCGGCGGTCGCACCCACCTGCTCAGCCCCGCGATGGCTGCCGCCGCGGCAATCACGGGAAAGCTGACAGATGTACGCGAACTGATGTAAACTGCCCTCATAAATTAACTTTTTGAGGGATACGGAAATGAGTGACTGGCTGAAACTGATGCTGCTGGGCCTGCTGTCGGTCGTGTTCGGGGTTATCGTCCTCGGCGCGCCGGTGGTGGCCTCGGTGGCAATTACCACCCTGACCGGGATCATGCTGCTGATCGGCGGCGGGCTTCAGGTTGTGGGCGGGTTCACCGTCGAAGGCATAGGCAACAAGATCCTGTCGATCATCATGGGTATCATCATGGTGTTCCTCGGCTGGTCGTTCCTGAAGAACCCGCTCGAAGGCACGCTGACGCTGGCCACGGTGGTGATGATCCTGTTTGCCGCCGGCGGCATCGCCCGGATCATCCTGTCGTTCCAGATGCGCGGCACCGGGCTGTTCTTGCCGACACTCATTTCCGGCATCCTGTCGCTGGGCCTTGCCGCCTATGTCATGGCGAATGCAGGGGTCGGCTTGGCACTCAGCCTCCTTGGTATCCTGATGGGTATCGAGATGCTCTTCAACGGCTTCGGCCTGATCTTCGCCGCACTCTTTGTGCGCAGTGCGGGAAAACAAGCGTAACCGGGGTCACGGGACCGGGGACTGTCCGTCCACGCCTGTGACTCTTTGAAACGGGTGCCGGGCCGCGCGCTTGCGCGGGTCCGGCACCGATCAGAGATCTAGCGCCCGCATCAAACCCGGGCCCGAACCAGGAGACTGGATATGGACAAGTTCGAAAAACTTCAGGGCATCGCCGCGCCGATGCCGCTTATCAACATCGACACCGACATGATCATCCCCAAGGTGTTTCTCAAGACCATCAAGCGGTCGGGCCTTGGCGTGAACCTGTTCGACGAGATGCGGTATAACGCCGACGGGTCCGAGAACCCCGATTTCGTGCTGAACAAGCCTCAGTATCGCGACGCCGAAATCCTGGTGGCCGGCGACAACTTCGGCTGCGGCTCGTCGCGCGAGCACGCGCCCTGGGCGATCAAGGATTTCGGCATCAAATGCGTGATCTCGACCTCGTTCGCCGACATCTTCTTCAACAACTGCTTCAAGAACGGCATCCTGCCGATCGTCCTGCCGCAAGAGCAGGTCGATACCCTGATGAAGGATGCGGAAAAGGGCGCAAACGCCCGGATGACTGTCGATCTCGAAGCGCAGGAGATCACCACGTCAGACGGCGAAACGATCCCCTTCGAGGTCGACGCCTTCAAGAAGCACTGCCTGCTCAACGGTCTCGACGATATCGGCCTGACCATGGAAAAGGCGGCCGCCATCGACACCTTCGAATCCCAGTCTGCCCAGTCGCGCCCCTGGGTCTGACCTGACCGGATCACGATGCCTGGCAATGCCGCGCCCCCTGGGTGCGGCATTGTTTTCTTTGCGGCCAAATCGCACACTCATAAGACGAATATGCCCAGGAATTGTCACAACCACTAAATGTGGTTCAATCTGTGCAAGCGGCCCGAAAATTCACCCTTTCTGATGCAATAAGGCACCAGTTTTGCCATGATTTCGCCCCAAATGCCGGGTCTCGTGATTCAACAGCTTGAGCGCGTGACCAAATGGCGGCACAAATGAGGCCAAAATGAGGCAACCGCCACAGGCGGGATCAAGTTGGAACAAAGGCTCGGCAACGTATCGGCCTGTCCAGTTTGAAGGGATCGGACAGTGATAGGACGCATCACGGGCGCAGCTCTGCGTGGAATACTGGTGGCGCTGGTCGTCGTCATTCCCGCGCTGTATCTGCCCAGCACCGCTGCTACATCGACCGAGATCGTCGTTCTTCTGGCGATCCTCGGCTTCGTGATGACATTCTCCGAATACAGCTCGGCCTTTCCCAGCTTTATCGAATTCCGCGATGCGCCACCGTTGAACCGGATGCGGTTCATCGCGCTGATGACCATGATCACCTGCCTGACGCTGATCGTGAAACACGGCTTCGAGCCCACCAACATCACCGCGCTGTTCTCCGGCTTCGGGGTGCTGCTCGCCCGGCTGGCCGACTTTCCCTATTCGCCGGTCCGGCTGGTTGTTCTGATGCTGCCCGTCGGAGCCGCGCCCGAACTGATACAGAACGTCCGCGTCGCCGCCGCCGTGACCTATATCATCGCTCTGATTACCGTGCTCGCCTTCTGGTTCGCGGTGCGGGTCCGGGGATGGCCGACGGGCAACGGCGCCTTCAACGTCTGGATCAACCTGCCACTCTTCGACCCGACAACCGGCGGCGATGTCGTCGCGCGGATGCAGCGCGACGGCCGGTTCAACATGGTCGTGGGCGTCCTGCTGCCGTTCTTCATTCCCGCCATCGTCAAGATCGCCGCCGACCTGCTCAACCCGGTCAGCCTGGAAAGCCCGCAGACCCTGATCTGGACGATGAGCGCATGGGCCTTCCTCCCGGCGTCGATGATCATGCGCGGGCTGGCCATGATGCGGATTGCCGAGATGATCGAGGAAAAGCGCCGCCGCGCCTATCTGAACGCCGAGGCAATTCAGACGGCATGATCCGCCCGGCGGCCCTGTTTGCGGCGCTGCTCGCCACCTGCGCCGGTGCCGAACCGCTTCGCATCGCCAGTTTCAATACCGAACTCGGGCGCGACGGCCCCGGTCTGATGCTGCGCGATATCGAAAAAGGGCGCGACACACAGGTTGCCTCTGTGGTTGCGGTCATCGCCCGGATCAGGCCCGACATCGTCGCCCTGCAAGGGCTGGATTGGGATCTGGAGGCGCGCGGGCTGACCGCATTGTCGGTCCGCCTGGCCGAGGCGGGCTGGCCCCTGCCGCATCACTTCTCGCGCAGACCCAACAGCGGCCTCGCCAGCGACCTTGATCTCGATGGCGATCGGCGCAGTGGCGGCGCCGCCGACTCGCAGGGCTATGGCCAGTTCACCGGCCAGAACGGTATCGCCATCCTGTCGCGCTATCCCATCCTGGCGGACGAGGCGCGCGATTTCTCCACGCTCTTGTGGCGCGACCTGCCGGGCGCGACCCTGCCCACCCGGAACAGCGAACCCTTTCCCTCGGTCGCGGCCCAGGCCGCGCAGCGCCTGTCATCGACCGGGCATTGGCTGGTGCCGGTCGACACGCCCGCGGGGCAGGTCTCGCTCCTGACCTATCAGGCAGGCCCGCCCGTGTTCGACGGTCCCGAAGACCGCAATGGCCTGCGCAACCGCGATGAAAACCGGTTCTGGCAAATGCTGTTGGACGGCGGCCTCGGGCCGCTGCCCGGCGCCCCCTTCGTGCTGCTCGGCGGCAGCAATCTCGACCCATGGGATGGCGAGGGGTTCAACCAGACCCTGCGCGACCTGCTGGACGACCCCCGCCTGCAAGACCCCGCCCCCACCAGCGCTGGTGCGGCCATGGCGGGCGCGCAAGGGCACCGGGGGCCGGACGCGCAGGACACGGTCGACTGGCCCGGCATAGGCCGCTACCGGGTGGATTATGTCCTGCCCTCGGCCCATTGGCAGGTCATCGACACCGGCGTGTTCTGGCCCGCAGCCGGGGAACCCGGCGCGGAAGACGCCTCAGACGCCAGCCGCCACCGGCTGGTCTGGGTGGATATCGCCCTGCCGTAGCTCCGCCGGTACCGCCTGTGCCAGCGCCTTTGCCAAGGGTGTTTGCCGGAACCCGGGCAGCAGCGCGTCGAACGCCGCGCCATCCAGCCGGTGCGGCGTGTTCCACAGATACCGCATTTCCAGCAGGCAGCGCGCCAACGGCCAGAATGGCCGTGCCAGATGCAAGGGCAGCCAGTTCATCTGTTTCAGCGTCACCGGTCGGCCTGTCACCTGCGTCAGAGCCTGCGCGATGTCCCGCCCGCTCGCCGTGTATCCGGCGTATGTCACATCGCAGAATGTCGGCAGCGCCTCCCGCCGTTCCGCGAGTTCGACAGTGGCGCGGGTCAGGTCGGGCAGGAACGCCCAGGCATGGGCAATGTCGGGATTGCCGGGATAGGTGAACCGCCCCCGCGCCAGCGGCTTGATCATGATCTGGTCGAACCAGTTGCCCGAGGCTTCGGTATCCAGATAATCGCCCGCCCGCAGAATGATGGTGCGTACACCCGAGGCGCGATAGGCGGCTTCCATCTCGATCCGTATCCGGCCCAGCGGGTTGGTCGCGCGGTGCGGCGTATCGGGCCCCCAGGGTTCTGGCGTCTGTGCTCCGAACACATAGACATTGCCGGGCACGATGACGGTCGCCCCTGCGGCCTTCGCCGCCTCGATCACCTGCGCGTGCAGCCCGGGCACCTGCCGCGCCCAGTCCGGGTATGGCGGGTTCCAGGCATTCACGATCACATCCGCCCCGCGCGCGGCGCTGTGCAGATCGTCGCGCTTGCGGTCGAACGCGACCACGGTCCAACCCGCTCGGCGGAAGGCGATTGCGGCGTTGCGGCCGAACCGGCCCGAGGCACCGAGGATCAGAACTGTCTGGGTCATGGCTGGTCTCCTGTCGTGTACATCATGGTACAAAACGGACATAGTCGTCTGTCCGGCATGTATGAATTGCACAATTTCGTATTTTGTGTATTCATTTATGAATGGATAGACTTCCCGCCCATACAGATTGGTCGTATGTTCAAAGCTTTCTTGCGGTGGCCGAAACCGGCTCTCTTTCCGCCGCCGCGCGGCGCCTTGCGCTGAGCCAGCCAACCCTGGGTCGTCATATACAAGCCTTTGAAAAGGCGCTGAATCTTTCTCTGTTCGAACGGCACCCAAGGGGTCTGAAGCTTAGCGAGGCGGGCACACGCATCCTGCCGCTGGCGCAACAGGCCCAAGAAGCGTTGAGCGCTATTGCGCTGGCGGCCGAGGGTCAGTCGCAAACCCTGGCAGGCACCGTTCGCATCACCGCCTCGGTCTTTGCGTCCCATTACATTCTGCCGGAAATTATCTCGCAAATACGGGCACTTGAGCCTTCGATCGAGCTGGAACTCGTGCCCACGGACGCCTCGGAAAACCTGCTGTTCCGCGCTGCTGACATCGCCGTGCGCATGTATCGGCCACGGCAGGTGGACATCGTCGCACGCCACATCCGCGACATTGAAATGTGCGCCTGCGCTGCGACATCGTACCTCAACCGCGCCGGCCGCCCCGCCACCGCACAGGACCTGCTGAACCACGATCTTGTTGGATTCGATGAAAACCCTTTGATTATCAAAACGATGCAGTCCCTGGACTGGCCCGCCACCCGGCATGATTTCGCCGTGCGCTGCGACAATCAAAGCGCCTACTGGCAGTTGATCCGCGCCGGTTGCGGCATCGGTTTTTCCCAGCGCGCCATTGCCGAACGCGATCCGCTGGTCGAAATCCTTCCCTTCGACTTGCAGATCCCACGGCTCGAGATTTGGTTGGCCGCACCCCAGGCGATGCGACAAACCCCGCGTATCCGCCGGGTATGGGATCTGTTGGCCGAGGGATTGCGTTCGGCCCGGATCTAGTAGCGACGCCTCCAAGACCCCAAAAGGCCCGTTTTCCAGTGTTTTCCGGCGGTTTTGAACCTCGCGCCGCATTGACCGGATGCGCGCGCCGCGCTAGGGCGATTGCGACGTAACGCTAGGAGACGCCCCATGCCCAACCCTTCGCTCCTCATCCTTCCCGGTGACGGTATCGGCCCGGAAGTCATGGCCGAAGTACGCAAGATCATCGACTGGTTCGGTGCCAACCAAGGCCTGAAATTCGACGTGAGTGAGGATCTGGTCGGTGGTGCGGCCTATGACGTGCACGGCGTGCCGCTGGCCGATGAAACCATGGCCAAGGCCCAAGAGGTAGACGCGGTCCTGCTGGGCGCCGTGGGTGGCCCGAAATACGACAACCTCGATTTCAGCCTGAAGCCTGAACGCGGTCTGCTGCGCCTGCGCAAGGAGATGGACCTTTTCTCGAACCTGCGTCCGGCCCAGTGCTTCGATGCGCTGGCGGATTTCTCGTCGCTGAAAAAGGACGTGGTGGCCGGGCTCGATATCATGATCGTGCGCGAGCTGACCTCGGGCGTCTATTTCGGTGAGCCGCGCGGCATCTTCGAGGAAGGTAACGAACGTGTGGGTATCAACACCCAGCGCTACACCGAGAGCGAGATCGAACGCGCCGCACGTTCCGCATTTGAACTGGCGATGCGCCGGAACAAGAAGCTCTGCTCGATGGAAAAGGCCAACGTTATGGAATCCGGCGTGCTCTGGCGCGAGGTGGTGACCCGCGTGGGCAAGGAGTATCCCGAAGTGGAACTGAGCCATATGTACGCCGACAACGGCGCCATGCAGCTGGTCCGCGCACCCAAGCAGTTCGACGTGATCGTGACCGACAACCTGTTTGGCGACATCCTGTCCGACTGCGCCGCCATGCTGACCGGGTCTCTCGGCATGCTCCCCTCGGCGTCGCTGGGTGCCCCGATGGCCAATGGTCGCCCCAAGGCGCTTTATGAGCCGGTACATGGCTCTGCTCCCGACATCGCGGGCCAGGGCAAGGCCAACCCGATCGCCTGTATCCTCAGCTTTGCAATGGCGCTGCGCTACAGCTTTGACCAGGGTGCCGAGGCGGACCGTCTGGAAGCCGCCGTCGAGAAGGTACTGGCCGATGGCGTGCGCACCGCGGACCTGCTGGGTGAAGAAGGGGTAACCCCGGTGTCGACCACCCAGATGGGCGATGCCGTGGTGGCCGCGCTCGACGCCAGCTTGTAAATCCTGTCAGCCTGCGGTGGATCCGTCCGCCGCAGGCAATCCACCGGCCGCCGACCGGTGATAATGCGCGACGCGCTCGGCATGGTGCAACACCCGGTCCAGCCAGCGCATGGCATCGGTGTGAGAGAAGACCTCGGTCAGTTTGTACAATCCGGCGTGTTCCCCCAGCAGCATCGCCCGTCGGTGACGATTCCGGCGCGCATGAACGATCCCGCCCAGGCGCTTCAACCTGTTGACCGTACCACTGGCACCCAGTGCTTCATCAGCCTGCCCAAGCGCGGCGCCGGTGGCCAGGGTTGGCCGACGCGATAGCCGATCGTTCAACAGCTTGTCGATGTTTTCGGTTTGTGTCGCCCGCTCCAGCAATCGAGACAGGTGGTCGATCTGGTGAAGAAGGTCGGAGTAAACCTGCATCTCGGTCCGGCGCTCGTGTGAAAGTCTTACCTCGGACAGGAACCCGCGCAGATCCTCCAGCGCGGGTCCACACAGTCCAACCGCGGACAGCGGCCGATAGTCCGGCCGCTCTGCCATTGCAGAAGCGAGCGCCGAAAACAGCCGACCGGCAACCTGGGCCGCAGCCGATTGCGCCGTCAACAGAGCGGTGTTCGTATCGCTGAGTATGCCTCGGTCCAGAATGAACAGGCGGTCGGGTTTCTTGTCCGGCATGATAAGCGCAACCCAATCGGCGAACCGGGCGGTCCAGGGGAGGAACAACGCGGTCCCCATCAGGTTGAACCCGGTATGAAACATCAGCAGCGCGGTCATTGCGTCACTGTAATCGGCCATATGCTCAAGAAACGGACGTATCAGCAGCAGAATGGGAAAGGCGATGACGGATGTCACAATGTTGAACAAGAGATTGGCCAGGGCCGTCTGCCGCATCGGAACCGATCCGCCCGTTGACGCAAGCACGGCGGTAAAGGTTGTGCCGATGTTCATTCCGATGACAATCGCCGCCGCCTGCAACAGCGAAATCGCCCCGGCCGACAGCATGACCAGCGACAAGGCCATGGCCGCGCTGGAGGATTGCATCACAATCGTGATGCCCGCCCCCAGCCCGACAATGGCCAGGAGCCCCAGCGGCCCCGCGCTGGGCAGCATATCCGGAGTGATATAGGCCGTCAGGTCACCCGCCCCGGTCTGCATCAGATCGAGACCGATCAGCAGCAGGCAAAGCCCCGCGATCACCCGCCCCGTCCGCGCGATGGCCCCTCGGCCCAGCAGATCGGCCAAAGCGGCAGGTAACAGCAGCGCCATGGCGATGTTTCCGAGCTTGAGCTTGAAGCCCAGGATAGAGACCAGCCAGCCCGTGGCGGTCGTTCCGATATTGGCCCCGAACAGCACGCCCAGCGCCTGTGGCATGGACAACAGCCCCGCTCCGACAAATCCGACCGTCATCACGGTTGTCGCGCTCGAGGATTGTACCACCGCCGTCGTCGCGGCGCCTGTCAAGACACCCCGCATGGGCGTGGTGGTAAAGCGCGTCAGGATCGTACGCAGGTTGCTGCCCGCCGCATCGCGCAAGGCGGCAGTCATGATCTCCATCCCCAGAAGAAACATGCCTATTCCGCCAACCAGTAAGAAGAAGTCTCCGTCCATTTTTCACCGCTCGTTTGGTGCCAGTTTTTCGCAACTCTCCGTCATCGGCAAGACGCCCTGTTTGCGCGCAATCGAACAGAATACCCCTTGCATGTATGAAACGCCGGGTATAGATCACGCGCCACGGTCGGAGTGTAGCTCAGCCTGGTAGAGCACTGTCTTCGGGAGGCAGGGGCCGGAGGTTCGAATCCTCTCACTCCGACCAATGAAACAAAGCGCCCACGGGCGCCTTTGCTGTTTTCAGCAGATCGGCCGCAACAATATTCGCAACGTTTCGTGCAGCGGATGTGCTCACTTCGTTCGCAACCGGCAGCCGCCTACCACCGCAGAAGCACCTCATATCTTCCAGTCCATAATCCCCGCGGCGTTCTTCAGCGCATCCGGACTGTAGGACCGGTAGACGTTCTCCAGGGTCTCGCGAGAGGTAGAAAAATAGGCTGTGGCGTCCTCTAGCGTCATGCCGCGCATGAACGCCCAAGTAACGGCAGTGTGCTTCAGCGTGTGCGGCGTCACGTCCTCAAGTCCGGCCCGTTCGACAGCAGCACGAAATGCCTTGTCGATCCGGTCTACCGGCATACCCTTGAACGACACCACATGGCTCCCTTCCTGCTCCCAAGCCTTCATCTCCTCGTGGAGAGTGCCGGGGATCCTCACCATGCCCTTGCGCTTCTTGGTTTCGGCCTCGGCCTTGCCAAGGAATGAGGTGCCCCTAGATTTGTAGACGCTTTGCCGCCTAACTGTGAGGCTAGGAGGCCGAGATGGGGACAAGCAATTAC
>NZ_JAOWLB010000030.1 GCF_025751555.1 Ruegeria aquimaris
CGGGTCGATTTCTGCGGTGACTACGTCTGGGTTGTGCTCACGGTAGAAGGTGGGATCGAAGGCGCGCGCCAGGGCGGTTTTGGAAATCCCTACCACCACGGTGGCGTCGGTGAGATCATCGCCCCCGGTGTGCCGCGCGTCTTGCGGATGTTGTAACAACTTGGACATCTTTTTCCAGCAGCTGAGGCCGACGCAGAGCCGACGCGGGGTTATAGGACCGTTAGGCTCTTGCCGCGCAGACACCCCGACAGATCGAACATTTCTTCCTTGAACACACCCCGTCCCTTGCGGACGCAGACCAGGCCACGGTCGACATGGATGCTTTCGATCACGGGGCTTTGCGATGCCATGATGACCAGCTCGAGAACCAGGTTCGACATCGCGGGCAGGTCGGCCCAGATGCTGTCGGTGTTCTGGTAGGCAGGGCGGTGCGACCAGGTCCAGTTCTCAATCACGTAATGCCCGCCGGCACGGACCATCGGGAACAGCATCTTGAAGGTCATCTTGGTCTGTTCGTAGAGATGCGAGGCGTCATCCACCACCAAGTCGATCCCGTCCGGGAAGTTCTGGCGCGCGGCCATACGCGTGCCTTCCTTGTCCTGGTAACGGCCGTAATAGGTGGCGATGTGAGGTTTGTCGGCGCGGTATTCCTCGAGCGCGACGATCGGTTTGCGGCGCAGGTCGAGCCCGACGAGCTTGCTGGGCTTGTAGAGTTTGTCGTACCAGACCAGCGAACCGCCCTCGTACATGCCGATCTCCATGATCGTCTTGGGGCTGTACTGAGTCAGATGGCGGTAGAAATCGATCATCGCATCGGTCTTGACTATGACGAATGTGTCGGGCTTGGATACGCTGCGCTGATCGGGCGAGCCGATTTCCTGCAGGAAGGTGATGCCCCCGGTTTTAAATTTCTTCATCTATTAGCCCTTTTCTGATGCATGCTGTAAATAAGGTGGGTGAGGAACTGCAGCTGGCGCTCCAGCATCTCGGTCCAGTCAAGTTAATGGTACTTGGTGCGCGCGACCGGAGCGAAGAACTCGACGCGGTCTGGGAAATATTTCTCGCAGACCCGCTGGTCTCACATACTCGCACTTTTCCCAATTGATTCTGGGAGCCTTTGCCATCACTTACGTCCCTGTCCTTCGGCCAGTTTAAAAACCATATGTGTCAGAAACTTGAGCTGTCGCCTCATCATCTCCTGTTCATCCAGATACTGATAGTTGTGATGTTTGACTGGTGCGAAAAGTTGAGGTCTGTCTGGAAAGTACTTCTGGCAGACACGCTGATTGATCTGGTCATAGTAGCTCAGAATGCTCTCGCGTTGATCTCGTGTTATCAATGACACCTTGCGGTTTTCGACGTAGTGCTTGCCGGTCAGCGATCCGACAATTTTGTAGAAGGCATTGTCGTGTGAGTTGGAAAAGATACCGCGATTGCCGGAGACCAACTGTGTGATTACATCGCTGTAGCTGGGATTAACGGTGCCGACCTCGTACTGGGCGTCTTCCGACTTGGGATCCAGTCCAAGGGCCTGCAGGAAGTCGCGCAGCAAATCCCCCTCGGCCATGTCTTCGCGCTGGAAAATCCGAACGTCGACATTGCCCTCGCCGACAACGCTTTCCCAGTCCTCGATCACCTTGTCCCAGTGGCCGATTTTGGTCATGCCTTTGATGATCCAGGCATGTAGATCCGTTTCCACCTTCGAATGCCATTGCTGCCACGCCGAGGTCAGCAAGTCGTCTTGGCGCCTGATGTACAATATGACCCTTGGCTCGAAATCCTCGAGGAGTCCGCTGAAGAACCGGTGATTTCCTAAGTTGCACAGGTTTTCCGCTGACACCAGGATAGTTTTGCCTTCGTCCGCCTCCGAATACAGGGTCTTGAGCGTCTCTCGCAGGAGGCTGTTGTCTGGCTCCGAGATCAGGTTCTGAAACGCGAAGACATGTTCACCCGTAATACGGGTTCCCAGCCCCAGCATGTGATCGGGAATGACGAAGCCATGCTGGGTGAGGAAGTTCTGGTTGATGCGAATGAACGCCTGAATCGCGGAAGATCCCGTCTTGGACGCACCAATGTGGAAGATAATCTTGCGCGGCATCCGTCTCTCCTAAAGTACTTTTGGCAAACGCCCCCAACTTAATGTCTGGCCGTATTAATTTGTTCAAGCCGATAATTTGTGGCGCGGTGAACAACTGAAGACGTGGCAGATGTGTGTTGTACAGTACTCGACCCGAGGCCGGGGGCGTCAGGTTTCGGTCAGTTTGCGTCGGGCGGTCACCAGATCGCGCCGCTCTTCGGTCAGCTGCGGTAGCCGGTCTGCGATGTAGATACGGAACCGTTTTTCGTTTTCGCTGAGGCTCTTCGAGGCATCCAGTACTCCCCGCTGCTTTTCCAGTCGTTCGTATTCGATATCCAATTCCTTCAGTCGTTCGTCGGTATAGATCAACATGCGCTTCTGGTCGTTGCTCAATTCACTCATGGACATTCTCCTTTACAAATGAACGTGGTGAGCTTTTCACCTTGTTTGGCCCTTCCACCAGGCGGCGGTCCGCACCAGACCGGCTTCCATGGATACTTCGGGGGCCCATCCGAGCGTCTCGCGGGCGCGTTTGATATCCAGTACATTCCGTTTTACGTCGATGGCGCGGCCAGCTTCGAAGGCCACGGGCACCTTGCAGCCTAGGGCGGCCTCGATCCGTTCGAGGACTTGCAGCAGCGATGTCGCCTGCCCCGACCCGATATTGATTGTGCCCGGCGGCGCCTCTGCTGAGCAGGCCGCAACGAATGCGCGTGCCACGTCGGAGACATGGAGGAAATCGCGCTCGACATTGCCGTCTCCCCAGATCGGCAGGGTCTTGCCCGACATGGCATGGGCCATGGCCGCAGCGATGAAACCCTGGTTTCGATGCGCGCGCTGGCCCTCGCCATAGGGGTTGGATATACGCAACGAGACGGTTTCCATTCCGCGCAGTGCACCGATCACGCGCAGGTAGTGCTCGATTGCCAGCTTTGACACGCCATAGGCGTTGCGCGGAACGGTCTGGGTGTTCTCGGTGATTGGATCGTCGCTGTTGACGCCATAGACCGTGCCGCCTGAGGAAGCAAAAACGAACCGGCGGACGCCATGCGAATGGCAGATCTCGGCGGCTTTAACCGAGACCTTGACATGCGCTTCAACCTCGGAACTGAGGTCGTTGTTGGCTGAGCCGGGCAATGAGGAATTCGCCAAGAAGATAACTTGGTCGCAACCTGCCACAGCGCTGGCGAAGAGCGGGTGATCGGTCAGGCTGCCGGTGACCCAGTCGAGGCGGGAGAATGTCTGGTCAGGTCCGGTTACATCCATAACCGCTACCTCGGCCCCCGCCGTCATCAGTGCATGCAGCACATGGCGTCCGATGAAGCCATTGCCTCCGACAACGAGCACCCGGTATCCTGCTAAACTATTCGCGTTCAATGCTTTCACGCCTATCCTAGAATTTCTTTCAATAAACCATGTTGTAGGAGTACGACCGATAGGAAGGGATCGCAAGCGAGCTTATAGCATATCGCCCCGTAGTGGTTGGAGGGGCTACGCGATAGAGTCCCGGATTATTTGTCAAATAGCATTAAAAAGAGGCGGACATATTCAATGTCGGTCCGATCTACCAGATGCCGGGACTGAACACCTAGATTTAGAAAACCGTCAAGAAGCCTTCCGGGTGATCCGATGAAGGTGTCCGGACCGCAGATCCCGTTCTACGTCCGACCAGTCACCATCCGCCCATGTGATTGCGACGCGTACCACCTCAGTTGCCTCTCCCAGCCCGAAATGCACCAAGGGTGCGTCAAAAGACATGAACCCGCCGCCCAGCTGAATCTCGCGGCGCTGAACATGGCCCAGATCATCCTCGATCTCGATGACTGCGCCGATGCCGTCGCGGTTGCCGATATGATCCTCGAGCGCGAAGGCGACGGCATTGGCGCCCTGCGCGTTGTTGCGGAAAAAGACCAGCGGGCCGTTCACCGGATGGGTCAGCATGTCCAGATCGCCATCGCCATCAGCGTCAAAGGCCACCGCGGCGGCGGTCATCAGATAATCCTCCAGCCCCATCGGGCCCGAGCTTTCGGTGAAATGGCCGCTGCTGTCATTTTCGAAATAGAGGTTCGACGGGCTGACCTCGTTCGGCACCCAGGTGCCGTTGACGATATAGACGTCGAGATCGCCGTCGAGGTCGAAATCCTCGACCTTGGTGTCCCAGCTCCAGCCGCCCACATCCAGGCCGCGCGTTTTGGCGCTGTCGGACCAGCCGGCGCCGGGCAGCGCCCCCTTGGCCTCGAGCAGCACGTTGGCGCGCAGGATCTGCTGGATCGAGGCCTCGGCCTCGGCCGCGGTGACCTGCCGGGCGGGCCGAAAATGCAGCTGGCAATAGGCGCGCGGGATCGGCTGGTTGGCGGGGATCAGGTCGCAGATCGACGGGTCGTGCTGCTGGATCGCCAGATCCTTGACCAGCATCGCCTTGCATTCCACCTGGTCGCGCCCGCTCAGCTCCTGGCAGCGCGCGGCATAGGTCGGGTCGAAATTGTTGCCCGACTTGTACCAGGTCTTGATCGCCATGTTGCGGCGGCAGGTCTCGGCGGCCCGGGCATCCTCGATGCCGTCGCAATAGCGTTCCAGCGGCTGCATCTTCAGCCGTTCCGAGGCACCCGAGGAGCGGCCCGCGATCTGCGCCAGATAGATCTCGGGCATCCCGTCGCCGGTCAGGTCGGCGCTTTTTACCGCCATCGTGGTGGTGGTGGTATGCGGCACCAGCCCGTCCTGATGGGTGATCTGCCGGAACCCGCCCGCCCCGTCGCCCAGGTAAAGCGCGTCGGGGATTTCGAAATCGTTGCCCTCCAGCAGATCGGCATCGCCATCGCCGTCGATATCGCTGAACAGGATGCTGAGCGTCTCGCCGGGGATCGCGGGAAGGTCCGAATGGGCGGCCCCTGTCATCTGGCCGTTCTCGTTCCACAGGATGCGATTGCGCGATTCCTCGCCCGGGACCCGCCGGTACCAACCCGCCGCCCAGTTGCCGAGCGCGATATCCAGGTCACCGTCACGATCGGGATCGCCAAGGCTCAGCGCCAGTGTCAGCACCGCGTCAGGCCGGTTCGCCACCGGCTGCGGATGCGCGGTATCGAGCTGTCCCTGCCGGTTCGGGATCAGGAAATTGCCCTGCCTGTAGGTCGCCACGAAGAGATCCCGCCAGCCATCATTGTCGATATCGGCCAGCACCGCGTTGAAGACCGGCGCGCCATCCAGCGGCCCGGCCTCCAGCGCCAGGCGCGAGAAGCTGCCCTTGCCATCGTTGGCATAGGCGTAAAGCCCGATCTCGGTCGAGGCGATCACCAGGTCGATATCGCCGTCATTGTCGATATCGCCCGCCGCCAGGCTGCGGCCCTCCCAGAACGGGGGCCACATGTCGCGAAAGGAAAACTCGACCGGCTTGTCGATGCCGATCCGGCTGGCCTCGATGCGGGTGAACGGCGCCTCCCCGGCCGGCGAGGGGGACGCAAACGGGGTCGAGGTGATCTCGATCTTCCCCGCAGCGGTGCTGTCCAGCGTTGCCGCTTCGGCGGCCCAGAATCCCGGCGCCTGCCGGGGTTCATCCGCGCTCAGGAGCAACTCCAGCGCCCGGCGGCTCTGCCAGTCGTGATAGGTCTGCGCCCCGATCCCGCCCAGGATACCCAGCACCAGGATCGTTCCCGCCAGCATCAGCGCGGCACGCAGCGACAGCGACTGCGCCACGATGAAGAAGGAATAGATGCTGAATGTGCCCAGCGTGAACAACAGCGCCATGACATAGCCCTGCGACATGCCCAGCCCCAGAAGCGCCCCGGTGACCACCACGTCAAAGGCGATCGGCACCGGCAGGAACAGCCCCACCAGCGCCAGCGGCACCAGCACCCAGAGGGCGAAATCCAGCCCGGTCACCAGTTCGGGCGGCAGCAGGATCGCCCCGATGGTGCCCAGGAACCCGGCCAGCAGCATCAGCGGCACGGTCAGCCGGATGATGTACCAGAGGTTCCTGGCAAAGGTGAGCGTGACCGCGAACAGGGCCTGCAACAGGGTTTCCCCCTGCGCAGGGTTCAGCTCCGCCGTGCTCCAGTGTGTTGGCGGCTGCACCGCAGGGGCGGGGGCCCGTTCGGCCTCGGGCAGCAGCCGACAGAGCAGCGGCACCGCCACCAGGATCACCACAAGGCTGAGCGCGATCTTGGTCAGCGCCATATAGACCGGCAGCAGGCTGAAGGTCATGGTCAGCACCAAGATGTTCAGCGTCGGCGAGGCGATCATCGCACTCAGCACGGTCTCGGCCCGCATGCCGCTGGAATACATCCCGCGGGCGATGGGGGCGGCGCAATTGACACAGACCCCCAACGGCGTGCCGATCGCCAGGCCCAGGAGCGAATTGGCGAACCCGCCCGAAAAGCTGCGCCGCCGCAGGTAAGAGGCCGCGGTCAGAAAGGCCGCGGCAAACAGGATGCCGAATGTCATCCCCTTCTTGTTGGTGTTGACCCAGTTCAGCGTCGACCAGAAGATCCGCTCGATCATCCCCATGTCGGGGGTGATCTGGAACTTCGCCTCGAAGCTCAGCGCATCCTCCAGCTGGATCGCCCCCGACATGATCGCCTTGTCATCCAGGTCCGGATAGCGCGAGCCGGTCCAGAACAGGTAGGCGAGGGTGACGATCAGCAGGCTCGCGAACAGGAGACGTTTGGGGTGTGTCGGATTGACTGCCTTAAGCATGGCGTTTCTTCAAGTATCCAAGTCTAGACTAAATCGTATGATGATTAGGCCTCCCTGAGGAGGCAATATCATACACGCGATTTCCCGCCACGGCCTCCTCGAAACAATGCAGCGCTTGTCGTTCCCGACTGGTCAAGGGACGCCGCCAAAGCAAGCGCGAGGCGCGTAAGGGAAGGTGCAGCGGGTCACTGACGTGAGACCCGCCGCCCGGTCAGAATATGAAGTCATTGGCATCCATGTCACCGATCAGGGCATTCTTGACCGTGATTACCGACCCAGCCCGATCACTGATCGAGACATCTGCGCCGACCTGCTGCATCAGCCCGCCGGTCAGGTCGGCAAAACTGGTGATACCGGACATCGCTGACAGGTCGATCTTTTCATTGTCGTTGAACTCGTCGAAATCGATGATCACGTCGTCTTCCGAACCATCCGCGAAAATGAAGATGTCATCTCCGGCCCCGCCGGTCAGGGTATCATTCCCAATCCCACCGGTCAGGTGATCGTCTCCGTCACCGCCGTCGAAGGTGTTGTCTTCGGAGTTTCCGATCAGGTAGTCGTTCAGCTCCGTTCCCAACACGGCTTCTATCGAAGTGAAGGTGGCGATACCCCGCCATGGACCCACCCCCGGGGTCGCGTCAGCGGTGTCCTTGGTCCAGACTTGTGGGTCTGCATAGGTAAGATCAACCCAGATTGCGGATTCGAAGCCCGAGAAATCGGCAGTGTCGAAGTCGTCTCCCCCGTCCAGCTGGTCGAGATCGCCGGCATTGCTTTCCCAGAGGCGCAGAACGTCGTTGCCTCCACGGCCTTCCAGCGTATCGCTGCCCAGGCTACCGGCAAGCAGGTTGTAGTCGTCGGAGCCACTCAACCAGTCATCGAAAGCCGTTCCGCGTATGATCTCGATTTCCACAAGATCAGCGATCGCCCGCCATGGACCGGGCCCGGGTGTGCCGTCGCTGGTATCCTTTGTCCATACCTGATGGTCCACATAGTTCATGTCGACCCAGATTGCGGAGCCGAAGCCAGAGAAGTCAGCGGTATCCAGAAAATCGCCGCCGCTGCCGCCATCCAGAATATCGAAATCGCCCGCAGTGCTCTGCCACAGGTGCAACAGGTCGCCGCCATCGCCGCCCAGCAGGGTGTCACTGCCCAGGCCGCCCTGCAACGTGTCGTCGCCCGTACCACCGACCAGGACGTTGTCATTGCCATCACCCACGAACACGTCGTCTTCATCCGTGCCGGTAAGGTTCTCGATATTGCGCAGCTCGGCGATCTGCCGCCATGCTCCGACCCCGGGCGCGGCCTCGGTGGTGTCCTTGGTCCAGGCCTCGCCATCGCCATAGGTCAGGTCGGCCCAGACCGCGACGCCCAGCCCCGAGAAATCGGCCGTGTCGGTGTCGGCGCCGCCATCGAGCGAGTCGAGATCGCCCGCAGTGCTCTGCCACAGGCGCAACAGGTCGCCGCCATCGCCGCCCAGCAGCGTGTCACTTCCCAGGCCGCCTTCCACGGTGTCGTCGCCCGCGCCGCCATCCAGGCGGTTGGCATTGCCATCGCCCACGAACACGTCGTCTTCACCCGTCCCGGTAAGGTTCTCGATGTTGCGCAGCTCGGCGATCTGCCGCCATGCTCCGACCCCGGGCGCGGCCTCGGTGCTGTCCTTCGTCCAGGCCTCGCCATCGCCATAGGTCAGGTCGACCCAGACCGCGACGCTCAGGCCCGAAAAATCGGCGGTGTCGGTGTCGGCGCCGCCATCGAGCGAGTCGAGATCGCCCGCCGTGCTCTGCCACAGGCGCAACAGGTCGTTGCCACTACCGCCCAGCAGGGTGTCATCGCCCAGGCCACCCTGCAACGTGTCGTCGCCCGTACCACCGAACAGGACGTTGTCATTGCCATCGCCCACGAGCACGTCGTCGTCATACGTGCCGGTGAGGTTCTCGATGTTGCGCAGTTCGGCGATCTGCCGCCACGGGCCGACCCCGGGCGCGGCCTCGGTGCTGTCCTTGGTCCAGGCCTCGCCATCGCCATAGGTCAGGTCGGCCCATACCGCGACGGTCAGCCCCGAGAAACTGGCAGTGTCGGTGTTGGCGCCGCCATCGAGCGAGTCGAGATCGCCCGCCGTGCTCTGCCACAGGTGCAACCGATCGTTACCGGCGCCGCCCAGCAGCGTGTCGTCGCCCAGGTAGCCCTGCAACGTGTCATCGCCCGAACCGCCGCTCAGGAGGTTGTCATTGCCGTCGCCAAGCAAGTAGTCACTGAAAACCGTGCCGGTGAGGTTCTCGATGTTGCGCAGTTCGGCGATCTGCCGCCAATTTACACCCCCGGGCGCGGCATCGGTGCTGTCCTTGGTCCAGGCCTGGCCTTCGTCATAGGTCAGGTCCGCCAGGACCGCGACGCCCAGGCCCGAGAAATCGGCCGTGTCGGTGTCGCCGCCGCCATCGAGCGAGTCGAGATCGCCCGCAGTGCTCTGCCACAGGCGCAACAGGTCGTTGCCATCGCCGCCCAGCAGGGTGTCACTGGCCAGGCCTCCTTCCAGGGTGTCGTCGCCCGCGCCGCCGGCCAGGAGGTTGGCATTGCCATCGCCCACGAGCACGTCGTCTTCATCCGTCCCGGTAAGGTTCTCGATGTTGCGCAGCTCGGCGATCTGCCGCCATGCTCCGACCCCCGGCGCGGCTTCGGTGCTGTCCTTGGTCCAGGCTTCGCCATCGCTATAGGTCAGGTCGGCCCAGACCGCGACGGTCAGGCCCGAGAAATCGGCCGTGTCGGTGTCGCCGCCGCCATCGAGCGAGTCGAGATCGCCCGCAGTGCTCTGCCACAGGCGCAACAGGTCGTTGCCGGCGCCGCCCAGCAGCGTGTCGTCGCCCAGGCCGCCCTGCAGCGTGTCATCACCCGCACCGCCGACCAGGACGTTGCCGCCACCATCACCCACGAACACGTCGTCTTCACCCGTCCCGGTAAGGTTCTCGATGTTGCGCAGCTCGGCGATCTGCCGCCATGCTCCGACCCCCGGCGCGGCTTCGGTCGTGTCCTTGGTCCAGGCTTCGCCATCGCTATAGGTCAGGTCGGCCCAGACCGCGACGGTCAGGCCCGAGAAATCGGCCGTGTCGGTGTCGGCGCCGCCATCGAGCGAGTCGAGATCGCCCGCAGCGCTCTGCCACAGGCGCAACAGGTCGTTGCCACTGCCGCCCAGCAGGGTGTCGTCGCCCAAGCCGCCCCGGATCACGTCGTCATCAGCGCCACCGTCGATCACGTCAGTACCGGAATGGCCGGTCAGCGTATCATTTCCGCCCAGGCCGTTGATCTCGACGCGCTCGACGCTGGTCAACGCGATCTGGAACAGGCCCAGATTGGTTCGCTCCAAGAGCAGGGGGTTAACGTTTTCAACGAAGGAAACGTCATCTCCGCCCCCATTGAAGAGGTTGACCCGTTGAGTATCGGTATCGCCGCCACCGTCGAATTCATCCGACCCGTCGCCATTGTTCCAGATCGCCAGATCGTTGCCATCGCCGCCCAGCAGGGTGTCATTGCCCGTCCGGCCTTGCAGGGTGTCGTCGCCCGCGCCGCCGTTCAGGAGGTTGTCGTTGCCATCGCCATACAAGTAGTCACTGAAAACCGTGCCGGTGAGGTTCTCGATATTGCGCAGCTCGGCGATCTGCCGCCATGCTCCGATCCCGGGTACGGCCTCGGTCGTGTCCTTGGTCCAGGCCTCGCCATCGCCATAGGTCAGGTCGGCCCAGACCGCGACACCCAGGCCCGAGAAATCGGCGGTGTCGGTGTCGGCGCCGCCATCGAGCGAGTCGAGATCGCCCGCGGTGCTCTCCCATAGACGCAACAGGTCGTTGCCATCGCCGCCCAGCAGGGTGTCGTCGCCCGCCCGGCCCTGCAGCGTGTCATCACCCGCGCCGCCGTCCAGGAGGTTGTCATTGTCATCGCCAAGCAGGTTGTCGTCGAAAGCCGTGCCGGTGACGTCTTCGATCGAGACCAGATCGGCAAGCTGCCGCCAGGCACCCTGTCCTGATATGGCGTCACCGGTATCCTGGGTCCAGGCCTCGCCCAGCCCCGATCCGCCTCCGCCTTCCAGATCCACCAGAACTGCGGCATCGAACAACGAGAAATCCGCGGCATCCTGACCGGTGCCGCCGTTCAGAGTGTCGATCTCGCCCGGGGTGCTGCTGAAGAGTTGCAGCGTGTCGTCGCCGCCTTCGCCCTGGAGATTGTCGCTGCCACCGGTGCCGCCATTCAGGATGTTCTGGGCGGAATCCCCGATCAGCCAGTCCGCAAAGGCGGTGCCATGCAGGTTTTCCACCGAAAACAGGTCGCCCAGGACACGCCATGAACCTACGCCCGGCGCGGCGCTCTCTGTATCCCTGGTCCAGATCGCTTCCTGCGTATAATCCAGATCAACCCATACGGCGGCGGAAAAGTCGTCGAAATCCGCGGTATCGGAACCCGACCCGCCATTCATCGAATCGAAATCGCCCGGCGCGCTTTCCCAAAGCCTCAGGACGTCATCATTCGAGCCGCCGTTCAGCGTATCGCTGCCCGGCCCGCCATCGAGCGTGTCGTCACCCGACCCGCCGTTCAGTTCGTCATCGCCCGCATCGCCCCGGAGCAGGTCGTTTTCGCCAAGGCCCAGGATCGTGTCGTCGCCCCCGTAACCGCGCAGGTCGTTGGCGGTCTGGTCCCCGGTGATATAGTCGTCGACGACGACGGCAGAGTCGCCGACCATGTCGACCAGCAGGGCGATCGCCTCATCGGCCTGTACCAGACCATGGCCGGTCAGGTTGTCATACCCGACGTCGAACCCGCTGGTTCCCGGGTCGTCCATGTCGATGCCGCTGGCCCGCAGCGCGTCATAGACCTGTTCGGGCGTGGCGCCGGGCACCCGTTCCAGCATCAGCGCCGCGATGGCGGCCACATGCGGGGCCGCCGCCGAGGTCCCCGAGAAATTCGGCAGGCCGTTGCTGTCCCGGTCGCCTCCAAAGAAGGTGTTGTCGGTGCCGTCCACCCCGGTCACGTCGACGCGCTGGCGGGTTTCCGGCGTGGCAAGCCGGGTGCCGTTCACGTCGAACAGGATCGGGCTGTCGCCGAACGAGGTGAAGGTTTCGGCCACCGGCGGGGTGACCCCAAAGGCAGGGGTCTGCTGGTAATAGGCCGCCGCCACGCCCAGGCCGCCTTCGGCTGAACTGTGCCCATAGGAGGGACCCGATCCGGTGTGATATTCGGCATCCAGCGTGCCGCCCGTGAAATCGACATATTGCAGCAGGCCTGGCACCGGCCCGTCCCAGCCCTGGATGACAAGCTCAAAGGTGAAGCTTGATATGGAATAGGGGTTGTATACTTGGAGAATTTCAACCGGGTCCCCACCCATGTTATTGCTTGATCCCCCCGTAACGACACTGCCATTAAACAGAACATAAAAATCGACATCGCTCTGGGACCCGCCCGACCCCGGCGCCCCGGTCAGGAAGGACTGGTCCCATTGCAGAACAATCAGGGCCTCTTCCCCGGGGCCAAGAACGAAGGACTGCCGCGTGTCCACCCCGGGGCCGGGATCGAAATCATGCCACAGGTCCTGTCCTCCTGTCCCGATGATCGACATCAGCTGCGGGTCCGAAACGAAGCGCCCCTCGCTGCGATAGGAGGACCGGGCCTCATTTCCGGCCGAGGAGAAATAGGCCACCCCGTCCGCGGCGACCTGATCCACGGCCTGTGCCACGATCCCGTCCTGGAACATCGGTTCGAAGAAATAGATGATGTCGTCGACAACGACATCCGAGATGGCGCCAAGCTCCAGGATGCCATTGGCGAAATCCGCCATCCCGTTGAAGGCGGTGTGAAAGGCAAGGTCCGCGCCCGGCGCGAGGTCATGCACAAGCTGCGCCATGGCCCGGCCTTCGTCGCTGCCGCCACTGGCCATATCGTCGAGAATGGTGATGCCCGCCGGAAGATCGCCCGTGCCGATATCGGTGGCATAGCCGCCCAGATTGTCGAAACTGTCGGACAGGATACCGACCGTGGTGCCGGCCCCGGTCACGCTGTCATTGCCAAAGGCGACATCCACCGCGTGGCCCTGGTAGGCCTGGCTCAGCACCGATCCCGCATTGGCCATGGCATAGGAGGGCATCGCAAAGGCAAGGCCCTGAACCAAATTCAGCGCCCCCAGCATCTCCAGCGGCACCAGCGCGCTGACGACGTTGGAAAAGGTCGAGATATTCGACGCCCCCAGCGACTGGAGCTGCGCCACCACCCCGCCAACGTCGTCTGTCGCCGTGATATCGACCACGATGGAGCCATTCTGGATCGGCGCGCTCGAGTTGGACGAGACGAACCCGGCCAGCGCCTCTTGGTGCGAACCGGGCAGGCTGTTGCGCATATATGCCTGTGTCAGGAACTGGGAGACCTCCCGTTCGATGCTGTCCAGACCAAGCCAGAGCTTCTGATTGACCGGTTTTCCGGTTGCGGGCAAATTTATTTGCGGCAGGTTGACAGACATGGAATTCCTCTCCCGTTCGAAATGGCCCTGCCCATCGTGCGGCGGTCAGACAAGGGAGGCTGACAATGGATCGTGACATTTCGGCAAAATATTCGATGCATTATTAACAAGTTTTTTGAAAAAACAATGATTGACAATGGCTTGCATGCATGAATGCGAAAGCTCTCCGGTTGGTGCCGTGACGGGTGGGTCGAAGGGCGGGTCCTTGCCGGACGTTCCGGGGCAAGGTGACCTTTCCTGTCGACATGGCTAGAGAGAGAAAAAAACGGTGCGCAAATCAGCCGGGTAGCCGGTGAAACATGCTTTGCGAACGGTAAGTGCGATGGAGATGAGCAGATGACAGAGGATCTTGCCACGGCCTATGACAAGCGTGTCATGAAAGGGGCGGCGCAGGATTTCCTGCGGCAGGTCGGCCATACGGAAGGCGGTGCTCCGATCACGGACAGGCAGCTTGCCGCGATGACGGGTGATCTGGAAACCCTTCTGGATCTTGATCCGTCAGATCGTTTGCTGGACCTGTGCTGTGGGAACGGGGCGGTGACCGTGCGGCTGGCGCCGCGCGTGGCGGCCTGCACGGGTCTGGATCTGTCGGGGCACCTGATCGATGTGGCGCGCAAATACAACGCGCCGGTCAATACCACATATCAGCAGGCGGACCTTAAGCGGCTGGCACAGGTACCACCGCTGGAGCCGGAACCTTTCTCGAAGGTTCTGATGCATGCGGCCTTGCAACATTTCCGCCCGGCGGACCTGGAGCCGCTGTTGCGCGCGATCCTGGCGCGCTGTGGGCCGGACCCGGTCATCGTTTTTGGTTTCGTGCCGGAGCATGGCAAGCAGAAAGCCCTGTTCAGCACGCTGCGCAAGCGGTTGTACCGGACCTATCTGCAGGTAACGGGACAGGATATCTTTGGCCATTGGTGGTCCCGGCGGGATCTGGAGACGGTCGCCGACAAGCTGGGACTGAGCTGTTCGTTCCACCCCGTCGATGCCAGCCTTGCAGCGGCGGCCTATCGTTTCAATGTGCGGATGTCGGTTGCGTCTCGTTCAAAGGGGTAATGCCCAGCGGTCACAGCACGCACATGCGCCTGAAAGACCGCATTGGATCCTGTCAGGGCAAGACCCATAAATCTGTCGAATTCGTCCCGGGATGCGAATATCCGGTCCCGCCGGAACAGGTTCTGCCGCAGATAGTGCAGGAAAACGATTTCCTCGAGGTCGTCCGGGTACAGCGTATCGGCTCTCGGATCGTTCGGGAAATTGTATCGCATCGGGAGGGCGCGGGTTTCCAGGCCGGCTCTGTCCGCGGCCAGGGGCACTTCGACCTGCGGGCCCCACCAAGGTCCGACACATGCGTGCAGAGCTTCACGGATATCCGCGGCTGCGCGGCAAAAGGCGCCAAGGCTTTTCGGGGGGCCGGCCAGCACCCCGTAGTTGATGTAGAAAGGAGCCTGGGGCGGCGTGTGGAGAGGGGTAAGCGTATAGCGGTAGGGGCGTTTTATGTCATGCCCCAGGATCTCCTGGGCAATCCGTGGCCAGTCCACATCTGGCAGACGGTCTTTAAGCTTACGTCCTTCAAGCGGAAAGTGGAAATGCGCGATCACCCCTCCGAGGGCCGAGCGGGCCATCAGGTCGAGAGCCATCTCGCGGAATGGCCGGATCGGAGCAACATCCGCATCGCAGAGGAATGCCAGATCGCAATCGGGCCGGATCAGTTCGAACCGCTTGAGATGCTGGGCAGCATAACCTTCCGCCACAGGGTCCCCCGACGCGGAATACGCCCAAGCCACTTCGATACCTTCGAAATACGGCTTCCAGCGTTCGGGCAGTTCTTCCGTCTCGGGATCCCCGAACACCGCCACCAGCCGCGATTTTGCATATTCACCGCCCAGAGCGTTGAGGCACAAGCGAAAGAACGCGATCTGCCCGCAGAAACCGTCCGTAAGACTCGCGGCGATGAGAAAGTCGTATTTCATCGAATGCTTCTTTCGATCAATGTTTGACAGGTTTCAATCTCCACGCGGTATATCTCATCTTGCAGCAGCCGCAGCCACCGCTATCGGGCCAAATCCGTGTCTTTCGCGAAGTTTGCAACCGCTGCAAGGCTGCTATAGACCCGAGATGAAAGACCTTTGGTTTTCCAACAGTTTGATTACTCGGGATATCCCGCAGACAACGGATTGTGAAAGATGGATCCAGCATGACGCCCAAACGCAGGGTAGACAACCTGGCGCTCTTTGGTGGAGAACGCCTGTTTTCCGAACCGCGGCATGTGAACAAGCCCAATTCTCCTCCACGGGAACTTTTCGATCGTTATCTGGACACAGCCTGGAGCGCCGCCTGGTTCTCGAATGATGGCCCGCTGCTGCGCCGCTTCGAAGCCCGCCTGTGCGAACAGTTCGACGTAAGGCATTGCATCGTCACCTGCAACGCAACCGCCGCTCTGGACATAGTATTGCAGGCGCTGCGGCTGCCTCCCGGCGGCGAGGTCATTCTGCCTTCATATACGTTTGTCTCTACGGCCAACCTGCTCCGGCTTGCGGGGCTGAAGCCGGTCTTCTGCGATATTGCCGCCGACAGCATGAATGCCGACCCAGAGCAATGCGCGCGCCTGATATCCTCCGATACGGTCGCCATCATCCCCACACATGTCTGGGGGGTGCCCTGTGATATCGACGCGCTCGAGGCCTTGAGCGACCAGTCCGGCGTGCCGCTGCTTTTCGACGCGGCTCATGCCTATGGGGCCGTTCATGGGACCCGTCGGATTGGCGGTTTTGGGCTGGCCGAGATATTCAGCCTGCACGCCACCAAGGCGCTGCATGCCTTCGAGGGAGGGATCATTGCGACGGATGACGATGCGCTGGCCGACGACCTTCGCTTGCGCCGGAACTTCGGGTTTTCGGGCAACGACCAGGTGGACCTGCCCGGGGTCAATGCGAAGATGTCCGAGGCACATGCCGCCATGGGCCTTGCGAACCTGGATGTGTTTGCGCGGACAATCGCCGCCAGCCGCCTCTGTCACGAGACGTATGAGCAAGGGTTGCGGGGCATTCCCGGTCTGGTTCTGCGCATGCCGGATCCCGCATCGCAGCCCAACTATCACTACGTTGTGGCCGAGCTGGACGCCCAGCAGTTCGGGATGGACCGCGATACGCTGACCAGGCTTCTGTTCGCCGAAAACATCTGGGCGCGCCGGTATTTCTATCCCGGGGTGCATCGGATGACGCCGCATCTTCCCCTTGCTCCGCAAGCCCCCGTTTCCTTGCCGCAGACCGAAAGGGCCTGCAACAGGGTTCTGGTCCTGCCCGCCGGGGCCGCGATCGATCTCGATGATGTCAGGGCGATCTGCACCCTGCTTCGGTTCATTTCCGAAAACGCCGCAGTCATCGCCGGCCGCAGCTGAACCGCTCTACGGCCCGGGCAGACGCCATTCGAATTGCGAGCCGGGCTGGCGATAGGCGGGGAAATAGCTGCTGCCGGTCGTGGCACTTTCATTGCAAAGCCGGTCATAGGTGCCGGGATCGAGCACGTGGCCGCAAAGCCGCGACAGCCGGGCCTGCGGGGTCCAGCGTTTCTTGAACTGGTACAACCCGTCTTCCGGATCGTCCTTGCCGCCTGCCGCGCCGCCGATATTGAAGGCGGGCGCACCCAGGCGCTCTGCCTCCGCCGCCGCGGCATCGAACAAAATGTAACTGGTGTGCTGCTTGTAATATACATCATCGAAACAGGCGAGATGGGCGTTCACATGGCTGGGATGGACATAGCTGAGCAGCGCCCCGGTCACCGTGGCCCCAATCCGCGAGACAGCCAGGTAGGCGCCGGAAACCGCCAGTTGACGGGCCAGAATTTCTTCCGATAGCCGCGAGATGCCGGTGACGGCGTGCCGCCTGATCGTGTTGAGATAGAGCCGCCAGAACAAGGGGGCAAAATCCGCAGAACCGGGATATATCTCGACCGTCTGGGCCTGGTACCCCTTGCGTACGTAATACCGTGTATGCTTGCTGCGGGCACTGCGCCAGTCGCCGCCCAGATCGAGGATGAAGTGCGTCTTGAACGGCCTGGCAAACTGCAGACTCGTCTGCGGCCGGACGACAACCTCCTCGGCGAAGGGGTCGCTCACAAAGGACAGCGCCACCGCCCCGCTTGCCGTTAGTGTATCGAGGTCCCTGGCTAGTGCGGCGAAATCGGCGCACATGGAATAGGGATAGGTTCCGGCCAGATCGAAAACCCCCGGACGGATCTCGCGCCGGATCAGTTGCAGCCCGCTATGAGGCAGGGTGACGATTTCCCCGAGCGTGGCGAAGGACGCGCCGTATTCCGGTGCCAGATATCCGGTGCCTTGTAAGTTGGGAAAGAGGGAGGTCTGCATTTCACCGTGCCAGTTGTTGATCGCCTGCAGGGATACCGGATTTCACGACCCGCCAGAAGATCATTCACACAGTCCCGGTCCCGGCGTTGCCTCGACTGCCGTTCCGGGGGAGAATAACCCATTGCTTGACGACAGGATTGCGCGATGACCGGAACCGGCCAGACCATCTACCTTCACATCGGACGCGGCAAGACCGGCACGACCGCATTGCAGCGTGCTCTGACCGGGGCGCGTTCCGCCTTGCTGCAACGGGGAATTTATTACCCCGAAGCGGCGGGCGGCGCCCGCGGCGCAGGACATGACGGTTTTGCCAAGGCCTGTATTGACGAGGTTCCCTATTACATGCGGATGCCCGCGAATCCACAGGCGGCAGCCCAGGCAATGCGGGATGAACTCGACCGCGCGCAGGTCCCCGCAGTCCTGATCAGTGCGGAAAACCTGGAACTGGCAAATCCTGATCGGGTGCGGATGTTCTTCGATGATATCTGGCCGGATGCAAACTTCAGGATCATTCTCTATGTCCGGTCTCAGGATGAACTGGCAGAGGCCGAATATAACCAGCTGGTCAAGCTCGGGCGCAGTTCGCAATCTTTCG
Organism: Ruegeria aquimaris; assembly: GCF_025751555.1. Classification (GTDB taxonomy): domain Bacteria; phylum Pseudomonadota; class Alphaproteobacteria; order Rhodobacterales; family Rhodobacteraceae; genus Ruegeria_B; species Ruegeria_B aquimaris. The sequence goes on from NZ_JAOWLB010000030.1 coordinate 18,221, forward strand.
CGAAATTCGCAGATCACGAGTTTCAGGGGGATTTTCTGTCTTTGGCCGATCGCTGGGAAACGGTTTTCGGCGTCGGTACGGTTCAGGCGCATGTCTACGACGCCGCACGCCCATGTGTGGTTGCACAATTGCTTGCAAGCCTGGGGCTGGACGGCGATGGAGCTGGCTGGCTGGAAACCGAACGGACCAACAGTTCGGTGGGGATCCGGGCGCTGACCGCGATCCGGCTCCTGAGCATGCTCGCTCTTCCGGACGCGGATGCGCTCTCTGCCAGGATCGTTCAGGGGTTCGACGGGCGGGATACGCCAGCGCTGTATCTCGATGCCGACGCCGCTGCCTGCTTCCGGGCCCGGTTCGCCGCGTCCAACCGGGCTTTTGCCCGGCGGTTCCTTCGGCCGGATCCGACCGGCCCGGATGGGGATCTGGGCGGGCGGCGCCGCACGGATCAGGACCGTGAGGCCATCGTCGAACAGATCCGCCGTCTCGGTCTTGCAGGGGTTTGAACCCGGCAGATCATAGGAAAAAGGCCCCGGACAATCCGGGGCCTTGTCTTGTTCCGGGCTCTCAGCTGCGGATCAGAGCTTGCCTTCCAGTGCGTCGATACGTTCCTGAAGCGCGGCATTCTGTTCAGCCAGGGCCTGAATGGCCGCAAGCGCGACACCGCTGGTGTCGATGGTCGAGATACCGGTTTCATCCGCGCCGGTCCCAAAGGCGGCATAGAAATCCTGGGCCATTGGGCCGATATGGCGGACACCGGTTTCGGCCTCGGTCTTGTAGGTCCAGCTGGTGATCGGCAGGGTCATGACCTTGCCGAGGATATCACGCTGATCGACGGCGGTGATGGCCATCTTGGAATCCTTGTCGGAATTCTGGGTCAGGCTGCCGCCAATGGTCAGGTTGCCGTTGCTGGCCAGAACCATCCCATTGCCGGCGGAACCGTTCCCACCGACCTGGAAGGTGCCGTCGGCGCTGAGGAACATGCCGTTGTCAGTCCCATCCTGGCGGACGATGATGAACCGGCCCCCTGCCGCGTTTTCATGCGTGAAGAACCAGCTGTTGCCCGTAGTGGTGTTTTCCAGCGTGATGAAGGAACCACCGTTGTTGGACAGTTCCAGCAGAGCGGCAGCATTACCGGTGGTACGCGCGATTTCCATTGCGGCATCCGGGCTGGCGGTCCCCAACCCGATATCGCCATTGGTGTTGACGTAGAGCGAGTTCGTGGGCGCGCTGGGTCTGATCTTGAACGGCAGCAGGCTGCCATTGGTGGCGTCGCGGACAAAGAAGTTGGTCTCGTTGCCGGCCACGTCCCAGGTCTGGGCGTTGAAGCCCGAAGAGCCGTCCTGTTCCAGCCGCAGGGTCGGGGTGTCGCCGTCCACGATATGCGCCTCGACCACCGGGGTCGAGGTGCCAAGACCGATGCGGCCGCCGTCATCGACATAGAGCGAATGGCTGGGGGCACCGGCCTCGATGGTGAAGGGGGTGCGACCGCCGTCGATATCGTCGATCGAGAACTTGTTGGCGCCGCCATTCGAACTGTCGTTGAAGGTGAGCTGCCAGTCGTTCGACGGGAACGAGGCCGAGCTTGAAGTGTCCTGCGCCTTGATGCGCAGGTTGTTTTCCTTCAGGCGGATCGTGTCGAAGCCGAAACTTTCGCCGTTGACGCAGTCGAAGCCGACGCAGAGCGATCCATCGATGATCACATCGTCGAGATGGACGATATCGGCCTGGACCAGGGTGGCGGCCAGGCAGAGCGCCGAGGTGCTTGCTGCCAAGGTCTTGAATGTGCGTTTGCAAGTCATTTCTGAAACTCCCTGTCGTTCTTTGTGTCTGTGTCCCGGATTTTCTCCCCGGGATCTCCCGGACACATGATTAATTGCTGTCGGTTTCCGAGATCTCCTCGGGCGTGATGATCACGCCGCGGGACACCGTGAAACTGCCATTCATGAGAAACGGTTTGGCGTGGCTGTCGGATTGCGCATCGCCGCGCCCGTTGTCGATCGGGTTCACGATCTTGACCCGCTCGTCCGAGGCGGCCCGCAGCTCGAAGCGATAGATGCCGTCCAGCACCTCGGCACCGGACAGCTGAAACACGGGCGTGCCGCTGGGTGCGTTGATCGTGGTGACCTTGCCATCGGGTGAGGCGACCACAAGGGTGGCATTGGTCAGCCCGGTCCAGTTCTCGAACCAGACGGCATTGGAATTATGCTGTTTCACCGGGTTGGCGGCCGATACGCTGCTGGCAAGCCCGCAGGCGGCAACCGTGACCGCAAAGACAGAAAACAGGTATCTCGGCAAAAGCATACGGCTCCTTTCAATCGTTAGAACATCACACAAATTTCCGTGTCCGCGACACACGAGGTAAAGTTCCGGGTGCCGTGAAGTCATGCAAGTGTACACCAGAGTCGATGCATGTTTAAGAAAATTAATGAGAAACTTCCGTCAACCGGTGCGAAACAGTCCCGGCGGCCGATCACAGCGGCGGCATCCGCTGCCAGATCACGGCGGCGCGCTCCTGCGCCTCGTTGACCTGCGCCGGGGTCATGCGCCTCAGCAGATCCTCCGCATGGGAGGCCGGGATGCCCGCGGATCCGGCGAGGGTCAGCCACATGTATCCCAGCACGAAATCCTGCGGCACGCCGTATCCCCGGATATAGAGGCGGGCCAGATTCAGCATCGCGGGCCCGGAACCGCGCTCGGCGGCGGCCCGGAACAACCGGGCGGCCCGGCGCGGATCCGGCGCGGTCGTCCCGGGCGGGCTGCAGGCCAGCCACCCGGCAAGAAAGAGCGCCACCGGATCGCCGCCTTCGGCACCCCGGCTCAGCGCGTCCAGGCCCGCGCTATCGGTCGCGGGTTCTTGCAGCCGCGGATCAAACAGGCAGACCGGCGCGCCGGGCGCCAGGGCCGAAACCGCGTCCTGCCGGACCTGGCTGGCCTGGCGGGCCCAGAATTCGGCCAGCGCGTCGCTTTGCTCGATGCCGAACCCGTTGGCATACATGACACTCAAGTTGGTCATCGCGATCGGCAAGCCCTGTTCGGCGGCGGCCCGGAACAGCGATACCGCCCGCGGGTAATCCTGCTCCACCCCGTGCGCGCGCACATACAAGAGCCCCAGATTGTTCTGCGCCCGGGCATTTCCCGCCGCCGCGGGGCCGCCATAGAGGTCGAGGGCCCTTGCATAATCCTGGGCCACGCCGGTGCCGTTCTGGTACATCACCCCCAGGCTGACCATGGCCTCCTGGTGCCCGGCCTCGGCGGCTTGGGCATAGAGCGTCGCGGCCCGCGCCTGCGCGTCCGGGTCGCCCTGTTCCAGCACCCGGGCCAGGTCAAAGACATGCTGCGGGTCGCCTTGCGCCGCGGCCTTTTCCAGCCAGACGATCGCCTGGGCCCGGTCGGCGGGCAGGCCAAGCCCGGTGTGCAGATACTGCCCCAGCCGGTTCTGGGCCTCCGCATGCCCGGCCTCGGCGGCCGCGCGATAAAGCTCCGCGGCGCGGCCGAAATTCTGCAACACGCCACGGCCCTCGTGATACCGCTCGGCTTCGGCGAACATCCCCTCGGGCGGGCGCGCGGTGCCTGCGTCTTGTGCCAGGACCGGACCGGCGGCAAGCCCGGCGGCCAGGAGTGCCGCCCGGAACAGCAGAGACCGGCGCATCAGTTGCCGTCCCGCACGGTCTGCTGCGTGGCCGGAACCCGCGCTTCGACGGCTTCGAACAGGTCCCGCGCCCGGGCCTGGGCGGCGGCGATCTGCGCGGGCGTCATCAGCTTGGCGACCGTGTCGCGCTGCTCTCCCGCCCCGGTCATCCCGGCGGCGGCGGCGAGGTTCAGCCAGGCATGGGCAGCCTCGTAATCCAGCGGCACGCCGGTGCCGGTGACATAAAGCCTGCCAAGCTCCGCCTGGGCCCGGGCATCGCCGTCCTGCGCCGCGCGCTCCAGCCAGGCGGCGGCCTCCTCGGCCCGGTCGCCCCGCTCCAGCCAGGCCAGCGCCAGCGCGGTCCGGGCCGGGCGCACCCCCTCCTCGGCCTGCGCGACCAGCCAGGTTTCCGCCCGGCTGTCGCCGCCGCGCAGGGCCTGCGCCATCCAGGTCACCGCCTCGTGCGGCGCGGTCAGCCCGTCCAGCTTTCCGTCCAGTTGCAGCCTGGCCAGCTGCCCGGCGGCCTGCGCCTCGCCCGCGGCCAGGGCCTGGCGGTAGAATCCCATGGCCTGGCCCATATCCTGCGGCGTGCCCCGGCCGGTCTCATGGAACCGGCCAAGCACCAGCATCGCCCGGCCGATACCGGCATCGGCGGCCCGCCCGTACCAGGCAAGCGCCCTGACATCGTCCACCGGCACGCCACCGGCGCCGGTGGCATATATATAGCCCAGATTGGTCATCGCCCCCGGCTCGCCCGCCTGCGCGGCGGGCTCCAGCCAGCGCAGCGCCTCGCCGATGTCCTGGGGAACCTCTTCGCCCTGCATGTATTTGGTGCCCAGCATGCGCTGCGCCAGGATGTGCCCCTGTTCGGCGGCCCGCCGGTACCAGCTCAGCGCCTCGCTGGCGGAGCGGACCGCGCCCTGACCGGTGTCATGGGCATTGGCCAGATAGAACTGCGCCTCGGCATGGCCGTTCTCGGCGGCCCGGGTCAGCCAGAGCAGCGTTTTCTCCGGGTTCGCGGCCACGCCCGCACCCTTGGAATAGGCGCGGCTGAGCGCGTATTGCGCTTCGACATGCTCCTTTTCCGCCGCCGCCAGGAACCAGTTCACGGCGGCAGCCTCGTCCTTGGCCATCCCGTCACCGGCGCTGCTGAGCAGGCCCATGTAATATTGCGCCTCGCGGTCGCCGCGGGCGGCGGCGCCCGCCAGCAGCTGCCCGGCACGCACCGGATCGCGCTCGATGCCCAGGCTGGCGCCGGTCAGCAGGATCCGCGCCAGCAGGGTCGCGGCCTCCAGATGGTCCTGTTCGACCGCCCGGCCCAGCCAGTCGATCGCCCCGGCGATGTCGCGCGGCCCGCCGCGCCCCTCGTAAAGCACCCGGCCATAGCGGTATTGCGCCAGCGGCGTGGCCTCGGTCTCGGTCAGCCGTTTCAGCCCCTCGCGCACGGTGACATAGTCGCCACGCTTCCAGGCCTGTTCGATCGCGGCCATGTCGGGGGCGGTCATGTCGGAGGCAGATGGGGCCTGTGTCTCCTGTCCGGGCACCGGAGACGCAGCCATCAGCACGGCAAGGCACAGGACCGGAAGGCGGGAAAGGGCAGGTCGATGGGGAAAGGGCATACAGATGTGTCTTTGGCAAACAAGGGTTTGACCAGCTTAGGGTGGAGTACGGGGTGAAATCAATTGATCAACCGCTGCCAGAGCCAGAGCGCCATGCCCGCCCCCGCCAGCGCCGCGCCAAAAGGCAGCGCGCGCGCTGGGTCCAGGGCGCGGCCGTCGCGCAAGCGTTGCAGCCCGGCCACCGCCAGCGCGCCGATGGCCGCCAGCAGCACCAGATGCGGCAGCAGGAGCGGCCCGCTCAGCGCCCCCAGCCCGACCATCAGCTTGACATCGCCCAATCCCAGCCCCTCGCGCCCGCGCACCGCCCGGTACCCCCGCCGGATCAGCCAGAAACTGCCCGCGCCCAGGCCCGCCCCGGCAAGGGCGGCGCCGGGTCCCGGCGCGGCCCCGGGCAGCAGCGCCTGCGCCAGCGCTACCAGCAGCACCGTGCCGGTCAGCGGATCGGGCAGGCGCAGCCACAGGATGTCGCTCAGCGCCAGCGCCAGCAGGCTCCAGAGCAGCACCGCGCCCAGCAGCATCTGCACCGGCGGCGCCCCGGTCGCCACCACCAGCCCGGCCAGACCGATGGCGCCCAGTTCGATCCACAGATGCCAGGGCGCGATGCGGGCGCCGCAGCGCCGGCAGCGCCCCCGCTGCCACAGGTAGGACAGCACCGGCACCAGCTCGGCCGGGCGCAATTCCTGGGCGCAGCCACGGCAGGCCGAGCGGGGATGGATCACGCTTTCACCGCGCGGCAGCCGGTCGGCCAGCACCCCCAGAAAGGACCCCACCGCCGGGCTGATCAGCAAAAGCAGCAGGAATATCGGGCCGGGGTCGGGCATGGGGCCTCTTCGATGCGGTCGCGGGATGGCTTTTGCTCTGCGCCTGCGATAGTGGATCGCGGACCCTACTGAAAACAGCTATCCACTTTTACAGCAAATGTTTTTACCATGACGGCAGCACAGGACCCCGCAATGACCTCAATGCCTCGACCGAAACCGCCAGCCCGCCGTGACGAGACCGACGATCGCGGCTTCTCCCTGCTGGAGCTGATGGTGGTGGTGGTGATCCTGTCGGTGCTGGCGCTGGTGATCGTGCCGCGGGTGATCGACCGGCCGGATCAGGCGCGCGCGGCACGGGCGCAATCGGACATCGCGGCAATCTCCAGCGCGGTGCAGCTCTACAAGCTCGACAATTTCCGCTTTCCGACCACCGAACAGGGGCTGGCCGCCCTGGTCAGCCCGCCCACGGCCGAGCCGCTAGCGCCGAACTGGGCCACCGGCGGCTATATCGACCGGCTGCCCAAGGATCCCTGGGGCCAGCTCTATCAATACCTCTCCCCCGGGGTGCACGGGGCCTTCGACATTTTCACCTATGGCGCGGACGGGGCACCCGGCGGCACCGGCGCCGATGCGGATATCGGGTCATGGGGCACCCCGTAACACCGCCCCCCGCCGGTGGCGACGCCGGCGTCACCCTGATCGAGCTGATGATCGTGATCGCGATCCTGGCCAGCCTCGCCACCGGCGTCAGCCTGCTGGTGAGCCGGGGGGCAGGCGCGTCCGAAACCGACCTCGCCGCCTTTCGCCAGAGCTATGCCGACAACACCGCGCTGGCGGTGCTGGAACGGCGCCGGCGCGGCCTGGCGCTGGAACCGGGGGGCAGCCGCCAGATGCTGATCCGGGCCTCGGACTGGCAGGACCCGGGTCGGCTGCGGGCCTGGAAAGGCCCGGTCTCCTGGCTGGTCGAGGGACCGCGCCCCGCCCCCGGCGCCCCGGATATCCAGTTCCTGCCCGATGGACGCAGCAGCGCCTTCGTGATCTCCTTCGGCACGCGGCAATGCCGCAGCGACGGATGGACGGGGCTCAGATGCGACGCGGGCTGACGGCGGACCGGGGGCTGACCCTGCTGGAACTGGTGGTGGCCATCGCCATCCTGGCGATCGGCGCCATCGCCGCGACCCGGACGATGGACCAGGCGCTGCTGTCGCTGGGCGGCGCCATGCCCCGGCTGATGGCACAGATCGCGGCGCACAACCGGGCCGAGGAGATGCGCCTCTACGGGCCCGAGCGCTGGGGCGGATTGCCCGCCCGCGAGCGGGTCGGCGGGTTCGAGATCACCCTGTCGGTCGGCACCGAGATCACCGCCGGCGGCCTGATCCGCGCCGAGATCACCGCCCGGACCGAGGCCGGGCCGGGGGCGGCGCTGGTCACCTTCCTGCCGCCGCAACGGGGCCCCGAAGGATGAGGTCCGCACAACATGACAGCGCCGAACGCGGCCTGACCCTGATCGAACTGGTGGCGGCCATGGCGATTTTCGCGCTGGTCGCGGTGATGGGGTTGCAGGCGCTGACCGGCACGTTGCGGATGCGCGACCGGCTGGACGGGATGGCGACCGAACTGGGCGATCTCGGGGTCGGGCTGGCCCTGCTGCGCAACGATCTCTCGGCGCTGCTGCCGCTGCTGTTCCATCCGCCGGGCGGCGGCGTGCGCTCGGCGCTGGCGCTCTCCGCCGATGGCCGGACCCTGTCCTTCTCGACCGGCGGGCAGGCCGGTCTGCCGCCCGAGGACGGCCTCGGCCTGCACCGGGTCGAATGGCGCCTCGATCCCGCCCGGCAGCAGTTGCTGCGCCGGTCATGGCCGGTCCCGAACCCGGCCTCCGGGGCCGCGGCCAGCCCCGAGGTGGTGCGGCTCTCCGGCGTGACCGGCCTGTCGGTGCGCAGCTACTGGCCGGTGGTGGGCTGGCGACCCGGCACCGAGAGCGGCCAGCCGCGCGTCGTCCCCGAACTGGGGCCCGGCGACCGGGACGGGCCGCTGGCCCAGGTCGCCAGCAGCTATTCCGACACCCTGCCCGAGGCGGTCGAGGTCACGCTCGAGATCGCCGGACGGGGACCTGTCCGCTTGCTGGAGACGCTGCGATGAGGCGGGGCCAGGGGACAGCGCCGGGGTTCGTCCTGCTCAACGCCCTGATCCTGGTGGCGGTTCTGGCGGCGGCGGCGGTGTTTGTGCTGGGCCGGGCCGAGGGCGCGCGCCTGCGCCAGGTCGGCCTGCAGACCGCGACCCAGGCGGGGTTCTATCTGGACGGGTTCGAGGCGCTGGCGCTGGCGCTGCTGCGCCGCGACCAGCAGGACGGCGCCGTGGACGGGCCCGAGGACGCCTGGGCAGGCGTGGTGCACAGGGTCGAGATCGCCCGCGGCCAGGTGACGGGCCGGATCGACGACCTGCAAGGCCGGTTCAACATCAACTGGCTCGCCAATCCCGCCGATCTGGCCGCGCTCGAAGGCTTCGGGCGGCTGCTGGCGGCGCTCGGCATGCGCCCGGAACTGGCGACCCGGATCGCCCGGACCCTGCATCCGGATGGCCCGGCACAGGACCGCCAGGCCTATGCCCGGCAGCGCCCGCCGGTGGCCCCCGTGGGGGGGCCGGTCCTGCTGGTGGAACAGCTGCGCCAGATCCCGGCCCTGTCGCCGCGCGATTACGACCGGCTCGCACCCTATCTCGCGGCCTTGCCCAGCGACAGCCAGCTGAACGTGAACACCGCCGCCCCGCTGGTGCTGCAAAGCCTGCTGCCCGGTCTAAAGGCGGCAGGCCTCGACCAGCTGGTGCAGGAGCGGGCCACCCGCCCCTTCCTGTCGGTCGAGGCCTTCCTGGAGCGCGCCAGGCCCTTTCTCGGCGATGCCGGGCTGGCCGAGGGCGAGGACCTGCGCCTTGCCGTCGGATCGCTCTGGTTTGCCGCCGATTTTGCGGTTGAGCTTGACGGGCTTGTTCTGCAACGGGTTACCGTGTTCGAACGTCGACCCCTGCCATACGGGCCACGGGTCGCATACCGGCTGGAGACCACACCATGACGACGCGCGCCGCGCACCCCGCACCGGCAACCGACCAGCTCCTCCTGCTGCCAGGGGCGGAGGTGGTGATGGTGCCCCTCGACCTGCCCAGGGGCGTGTCGGGCGCCGCGCGCGAGCAGGTGGCCTGGCGCCAGTTGCGCGATGGCCTCGGGCTGGGTCCGGGACAGGTCGAGATGCACCCCTATCCGGGCAGGGGCCCCGCCGGGGACTGGAGCCGGGCGCTGGTGGCCGATGCCGCGCGGATTGCCGAATGGCGGGCCCGGGCCGGGCCCGGGGCCAAGGCCATGCTGCCCGATTACCTGGCCCTGCCGGCAACGGCGGGTCTCTGGGTGCTAGCCTTTTCCGAAACCGGGCTGCGGGCCCGGCTGGACCTCGATGGCGGGTTTTCCTGTGACCCGGCGATGGCCGGGCTGATGCTGCGGCGGGCGCTGGCCCAGGCGGAAGACAGCCCGCCCAAGGCGGTGCTGGCGCTGGAGGCGCCGCCGCCCGACTGGCTGGCCGACATACTCTCGGCGCGGGACATTCCGCTGCTCACCGACCCCGGCGGGCTGGCCGCACTCGGCCTCGCCGCGCCCGTGGCGCTGGGGCATGGCGAGCTGGCCGCCGACCTGCGCGCCGATCCGCGCGCCGCGCGCGACCGGCTGCGCCGGCGGCTGCTGCCCTGGCGCTGGACGGCGCTGGCGGCGCTGGTCGCGCTGGCGGTCTGGACCACCGACCAACTGGCCGAGATCCGGCGGCTGGAGCGGGAAACCGCGACCCTCGGCGCCGAGCTCGAAACCGTGGTGCGGACACATTTCGTGGCAACGGGGCCGATCCTCGACATCCGGGTCCAGGTGTCGCGGGCGCTGGCCGCGCGGCAGGCCGAGGCCGAGGCGGCCTCGGGGCGGATGTCGCCCCTGCTGCTGTTCGGGCAGGTGGCCGATGTGCTGGCCCGGTCCGAGGCGCGACCCGACCTGGTGAGCTATACTGCGGCCGAGGGCCTGGCCATCGACCTGCGGCTGGCCGATTTCGCCGCCGCCGACCGGCTGGCGGAAACGCTCGAGGCGGCGGGGATCCGGGCCGAGCTGCGCGACCTGCGGGTCAGCGGCGAAGGCGAGGGGGTACGGGTCGACCTGCGGCTGAGGCCGGGAACCGGGGAGAGGGGCGGATGATCGAACGGCTGTTGAAACTCAGCGCCCGGGAACGGGGGCTGCTGGCGCTGCTGGTCGCGGTGGCGCTGCCCGCCCTGATCTGGAGCGCCGTGATCGCCCCGATGCAGACCCGCCACGCGGCCGCCCTGGCCGCCCGGGACGAGGCCCGGGCCCTGGGGGTCTGGGTGGTCGAGCGGGCGGCGGAACAGGCGCAGCTGCGCACTGCCGGACAGACCGGCCCGATGCCGCCGCTGGGCATCAGCGGGCTGGAACAGAGCCTGGTCGAGGCCGGGCTGCGCAGCGCCGTCGGCGCGCTCGGCAGCCAGGCCGACGGGCGCATCGAGCTACGCTTCGACGCGGTCGAGTTCACCCGGCTGGCCAACTGGCTGTCGCGCGCGGATCCGGGCTGGGGTTATGACATCGCCGCCTTCCGGCTGGAGCGCGGCACCGCACCCGGCCTGGTCGCGGCGGCCCTGACGCTGGAGCCGCAGGGATGAGCACCGCTCAGAGCGCCTTGAGCTGCACCGCGATACTGGCCTGGCGCCCGGCCAGCGCGCCCAGCGGATCGAGCTCGGGATCATTCTTCAGCACCTCGGCAAAGGCGGTCTGCGCCTGGGTCAGGTATTGCCGCCCCAGCGCCGGGTCGCCGCCGGTCAGCGCGGTCAGGCCCATCTCGTGATAGGCGGTGCCCAGAACCGACAGCGCGGCACTGCGGGCGGTGCCGGTCTGGCCCTGGCTCAGCGCCCGGGCCTGCTGGGCGGCCTCGTCATAGGCGCCGCTGCGCAGCAGGCTATGGGCATATTCCAGCTGGATCCGCGTGCGCAGCGGACCGGCCTCCTGCATCATCCGGGCATAGATCCGGTTGGCCTTGTCATATTTGCCGGTCTCCAGCGCGGCGCGCGCATCGGTATAGGAGCGGCGGAACCCGTCCGAGCCGGCATTCTGGCCGTCGTCGCAGCCGATCAATACCACGAAAAGAAGACCCGCAAGCGCGGGTGTCTTGAACTGTCCTGCCTTCATGACCTGCTCTTTCGCCTGTCTTATCTTTTCCTTACAGCTAACATGAACGGGGCGTTGCGTCCATCCGGACCCGGCGGATCGCCCCCGACCTGTTGCCCGGAGGTTGCTGTTTGATGCGTGCCCTTGCCCTGACGCTGATGCTGGCCTGCCTGGCGCTGGCGGGATGGAACGGCCATCGCCTGTGGCAGCGCCTGTCGCAGCCGCCCGCCGCCACCCCGTCGCTGAGCGCGGCGCTGCCCGCGGCAGAGGTCGCGCCGGCGACGGGCGGCGCGATCAGCCGCACCTGGCCCGCCCTGTTCGGAACCGCAGCCGCCCCCGAACCGCAGCCGCCGGCGCCCCCGGCGCCGCCGATGCCCCCGATCGAAAGCCTGGGTTACAGGCTGAAAGGCGTGGTCAGCGCCGGTGCCGCGCATTGGGCCATCCTGACCCACCCGACCGGAGACGTGATCCTGAAACCCGGCGACAGCCTGATCGACGGGATCACCGTCGAGACGATCGACGAGCAGGGGCTCTGGCTCAGCCGCGGCGGCGAACGGGTGTTGCTGGGTTTCGACCCCCCCGAAGGCTAAATCGGGTCCGCCTACAAAGACTGGTGCCATTTGCCCCGCGATGGGATAGACTTGCCGCGACGACAAGACCCGAGCAGTTGGACCGGACAGGTAAAGATACCGCCGTGCCGATATAGAGAATGTACAGGCCATGCACGATTTCCGACGTATTCGCGCCGCGCTTGCGGCCCTGACCCTTGCCATCGGGCTATGGCTGGCACCGGGATCGGCGGTGCGCGCCCAAGTCGCGCTCGACCTGCGCGATGCCGATCTGCGCAGCTTCGTGCAGGTGGTCTCCGAGGCGACCGGGCGCAGCTTCGTGCTGGACCCGGCGGTGCGCGGCACGGTGACGGTGCTGGCGCCCCAGGAAATGTCCGCCGATGCGCTCTACGAGGTGTTCCTCAGCGTGCTGGAGCTGAACCGGCTGGCGGTGATCGAGGGCGCCGGCGCCGACCGGATCGTGCCGATGAGCGTCGCCCGCGAACTGGCCCCCGGCGATGACGAGGGCATCGGCATCATCGGTGCCGACGGCTATGAGACCCGGGTGATCTCGGTGCAGCACGTGCCGCTGTCCGAGATCGTCGAGGTGGTGCGCCCGCTGTTGCCCTCCGAGGCGGTGCTGACCCCGGTTCCGGGCGCGAACCTGCTGATCCTGTCCGACCGGGGCACCAATTTCCGCCGCATCGAGAAGCTGATCCAGCGGCTCGACGTGCCGCGCTCGGACCCGGTCGACATGGTGCCGCTGCACAATGCCGACGCCGCCGAGGTGAGCCAGGTGATCCAGTCCCTCGGCATCGTCCCGCCGGGGGCGAGCGTGACCGTCGACCGGCGCTCGAATTCGCTGGTGGTGTCGGGCTCGTCCTCCCTGCGCGAACAGGTGCGGGTGCTGGCGACCCGGCTCGACACCCAGGGCGGGCGCGTCGACAGCTGGGTCGAGCAGCTGAACTATGCCGAGGCCGCGACGCTGGCCGATGTGGTGCTGCGCAGTTTCGCCGACGACCAGAGCGTCAAGGGCCAGGCGATCCGCATCGTGCCCGAACCGCGCACCAACTCGATGCTGATCACCGCCCCCGCCGAGACCATGCCGCATATCATCGCCATGGTGCGCCATCTCGACCGCCGCCCGGTGCAGGTGCTGGTCGAGGCGGTGATCTTCGAAATGTCGGTACAGGGGTTCTCGGACCTCTCGGTGCAATTCGGCGCGGTGCTCAACAACGCGGTGGTCGGCGGGGTGCAGTTCACGCTCGAAGGCCGGCCCAGCCTGACCAGCCTGGTGTCGAGCGTGCTGAACGGCACCACGCCCGATGTCGGCCCCGGCGGCATCTTTGGCGGCGCCAAGCAGAATGGCGACAACGGTTTCGTCGGCCTGCTGACCGCGATTGCGGCCACCAACAGCACCCGGCTGCTGTCGACGCCCTCGATCATGACGCTCAACAACCAGGAGGCCGAGATCGTGGTGGCGCAGAACGTGCCCTTCGTCACCGGCTCCTTCACCTCGACCGGCACCGGGTCGAACCCGGAAAACCCGTTCCAGACCATCGAGCGGCAGGATGTGGGCCTGACGCTCAATGTCACGCCGCAGATCAATGCCGATGAAACCGTCCGCATGATCATCAAGCAGGAGGTCTCGAACCTGACCAACACCACCTCGGCCTCGGGCGGCGAGATCACCGCCCGGCGCGCCCTGTCGACCACGGTGCTGGTGCATGACGGCAATGTGGTGATGCTGGGCGGGTTGCTGGAAAACGGCTCGGGCGCGGTCAGCCAGAAGGTGCCGGGCCTGTCGAACCTGCCGCTGCTGGGCGGCCTCTTCGAAGGCAAGAACGCCGAGCGCGACCAGCGGGTGCTGCTGGTGATGCTGCGGCCGCAGGTGGTGGCCTCGGATGCCGAGGCCGAGCGGCTGACCCGCAAGGCGGCGCAGGACGCCCGCAATGCAAGCCTTGCGGCGCAACCGCTCGATAGTGGAAGATACCCCCGCGCGCCCAGCCAGGCGCTGCCCTTCGACGGGGCCGATCTGAACCAACCTTTCGATGCCGGATTCATTGATGACCTCGCCCAGAGCCGAAACTTCCCGCCGCTCCCCACCCGGCTCCGGTTCGGAGAATAGCGCGGCGCGCCTGCCCTTCGCCTTTGCCCGCGACCAGCAGGTGCTGCTGGACGAGGACCGGCTGATCGCGGGACCGGGCGCCTCGCTGCTGGGGCTGGCCGAGGCGCGGCGGCGCGCGGGTCGGACACTGGAGATCGTCGAGGAGAGCCAGATCGGCTTCGAAGCGGCGCTGGCCCGGCTCTATCAGCGCGACACGGCCGGGGGCGAGGCCGAGCTGCTGTTCGATCTCGAGGATCGCGGCCAGGCGGCGCGTCAGCGCGACCTGCTCGAAGAGGACGAGGACGCCCCGGTGATCCAGCTGGTCAACGCGCTGCTGCGCCGCGCGGTCGGCGCCGGCGCCTCGGATCTGCATGTGGAACCGCATGAGGGCGGGCTGCGCATCCGGATGCGGGTGGACGGGTTCCTGCAAACCACGATGGACCGTTCCGACGTGCCGGTGCGCAAGATCGTCTCGCGGCTCAAGGTGATGGCCGGGCTCGACATCGCCGAGACCCGGCTGCCGCAGGACGGGCGCATCCCGCTGCGCCTGGGCGGGCGGCTGATCGACACCCGGGTCTCGTCGCTGCCGGGCAAATACGGCGAGCGCATCGTGCTGCGGATCCTCGACCGGCAAGCGGGGCTGCGCGCGCTCGACCAACTGGGCCTGTCGCCCGCGCAGGTGGCGCTGCTGGAACGGCTCTCGGCCCTGCCCAACGGCATCATCCTGGCCACCGGGCCGACCGGCTCGGGCAAGACCACCACGCTCTATTCCCTGCTCAAGCTGGCCAATCGCGAAGAGCGCAACATCGTCACCGTCGAGGACCCGATCGAATACGATCTCGACGGCATCTCGCAATCGCAGATCAATGCCGAGATCGGCATGACCTTTGCCGCCGGCCTGCGCGCCACCCTGCGCCAGGACCCCGACGTGATCCTGGTAGGCGAGATCCGCGACCCCGAAACCGCCAGCACCGCCGCCCAGGCGGCGCTGACCGGGCATCTGGTATTCTCCTCCCTGCATGCCAACGGATCGGTGGGCGCGGTGATCCGCCTGCGCGATCTGGGGCTCGACAATTTCCTGATCGCCTCCACCCTGCGCGGGGTGATCGCGCAGCGGCTGCTGCGGCGGCTCTGCCCCGAATGCAAGCAGGCACAGGTTCCCGGCCCAGCCGAGGCGGCGCATTTCACCCATCACGGGATGGCGGTGCCCGACCGGGTGCATGTCCCGGTGGGATGCCCTTCCTGCGACGGCAGCGGCTATGCCGGGCGGGTCGGCATCTTCGAGATGGTCGAGGTCGGCGAGACCCTGCGCGAGGCGATCGACGCGGGCGCCTCGGAAAGCGCGCTCAAGCAGCTGGTGCTGCGCGACGAGGAAACGCTGGTCGGCCAGGGCCTGGCCGAGGTGGCCGCCGGGCACACCAGCCTGGCCGAGACCCTGCGCGTGGTCGGGGACGTGGCATGAAGGCCTACAGCTACACCGCCTATACCGACGCCGGCCGCCGCAAACGGGGTACCGTGGTGGCCGAGACCGAGACCCAGGCGGTGCAGCAGCTCAAGGGCAAGGGGCTGTTCGTGTCCGAGATCGGCGACCGCGCCCGCCCGGGCCGCGGCCGGCGCGGCACGGGCGGGTTCTGGCAGCGGCGGCTGACCGCCGATCTGCAGATGGTGCTGACCCGGCAGATGGCGGTGCTGCTCGGGGCCGAACTGCCGATCGAGGCGGCGCTCGACGCGCTGCGCGCCTCGGGCCATACGCCGGGGATGGATGCGGTACTGGCCCGGGCCAAGGTGGCGCTGCTCGAAGGCAGCCCGTTGTCGGATGCGCTGGAACACAGCGGCGCCGGGTTCCCGCGCTATTACATCGCGGCGCTCCGGGCGGGTGAACGCTCGGGCGAGCTGGCGACGGTGTTTGCCGAACTGGCCGATCACCTGGAAGAGACCGGCGCCGACCGGGCGCAGATCTCGACCGCGCTGGTCTATCCCGCCTTTGTCGCGGCGGTGTCCCTGCTGGTCTGCGCCATCCTGATGACCAGTGTCGCGCCCGAGATCGTGGCGATGTTCGAGATCTCGGACCGGCCGCTGCCGCCGCTGACCCGCCTGGTGCTGGATGTGACCGATTGGGTGCGCACCCATCTGCCCCTGCTCGCGGGGATGGGGCTGGCACTGGTGGCGGGGCTGATCGCCCTGTCCCGGATCGGCTGGCTGCGGGCGCGGCGCGACGCGGCGCTCTTGCGCCTGCCGCTGATCGGGCGGCTGATGCGCCAGGCCGCGGCGGTGCAGTATCTGCGCACGCTCGCCCTGGTGCTGACCAGCCGCCACGCGGTGCTGAGCGCCACCGACAGCGCCGCCGAGGTGCTGACCGTGACCCGCTTCCGGCAGGAGGCGGCGCGGGTCTCCGAGGCGGTGCGCGCGGGCGACAGCCTGTCGGCGGCGCTGGACCGGCTGAGCTTCGTGCCGCCGGTGGCGCGCCAGCTGATCGCGGCGGGCGAGATGTCGGCCCGGCTGGCCCGGATGACCGAGCGCAGCGCGGTGCTGGTGGAAAACGCGCTCTCGACCGAGCGCAAGCGCATCGCGGCCCTGCTCGAACCGATCCTGATGATGGCGGTGGGCGGGTTTGTCCTGATGGTGGTGCTCGCCGTGCTGCTGCCGATCTTCGATCTACAGGCGATGGTCACGGTCTGACCGCGAAGGATTTCATAGTGTGAACTATCACGCAGCATCGAATCTCGAAGTATGTGAGGTAAAGAATGTCTGCAAACCACAGTCCCATAGCAAAGATCTTGAGTGACGCCATTGAAGCGTCCGACCTGACGCAGCGCGAAATCGCTGCCCGCGCCGGCTTCAACCATTCGAACATCATCTCAATGCTCAAGTCTGGCGAAACTCGAATTCCGCTGGACCGTATCCCGGCACTCTCCACTGCCTTGGACTTGGATCAGCAGAAGTTTCTCCTCCAGGCCATCGAAGAGTACCATCCGAACGTACACCAGGTCCTTGTCGACGTTCTCGGCCTACCGCTCTCCGATGCAGAAATAGCCATGCTCGGGATGTACCGAATGGCAGCTTTGCGCGGAGAGATCGAAGTCACTGGGCCCTTTGGGAGAGCCTTCGAAAGTCTTCTGGAACTGGCAACTCTCACTCCGAACACGCTGCTTAGGGATTGTGATGGGGCGCCAAAATAAACGTCACCCCCTTGCCAGCCTGGACAGGTCAAGCATGCCTTCCAAAGCTTTCCTGAAAGGGTCTTCGACCTCGATCTGGCCGCGGATATTGGCGATGCGGAACATGGCTATCACGCCAAGCTCCGCGTCCTCCATATGAATGCCCAATGTCTCTACCAGGACCTCGAAGACACCGGGATGATATTCCTGGATCGCAAGCACCAGAAACTGTCGTTCATCCATCTGCAGTGTGCGGGCAAGATCGGGGATTCGATCGAGGGGAACCTGCATATCGCCTTGTGCGATCTCGAGGAGGGTGGCAGGCAGTCGAAATCCGCATCTATCCGCAATTTCGGTGAGTCCGAGATCGGATCTATCAATGGCTCGGGCAAGCATTTTGGTTGTCGGGCTCAATGACATGTGGCTACTCCCTTTGCATCATGTGTCATGTCAGCACGTGCTAGACAGAGCGCAGACATCCATGGTGCTGCTCGCCTATTGCCGCCTCTCCAAGGTTCCATACGGTTTCAGGCTTTGGGCGGCGGGAACGCAATATGTTCGGAGCACGACCAACTAGGACTTCGAAGCTCCATAAGGGCTGTTATTCAGGCGCGAACCCAGCCTTTCCCGATCTGGATTGACCCCTGTGCGCTTGGCAGATCGACAGATACGTCGAAGGAACTTGTTTGGAACGGACCGCTCTCATCTCGCTTTCGAAGCGATCGTTTTCCACCGGCAGAAGACGGAATTGGGACGGAGCAATCAGGGTATCGTCGCTGAAGGGAAATGGTTGGAGGATGCGATCATAACCACCGTACATCCTTAGGAAGTCCTTGCCGAACATCACCGAGACCTTTTCCACTTTGCAAAAGAAAGGCCCCGGACAGAAGCTGGAGTTGAGCTCCTGGGAATATCTCCGGGACCAGTTTCCGGACGGAGAGTCCGGGGGGAGGTAATGGGGCTAGTGGAACTGTTCAACACGGCTTTGCATCTTGGCGCACTGCTGGATTGCATGAACAATCGTACCGATAATGCCGGCGGGTTTGGACGATGAAATGGTCATGAGAACCTCCACTGAATGATCCGAGGTTAACATGGGTGATGGGCGCGGTCTGTGAATTGCATCACGAGAGTTGCTCATAAAGTCTTGGGTACGAGCCTGCTGTCAACTTTTGAACCGAGACGGCTATGCGAGGGTCATATCCCGGTCAGACAATTGGTCTATCGGGCTCTTTCGCATAGCGTGAGGCTTGCAGAAGAGATCGGGATCGGCGTGAATGTGATTGTTTGCTTGTCCAGCGGAAAATCCGGGGCCACAACGACAGTCGCTAGCTGGGATTCTGGCTTTTCGCTACCCAAAAGGGGGCAGGAAAGTAATGCGTGATGTGCGTGCGTGAGTGTGAACCGAACGTGGTTTAAGATTTCGATTGCGTTGTTTTACGCGCCACAACCTGCTTCACAAGACGAAGGCAGTCAGTAGAAACCGATCTCGCGCACGTCCAGAAGAGCCTCATGGTCACGACCATAGGCAACAACTCCGACCGAGGTCAGGGTCGAAGCCGAGGGCGTTGCACGCAACAAGCTGCCGGAGGCCCGGAAAGAAGACAGCGGCAGGCGGACCTCGGTCCAGGTACCGGGCGCCTCAAAGCCCGATTGGTAGAATTGCCAAGGCAGCAGGGTTCCAGTGGTCCGCAGGTGGATGAAGTAGCGTTCACCGTTGCCGCGCACGACAAGTCGGATGCCACCGGTGTCCGCTGGCACAGGGGCATCCAGTTGTCGACGGAACTGGATGAAGCCGCCCCGGTTTGCCGTGCTGACCGTCCCGGTGAGCCGCGCGAACGAA
>NZ_JAOWLB010000031.1 GCF_025751555.1 Ruegeria aquimaris
CGGGCAACGACTTCGTCAATGGCGGCTTCGGCTCCGACCGGATCAACGGCGGCTCGGGCGCGGACAAGTTCTTCCATATCGGTGTCTTTGGCCACGGGAATGACTGGGTGCAGGACTATAACGCCGCCGAGGGCGACGTTCTCCTCTTCGGTAACGCCGCCGCCACGCGCGGGCAGTTCCAGGTCAATTTCGCCCACACCGAAAACGACGTGGGCGAGCGCTCGGGCAATGACGACGTGCAAGAGGCCTTCGTCATCTACCGCCCGACGGGCCAGATCATGTGGGCACTGGTCGATGGCGCCGGACAGGGGTCGATCAACCTCCAGATCGGCAGCGACGTGTTCGATCTGCGCCTGCCGTTCGAAGGGCTCTGATCGGCGCATGCAATCGGGCGTTTCGGCATCCCCGCCGAAACGCCCGCCCGGATAACCGGGCCATTATGCCTGAATGTCAGAATATTCGGGGCGCCATTGCGCGTTCAGCCAAAGGGATGACAGGACAGAGGGAACAAACATGGCTGTCTATTCCGTTGTTTCCACCGGAGAGGCCGGTTCTGCTGGCATGACCTTCGAACAGGCCGTCGCGGCCGCCAACGCAAACCCCGAAGCGGATACCATCCGGTTCGATAGCGGTCTGCGCGTGATCCGGCTCAGCGACGAACTGACGATCACGGGCGAGTTGACGATCCAGGGCGATCACAACAATGACGGCGTCAGCGACATCATGCTGCGCGACGCCGCAGACGAACGCCACCTGAGCATCTCCTCCGGCGCAAATGTCACCATCACCAATGTGAATTTTTGTCGGCGGTTTCGACCGGCCCAAGACCTTCGAGGAAGCGCCCAGGAACCCGGCTGCGGGTGGCACCGGCGGCGCCTGGGGAACCGTGACCCCCGGCACCGGCTTTAACGGCGGCAACGGCAACGACGATGCGGGCGACGGCGGCAACGCCACCGATGGTGTCGACGGCGTCAACGCCGCGGGCTCGATTCTCAACCGGGGGAAACTGACCCTGGAACGGGTCGGCTTTGGTCAGAACAAGGCTTATGGCGAGATCGGTCAATCCGGCGGCTGGGGCGGGGCGGGCGGACGCTCCGAGGCCGATGACGGCCTGTCCGACACCTGGACCGAGCTGCGCTCGGGCGCCTATTATGCCGACCAGCGTTTCATGAAGGAAAACCTGATCGCGGGCGGCCATGGCGGTGAAGGTGCCGATGGCGGCGATGGCGGTGATGCCGCCGGTGCGATCTTCAACGAAGGCAGCCTGATCCTGATCGACACCGTGTTCGGCGGGCGGCTCTCCTCGGGCACCCTCGCCCAGGGCAACGAGGCGACCGGCGGCCAGGCCGGGTCCGGCGGCGGCGGCGGCGCCGGGGGCAGCAGCTATGGTGGCGACGGCGGCAATAGCGGCATGGGCCCTGCAAGGCCAGCGCAGCGTGACCTGGGAGATCCCGAAGGCGCTGTGGGACGAGCCCTGGGCGCGTGATATCTTTGGCCCGGTGACCGTCATTCACCCGGAAACCGAACGAGAGCAAAGGTTCCTCGTCGCCACCGTGTACCAGGAAATCACCAACGAGGCCGGTTTCGGCGGTGACGGCGGCAATGGCGGCACCGGTGGCGCCGCCGCGACCATCATCAACCACGGCACCCTGAACGGCAACGCCGCCCTGCCGGGCGGCGACCCGCGCTCCGGCCCGGCCAACACAGCCGAATCCGGCAGCGGCGGCGATGCCGGGCGCGCAGGTCGGGGCGGCGAAAGTTTCGGTGGCGAGGGCGGTACCGAACTGGGACCGGCGGAACGCCTGGATCACAACGGGCTGTTGACCGGTGCTGCCGGCGACAGCTTCTTTCAGGCCAGCCAGGACTCGTCCTTTGTGAATGCCGTCCGCGAAGAAATCCGCGGCTGGGACCTGGACGCGCCCGGCTCCAACAGCTTTCCGATCACCGGGCAGGCTGCCAACGGAAGCGCCGGGCGTTTCGGCGCTGACGGCAACATCGGCTCCCCGGGCCTTGCCGGGGACGCCGCCACCGGCGTCCTGACCAGCAGCACGGGCATGTCAAGCTATACCGCGGGCGACACGCTGGTCTATCTCCACAATATCGGCCAGGATCCCGAAACCGGCAAGATCGCCTTCAACATCATCCGCGTCGGTGATCCCCTGACCGCCTTCGACATCGGCTGGTCGGTCACCGGCGACGGGTCCAGCCCGGTCTCGGCGGCGGATTTCGCGCCGGGAACGGCACTGTCAGGGACCCTCTCCTTCGACGTGCTGACCATCACCCGCGAGAATGCCGACGGCTCTTATGCGGACCGGTTCCAACCGGCCAGCGACGGCCCCGACAACGTCCGCCGGGTTGAACTGGAGGTGATCGGCGATCTGCTTACCGAAGTGCCCGAAGGCTACCGCATCACATTGACAACCGAAATCGGCGGCCCCCTGCTTGGAACCCATACACGGACCGGGACGCTTGTCGGCACCATGCTGGGCGCCACCGGGCCGCTCCGGGGCACCCCCGGCCCCGACACGCTGGACGGTACACCGGGCCCGGACGAGATCAAGGGGCTGGCCGGAAACGACCTGCTGCGCGGTTTCGAAGGCAATGACGGGCTCCGCGCCGGAGACGGCGCCGACACGATCAATGGCGGCCCGGGCGACGATACCATCACCGGCGGCCATACCGGCGACGACCTGCGCGATGTGATCTACGCGGGCGATGGCAACGACTCGGTCGATGCGGGCGCGGGTAACGATCTGGTCTATGGCCAGGGCGGCAACGATACCATCGCGGGTGGCGCGGGTGTGGACGAGTTGCAGGGCCAGGATGGCGATGACGTCATCACGGGCTCTTCCTTCTCCGATCTGGTCTATGGCGGTGCCGGCGACGATTTCGTCAACGGCGGCTTCGGCCACGACCGGATCAATGGCGGTTCGGGCGCGGACAAGTTCTTTCACGTGGGTGTCGAAGGTCACGGCTCGGACTGGGTACAGGATTACAATTCCGCCGCGGGCGATGTTCTGCTCTTTGGCAATGCGTCCGCAACCCGCGCGCAGTTCCAGGTCAACTTTGCCCATACCGCAAATGCGGACGGCGAACGCGCAGGCGACGACGCGGTGCAGGAGGCTTTCGTGATCTATCGCCCCACGGGCCAGATCATGTGGGCGCTGGTGGATGGCACCGGGCAGGAGAGCATCAACCTGCAAATCGGCGCCGATGTGTTCGACCTCTTGGCCTGAGACCCACCGGGGAGGCGGACTGTGTCCGCCTTTCCCGCCCGCCACCAGACGCCGGAGATCCCCGGGGCGTTGTACAAAACGGACAACCCGGGTCCGGAGACACGTACAAAACGGTCAATTCGACGTACCGACCGGACCGGGGGAGCTCGGCCCCGTCACGATGCCCCAAAGCTTCGATTCGGTTAAACTCGCTCCACTGGCTTACCCGAACAACCGCCCCAGTTCCGGCCTGCTCTCCGTTACTCCGGCCAGGCGCAGCATGTGCCAGCCCAGCGCAAGGTTGCTCGACACCACCGGCACGCCGATGCGTTTTTCCACCGCCGGAATGACATTGAGGCAACGCAGATTGGTGCAGGACACCACCACCGCATCACACGGCGCCTGCGCCACGACCTGTTCGACCGCAGCGGCAATCGACGCCTCGGAAATCCGCGCCACCACCCGGTCATCGCCTTCCTCGAACGACCCGAAACCGGCAATTTCAAACCCGGCTTCTTCCAGTTTCCGGCGCATCCCGGCAGAGACATCCGGAATGTAAGGCGTTACAAAACCGAGCTTTTTCGCTCCAAGATACCGGCACGCCGCAATGATCGCGGCCAGCGGATCGGTCACCTTTGCCCCGGCGCAAACACTCTCGATCGCGCGGGCCACATTCGCCGAGCCGATCACGGTCGAGGCCGAAGTACAGCCAAACCCGATCGCGTCAAAACGCAGCGACGAGGGCATCAGCCGGGTTGAGGCGGGCAGGTCCTGCTCCATCCGGGCCAGGGTATCGGGCCGGATCTCGGGCACCATGGGGATGCGGCTGTGATAAAGCG
This sequence comes from Ruegeria aquimaris, assembly GCF_025751555.1. Taxonomy (GTDB): domain Bacteria; phylum Pseudomonadota; class Alphaproteobacteria; order Rhodobacterales; family Rhodobacteraceae; genus Ruegeria_B; species Ruegeria_B aquimaris. Next base: position 4,055 of record NZ_JAOWLB010000031.1, read on the forward strand.
CGACCCCGGCCAGATCCATCATTCGCGCAAACTCAGGCTCCAGCGTTTCGTCGGTCTCGAGCACGATAACACCCAATGTCGCCCGCGTTCCGATCCCGTCGTCAGTGGTGAAATCTATTTTCATTGCAAACCCTTAGATGATAGGAAGCTCGGGCGCGGCCCGTTCCGTCAGCAGTTGCGCCCCGCCCTTGCGCACTACGATGTTTTCCTCGTGCACCATGATACGCCCGTCCCCGTAGCCGAGCGACGGTTCCAGTGTCAGAACCATGTTTTCCACGATTTCGGTTGTATCCCAAGCGGCATGTGACGGCCATTCGGTCAGTTGCATGCCCAGGCCGTGCCCAAGCCTCCCGACATCGCCGCCTTGGCTGTCCATCTCGGCGATAACACCTTGCATTGCCTTGAAAATATCTCGGCATGTCGCTCCGGGGCGTGCTGCGGCCAAACCGGCCTCGGTCGCGCGCCAGAGCACGTCATAGGCCCGGCGAGAGGCGTCGTCGGCACTGCCTATGGCCCAGTTGCGGTCGAAATCGCAGAAATAACCATCCCAGGTCGACCCGGTATCGAGCATCAGGATATCGCCCCGCGCCAGCGGACGGCGCGAGGGTGGCGAGATCACGTCGTGATATCCGCCCCGATCGGCACCACCCACCAGATAAGGTATGTCGTCAGCCCCCTGCCCCAGCATCTCGCGACGAAAGGCGCGAAACACATCTTCCAGCGGCTGCCCCTCCGCCGCGATCTCGGGCAGACGGGCAAAGCTGCGCGAGGCAATCGCGCAGGCATGTCCGATCTTTTCGATCTCTGCCTCGGACTTCACCATGCGCAGATCCCGGATCAGTCCGGTCGCATCCGCGATCCGCAAGCCGCCGAGCCCGGCCAGCAGCCGCTCGTAATCGTTGAGCGGCATGCGCAGATGGGTTTCGTGGCCTTTCAGCAAACCAACGACTTCCCCACGCGCATGAGGTGCAAGCAACTCGGTCAGCAGGGTGATACCGTCATCCTCGGGCGCGGGCGCGCTCCAGGTCCGGATATCCTCGATCCAGGTCCCGCGCATCAGTTCGGCGCCGATCTCGGGGATCACCGCCACCGGCTTGCCCGTGGCGGGCACGAACAGAAACCAGGGGCGCGTCGGGCTTTGCCAGAACAGCGTGTGAAACCCGCTGAAATAGCGCATCTCGGGTTCCGTGGTCAGCAACAGCCCGGCCAGCCCGTCCCGCGCCATGGCGGCCTGTGCCTTGGCGGTGCGCATGGCGTACTCAGCCTCGGGGAAACCTCTTTCGGGGATCATGGGCATTCGTGCTCCTGTCGCAAAGGCAGCCGGTCCCGAACCAGCCTGACCCAGAATTCCGCGCCAATCGGCAATAGCGCATCGTTGAAATCATAGTCCGAGGAATGCAGCGGCTGGCCGTGCGCACCCGCATCGCCATTGCCAAGCAACAGGAAACAGCCTGGTACCCGGGCCGAAAACTGCGCGAAATCCTCGGAAAAACTCATCGGTGTGCGGTCGCGCACCAGGTCGCAGCCCGCAGCCTCGGCCGCCCTGTAGACCGCTTCGACCGGGCCGGGCGCGTTGATCGTTTCGACAAACTGCGTATCGAAGGTGACGTTTGCGGAAATGCCATGCGCGGCTGCGACGCCCTGTGCCACTTGCCGCATGAGGCGTTCCACGGTGCCCCTATCCTCGGGCGAACGGGCCCGGAAATCACCTTTTAGCGTGGCGTTGCCCGGCAGCACATTGCGCTGGCCGTCGGTCACGAACTCGGTGACGGAAACCACTACCCCGGCGGCAGGCGCCAGCTTGCGCGAGACGATGGTCTGAAGTGCGGTCACGATCTCGGCGCCGACGGTGATGGCATCCACCCCGGTCTGCGGCATCGAGGCATGGCCGCCCTGCCCCTTGATCTCGATCTCGAACAAGGTCTCGCTGTTGCAGATGATCCCGGCGCGCGTCGAAACCTGCCCCACCGGCGCACCGGGCAGGTTGTGGATGGCATAGACCTCTTCCACCGGAAACCGCTCCAGCACGCCTTCGTCCAGCATGGCCTGCGCGCCCAGCCCGTGTTCCTCGTTCGGTTGGAACAGGAAAACCACCGTGCCGTCGAAATCCGGGGAGGCCGCCAGCCGCTCGGCAGCGCCGAGCAGCATGGTCGTATGGCCATCATGACCGCAGGCATGCATCACGCCAATTGTCTCGGAGACGTAATCATGTATCGAGGTCTCGGTGATCGGAAGCGCATCCATATCCGCGCGCAAGGCAATCGCACCATTGCCGGTGCCATTCCTCAGGACACCGACAACGCCCACACCTTCGTGGACCTCAAGCCCGATGTCGCGCAGAAACGCGGCGACGACCTGTTTTGTACGGTCTTCCCGAAACCCAAGCTCGGGATACCGGTGCAGGTCGCGCCGAAGCCGCATCATCCGAGATTCAAAATCACCCATCCAGGTCCCTTCCCGCCAGTTGCACCATTCATAGCGCAATCGATTGCGGGTTAGGCATCACCGGGCGGTCACTGCGGCAAAAAGATTTTCGCGAACGGGCGGTTTGGCGACCGGTTTCGATGGCTGTTTCCTGTCGGTACTCAGATCGGCAGTTCCAGACCGACCTTTGTCCGCTCCATCGCCACAGATGTCCGGAACCGCCTGACATTCGAATTCTCAAAGAACAGCCGGTGCGTCAGCGCCTCGAAATCCTGCATGTCGCGGGCTGTACAGATCAGGATGAAATCCGCCTCGCCCGTCACATAGTAGCATTGCTGCACCTGCGGTTCGGCCTTGGCCCGTTTACGGAACAGATCCAGTTGTTGCAGCGATTCCCTTTCCAGTTCGACCAGAACGACAAAGGTCATGCGACAGTCGAACTGCGACGGGTCGAGCACCGCGACTTCCTTCTGGATTAGTTTTGCATCGCGCATCCGCTTGAGCCTGCGCTGCACCGAGGGGACCGAAAGGCCGCATTCATAGGCCAGCTGCTCCAGCCCGGCACGGCTGTCTTTCTGCAAGACACGCAGAATCGTCAGGTCAGCGTCATCGAGAACCAGGGACATGTCGAATCCTTACGCTATGGGTCGGGATGTCGAGAAATATTATCGGTCTCCCGGCCGGATATGAACACATCGGCTCGCACAGCTTCTGTAATTTGCCGATCATGACACACGCACAATCCCTCGACTTCACCCCCGATTTCGCGCGCGCCTTGCGGTTTTTCAGAACCCAGGCGTCTTATGCCGTCTCACCGCTTCGCCAGTTGGACGGGCCGGGTGGCGTCACCGTGCTTGCCAAGGATGAAACCGGCCGCATGGGCCTGGGCGCGTTCAAGGCTCTGGGGGCGCCCTATGCCGTTGCGCGCATATTGGACGCCGCCTGGCATCGGCAAACCGGCGAGACGCTGACGCCCGCGCGCTATCAAGATGACGACGTGCGTGCCTTTGCGGCGGAGTTCACCTTTGTCTGCGCCAGCGCGGGCAATCACGGAATGGGCGTTGCGGCAGGTGCGGCCGCGATGGGTGCCAAGGCGCGTATCCATCTTGCGGCCACGGTGCCCGGCGGTTTTGCCGACCGCCTGCGCGCCCTCGGCGCCGAGGTGGTCCGCTCGGGCAAGGTCTATGATGAAAGTGTCGACGCCGCCATCGCCGATGCCGAAAGCTCCTGCGCCGTCCTGCTCGCCGACGGCACATGGCCGGGATACACCGAAATCCCGAAATGGGTGATGGAAGGCTACTGCGTCATCGCCGAGGAGTTGCGCGAAAGCTTCGAGGCGTCCGGCCAGTGGCCGACCCATGTCTTTCTTCAGGCTGGCGTTGGCGGGCTGGCCGCGGCCATGGCCTATATGATTCGACGGAACTGGTCGCAGCAGCCCGAGCTGATCGTGGTCGAGCCCGAAGCCGCCGCCTGTTTGCAGGCCAGCCACCGCGCGGGACGCCCCACCCGTGCCGATGGTCCTGATTCCGAGATGGGTCGGCTGGACTGCAAGGAACCCTCCATCGTCGCCTGGGCCGCGCTGGAAGCCGCTGGCGTCACCTATGTTGCGCTCTCCGAAGAGGAAGGCGCGGCTGCGGCCGAGGCAGTCACCGCATTGGGCATCGCAACCACGCCGTCCGGAGCCGCCGGATATGCAGGGCTTCTCAAGCATCCTGTGAAAGTCGCTGGCGGAGAGGTGATCCGCCCCCTGATCATCGTGTCAGAAGGCCGGACATAGGGGCGCAAGCGACCGTTCCGGACGAGTGGAGCAGAAGGCTCAAAGAACAGGGTAAACACTTTGCCTGTCGCATGGTCCCGACGTAATTGACCCCGGGTGGACACACGAGTCACCCGAGGTCATATCGTTCTGGAAAAACACTCATCGGCGACCTGTCTGCGGACGCAAGTCAATGCCTGCGCCCGCCTGCAAAACATGCATACTCGTCTCGAAAAACCAAGTAAGGCGGCCACTCACTTCCACCTTACAAAGTGCGCCGACACCTGGAGACTGACAGACAAAACCATTTGTGCCTGTGATATTGGTCACAGAACGGCAAAAAATCGTAAACGACCGGAAATCAGGTAAATTGCTCGGAAATCAATCGCTCTTCGAGCCCGTGGCCGGGATCGAAGAGGATGCGATGCCGGATCGCGGGTTCGGACCGGATTTCGACCCAGTCGATATCGGGGATCGAGGTAGAATCGGCATCCGCCATGACCGGGCGTTTGTCGGCATCGACAACGTCGAACCGGACCCGGGCCGTATTGGGCAACAGGGCGCCGCGCCACCGGCGCGGGCGGAACGCGGCAATCGCGGTCAGCGCCAGAACATCGGAACCGATGGGCAGGATCGGCCCGTGGGCGGAATAGTTATACGCGGTCGATCCCGCGGGCGTGGACAGGAGCGCGCCATCGCAAACCAGTTCCGCCAGACGCAACCGCCCATCCACCGTGATCTTGAGCTTGGCCGCTTGCGGCCCCGCGCGCAACAGCGAGACCTCGTTGATCGCAAGGGCCTTGTGAACCTGGCCGGACTGATCCATCGCGGTCATCGACAGCGGGTTTATGATCTCTTCTTCGGCTGCGGTTAGCCGGTCCAGCAGGTCGGTTTCGGAATACTCGTTCATCAGGAACCCGATGGTGCCGCGATTCATGCCATAGACCGGCACATCAAGATGTTGCGTACCGTGCAGAGTGCGCAGCATGTACCCGTCGCCACCCAAGGCGACGATAACCTCGGCATCCCGCGGCGCGACATTGCCATAGCGGCCCACCAACGCGGCCCGGGCGGTCTGGGCCACCGGCGCGTCGCTGGCCAGAAAGGCGATTCTCTGAGGCATCAGATCAGGTTTCCGGTGTTGCGCATTCGGTTCCGAAACAATCATACCTTTCCGCGAGAGGCCAGACTTGACGCCGCAGTTGGCCAATTCGTCGCTTTACAGCCTTTTGCGGACGTCCGGTTTCCTATAGGAAATCGCGCAAATCGACCCCCAGCCATGCGGAGCCCCCATGAACGCCAATCTTCGTGACACCGGTTTCTTTACCCAACCCCTGTCCGACCGCGATCCCGAACTGTTCGGCGCGATCACCCAGGAACTCGGCCGCCAGCGCGACGAGATTGAACTGATCGCCAGCGAGAACATCGTCTCGGCCGCCGTGATGGAGGCGCAAGGCTCGGTGATGACGAACAAATATGCCGAGGGCTATCCCGGCCGCCGCTACTACGGTGGGTGCCAGTTCGTGGACATCGCCGAGAACCTGGCCATTGAGCGGGCCAAGGAACTGTTCAACTGCGGTTTCGCCAATGTGCAGCCGAATTCAGGCAGCCAGGCCAACCAGGGCGTGTTCCAGGCGCTGATCAAGCCGGGTGATACCATACTGGGCATGTCGCTGGACGCTGGCGGTCACCTGACCCATGGCGCGGCCCCCAACCAGTCGGGCAAGTGGTTCAACGCGGTGCAATACGGCGTGCGCAAGCAGGACAACATGCTGGACTACGATCAGGTCGAGGCGCTGGCGAAGGAACACCAGCCCAAGCTGATCATCGCTGGCGGCTCGGCCATCCCGCGCCAGATCGACTTTGCCCGCATGCGCCAGATTGCCGACATGGTCGGCGCCTATCTGCACGTGGACATGGCGCATTTCGCCGGTCTGGTGGCGGCGGGCGAGCATCCCTCGCCCTTCCCGCATGCCCATGTGGCCACGACCACCACGCACAAGACCCTCCGCGGCCCGCGCGGCGGCATGATCCTGACCAATGACGAGGACATCGCCAAGAAGATCAACTCGGCTATCTTCCCTGGTATTCAGGGCGGACCGCTAATGCATGTGATCGCGGCCAAGGCCGTGGCCTTTGGCGAAGCGCTGCGGCCCGAGTTCAAGAGCTACATCCAGCAGGTAGTCATCAATGCTCAAGCGCTGAGCGACCAGCTGATCAAGGGCGGTCTGGACACTGTGACCCATGGCACCGACACCCATGTGGTGCTGGTCGACCTGCGCCCCAAAGGGGTGAAGGGCAATGCCACCGAAAAGGCGCTGGGGCGCGCCCATATCACCTGCAACAAGAACGGCGTACCGTTTGACCCGGAAAAGCCGACCATCACCAGTGGCATCCGCTTGGGCTCGCCCGCCGGTACCACGCGCGGCTTCGGCGAAGCCGAGTTCCGCCAGATCGCAGACTGGATCATCGAGGTCGTGGATGGGCTGGCCGCCAATGGCGAGGACGGTAACAGCGCCGTCGAGGAAAAGGTGAAGGCCGAAGTCGCAGCACTCTGCGCCCGCTTCCCGATCTACCCGAACCTCTGATCAGGTTTCCCGCAATTGACATTGCCACCGCCACCGGGCACCCCCGGTGGCGGTTTTGTTTGGTAAAGGTGCAGGGCTGATCATGACAGGTGGAACAGGTAACCGCACACGGCGGCTGGAGCGCCGCCTGGGCGACTGGATGCGTGCACGCCCGCCGCATGTGCTGTCGGAACTGGTGATGTTCACGCTGAAACAAGGCTGGGCGGCGCTGTTCGGGGCGCTGCTGCTGGCCAGGCTGATCGTCTCGGACCGGATCTGGCAGCCCGGCTGGCCCCTGGCGCGCTATGATGCGCTGTTGATCTATGCGCTGGCGCTGCAAGCACTGTTTCTGCTGACCGGAATGGAAAGCTGGCGCGAGGCGAAGGTGATCGCGCTGTTTCACCTCACCGGCACGGCGATGGAGATCTTCAAGCTGCAGGCCGGAAGCTGGGACTATCCCGGTGACGGTCTGCTCAAACTGTGGGGCGTGCCACTGTTTTCGGGGTTCATGTATGCCTCGGTCGGCTCCTACATGGCGCGGGTGATCCGACTCTTTGACATACGTTTTGCGCCCTATCCGCCCTTTGCTCTGACCCTGCTGCTGGCGGTGGCGATCTATGTGAACTTCTTTGCCCATCACTTTCTGCCCGACATCCGGCTGGCCCTATTTGCCGCCACCGTCCTGCTTTATGCCCGTACCCGCATCTGGTTCCGCATCGGCGATGCGCGCTATTGGATGCCATTGCCGCTGGCCGCGTTCCTGAGCAGTTTCTTTTTGTGGCTGGCGGAGAATATCGGCACCGCAACCCGTACCTGGCTCTATAACGGGCAGGCGGCGGGCGAGATGGTCAGGTTCAGCAAGATGGGCTCGTGGTACCTGCTGCTCTATGTCAGTTTTGTCACCGTCACACTGATCCTGCGCGACGCGCTCGGCGACAGGGCGCGCCCGCGCCCGGATGCCGCGCCCCGGACAGCACCTCTGCTCAGATGATCTTGCGCCAGGCCAGAAAGGCCAGCAACAGCGCCGCAAACGCCAACAGGTTGAACGCCAGCCCGCCCAGCATGCCCAGCCACCATCCCTTGCGCTGGTCGGCAAGGTCGATGCCGCGCAGATGCGTCTGCACCTCTCCAGCAGCGGAGAGCAGGTGCGGGCTGTCTAGGGTCAGGCGCAGCTTGGGGTGATCGACCATGGCCTCGATCCGCGCCAGATCCATGGCGCGGCGATAGATGCGGCGCGGCAGCCGATGCTTGGCCCGGCGCAGCGCCTGGCGCAGCGACTTGCCACGCACGCCCAAACGCTCGCGCAGCAAGGCCACCGTCACCGCGATCTGATCCTGAATCTGGTTCTGTTCTGTCATCCGCCGGATCCCCCGGCAGGCACCCTAGACAATCTGCGCGCCGGTCTCAATGGGGCTGGTCGTGCCCCGGCGGGCACGCTATCAGGGCGCTATGCTGAACACGATCATCCACGGCTCGCCAACCGAATACCCGCCCCTGCTCATCGCCCATGGCCTTTATGGTTCGGGCCGGAACTGGGGCGTGATTGCCAGACGCCTTGCCGACCAGCGGCAGGTCATCGCCGTCGACATGCGCAACCATGGCGACAGCCCCTGGTCAGACCGGCACGACTATCCGGTCATGGCCGAGGACCTGGCCGAGGTAATTGCCCACCATGGTGGTCAAGCGGATGTGATCGGCCATTCCATGGGCGGCAAGACCGCGATGATGCTGGCGTTGAACCACGGCGAGATGGTGCGCCGCCTCGTGGTGGCCGATATCGCGCCGGTCCCCTATTCGCACACCCAGCTGCCTTTTATCGCGGCAATGCGCGCCGTTGACCTGTCCCGGGTCGAACGCCGCTCGGACGCCGAAGAGATGCTGGCCGAACAGGGGGTCGAAAAGGCGTTGCAGAGCTTCTTTACCCAGTCGCTCGACCTGCCCGGCAAACGCTGGCGGCTGAACCTCGATGCGCTCGCCGCGAACATGCCCGCGATCATGTCGTTTCCCGAGCGGTCAGGACATTGGTCGGGCCCCACCCTGTTCCTGGCCGGAGCCGAGTCCGACTATGTCCGCCCGGAGCATCGCGACCGCATACGTGCGCTCTTCCCCGCCGCCCGCTTTGCCAAGATACCGGGTGCCGGCCATTGGCTGCATGCGGACAAACCACGCGAGTTCGAAGCCGCCGCCCGGACGTTTCTGAACGCCTGAGCACGGCTCTCAAGGCCCTATTTGCTTCTATCAGGTAAGAAACACGCCCGGGAATCCGGTGGGCCGGCCCACCGACGCCCTGTCAGCAGTCAAACCTCCTAATCGTAGAGCCGCCGGGCCACCCACCAACTGACGGGCGCTGCAACGACAAATCCCGCAGCGGACGCCAGCAGGATCGCGTTGAGCGAAACCATCCCGGCGGTCAGCACCGCAATAACGGCGGTGCCCGCCAGAGCGGTCGAGATCAGGCTATACAGAATCGAGGCAAGGCGCATCATGGCCGGTACTCCAGAAAATCAGGCGCGTCCGGCAGTGATATCTCAAGATTTGAATGTGACGTCCTTGATCTCGATCACATTCCGGGATCGACCGGCTCGACCCGCGCCCCCGCCCAGTCGGCAAAGCCGCCCAGGTTGTAGACCTCGGCATAGCCCATATCCTTGAGCAGCTTGCCCGCCAGCGCGGCCCGTCCGCCCGAGGCGCAGTGCAGAACGATCACCCGATCCTTGCGCAGTTCGGGGTCGTGGAACGGAGTTTCCGGGTCGGCGCGGAATTCCAGCATGCCACGCGGAATGTGGTGTGAGCCCGCCGCGCGCCCCATCTTTTGCAGCTCTGGCGCATCGCGAATGTCGAGCAAAAGCGCGCCTTTCGCGACCAGATCCTCTGCCCGCGCGCTGTCGATACGCGGCACAGCCGCGTTTGCCGCCGCCATCATGTCCTTGACTGTCAATGCCATCTGCACTGTCTCCTGCTAGGTTCCGGGTCAGGATAACATGCCATTTTCGGCAGATGTAAGTCACTTTCGTGCGGGCAAACCCGATGGAATGCCCGCGCGACGCTCATCCCGCCTGATACTGCGGCGTTGACGCCAGGAAACGCCCAAAAGCCTGTGCGTTGGGATAAGAGAACTGCTCGGCCAGCGGATTGGCACGCTTGCGGACCTTGGCCCCCATATCGGCCAGCAGCTCGTCGAAATGCTTGAAATGGAACGGTGCCGAGCAGAGCCCGCCATAGACCTGCGCGGCGGGACGTTCGTTGCGCTTCCAGTGCAGCATCATCTCGATATTGTCGTTCATCTGCCGGGCCGTGGGCTGGTTGGCCAATTGCCCGTCCGCATAGCGCACCAGCCAGTTGGCGATCATCTCGGCCGACAGGATCGTACAGAAAGACGAGTTGAACCCGACAAATCCCATATCCGGCACATCCGGGTTCACCGACAGACGATAGACGCGGTATTGGCCGTCCGCCTCGATCAGCTTGCCAAGGTATTCCTGCGCCAGATAGGGAATGCCCAGCTTCCAACCCACGGCCAGAACCGACAGGTCGCAAGGCACCCGGTCGCCCGTGGTCAACACCACATGGCCCTTTTCATAATGGTCATATGTGCCCTGTATGGGGCGGATCGAGCCGTCCTTGAACCCTTCGAACAGGCCGGGCGTGACGATCGGGATCGAGCAAGAGACATCCTTTTCGATCGGCACATCGGGAACCATGTTCCATTTCTTCAGCCCCAACTGGGTCTTCAGCATCATCTCCAGCCCGCGGAAGTTCAGCCAGACCAGCGGTTTCAGAACGGCCGCGATCACCCGTTGCAGCGGGGACTTGCCCCATTGGTTGAACTGCTGCTCCTGCGCCCGCATGTAGAGTAGCCGTTTGAAATTGATCCCGCCCACAAAATAGGGCACCCGCCAGACCGGTTCGCGATAGACAAAGGTCACTGATTTCGCGCCGTTGCGGGCGGCATTCACGACAAGGTCGGTGGCCGATTTCGACCCGCCCAGAACCACCACATGCTTGCCCCGTGCGAGATTGCTGTCGGTGTATTCCGACGAGTGCATTACCTGCCCGCCCTCGGCCACGAACTCGTCCTGCCCCGGATGGGAGATGATGTTCTTGTCGGAAAACTGCCCGGTGCAGATCGCGACAAAGTCGAAATCCTGCTGTCGCACCTGACCTGCCGCCTCGATGGTGAGGGTCCAGCCCGATTTGCCATCGGTCCTACGGTCCATCGACAGGATATTGGTATTGAGCTGAAACAGCCGCGTCAGCTCATGCTTTCGGGCATAGCTGTGCAGATAGGCGTGTACCTGTGGCCCCTTGGGCCATTCCGGATAATCCTCCGGCATCGGCAGGTCCGTGTAACAATACAGATCCTTGGGGCTTTGGGTCTGGACATCGGGATAGGAGCGCGACAGCTCCCACACGCCGCCAAAATCATGGGTCCGCTCGAACCCGAACACACGGTGCCCGCGTTCATCGAACGCCTTTGCCGCGGCAAGACCCGACACCCCGCCGCCGATGACGGCGACGTTCTTTCGTTTTACCATGGGTCTGTCTCCTGCTTACTGAGCGTCGGGTGGCGGCAGGAAATCAACCTCGTGCAGCGCTGAAAGCCGCACCAGCTCGGCCGGATCGGTCACCCCATCGAGCGCCTTGAACAGATCGAAGAGTTTGCGGGACGGCGCCACGCCAAAGACGCAGGTCGCATCCTTGCCCGAGCGGTTGAAGACGCCATGCGCGACGCCCCTAGGCATCCGCACAACGTCACCGGGGCCTGCCTTGTTCGCGGTCACGTTCCCGGTCTCGAAACCAAAATCCACTTCCAATTCACCGTCCAGCACCAGGATCCATTCATCCTGCGTCGGATGCACATGCGGCGGCACGAACGTGTCGGCCGGCACCGCGGCGTGCCACATGAACACGTTGTCGCTGTGCAGTTTCGGCGTGTAGGTCTGACCCACCACGTTCCAGGCCAACCCCTCCAGCCCGGCCTTGGCGGATGTCACTCCGGCAGTTGTTTCCATTTCCCTGTTCTCCTTTTTGCGAGGTATTTTGGGAAACGCTATGAAGCGGCGCGGCGCCCGAATATCCGAAAAGCGAAATTTTCCGCACATCTTTGCGGGCTGGAAAGCGGAAACACTTTGTGTTTCGTTTTCTCCGAGTCATGCTGATCGCATGCTCAGCAAACCGGACAAAACGCCGCTTCAGCGGTTCAGACAGTTCCAGACACGGGAACTGGACGAGGCGCGCGCGCTGGTGGCACGGAATTTTTGCGGGCATCGCCTCGAAAGAGAATCACGCGCCGACCGGCTCGATGCCTGCCAGCACCGGGCGGGCGGCAACGGGCTGTTCTACAACTACATCCGATATGGCGCCGATGTCACGATCGAGCCCGGCGAGCTTGGATCGTTCTATCTGATACAGGTTCCGATCCGGGGCAGTGCGCTGATCCGAAATGGCACCAGCGAAGTTGAGACCGGCACCGTAACCGCCTCTGTGCTCAACCCCGACCGGCATACCCGGATGCGGTGGAAAGAAGGCTGCGAACAGGTGCTCCTCCAGATCGACAAGGCCCGGCTGACCTCGGTGGCAGAGGCGTTGACGGGAAACAGCCTTCAGGCGCCCGTTCGCTTTGATCCCAGCATCGACCGCACCCGTCCCGAAATGCAGCTCTGGCTCGGTTTGTTCCGGCGCGCGGTCTCGGCGGTGGATCACGGCGGCTTGCTGGACCCCGATCAAACGCTGAGCCGGACGCTCGTCGAAGACGAGTTGATCGTGGGGTTCCTACGGGCGCAACCCAGTTCGATCTCACCCCTGCTGGAACGCCCCGAAACCGGCTCGCTGACGCCGCATGTCCGGCGTGCCCGCGAATACATGCAGGCGCATCTCGCCGACCCGCTGACATTGAGCGATATCGCGGCGGCGGCCGGAACCTCGCCCCGCAACCTGCAACTGGGCTTCAGCCAATTGCTGGAAATGACACCGCTCGCCTATCTGCGGCTGCTACGCCTGAATTACGCGCGCTATCTGTTGCTGGAAAGCCCGCCACAGACCACAATCGCCAGCATCGCAGGCGCGGCAGGCTTTGCGCATCTGGGCCGGTTTTCGGCCCAGTATGCAGCCCGCTTTGGCGAAGGGCCAAGCCAGACACGCAAGCAGCACTATCTGAACTGACCCGACGCCCGCCGGGATCAGTCGCAGGCGGCCGTGACGATGACCTCGACCTTGAGCGTATCGCGCGCCAGACGCGCCTCGCCACAGGCGCGGGCGGGGGCGTGCCCCTCGGGCACCCAGGCATCCCAGACCGCGTTCATCTCGGCGAAATCACCCATGTCGGCAAGCCAGACGATGGCTTGAAGTATGCGTGTCCGGTCCGAGCCGGCCTCGGCCAGCAGGGCATCGACACGTGCCAGGCAATCGCGGGTCTGGTCGGCCACGGTTGCGCCATCGCCCACCTGCCCGCACAGATAGGCGGTGCCATTGTGCTTGACGATCTTGCTCATGCGCTGGCCGGTCCCGATACGGGTGATGGTCATTGTCTTGTCTCCGAGAGGTTTTGGACCCCATAGCACCGGGCATCGGCGTCCTCCAGTGCGAAACGGTCTGAACCTCAGGACCCGGCGTCATGCCCCTTCATCCTGGCGGCGGCCGAGCGACCCTTCGTCTATGTCCTGGGGGGCTGGGAGTAGACAATCGGCGTGTCGGGAAACTTGGGCCCCTTCGGCGGCGGTGTCCACGGGGGATCGATCTCGTGTAGGCGAATGTGCTGTGGGTTGGCGAACCAGTCGAACGGGTTGTACTTGCTCTTTACCTGCGCAAGCGTGCCCAGATAGTCGGCCCAATAGGCGTTTGGCGCATCCTTGACACCCGGTCGGGGGTAATTCTGATAAGACTGGCCATTCATGAACGGCGCCATTAGTGCCATGAAGCCGTCCAGCCACTCGATATTTGTCTGATAATCCTCCTGCCGGAGCCAGAAGACCTCAATAAACAGGTTCATATAGACCCCGCGGTGAACAAAGGAATTCGGGTCATCGGTGCGTGCGATTGCCCCGCCATAGGGTTCCATGCCGATATCGTTCCACGGGTTTGGGCAGGTCGCCATGAAGTCGAGCATCATCTTCCAATTGGCCTCATCGAGCATCTTGTCGATGTAACCCGACTGTTTTTCCTCGAAAACATAGTCGGGAGCGGAAGGGATCGGGACAGGTTCGTCCAGCAACCTGTGGTTCAGTTCGACATAAGGTCCGGTCATCTGGATATCCAGATGTGTGCCGGGGAGGTCGCGCAAATCCTTGATCACCTCCGCGCAGCTTTGCTCGTCGCCATTATAAAGGCCGCGCATGTAGAGACGCGGCTGGCCATCCGCCATCATCACCGCGCATTGGTAGCCCAGTTTTTCGAGCGCTATCCCACCTATGTAGTTCTGTTGCAGCATCACCAGCGCCGCCGGGGCATCGGCGGCGTCCCAGCTCAGCCCAAAGCCATACATCTCCCCCACTTCGTGAAGCTGGTACGTGATGCTGAGCAGGACGCCAAAGTTGCTCCCCATCCCGCCCCGCACGCACCAGTAAAGATCGGCATTGGTGGCTTCATCGGCGATGACAACTCCGCCGTTCCACAGCATCATTTCGACCTGCACAACGTTGTCGCAATTCATCCCGAACTCGCGCGAGGTGAACCCGTACCCGCCCCCCTGCATATACCCACCGACGCAGACATCGTCACAGCCGCCACCGGGCACGTGCAGGCCGAAATCGGACAGTACCGCGTTGAGCCGGTGAAAGGATGTCCCCGCGCCGACAACCGCGCGCCGCGTCACCTGGTCAACCCACACCGAATTGATCCGGCTCAGATCAATGACCATGCTGTTGTTGATCGAAAAGCCCGCCGAACTGTGCCCACCCGAGCGACAAACGGGCTTCAGCTCGTGTGTCGATGCAAAGGCAAGGCAGTTCCGAACGTCGCTGGAACACTCGCAATAGACAATGATCTCGGGGAAGCACTGGAACTGCCGGTAGAACACCTGCCGCGCCGCGTCATAGTCGGGGTCACCGGGAACAACCACCTGTCCGCGAACCTGCCTTTCGAACACTCCAAGCTGTTCATGTGTAAAAGGCGCGCGCCATTTCACCTGTTCAGAGGCTGCCACGCTACGGGCACGAATTCGTATTTCCTTTGCGTGCTTGGCGGAACCGCGTCTTTTCATAACTGCAACCTCTCCACTTTTGAGGGAAATCGAAACTCAAATCAGGATTGCAAACAGAACCCTAATACCTTCCCTCTCCCCGAATAATGAGCGTATAGTTTGTTCATGCCAACCGCGCGTAACGTGTCTTTTGTTAAAAAGTGCTTTTTGTCCGGCACACATCGAACGGTCGATCCCACGGCGACGTGGGCGCGAATCAAGCCGCTTTTCCCGGATATCGGAATCACCCGGGTCGCGGATGTCACCGGTCTAGATTGCATTGGAATTCCCGTATGCAACGCGATCCGCCCGAATGCGCGCTCCTTGTCCGTGTCCCAGGGCAAAGGGGTCGGATTGCCACAGGCGCGGGTTTCGGCGGCGATGGAGGCGATCGAGCTGTTTCACGCCGAAAGAACACGTGGCGACGTCGTAAGAGCAAGCTTCACGCATCTGGGCCATGGCAACGCGACCGATCCACGTGATCTATCCCTGCTCCGGAGCGAGACCCAGGGGTTACCGAATACTCCGATCCATTGGGTGCAGGGTCATGACTTGATCAGCGGTCGCCCGGTCCGCGTGCCCCGCGATCTTGTCAGCTGTGATTTGCGCCACGACGCTCCGACGGATGGGATATTCCTGACCAGTTCCAACGGGCTTGGCGCGGGCAACACAAGAGAAGAAGCCATCCTTCATGCGCTCTGCGAAGTGGTCGAGCGCGACGCGACATGCCTGCATCAGGCCGCAAGCGCCCGGTTCGGCGGCGAACCGGCCCTCGTCGATCCAGATACGATAGACGACCCCCTGTGCCTGTGGTTGATGGAGCGGATCACACAGGCCGAAATTGACCTGCATGTATGGGTCCAGTTCAGCGATCTTCAGGTATCCTCTTTCGGATGTGCGATTTCGGACCGTCACGGCGGCAAGTTTCCCGGAGCGCCGATTGGCACATTCCAGGGATATGGATGCCATCCCGACCGGGGTATCGCCCTGTCACGCGCGATCACCGAGGCGGTCCAATCCCGGCTGACCTATATCGCCGGGGCGCGCGACGATCTGTTTCGCGACGATTACGCCAGTATCCAGACGGCGCGCAATCGCCGGGGCTGGCTTTCCTGGCTGGAAAGCAAGGGGCCGATGATGAATTTTCGCCGCGTGCCAAGCTGGGCAAGCGACGCCGTGTCTTTCGACCTTGAGGCGATGCTGGACATGCTCGTGCGCCATGGTTTTGACCAGGTTGCATGGGTTGATCTCACGCTGGACCGGATCGGCATTCCGGTCGTCAAGGTGGTCGTTCCCGGGCTTGTCGAGCCAACCATCGGCAACGAGGTGCCGCGGGGCAAACGGGTCGACAGGTTTCTCGAACGGTTGAACCTGTTCACGACGGGGACGAACGGCAAACCGCGCATGGGGGACCCGGCATGAGCGATACCGTCGTCTTCCTCGGGCCCACGCTCTCCCGCCAGGACGCCGGGCGCGCGCTTGGCGCGCATTTCCTGCCGCCAGTCTCGCAGGGCGACATTATCTCGGTTGCAAATGACAGACCACGGGCCATCGGGATCATCGATGGATATTTCCAACTGGTGCCCGCCGTGTGGCACAAGGAGATCCTGTATGCACTGGACAAAGGCATACCGGTCGTGGGCGCGGCCAGCATGGGTGCCCTACGCGCCGCCGAGCTGGATGCGTTCGGCATGGTGGGGGTCGGCCGCATCTATCAATGGTACCGCAGTGGATTTCTGGAGGCCGATGACGAGGTTGCAGTGATCCATTCGCCATCCGAGA
Source organism: Ruegeria aquimaris (assembly GCF_025751555.1). Lineage (GTDB taxonomy): Bacteria > Pseudomonadota > Alphaproteobacteria > Rhodobacterales > Rhodobacteraceae > Ruegeria_B > Ruegeria_B aquimaris. Next base: position 20,760 of record NZ_JAOWLB010000031.1, read on the forward strand.
TCGGCCACCGCCCCCTAAGCGAGGCAATGGTCAATATCCGTGCCACACTTGAGCGTGCGGTTCGCTGCAACGGGTTGCCGACGGAAACCGCCTTGGCCCTGTTGGAGGCCTGTGCCGCAACCCCCTATTGGCAACGAAGCTTTGACAGGCTTCTGGCTGATGGCAAAGGATTGGGGCTTTCCGACGCGGAACTGACAGCGCTGGAACGCTGTGAACGAGTGGATCAGAAAAAACTGGACGCTCTCGAGATGCTGGAATGGATGGCCCGAGCCCCGGCCGTCGACGCGGCCACACCGGAATTCCCGTTCAACCGGACCAGCAAATTCGACCGGCTCATGGATCAGGATACCTGCCTGGCGCGCAATGGGGACGCCCGCATTACCGTCAGCGTATTGGCCGATTTCTACCGGCTGCATGGCCAGCATCTGTTTCCGGGTGCGAAATCGCTGGCGCTTGCCCGGGCCGGGGGTCGGGCAAGCGACGTTGTGGACGCCTTGCGATCCGAGGGAAGGCTGGACGCGGTCCTGAGCGAAGCAATGGCCCGTGACCGAAGCGACGGCCTGCGCCCCTGCGAGGGCGACGACCAGGCCGTGCTGGAGCGGTATTGCCGTCAGGCAGGTCTGAAACCGGATCAGACAGCCCGAGACCTTGGCCGGACTGTCGGACTGGATGACGGCGAAAGATTTATTGAACGGTTGCATCGTTTCACCTTCAGGAGCCCGTAACACGTATGAGTGCCCCAACAGACGACGCCGGTCCGGACCGGAATGGTTCCGCTACCACCCGTGAGCTTGTCTATCGTTTTCACACGACCTTCGACGGGTCCTTCCCCGAGGTGCCTTCGACCCTGGGGCCGAACAGCTACATGCTTCTATGTTCGATCGCGCAGCAGCCCACGAAATCGGGAGAGCCGCCGGTCATTCTGGACCTTGGGTGCGGCTCTGGACGGCTGTTGCAGATGCTTTGTGACCTGGGATTGCCGCGGGAAAACCTGCACGGGGTCGATTTCGTACCCGAGCAGATCGCCCGCGCAAGACAGCGTCTGGGTGACGCAGCCATCAATCTGGTCTGCGCGCAATCCCAAAACCTGCCGTTCGGCTCAGGCTCGGTTGACCGCATTGTCATCCATATGAGCCTTGCGACCATGCTGCCGCTGGAACGGACGCTGTGCGAAATCGACCGCGTTCTGACCCCTGATGGAAAGCTCGCCATCATCGTGGATGGCCAGGCCCGGCCCGGTACAATTGACCAGATGTACGCAGAGATCATCTACGAGGTTGTCGCCGATGAGCAACCCGATCTGAGCCTTCATGCCACCGGTGACAAAAGGGTCTGCGATCCCATCGCCCTCACCGAACTGACAGATCGGCATACCGATCTGATCTTGCAAGGTGAACCTAAGAGTTTTGAACTTCTGTTGAAAATGAACTCCCGGGACTACCTGAGTTTCCTTGAAGGCGAGTACCTTTGGAAGCTCTTGAGCAGTTCAGGTCGAGACCGCGTCAGAAAGGCGGTGATGAAGCTGTTTGAGGCGTACAGCAACGAACCGGCGACAATCCCGCTGGCCATGCAATTGATGGTGTTCGAAAAGCGCATAAACGCACCCAAGGCCGAATAGCCGTTTGGCCCTCAATCCTCGGCGAATGGCAACAGGAGGGGGGGCACCCGTTGCAATGCGTCGGCGTCCAACCCCATGGCGCGCGCCCTTGCAACGATGAAACGGCCTTCTCCGGCAAGAGAGAAGTCGGACGCGAGCTTGAACGCGGCCGCAAGGCAACCGGTGGCTCGGTCGGCATCCTGATCCTGTTCCAGCCTATGTTGCGCGCATTCGGCCAAGACCCGAATTCTGGCTCCAAGTCCCATAGAGCGTCCCGCCCGCGAACTTTGCTCGGCCTTCCTGAGCCATGCCAAAGGGTCGGGTCCAAAACCGCGACGGGCCAATTCATCGAGCTTTGATCGCGCTTCGGGCGGCAAGGTGGATCTTTGCCTCAAGAACCTTGCTACACCCAGATATGTCAGCCCATGCTCATGATCCGTTTCGCCGCCTTGTAACATGTCCAAGTGTTCGGAAAGCGCGGCAATGGCGTCAGCTTCATCTCCCATGGACGCTTTGGCGGCCGCAAGATGCGGCAGCGTCTCATAGGGAATGGCATCTCCACCCAGCGTGCGGCGCTCTCGCATGGCGCGTTCGTAGGCTTCGATGGCCAGCTTCAGTTTCCCGCATTCATGATGGACACGGCCGATGAAATGGTTTGCAAACCAAACCCCCGGCCGATCCCCAATCGAATTGGAGACCTTGAGCGCCCGTTCGAGTACGGCCAGCGCCTCGTCGAACTCCCCGACGGTAAACAGATCAATCCCCAGGTTTCCAATCGGATAGGCAAGTTCCTGCTTGTTCCCAAGTTGTTCGAGGATCGGGATCGCGCGCCGATTGTTCTCGATGGCTTGCCTGTAAGATCCCAATAGACCATGCGCCGAGGCGATGCCCGCCAACGAAATCGCAATCAGGTTGTGGTCTGCGAGACGTTCGCCAACCGCCAGCGATTGCCGATAGAAATCCTGTGCGCGGTGGTAATCTCCGGAATACTTGTATGTTCCGGCAAGCATGCTGAGCGACTTGCCCACCATTTCCTGATCGTTTGCGCGGCGCGCGATGGCCCAGGCCAGTTCCAGCCGCTCCCGCGCTCTGGCAACATCCCCCGATTGGCGCAGGACGTCGCCAAGAACGATCAGCATATCGATTTCCTGCCTCGGATCTTCTGTTGCCAGAATGGCGGACAGGCCGTTTTCCAGCACCTGGACGGCCTCTTCCCAGTCTCCTGTCAGTGTAAGCAATGCCCCAAGACGCGAACAGATCGACACTTGCAGATCAAGTTCGATACTGTATTTCAACAACCGCCGATAAAGGTAGATCGCTCTTGGCGCATCCAGTTTCTGATACGCCATATCGGCAGCCGCCCGAAGGTAGTGCTGCGCCTCTTCTGGCATTTCCCCCTGCTCGAAGTGATAGGCCAGAGCCTCCATCCGGTCGAGGTCATCTTCGCCAGAGAGGCTTTCCAGCGCCCTTGCCGCCTGTCGATGCAGGTTTCTGCGCACCACGACCAGTTGCATGTCATAGATCGCGTTGCGCAACATCGCATGCCGGAACCGGTAATATCCGGGCGAACGTTCCACCCAGATCTGTTGCGCCTGCCCCTCTTCCAACGCATCGGCGACCATCCGGTCATCGTTGAGCATGTCCCGCAAGAGCCGCGCACCGAATTCATCGCCCAATACGGCGGCAACCTGGATCACCGATTTCAGCCGCCCGGGCAATCGGTCTATGCGCGCCATCAGAATACCGCTCAACCCCTGGGGCAGATGCGCAACGGCGTCCGGCGCCAGTTCGACTCGCGCGTTCACCCCCTTGCCCCGATGCAGGAAACCTCCCGAGGCGCCCAAGGTCAGAATCAACTGCTCAAGGTAGAGCGGATTCCCGGCACTCTTGTCCCGCAGATAGTCGACCAAACGCTGGGACACAGGGGCCCTCAGAGCCCGCTCGGCGATCCGGCGAACGCCGGTGGCGCTCAGGCTTTCCAGCCGGATCATCGCCCGCACGTTTTCCGATCCGAAAGGCACCTTGGGGACATTACCGTTGTCGTCAAGCCGACAACTCGCAAGCACGGCGACAGCAAAGGCGGACTGGCTTGCGATCAGAGCAAGTATCTCTTTGGATGCCGTATCAAAAGTGCCCACGTTCTCAGCAATCAGCACCAGTGGATTGCGCCCTGCCAAAGCCCGCAACAATGCGATTATGCCGCGGATTGTGTTGCGGTAGCGAAGCTCGGGACCGACCTGCGCATATGTCGAGTCCGCCCAGTGCACATTCAACAGCGCCGCGATAAAGGATCTGGTAAACACAAGCTCCTCTCGTAGCGCCATATCTGGGGTTCGATCACACAGGGCGTCGAAATCTGAAAGGAAAGTGGACCTCCTTTGCGCCTCGTCTTTCAGCGCGCTCAGTTTGAAAACCTCTTCGAGAGTTCTCTGGAAAGGGCCAAGCGGGCGCTCCAGAACGGTTTCCGGTATCAGGTTAATGACCACCGGAGAGGGTTCCTGAGGCGTATTCGCCTCTTTCAACCGTTGCTGAACGACCGAAAGCAGAGTGCTCTTTCCCGAGCCCGCCCCCCCGGTCACCACCGCCACACCGCCCCCGCCCGATTGCAGGATCGTCCGGACGGCGCCCAGCAGTTCCTTGATCTGCGCGCTTCGTTCGACGATCTCGCCGGAGGTGGTCACATGGGCATGAACGTCGCGCCGTCCGCCCAGCGCATAAACCGGCTGAGGGTCCGAAAACCCTTTCAGTTCCAGGTCACCGACGAAATCAAAATGAAAACGACCGAGGGCGTGATCCCGGGTGGAATTGTCCAACAAGATCTGCCCGGGCTCTGCCGTCGAGGCCAGACGGGCCGCAAGGTTCACGTATCGGCTGGCACAGGTATAGACTTCGTGACGCCGCGACCCGGAAAACCCCGCATGCGACAGGCCATAGGTCAGCCCTGCGCTGACAGATCTGCCCAGATGCTCGGACACGTGCACGGCGAATTCTATCGCTCGCCCGACATCATCTTCGGTCGCGATCGGCGCCCCCCAAAAAATCAGCGCCGTACACCCTTTGTCGCCATCCGTAACACCGTTGATGAAACCGCCAAACAGATCATGCGCTTCGAAGAGGGTTGTGACAAACTCCTCCAAAATCTCGTTCGGCCTGTTCAGATGCACGAACAGTGTCGCGGTCCAGCGAAACTGCCCATAACCTTCGGCGGTTGCCACCACATCGGGATAGAAATCGGTGACGAGCGGATCGCTGGTTTCGGGCACCGGTGACAGAGCAAGCGGCGCCACGAGGTTTTCGACATCTTCCACAATACAGGCGTCCCCGCCCGGAACGCTTTTGGTTCTGGTCGCCGCCGAAAACCGGGCCGCAGTCGCCGAGGCCGCAATCAACTCGCCCGGCCCGGCCATTTGCCGGACCCTTGCCGCATCGACCACGGGGGCTCCGTCAAAGTAATAGATATGTCGCCGCCCCGAAGAGTCCCCAAGAATACGCCAGTTCACCCGTCCATCAGCGATTCCGATCCGAGCGTTGATGGTGAAGGTGCCAAAACGGGTCTGGTAGGTGTGCCTCGACCGGATGGTCTGGCGCATCTCCCACCCGGCGGCAAGGCCGCGATTGATGACCGAGCCCAGACCGGCCGTTTCCGGAAAGACGGCGAGAAACCCGTCACCGGTATAGTGGGCAACAAACCCGCCGTGTTCGTACACGCAGGAGGTCATCGGCTCGAAAATGGCGCGTATGATACCGGCCAGGATCTCCGCGCCCGGAGGGCCATGCACGCTCAGCGCGTCGGTCACCCGGGTAAAGCCCGACGTATCGACATCGATGGCAAGCGCCTGGAAATACCCAGACGATCGCCCGGCTTTGTGTTGGTCGAGTATGAAGGTGGGACAGAGCGGCCGGATCGGGACCGATATGGGGCTGGATATCAATGCTTCTTGATCCTGTTCGACTGTATTGCGTCCTCCGATCACATCACCCGACGTGAACACCAAGCCCCGTGTTCATTACCCCGGCCCCATGGTGGGAACCTTCAAGACTTACTTTTTACCAGGCTTCCTCGATCCTTTTTTCGCCGCAGGTTTGGGCGCCGGTTCATTCTTGGCAACCCTGCGCCCTTCGGCTGTACGGCGGGCATCCGACGCGGGCGGTGTCTCGGCAGGGGGATCCCCGGCAACGCGACGCCCCTCGGACGGGCTCAGATCCTCGGACACGCGCCGCGCCGCGCTGTCACTTTCCGGCATCCCGGGTTCGGCGACCCGCCGCCCTTCGGTCACGCGACGCGCTTCGGCATCCGCCGCGCCCTCGTCCCAATCATCAAGCACGCGTCGGCCCTCGGCAACGCGGCGCGCGACGGCGTCCGAAGTTTCGAAGTCGGCATCGTCAACAATACGTCTGGCGGCGCCCACCCTGCGTGCCGCAGAACCGACGACCATTGATCCGTCGTCGTCGGCAACGCGCCGCCCCTCGGCGACCCGCCTTGCCTCGCCCACGCGGCGTGCTTCACCGACACGTCGCGCCTCACCGACGCGGCGTGCTTCGGCAACCCGGCGCGCGGCACTATCCTCGATGGCGGGAACGCCGGAGAACGCCACAGTACCGTCACCGGCAACGATCGGAGGATGACCGGTCTCCCCGTCAGCCCATGCTTTCAGGACGGCATCAATCTTTGGTACCGGAGGCAGCGGCAACACCAGCTTGTCGACACGGTTCAACGCCGATCCGCTCATCGACCATTCGGTCGCGCCTTCCTCCACCACGACTTCGGCTCCTGCGGGAACCGCCAGCCCCGCGTCTTTCAGTGCACTGACAGGATCCGCGATCAATTGCGCCTTGAACGCCTTGTCGGTCCAGGCCCGCGCAATGATCTTGGAAATGCGCAATGACCACAAATGCCATTCTGCGCAATCCAGTGGATGCAGGATGTCATGATCTGAATCACCTAAAGTCATCGAAGTTCTCTCCCCTGGTAAATCGTTACACCCCACCGGATCGCACCGGAACGCTCAGCAACTTGGAAATCGGCCCGATACGGCAACTCGTGATGAGGATAACGTTAACAAATTCCAAACTATTTTGCAGTCAGTTTCTCTCACAATTTTCCGCGAAGCCACGGGGTGTCGGTAGGCCCGAGTCCGAAAATCGTCGACGGCCCGGGATACCGGGATCGAACCAGGCCATGACCGAGGTGTTTCATGCGCTTGTCATCGCGTTTTCGGTATTGATCCGACCGGATACGACTTCGGGCGCGACGAGCAAGCTATGCAAGCGATCGCGACACATCGGTTCAGCCTGGCACGCGGCGCAGGCAATACAGTGCTGCCTCGGGCGCTCCGCTTGATGCCGGTTTCGCAATGGAACTAGTTCGCGGCCAGGACTTCGGCGTTAAAGCCCCCGTTGCGCCAGCGAACCAGCGCTGTCTCGAAACCGGGTCCGGGTAATCCGTCCACTGCCGCAGAGTAGTACCCCGCCGCCCGCAACTTTTGCTGGATTGCCTTTACGGTGTCTGGCGACCACTCGCTGGTGGCAGTGGTCAGTTGCTGTAACAGCGTTCCGCGATCCTCGGCCACGCCACGCAACAGCAAATTGGCGGCTCTGTTGAAATCACGGGACACGCCACGCCCCTCATCCAACAGGATTGCCGCCGCACGATAGCCCTCGTACTCGCCCTCGCGCGCCGCGCGCAAGAAATAGTCCAAGGCCAGTTCCGGCGTATCTATGACACCGTCCTGGGCCAGAACCCCAAGGTTGAACACAGCCTTCGCCGAACCGACCTCGGCGGCCCTGCGCAAGAGGGAAATGGCCCGCTCCGTGTCCTGCTGTCCCCGTCCCCCCTGGAACAGCGATACCGCCAGATTTATCATTGCATCGGCACTGCCCGCCTCGGCCGCCCGTTCATACAAGGCGAAAGCGGCTTCGGTGTCCTGCGGAATGCCATTGCCGCTTTCAGTCAGTTGTGCGAGGCTCACCATCGCCCGCAAATCCCCACGTTCGGCGGCACTGCGATACAGTTGGACCGCCCGCGCCAAGTCCCCCGAAGCGGCCGTCGCCCGCGCCAGCAGCGCGGTATAGTGAGGCAGATCTGGCGATTGGACGGATGCGGCGGAACAGGCTTGTATCGCAGCCAGAGTGTTCTGGGCCAGACGATCGAACGGAACACCGGGGACCGATGCGGTCGCATCACGGGGATGTGTCGCCAACCTTTCGCATATCGCCTCTGGCGTGCTGTCTTCCGCGTTAGGCAGCAACTCAAGCAGCCGTCTTGCCTCGGAGTGGCGTTCGCCTTCGGGAAACCGTTCCAGATAGAACTCCAGCAGCGGTCGCATTCTGCTCCGTCTGGCCAGGGTCCAAAGACGCTCGGCCTCCGCCCTTTCGTCGCGAAACTCAAGCGCGCGGGTCCGTGTGCCCGTCTGCAAATAGGCCAGAACATCTTCGGCGTGCGGGCCCTGGGGGTAGCGATCTATGTAGAGCTGCATCAACGCATCATTCTTCGCTTCGATCGCGACCTGCCACAGCATGGTTTCTTCGGATACGGTCACCGGATTGCGGTCGAACTGGAACGCGCGCGTGAGCGAGGAATTGTCCCAAGGGATCTGGCGGCCTCCGGTGGCGGCCAGAACATCGCGCCGGACGGCGATCATCAACTCGGAGACGTCCTGTCCCGGCGTGTAGATATGGTCGAGAAGCGCCTGGGTGAAGAAGCTGTTCCGCCCCGTGCCGTCATAAGCCACATTGTCGGGTTGCGTCGCATAGGCGAACATGAAATTGGCAGAGGTCCCCACCCGCGCAAGGCCGCTGCCCACCTGGGGCAGCCCGGCCCCGGCCACACCGAACGGGTTGTCGCGGCAAGCGTCCAGAAAAACGAGTTTCAGCCCTTTGGACCGTTCGAGCGCTTCGACGACACGCGCCAGCGGTACGGTCTGGTTTTGCAGGTCCTCGGGCGAAGAGATCCGCGCATCGGTCGGCACCAGGTAGTTCTGCCCGTTTATCTGGAACCCATGTCCGGCGTAGAAGAACAAGGCGACATCGGCCGTTTCCGCCGCCGCGCTGAATTTTTCTATCGCGTCCCGCGTATCCGCCTGGCTGTAGTCGCCCCCCATGAGCACGTCAAAACCCAGCCCTTCGAGCGCCACGGTCAAATCGAGCGCGTCGTTCCTGGGATTCTTCAGCGGTTCGATATGGCGGTAGGACGAGTTGCCCAGAACAAAGGCAACCCGGGTCTCGGCCCAAAGACCGGACGTCATCAGGAACAGCAGACCGGCGAATGCCGCAATCAGGGTTCGCATCACGTCCCCATCACAGATCCGAAACCCGCGAAAGCTGGATACCAACCGTTTCGAGGGAGTCGGCCACAGTTGTGATCGTCGCACGCTGAATACCCGCCAGTTCGGGGTCTTCGACCCGGACCAGAGCGATCGCCTTGCGGATTTCACCCGCCGCGTTGTCCAGTGCCGTTCTGGCCTCGGCCAGCGCATCACGCCGGATCGCCTCACGCTCGGCATCCGTTGTTGCCGTGGCAAGGCGCCGCTCCGCCCGTGCGCGGCTCCGGTCGACGTCAGACCTCGCATCGCGGATGATGGTTGCCACGTTTTCCATACCCGGCGGCAGATCCGCCGTGATATCATCAAGCTCACCGGCAAAGCTGTTCAGCGCATCCGACAAGCAGGCGAGGTAACGGCTGACATCGTTGCTGCCCTGCTGGCAGCTTTCGGCCGCAACAACCAGTCGGTCCGAAATGACCCGGACATCTCCCAACGTCTTCAGCGCTGTCTGCTTCGTCAGCCCCGTTGTGCTGGTACCGCCCCCGATTGTCGTTCCTTCCGTGAACAGCACACGGATGTCATCCGTCGGGTTCGGCAGCCCAGTGTCGCCCACCAATGGCGGCCGTGGCACACCGTCAACAGGCGCATCCACCGTCATCGCACCATCGACATACGAGATATCGTAGTTTTCCAGGCCGCTGCCGACGGCCGAAGCCGCCACGATGGAAAACGGGCTATTCGCAGCCAGTGCGCCGGGTTCGACACCCGCACTGGTCAACTGAACGCTGTTGACGCTGTCTCCTTCGACAACCAACCCTGATACCGAAAACTCGGTTCCTTGGAACACGAACTCTTCACCCTGGATCTTGGTCTGGTTCAGCGCCGTCACCACCAGCGGTGCGGGCGTCACCGTCAGCGCCCCGTCGACATAGGAGATCGCATAGTTCTCCAGCCCCGTGCCCAGCGCGTCCGAGGCCACGATGGCATAAGGCAC
>NZ_JAOWLB010000032.1 GCF_025751555.1 Ruegeria aquimaris
AGTGGCCGGTTTTTACACCGCCCGCAGCAGGCCTATCCCGCCGCTACCGTGGCAGACTTTTGCACCGCCGTTCTCAAACCCAAGTGTGCAGACCGCCATTGGAAGGCGGCACCGTCAAGAAACCTTTACGGAAAGGGGGCAAGTTGCCAGCTATTGGCTGTTGACGACAAGTTGGGCTGATCGTTACTTTCACAAGTCCGCGCCGCCTTCCAATGCAGGTGTCATCGGGTTTCCTGCGATGCCCTTGGGCGGGACTGACCGCCCGGCGCGGATGCAAGTGCCTGACCGAAGTTTGCTCATTATTGAAACCGCAGCTCTTACTGGGGCATCTTGAAAAGCCTGGCCCAGCGGTCTTTGGGAGTAACGCTGGGGAAGCTGATGAAACTCTGAACATTTTGATTCAAAGCGATTTACGGCGCAGGCGCTCCCAGACCCAAACTTGAATTTGATCAAGCCAGCAGATCATACACGTCCGCGCCGATCTGGAGGTTGATCGAAGATTGCCCCGCGCCATCCACAAGTGCCCACATGATCTGTCCCGTCGGGCGGTAGATCACGAAGGCCTCCATCACCGCATCGTTACCTGAGCGCTCACCCTCTGCGTTTTCAGTGTGTGCAAAGTTGACCTGAAACTGTTCGCGGGTGGCGGACGCAATACCAAATAGAAGCACATCTCCATCAGCGGCGGAGTAGTCCTGCAGCCAGTCCGAACCGTGGCCTTCGACGCCAACATGAAAGAATTTGTCAGCGCCGCTACCTCCATTGATGCGGTCAGAACCGAATCCGCCGTTGACAAAGTCGTCCCCCGCTCCGCCAAATACGAGGTCGGAGAAGGCAGAACCTGTGATCACGTCATCACCGTCCTGACCCTGCAGTTCATCCACACCGAAACCGCCTGCGATCGTATCATTTCCGCCCTGACCAAAAACCAGGTCGTTTCCAGCGCCCGCGTCGACACTGTCGTTGCCCTCGCCCGCATAAATCACATCGCGCAAGTCATCTGCAGCGGGTCCCCCGATGATCGTATCATCGCCATCGCCACCGTTCAACGTATCGGCCCCAAGCCCACCATCCAGGTTGTCATTACCTGCTTCACCAGCGAGTCGGTCATTTGCACCGAGGCCTAAGAGTGTGTCGTTTCCTGCTTCCCCAACAAGGGTATCTTCGTTCGGCGTACCAGTTAGTAGCAGATCACGTGGTGCAACGAACTCTTCAACATTGATTATGACGTCGACAGAGGCGCTTTGATCAACTCCATCGAATGCCCTGTACGTGAAGCGGTCTTCTCCCAAAAACCCTTCATTCGAAGTGTATGAAAAACTGCCATTCTCAAAAAATGTAAGTGTACCGTTAGAAGTTGTAGTTTGAAGTCGAGCAACGAGTTCATCGCCCTCCGGGTCACTGTCATTTGACAAAACGCCGTTCGAAGCATCGAAGAAGTTTTCGACTCCCTGGGAGACCGTATAAGTGTCGCTCGCAGCACTAGGCGCATTCTGCACATCGTCATTTACTATCTCGGCCTGGCCGGGTGGTGACACAGCGACAACCGGAATACTTGGCCCGACGACATTCAGAGAAAATATCTCGGTCAACTCGATCGTATTGTCGCCAAAGATGGGGACTAGGACTTTCGCCCTACTTTGGCCTTCGTGAAACGAGAGCGTCCCGGCGGTTGCCTCATAGTCCACACCTGCTCTCGCAGTGCCATCGAAAGTGTTATAGGTTACTTGGAACTCCCTCGGCGCCGGTCTTGACAATGACAATTCAAACTCGGCGTTCTGGGCACCTTCGTCAGTTTCTACAATCGTTACGTTTGAAACTTGAAGAGCAAGGTCATTTGCATCTCCGTCATCGTCATTTATCCATGCGGTTTCTCGGACAACCGTAGAACCGCCTTCCAATCTTGCATTAATAGGATTGTAGACCTCGACAATGACCGACTCATCTCGCTCGTCGTCTGTATCGTCAGAAATACGCAACAATAGGTCTTTGCTCGTTTCACCTGGAGCAAAGGTGATAGTCGTCGTGCGCGTCGTAGACACGTCTATACCAAGTTCGGCGGTACCTGAAATCACCCGGAAACTGACCGTCACCTCATTGGCCGATGGTTCGCTGAGCGTAAAACGCCACGTCAGATCGTGGCTGTCATCCCAATATCTGGTTCCCTCACGTTCCGAAAACCCAGAGACAGAAACAGTTGGCAACAAGGCACTGTCCCCGGAGTCATCATCCAATATCTGCGCATGACCTGTCGTCGTCGCAACCACCGGCAATGGAGCATCCACGTTCAGGTAGAAGCTTTCAGCGAACTCAACTGTGTTGTCGCCGAAAACCGGCACCTCGACGGTCGCAACTGTTTGACCCGCGGAGAATAACAGCGTACCAGAGGTTGCCTCGTAGTCCTCTCCTGCCGTTGCCGTGCCATCAAAGGTATTGAAATGGACTTCGAACGCCTCTGGCGCCGGCCGAGATAACGAAATCTGGAAGACAGCGGTCTGTCGCCCCTCGTCGGTCTCGATCAGCAACGGGTTCGAAACGAAAATCGATAGATCAGAGGAACTACCATCATCGTCAAGTATCCAGGACGTTGAAGTCAATGTGCTTCGGCCGCCCTCAAGAGCGGCGTTCACCACTCGATAGACTTCGACTACTATGGATTCGTCATGCTCATTGATTTCGTCATCGCCAATCCCGATGCTAAAAATCTTACTTGTCTCCCCTCGGGCAAACACGATCGATTCATACCGACGGGTGGAAACATCGGTTTCGACTTCCCCTGTTCCGTCCAGAATCCGAAAATAGACCGTCACTTCGCTGTCCGATGGTTCGCTCAGTGTAAAGCGCCAGGCCAGGACGTGGTCATCATCCCAATATCCGGTTCCCTCACGTTCCGAAAATCCAGAGATGGAAACAGTTGGCAACAAGACACTGTCCCCGGAGTCATCATCCAATATCTGCGCATGACCTGTCGTCGTCGCAACCACCGGTAATGGAGCATCCACGTTCAGGTAGAAGCTTTCAGCGAACTCAACTGTGTTGTCGCCGAAAACCGGCACCTCGACGGTCGCAACTGTTTGACCCGCGGAGAATGACAGCGTACCAGAAGTTGCCTCGTAGTCCTCGCCTGCCGTCGCCGTGCCATCGAAGGTATTGAAATGGACTTCGAACGCCTCTGGCGCCGGCCGAGATAACGAAATCTGGAAGACAGCGGTCTGTCGCCCCTCGTCGGTCTCGATCAGCAACGGGTTCGAAACGAAAATCGACAGATCAGAGGAACTACCATCATCGTCAAGTATCCAGGACGTTGAAGTCAATGTGCTTCGGCCGCCCTCAAGAGCGGCGTTCACCACTCGATAGACTTCGACTACTATGGATTCGTCATGCTCATCGGCTTCATCAGCAGCAATCCCGATGCTAAAGGTCTTACTTGTCTCCCCTCGGGCAAACACGATCGATTCATACCGACGGGTGGAAACATCGGTTTCGACTTCTCCTGTTCCGTCCAGAATCCGAAAATAGACCGTCACTTCGCTGTCCGATGGTTCGCTCAGTGTAAAGCGCCAGGTCAGGACGTGGTCATCATCCCTCCAACTGGTTCCCTCACGATCTGACCCACCGGAAACGGACAATACAGACATTTTGCTCCCCCAAACATTCCACTGTATGCAATTTAAAAAAACGAAGAAAAATTCATCGCTTCCGTGATTGGTAGGCACGGTAACTTAATCTTGATAAGACCTATCGTTTGGTCAAGCTTTTTTCAGGCTCCTGTAGCTTATGAACTATGATCCACTTTCGCCTTGAAGGCCGGGCTCTGGTTCCGGCGCGGTCGTCTTGTCATGGTCTTCTCCTCGCTCGCAGCATCATGCTGCTGTTGCACGGAAAATCCACTTATCCCGGCTGTTCAGTTTTCAGGAACCGTCTCTGAACACTAGGATGAACCGTTCAAAGAACGTCCATTCCCCGTCCAACATCAGGTCTCGTGCCAAGCAGATCTCCATTGCAGATACCGGCTTAGAGCACGCCCACGCAGCGGTGTGAATCCCTTTTGTCAGCACGGCCTAAGACGTTCACACCGACAAACCTTTTTCAGAGCAAGGCTGGTGACTTAGGAGTGCTCTCTACTTGTAATAGCGGTACTCGTAACGGCATGACCGCAGACCCAGAAAAGCCGCGCCACAAACTTTCACGCGACGCCGTTTCGGGCGAGTTTTTTCGTACTCCTGATAGGCTATCTCAGTCTGAGTTTTAAGCAATTCCAATTGACCTTCGTTAAAGTAACCGGTCGGCAAAATTCGGTTTTCACGCTGCCAGGACGATATTGCCTGACGCGATTTGCTACCGAAAACTCCATCAGCGCCACCTGGATTATGTCCGCTGAGTCTCAGCCGATGCTGCAGTTCTCTTCGATCGGCCTTCTTCAGTTGCAATGCGTCCTCGCTGTGTTGGTTGCCAGGGTTCGGAACATTCGCCGAGGCTTGCAAGTCATTCGGAGCGTCTGACTCCGCGAGGTTACCTGGAGCCGGAAGGAACACTGGTGGTGCGTCTGTATTCGTCGGATATTGCTGCGAACGAGAAGGCAACGTTGCGCCTGGCGCACGAATCACCTCTACGAAATCTTCAACTATTACGACCGCATCCTTGACTATTGTCACTACAAACCGGCGACCTGCTTCCCCAATACTGTATGGCGCACAACTGTCTATTGCCCCCACGGCAGACAGGAACAGCTTACGCGCAGAAGTGTCTGGCTCGTTCGGTTCGATGAGCTCCGGGATTCCGGAAACACTACCGCCTGCATCCAACTCGACCCGAATCGACAATTTGTTTTCACCTATGCCGTCAAGCGCAGTCGCAATGCAGACCGCCGCCTCAGGAGCGACTTCCTGATCAAAGATTGTGTTGCGCCGATTATCGCTACCGATTTCCGATTGCTCAGGCACTGAAGCCTCAATTTGCTGCGCAAACGAAGCCAGATCCAATCCATCGACTGTATCCTGAAGGAGGATACCGACAGCCAAATCCGATTCAGGGTATTGCTCGACGATCTGATCGAAGATCTGTTGCATTTGTTCGAGGTCGGAGTAGCTGGTTTCGGAACCGCTGTACAATGACTTAGCTTGGGCAAATAGCGTATCGGCGCCATCCTCCGCGGCAACTGGAGGGATCATAAACATGACGAAAGTGGCACTGAGGCCCATGTTGCGAATGACGCCTAACATGATTTGCTCACCCAATTGGCTCCCTAGTTTCTGAGCTGAAAGCTTGCCAGATATGACTTTGGATCGCTACCTTCGATCCAGGTAGCGGTAGGAGGTAAGGACGATTGACCACGTTTCGTTTTGTGGCGATTGCGGTGTCGATGTTGTTCGGGGCATTCGTCGCCTTTGCGCAATCAGGAGAAGATGTAGCAGGACAACTGTTTTTGGATGCGGCAACAGACTCGCGAGCCACTTCTAATGAACTCTACAGACGGCGGCTTCTATCTGCCATCACTGAACAATACCCCGACAGCGCACCAGCTCGGTCCATCTTGTCCGGCCAGATCGGCTTCTCGGGTCTTCCAGAAGACCCAGCTTGGCACCGGATGTTGGTTGGCGAAAGTGTGATGACCGGATTTGGGCATGGAGAGTTCCCGTCCTATGGGCAAGTAACGCACCAAGGAATCGATATAGGTCTCCAAGGACAAATGAACTGCAGCGAACCACGTGTTCCGATCATAGCTCCTCGTACTGGAACGGTAATCAGAGTTATATCAGCAGACGTAAACGATAAAGATTTAATGGAAATCGAGATCGATCGAAATCGCAACGGCCGCGATCTCGTCGAGGTCGCCGGAAATGCGCTGGTCCTTCGTCATGACGACAGCGATCCGTTGGAATACTCGATCTACCTTCACATGCTGAACGCACCGGCGAACGCCGACGGAAATCCCTGGAAGCTCAACATGACGATCCAGGCTGGAGAACAGATCGGATTTATCGGAGATACCGGTGGCGCCGAAGGTTGCCAACTACATTTCGAGGCCGGGCGGTTTGAGGGGCTTCACCGTTACCTACATCCCAAATTCGGCAAAATTTATCCCGATGGCAACGTGACAAACACGACAGACTTTGCGTCCGATTGGATCGATCCCAAAGCTTTTCTACGAAGGGCTTTCATACGTAGCCATCTCGACACGCCGAAAAGAACTGAATTGGTTACGACCCCTCTTCTGACCGAAGTTGAGGTGCCAAGAGGCGTCAATCAAACTACGCCTCCAGTTAGTGAGGCAACCCCACTCGTCGCCGAGGCAGAGCCTACTGCTTCAGAAACGTCCAACACGATGATACCAGTTGAATGGATAGTGACAGAAAATGCGCGCCGGATTATTCGGCCGGGAGAAACCGCAGGCGATATAGCGGTTGCAGCCGACGGTAGCACAACCTACCGAGGCACCCCACTCTTTTCCGCCGCGGCCGATCCAACCATTTCGGAACTGCGCCTTTTTATTTCACCCCAAGCCCGGCATGGATTGCTGCTGCAATGGGACCTCGATACCGGAGGGCAGCGCGCTGCGCTTCTTGACCTCCGCGAAAAACGCGTGGTGCATTCAGAGATAATTCCAGAGACCGCTGTTCACTCTGCGGCTACTCCGAGTGACGCCCGAGTAGCACTACCGCCCGTAGCTTGGTCGCCAGACGAACGGTTTGTCGTCATTCCAATTTCCGCCAGCGAATGGCAGGCTGATTCGCTATTTCTCGATACATCGAAAGGTGCGTCGGGGATTGCAACTACCGACGATGTAAAACGCGGCCAGTGGACCTTTCCAAGACTCGAAACGCTACGTTGGATTGGTTCGCATTGGATCGCAATGGACTACGACATTCTGGCTTGTATCGACACTGGCTGCACGGGCCCGACGATTGTAGGCTCAATCGAGGGCAGTTACGATCTGACTACCTTGATCTCAAATTTTCCTCCGCCGCGAAAGTTTGATGATGCTCCAGTGTCTATGTCGGATGAGTGGGGGCCAGAAGTTGTTGTAAGCCCTGAGATTGAATTGGGATACGGACCATGTCGCAATCGCTCGGACAAGAGTAACTGCCTGAAAGAAAAAGGTCTTTCTGATCAGGCGATTAAATTCGCGCTCGACGCAGCTCATGGCGATCTTGCTGGCGACGTCTTTGCGACCGAGTTCATTGAACTTGGCAATGTTGACCTTGCAGTGACGGAGTTCAATGGAGCATCACCAATAGTACTTCCTGCATTATTGAATGGAAAAATTGGGATACGCGTCATTGGCGGAATCTTCGAAGAACTGCACAATTTCAGCGATGATGCCAGCCGCGCATTTATGAATAGAAACGTTGGCGTATCGTCCACGCGTCCGAGTATTTCGGGACACCGGACACTGCCCGATGGCAGGCAACTTTTCGTAGTCGCTCATCCGTTGAGCAAATGCCGTGCCTGTAAAAACTCAGGTGTTGCACTGCAGGCTATTGAGATCGATTCCGCCGGTCAAATCATTCAGGAACGCAATATTGGCCTCGTAGGAATCGCTCTCAATCACATTCGAGGTTACCGGCTTGAGAGACCAGCCGCACATTTTGTTCGTGGCACGCCAGAGGTTCTCCAATACGCTCTAAACTCGCTTGGCTATGAAGCTGGACCAATGGATGGTTATCCAGGACCTCAAACGCGGACCGCACTTATGGAGTTTCAGACAGAGCATTGTCTGCCTCCGACCGGACAGCCTGATACGGCAACTGTTCAAGCTCTCGTTGGCGCGGATGGTGTCAACGCACCTTGTGCAGGGGCAGTAATCCCAAATGATGTAACCGCGAACACACCTTTGTTGTCTGGGATGTACGTAGACAATTCTGCAAAATGCGCTCTTGAGAGCCTGCCGTACGAAGACAACCATCTGTCTCAACGCATAATTCAGGGTAGCAGCATCACATGGGGTGCGGAAGGAGCATGCGAAACAACACGCACTGACATTCGCAATGGTATTACTCTTTACAGGGGCACATGTTTCGAGGCTAACGAAAGCGCCACAAGAACTTGGCGCTTCAATGTTCTGTCGAACGACAGTTTCATCGATCTGGACATGCCGGATGCTTCAAGCGACACGGCACCACGCCGGTTTACGAAGTGTCCAGATGACAGTGCACTAAGGCGAAACTGGTCAGCTTGGTTCCGTCAGAGCAATCCCGAACCAAACGCTCTGACCTCGCTATCAAGCTCAAAGCGCGATTGGACAAGTTCAATTGTCGATGGTTCGCAAAACAGACATTATCGGCCATGCGAAAATGATCGAAACAAGGAATGCCTTGTCGGCCTCGGCTATAGTGAAAGCACCAGTGAGTTTGTCGCTCAAGCTTGGCAACATCTGGATTTTGCGGCTGTTCCTCAGAGTTTTGTGGAGCTGGGAAAGGTAGACATGGCAATGGTCGATCACCCTTACTGGGAGACCACAGCGCTCTTACTTAACGCCTCCCCAGATGGAATAGACTTTCCAGAATACCCTGCTAATGAAATTTCGAAGCTGCCTCAGGACCCCGTTGAAGTCGACCTGCAACGCCGGTTTCCGGAGGCCACCGGATGGTATGGGAAGGTTATTGGACACCGCAGACTCCCGAATGGGGGACAACGGTTTTCTTTTGAAACTGAGTTCACGAAGAGTTGTCGTGCCTGTGACTGGATTGCCAGCGCAGTGGTTCTTGTGGACTTCGACGAGGATGGTAGAGAGGTCAATCGCCAGTACATGGGAATGCTCGACAGAAGCGATCTGGTTCAAGTTCAGTCCTTTGACGCAGAACTGCTCAACGAGAAATCGAAACTAGTCCAATACATGTTGAATATGAGAGGGTACGCGGCTGGAGCAATGGATGGCTCAATCGGGTCACAAACGCGTAGGGCGCTTGCCGAGTTCCAGAAAGAGATAGGCATCAATGCCGGAACTGGCGAACTTGATCACCGAACTCTGGTTGCCTTGGGCGACCAAACGACACTCTTCAAGAATGGCTTCGAGGGAAACTATACTTCTAACCAACAATCTGAAATCGGCACAACGCCTCTTCAGGGATGCGTGAGACCAGGCAGAGCGCTCTCGTCCAAGGAAGTTCTGGAAGCCTTCTCCGGGAACAACTATACAATTTCAAGTGGGCAAAAAGACGTAGCGTCTACAACGATCTCTTTGGGAACGCTTCCAGGCGAACATGAATTTTCGCCATTTTGGATTGTTCAGGACGATAATCTCGTTCCAACACTCGATCAAATGCGTGTCTCGGCCGGAAAACTTTGTGAAAAAAACAGACATGGTGAATACTGCTCAGCAGTCAATGAATGCCTATCCGATGACGCAATTTACGTGTTAACGCCTTATACTGGGGACGTTAGCTATGTAACATCGATCAGTACAAAATTTGGCGTAAGCGGGACAACTAAGCCTGACTTCACTTTAAACGTAAAACTGGATTGGGGAGGCCAACAACAAGGTATAGTTGGCACACTGAAGGTCGAGGGTATCTTCGAGTCCCAAGGCCTGCGTCTAACTGTACGCGAAGCTAACGGAAAGCACAATCCTAACGCGCGCTACAATGCCTTAAAAGCGGGAGAAAACTTTCGTTTACTCCTATCTGCTACGCCAAGAGTGCTGTGCAAAGATTGTAAGCCAAAAACCAGCTTCACGTCCGAATATGGATTGCGCTTTCAAAACGAAACCCTGACCGGACCGCATATCGAGACTACCCTATTCGTACCAGATCACGTCCTCCGGGAAAACGATGTCATAGGTCTTAGTTTGCAAGGTGATAATAATGTCATTTACATCAGCGACACCACACTTCAGATACCCCAACTAATGGACGTGAAACGCAAGAAAAGCGAAAGAAACTTAGATAAAGGAGCGACCACCTATTCCTCCCCTGCCCGTGGAGATCCCTTGCGAAAGCTTATTCTCGATGCCGTCCGTGTAAAAGCGGAACAGAAGTTCGGTTCGCCCATCCAATTCGTGGTAGATTCCATTCGTGTTTCTGGAGATCTTTCTTATATAGAAGTCCTCGCGCAACGCCCAGGGGGAAAGCCGATCAACCCATCAGAGTTTCGTGATCCAAACTTGCGGAAATTTCCGTTGGAAGATATTGATCCAAGGTGGATTAGTGGCTTTCTTTCTTTCGAGAAAGGCAAGTGGTCTGCGTATGACATCCATTTTGGCTCAACCGAAGCATGGTGGGTTGAGAGTTGCAACGGGTTGGAAAAGCTAATGCCAGAGACCTGCAAGGGTCCTATGGTTGAAGAAACCAATGTCGTTGAGCTTCCGGACCCGAAGGCTCCGGCATCAATTGGATCCAATACAAGATCACTAGAGGAATTGACTTGGAATGAGTATCTGGCGCTGAGTGCGTTTCAGGGTGTCGGAGATGACGCCTTTGAACGAGTTCTGAGTGTCGCTCCATCAGTTGACCAGTTCGAGGCCAGAGCAGAGCGACGTCGAATTATCCAATCCTATCGAGATCAGGCGAATACTATTGGCGCAAGATTAGCTCGCCAGCAGTTTGAATACTCTCATTTGGTTCCTGTTCCGCACTACGATTTTAATATGGATGCATTCTACTTTTGCATACCAAGTTTCCTGAATCTTAAAGCCCCGGCATCTCAAAGCCCCAAGATTAAATCGGGGACTATTCAGATTCAATTGCGCTCCACGGATAAGGAAAACTCCTTTTCTCGCCTTACGAAATATTCATTTGGCAGATGTAAAATGGAGCCGAATATTTTGTATTACAGAAATTCTGAAATCGCTTTCACCGAGGCTATCCCGCTACACTTCAAGGATGAAACTCAAGCGGAACGCCTACACTTTTTGATGAAGAAAATTCCAAATAGAAAAATTGAGACTCGCATAATATGTGAAAGGATAGAGAATCCGAATCCAGGTCAACTGTTTGGATTCTGCCAACTGAAGGCGATTGAGATAGGTCGCAATCCTGATAATAGCCCTTGGTTCAGATACGACTGGGCGGAAGGCAAAAAGATGACATTGACCGCCCATCCGAACCCAAATCCATAGGCATTGATGGTTCTCAGGCATACAGTCGGAGTCCTGAATGACGATCCGACGGCCCGACTGTGTCGTCACGCACTCGACGTGAACGACATCCCGCTGACGGCTTACCTGCCGTTGAATGCGGTCCCGTGGTTCGATGGTTGTCGATCCGACATCAAGGATGGTGCGGCATACAACCGCGAACTTGTCTTGCGCCATCGCGTGCCAGTGGTGTTGGCCTGCGGATCGTGGGTACGGGACAGCTTGAAATATCTCAACCTGCCCAGCGACATCGTAGTGAGGGTGCTACCGCATCCAGGGCAGTTGGGCCTGATAAATTATCGTGTTGACGGACGTCGGGTTGGCCCGGAACCTGCCCGTGAAATCTTCATTGAAGGCTTCCGCCATGGGTGACGTCGTCGATCTGCGCACCCGCTTGCCCGTCACGGACGAACCCGCCCCGCCCCGTCGTCGTGCTGATCACACCGCCTCGGCCCGCACCGGGTGCGGTGGTTGCCGGTCTGCTGGTGCAGGTAGTACTAGGCGCGGTGGTCGGTTGGCTGGCGATAGCGATGCTGATGGGGTGATTCTGACGGCAAGCCGTCGGGCCGCAGACTAGCCGTCTCGACCTAAGGTTACCCATATTGCCCATGTTGCGGGTCGAAATGCACCCCGACGGGGGTGCACCCCGAAAATGCGCCCCGTAGTCATCGGATTTTTTAAGCTTTTGGTGGAGCCTAGGTGTTTGATCCCAGGGTTTGATGGTGTGATCCTTTCGCATGAATGGAAGGAAGCACTATGGGACAAGTTCGTCACGACAGCGCCACGCACTGTTACCCGGCAGGCGATTTGCCAAGCAAATCTGCCGATAGGGCACGCACGCCATCCGAGCTGCAATACAGCGATCGCAAGCTTCGACCGCGGCGCTGAGCCGGGAACTCGGGATCAACCCGAAGACGGTCGCGAAATGGCGCAATCGCGAGACGGTAGAGGATCGCAAAACAGGCCCGAAGGAACCGCACTAGACCGTTCTCAGCGAGGCCGACGAGGCGATGGTGGTTGCATTCCATCGACACACACTGCTTCCTCTGGACGACTGTCTCTATGCCATGCAGCCCTCAATCCCGCATCTGCCTCGTTCGACGCTGCACCGGTGCCTGCAGCGGCATGGCATCTCGAGGCTACCGGATGTTGAAGGCGACAAGCCAAAACGGCAGAGGTTCAAGCGCTATCCCATCCATCGTCCGACAGGCGATTGCGCCGCAATCTGCCGGGAGGGAGCTTCTTCCATATGGATATCGCGGAAGTGCCGACCGCCGAGGGCAAACTATATCTGTTCGTGGCAATCGACCGAACGAGCAAGTTCGCGGTCACCCAGATCGTAGAAAAGGCTGACAGGCGGACGGCCTGGGAGTTCCTGGAGCATCTGCTAGAGGCCGTTCCCTACCGTATCCACACGATCCTGACGGATAATGGCATCCAGTTCGCCGAGCAGCCCCGGAACCGAAACACCGCCTATTCTCGGCAGATGCGCTTCGACATGATCTGCGAGGCCAACGGGATAGAGCATCGCCTGACCAAGCCCAACCATCCGTGGACCAACGGCCAGGTTGAGCGCATGAACCGGACAATCAAGGACGCGACCGTCAAACGCTTCCACTACGAAGTCACGATCAACTTCGTGGCCACCTCGCCGACTTCATGGCCGCTTATAACTTCGCACGCCGCCTCAAGACGCTCAGCGGCCTCACGCCCTACGAATACATCTGCAAGATCTGGACTTCAGAGCCAGATAGATTCATCGTCAATCCGATCCACCAGATGCCGGGACTGAACACCTAGATAGACCGTCTTCGACAACACGACATGACACCCGTCCACACCATGCACCGATGACCGGCGAAATCGATCTGGGACACTTCAGCAACGAGGCCAAGTTCTGGTGAACATCGATCGGCAACAATGCTGCCTACGGTTTGGAAGACGACCCCGCCAGACGTAGCATGGCTTTTGCCGTTGTTCTTGGCAAGCATGATGAAGGATTTCCGAACTGGCCAACCAGGACATGTTTGGAAACAGGGTGAGGAATCTTTCGATACATCGGCCGTCGAACTTGCCTGGACAAGACCCTGGAGCCACTCGGGAACATGAGCTGTCGATAGACAGTTTGCCATCACAGCAGAACACCTGCTTGAACCGAATATGCAATAACGACGACGGCGCCCGTTTCGTACGCAATGGCGGACACGCGGTGCGAGTGGGTGAAACCCAAGTGTGCAGACCGCCATTGGAAGGCGGCACCGTCAAGAAACCTTTACGGAAAGGGGGCAAGTTGCCAGCTATTGGCTGTTGACGACAAGTTGGGCTGATCGTTACTTTCACAAGTCCGCGCCGCCTTCCAATGCAGGTGTCATCGGGTTTCCTGCGATGCCCTTGGGCGGGACTGACCGCCCGGCGCGGATGCAAGTGCCTGACCGAAGTTTGCTCATTATTGAAACCGCAACGCTTACCGGGGCATCTTGAAAAGCCTGACCCAGCGGTCTTTGGGAGTAACGCTTGGGAAGCTGGTGAAACTCTGAACATTTATTTTCATAGCTGTTTCCTTCGCTGGCGGGCCCAGACCCAAACTTGAATTTGATCAAGCCAGCAGATCATACACGTCCGCACCGATCTGGAGGTTGATCGAAGACTGCCCCTCGCCATCGACCAAGGCCCACATGATCTGTCCCGTGGGGCGATAGATCACAAATGCCTCCATCACTGCGTCTTCCCCGGCACGCTCGCCTGCAGCATTCTCGGTATGGGCGAAGTTGACCTGAAACTGCGCACGCGTGGCCGAGCTGTTTCCAAAGAACAGCACATCGCCGTCGGTCGCGCTATAGTCCTGTACCCAGTCCGAGCCATGCCCTTCGACCCCGACATGGAAGAACTTGTCCGCGCCGGTGCCACCATTGATCCGGTCATGGCCAAAGCCGCCGTTTACAAAGTCATTTCCATCATTGCCGAAGATGACGTCAGAGAATGCCGAGCCGGTGATCACGTCATTGCCGCCCTGGCCGATCAGCTCGTCCACGCCGAACCCGCCCGCGATGATGTCATCGCCGTCCATCCCGTAGATCAGATCGTTGCCATAGCCACCATGGACGGTATCGTCCCCCGACCCGGCATAGACCACGTCGCGCAAGTCGCTGGTAGTGTCAGCCAAGGGGTCGGCACCGTGGATATAGTCATTGCCATCACCACCATGGATCTCGTCCGAACCCTCGCCACCGAACAACTGGTCCTCACCGATCCCCCCGAACAGGGTATCGTTTCCGCCGCGCCCCTGGATACGGTCGTTGCCCTCGTTACCATCCAGTGTTTCGCCCTCGGCAGAGCCCAGGATGAAGTCGTGTTCGCCCTCCTGCGACCAGGCCATCAGATGACTGTTCAAAGGTGTCTCGAAACCCTCGCCGATCTTGAGATACTGGATGTTGCGGATCGTCTCGACCATGTCGCCGTGATGCAGGCGCAGGGTTCCGTCGGGGTCAAGCAGGGCCGTCTCGCCAAAGACCAGTGGCGTGGGGATGGGATCGAGAAAAAGCAAGTTATTACCGGCGCCGCCGTCAATCGTGTTGTTGCCGTCGCGCGCGATCAGCAGGTCGTCGCCCCCGCCGCCGCGCAGTTCGTCCCGACCGCGACCACTGTCCAGGACATCCGCCTGGTCGGAGCCGATAAGCAGGTCGTTGCCGTCGAGCCCCAGGAGATAGCCCGCCTCGGTCAGGTTCAGGGTATCGTCGCCCGCAGTGCCCGAAACCGGTTCGCGCGCGTCCAGCAGGCGCATCTGCGTATTGCCATCCACATTGCCAAGGACCACGATCCGGTCGCCGACACGGGCGACCACAGGCCCCCGGACATACCCGTCTTCGATCTCAGAGGTGAAGGGGGAAATCTGCGAAAGGAAACCTTGGCCACTGGCATCGAAGATTTTCAGGTCGATGCCGGTGTTCGGCTCGGGATAGACACCGGTGCGGGCCCACCCGAACAGGTAAAGTCCTTGACCCATTGGCGCGACCGACAATTCTGTTCCGGTCACAGGCCCCAGGACCATCGTCTCGCCAAGCGGGGTGCCATCGAGATCGAACCTTTCGAAAGTCACGTTGGAGCGGTTCTGGAACACGTCATATTCGAATTGGCTCCAGATCGCCAAAACCCCGGCGTCGGATATCTCCAGATGTTCGATACTGATAAGCCCATCGCCGCCTTGAAACAATGGATCGGGCGCGCGCAATACAAAGACGGGTGAGGTGCTGCCATCGGCGGGGTTCAGAAAGGTGGCCCTGAACTGGGCGATGGGATCTTCGACGCTGAACGGGCTGCTTTCGTAATTCTGCTCGCGCCAGATCACCAGAACCTGACCATCGGGGGCCGTCTGGGTGGCAACAAGCCCGCCAAAACCGACACTGGGAACGATTTCTGTCGCGCTTCCGGCGGGGAGGCCGTCGGTTCCGAAGAGCTGGGTGACAAGGGCGCTGCCCACTTGCCCGACCACCAGGATCCGACCATCAGCCAGAACCTCGGTGCTGAAATGGCTGTAGCGTTCAATCGGGGCGCCGGACAGTTGCACCGGATCGGCAACGGGCGCACCGCCGCCGCCCAGTTCCCTGACATGCAGGGTCGCGGCACCGCCGCCGCCGGACATAACCGTTGTGAGGTTAACGAATACGCGCCCATCCGGCAGGGTCCTGCTTTCGAAATCAACGCCGAGCAGGCCGCCGTCAGACGAGAAGAGTTCGAATGCCTCGCCAAGCGGGGTGCCGTTTGCATCGTATCGTTGCGCGGTCGTGTTTGAACTGTGCGCCAGCCTGTTGTCACTACCGCCGGGGGTGTTCCACCGGGTGTGGACAATGAGGTAGCTGCCATCGGGCAGCGCGACAACCGCAGCAGAACCAGATGCGGCGCCGAGGTCGACAGGCTCGGTGGGGTTCAGAAAGATGGTACTGGCCAAAGTCATCGCATACCTCGCATGAAGGGCTGTTGGTAAGGTGGATCAGGTCAGAAGGTCGAACACCTCCGATCCGATTTGCAGGTTGATCGAGCCTTGCCCCTCACCATCCACCAGCGCCCACATGATCTGGCCGGTCGGGCGATAAATGACAAACGCTTCCTGCACCGCGTCGTCACCGGCACGCTCGCCCGCGGCATTCTGGGTGTGGTTGAAATTCACCTGGAACTGGTCACGGGTGGCCGAGGCATTGCCGAAGAGGAGAACGTCGCCCTCGGCGGCGTTATAGTCCTGCACCCAGTCATTCCCGTGGCCCAAGACACCGACATGGAAGAACTTGTCCGCGCCCGAGCCGCCGTTGATCCGGTCGGAGCCGAAGCCGCCATTGACGAAGTCGTTGCCCGCGCCGCCGAAGATGAGGTCGGAAAACGCCGAGCCGGTGATCACGTCATTGCCGTCCTGGCCCTGGATCTCGTCCACGCCGAAACCGCCCGCGATGGTGTCGTTGCCGCCCTGGCCGAAGATCTGGTCATTGCCGAAACCGGCATCGACGCTATCGTCGCCTTCACCGGCGAAGATGACATCGCGGAGGTCGTGTTCGGTTTCGCCGCCGAAGATAACGTCGTTGCCATCGCCGCCGTTCAGCGTGTCGGCGCCATCGCCACCAAACAGCGTGTCGTTGCCGGCAAAGCCACGCAGGACGTCATTGTCCTCAAAGCCCAGGATTTCATCATTGCCATCGCCGCCGTCGAGTGTGTCGCGTCCGGGGGTGCCGAGCAGTCTCAAGGATCCGCCGGCAACTGGTCCGGTGGCGGCGCTGGTGACGCTCTCGTTGGTGCCGAAATTGTCGGTATAGCTGAACACGACCGAAATCTGGGCACCGGCATCGGCAGCCACCAGGGTGTAGGTCTCGCCGGTCGCGCCCGCGATGGGCGTGCCGTTGCGCAGCCACTGGCCCGCCTCGGTGGCTTCGTTGATGCCATCGGCATCGGCCACCGCGTCGGTATTGGCGCTGAGAGTCTCGCCCACGCGCGCGGTGCCCGAGATCGTCACCGCGCCGGTGGGGGCGTCGTTGACGTTCTCGACCGCGCCTGTCGGGGCGCTGGTGACACTCTCACTGGTGCCGAAATTGTCGGTGTAGGTGAACACGACCGAAATCTGGGCGCCGACATCCGCCTGCGTCAGCGTGTAGGTCTCGCCGGTCGCGCCCGCGATGGGCGTGCCGTTACGCAGCCACTGGCCCGCCTCGGTGGCTTCGTTGATGCCATCGGCATCGGCCACCGCGTCGGTATTGGCGGTCAGGGTCTGGCCCTGCCGCGCAGTGCCCGAGATCGTCACCGCGCCGGTGGGCACGTCGTTCACGTTCTCGACCGCATCCGTTACCGCGCTGGCGACGCTCTCGTTGGTGCCGAACCCGTCAGTATAGCTGTAGACATAGCTGATCGCCGCCCCGACATCGTCCTGCGTCAACTCGTAAGACGCCTCCGTTGCCCCGGAAATCGCCACTCCGCCCCGCAGCCATTGGCCGCTTGCGGTCGCGCTGTCGATGCCATCGGCATCGGCCACGCCCGACACATCCGCCGTCAGGGTCTCGCCCTGCCGCGCCGAACCCGAGATCGTCACCGCCCCGGTGGGCGCGTCGTTCACGTTCTCGACCGCGCCGGTGGCGGCGCTGGTGACGCTTTCACTGGTGCCGAAATTGTCGGTGTAGGTGAACACGACCGAGATTTGCGCGCCGACATCCGCCTGGGTCAGGGTATAGGTCTCGCCGGTCGCACCCGCGATGGGCGTGCCGTTGCGCAGCCACTGGCCCGCCTCGGTGGATGTGTCGATACCGTCGGGATCAGAAACGCCGTCGGTATTGGCGGTGAGCGTTTCCCCTTGCCGCGCGGTGCCCGAGATTGTCACCGACCCGGTGGGGGCATCGTTAACGTTCTCGACCGCGCCGGTCGGGGTGCTGGACAGCCGCTCTGCAGTCCCAAAGTCGTCTGTGTACGACATTCGAACAGAGATGCGTGCCCCGACGTCATCCTGTGTCAGCAGATAGCTGGCGTCACGGGTCCCGGAAATGACGGCCCCATCGCGCAGCCAACGATAGCTCACCGAGGCTGGGTCGAAACCGTCCGCGTCGGTTACCGCGGAAATGTCCGCGGTCAGCCGATTTCCCTCCTGTAGCTCACCCGAAACAACTAAAGTTCCTGAAGGTTCATAATTGAGTGGAACCCCAATAAGTGTAATCTTGTCTCCCCCGCCGAAATCGATCACTCGATGCCCGGATGCATTGACCCCGATCGTTGCAATTTCTGTCAACGTCACACCGAAGTCGCTGAAGTCCAGTTGGTCATCAGAAGGCTCGAAATCTGTAACCCGATCCCACCCCATCCCGGCCGACAAATGGAAGGTGTCTTTGCCAGGTCCGCCTGTCAGGGTGTCATTACCGGCTCCGCCATCAAGGAAATCATCGCCTGCATGACCGATAATCCGATCACCCCCATCCAGACCAAATAGCCGGTCGTTGTCGCCATACCCCAAGATGGTGTTTGAAACATTGTTGCCTGAAATCGAGTTGGCAAAGGCGTTTCCTACCAGCTCGATAGCGGACGTCCCCGTCCCAATGATGTGGTAATCCTGTGGACCCAAGGCAAACGAGGTTCCAGTGGTTACTACTCCATTTCCAAAAGTCGCGTTCGCGATACCATCGTCGTTTCGTATCGTTCCCGAAACGCTACCGTTGTGAATCGAGAATCCCGGGCTCGGATTGTGCAGATAAACAGTAAACGTCTCGTCGCTTTCAGCGAAGCGGTCACCCGCAACCTCGATGGTCACGATCTTGCTCGTTTCACCCGGTGCAAAATCGAGCCTTCCTGAGGGGAGGTTGCCACCAACAAAGTCTTGACCCGAAGCTGGCGCAAAACCATCGCCACGCACAACCCAATCAACCGAAGCCGCCTCGGCGCTGTGACCAGAGGGGCGATCGACACGGAAGGTAAACAGGCCGGGGTTGCCGCTGTTTTCTGCTCTGTCGAGAACAACCGGCAGAAGCTCGAACTCCGGATTGGGGTTCTCATCATCATCGACGATCACGCCGCGACGAGAAAAGGTCGCCTGACCATTGGGAAGAACTGCACCAACGACATTGAAGATCTCAAGTTCGAAGTATTCCAGACCTTCATATTCGTTATCCTGAACGCCATGAAGGAACTCGACCTCAAGGGTGTCGCCAGGTTCGAAAACAATGTGCCCGGCGAATGGGGAATAGCCGGATGATGTTGAAGACAAATCCATTTCATCCGTAGTCAACCCGACTATCCGGTAATCAAAAGATACCTCGTGCCCAACCTCATGGGACAAACGGAACCTTGGGGCCTGATAGTTTGGATGGCCCTCGCCGATAGTCAGATCTTCAAATACTTCGACGCCATGCAGGGTTCGCGGCCGCTCCGATCTGATAAACAGGGTTGGAAGCGAGGATTGTGCGGGAAGGGTAAGGAACTCCGTTTTGTAGGCAGTATCCGGTTGGGAAAAGGCACCTGAGTAGACCGCGAAATACTCCCCTGGGGAGAAGACCATGTGGCCCCCGATCGTATTTCCAATCGGTGTTTCCCGGAGATAATCAAACGAGCCGACGTCCGTTCTGAGCAGATTGCCGCCTGAGTCAAATATAAAATCTGGTCGGAGCCGATCGGTGCGAATAACCACATCCGATCCAACCTCGAAACGATAGACAATCTCTTCGTCAGTTCCATTCAGTTCAAAAAAGTGTTGGCGAAGACTGTGCGGCTCGAACCTGCCAAGATCGATAGCTCGCGATGACAGTTCTTCGTAGTTTGGAAAAAAGCTCCCGGCTTGGTCATCATCCACAATAATGAGTCCGGATTCCCACCAGTCCTGGCTGGAATGACCAAAATACCCGTTCACTGGATCTTCGAACTCGACGCCGGCAAATTCTATGTCTTCCGCTAAAGCGTCACCAAGAATAGTAACCGGAAGGTCGGCAAAAATCTGTCCAGCTTCGATCGTGAAAATGCCCGACTGGGCGACAAAGTCAGGGGTGGCGCCAGTGGTGGAGCCCAAACCCAGATCATTTTCGTCTTCGTTTCCATAGATCCTGTACGCCATCGAAACAGGAACCGACATCGCGTGCGAAAGATGAACCCGGACATACCCGGTCTGTACGCCATCAGATTCCATGATGGTCCCCGGCGTCGTGGTGATTTGCGCGGGAGCGGGGCCATCATCGTCACGGATCAGAACCGAAGCTGTATCTTCGAGGATTTCCACATTGGGGTAGTCGCTGATCGCCCTGATACGTGCATTCAACCATTCGTCGGGTTCGTTGTAGTCGTCGGCCTCCACGTAGCGCGTCAGAGTATACGTAGCCTCACCAACCTCAAAGCGATGCCCACTCGAAGAATACCCATTCCAGTCCGAGTTGGGGCCGCTGTTGCCGGCAAGCGTTTCCTGTTCTCCTCTTCCCCCGGAGAAATTGAAACCGGTTACCTGCGCCAAATCGCCAGTTCGCGTGATTTCAAACTGGATTGGCGTGCCTCTTGTATCCGATGTCCCCTCGACCACCTCAGCCTGCAAGGCGCGGATGCTCAGATACACTTCACCAGCTGGCGTTGGAAGGGTGTCGCCATCGTCGTTGAGTATCGCCGCATAGGCTGTGCCATCGGTTATGATCGCGTTGGACTCAGGCGAAGAAAGAACGGCCCGGAAGTATTCGTGCGCTTCCTGAATGCTGTCTCCCTGCAACCGGATCGTGTATCGCTCGCGATCCTCACCAGGTCCGAAGCTGCCCAGCTCGTCGTTCCATGCATTGGGCTCGAAATCATCCGCGCTGGCCGGTGTGGCGCCATACCCCTCGAACTCAATCCTGTAATCCGTTCGGACCGACAGATCTCCGGACCGCCTTATGATGAAGTCATACTCCACAAAGGACCCTTCCGGGCCTTCGTATTCGCTTGGATCATTGGTCTCGATGGTCAGATAAACCGGCCCGGCCGGAGTGGTTTCGGGGTCCGGTTCCGGGGGCGGTGCAGCGGAATCGTCATCCGAAATGTAACCGGTGGCAACCGGAATGATTGTACCTGGGGCGGGCTCGGCACCGGAAAGGCTCGATATGAACAATCTGACTGTTTCGGTTCCCTCAACGCGTGTGTCGCCGATGATCGGGACGCGCACGGTGAGCGAGGACTCTCCGGTCGGTATGGTAAAGCTTGCCGATGAGAGCGGTCTGAAATCTTCACCGACAGTGGCCTCTCCCATGTTGTTGCCGCCGACGGGAATGGCCAGAAACGTGACCGGAGTAGTTGCAGCATGGCTCAATGAAATTTGAAAATCGAGGTATCGGGTGCCGCTGTCGCCCTCACGTACGGTTTCTCCCGAGACGGTCAGAATTGGAACACTAGTCGGCGTCGGGGGTGGAAGTGGCGTGGATGGAGGAACATAAACCGGATCGCTTGGCTCAGGGGAGGGCGGCGGCGGATCTACTGGCTCTGTTGATGCTATTCGATTCGCGTATGCATTAAAAAACTCTTGAATGGTGTTGAAGGTGCGGTTTGAAAACTCAAGCTTCTCTATGCTAAGAAGAGTATCCGTTTCCGAACCGTAACGGTCCCGACGAAGCTGAAAATTGGTCGCCGATGACATCGACAGAGGTGTATAAAACTCCCAATTATATTCAAACACGGCAATGTCTTCGTTGCCGGAACCACCGTTGAGCGTATCGTCGCCCCCCTCTCCCATAAGGCGATCATTGTCTTCATCGCCAAACAGCGTGTCGTTTCCAATTCCCCCAAATAACTCATCATCCCCGGCTTCACCCTTTAAGTAATCACCACTTTCATCACCAAACAAACGATCAGTGCCAAGACCGCCGTATATTGTATCAGAACCAGTTTCCCCCTTTAGATAATCTGCCCCCCCTTCTCCTCGAATATCATCTTCTCCGGCACCCCCGAAAATGGTATCAAATCCAGATCCACCATAGATTTCATCGTTGCCTTCTTGACCACGCAGATCATCTGCTCCAGCGAGTCCAAATAGGGTATCATCTCCGTTGCGACCGGACAGATTGTTTGCATTATTGTCTCCAACCAAAATATCATGCCCGAATGAACCAATCAGATTCTCAATCGAGACGTAACGGTCGTTTCGCGCATATCCATCAAAACCCTTGCCTTTGATTAAGCTTGCTGTGACCCCCGTGGGCGATGTCGAATAATCAACACTGTCGCTGCCTTCTCGACCACGATACTCGTAGGCTTCATTGCTACCTAGTACCGTATTGTCATCCGCACTCCCAAACCAAATTTGAAATGCGTCAGTCACTCCGTTCCACTTGTCAACGATTGCAGATAATGAGCCATCCGCCCAAAACTGCTGACTTCTTTCTGCATAGGAAAAATAATTGTCAGATAGCGTGTTTCCCCAGATCATCCAGGGAAGTACATCCATCCAATAATGACCAGAAAACGCTGCTCCGCCAAAAGGCAGGAGGTCACCCCCAATGGGAAAAAAATTTAGAGTTCCCTGGTTGAGAGGGCTTGTCACTAAGTTGAAGCCATCATCGCTATATCTATAGACAAATTCGAAGGACCCACTCGAACTAATCCATTTTGCATTTTCATTGTTTCCAGAATCAAAGGGAACATTGAGACGATGCAATGCAGAAGCCCCAGCTGGAAGCAGGGTAAAATTCCCGAGTATTACGTCCGCGTATCTTACCGGCGTGTAGGGTTCTTGGGCAACGTTTCTTGCATAATGTGTCTCCATCACCTCGTATGCTGTCATGGGACGATCAAAAAATTCGCTAAACTTTTCCACTACGTGGTCAAGAGCACTTGCGTACGACAACGGACGAGCGAGACTATAACCAAGAGGCATTCCGAAAATCCACGTGCATCCCATTTACCGCAGTTTTTTACTCAGACTTACGTAGTAGTCGTA
The DNA here is from genome assembly GCF_025751555.1 of Ruegeria aquimaris. Lineage (GTDB taxonomy): Bacteria > Pseudomonadota > Alphaproteobacteria > Rhodobacterales > Rhodobacteraceae > Ruegeria_B > Ruegeria_B aquimaris. The sequence continues at coordinate 22,968 of NZ_JAOWLB010000032.1, forward strand.
CGGCAAACACTTCTAATTTATCAGCGTTAACTGTGCCATCGATCAGCGTAGATCACAACTAAAGATGCTCTGCCTCCTGAAAACTGGATCTTCCAGAGCAGCGTTTTCCACTAATTCTGGGTGGTCGTCAGAGACACGGAAATGCACCAACCTCATCGAAGTTCAGGGATGCGCTGAAAGTGTTATCCTGCAGCAGGAAGAGCAGAGTTCGCCGGTCGAGGGGATCGTCGGTGGGGCCAGGGTCAGCTACGTGATCAACTTGGACCCCTCCGATAACTCGCTTGGAAGGCCAGTCTCGGAGCCTGAAGGCCGCTTGCGGGGGACATGGACTGCAACCTTTCTTGCTTGGATAGGTTGGTTCTACGGCAGACGGGCGCAGTGTCCGTCGTCAGGGTTATTCGGACTTCCCGGGCCGTTTTGTAACCGAGGCTCTGGTTCAGTTTCTTTTCAAGTTTAGGCGGCCGCGGCCTAGTGCTGCACCCCATTGACTTTAGCCCACGCGGACGATCTCGGCGGTGCCGAGGGCGTTGAAGCGGTTGATCAGTGCGATGCGAATGTGGATTTCGGCGGTTTGTCGGTCGGGGTCCTTGGCGGCAATTCGCTCGCCGAAGGATTTGAGGCAGCGCATCTTCGCCTCGATCCGGCTGCGGGCGTGATATCCTGTCCAGCGCTTCCAGAAGGCCCGGCCGTAGTACCGGGTGGCCGGCAGGGTTTCGTTTCTGGCGATTGCGGCCGGGCAGTCTTCCTTCCACAACCGACCATTCTTGCGGATCGGGATGATCGGGATGGCGTCGCGCTCGAGGATCGCGGTATGACAGCGTCGCGTGTCGTAGGCACCATCGGCGGTCACGGTGCCGATATCTTCGCCCTCGGAAATTTGCTCCAGCAGGTCCGGTAAGACCGGGCTGTCGCCGTCTCGGCTGGTGGTGAACTCCACCGCCCGGATGTCGGAGGTAGCGGTATCCATCGCCAGATGGACCTTGCGCCATTTGCGTCGTCCCTGAACACTATGCTTGCGGGCCTGCGATTCCCCGTCATCGAGGAACTTGATCCCGGTGCTGTCCACCAGCAGGTTCAGCGGGCCGTCGGCGCGGCGATACGGGATCTGGACAGCCAGGTTCTTCTGACGGCGGCACATCGTAGTTTAGTCCGGCACGGGCCAGTCCAGCCCAGCCAGACGCAACAGGCTGGCGACCATTCCGGCAGTCTGCCTGAGAGGCAGCTTGAACAGAACCTTGATCGACAGACAGAACTGTATCGCCGCATCCGAAAACACCGCAGGGCGACCGGGGCTGCCGTCATGCGGCGCGAGCCAGGTCATCTCCTTGTCCAGCCAGATCAAAAGTGACCCGCGCTTGCGCAGCGAAGCAGTGTAGCTGGAACAGTTCGTCGTGCGGTAGCGGGCAGGTGTTGGTTTGCTCACGCCGGTCGTCTAACTGCTTGGATTCACAGTGTGAATCCTTCAAACTCAGAGTTCTGTAACAACGCCCATTGGAAGGCTGCACCGTCGAGGAACCTTAACGCAAACGTGGGCAAGTTGCCAGCTATTGGCTGTTGACGAACAGTTCGGCTGATCGTTACTTTCACAATTCCGCGCCGCCTTCCAATGCAGGTGTCATCGGGTTTCCTTCGATGCCCTTGGGCGGGACTGACCGCCCGGCGCGGACGCAAACACTTGCCAGAAAGTCGCTTCATTTGAAATTGTCGGCTGAGGCGTCAAGATTTTGGTTTCCCCTTCGGCCCCGTGCTCAAGCCGCCATGCAGTCGACAACGACGCTTTCCTGGCACCGCGCGCGCTTGGCATTGGCCGCCGGCGCGGGTTTTTGCGCCGCAGACAGGGCGCTGGCTCTTGGGCAATGGGTCGCCATTGTAATCCAAGCCGATCTCCGCCATCCGCTCGCAATTATCTCCCAGGCACCGCGTACAGCACTTCCGGTAATTCGGGTGCTTGTGAGCTTCCGCCGGACATGCTCTCCAACTTGACCGAAGTGCCTCCCAGTCGATCGGATTGGACCTGAACAGTTCCTGAATCATTCTGGATAGTTTGTTCGGTCGCCCCATCAGAGAACACCATCATTTGCCAGCATAGTCGGCAAACCCCATGATGCGCGTTTGAACAGAAAGGATGTTGCCGCAATAATATTGCTTTCCATCAAGACGGTTTTCAGAAGATCTCAAACAAGGCCGTCCCATTCGGTTCCGACCATCAAATTGGGTTTCACCTTTGGTAAGATCTGCTGTGTGAACGGTTCACGTGCAGCGGCTTCAGCCGTGTCGTGGCGAGCTTGCAAATCTGCTATTTTTGCCAAAGCAGTCGCTTCACCATAGGTGTCCTTTAGCTTGTAGAATAGCCCTTTGCGATAGCGCTGAATTTGATCTTCGCTGACTTTTCCGCTTTCTTTGAGTTCTACGGCCGAGGGCCCGAAGACGTACGCCTCAGGTACGTGCTCTCCCGCTTTCATACGCTCTGCAATCACATCCAGAATATCTACCTCGTCGCCCTTAGCAGTGTACCTGTAGGACGGACCTGAAATTGCGACTGCCGTTGCCTTGATTTCACCCCCTGTCGGCCACGCACGGGTTTTCGCTTCCTCGTCAAGTCGATCCTCAAAGTTCGGCCACCATTTCTCGTAGCCATTTTTCGGCGCAAAACGCATTAGGCAACGAAGCAATGATGCCATCTCGTCAGCCTGGACCTCAGGCGTGAAGTTGCGAGGTGGAACCTTGCGATTTAGGTAACCCACGAACTTTTCCGTCAGGAAGGTTTCGCGGCAATTTCGATCAAACATGGTCATCTTTTTGCATTGACCTCTTTCGCCATAGCCATCAGTTCAGCTGTTGTCGGCTGTATAGGCTTGTTAAGAATTGCGGTGATGTAGGGGATCGGATCGCAGGTTTTTGCGTGGTGGGCTTCAAGGAAGGCCGCCCGAACTTCGCTGGCTGAACTCTCCTTGAGCCACTTGCCAATGACGCTGCGGGCCTGCCCAAGGCGTTTTTGGCTGCGTTCTCGGCAAAAATTGGGGTTCCCGTGAACCCAAACATCTGCACGTTGCCGAAGAAATCCGTGATCCGCTTGTGCGTCTCCCCGAACTGGCTGCGGTGGCATTCATCGAAGATGAAAACCATGCGCTTTTCGCGCAGGCCCTCCATAGCCTTTAGGTGGCGCGGGCTGCTGATCGCGGTGTTCAGCTTTTGCAGCGTCGTAACAATTAGCGGGGTGTCATTCTCGAACTGCTTTACCAGTGTGGCGGTGTTCGTGGTGGCGTCTACGCTGCCTTCCTGAAAACTGTTGAACTCCTTGATAGTCTGAAAATCTAGATCCTTGCGGTCCACCACAAAGACAACTTTGTGAACATGGGGGCTCTGGGTTAAGATTTGCGCTGCTTTGAAACTGGTCAGCGTTTTTCCTGATCCGGTCGTGTGCCAGATATAGCCGTTCTTGGTGGTGTTCTGAACACGCTCCACGATCCGCTCAACGGCGTAGAATTGGTAGGGTCGGAGCGCCATAAGCAGCTGGTCGCTCTCATGCAGCACGATGTACTTGGTGATCATCTTGCTGAGGGTGCATTTCTCGAGGAAGGCCTCGGCAAAGGCGCTCAGCTGCGAGATCTTCTTATTGTCCTCATCGGCCCAGAAAAAGGTCTGCTTGAAGTCACGGCGGTTCACCGGGTTATTGGCGTAATACTTCGTGTTGACCCCGTTGCTGATGACAAACAGCTGAAGGTATCCAAAGAGCCCATAGCCCGCCGAAAAGCTGTGCCTATGGTAGCGGTTGGTTTGGTTAAAGGCTTCTTTCATCTCAAGACCCCGGCGCTTCAGCTCGATCTGCACCAAAGGCAGGCCGTTGACCAAAAGTGTCACGTCATACCGGTTCTTGTATTTGCCCTCCATGGTGATCTGATGGGTCACCTGGTACCGGTTTTTGCACCCCTACCTGCCGCGCGCCAACGTCGCGACCACCTCGGCGGCCAGCTACATGTCGCTGCTGTCGGGGGATGCGGCA
>NZ_JAOWLB010000033.1 GCF_025751555.1 Ruegeria aquimaris
GCTCAAAGAGGCACAGGTCATCATCGAAGGTTGGCGGAAACACTACAACACTAAGCGGCCCCACAGCGCTCTCGGCTGCACGAAGTCGTAGCTCCAGACATGGTTGCGGTGCTCGGGCCTCTGCTCGCCCTTGGATGCGGCGTGCATTTGCTGGCGGAACCAGCCCTGCCCCAGACGCGGCGCGGATGATCGGGCCCGTACCCGTTGCGGTTGCTGTCTTGTACGGCTGATACCGTTTCCCGGTCTGGATTTTGCGACGGACCATGGTAACATGGCGGTGCGGCATTCTTTTGGCCGCAATCGATTTCTTTGAAAGGTATATTGAAATGACAGCCATTCGTGGCGACCTGGGCGAGGCACCGATCGCGGAAAACGAAGACTTGATCATTGCCGATATTATCTCGGCCAATCTCAAGATGATGGAAGTGGAGCCCAACGGTTTCAAATGGCGGGCACAGCATCCCAAGGGGCATGGGGCGATACCCGCGCGGTTCGTGGTGGGTCCGGATGTCCCCGCGGAGTACCGGGTGGGGCTGTTCGCGCAACCGGGTGCGTTTGATGCGGTGATCCGGTTTTCCAACGGGACCGAACGCAAGGACGATCCCGCGGATGGGGACGCACATGGCATGGCGATCCGGCTTTTTGGTGTGCCCGGCCCGAGGGTCGAAGGACCGGCGGATGCGGCGGGCACGCTCGACTTCATTCTTGTCGACAACGAGACCTTTTTCGAAGGCGACCTGAACGAGTATTCCGCGTTCAATGACCTGGTGTCCGAGGTTCTGAACTTCAAGCGTAACGGGGACGAGGCGCTGGCCGCCATCGTCAACGGCATATACCTGAAGTTTCTCAAGAAATACTTCAGCCATGACATCTATGCCGTGGCCCAGAAGTTCGGCGATCAGCACCCGATTTCGCCGCTTCGCGCAATCTATTGGAGCACCACGCCCTTCCTGCATGGCGATATCGCGGTCAAGCATCGGGTGGTGCCTGATCCGGCCCCTGCGCCGGGCGAATTGCGGGACGGGGCCACTGGCAAGGACGGGTTGACCGACCGGTTGCTGGCCGGTCTGAGCGGGCAGGGAGCGGCCTTCGGCTTTTACATCCAGCCGCAAGAGGATGTGGTCGCCCATCCCGTCGAGGATCCCAATGTCAACTGGACCGAGAATGGTGCACCCTGGATCCGGGTCGGACGGATCGAGATCCCGCCGCTTGAAGTGACGGATACCCAAGCGCGGTCGGAGTTGATCGCGGCGGGGGACCGGATGGCGTTCAACATCTGGAACACCTTGCCGGATCACCGGCCGCTGGGGGCGGTGAACCGGGTACGCAACAAGGTTTACAAGGCGCTGGCGCGGGCGCGCCATGCCGATGGTGTCTAGCGGTATCCGGTCATTTCGAGATAGCCGCGCCCGGCGTGGCTGCCGGTTACCGTGACGGGACCTTCCCAATAGGGAAAGGAGGTATCCATCCAGGCGCCAGCATAGAGCGCCGAAACCTGCACGTCCAAACCCCGTGACGGGATTTCCAGATGCCATTCAACCGGAACCTCGGGACCGTTCTCTGCGGCGCGCCGCACCGGCGTTGTCCGAATGGCGCCGTTTGCCAGGGGCGTGGCCGTGCCATCGGGGGCGATCCATGTGCCCGAAGTAAAATCCTCGCTTCCCCGCAGGCGGAAAGCCATGACGCGTGTGTTGTCGTCCAGCACCAGCGAAAACCAGTCCCACCCGGTCTGGTCATCGGATAGCGGCTGCGAGGACCATTCCCGGTCGATCCAGGCCGATCCGGTCACCGCCACCGGTCCTTCAGGCAGATCGAGGGTGCCGCTCACGTGCAAGAACGGCTGTGAGTAGTAGTAACTGGCCTGACCGGCCTGGGATTTCACCGAATAGCCCCGGTCACCGTGCAGGACCAGCGGCCCCTTTGCTTGCATGTCGAGCCTGTAGACAAAATCCGGCCCGGCGGCGGTCAACCGCATCGCGCCGAGGGGATCACCGGACATCTCCCATTCGTCGATCCAGGCCCGGAACGGGCTGGCGGCGACACCTGCCTGCCCAATGCCGCCACGTGACAGGCGCTCGGTGTCGTAATGGGCGTCAGGGGTGGTGACCGCAGCATGTCCCATCCAGATCTGCGGGCTTTGCCATCCTTCCTGCTCGCCCGGTTTCAGCGCGGAGCGGAACAGCGTCCATTGGAGGCCATAATCGCGCCCGTCCGCGCCATCGAGTGTCGCGGTCAGATACCACCATTCGATGCGGAAATCCGGATGCGCGCCATGATCGGCGGGAAAGTGCAGTTCGACACCGCGCTCGGGCACGGCAAACCCCTCGGCCGCGGTGCCCAGCCCGGCAAAACCCTGCGCTGAGACAGCCCAGGGCCAGAGCAGGAGCAAAAGCAGTGCCCTAATTTTCATTGGCGAACACTTTCAACAGTTGCGCAGGCGGCAGGCGGCGCAGGCGCAGCATGGGCAAAGCTGCCGCAATTGCCGCGGTGAGCAATGCCAGAGCGAAAAGCTTTACCCAGTCAAATGGGAACAGGTACATCGGCAGTTGCCAGCCAAAGGCCGCGACATTGATCACGCTGAGCAGAAGCCATGCAAGAACCAGGCCAAGCGGTACCGCGAGCAGAGCCGTCATCGCCGCCAGCGTAACCGCCCGCAAAAGCTCCAGCCAGGCCAGTCCGCTGCGTGTCAGCCCCAGGGCCCAGACGGGGGCCAGTTGCGGCAACCGCTGCGACCACAAGGTCAGCAGGCTGGTGAGAATGGCAAACCCTGCCACCCCGAGCGTCAGCACGTTCAGCGCGCCGGTCACCAGGAATGTCTTTTCGAAGATGGCCCGCGACTGTGCCTTGAGGCCCTGTTGCATGATCACGGCGCCGGGCGGCAAGTCGAATGCCGCGCGCAACGCCTCGGCCTGTTGTTCGGCCCGGTCGGCAGGCAGGTGTACCCCAAAACGGGTGTTGGGCACGTCCGGGAAATGAGCCAGCAACCGGTCAAGCGCCACGATCGCCTGCCCCGTGGGATTGCCGTAGTCGGAGTAAACGCCCGCGACCACCATCTCCCATCCCGGGGCAAGCGATACGGTGGAGCCAGGCCAGAGCCCGTCCCGGCGAGCCATCTGTTCGTTGATCAACGCCGCCTGTCCGGTCATCACCCGGTCCCAGACATCCGCGTCGGCGGCGATCAGCGGCCAGTGCCTGCGATAACTGTCGTGGTCGACAATGCCATAGACAAACAGCGGATAGGTGCCAGTGGTGATCTCGGCAGAGCGGATCGGCAGGACCGCATCGGAGCGGGGGGCGAGCCAATTGGCAAGCTCCGTGCCTTGGGCATCGTCGCGCGCGGTGACGTAGTAGGTCGATGTCAATCGCTGGTCGAGCCATCCGTCAAAGGTAAGCCGGAAACTGGCCACCATGGTGCCAACCCCGATATTGGCAGCCAGCGCCAGAAGCAGCGCCATCAGCGCCAGCGACAAGCCGGGCAACTGCGTCCGCATGTCGGCGACGATCCATTCGGCGAGCGGACCCCGTGCCATCTGTTTGCCCAGGACCAGCAACCCGGCAAGGGCGGGCGGCAGGGCAAGCGCTGCGCCCAAAAGACACCCCGCCATCAGTGCGAAACCCGCAATCAGCCCGTCAGCGACAGCAAAGGTGACAATACCGGTGGCCACGATGGCAAGACCGATCAGAAGCTGGTTGCGCATGGCGCGCGGCCGGGCGCTCCAGCGGTGCTTTCCTGGGGCGGCCAGAATTGGCAGGCGCGACAGACGCCAGAGTGTCTGGGCGCTGGCCAGCAGCGTTCCGGCGACCGCCATGCCAAGGCCGGAAACCAGCCAGATCGGCCGCAGCGACACCGACCCCTCGGCCGGCGCGCCATAAAGACCGCGCAGGGTGGCGGCCACATCGGGCAGCAGGGCGGCGGCGACCAGGTATCCCAGTGCAAGGCCGATCACCCCGCCCAGCAGTGCCAGCAGCAGGAGTTCCGTCAGAATCAGACGCATGAGCAGGCGCATCGGCAGTCCCAGCGCCCGAAGCGTGCGAATCAAGGGGCGTCGCTGTTCGAAGCTCAGCCCGACGGTGCCATGCACGATAAACAGCCCCACCACAAAGGACAGCAGGCCAAATGCCGTCAGGTTCAGGTGAAAACTGTCGGTCAGCCGGGTGATATCCTGGGTGCCCCGCGCGGCCTCTTGGGTCAGATCGGGGGCGATCTCGGTCAGGGGCGGTCGCCCCATGGGCTGATCGGGCAACACCAGCAGATAGGAAATCTGCCCCGTGCTGTTCAGCACCGCCTCGGCGGTGCCAATGTCGGTCAGGATCCGCCGTGGCGGCACCAGGGCCGTTTCGATGACCGGCGGCAGGTCAGGGCGGTCGCCCAGAGCGCGGGCAAGATCGGCGTTGGCAAAGAGCAGGCCCGGCGCAGTCAACGCATCGAGCGGGGCGATCCGGGAGTCCGCAGAGGCCTCGGCGATTGCGGGCAGGTCCGGCGCGGCAACGAGATCAATGCCGGTGAGGGTCACGCTTGCGCCGTCGACACGCAGGGTCCCTTGCAAGACTGCGGCCACCTGCCATCCCGCCCGACGAAGGGTCAGGTATTCGGCGACCGACATCGGTTTGCCGTCAGATCGGCTCAACCGGTCAAACTTGTCCGCGCCCAACTGCGCGGCTGCGCGCGCGTAAGAGGCGCGGGCCTCGGCATTGATCGCCTGAACGGCCGACCACAGCCCGGTGGCGAGCGCAATCCCCAAGACCAGGGTCAGGAGTTGGACCGGATGCCGTCGCCAGTGCGACCAGAACGCAAGGGTCGCGGCCCGGATCATGCGACCCGGCCTCCGCTAAGATGCGCCTGCCGGTCGAGTCGCGACGCAATGGATTGCGAATGTGTTACCAGCAGCAATGCGGTCCCCGACAGGCGGACCAGCTCCAGCATCAGGTCGAGCACCGCGCTGGCCGCAACCTCATCGAGGTTGCCCGTCGGTTCGTCGGCCAGCAGGAGTTTCGGCCGTACCGACATTGCCCGCCCGATTGCGACCCGTTGTTGCTGGCCGCCGGACAGTTGTTCGGGATAGTGCCCCAGAACGCCGCTCAGCCCGAGCCGACCGGTGATCTCTGTCGTCCACGCCGGATCGTGGCGCCCCGCGAGCCGCGCGTGAAAGGCAAGGTTTTGCGCTACGGTCAGCGAGGGGATCAGGTTGAACTGCTGGAACACCAGCGCCACGCGGTCCCGGCGCAATGCCGCCCGGCCGCTGTCGTCCAATGTCGCGTAGGAGGTTCCGTCAAAAGTGATCTCGCCCGCGTCAAACCCATCAAGGGCGGCGACCAGATGCAGCAACGTGCTCTTGCCGCTGCCGCTTTCTCCGGTGAGCGAAAGGCTCTCGCCCTGGGCAAGCGATATCGAGGCGTCACGCAACACCGGGCGGCCGCCGGGATAGGTCTTGGACACATGGTCGACTGTCAGTAACATGGTGCGTCTTTTCTTCCTGTTCGACCCTGAGGCGAACATGGCGTGGCAGGCGGCACTGTCCAGCCCCGGATCGCCAATGGCAACCATTCGCCGCAGCAACTCCCGCCGATTTGAAAACGCGCGCGTTTGATCCTATCTGCTTGGCATGTACCCGATCAGAATCACTTCGTTGTCATTGGTGTTGCTGGCGACCTCGACCAGCGCACAGGATATTGCGCAGACCTGTCATGAACGCGCGTCGCGGCAGGCGGGCATTCGCGACACGCAGATCGGCGATGGCGGGGCTTCGATCCGGATCGGCGGATCGGCCGGCGTCGGCGTGTCCCGCTCATCTGGTCCGGCCACGGCCGGAGCGCCAGCCTATGCCGGATCCGCCGCGTCGGAACGGTTTGAACAAAAGCGACAGCAAAAAATCTATCGCAAGACGTTTGAAACCTGCATGGCCGGGCGGCAATAGGCGGCGTGACGCCGCGTTCGGCCGTTCTGGGCCGGGGTTGCCATCGGCGAGCCGGGCTTTCATTGTCGCGCCGAACTCCAACCGCTAGACGACTGAACGGATGACACTTCTACAACAGATCATGTGGGGCAGCCTCTACCTGGGCATTTGTTTTGTGATCGAGATTGTGCTCCTGGCCTGGTGCACCTTGTGGATTGCCCATCTGGCCGAGCGCTTCCGGCACTGGACGCGGGGGTTGCGGACTGCGGGCATCATAACGGTATCGCTGGTGTTCATCGTTCTGGCGCATACCATCCAGGTCTGGCTTTGGGCCGGCGTCTGGGTATGGTTCGACGTTCTGACGGAATGGAACGACGCGCTCTACTTCTCGCTGGTCACCTACACGACGCTTGGATATGGCGATATCGTTCTGGGGCCGGGTTTGCGGATTTTCGCGGCGTTTTCGGCCGTGGCCGGTCTGTTGGCCTTCGGCCTGTCGACCGCGTTTCTGGTGGCGCTGATGACGCGGGTTTTTGAAGGACGGCTGCCGCGCTAGAGGATCGGCGCAAAAAGCCGCGCCAGATGCGCGCCATATCGGATATGGCCGGGTTGCGCGGAAAGCGATTGCGTCAGTTCGTAGCCGTTGGAAAAATCGTGTTCGAGCATCTGGGCGACCTCCTCGGCCATGGCCTTGTCAAAGAACAGCGCCATCGCTTCGAAGTTCAGCCGGAACGAACGGTTGTCGAGGTTCGTCGTTCCCACCGCCGCGATGGTGCTGTCCACGACAAAGACCTTTTGGTGCAGAAAGCCGTCGGTGTAACGCATGACCCTAACACCGGCGGCACGGATCTCGTCGAAATACGAGAAGGCCGCCAGCCAGGGGATTCTGTGATCGGCCACATCGGGCACCAGCAGGCGGACATCCACCCCGCGCATGGCGGCATTCTTCATTGCGGAGAGGATATCGAGATCGGGCACAAAGTAGGGCGAAGCGATCCAGAACCGGTGTTGCGCGGCAGTGATAGCCGAAAAGAACATCATCGACCCGGTTTCGGACCCGTCGCCAGGACCGGTTGCGACGATCAGCGCGTTGCGATCCTGGGGGTCGAGACAGGACTGCCAGGATAAGTCGTCAAGCAGATCCTCGCCATGGGCCCAATGCCAGTCTTCGCAAAAGATCAGTTGCAACTGGAGCACCGAAGGCCCGGAAATCTCGACATGCGTATCGCGCCAGTTTCCAAGAACCGGGTCCTGTCCAAGGTATTCGTTACCGACGTTATGGCCGCCGATGAAACCGGTCTTGCCATCAACGATGACGGTCTTGCGGTGATTGCGGTAGTTGACCTGGAAGCGGTAACTCGGCCCTCTCTGGTCTCGTGGGTCGGCGACATCAATACCGGCGTCGCGCAGGACGTTGATGTAGCTATTGGGCAGGCTATGGCTGCCAATTGCATCCGTCATGAAGCGCACCCTGACCCCGCGCCGGGTCGCCGCGATCAACCGGTCTTGCAGTTCCAGACCCAACTCATCGTCGCGCACGATGTAGAACTGGACCAGGACATAGGATTTTGCCGCGTCGATCGCGGCGAAGATCGCCTGGAACGTAGTGTCGCCATCGGTCAGCAAGCGCGCGCCATTGCCCCGGCTGATGGCCATATGCGCAATCTGTTCAAAAGGAAGGGCGTTGACGCTGAGACTGGGCGGATCCGGCGCGATGGCGTCCGCATGCGCCTTGAGCCCGGCGACCACGCGCTCGCTTTCCCGCCGGGCGATCCGGTAGCCGCGAAACCGGTGATGGCCCAGAAACATGTAGAGCGGCACGGAGGCCCAGGGCAGGGTCAGAAGAAAGACGACCCAGCCCACCGCACCCTGCGGCGTGCGCGCCGTCTGCGCCGCGCGGACCGCAAAGATAATTGCGGTCGCGTACAACACCAGGACGACAAGGGATAGAAAGGCAGTCCACATAAGCGCAGCCTAACCCGAAGCCTTCGACCTGGTACAGAGCGTATCGGCGCGCTCAGGCCCAGGTCGAAAGCCGCGCCGAAACCAGCCCCGCGGTCTGCCGAACCTCGGACCTGATCGGGCCTGTCCGGGGCGCGTCCCGCAATGTGGTAAACCACGCCTGAGGGCGGTCTTGGCCCCGTTGACGTTGCCAGTCCAGCGCGCGCAGGATGTTTTGGGCCTGCTCCGGCAAGTGGTCGGGAATGGCACGCCCCGACAGAATGGCCCAGACACCGGTCCACAGACGTGCGACGCTCCAGGGATTGTACCCGCCGCCTCCCAGCACCAGCAGGCACGAAGACAACTGTTGCAAGGCGCCGACCGTTTTCCAGTGGCACCTGTTGGACAGGCATAGCCGCGAGAGGGGGTCCTCGGTAACGGCATCGGCACCGCATTGCAGGACGATGGCCTGGGGACGGAAACCCGCGACCGCAGGCAGAATCACCTCATCCAGGATCAGCTCGAATTCGGAATCGTTGAAGCCGCGCGGCACCGGAATGTTGTAGGCAGCGCCGCCTGCGGTATCCGAAACGCCGCCGGTAAAGGGCCAGCGCCGGTCCTCGTGCAGCGAGATCATCCGCACCTGCTGCGAGCCGTGAAAGGCGGAGGCAACCCCGTCGCAATGATGGGCGTCGATATCGACATAGGCCACTCGGTCCAACCCGGCTCGCAGCATGGCGAGGATGGCCAGAACCGGATCGTTCAGATAGCAAAATCCCCCGGCGCGGTCGGCAAACCCATGATGCGTGCCGCCGCCAGGGTTGAAGACGCTCAGACCGCCGAGCGCCAGTTCCGCACCCAGCAGAGAGCCGCCAGCCGCTGTTGCAGGGCGTCGGAACATCTCGGGAAACACCGGATTAGACAGCGTACCGAGCCCGTGCCGGCTGCGGTCGACATCGGTCACGGTCTGGCGCTTTTCGGCGCGTTGCAATGCGGCGATGTAGTCAGGGGTGTGAAACGCCGCCAGCGCACCCGGTTTGGCACGCGGGCTGGCGCGATACTCTCCGGCTCCGAACCAGTCCAGTGCCCGGCACAGGTCGATGACGGTGGACACCCGCGGAATGGCCAGCGGGTGTTGCCCGCCATAGGTCGAGCGCCGGTAGATCTCGGACCCTATGAAAACGGCGCGAGACGTCATGCCTGTGGGTCGTCTTCGGGCGACAGGCTGCCGTCCTTTGACATCAGGATCGCCAAGGGCCGCATGGCCGGAATATGGCTGAACACGATCAGGATACACACGGTCAACGGCACACTCAGAAAGGCGCCGATCAGCCCCCACACGACTGTCCAGAACGTCAGGGACAGAATGACCATGAAGCTGGACATGTTCAGCGACCGGCCCAGCATCGCGGGATCCAGGAAATTGCCGATCAGAAACTGCACGGTTCCGCAGAAGAAGACGATGATGAGAAAGGGCGTCACGCTGTCGAACTGCACCAGTGACACCAGGGCCGGAAAGATCACCGCCACGATCGAACCGATCGACGGAATGAAGTTGAGCGCAAAGGTCAGCACCGCCCAGGTTTCGGCAAACTCAAGCCCGAGCAGGCGGAAAACCGAATAGCTGATCGCGGCAGTCAGCAGGCTGATGATGGTCTTGACCCCAAGATAGCGCTGCAAACTGGTCGAGATCGCGGCCATCACGCTTGCCATATCCCGCCCCAGTTGAGGGTCGCGGGCGGCAATCAGCATCTTGTGTTGCAGGGTACGTCTTTCGGCCATCAGAAAGGCGACATAGAGCGACACCAGCAGAAACGTGTTGAGCGCCGAGGTTGCGCCCCCCACGGCGCCACGCGTGAGACGCGACAGATCCACGCCAGCCAGCGTGTCGCGGGCAAAGCCCATCATCTCGGGCCCCAGAAGTGCGGCCATGCGGGTGACAGCGCCGTCGAGCGCGGTTTCATAATTTCCGATGGCCCGCGCAAATTGCGTGGCCTGGCCAGCAATCACGAACATGATGGCAAAAAGCCCTGCCAGGACCACCACGATGCCCAGAAGGTTGGCTAGCCAGACCGGGGCGTTCAGAGACTCGCGCACCCGGTCGCTGACCGCCGTTATCAGGACAAAGGTCAGAAACGACAGGGCCAGAGGGATGAGAAACCCCGCGCCCGCATAGAGTGCCAGAATGGCCAGGGTCAGAACGATCGACAGATCGCGAACCAGTGCCAGCGAGAGCCGGGCCGGGCGTTGCTCGGTGTTTTGTCGCGGTCTGATCATGCCGTGGCCCTCTGTCCTGTTTACCTGACATGTTGCACGGGCGGACCAGCAATCGCAATCACGGCTCTTCGGGCTATGAGGCGGCACCGTGTACCATTAGAGTAACCTTATGAGCACGTTGACGAATCCCTCGCTGTTGTTTCCGCTGCGGGCGTTGGTGCTGGCGCTGACAAGGTTCCAGACGAAAAGCGGTTTTGTCATGAGCAGCCATGTTGCCATGTCAATGATGATGGCGTTGTTTCCGTTCATCCTGTTCACGGTCGCCCTCGCCGGCAGCCTCAGTCAGGACTATGTCACCGACGATCTGATTGAATTGATCTTCGGGACCTGGCCCGATCAGGTTGCCGCGCCCATCGTGACCGAGTTGAACGCTGTGCTGGACGGGGCAAACTCCAAGGTGATGACAGTCGGTGGTGTTCTGGCGGTGTATTTTGCCTCGAACGGCGTGGATGCGGTGCGCGAGGCGATGTCACGCGCATACCACGATACCGATACCCGGCCGTTCTGGAAGACCCGGCTGTTATGTATCGGCCTGGTTATCGGGGGTGGTGCCATCGTGATGGCGGTTGCCGCGATAGAAGTGGTGATGCCGATCTATACCAACCTGGTCACACAGGCCCTTCCGGGCGAGGCGCCGGACTGGTTGTCAGTCGAACGTCTGAGCTGGATCTTCATCGTTGCGATGCCAGCGGGCGGGGTGCTGATCTGCCACGCGATCCTGCCAGCCAAACGCCATTCCCTGACCCAGATACTGCCCGGTGTGCTTCTTACCTTGTGTCTTTGGTCGGTGTGCGGCTGGGGGTTCTCCATCTACATCTCGGAGTTCTCGAGCTATAGCGCGACCTATGCCGGTCTGGCCGGGGCGATGGCGGCCCTGATCTTCCTCTATCTCAATGCCGCGATCCTGATCCTCGGGGCAGAGTTCAACGGCGCCCTTATCGACCTGAGGGCGAATGATGATGCTGACGCGTTGGTCTGAAAGGGTGTTGATGCTGCGACTGACTTGCCTTCTCGTATGGCTCTCGGCCCCCGTTCTGGCCGAGGTGCCGGACTATGCGGGCAGCGAAAGTTGCGCAGGGTGCCATCAGGAGGAGGCATCCGCCTGGGCCGGTTCGCACCACGCCCTGGCCTGGACGGAACCAGGACCGGATACTGTCCTCGCCGATTTCGACGGAACCGAGTTCAGTCATGGGGGCCTGCATGCGAAGTTCCGCCGCGAAGGTACCGATTACTTTGCCACGGTGACCGAGGCGGACGGATCGGTCAGCGACTACCGCCTGCATTCGGTCGCGGGTATCGCGCCGCTTCAGCAATATCTTTTCGAAACCGAACCGGGGCGGCTACAGAGCTTCGATCTGGTTTGGAATGTGCAACGGCGCCAGTGGTATCCGCTCTATCCCGATCAGGACTTGCCGCCGGGCGACGGTTTGCACTGGACAGGACCCTACAAGAACTGGAACGCCCGCTGCGCGGAGTGTCACGCAACCGGTTACAGCCGGAACTACCGCCTTCAGACGCGTCGCTATGACCCTCGGACCGCCGAAATCGGTGTGGGTTGCGAGGCCTGTCATGGCCCGGGCTCCGCCCATGTCGCCTGGACCACGGGAAAGGCTCCCGGCGAGGGGCTGGATGCCTTCGGGTTTACGTTGACTTTGAATGGGGCCGAACCCGAAAGCCTGATCCAACAATGCGCGGGCTGCCATTCCCGGCGGGAACCGCTTGCCGATGGCAATCCGTTGCCGGGGACCGATTATCATGACGCCTATACGCTGTCGCTGCTGCGTCCGGGTCTTTACCATTCCGACGGGCAGATTCTGGACGAGGTCTATGTCTATGGCTCCTTCCTGCAATCGCGGATGTATGCGCGCGGTGTGTCGTGCGTGAACTGTCACGAGCCGCACGGGGCCACCCTGAAGGCCGAGGGCAACGCGGTGTGCACGCAGTGCCATTCACCGGCGGGAAATCCTGAATTTCCAAGCCTGAGACTGGCCGAGTACGACACCCCCCTTCACACCCGGCACGCTCCGGACAGTGAAGGCGCGCAGTGCAAGAACTGCCACATGATCGAGCGGACATATATGGGCATCGACGGGCGGCGCGATCATTCCTTTCGTATTCCGCGCCCGGATCTGGGGGCGGAAACCGGCGGGCCGGATGCCTGTACCGACTGCCATGCGGACAAGGACCAGGATTGGGCCGCCGGGAAGATAGCCCAATGGTTCCCGGAAAGCGATCGACGGGGTTCGCATTTCGGACAGGTCCTTGCCCGTGCGACGCAGGATCCAAGTGCTGCTGCTGGTGATCTGGTGGCGCTGGCGCTGGATGGGGGACAACCGGGCATCGTGCGGGCGACCGCCTTGTTTCTGCTGCAGCCGGCGCTTACGGCCGACAATGCTGAACTATTGACGCCGTTGCTGGCAGATTCCGATCCGCTTGTCCGCTCGGGTGCCGTTGCAATGCAGCGACCGCTGTCGGCTGAGGCGCGCGCGGCTCGTCTGATCCCGCTGTTGCAGGACCCGCTCAGGACGGTGCGTATCGCGGCAGCCAAGGAACTGATCGACTTGCCTCAGGGTGCGTTGACACGCAGCCAGGCGGCGATTTGGCGCGAAGGGGCAGGGGAGTTGCAGCGAACGCTTGCAACCCGCCTGGACTTTCCCGAAACCCATCTCGTTCTCGGAGGCATGGCCCTCAGATTGCGCAACATGCCTGCAGCTGCGCGTGCGTTCCGCGAGGTGGTCGAGATGGACCCGCAGCGCGCCGAAGCCTGGCCCATCCTGATCGAAGTGACCGAACTGACCGAGGGGCGTGACGCCGCAAGACGCCTGTTGCGGCAGGCCTTGAGCGTGTTGCCCGAAGATCCCAGATTGCGGCAGCTATCAATGCGCCTTGGCCCCTGACCCTGCCGCAGAACCGTCACATGCGGGCCATCGGATCGGCGCATCGGGCTGGCAGGATGGTGGCTCGGGGTGGATCCGCCCCAAGCTGCCACGAGGGTGCCATGCCAACCGATCCTTTGCCAATACGCCACGCGATGCTGTTCGAGCTGTTGCGACAACAAGCGGCGTCCGACAAGACGACCGCGCGCCTGAGAGAAGTGACGCGTGATCTCTCGACGACTGACGAGACCCGGCTGCAACGCAGAGCCTTTGCATCGCTGCGTCCCCAGACCCTGCAAACGGCGATCCGCGGTATCCGGCACACGAACACCCGCGTTCCGACACAAGGACCGGGTTGGCGACCCTTGCCGAGTTAACCCCGAAACCCGGTGGCAACCACGAATTTCTCGGAACTGTCCGACCGCGACGCGGGCGGTTTCACATTCGCAACCTTGGTGAATTTCTGCTTCAGCAGTTTTTGCAGCTCGCCCTCGGCGCCTCCCGCCAGAACCTTGGCGACGAATGTGCCGCCCTCTTCCAGTATGTCAAAGGCAAGGTAGGCCGCCGCCTCGCACAAGGAGATGATGCGCAAGTGGTCGGTCTGCTTGTGCCCCGAAGAGGCCGCCGCCATGTCCGACATGACCACATCAGCCTTGCCGCCCAGCCACTCCTTGATCTGCTCGTCGGCGCCCTCGGACAGGAAATCAAGCTGGTAGAGGTCGGCCCCGGCAATGGGCTCGACCTCTTGCAGGTCGATACCTAGAACGGTTCCGATCCGCTTGCCGGTCTTTTCGCCCAGCGCATTGACCCGTTTCACCGCAACCTGGCACCAACCGCCCGGTGCGCAACCCAGGTCCACGATCCGGGCGCCGGGAACCAGAAACCGGAACTTGTCGTCCAGTTCGAGGATCTTGAATGCCGCGCGCCCGCGGTAGCCTTCGGACTGTGCGCGTTTCACATAAGGATCGTTCAACTGCCGTTGCAGCCAGCGCGTCGAGCTGAGTTTGCGCCCGCGCGCGGTCTTTACCTTGACTTTCAGGTCACGCTGTCCGCGTCCGGATGTATTCTTGGCCATGGTGCGCTCCAGTCGGATAGGCAAGCTGAGATAGCGGCTTGCCAGGACTGAGGCAAGCGGGAAAGGCACATGATCACCTGTCTGGCGGGGACCAGTTAGCCGGAGGCACCTTGCGCCGACGTAACCGCAGGGCCAATCCGACCGACACACCGACGCCGATGGCCACCGTCAGATCAGCAAACACGGTAAGGAACAATGTGAGGAGCATAAGAACCGTATCTGTAGGAGGTCCACTTAGATAACCGCGCCACTTATGCGGCTCGCTCATGTTCCACGCTGTGAGGATCAACAGACCTGCCAAGGCAGGCAAAGCCAGCTGGCCCACAAGCCCCCCGGCGAACAGCAGCACCGAAAGAACGGTCACCGCATGCACCAGCCCGGCGACGGGGGTTCGCCCGCCTGCCCGGATATTTGTGGCAGTCCGCGCGATGGCTCCGGTCGCGGGAAGCCCACCGAACAGGGCCGAGCCCAGGTTTGCCGCGCCTTGCGCCAGGATCTCGGCATTCGGACGATGGCGCGCACCGATCATCCGGTCCGCAACAAGGGCCGAAAGCAGCGATTCCACCCCCGCGAGGAAAGCGATGACAAATGCCGAGGGCAGCAATTCAACGACGCGCGCATAGGAGAGCGCAGGCAGGTGTGGCGTGGGCAGGCCACGCGGAAGGTCGCCGAACCGTGACTGGATTGTATCGACTGGTTCGGGGCTCAGAATGGCCAACGCCGAAGCGGCGCCGATGGCGAGAATAAGGCCAGGAAATCGGGGATAACGGGCACGTAATACTGCAATAAGCAGGATTGAGAGAACGCCAATGCCAAAACTGTTCCATCCGATCGTGTCACGCGCGCCCCAGAGGGTTTGAAGCTTGGGAAGGAAAGCGGCAGGCATATCTGGTGTCACCATCCCCAGCAGATCGCCGATCTGGCTGGTCGCGATGATCACCGCGATACCGATTGTAAAGCCGGTTACGACCGGTTCTGGCACCAATGCGATTAGGTTGCCCGCCTTGAGGAACCCCGCAACCACCAGAATTGCGCCCGCCATCAACGTGGCCAAAACCAAACCATCATATCCGTGCGCTGCAATGACACCGTAGACCACCACGATAAACGCGCCAGTCGGTCCGCCGATCTGAACATGACTGCCGCCAAGCAGCGAGATGAGGAACCCGGCGACACAGGCCGTCACCAGACCGGCTGACGGCGATGCGCCCGAGGCAATCGCTATTGCAAGGCTGAGCGGAACCGCGACCATTGCAACGGTTACACCAGCCCCAAGATCTGCGGCGAAGGCGCCCCTAGTATACCCTGGTAGCGTCGAGAGGATCTGAGGCTTCACTTCGGCACCCGTCGTATGCAAACACGCCAGCCCGGCTGTGTCCCGGACTGGAAACCCTCGCGCGTTACCTCAGAAGGGCCCATCCTCCAGCACTCCATCGGCGCTCATCTGCGCATAGAGAAGACCTTCGCGCAGCCCCCGGTCGGCAACCGACAACCGGTTGGTCGGCCAGCATCTAAGCAGTGCCTGAAGGATGGCCGAACCCGACATGATCAGCGCGTGGCGGTCCTCGCCGATGCGCGGGTCGCGGCGGCGGCCCTGCGGGCCAAGGTCCAGATAGGTACGGATTACCTTGTCGATCTGCTCGCTGGTCATGCGCAGCCCATCAACCTTGGTTCGATCATAGCGTTTCAGCCCCAGATGGCTGGCCGCGACGGTGGTCACCGTGCCGCTGGTGCCGACAATCTGGAACCGCTCGCGGGTGGGTTCGTTGCGATAGGGGACGAAATCGGCAAGCTGTTCCTCAAAGTACCAGCTCATCAGCGCGAACCGGGCGGCATCGTCCTCGACATCGTTGAACTGGTCGCGCAGCGTGGCGACGCCAAGTGGGACGCTGATCCAGTCAACGACCTTGGCCGCGGGAAACGGGCTCTCCGAGGGGTGAAACCCCGCATGCAGGCGCATGATGGCCGAAGGCCGGTCGCGGCGCGGCACGGATTTCAGGTCGATCCACACCAGTTCGGTCGAGCCGCCGCCGATATCGACGACAAGCAACTGCTCGGTCTTGGTAGAGACCAGCGGCGCGCAAGAGATCACCGCCAGCCGTGCTTCCTCCTCGGGCTGGATGATCTCAAGCGTGAGACCGGTCTCGCGCTTTACGTCGCGAATGAACTCGCGCGCATTGTGTGCTCGGCGGCAGGCCTCGGTGGCCACCAGCCGCATGCGGCGCACCTTGTTGCGCTTGATCTTTTGCTGGCAGATACGCAGAGCCTGGATGGTTCGATCCATCGAGGTCCTGGACAGCCTCTCGGTCCGCTCTAGCCCGGCACCGAGCTGAACGGATTTGGAGAAACTGTCGACCACATGGAATCCGCTGCCCTTGGGCTGGGCAATCAGCATGCGGCAACTGTTTGTACCAAGATCAAGCGCCGCATAGAGGGCGTCCGGATCCGGCCTGTTCGGCGCGGGGCTTTCGACCGCTTTCGGGAACGCGCCCGCACCAGTGGGACGCTTGGGCGCCATGATGTCACGCCCTCCGATTTCGTGTTACCCTGAACCTAAGATCCGATCTGACGAGGCGCAAGAGAATTCACTGCGACAGGCGGCAGAACCGTCATATAGGTTTAACACAGCCGTGCGACTGCATCCCCGAAAGTCGGCGCGTAGGCCGACCTGGATTCTGCTGGCAAGCCATGGAGCACGCTATGAAAAACGACCGTACCCTGACATTCGATGAATTTGACGAGTCGGTGTATCCGCGCCCCGAGGGCTGTGATTTCGACCATGTAGTCGAAGAGGCGCTCTCGCGTCGCGGCTTCCTAGGCGGGGTGCTCGCGATGGGCGGGTTCGCGGCCCTTGGCGGCGCGGTCCTGCCGCGCGGGGCCGAGGCTGCGACGAACCGTTTCGCCTTTGAGGCGGTGGCCGCTTCGACCGCGGACGAAATCGTGGTGCCGAAGGGGTTCAAGGCCGAGGTTCTGGTGCGCTGGGCCGACCCGCTGTGGTCGGATGGGGTGGCCTTTGATCAGGCCACGCGCGGCAGCGCCGCCAGCCAGGCCCGCGCCTTTGGCGACAATACCGACGGGATGGAGGTGTTCCATCACCAGGGCCGCACCCTGCTGGTGGTGAACAACGAATACACCAACCGCGAGATCATCTGGGGCAACCGCGCCGAAGGCAAGGCCGAGACCGATGACGACGTGGAAAAGGGTCTGCTGGCCCATGGCGTCACCGTGGTCGAACTGTCCCATGACGGCACCCATTGGCAGGTTGTCACCGACAGCCCCTATAACCGCCGCATCACGCCGCGCACCGAGATGGCGCTGACCGGCCCCGCCGCAGGCCACGACCTGATGAAAACCGCCGCCGATCCGACCGGCACGGTGACCTTCGGCACCTGGAACAACTGTGGTTCGGGCAAGACCCCCTGGGGCACCTATCTGGCCTGCGAAGAGAATTTCAACGGCTATTTCTCGGCCGCCGACGAGGCGCATGAGGTTTCGGCTGAACTGGCGCGCTATGGTGTCTCGTCCAAGGACTGGGGCTATGGCTGGGCGCGCGTGGACGACCGGTTTGACGTCGCAAAGAACCCCAACGAACCCAACCGTGCCGGTTACGTGGTCGAGATCGACCCGCGCGACCCAACCTCGACCCCCAAGAAGCGTACCGCGCTGGGCCGCTTCAAGCACGAGAATGCCGAATGCGTCGTCAATCGCGACGGGCGTCTGGTGATTTACATGGGCGATGACGAGCGGGGCGAGTTCCTGTACCGCTATGTCTCGGACGGGGTCTATGCCGCCGGTGTCGATACCGACGAACTGATGGAAAACGGCACGCTCTACGCGGCCAAGTTCGACGCTTCGGGCAAGGGCATGTGGCTGGCGCTGACGCCTGAGGCCACCGGCATGAGCCAGGCCGAGATCTGCATCCATACCCGTCAGGCGGCCTCGAAACTCGGCGCTACCACCATGGACCGTCCCGAATGGGTCACCGCTAATCCAAACTCGGACGAGGTCTATTGCGCGCTGACCAACAACAAGAACCGCGGCGTCAAGCCCAATGCGGGTGGTGACGAGACCCCGGCCGAGGGGCCGAACCCGCGCGAAAAGAACAACTATGGCCAGATCGTGCGCTGGCGTCCCGACGGCGGCGACCATACTGCCGAAGGGTTCGACTGGGATCTCTTCGTGCTGGCGGGCAACCCGACGGTGCACTCGGACGCCTATGCCGGCTCGGAAAACGTCAATGCGGGCAACATGTTCAACTCGCCCGACGGGCTGGCATTCGACAGCAACGGGCTGCTCTGGATCCAGACCGACGGCAAATACTCGAACGAGGGCGATTTTGCCGGTCAGGGCAACAACCAGATGCTGGCGGGCGACCCGGTGACCGGTGAGATCCGCCGCTTTCTGGTTGGTCCGCGCGAGGCCGAGATCACCGGCCTGTGCTGGTCGGGCGACCGCCGAGCCATGTTCGTGGGCGTGCAGCACCCGGGCGAAGAGGGCAACAGCCACTGGCCCGATGGCGGCGACAGCGTGCCGCGCTCGGCCATCATCGTGGTCACGCGCGAGGATGGCGGCCTGATCGGCTGACACGCGCGCCCCGCGTCGCAAACAGGAACCCCGGGTGCCGCACGGCCCCGGGGTTTTTCGTGACATGATCGCGGCTCATCATCTTGCTGAAGAATTCGGGCGGGCGCGGGCGCGCGATCCGGGTTAAGCCCTGTTGCGCGGAAGGTCCGAAAACGACAAAGGTCGCTGCACATCGCGCACGTGTCGAAATCGGACCGACCCCGCCCCATATTGACCGCTAGAACCGGCTCACCGGATCAGGAGGAATCGACTGCATGCCCGAGGTTACCATCGTCTACTGGCGGGACATCCCGGCACAGGTCATCGTCGGCAAGGGCCGCCGCGGCGCCAAGCGTCAGCTGGAGGAACGGTTCGAGCAGGCCATCGACCGCGCCGCGATGAAAGTGGGCGCGCAAGACACCGATGCCTATCTGGCCGAGTGGCGCAAGGCCGAGCCTTACGAGGTCGCCGGTGAACCGGCGGATATCGTCGAGGCCGAGGCCCAACGTCTGGAACGGGAATACGATCGCGACCGCATCAAGGCGCTGATCGCAAACGACGGTTGGGCATGAGCCCGAAGAGCATATGGGAGGCCGCGATGGCTTTGCTGAACTTCAAGAAACGCGAGACGGTCGAAAACGGCCCCGTGAACCCCACCGTCGAGGCCTTTCTCAAGGATTACTCGATCGAGGTGATGCCGCGCACCGCGGAGAAGGTCGAGGATTTCCGCGCCCTGCTGCCCGAGGGCACCCGGGTGTACATTGCCCATATCGAGGGCACGCCGATCGAGGACATGGTGGCAACCGCAAAGCGGCTGGCTGCCGAGGGCTATCCGGTCATGCCGCATTTCCCGGCGCGCATCATCAAGGATGCCAAGACGCTGGAAAACTGGATCGCCATGTACCAGGGCGAGGCCGGGGTCGAGCAGGCGCTCTTGCTGGCCGGTGGTGTGGCAGAGCCGCATGGCGACTTCCACTGCTCGATGCAACTGATGGAAACCGGCCTTTTTGACAAGGCAGGGTTCAAGCGTCTGCACGTTGCGGGCCACCCCGAGGGCAACAAGGATATCGACCCCAAGGGCGGCGATGCCAACGTAATGGATGCGCTGCGCTGGAAACAGAAATTCAGCGAGACCACAGATGCCCAGATGGCGCTGGCGACCCAGTTCTGTTTCGAGGCCAAGCCGATCATTGCCTGGGCCAACGGGCTCAAGGCCGCTGGCATCGACCTGCCGATCCATATCGGTATTGCGGGTCCCGCCAAATTGCAGACCCTGATCAAGTTCGCCATCGCCTGCGGCGTCGGCCCCTCGCTGAAAGTGTTGCAAAAGCGCGCGATGGACGTGTCCAAGCTGCTGCTGCCCTATGAACCCAATGATGTTGTGACCGAACTGGCCGCCCACAAGGCCGCCAACCCCGATTTTAACATCACCAACGTGCACTTCTTCCCGCTGGGCGGCATCAAGACCAATGCCACCTGGGCAATCAATAACGGCGGTTCGAGCACCCGCCCCGTAAACCCGACCTGAAAGGCCAGACATGACCCGCACCATCGTTGAAAGCAAAACAAAAACCGCGATCATCGGCTTTGACCAGCCGTTCTGCGTGATCGGCGAGCGGATCAACCCCACGGGCCGCAAGAAACTGGCCGCCGAGCTGGAAGCGGGCGATTTCTCGACCGTGGAAAAGGACGCCATCGCTCAGGTTGCCGCCGGGGCTACCGTTCTCGATATCAACGCGGGTGTTGTCTATAACTCCAACCCCAACCCCAACGAGACCGAACCGCCGCTGATGCGCAAGATCGTCGAGCTGGTGCAGGGGCTGGTCGACGTGCCGCTCTGCATCGACAGCTCGGTTCCGGGCGCGCTGGAGGCGGGGCTCGAGGCCTGTGAAGGCCGTCCGCTGTTGAACTCGGTCACCGGCGAGGAAGAGCGGCTGGAGCATATCCTGCCGCTGGTCAAGAAATACAACGTGCCGGTGGTGGCGATCTCGAACGACGATACCGGCATTTCCGAAGACCCCGATGTGCGTTTTGCCGTCGCCAAGAAGATCGTGCAGCGCGCCGCCGATTTCGGCATCCCGGCCCATGACATTGTGGTCGACCCGCTGGTCATGCCGATCGGGGCCATGGCAACCGCCGGTCAGCAGGTCTTTGCCCTGGTGCGCCGCTTGCGCGAGGAACTGGGCGTGAACACCACCTGCGGGGCCTCCAACATCTCGTTCGGCCTGCCCAACCGGCACGGCATCAACAACGCCTTCCTGCCGATGGCAATGGGCGCGGGCATGACCAGCGCGATCATGAATCCGGTGGCGCTGCCGATCACTCAAAAAGCGATTGCCGAAAAGAAAGAAGCCGTGGCCGCCGCAGGCATCATCCTGCCCGAGGGCATGGATGACGAGACCTTTGTGACAATGTTCGGCCTGGGCTCGACCCTGCCGCGCGCAGGCAAGGAGATGGAGGCCATCCGCGCCGCCAACCTGCTGACCAACAACGACGCCCACGGCGCCGAGTGGATCCGCTTCAACAAGCCCCCTTCGGCCGATGGTGACGAAGGCCGGGGCCGGGGCGGCCGCGCCGGCAGCCGCCGCCGGCGCGCCTGACAGGTTCCGAATTGATCGAATGGCCGGGGATGTTCCCCGGCCTTTTCATTTTCGGTGCCGCCCCGGAGTATTTTAGATCAGAAAGAACCCAATGGGTTTTGGTTTTTCGAAACAACATGCGCTCTTTGCAAATCCGTTGGTCTTGGATTGACGGAAAGCGACGCCGCCTGTTGCCTGACGCAAAACGCGGGAGGGTTTCATGCGGACATCGGCACGAGTCGTGGTGATCGGGGGCGGCATCGCGGGCTGTTCGACGCTCTATCATCTGACGCAGGAGGACTGGTCGGATGTGATGCTCTTGGAGCGGAACGAACTGACCTCGGGCACCACCTGGCATTCGGCGGCGCAGGTGACCAATTTCGGCATGAACCAGACCATGGTGGGGCTGAAATCACATTCGATCCGGCTCTACAAGGAGCTGGCAGAGGATCCAGACTATCCGATCACCTACCACCACGGCGATGGCGGCATTCGCCTGGCCAATACCGAACGGGTGATGGAGGGCTATCGCCATTTCGCCTCGATGGCGCGGGGCATGGGGGTGGAGTTCGAGGTGATCGACGCCGCAGAATGTGCGCGGCGCAATCCGCTGATTACCCAGGGCAACCTGCTGGGCGGGCTGTGGGATCCGCTGGATGGCGATATCGACCCAGCGCAGCTGTGTCAGGCGCTGGTTCGGCGGGCCCGCAAAGCAGGGGCCGAGGTGCATCGCCAGACACCGGTGACTGCCCTGCGCCAATTGGCTGACGACAGCTGGATCGTCAGCACGCCCCATGGCGATATCCACGCGGAAATCGTGGTGAACGCCTGCGGTTACCGGGTGAACGAGGTGGGCGCGATGATGGGTGTGCATCATCCCGTGGCCTCGATGGAGCATCAGTATTTGCTGACCGAGGAAATCCCGGCCATTCGCGACGCGGGCCACCGGATGCCCCTGATCCGCTGTCCGATCGACGATTTCTATTGCCGCCAGGAAAAGAACGGGTTGCTGGTCGGGTTCTACGAACAGGGATGCCGGACCTGGGGCATGGACGGCATCGACCCGCATTTCGTCAATGCGCTTTGCCCGGACGATCTGGACCGGGTGGCGGAGGTGTTCGAAGGCGCCGTGGCGCGCATTCCGGCGCTGGGAGAGGTGGGCATTCACACCGTCATCAACGGCCCGATCACCTATACGATCGACGGGGCACCCCTGGTGGGGCCGGTCCCCGGCAAGCGCAATGCGTTCTGCATCATTGGGCTGCGCGCCGGCTTGGGCGAAGGCGGCGGCCATGGCTGGCTGCTGGCGCAGATGATCGTGCATGGCGAAGCCTGTTACGACACCTGGGTACTGGACCCGCGCCGGTTCACGGGGCATGGCACCGCCGAATTGACAGCGCTGAAGGCGGTAGAGGATTACCAGAACGAGTTCCGGTTTCATTTCCCGCACGAGCATCGCCCGGCGGGGCGGCCGGTGAAGACGACGCCGCTCTATCTGGAGCTGGAAGCCGAAGGCGCGGAGTTCGACGTGGTGAACGGATGGGAGCGGCTCGCGTATATACGCCCCAACAACGAGTTCGCCGAAACACATAGTTTCCGGTTCAACGAATCCTTCGATGTGGTGGCGCGGGACGTTGCCGTGGTGCAAACCGGAGTTGGCCTGACGGAGATCAACGGTTTCAATCGGATCGAGATTACCGGGCCAGGAGTGCAAGACTGGTTGGGTGGACTGATCTGCGGAAAGTTACCGCCACGGCTCGGTCGAGTCGGGTTGAACTATCTGCTAAATGACAAGGGCTGTATCAAGTCCGAAGCAACGCTTGCCCGGTTGGACGACGACACGATCTGGTACGGGTCTGCCGCGGCCGCGGAATGGCATGACCTTGATTGGCTCTCGGCGCATCTGCCCAAGGACGGCGGTGTTTCCTTGCGCGCCTTGACCAACGAGATGACCATACTTCTGCTTGCAGGCCCAAAGGCGCGCGCAGTGCTGAGCCAAGTGGCGCGGGGCGATTGGTCGGCCACGGCCTTTCCCTGGCTGTCGGTCCGGCGCGCCCATGTCGGTATCGCGCCGGCGGTTGTCATGGCAGTCAGCTACTCTGGCGAGGAGGCCTTTGAAATCCATGTTCCTATGGCGCAGAGCCTATCGGTCTGGCGCGCGCTGCGCGCCGCTGGGGCCGGGCATGACATGTGTCTGTTTGGGTCCCGTGCCATCGACTCGATGCGTCTGGAAAAAGGGTATCTGCACTGGAAGGCGGATCTGATCACCGAGTTCGATCCATTTGAGGCGGGTCTCGCCCGGTTTGTGGATCTGGACAAGGAGTTCCTTGGCAAGCAAGCTTTGGTGGCGCGGCTTGGGTCGGCGGACCGCAGGCAGCTTGTCAGCCTCGCGGTTGAAACGGATTTGGCCCCGGCCCATGCGGGTGCCAGCGTCATGTTGGCGGGCAAGGTGGTGGGTACCGTGACATCTGGGGATTGGGGGCACCGGACGGGCCTTAACCTGGCATTGGCTTATGTATTGCCCGAGTACTCGGCGGTTGGAACCGAACTGAATGTCGATATCATCGGTCTGAAGGTACCTGCGCGGGTCATTCCATCCTGCCCATATGATCCCGAGAACCACCGCTTGCGCTCCCTGGCCCCTTGATTTCCGGGCGCGGGGGGCAAAGACTGGGTTGCGGAAACGCGCCCAATGCGCAAGGCGGACGATGACAGCGAAACAGACACTCAGCCTGGCCGATGCGGATCTGACATTGACGATCCCAAAAGCCCGATACCTGGAACGCTTGGCAAAGCTGCAACTGAAACTGTCACGTATCCAGCAGGCCTATCTTTTTCACGGGCACAGGGCTGTTCTGGTCTTTGAGGGCTGGGATGCGGCGGGCAAGGGCGGCGCAATCCGGCGGATCAGTCAGGCGCTTGATCCGCGAAGCTTCAAGGTCTGGCCCATTGGCGCGCCACGCAACTATTATCTTAATCGCCACTATCTCTTGCGGTTTTGGGAACGTCTGCCGCCGGATGGCGCGATCAGCGCCTTTGATCGCAGCTGGTACGGGCGGGTCATGGTCGAGCGGATCGAACAGTTGACGCCCGATCATAGATGGCGCGCGGCCTATCGCGAGATCAACGAATTTGAGCGGATGCTGGTCGATGACGGCACCCGGATCGTCAAGCTGTTCTTCCACATCTCACCGGACGAGCAGATGCGGCGGTTCGAAGAGAGGCTGCGCAATCCGCTCAAGAGGTGGAAGCTGACCTATGAGGATTTTCGCAATCGCGCCCGCTGGAGCGAAACCGAAGAGGCGGTGAACGAAATGTTCGCCAAAACCTCGACCCGGATCGCCCCCTGGACACTGATTCCAGCCAACCACAAGAAATACGCCCGGATCGCTGCGTTGGAAGCGGTGGCCAAAACGCTGGCCAAGGGGATCGACCTTGATCCACAGCATCTGGACCACCGCACGCTTGACGCGGCAGACAAACATCTGAATGTCGAACGTGAACTGATCGACAGCTTGCGGTCGCGGACAGAATAGACCCAACAACAAGAAAGGGGCGGACAAGTGACACAAAAGGTCGCGGTGATTGGACTTGGTTCCATGGGGTATGGCATCGCCGTTTCGGCGTTGCGTGGTGGCCATCGGGTCTGGGGATATGACGTCAATCCCGAACAGGTTGCCAAATTCCGGTCCCAGGGGGGCGAGACCGGAGCAGTGTCAGAGATCGCGGAAGAACTGGATGCCCTTGCCGTTGTGGTGCTGAACGCCGCGCAAACCGAAAGCGTTCTGTTCGGTGCTGAGGGAGTTGTGCCGCGACTCAAGAATGGCGCCGTGATCCTGTCCTGTGCGACCGTACCGCCGGATTTTGCCCGCGCGATGGAGGCCCGCTGTGCCGAACACGGTGTGCTCTATCTCGACGCGCCGATTTCGGGTGGGTCGGTCAAGGCTGCCGAGGGGCGGCTCAGCGTCATGGCTTCGGGAAGGCCCGAGGCCTTTGCCGCGGCGCGTCCACTGCTATCGTCAATCGCGGAAACCGTGTTTGAGTTGGGCGACGGATCTGGTGCGGGCAGCGCCATGAAAGCGGTGAACCAGATGCTGGCAGGGGTGCATATCGCCGCCATGGCCGAGGCGCTGACCTTTGGCATGACCCAAGGCATCGCACCTGACCAGTTCTTAGACGTGATCAGCAAATGCGCCGGCACCAGCTGGATGCTGGAAAACCGTGCGCCGCATATCGTGGCGGGGGATTACGCGCCGCATAGCTCGGTGAACATCTGGCCCAAGGATCTGGGCATCGTGCTGGAGATCGCGCGCAAGGCAGAGTTCGGGGCGCCGATCACAGCGGCGGCAATGCAGCAGTTTCTGGCGGCGGCCGGCATGGGCCTGGGGGCCGAGGATGACGCGGCCGTGGCCAAGGTCTATGCCCGCAATGCCGGGTTGACCCTGCCGGGCGAAGGTTAGGGCGAGGATGCGGTTCTCGGCCAACCTCGGTTTTCTCTGGACAGACCGCCCGTTGCCGGACGCGATCCGGGCGGCATACGCCGCCGGCTTCGACGCGGTGGAATGCCACTGGCCCTATGGCACCCCGGCGGCCGAGGTGGCCGCTGCGCTGGAGCAAACCGGCCTGCCCATGCTGGGCCTGAACACGCGGCGCGGCAATGTCACCGCAGGGGAAAACGGGTTGTCGGCCCTGCCCGGACGCGAGACAGAGGCGCGCCGCGCTATTGAGGAGGCAGTGGACTATGCCCGCGCGATCGGAGCGCGGAAGATCCACGTCATGGCCGGGTTTGCAAGCGGACCTGAAGCGCATCGCTGTTTCATCCATAACCTGCGCCTTGCCTGTGATATCGCCAGCCGAGATGGGCTGACCATCCTGATCGAACCGCTGAATCGTTACGACGCGCCCGGCTATTTCCTGACCACGACGGATCAGGCCGTCGCGGCCATCGCGGAGGTTGGAGCACCGAACCTGAAACTGATGTTCGATTGCTACCATGTCCAGGTGATGGAGGGCGACCTGACCCGCCGCCTGAAGAGCCTGCTTCCCCTTATTGGCCATATTCAGTTTGCTTCGGTTCCGGACCGGGGCCCACCCGACCGGGGTGAGGTAGCGTATGATCATATCTTCAGGACGATTGCTGACCTGGGCTATGCCGATCCTCTGGGTGCCGAATACAAGCCCGGCGGAGACACGGACACGAGTTTGGCATGGTTGAGGAACTGGGCGCGGAATGCCGCTGAGCCACATTTTGACGATGCGGATGATCGTTCAAGAACCGGTTAGCGAGAGATAGGGTGAGGAGCGACCGGGACCTTCCCGGTCGTCCCCGTTCTTGCGGGCGAGATGTTCAGTACACCACGACGGCGCGGATGCTTTCGCCCTTGTGCATCAGGTCGAACCCCTTGTTGATCTC
>NZ_JAOWLB010000034.1 GCF_025751555.1 Ruegeria aquimaris
ATACGGGTTCAGAAACGCGCGCCGGGATCGGTAAGTGGCTGAGCTACCATAACACCGAACGCCCTCACGCGACACACAGTTTGTTGCCCCCCATGAGGCCTAAGCCATCAAGACACAAACAATGAGAATAGCAGCCTAGCTGAACCCCTGATCCATCTCAACCTGGCTGCAAATTGGTCCAAAATCCAGGACCGCCTCTTTGTTGCAGGGCGCATCTTTGGAGTGGTTTGCGCTTCGGAAACCTCCGGGGCGTTTCGCCTGCATGGTTCTGCGCAGATTTCTGAAAAACTTGAAAATCCCTCTGGACACTACTTTCCCCTCAGCTTAGAAGGCCTGCACCCAACGGCCAGAACCGTTCCCGTGCCCGGGTAGCTCAGGGGTAGAGCAGTGGATTGAAAATCCTCGTGTCGGTGGTTCGATTCCGCCCCCGGGCACCATTCGTCCTAAATAGCGACGAAATACCGCCCCTAAAGGCTTGATTTCATTGAATGCAGTGTGATCCCGTTTCCGGCTGGAATCGGCCAGTCCGGACAAATTCTGGACAAAGGGATCCAGCGTCATGTGGGGTCTGCACCTGAAGCAAAAGGGGCGTTGGTGGCACTACTACCGGTCGGTGCCAAGAGAGTTTGCCGACGTCGAAAGAAAGCCACTGATCAGCTTCTCTCTGAAGACCGGCGATTTCAGCGAAGCTAAACGGATGGCGGCCGAGATTTCGGTTCGTTTGGAACAAGACTGGCGCGCCGCCAAGGCGCGCGGCGTGTCGCTCTGCGCTCAGGACGTGGCCGAACGATACCGGGCAGCTGCGGCCTTGCAGCGGTCGCACGGGTTTGAGCCAAAGTCAGCGCTGGATCTGACCGATGCCGAGTTGCTCGACCGGCTGCGGCTCTTGATCATCGGCCAGCATTCAGCGCCGGAACAGAAGGCCCTCCTTGGCCTGACACCCGAGCCGCAGTTCTCGCTGTCGGACGCCTTCGACCGTTTCTGGGACTACATCAAGGACGAATGGATTCGGGTCAGCCACGACCAGCAGCGCGTCAAACGCAATATCTACCTCAAGGCCATTCGCAATTTCGAGGAAGCGATTGGTGCACTCCCCTTCCAGAAAGTCGAGCGGAGCCATGCCGTGCAGTTCCGTGCCTGGTGGGTCGAGCGGGTGAAAGAGAAAGGTCTCAAGCCCTACACCGCCAACCGCGAGATCAATTCATTGCGGCGGATGTTCGGCGTGAACTATGACATCGACGGCCTATCTACGACAAATCCGTTCTCCGGGGTGCGTTTGAAGGAAACGGCCGAGGTCGCGCGGATTCCGCTGGAAACCGAGCAGATCGTGGGCTTGGCCAAACCCGGAGCTTTGCCGGCGCTACACGACGACTTCGTTCGCCTACTGCGTTTGCTGATCAACACGGGCATGCGCCCGGTTGAGACCGTCTGTATCGTCTACGACCGCGATCAAGCGGGCCAAGACGGCGCGGCGAAAGCGGTCGAGTTGATCGAAGCCCAAGGCCTGACGGCAACGGTGTTTGCCTGGGATGCGCCGGTATCACGCGGCCAGCGCGGCGACGTTTTCATTCCAGCGGCGGTCGGGGACCTGGCCGATATGTCCAGCAAGCAAATCCAATGGCTGCGCGAGCGCGGCCTTCTGTGATGGGGGAGTGACGATGACCCAATCCATGACGACGACCATCAAAGGCGTCACAGTATCTGACACGCTGCTGGTGACAGCCTTTGAGGCTTTGTCACCGAGCTTTTCGAAGGCGGATTTCGCGCAAGCGCTAGATCGGGCAGGTCTGGCAGAAGCCTCGGACGGTGATCTCGTGCGCCGGCTGATGCAGTCCCTGAAACGCCAAGGGCTGATGGCCTTCGCCGACAATCTGGGCACCTGGTCTCTGACCCCGCTCGGACTGATGCGCCTGCCGACGCGCACGCTGCCCCTGACGCCGATCGATGCGGGACTGCCCTCGGTGCATACGGTCGGCGCTCTCCAAGCCGTCAATCCTACCGCAGAAACCGCTCGGTTGGTGTTCAGCGCGTTGGCCTGCATGGCGTTGCTCGGGGCTTTGATTGGCCTGAACGCCAGCTTCGCTTGGGAGCTGGGTCGGGAAGCCCGGCAGTTCCAGGTGCTGATCATGGCGGGCTTAATGGCGATCGACATGATGCGCCCGGGGTTCGTGCTGATGGGCTTCTATTTGCTGTCACAAGGGCAGAAACTGCCGGGGACGGTGGCCATAGCCATCGCTCTGACTCTGTCCCCGGTGTCAGTGCTGTCGACCACCTCGATCCTGTCGGCGTCGCTATTGCTGGGATCCGAACTCAACCAAGACGCCCAGGTGATCGAGGAAACACGCCAAGCGCTGCGAGCCGAACATGGGCGCTTGCTGGAACGGGCGGCGCAGGACGAAGCGGCGTGGCGTCAGGAATGCGCCCGTGGTGGGTGTGGCCGTATCGCGCGCGAACTGGAGACGGCCTTCCAACAGACGGTGGCCGAGGCGCAGGCAGTGCTCGACCAGATCGTGGCGCTCAGTGAAGATGTGCAGGGCACGTCAGAACTGCTGTCACGGCTGGTGACAACCTTCGAAGGGCTGGGGCTGTTTGGCTCGGGGCGGCAACTGCTGCTGCCACTCTTCCTGGCCATCAGCCTGGAGTTGGGCGCACTGTTCGGCCCGGCGCTGCTATTGCGGCGCCGGCGCTAATCCAGCCGCGCTCACAGGCGCGGCAGGTGCATGATTTCGGCGATGATCTCCAAGTCGGGCCAGAAGTGGTTTTCGATGTAGCTGTCGCCCAGGCGCCGCACGAGGCGGTCAAACTCGGCGTCGGTGACGCGGTCGGCGTCGAAGCCTGCTTCTGTCAGGCTATCGCGCGACAGCACGGCGATCGGAGTAACGTCGAGCCGATCAGGTTCGTCCTCTGGCGCATCGCAGACTTGGAAGTGGGATTTCGTCTTCGCGAAACTGGCTCTTCCGGCATCGTAGGCGCGTAGCAGGGCCTCGTTCAGGCTCCAGACAGACACCTCGTGGAAATCGAGCTGGTCTCGGTTTTGGGTTTGCAGGGTCTCGATGTCGAGGCACTGGGCGGCAATTTCTGCCAGGACGACGTCGGGCGAAGGTTCGCTGTCACAGCTGAACCAGCGGTGGCAGGTTTCCAGCAGGTGATTGTAGTCACCGGCTTTGGCCTGCGTGAGAAAGCGCTCGATCTCGGTGGGTTGCAGGCCGTGGGTCTGCATCAGGCGTTTGGCCCGACCCAGGATGGCAAAAGCGTTGCCGTCTTCGCCGATCAGCCGCAGGTGCAACTGCGGGTAAAGCGGAGCGGACGGGTTCGGTTGCGATGAATGGAAGGTGTTCATGAAGAAAAAGTGTTAAGAAACGAGATAAAGAAGCGGGCTATCGAAAGTCCCGTGTGGACAACCACCAGCACTGTGGTGCGCCGGTATGACCGGGTTTCCAGACGGCCCAGTAGTATTGCTGTCGGGCGATGCGGGCGGATTTCGAGGTGGGCTTGCCCTCGGGCCAGCAGGTCAGTTCGTCGAGGAAATAGATGGCCGCCGGCGGTGTCTTGATGAACTTCTTGTGCCGGTCTGGGTTCGCCAAGGACCGCAGGTTCAGAAGCATCGCCACGTTACCGCCGGTCTGTCGGGCGTGTATCAAAGCCCGTCGAACGAAAGCGTCACCCAAGCCATGCGTCCCGTAGGGCGGATTGGTGATGATGTGTTTGGCCAGCGGTTTTTCTGACTTCAGGAAATCATAGCCGCCTTCACCATAGCCGCGATCAACAAGATCGGTGGAGGTGACCTGGTAGCCGGCCTTGGTCAGTTCGGTTGCGATGGCGCCATCGCCGCAAGCGGGTTCCCAGATGGGGCCGTCAAAACTCTCGACCGAAAGCAGGGCTCGGGTAGCTTCGGGCGGGGTAGGATAGAATTCCAGCGGCGCGCGCCCGGCCTGTCGCGAGGCGGTGTAGCGGGCGCGGCCCTTCTGAGCCCGGTTGGTGGATGTGGTCATGTCTTGTTTGGGTTAAGAGATAGACAGCGGCCACACGCCACGTCGCCCAGAGGCCGACTGTCAAAACGGGCAAACGCGCAGCGGCAAACCGTTGACTGCGGCCACGACGTGGTAGGTTTGGCCCTGGCTTGTCTCGGCCGACAACGACAGCAAACACGACGCCCGGTGCCAGGAGCGGTTGTGCAAAGCTCGACCGTCGATGGCCCCCGCGATAGGCTGCGAGTGTTCCTCATCTTTTCCCATGACTGAGACGCCCGACCGGCTACCGGAGACCGACGACCAGCTGGATCCCGACACGCTGGCGATCCGCACCTTTAACGACCAATTGCGGACCAGTTTCAGTGGTGGACGCGTGATGATGACCCAAGGCGTGAATGCCCTGGCCGATGCCACCATTGCCAAAGTGCTGCGCGCAGTGCGTGAGTTTGACGATTTCAGCGAGGACAACGATCCTTACGGCACCCATGAATTTGGCATGCTGGAGATCGACGGCGAACGCGTGATGTTCAAGATCGACGCCTATGACCAGAACCTGGAATACGGCTCGCCCAATCCCGCTGATCCCAGTGTTACCACGGGCGTGCTGACCATCCTGCTGGCCTCGGAATACTGAGTCTATTTCTTCATCCCTTTCTTCCATGGGCCTCGACCAATACGCCTACACCCGGTTGCCGCACCAAAGCTTGTCTGAGGTGCAACCCAAGTTCGTCTGGCGCAAACACGCCAAGCTGCAGGAGTTCATGGAACGCCTATACGAAGCCCGTACAGGCGAACCGGCGGGCACGCTGAATTGCGGCGAGCTGGAACTGCAAGCCGAAGACATCGCCACTTTGCAGGCCATGGTCGAACGGAGCGAGCTGCCAGAAAGCCCCGCAGGCTTTTTCTACGGTCACCAGTATCAAGACGAATCCGCGACCGAATACCGCGAACGGGACCTGGAGTTTTGCCAGTGGGCGCGAGCTGTCCTGCAGACCCGGCAGAAGGTGTTCTATTCTTGCTGGTGGTAGATCGGTTTTCTTTTCTCACCCGCGTCCCATGACGGCCTTTTACAACGAAATCGATCCCTACGCGGCAGCTTGGCTCCGCCAGTTGATTGCTGCCGGGCACATTGCCCCCGGCGTGGTTGATACCCGCGATATCCGTGATCTCACCCCTGATGACCTCAAACCGTTCACCCAACTCCATTTCTTCGCCGGTATCGGCGGCTGGTCCTGTGCCTTGCGGCTCGCCGGATGGCCTGACGACCGACCGGTCTGGACCGGGTCCTGCCCGTGCCAGCCGTTCTCGGCCTCGGGCAAAGGCCAGGCCTTCGACGACGAGCGCCACCTGTGGCCGGTCTGGTTCAAGCTCATCGCCGCCTGCCGACCGGCAACGGTGTTTGGAGAACAGGTTGCATCAAAGGCTGCGCTCGACTGGTACGATCTGGTATCGAATGACCTGGAAGACGCGGGTTACGCCCTCGGGGCGGCCGATCTGTGCGCTGCGGGCCTCGGTGCGCCGCATATCCGGCAACGCCTCTGTTTTGGAGCCGAACCGCGCGACCTGGCGCACACCGGTCGCGCGAGCGGCCCTGAGCGGGTGTCGAACGCTGGAGCAACTCCAGAAACGCATGGCGGCGAGGCGTCAGATCGATCTACAGGATCAGGTGCTCTTGGCCGGATGGGCGACCCCACGGGCCGGCGACGCGGACAAACGCGGTCTTCTCGGCCCGAACCCGCGCAGCGGATTGCCACTGCAAGCCCAGATGACTGGCTGGCCCACACCGACCGCCCGCGACCACAAGGACGGGAAGGAGAGCCCGGTGCCGACCAACGGCTTGCTCGGGCGCAAGGTCTGGCTGACGCAGACCCCTGGCAAGACCTCGACTGGCTCTGGTGCCGGGAAGAGCGCTGGCGACCGTCTCAACCCGGCCTTTGCCCGCTGGCTGATGGGGTACCCGGCCGCGTGGGACGCCTGCGCGCCTACGGCAACGCCATCGTCCCGCAGGTTGCGGCCACGTTCATCGAAGCCTTCGAAGCCAGCCGCCACGACCAATAATTCAACTTCTTAATCCCATTCTGCATGTCCACCCGTGCCACCATCACGGTCGCTGACGACCGTGAAAGTTTCGATCTCTATCAACACCATGACGGCTATCCCGACGGCCCACACGGGCTGGTGCGCCATCTGGCGTTGGCCCGCCAATACGCGTGGGATCTGCCTCGCTTTGAGGCGGCGGACTTTTCAGCCGCTATCATCGCCGTTCTGAAAGACCGAGGTGGCTCAACCTATCTGACAAAAGACGCCGACGCCCATGGGGATCGGTCATTCCACTATAGAATAGAACCCTTGCGCGAAAACTACGTCACGCGGGTGATGCTGACCATCAGTCGCCCGAGTTGGGATCGTACTGAACCCGACGTCGAAGTGTTTCACGGTGACATCCAGGAGGCGGTGACCAAGTTCGATGCCGTCGGTGAAACCGCCAAGCAACCGCGCGAATACCAGTTGTTAATGACGGCCGAAGGGACGCTCTGGCGCGCGCACGAGGAAATCAGCGCCATGTGTGGCGAACGGCCCGACCCTGACACCGAAAAAGTCTACCAAGACATCGAAGACGCCAGCCGGGACCTATCGACCTTGCGGCTGCACCTGGAGCGCACGGCTCCTTGGTCGGCGCTCACCAAGGCCGATGCACTGTTTGGCAAACTGCGCGCCGAACACGGGAGCCAGCACATGGGCATTGCCACAACCGAGGTGCGGCTGGCGGTGGAAGCGCATCGGCGGTTTCAGCGCTGATGGCTATTGAACTTCGTAGCCAGTAATTTCTGATGTTAGGTCATCAAGAACTTGATCTAGTGTCCGGCCTAAGAACTCACTGAGGAGCCAACCGTAGCGATTATTGAAATGCCGTGATAGTTTGTCGGGATCGTATCGAGAAAGCTCGCTAAGCCTGTGTAATGCGGCAAAGGCTATTACAGTTGGGGCCTTGTTTATCACACCGTCCGTTGCTTCTGGATCGCCGCTGCGCTTTAGATACCAGCAATCAGGCGAGTCATAAATTTGAAAAATTTCTTTTCTTAGCTTTCTGTGGTATTTCTGAAGGTTTTGAATTTTTTTCGTCTCACTGGCTCCACTCCATTTAAATCTTTTCTTCTTGCGCACAGAGAGCTCTCCGATTTCGGAGTGCGGATCGACCTCAAAGCCTTTGGGTAGCTTTTTCTTTGTCCGGCCTACATTCCAGCCACGAGTTAAACTACCTCTGAAGTAAGTCTCGCCGGTTCCACCCACTCTGAAAAAACCGCAATCATAGAGGGGGATAAAGAGTTCCCGATTTTTCCTGCTTGGGATCGTCATGCAATACGCTCTATGAATATGAGGCAGGTTATACAGCAGATCAGAGAGATTATGTTCGTCCGTTCCTGCGACTGGCTCTTCAAAGAATTTACTAAGACTGGGAAGCACACCGCTAAACTTAAATTTCACAATTTCGTTGGAAAGTGCTGTTTTTTGACCGATGGAATAACCGGAGACACCATGTTGAACGCTTGCCATGTCCTGCCCCTTGCAAACCAAGAGGGCCTTACACATGTTGAGCATGCAATAATACGAAGTCAGGGGCTTTGCTAATTCATCGACGGCCTCGTTTGCTTTGTAAAAGTTCTCAGCCTGCTTCCAATAAACTAGAGCTTTCCTGCATTCGGCATCTCCTTGCCGTAGCCACATCTCAACAAATTGAAAACGTCCAGAGACATGCGCTGCCTTCGCCTTGAAGTCGGGGGAGGAAAAAGACTTATGTGGTGATATGGGCTTGCTTGATGCGGTGATGCGGCTTATCGGCATGTTATTCGCGAGTATATATCGTTTGATGTATTGTAGTTGATCGGAGTTGGTTTTGCTAGTTGCTCTTGCTCCAAAGGGGCTAAGAAGTGAGCTATTTGTCCGACCTTTTGAGCGGAAGCTTAAATGGGACGGTTCTCCGCCTATAAAAGGAGAACCGCGTCCGGGTGATCGTCGTCGCATGGACCTGATCGCACCCACAGAGTTTGCCTTTATGGAGGCCATGTTGGCCGAACTACTACAGCATTGCAATGACATGGAGGAAGGTCAGCTTCTGCAACTTCATGCCAGGCTGCAGGCGATCTACGCTGCGCAATCTAAATTGCATGCTTCGCGCAACCGTCTCATGGCGCTGCAATCGCAAACTCGGCGATGATCTCACGCAGTTCGATCAGATCCTTGCCGTAGCCATATTTGGGCCGCTGGAACTTGTGACCCATCAGCTGCGCTTGCGCTCGGTCAACGACGTCGCGCTTGGTCAGCTGGTCCTGGAACCAGTGCCGCAGGCTGTAGAGGCTCTGGCGCTTGTCGGTGACGATACCGCTGTCGCGCATGGCGCGATTGATGATGCTGGTGGCGTACATGTTCTTGCCCAGCCGTTTGCCCCAACCGCCACTGGCCACCAATTCCTCGGCGGCATCCAAGGAAACGCCCAGCAGCGGTAACAGACGCTCGGAATGGTCGGTTTTCAAACCTCGCACGGTGTTCTTGCGCACGTGGACATGCGGGACTTCGTGATCGAGGACGACGTCATCGAGTTCCAGGCCGATGGCTTCAGCCCCGAAAGTCTCGGCCATGGCGCGCAGCTTGCGCGCCTGCGTGACCGACAAGCTGGCCCCAAACGTACCGACCACGTTCCGCAGTCCGGCTTCATACGCCTTGGCCACGTCAAACGGACCTTCGGCCAGGATAATGGCTTTGGTAGCCGAGATTTGCGCTGCCGCTTCTGGATCGAGCCAGACCTGTTCTTGGGCATACAGCTCTGCGGATTTGTGGAAGCCTTGGTAGAACAGGTACTTGGGTTCAAGACCGTCGACTGATCGGCCGAGATGCGACAGGATGACGGACTCTCGCACACCTTCGCTGTGCTTAGTCACCCGCGCGTCCCGCACCTGGAAAACGATCCGCCCCTTCAGCGGCGAGCGGCCTTGCGGCAGATAACCAATCCCTAGGCGGTAGCAGGTTTCCTCAGACACGCCGCGTTCGGCCAGCAGGTCGTGGAACTGGCAGAGCTTGAGCAAGTCCTGTCGGATCGGGTCATTCTCAGGCGGTTCCGCCTCGGTGACAGCTGTCACCGCCTTGGTGACACCCCTGCGCACCGTGTCGCGCTGACGGGTGACGGGCGCGGACAGATCAACGGAAGCATGCGCCCAGCCGCGTTCGAGGATGGCGCGGCCTGCTTCGTAGCAGTTGCCACCCTCCAGCCGTTGCACCAGTTCGATCGGACCGCCGCCTTCCCCGATTGAGAAGTCGTACCAGACGCCGCCCGCCGCCATGTGGAAGCTCGGCGTCTTCTCATCATGAAACGGCGACCACGCCCACCAGTCGCCCGGCTTGCTCTTCTGTTCGGCCTTGCGCAGCCCGAGACCCGTAAACAGGGCTTGCCAATCGACCGAGGCCCGAATTTCATCCAGGTTCTCAGGGCTGAGCCGCACGTTATCGGAGGTTCGCTTGTTCATGGGGAAGGCTTGGCACAAAACCCCATCCGTCATTCAGGGACGGAGTTCCGCCGAAGTCATCCCTCAGCGTACATGGGCGGCGACCTTGTCCAAGTCTTTCTCTGTCTTGTGCAGGTTGAGCGGAGACGGCTGAGCCGCAGATCGTAGCGGGCACAGCCCGAAGGGCGCATCGATCTGGCAGAGCCGTTTGGTCTCCTCACAGCGGAGCGCGATGCCTATTTGGCAGAGCCACAGCGGTGGGCGATATCGCCCACGCAAGTTTGCATGTCTGCACAAACAGCCCGGTCGCAGAGCGCACCAAGGCCGATTTGCAGCACACATGCAACTTGCCAAGGGAGGGCCCTTGGAACCCCGGCGCGCTCTGAAGAACTGGCAGCGCCAAGGGACGCCTTGGCAAAGTCATGCTGGCGAATTCTAAGATTTTCAGTACGATAGCCTTAATCAACCAAATCACGCATGACGAATGGCGAAGGCCAGGCACCGGCGTCGACAACAGGCAGAGGGCATCAAGCATTGCTTCTAGACAACAAGAGCCATGGTCGGGTTGTTGACGAGCTGCGTAGTTCGCTCAGCGACGGATCCAAAGTGGCCGTTCTAACCGGTTTGTTTTCTGTCTTTGGCTACGCCGAACTTCGGACGGAGCTGCGGAAAATTAACAAGCTACGTCTGTTGCTTGGCAATGCCGAAGCGATCAGGCCGGACCATCTTGCCGGGACCCTCGATGAAACCGGTCTACGCAATCAACTGGATCTCCAACGTGTCGCCCGTGAGTGCGCCGATTGGGTCAAGCAAAAGACTGAGGTGCAACAATTGCATAGCAGCAGCATCTCACAAAACATCTTCCACATCGAGCGCGAGCACGGCGCACCAACGGCAGTTTCTGGAAGTTCAGACTTCACCGCAGCAGGGCTTGGATCCGTGCCGTCTCGCGCCTTTGCGATGAATACAGTGACTCATGATCCAGCGGCCACGAAACAGCTCCTCAGCTGGTTTGAAACCATCTGGACTGACCCAACGGCAGTTCGTGGCGCAAAAGACCAACTGCTGGAAGCAATCGAATTCCTGGCTCGCGACAAGCCCGCCAGCCAGATCTACTTTGCCACGTTGTTCAACATCTTCCGGGACTACCTCGAAGACATCGACGAAGAGAGCATTATCCGCTCGAAGACCGGCTTCAAGGACACCATCGTTTGGAACAAGCTTTACAAGTTCCAAAGGGATGGAGTCATTGGGGCGATCGATAAGTTGGAGCGCTACGGCGGCTGTATCATTGCCGATAGCGTGGGTTTAGGGAAAACCTTCGAAGCCTTGGCCGTGATCAAGTACTACGAGTTGCGTAACGACCGTGTGCTGGTGCTGGCGCCCAAAAAGCTGCGCGAGAACTGGACCGTTTACACGGTCAACGACAAGCGCAATCTACTTGCCAAGGATCGTTTCAACTACGACGTGCTGAATCACACCGACCTGAGCCGGACTTCCGGCCGATCGGGTGAGATCAATCTCGAAACCCTCAATTGGGGGAACTACGATCTGATCGTGATCGATGAGTCCCACAATTTTCGGAATAACAACCCGCGTGTAGACAGCGTCACCCGTTACCAACGCTTGATGGAAGACGTGATCAAAAGCGGTGTGAAGACAAAAGTCTTGATGCTCTCGGCGACTCCCGTCAACAACCGCCTTAACGACCTCAAGAACCAGGTGGCATTCATCACTGAGGGCCAAGACAAGGCGTTTGACGCGGCCGGAATTCCCAGCATCGAAGTCACCCTTCGTCGAGCGCAGACCCAGTTTAACGAGTGGCTTAAGCTTCCAGAGGAGGCGAGGACAACTGAACGCCTGCTTGAGAGTCTGAACTTCGGTTATTTCAAGCTACTCGATCTACTCACGATTGCTCGCTCCCGGCGGCATATTGAGAAGTACTACGACGTAACAGAAATCGGCAAATTCCCTGAGCGACTGAAGCCAAAGAATATCAAGTCAGACATCGACAAGAATGGTGAATTCCCGGCCTTGAAAGACATCAACCGGTCGATCAAGAAGCTCAGTCTCGCCGCCTATGCGCCGCTGGACTATGTGTTGAGCGACAAACAGGAAGAATACAGCCGCAAGTACGACCAACAGGTAGCCGGCGGAAAATCGACGCTCAAACAGGTTGATCGAGAGCGTAGCCTGATCCACCTGATGCGGGTGAACATGCTAAAACGCATGGAAAGCTCCATCCATTCGTTTGCTCTGACCGTGGAGAAAGTTCACGGGCAGGTGGCAGGTTTTCTTCAAAAAATCGAGGCGCATGAGGCTTCGGAAGTCGAAGAGCTTTCCATCGAAGATGTTCAAGTTGACGCAACCGAACTTGATGACCTGATGATCGGACGCAAAGTTAAGGTGCTGATCCAGGACCTGGACTTGTTCCGCAATATCGCCCCTTTCACCAATGAAGAGCGGGATTACGGCGAGATCGCGATCTTGTCGGTCGACCTGTCCAGTCCGACGCGTGTGCGGCGGCTGGCCAGC
Organism: Ruegeria aquimaris; assembly: GCF_025751555.1. Classification (GTDB taxonomy): domain Bacteria; phylum Pseudomonadota; class Alphaproteobacteria; order Rhodobacterales; family Rhodobacteraceae; genus Ruegeria_B; species Ruegeria_B aquimaris. The sequence goes on from NZ_JAOWLB010000034.1 coordinate 12,005, forward strand.
TTCATGCAGCAGGCCATCCCCTATCCCCTGTTGCTGGTGTTCCAGCATGACGGCAAGGTCGCACTCAGCGTGGCCGAGAAACGGATCAATCAGGCCGACGCCTCAAAGATCGTGGTGGAAGAACGCTGGCTCAGCCCTTGGTTCGATCCCGCCGCGCCCACCGACATCGAGTCCGCGTTTCTGGACGCCGTGACGCTGTCTAAACTGCCCGCCACCAACTTCTATGCGCTGTATCAGGCACTGCAGGCGCAGGTGGTGGCGCTGCTGACAGCCGAACGCACCGGGCGTTTCCAGGCGGCCTCAGCGATGGTTGCGCCGTTGCACCGCGACGCGCTACGCAAGATCGAAGGACTGGAGCGCGAGATCGCGGAGCTGCGCAATGCGCTGAAGCGGGAAAGCCAGATGTCCCGAAAAATCTCTTTGAATTCCGAGATCAAATCCCGGAAGGATGCTATAGTTCAACTTGAAGCCGAAATGACTGGCACAACCAATAACTGATAGACCGAGCATGCAAAACGTTACCCAACAGGATGGCCAAAGCGCCGACATCGTCTCCGAAAACATTGAAAAGCTGAAAGAGCTGTATCCTGATGCGTTCACCGAGGGCGGTGTAAACTTTGATGTCTTGCGGCAACTTCTGGGAGACGCTTCCGTTTTGGATGAAGGCGAAGAGAAGTATGGATTGAACTGGCATGGAAAGAAGAAAGCTCGGCAGATAGCTCTTACCCCGAGCACTGGTACGCTCTTGCCCTGCGAAAGTGAAAGCCAGGACTGGGAGGCAACGCAAAATCTTTTTATTGAAGGCGATAATCTCGAAGTTCTGAAGCTCCTGCAAAAGAGTTACGCTGGTGAAGTCAAGCTCATATACATTGATCCGCCGTACAACACAGGAAAGGAGTTCGTCTACCCTGACCGCTTCCAGGATAACCTCGACACTTACTTGAAATACACTGGTCAGGTTGACAGCGAAGGTATGAAATTCGCCAGCAACACCGAAGCAGGAGGTCGGAAACATACAAATTGGTTGAACATGATGTTGCCCCGCCTTCGACTGGCTAAAAACCTCTTGAAGAAAGATGGAGCCATCTTTGTTTCTTGTGACGAAAACGAACAAACTCGGTTGCGCGCAATTCTCGATGAAGTTTTTGGAAACGAGAATTTTGTCGCCGACTTGGTTTGGGCTGGAGGTCGAAAGAACGACTCGAAGCTGGTGTCGGTATCCCATGAGTACATCGTCTGCTATGCGCGAGACATGAACTTTCTTCGAGAAAACAAGGTTCTGTGGCGCCAGAGAAAGAAAGGTCTGGACGAAATCTATGCGCAATATGAAAAACTAAAAAGTGCACACGGAACCGATTACGACGAAATGACAAGAGGGTTGAGGGCTTGGTATCGAGCTCTCCCAGACAGCCATCCGTCAAAGGCGCACAAACACTACAAATGCATTGATAGAAGAGGGGTTTACTTCCCGGCGGATATTTCATGGCCTGGCGGAGGAGGTCCCAAGTACGAAGTGTTGCACCCAAAAACTGGCAAGCCGGTGAAAATCCCCCAACGCGGCTGGATGACAGCCAATGAGGGAAATATGAAAGACTGGATTGAAGATGAAAGGGTTCATTTCGGGCCAGACGAGAGCACTGTGCCTTGTATTAAGGCCTACCTAAAAGACCAGGAGTTTCAGGCGCCTTATAGCGTTTTCTATCAGGACGGACGTGCCGCTACCAAGCGTTTGCGAGAACTAATGGGGGCGGATGTTTTTGATTTTCCGAAGGATGAAATAATTCTGCAAGAACTAATTGAAATGCTCACAGGGGAAGATGATTTAGTGCTGGATTTCTTTGCCGGATCCGGGACAACAGCCCATTCGGTATTCTTGCAGAATCAGAAGGACAAAGCTAAACGGCGCTTTATTCTGGTGCAACTTCCGGAAAAAGTTGACCCCGAAAAAAAAGAGCAAAAAGCAGCAGCTGAACTGTGTGCCGAGCTGGGCATTCCAATGAATATCGCGGCTTTGGCGCAAGAGCGTGTCCGGAGGGCGGCCCAGAAAATTCAAGCAGAAGATCCGTCATTTGACGCCGACACAGGTTTTCGACTGTTTAGGCTTTCGAACTCAAACATTGCCCCATGGATTCCTGATCGCACGGACCTTGAGGCAACACTTTTGAACCATAAAGAGCACTTGATCGATGGGCGGTCAGCCAAGGATGTTCTTTTTGAACTCTTGCTCAAACGTGGGATCGAACTGACAGTTCCTATCGAAGAACGGCAGGCAGCGGGCAAAACGATCTATAGCATTGGTTACGGCGTCCTGTTCGCCTGCCTCGATACCTCAATTGCCGACGCCGACGTCGATGACGTGGCGCAAGGTATCCTCGACTGGCACAAGGAGCTGGCCCCGGAAACCGACACGCATGTCTTCTTCCGCGACAGCGCGTTGCGCCACCAGGAGGGCGCTAAGATCAAGTGCGGCGAAAAGCACTTTGCCGCTATTTCCATCGCCCCCAATCCAGCGAAGTACGTGAAGACGACTTCGGTCGATGGGCTTTTGAAACACACTTAACTGACGAAAAAAAATGCAAGACATCAAAGGCTACGACCGATCCGTGCAAGAGCTGCTGTCCAGTGGCAGCTATGGCATTGACTACTACCAGCGCGAATACAAGTGGGCGCGCAAGCAGTTGCAGGAACTGGTCGACGATCTGACCGGGCGGTTTCTGGAAAGCTATAAAGCCGGTGACACTTCCAAGGACGTGGCCGGCTACGGCCACTATTTCCTCGGCTCAATCGTGGTCAGCCAGGCCGACGAAGTGCGCTATCTGGTCGATGGCCAGCAACGGATGACCTCGCTCACCTTGCTGATGATTTATCTGAACAACCTGCAACAAGGGCGGGAAAAAGCCGTTGCCATCCAGAATCTGATTTTCGCCGACGATTTCGGCGAGAAGAAGTTCAAGCTCAACGTGCCCGAGCGCAACGACTGCATGGAGGCGCTGTTCGCCGGCAAGACCTACAATGCCGATGACGCTTCGGAGTCGGTCACCAATCTGCTCGACCGCTACCAGGACTTGGGCGAACTGTTCCCGGAAGAACTGCAAGGCGAGGCGCTGCCGCTGTTCATCTATTGGCTGACCCGCAAGGTGAAGCTGATCGAGATCATCGCCTATGCCGACGAGGACGCCTACACGATTTTCGAAACCATGAACGACCGCGGGTTGTCACTCACCCCTACCGACATGCTCAAGGGCTACCTGCTGGCTAATATCGACGAGCCGGCCAAGCGCCTGGAAGCCGACAAACTGATCAAGAAATACCTGGCCGTCTTTGCCGGCTATGGCGAAGGGACTGAGTCCGATTTCTTCAAGGCCTGGCTGCGCTCGCAATACGCCAAGAAGATCCGTGAACGGAAAAAAGATGCCAAGCCCGAAGATTTTGACCTAATCGGGACGGAGTATCACCGCTGGGTACGCAACCACGCCGCCGAAATCGGGTTGAGTACCGGTACGGACTTCCATCAATTCGTGATGCGCGATTTCCGCTTTTTCGCGGGCTTCTATGTTCGGCTGCTGGATGCGTCGCGCCAGCGCACGGCTAGCTTGGAAAGCGTAAAGTACAACGCCGATGCCGGCTTTACCCTGCAGCACCACATCGCCCTGGCCGCCATATCGCCTGACGATGCGCCTGACACCGCCACGGCAAAGGCCGGCGCGGTGGCGGATTTCCTGGATTGCTGGCTGAATCTACGGCTGTGGAACTACAAATCCAACAGCTATTCTTCGATGCAATACTCAGTCTTCACCCTAATCCGCGATGTGCGCGGCAAAGGCTTGGAAGAGGTTCGCGCTGTTCTGCACCAGCGTTTGCTGACCGAGCAGCAAGAGCTGACCTTCGACAAGCCGGTCGGCCTGAACCAGTTTACCGGCAAGGCCATCCACCGGCAGCTGGCGCGTTTTACCGATTGGCTGGAACAGCAGGCCGGCGAACCCGGGCGCTATGAGGACTACATCGTGCGGTCCGGCAAGAACGCCTATGAAATCGAGCATCTGTGGGCTAACCACTACGATCGGTTTGCCGAGGTCTTCCCGCAGCAAAATGATTTCGACAACCATCGAAACCTGATTGGTGGCCTAGTGTTGTTGCCGAAGAAGATCAACGCCAGTCTAAACGACGCCACCTACGCGGAAAAGATCAAGCACTACCTGAAAGCCAACCCGCTTGCGCAGACCCTGAACGCCGACTTCTACGAAAAGAACCCGGGCTTTCTGCAAACGCTGGCGCGCACCGGGTTGGAATTTGTGCCACACTCGGATTTCGGTAAGGACGACCTGACCAAACGCAGCGAGTTGTACTGCGCGCTGGCCGATCATATTTGGTCGCCAGACCGGCTGTCTCCAGGGGACACCGCCGGCTGAGCATCAACGGAAGCCCGTCCCTGCCGTTTCCGGAATGTCTGCACAAAGTTTGCCGCTATCAGATTGCAGCGGTAAACTTACGGTATTCCATGACAACCAAACCCACCGGGATCGGTCAGACCCTGAGCCAAAGCTTGCGCTTGTCGTCCGACGCGATGCACGAACGTGAAAAAGCTGAGGAAGCTGAACGCGCCGCCTACCGCCGACAGTACTGGCAAGGCTACGTGAAAAAGGTCAAACGGATCTTCGGCACGGTCACTCCTGAAGATTTCGAGGCGGTGCAACTTCGTGCTGAAGACGCCGGTCGATCTATCTGGGGTCAGGTTTGGGCAGAGTCACAGGCCTACCTGGCCGGCCAAACCCTTGCCACCGGTGAGATAGCTGACCGACAACGCGAATTGGTCGCTGAACTCCGCCGGATGGGGCGCGGAAAGTCGTCGACCTTTGTCTTGCCCAATCTGTTGTCCCCTCCTTCCAGCCTCCCGAGCTTCGTCGTGTCTGACACGTCAGGTGAACTCTATCAGGCCAGTTCGGGGTATCTCGCCAGCCGTGGCTACCTGATCCGGGTACTGAACCTGATGGACCCGGCGCATTCGGAAACTTACAACCCGTTGGCCAATGCCACTGCACCGCAGCATCTGGCCGAACTGGCCAAAACACTGGTGCGATCGGCCAGCGGTCGGAGCGCCGGCCAGGTGGCGCACGATCCCTTCTGGGATCAATCGGCGGAGAAAATGATCCGTCTACTGGCTCAGTGTCTGCTGAACCAACCCGACCCGAGCTACCGCAATCTCGCCAATCTGCGGCACCTGGTTTTGGGTTTCGATGCGCATGTCGCCCCCCAAGGCCAACTAGGGCAGATCGACCGCTTTGTGCTGAACGCAACGCAAAACGACCAGAGCACGTTCGCCGCCTATCGGGCTTTCGTGCAGGGCAACCTCAAGACGATCCAATCGGTACTGATGACCGCCGACGTTGCCCTTGATGCGATCGCCACGCCCGAGATGGCCGCGTTGACCGCGACCAACACGCTGAATTTCGGCGAACTGCGCCATCGCCCCACAGCCCTCTACGTGATGGTCAATCAGACGCAGATGGAGCTCTATGCCTTTCTGCTGAACCTGTTCTACGCCGACTTGTTCAAGGCGCTGTTGAAGAATCCGACAAACCCTGGACGGCCCGTGTGGCTGTTCCTGGACGAGTTTGGCCACTTGCAGATCCCCGGGTTTGAGGTCTTCGCCACCACCGCCCGCAAGTACAAGGTCAGCTATTCGCTTTTCCTTCAGTCGCTCGCGCAGTTGGAAGGGCGCTATGGTGCCCAGAATGCGCGCACCATCGTGGAGGGCCTTGGCACGGAGATCTACTTGCCGGGCACTTCGCTAGAAACCGCCCGGAATCTGGAAGCGCGACTGGGGCGCAGCGACAAGGCGCCGTTGATGGCCGCTAATGACATCATCCGCATGGATGAAGATCAGGCCCTCATGTTGTACTCGAACCGGCTGCCCGTCCTCCTGAAAACCAAGCGCTACTACCAGCGCGCTGACTTGCGACGGCGCGCGCGCAAATCCACCGCGCCATTGCCGTACCAAGCGACCCGCGCGCCGGTAATGATCCCTTTTTAGTTGGAGGCAGGCCATGGAGTTTTCCAACAAAGTCGCACGCAGCCAAGGATTTAACGATGGTTGGCACAATGCCTTCTGGACCAGCACCGAAGAGGAAATCAAAGACGCATGCGGCTACGAACAACGGTCCGACAGGGATGCGTACTGGGACGGCTACATCCTCGGCTTCGAGCGCGGCCAGGCGCGCCGGAAACAAATTGAGCAGAATCTTCAGAAAGACCGGAGCGACACAGCAGACGAAAGGGACACACGATGAGCAACCAAGACGTCTATGACGCCGGTTTCACCGAAGGCTATGCCCGGGGCATTGAAGGTAGACCGCGCGCCATGCGCATGCCGATGGAACTCATCCTTCTAGCGCCCGAGAATGTCCCGGTATTCTACTCCGCCTACGAGCAGGGGTATGCCAAGGGTAAGGCCGATTTTCGAACTCTGATGGAGTGGCGCGCACAGGCTGCAGCGGCCGAGAGGGCCGAACGTGAGCAAGAAGATCCGGAGCGGTCCAATGCCCGGTGACTGGAAAGGGCATGACGACGGTCGACACGACGCCGAATTCGATGTGGCGCACCATGTGTCGCGCAGACCCCGCCCGCGTTTCCTCCCCTCCCTGCTGTCTGACAGTTACCGCATCGCCTACATGACAACCTATCGACAGAGCTATGATCGGGCGTTGCGACGCCAGGAACGCGACATCTCGCAAGAACTGGCCGCTCGATCCAAACTCATCTCGGGCGACCAGGTGCCCCGTGACCGGGTTTTCGAACGCGGATGGAGGGATGGCTTCAACGGCAAAGACACTGTGCCGAAAGGCTATGCACATGAGGAGGTTGAAGCCTATGAGCGAGGTCACCGGTTAGGCGCGCAACACCGCGATTTTGAGCTTGCGAACCAGTTGCGGCAACGGAGTCGACACCAGCATTCCCGCTGAACCGCAAGTCGGTTTGTCACGGATTTGCTTGCTGGAACGTCTTTCTGACATAACATCACCAGACATGAGCAAACGTCCTGCACGGCTGTCGAAGGTTACCCCTGAAGAACTAGCCGAACTGCAGGAAAAAGCCGATGAACTGGCTGAATTGCAGGTATTGCTGAACAAACTGCCGCTAGGACTGCAGGTCGAAACTCTCTCGGACGACGAGATTGAACGGCTACGCCAGATTGCCCGAACTCCAGAAGCGTCGCTTTGTGGCAATAATCTATTGCTTTGGAACAACCTCAACCGTCAGCACTCGGGCCTAAAACTAAAGAACTGACCCGCCTGCATGCCAACTCCCCAACCGGCTTCGGCACCACGGTTCGGGATCGCTTTGCTTAGGGTGTCAACAGATAAACAGTTTCAAGAAGGCGAAAGCATCGAAACCCAACGGCGAAAAGTGGAATTCGTCGCCCGGCGTGAACGCATCGACATCGTGCGGTTCTTCATTGAACACTACTCGGGAAGGAAATCCGATCGCCGTATCCTCGACGAGTTGTTCGACTTCCTCGCCGACAACCGCGACATCGACGCCGTGATCGTCGGCGATATCGATCGATTCACTCGCGGAGGCACGGAAATTTACCTCGCCCTCAAACGTCGGCTGCGCGAACTGAACGTCCGGCTAGTCGACACCACCGGGATCATCCAGCCTGAGCGCAACCGGCTGGAACACTTGGGCGTTGAATACCAGTGGGCCATAGAATCCCCCAGCCACTACGCCGAGATTTTCATGGCCGAAAAAGCCCGGGCCGAAGCTTCAGACATCCTGACCCGTACCATAGGTCAGCAAATCCAACTGACCCGCGACGGGTACCAGTGCCGCTCGGCAAATTTCGGCTACCGCAACCTCAAGATCACCACCGACGATGGCAAGAAGAAAACCATCATGGTGCCGCACGAGGTCGAAGGTCCTTGGATCGTCCGCATGTTTGAATTGAAGGCTGAGCCAGCGGTACGAACATCTCCTGGCCCCGACGCTCGCGCTCGCGGATGTAATCCTTGATGATCGTGTAGCCGCC
>NZ_JAOWLB010000035.1 GCF_025751555.1 Ruegeria aquimaris
TTGCCAAGGCGCCGGTCACGACCGAGGTGGTCCGCTTTTACTCCGCCCAATGGCCGGAAATTGCGCCGCCGTTGACAACCTAGGGGGCTGCTTCAATGAAAGTCTCTGCTTGGGAATAGTCGTTTTGCCTGATCTCGTGGGTGCATGGCGCGCGCGGGGTAGCGGGCGGCTTTAGGGGTATCGTCGGTGCGTAGGCCCTCGGTGGTTAGGGCTTCAGGCTGCGGGTGGCCCAATTCGGACAGCTTGTGGGATAGGTCCTGCACCTCTTGCGCGATCAGATGCACAACAATGCCTTCGCGTTGCAGATAACCTGTGACACGCAACAACCTCCCGCCCATGACGATGCGCCGGAAACGCTCGTATACTTTAGGCCAGACAACCACATTGCTAACGCCGGTTTCATCCTCCAGCGTCAGAAATATCACACCAGAGGCCGTGCCCGGGCGCTGTCTTGTGATCACCAGGCCACAGACGCTGTAACGTCCCAAAGGAATGTCTTGCAGGGATGCATGGGGAACAAGCCCCGGCAGCGCGGGGCGTAGTAACTCCATCGGGTGAGCCCGCAAGGTTAAGCGGGTGGACACGTAATCCTCCACCACTTCCTCGCCAAGTTGCATATTGGGCAGCAATACATCCGGTTCAGGGATGATTTCACCATCAATCGGGTCACTGAACAGGGGTAAAGGTTGCGCGCTTTGGATTGCCTTGGCATGCCACAGCGCATCGCGCCGCGTCAGCCCCATACCAGAGAACGCATCGGCCTCGGCCAATCGCATTAAAACATCCGGGCGCAGGCCCGCGCGCAACCACAAGGCTTGCAGGTCCGGGTATCCATTTTCACGGGCCGCCACGATCCAATCGGCGTCGTCTTTCTTAAACCCTTTGATCTGGCGAAACCCCAATCGCAGCGCAAACACCCCGCCATGGCACCGTTCCAGAGTATTATCCCACTCGGAATGGTTCACACATATCGGTCGTATCTCGACCCCATGTTCGCGGACATCGCGCACGATCTGAGCCGGAGCGTAAAACCCCATAGGCTGAGAGTTCAGCAACGCGCAGGCAAAGATCGCCGGATGGTGGCATTTCAGCCAGGCTGAAACATAGGCCAGCATGGCAAAAGCGGCGGCGTGACTTTCGGGAAAGCCGTAATCGGCAAAGCCTTCGATCTGGCCGAAACAGCGTTCCGCAACCTCTTGCGAATAGCCATTGCCCAACATGCCCGCGATGAATTTGTCGCGATATGTGCCAATGGTCCCCATGCGCCGGAACGAGGCCAGAGAACGGCGCAGGTGGTCGGCCTCTTCGGCTGAAAACCCGGCGCCCACCACCGCGATTTGCAGCGCCTGCTCCTGAAACAGCGGCACGCCCAGAGTACGTTTCGTCACCTCTTCAAGCGCGGGCCCGAAGGGTTCAGGTTTTTCCAATCCGGTACGCCGCCGGATATAGGGCTGCACCATATCGCCCTGAATGGGGCCAGGCCGGACAATGGCGACCTCGATCACCAGATCGTAAAACGTTCTGGGTTTCATGCGCGGCAGAAAGTTCATCTGTGCCCGGCTTTCCACTTGAAACACGCCAATCGCATCGGCACGGCAGAGCATGTCATAGGTCGGTCGGTCCTCCTGCGGGACCGAAGCGATTGTATGAGTAATGTTGTCGTGCTGCTGCATCAGGGCAAAGGCTTTTTGGATGCAACTGAGCATCCCCAGCCCCAGAATATCCACCTTGAGAATTCCCAGCGCGTCGATGTCATCCTTGTCCCAGCAAATGACCGTACGCTCCTCCATCGCGGCGTTTTCGATGGGGGCCAGTTCATCCAGCCGCCCGCGGGTGATGACAAAGCCGCCCACATGCTGTGACAGATGCCGGGGAAACCCGATGATCTCACCAATCAGGCGGATGGTCTGCATCAGACGGCGATCCGAGGGATCAAGGCCCAGTGCGCGGATACGGTCCAGATCGACGCCACCGTTGCTCATCCCCCAGATCTGCCCGGACAGCCCTGCCGTCACATCCTGACTGAGACCCATGACCTTACCCACTTCGCGAATGGCGGCACGGGTACGGAAATGGATGACGGTGGCACAAAGCCCCGCGCGGTGACGCCCGTATCGCTTGTAAATCCACTGGATCACCTCTTCGCGGCGTTCATGTTCGAAATCCACGTCAATATCCGGTGGCTCGCCCCGGTGTTTGGATACAAAGCGTTCGAACACCATGGCGATCATGTCTGGGCTGACATCGGTGATGCCCAAAAGGTAGCACAAGATCGAGTTCGCTGCCGAGCCGCGCCCCTGACACAGGATGCCCTGCGATCTGGCGAATTGAACAATATCATGCACAGTCAAAAAATAGGCTGCGAAGTTCAGTTCACCGACCACCGCCAGTTCCTTTGCCATCAGCTCCATCGCCCTGTCTGGCGGACCATTGGGATAGCGACGCTTCAGGCCCTCTCTTGCAAGACGCTCCAGCCGTTGCTGCGATGTCTCTCCTTCGGTTTCCTCATGCGGGTATTCGTAAGACAGCTCACTCAGATCAAAACTGCATTTGTCGGCAATCTCCAGGGTCCGGCGCAGAGCGGCAGGGTGATGTTGAAAAACCCGCGCCATGTCGGCCCCAGCCTTCAGGCGACGTTCCCCATTGGGCAACGCGCGGGTGCCGATCTGATCAATGGTGATATGTTCGCGCATGCAGGTCAGCACATCCGCCAACTGACGGCGGGATGCATGGTGCATCAACACATCCCCCACCGCCACCATCGGGGCGGCTGCCCTTTGCGCGGCTTGCGCGCAGGCATTCAGATAGGCCTGATCACTGCCATCATAACGCGGGGCGGCACCCAGAAAGACCTGGCCGGGGAAATGCCGACCAAGGGTGCGGATATCCGATATGGCGTCCGTCAAACTCCCCTGCGGCAGGGCGATCAGGATCATGCCCTTGCAGGCCGGAAACAGATCCTTGGTGTAAAGGGTGCATTCCCCTTTCCCGGCACGGCGCTTTCCCAGTGTCAGCAGGCGGGTCAGGCGCTGATACGCCGCCCGGTCGCGTGGCAGGGCGATCCAATCCACCGAGCTATCCCGGACGCTTAACCGGCAACCGACAATCAACTTGGGCAGCGATACAGGGTCGGGTTTGATGAGCGGATCACTTTGCCCGCTGACTTGTCGGGATGAACTGTCCAGCCGCTGTTGTGACCGGATCTGTACCCCCTTTTGTGCCACGTTGCGAAGTTCCCTGAGCGCCGACCACGCGCGCACTACGCCCGCCAACGAATTGCGATCCGTGATAGCAATGGCCGACAGACCCAGCTTTGCGGCACGCACAACCAATTCTTCGGGATGCGAGGCCCCGGTCAAAAAGGTGAAATTCGTCGTGACACAGAGCTCAGCGTAACCTTGCCCCGCCATACGACTGTCCAACATATCATGGTGGAACGCATCAACCGGGAGGTGGGTGCGATTAACTTTGATCATGCGAACTCCCCCTGCACGAACCAACCCGGATTTTGCGGCGTGTAAAACAGCCAGAGCCTGCGCCCCTCGCATGTTTCCACCCGCCAATAGTCGCGCAGGCCCGAACGCCAGTTCTCATCTTCAAGCCACCACTCCGGCGCGATGCGCTCTGGACCTGTGGCTCGGCCTGTGGTCAGTGACATGCGTCGCCAGCGAAAGCGTGCGGGGGGGCGAGCCCCGCTGGCGGCAATGGGCTCAGGCGGGAAGAGGAGCAGAGGTCGCGGGTTTGGGCTGTTCCATCCTGCCACCGGTTCAGAATAGGCAGCAGACGCGACGAGAAAGCTGCGCTCGGGGATATGACTGTCGGCGGGCAGAAACCGCTGGATGTTTTCCAACCCGATCCGCGTGCCGATGCGGGTGATCAGGTCGTCCAGCGCGCCCGCTCTCCCCTCTGCCACATGGCTGATTTGCTGTACTGGCAGGGGATCGACCTGTGTGGCTTCCAGCCGCAACTGATCAATGCCAAAACCCGCGTCGATCTCTGCCACGCCTCGCTCGAACAAGGGCAAGATACGCTTGGGGTCACGCAGAGGACGTGCCAGGCGCAACTCGACCTGCTGGTGATCATGATCCACGCGGCGCAGGGTAAGACACAATTTGCGGGCGCCCACCTCATGTGATTTCAGCTTTGCGCAAAGCTGAACCAAAAGCCGGTCTGCGCCCAGCATCACATCGGATAGCAACCCGATCGGTTCGGGCAGGGTCATCCGCACCGCAAAATGAACGGGATCGGCATGGGGTGAGATCTCTTCGAACTGCGCACCCAAAGCCTGATCCAGCCGCAACAACAGGCCGGGCCCAAATCGGCGGGTCAGCGGTGCACGCGCGACCCCGACCAGATCACCGATGGTGCGCAACCCAAGACGCTGCAAAGCGACCGATATGTCGTCGTCGATCCGCAAACCCGCCACAGGCAGAGCGTTCAGGGCGGACAGCATGTCGCCGCTTGGAGCGGTCCCTTCACCATAATGCGCCAGGGCCCAGGCGGCCCCGCGCGTATCGGCGCAACCGATCTGCACCGATAGTCCCGCGCGCCTCAGGCGCATGCGGATATCGGCCAACATGGGCGCTTCACCACCAAACAGATGCGTTGACCCGGTGACATCCATCACGAGGCCATCCGCCCCCTCAAACCCGACCCATGGGCAATAGCGCGTGGCCCACCGGCGCAAGAGATGCAGAAATCCATTGTCCCTTTCCGGCTCTGCCACCCGGCTTTGCAACTCGGGGCAAAAGGCGCGCGCATCGGCATAAGGCATACCCTGGTGCAGCCCCTGCTGTTCTGCGGCTTTGTTCAGACAATAGATCCGGTCGGCGTTTTTCTGTTTGACCGTCAGGACAAACGGCCCGTCTACAGGCCGCTGACGAAGAACCCGCTCACTTGCGAGGCGGGGGAACCACAGTGATACGACGCGTCGTCCGATCCCATCGAACATACCAGACTCTCAATGTTCCCGATTTGTTCTTTATAAGTTCCCAGTGTTGCAGAGTCGAGTCCGCCACTCCTGTATCGGGGTCGAAAACCGGTGTGCAGCGCCAACGCGTTTCCGCCGCGTTGCTGCCCATCCCTTCGGGAATGATTGCCAACCCGGTAGACGCCCCATCCCGTGCGGCAAGCTGCAACCGTCGCCCCTCGGTCAGGTTCAGAGCCTTGCCAAGCTGCATCACAACCAGAGCAACCACCCCCGAACGCAAGGCTTCTTCGGCCACCGCAAGCGTTTCAATCTGGTCTCTTGTGTTACAGACCGTCACCCGTGACGGATCTGAAATATCCGCAAAACCTGTCGGGTTTATCTGTTGCCTGTCCCATGCCTCACGCACCCAAACGGCCTGGCCGCCCCGCTGCGCCAAGAGCGCAAAGGCAAAGGCAAACGCACTTGCGCCGCAGACCTCATGGGTGCGGCCCATGACCGGAGGGAAAGAAGAACCGAACGATTGCATGGGCCAGCTATATCACAGAGCACGAAATTTGAAACGCGACGGGCAGTGGTCACGGCTGACACGGTCGAGCAAAAGCGAAAGAGATCTTGTTAAATCAACTTGATCAGTGGCGCGGCTCAGTAGATGACCTGTCCGCCTCGTTCCACTCTTCTTCCTCGGCGGCTGCTTCTGCGGGAATTGCGTATGAACCGTTCAGCCACTTGGCAAGATCCAGATCGGAACACCGCTTTGAACAAAAGGGGCGGTATTTGGTCTGTTGCTCGGCACCGCAAATCGGACAACTCATTTCAGCACCTCCGCAACAGGAAACCGGCCACGCTTGCGGTGCAGTTCAAAATGGCCTGAGGGCGTCCAGCCCGCCAGGGTGGTCTCATCGCTGTCCGATTTGAAGGATGCCCGCAGCGCCGACTCAAACCCACGGCGATCTTTTTTCGCCATGGGCGCCAGGTCGATGGTGATCTGACCGCCAAGCCCCCGCACCCGCAATGCGCGTGGCAAAGCCTTGGCACAGGCGAAATTCGCCTTTTGGCCAGCGGCCAGAGATGTATCCGTGCCGGTGTTCACATCGACCGCCACCAGGGCGCGCGTCGGCTGGATGTAAATCAATCCTCCACCCGGCAGGGGTTCGGAAATACCGCGCGCCTGATCAAGCGCGTCAAGCACCCCGTGCTCCTGAAACCCGCCCGGTTCGGTCACCACCTCGGCCGGATCGGTCCAATCGCGCCATGCCAGAACATGCGGACCGTCGCCGTCGATCAGCGTTTCCGCATCCTGACCGTCGTCTGCCAACACCTGCTCCGCCTGCTCGCGCATCGCCGCGATATCCTCGGCAATCTCATCAGCATCCGCCTCTGCGCAAGACGATCGCAGGATCAAACCGAATGCACTCCCGTCCATCCCCTCGTGCGCGATTTCAAGCAGCCGGTCGCGCTCGGCCTCATCGCGAATTCTGCGCGACAGGTTGAGACCCGGTGCGTCGGGTGTCACGATGGAATATCGGCTCTTGAACAACAGTTTTGCGGTAACCGGGATCGCCTTGCCCGGCTCGGCATAGCCTGAAACCTGAACCAGGATGCGCGCCCCCGGAGCAAGCCCAGACACCTGGCGCAAAAAGGCCGGCCCGTCAGGGGTGCTCAGGAACATGCCGCCCTGCCCCTTGACCGGGCGGTCGGCGCGGGCGCGATATATGGTGCCGGGAGTTGGCGCATCGCCTTCAATCAGGAAATCGTCCAACTGGCCATCGACCATCAGAGCCGCAGCCTCGCGCCCCTGTATGTGGTCCAGAATGATTGTACGGCCCTTCATGCGACACCTTTGAATTTGGGATGGCCCGCAGCCGCCAGAAGCGCGGCGGTTTCGGCCAGCGGCAAACCGACAATGCCGGTGAAAGACCCTGCAATCCAGGGGATGAACGCACCAGCCGGGCCCTGTATGGCATAGGCCCCGGCCTTGCCCTTCCAATCATCGGTGGCGAGATAGCTGTTCACTTCGACATCCGAGAGGCGTTTGACCTTGACCTGGCTCACCACGTCCCGCTCCCACAGGCGGTCGCCACGCCGCACGGCCACAGCGGTGATCACACGGTGCCGACGCCCGGATAGCGCATGCAGGAATTCGGCTGCCTCGCCTGCATCTGCAGGTTTGCCCAGAATGCGACGGCCAAGCGCGACAGTGGTATCGGCACACAGCACGATGTCGTCGGGCGCTGCCTGAACAGCGGCCACCTTCTCACGGGAAATGCGTGCGCAGTAACTACGCGGCAGTTCCCCCGGTCTGGGGTCTTCGTTGATCTCGGGTGGACTCACGGCATCCGGCGTGATGCCAAGCTGCGCCAGCAGGTCCAGCCGCCTGGGGCTGCCTGATCCGAGAATGAACGCCATGCGACAGGCGTTACTTGAAACGATAGTTGATCCGACCCTTGGTCAGATCATAGGGGGTCATTTCGACCTGAACCTTGTCGCCAGCCAGAACACGGATGCGGTTCTTGCGCATCTTGCCTGCCGTATGTGCGATGATCTCATGGCCGTTTTCAAGCTCGACCCGGAACGTCGCATTGGGCAGGAGTTCCTTCACGACACCGGGAAATTCGAGCGTATCTTCCTTGGCCATGTTGTCTCCATCATTGCGTTTAGCCCGCGGAATCCGCAGGCTCGAGCGCTTAAATGCGCGCATTTCCCGCTCAGTTCAAGGCTTCTTTTGCTTTCATGCAACACATTGTGACCGATTGGACCCGTCCGTCCTGCTCTGCCCAGTGGCGCCTGTTCAGCACCACGCCATCTGCGCGCACGTCTGCGACAGAGGCAAGATCGACCTCGGCGTAAGTCCATCCAGGTTGGTTCAAGACACCCTCTGCCAAGACCCCGGTCTGTGGAAACCCGCGATCCGGCGGTCCAAAAACACCGCCCATTCCGGTGTTTGTGTCTACCGCTTCCGACCAGTCGTTGCGCCCCACGACCGAGGACATGACCGAAATGCATTGGTTCTCCAGCGCCCGTGCCATCGCCCCGATACGTACACGGCTGTAACCCGACAGCGCCTCGGTACAGGAAGGCACCAACAGAATCTCGGCCTCTGACAAAGCCCGCCCCAACAGCGGGAATTCACTGTCATAACAGATCAGCACTCCGATCTTGCCAATCGCGGTATCGAAGAGTTTCAGCGGTCCGCCGGGAACAACATCCCAATCCTCGCGTTCGAACCGGGTCATGATCTGCTTGTCCTGATGGTCGCGCCCACCGGTCGGAGTGTAGAGCTCAGCCCGGTTCACCGGACGCCCCGACCCAAACTTTGCTGGTCCGGACGCGCCTAGGATATGCACACCATACTCCGCCGCAAGTTTCACGTGCAACGCCGCTGCATCCTCCATCCGATCACTGACGGCATGCAGCGAACCTTCGAGGTCCGCGGCCGTTTTCGCACCAGCCAGAGTGCAAAGCTCCATCGCCCCATATTCCGGAAACACCAGCAGATCGGCCCCCTGCCCCGCCGCCTCGGACACCCATTGGGCCAGCTTGTCCTCGTATTGTGCCCAACTGTCGAGCCAGTCGAGCGGATAGGCGGCGGTGGCGATTTTCATCTGCGGGTCCTCCTTTTGGCGAGATCAGAGATCCCGGATCCAGAATTGCAGTGGCTTGTCGGTCTCGTGGTCCTGATCGAGGTCTTTCCAGCCGAAATGCGCCACTACACCGGGCAGTTTCTCGTACCCGCGCGCGCGCCAGAATGCATCGAGCGGGCGATAGTTGTCGGGTTTCAGCGGGTGATCGGCGGGGCGCTGCACTCCGCAAAAGGCACATTTGGCAAATCCCAGCGCGCGTGCATGTCCCTCGCGCAGGTCAAAGAACCGGTGGCCCACACCATAGCCGCGATACTCGGGCAACAGCACGGATTCGGCGCAATAGAACACCGTGTCCTGCGCCAACCCGGTACCGGCAAAGGCGGCGGCGAAGTCGTCGGCATGATCGGCCAGCGGCATGCCGGTGGCAGCGCCGATCAACCGGCCGCCATCAAAGGCGCCGACCACGATGGCCCGGTCGCTGTTGCGATAGGCCTGCAGATAGTCCCGCTCATAGTCTAGGTCGCCGTCATAGAGATAGGGCCATGCGCGGAACACCGCGATCCGCAGCCGGGCCACATCCTCCAGCGCGGCGTCCAGCGCCGCGCCGGTCAGCGCCCGAACCCCGGTCACCTCAGCCATTCGAGACCTGTTTCACCCAATCGGCCAGGTTGTAAAAGGTGGTCACACGCGAGATCTTGCCGTCCGTCAGCGTAAAGAACGATCCGGCGGGCAAACGATAGGTCTGCCCATGCGCCTCGGGCAGACCGGAATCGGTTTGCAGATAGGTGCCGTTCACGATGAATTCCGCCGCCGCGCGCGTGCCGCCTTCGGCCTCGAACACAACCATGTCGGTCAGATGTTCGTTGTAGCAGCGGTTCATATGGGCGCAGAATTCGGAGAATTTCTCTTTGCCGACACGGATCTGGCCCTCGTTCACATGATGGGCCACATCCTCGGACAGGCAGTCCAGCATGCCCTGCACATCGCCTGCGTTGAAGGCTTCGAAATAGCGTTTGACGGTCTCGCTCATGCTCTCTCCGTTGGCTCTCCCCAGCGCTCTTTCAGATGTTTGATGATCTGATCGCGGGTCTGACGGTAGTGGTGTAGCTTCTCCACCCGCGTCTCGCCCAGTCCGGTAGGGTCCATAATTGGCCAATATTCGACATCGAGGTGGAAAAAACGGGTCAGTTCCAGCGCCCGGCGCTGGCTAGCGGGCGACAGCGCCACCACCAGATCAAACGAGCTGAGGTCGTCGCCCCATTCCTGCATCATGTCGAAGGATCGCGACCGGTGGCGCGCCAGTTCGACGTCGATCTCCTGGCAGACGGCGATGCAGAACCCGTCGATTTCCATGTCGTTATGAACACCGGCGGATTGCACATAGGTGCCGGTGCCATAGAATTTCTTCATGATGCCTTCCGCCATGGGCGAGCGGACCGCGTTGTGGTCGCAGCAAAACAGGACCGAATGCGGAAGCGGCTGCACCATTCAGCCCCCGAAATGCAGAACGCAGATCAGGGTGAACAGGCGGCGCGCGGTGTCGGTGTCGATCTCGGCCTTGCCCTCCAGCCGTTCCTGCAAAACCCGGCTACCCTCGTTGTGGATGCCACGACGGGCCATGTCGATGGTCTCGATCTGGCTGGGCGGCAGGGTCTTGACCGCGTTGAAATAGCTTTCGCAGATCTGGAAGTAATCCTTGACCACCTGACGGAACGGCCCCAGCGACAAGTGGAACTCGGCCGCCTTCTCTTCGTCCTCGGTCTGGATATCAAAGACCAGCCGCTTGTCGCGGATCGACAGGTTCACCCGGTATGGCCCATCGGGCACGGCACGGTCCTCGCGCACCGGCAGGGCAAAGCTGTTCTCCTCCAACAGATCATAGATCGCGACTTTTCGCTCCTGCTCGATCTCGGGCGTGGGCGGGGGAAGGTTGCTGTCATCCAGCTCGATATGAGAAATACGGCTCATCGTCACGGGTGCCTGTTCGATAGATCGGGACAGACCTACACCATGGGTTTAGGATGGGCAACGTGTCGCGATGCGCGATCAATTCCCCGGTCGCCGCGTCGGCACCCGGTTTTCCAGCCAGCGAAAGGCCAGTGCAATCAGTCCCGCGATCACCATATAAACCAGCGCCAGCAACAGGAGCGGTTCATAGATCACAAACGTGTCCTGCCGTACCCGCGACGAGACAGCGAAGATCTCGACCACCGTGATCGTCGCCACCAGCGGCGTTGCCTTCAGTTGCAGGATGGTCTCGCCCCCCAGCGTCGGCAACACGTTGTTGATCGCCTGCGGCAGCCAGATGCGGCGGAACAGGGTGAAACGAGGCATCCCGAACGACCGCGCGGCCTCAAGCTGGCCGCGGTTGACCCCGGCGAATGCACCGCGCATCACCTCGCCCTCATACCCGGCAAAGGACAGCGTCAGCGCCAGCAGCGCATAGGGCCAGGCCTGCCGCAGATAGGGCCACAGAACGCTGTCGCGAATACCGTCGATCTGGGGAAAGACCGAACCCAGCCCGTAATAGAGCAGCCAGATCTGCAACAGCAGCGGCGTGCCCCGGATCAAGGTGCAGAACACCCGTGCGGGCGTAGACAAGTACCAAGGCCCCACAGCTTGGGCGAAACCGAGCGGCACCGCCAGCAGGAAGCCCAGGAATGTACTCGCAGCGAGCAGCCAGACGGTGCGCCAGAGCCCCTCCATCGCGAGCGGCAGATACTTCGGC
The DNA here is from genome assembly GCF_025751555.1 of Ruegeria aquimaris. GTDB lineage: Bacteria > Pseudomonadota > Alphaproteobacteria > Rhodobacterales > Rhodobacteraceae > Ruegeria_B > Ruegeria_B aquimaris. The sequence continues at coordinate 11,240 of NZ_JAOWLB010000035.1, forward strand.
AGCCAGTCCCAGCGCAGCGTCAGGGCGCACCAGACCACCAGCGCCACGGCCAGCCCGATCAGCGCCAATCGGTGCGGCATCAACATCGGACGGATCATCCGCATCATCGACCCGCCCCCTTGAGAGAGGGCTGACCGCGCCGCGCCCGCCGCTCAAGCAGCTGGAACAGGGCGGACGACATCAGCGTCACCATCAGATAGAGCGCGCCCGCGGCGAGGAAAAAGGTGAAATAGGCCCGCGTGCTCGATGCCGCCTGCCGGGTTTCCAACGTCAGCTCGCTGAAGCCCACAACCGCAAGCAGCGCGGTATCTTTGGTGGCGATCAGCCACAGGTTCGCCAGCCCCGGCAGGGCAAAGGACAGCATCGCCGGAATGGTCACCCGCCGCATCAGCATCACCGGCGGCATGCCAAAGGCGCGCGCCGCCTCGATCTGGCCCTGCGGCACCGCCAGAATGGCGCCGCGCAGCACCTCGGTCGAATAGGCGCCCTGAACCACGCCCAATACCCAGATACCCGCAGCAACACCGCTGATCTCGACCCGGCCATATCCCAGCGCTTCGGACGCCTGGTTGATCAGATCGGTACCCACGAAATAGAGAATTAGGATCAGCACCAGTTCGGGCACGGCCCGGACAACGGTGGTGTAAATGGCGAGCAGGTCACGGATGACCGGCCCGCCATAAAGCTTGCCATAGGCTCCGAACAGCCCGATCACCAGGCCAAAGCCGAAGGCCCCGAACGCGATCTGGAGCGATTTGCCCAGACCGCGCAGCAGGTTCATCCCCCAGCCCGGTGGTGACAGCGACAACAGCTCGGCGCTTTTCGCCAGGCCGAGCAGGTCCAGAAGCCCCTCCATCGGCTGCGATTACTCGCTGTAGATGGGCGCGGTGAAGTAACGCGCGGTGATCGCCTCATGCGTGCCATCGGCCAGGATCGCGGCGATGCCCTTGTTCAGGGCCTCGCGCAGCGCGTCGTCACCCTTGCGGACACCGGCACCCACGCCCTTGCCCAGGATCGCTTCGTCATTGGCCACAGCGCCCTTGATCTCGCAGCACTGGCCCGCATCGGTGGCAACAAAATCGGCCATGGCGATGCTGTCAGCCTGGGTGGCGTCGATGCGACCGGCATAAAGGTCCTGATTGGCCTCGTCCTGGGTCTGATAGACACGGATTTCCGCATCACCGAAATACGCGTTCGCATAGGCCTGGTGAATGGTCGATGCCTGCACCCCGATGATCTTGCCGGCCAGCGAGGCGGGCGTTGCCTCGATATCCAGCGACTTGTCGGCCACGATCACGGCAGGCGTGTTGTAATAGGGGTTCGAGAAGTCGATGGTCTGCATCCGCTCTTCGGTGATCGACATCGAGGCCATGATGGCGTCGATCTGCTTGCCGGTCAGCGAGGGGATGATGCCGTCCCATGCGACGGGGGTCAGCACGCAATCCAGTGCGGCGGCCTTGCAGACGGCGTCGATCACCTCGACCTCCCAGCCGACCCAGTTGCCGGCGGAATCGGGCGAGGCGAAGGGCGGATAAGGCTCGGCCGCGATGCCGATCTTGACCTGCTCGGCGGCCACGGCGCCCGCGCCCAGGGCCAATGCGGCCAGACCGGCCAGCAGCGATGTCTTGAGTTTCATATGTTGGTCTCCCTGTTTTTCATTCTTGGTGTTCAGTTGATGGATTTCAGAAATTGTTTCAGCCGCTCGGATTGCGGATTGCCAAAGATCTGGTCGGGTGGCCCCTGTTCCTCGATCCGGCCTTGATAAAGATACACCACATGGTCGGCGACCTCGCGGGCAAAGTTCATCTCATGCGTGACCACCAGCATGGTGCGCCCCTCTGCGGCCAGATCACGCATCACGCCCAGCACCTCGCCCACCAGTTCGGGGTCCAGCGCCGAGGTCGGCTCGTCAAACAGCATCACCGCGGGGTCCACCGCCAGAGCGCGCGCGATGGCCGCGCGTTGCTGCTGACCACCGGACAGGAACAGCGGATAGGTGTCCTCTTTCTCGGCCAGACCAACCCGCGCAAGCAGGGCGCGCGCCTTTTCGATCGCCTGCGCGCGCGGCACTTTCAGCACATGGACGGGTACTTCGATCACGTTTTCCAGCAGGGTGCGGTGGGTCCACAGGTTGAATGACTGGAACACCATCGCCAGCCGGGTGCGCACCCGCTCCAGCTGCTTGCGGTCGGCAGCGGTGCCGTCGGCGCGCATACGGATTTCCTCGCCGCCGATCACGATCCGGCCCGAACTGGGGGTTTCCAGAAAGTTGATGCAGCGCAGCATGGTCGACTTGCCCGAGCCCGAGCCGCCGATGATCGCGATCACATCGCCCCGGTTAGCGGTCAGCGACACGCCCTTGAGCACTTCGAGATCGCCAAAGGATTTATGCAGATCCTCGATCAACAATGTCCCCGCCAAATCGCTGGCGGCCCCCGCGGCGGGCGTCAGTTCCTGCGTTGCTGTCACGCGATCCCCCCTGACTTTCCGGTTGCCTTTTCGGACCGGCTCTGCTTATATTTATACAAACGTATAACAACAAGCGTGACGCAAATCAAGCCCGCTTTTCACCCCGCCGGAGGCCCCGCCCTTGGACAGTTCACGCCGCAGCTTCACCCGTGAATCCGCCGAACATCGGCGCGAGGCGCTGATCCGGGCGACGCTGACCCTGATCGGGCGCAAGGGTGTGCAGGCGGCTACCGTTCGTGGCATCGCCGACGAGGCGGGCGTGACGCTGGGACTGATCCGGCACTATTTCGATGGCAAGGATGATCTGATCTATGCCGCCTATCAGGCGCATATGAGCCAGCTGACCGATGCCACGATGGAAGGCCCCCGGCAGGCGGGCGAACCGGCGGCGCACCAATTGGCGCGAATCGTCCGCGCCAGCCTGACCCCGCCGGTCAGCAGCCCGCAGGCAGTGGGTCTGTGGGCCGGGTTCCTCAACATGGTGCAGCGCGACCCGCGCATGGCCGAGGTGCACAGCCGCACCTATTACGACTTTCGCGACCGCTTGCAGGCGCTGATCGCCCCGGCCCTGGAAGAGGCGGGCGAGACCCCTACGCCCGAGCGGCTGCGCGCATTGGCCATCGCCTGCAACGCCGTCATTGACGGGCTCTGGCTGGAAGGCGGCGCACTGCCCGAAGCCTTTGGCCCTGGCGAACTTGTGAACATCGGCCTGACCTCGGTCGGCGCCATTTTGGGGCTGACCCTGAACGATCCGGGAGAAGAGACATGAAGACGACAGCCATTACCCGCCGCCTGGCCGATCTGGGCGGCGCCAAATGGGCGATCCACCTGCGCGCCAAAGCGATGATCGCCCAGGGCGCCGATGTGATCAGCCTGACCATCGGCGAGCCGGACGTGCCGCCGCCTGCCGAGCTGATGGATGTGGCCGAGGCCGCGATGCGCGCCGGGCGCACCACCTATTCCGATGGCGCGGGCGAACCGGGCCTGCGCGCGGCCCTCGCCGAATGCTATAGCACCAGCACCGGGCGGACGATTTCGGACGATCAGGTCATGTGCTTTCCGGGCACCCAGACCGCGCTGTACGCGGTTTTGATGGGTGTGGCCGAGGAAGGCGACGAGGTGCTGGTCGGCGATCCCATGTATGCCACCTATGCCGGGGTGATCCGCGGCACCTGCGCCGATCTGGTGCCGGTGCCGCTGCGGCCCGAAAACGGGTTTCGCATTTCGGCCAACGATATCGCCGCGCGCATCACCCCGCGCAGCCGCGCCATCCTGCTTACCACACCGCACAACCCCACCGGCGCCATCCTGACCCCCGAGGATATCGCCGAAATCGGCGCCTTGGCCCGCAAACACGATCTGTGGATCATCTCGGACGAGGTGTATGAGCATCTGGTGTTCGATGGGCAAAGCTTTACCTCGCCGCTGGCCCGGCCCGATCTGGCCGACCGGGTCATCGTGGTCTCGTCGATATCGAAATCTCACGCCGCGCCGGGGTTCCGCAGCGGTTGGTGTATCGGGCCCGAGACATTTACTGCAGCACTACTGCCCTTGTCCGAAACCATGCTGTTCGGCAATCAACCCTTCATAGCAGACATGACAGAGCGTGCGGTGCGCAATGGGTCGACCGTGGCGCCCGGAATGCGCGCACGCTTCGCAACACGCGCCAGTCGCCTTGCAAACCGGCTGAACAACAAGACCTGCCTGCGGGTCTTGGAACCTCAGGCCGGGATGTTCGCCATGGTCGATGTATCGGCAACCGGGATGGACGGCACTGCCTATGCCCGGCACCTGCTTGACCACGCAGGCGTGGCGGTGATGCCGGGCGTGTCCTTCGGCGACACGATAACGGGCTGGGTACGCCTGGCATTGACAGCTGATGACACTGATTTTGACAGAGCCTGCGACCGCATCGTGGCACATGCCACGCAATTCCAGACCGAGGACGCCTGATGCCAACTCTGGGTGAAACGCTGGTGGTGGGGCTGGCGGAACGGGGCGTGGAGTGTGTTTTCGGCATCCCCGGTGTTCATACAATCGAACTCTATCGCGGTCTTGCAGCCTCGGGCATCCGGCACGTTACGCCACGCCATGAGCAGGGTGCCGGGTTCATGGCCGATGGCTATGCCCGCGTCTCGGGCAAACCCGGCGTCGCCTTTGTCATCACGGGTCCAGGCTTGACTAACACGCTGACCGCGATGGGTCAGGCACGCGCCGACAGTATCCCGATCCTGACCATTTCCGGCGTCAACAGGCAAAGCAGCCTTGGCCAGGGGCTCGGTCATCTGCATGAGTTGCCCGATCAACTGGGAATGGTGGCAAAGGTTGCGCTTGAAGCCCGGCAGGTCAGGCAAGGCAGCGACCTGTCACCGGCCTTGGACGCGGTGTTCGAGCGGTTGACCACCGGGCGCAAGGGACCCTGCCATATCGAAATTCCACTGGATGTCGCAAGGCTCCCCGCTGCGCTGAACGCTCCCTCGGTTACGGCGGATCCGGCGCCCGACCCGAACCTGCTGGATCTGGCGGCAAAACGCCTGACGGCTGCGTCACGCCCGGTGATCCTTGCAGGTGGTGGTGCAATAGCGGCAGCCGAAACCTTGAGGGCACTGGCGGAACGGCTGGATGCGCCGGTTGTCCAGACCGTGAATGCACGCGGGCTGATGCATGGCACGGCGCTGAGTGTCCCGGCAAGCCCAAGCCTTGCCGCAGTCCGCAGCCTGATCGAAGCGGCGGACCTCGTTCTGGCGGTCGGCACCGAACTGGGACAAACCGATTACGATATGTACGCAACGGGTTCGATGCCGCGCCTGCCGCACCTGATCCGGATCGACACCTGCGCTGAGCAATTGTCTCGCCATCCGGCGACAATCGCGATCCAGGGGGACGCGGCAACATGCCTGGCCGCGTTGACCCAGCGCCTGCCCGGCGGCAACCGGACCAGCGGCGGAGCAACGCGCGCGGCAGCGGCAAGCAGCGCCGCACGGCAAGAGATCGGCCCGTACATGCGCGGCATGGTCGACATGCTCGACGCCGCGCGCGACGCGGTGCCGGGCGCCATCATCGTGGGCGATTCAACGCAACCGATCTATGCCGGCAATCTCTACTACGACCATGACCGACCTGGCGGATGGTTCAATGCGGCCACAGGTTTTGGCGCGCTGGGATACGCGATCCCGGCCTCGATCGGCGCGGCTATCGCGGCGCCTGGTACGCCGGTTATCTGCATTGCGGGTGATGGCGGCGCCCAATTCAGCCTGACCGAGATGATGGCCGCACGCGACGAGAATCTGTCCATTGTCTTTGTGATCTGGAACAGTCACGGCTACCGCGAGATTGACAGCGCGATGCGGGAGGCCGAGATAAGCGTGGTTGGCTGCGATCCCACGCCACCTGACTTCGCTGCCATCGCCACCGCATATGGGATGCCCTATTCCCGTTGCGCCGACACCGATCCAAAAGCCTTCGCCGCCCTTCTGGCAGCCGCGACTAAGGGCAATGGCCCGTCGATCGTCGAGGTACAAGCGCCCTACACCCCCAATCAGAACTGAGACACAGAATGAGCGACCCGACATACCAGTTCACCCGCGCCATCACCCGCAGGCCAGCCGCAAGCGTCGTCAACGGACTGCGCGCCGAAGACATCGGCATACCTGACCTTGAGCAGATGCTGAAGGATCACGCGCACTATGTCGCCACACTGAAAGGCACCGGCGCCGAGGTGATCGAGTTGCCGCCGCTGGACGAGTTTGCCGACGCCCTCTTTGTCGAAGACACGGCGCTTTGCCTGCCGCAGGGCGCGGTTCTGATGCGCCCCGGTGCGCCCAGCCGCATGGGAGAGGTCGCCGAAATGGCGCCCACCTTGCGCGGTGTTTATGCCGAGATCCGCGAGATCTCTGGCCCGGGTCATATCGAGGGTGGCGATATCCTGGTCACCGGACGCGAGATCCTGGTCGGCCGATCCGCCCGGACGGATGCCGAAGGGGTCAAGGAACTGGCCGCGATTGTCGGCGATTGGGGCCACCAGCTGCGCGAGGTCTTCACCCCACCGGGTGTGCTGCATTTCAAGACCGACTGTTCCTTGCTCGACGGCGAGACGATCCTGTCCACGGAACGGCTCGACGCCTCCGGCTGTTTCCAGGGATACCGTGTGATCCATACGGCACCGGGCGAAGAGGCATGTGCCAACACGATCCGTTTCAACGATCTGGTGTTGATGCCCGCAGGCTTCCCGAAGACCGCCGACATTCTAGACAAGGCCGGTTTCTCGGTGGTCGAGATCAACAACAGCGAGTGCGCCAAACTCGACGGCGGCATGTCCTGCTTGTCACTGAGGTTCTGAAGCTATGGGGCAGGCTCCCCTGCCCCGGCCAGACGCCCTTCTTGTTCCGGCTTGTCCGCTTCGGCAAAGGTCACCATACCATCGGACCCAACCCCTGCGAGCATCGGCGCCAAGGCCGAAAAGAACGCATGTTTTTCCAGCACCCAGTTCGGTGCCCCGGTTGCGTCGCGCTGTATCACCCCGCCTGCGCGATCAGGTGTGTCCGGAGAGATCCCTAACACTTCAAGAACTTTGGAGTTAACAACACCCAAGCGCCCCGACTGGTGTACGATGACTATCGGTACATCTTGCGAAACCGTATCCAGATCCGTTCGAGTTGGATGACGCAGCTCCGCAAGTTGGGCATTATCATAGCCGAACCCCATGATCAGGCAGAGTTGGTCGCGAGGATTTGGTCCCGTCGTCAAGGTGGATCGCATGACGAAGGACGTGATCCAAAATCAAGAA
>NZ_JAOWLB010000036.1 GCF_025751555.1 Ruegeria aquimaris
GGAGGTGCTGGGGACGAGACGGTCATTGGTGGCAGCGGCAATGACGATTTTCGCGGTGGCGGCGGCGATGACAGCCTTATCGGCAGTAGTGGGGAAGATACGCTGTCGGGTGGCACAGGCGCGGACACGATTTCCTATGAACGCTCGACGGGCATGGGGGTTCGCATCGACTTGGCGGCGCAAACCGTTTCTGGCGGTGATGCCGAAGGGGACAGCATTTCGGGATTTGAGCACGCGAGTGGCAGCCAGGGCGACGATACGATCCTGGCCGCTGATGCGGGATCGGAACTCCATGGTCTTGGTGGCAATGACCGACTCACCGGAAGCGTCGGTCGGGACTCTATTTATGGGGGGCAAGACAATGACAACCTTGTCGGTCGGGCGGGAGATGACCTTCTCGATGGTGGCGATGGGAATGACATCATCGTTGGCGGTGAGGGCGATGACGATTTCCGCGGCGGAGCTGGAAGCGACAGCCTGATCGCAGGAGAGGGTATCGATACGCTGTCGGCCGGAACGGGTTCTGACACGATTTCCTACGAAAACTCGACAGGCACGGGTGTGCGCATCGACTTGGAGGCACAAACAGTTTCTGGCGGGGACGCCGAAGGAGACATCATTTCAGGCTTCGAACATGCCACGGGCAGCTTGGGGGACGACACGATCGTGGCCAGTGATGGTGGATCTTCCCTGCTCGGACTTGCGGGCGACGACCAACTGACCGGTGCGTCCGGTGCAGATACGATCAACGGCGGCGATGGCAATGACAGCCTGGCAGCCGAGACCGGAAACGACTTCCTCAATGGGGGCGTTGGCGATGACACTATCGACGGCGGTGATGGCCGGGACACGCTTGAGGGTCATGACGGCGACGACGTGCTGTTTGGTGGAAACTCAGAGGCTGATCTGGGTGATGTCATCAATGGCGGCGCCGGTAATGACATTGCCGAGGGTGGAGCCGGGAACGATACTATTTCCGGTGGTGCTGGCTTGGATACACTCGATGGTGGAACAGGCTTGGACCATCTTTCGGGAGGCTCTGGTGCGGACTCATTGAATGGAGGTCAAGGGAACGACAGTTTGATCGGCGAAGCCGGCAATGACCATCTGGATGGTGGTTTGGGCAACGACACGTTGGATGGCGGTGACGGCCGCGACACACTGTACGGGAATGACGGTGATGACGTGTTGTTTGGCGGGAGTTCGGAAACCGATTTAGACGATATGATTGATGGTGGATCCGGGAACGACATTGGCGACGGTGGGGCCGGCGATGATACCGTTTTGGGTGGCCAGGGCGACGACACGATTTCCGGGGGTTCTGGAAATGACATGTTGTTCGGCAATTCCGGTATCAATAACCTTAATGGCAATGTCGGCAACGATACGCTGTTCGGAGGCGACGGCAACGACACGCTGAACGGCGGCGACGGGGACGACCGGATTTTCGGTGGTGCTTCATCGGCAGATCTGCGGGATATTGTTTATGCTGGATCGGGGCATGATAGCGTCGATGCTGGATATGGCAATGATCTGGTTTATGGCATGGGCGGCAACGACACCATCGCCGGAGGCTTTGGCGTAGACGAGTTGCAGGGCCAGGACGGGGATGACGTGATCACCGGCTCGGCCTTCTCTGACCTCGTGTTCGGTGGCGCAGGCGACGACTTCGTCAACGGTGGCTTCGGCCATGACCGGATCAACGGCGGCACAGGCGCGGACAAGTTCTTCCACGTGGGTGTCGAAGGCCATGGCTCGGACTGGGTGCAGGATTGCTCCTACGCCGAGGGCGATGTTCTTCTCTTTGGTATCGCCTCAGCCACGCGGGACCAGTTCCAAGTCAACTTCGCCCATACCGAGAATTCCGAGGGCGAACGTGCGGGTGACGACGGCGTGATGGAGGCGTTCGTGATCTACCGCCCGACGGGCCAGATCATGTGGGCTTTGGTCGATGGTGATGGGCAAAGCAGCATCAATCTGCAGATCGGTAGCGACGTGTTCGATCTGCTGGCTTGAACCAACCGGGCTTCATCAATCCAGCTGGCGGTGTCAGAAGGAATCCGGTTGAGGCGGGCAGGGCGGTCTCGTAGCCTGACGGCATGCCGAAACGTGATCCGTTCAAATACTTCCACAGCAGCCCAGAGATCATTCGTCTGGCGGTTATGTTGTACGTCAGATTTCCCCTGTCACTGCGCAATGTCGAGGATCTGCTTCATGAGCGCGGCGTCGATGTCAGCCACGAAACGGTCCGGTTTTGGTGGCAAAGGTTCGGTCCGATGTTTGCGTCCGAGATCCGCAAGAAACGCGCTGATCGGCTTCGGTCCTGGCCGCAGTGGCAGTGGCACCTGGATGAAATGTTCGTGAAGATCAATGGAGAACGGCACTACCTTTGGCGGGCCGTCGACCACGAAGGTGAGGTTCTCGAAAGCTACGTCACGAAGACGCGGGACAAGAAGGCCGCATTGAAATTCCTCAGAAAATCAATGAAACGCCACGGTCGACCTCATGTCCTGGTGACCGACCAGTTGAGATCCTACGGCGCGGCGATGAAAGACATCGGCAATGCTCACAGGCAGGAAACGGGTCGCTGGCTGAACAACAGAGCTGAGGGCACTGTCAAAGTAAACCGGCTTGAGGCGGGCAGGGCGGTTTTGTAGCGTCCAGCCATGACCAAAAGATCCCCGTTTCGCTATTTCAAGACCAGCCCAGAGATCATCCGCTTGGCGGTCATGCTGTACATCCGGTTCCCGTTGTCGCTGCGGAACGTGGAAGACCTTCTGCACGAGCGCGGCATTGATGTGAGCCACGAAGCGGTGCGGTTCTGGTGGCACAGGTTCGGGCCGATGTTCGCCGCTGAAATCCGAAAGCGCAGGATTTCAGGGATGAAATCCAGCCGATGGGGCTGGCATCTCGACGAGATGTTCGTGAAGATCAATGGCAAAAGACACTACCTTTGGCGGGCTGTGGATCACGAGGGCGAAATTCTTGAGAGCTTCGTCACGAAGAAACGAGACAAGAAGGCTGCGCTGAAATTTCTAAGAAAAGCAATGCGTAAGCACGGTCGCCCGGAAGCGATCGTAACCGACAGGCTCAGGTCCTACGGTGCCGCTCTGAGGGAAATCGGTGCCAGCCATCGCCAGGAAACGGGTCGCTGGTTGAACAATCGGGCCGAGAACTCGCACCTGCCATTCCGACGACGAGAACGGGCAATGCTACGGTTTCGGCGAATGCGAAGTTTACAGAAATTCGCCGCTGTTCATGCCTCGGTCTGCAACCATTTCAACTCGGAGCGCAGTCTCACCTCCAGAGCGAATTTCAAGATGAACCGCGCCGCCGCTCTCGCCGAGTGGCGCGGTCTTTGCGCGGCATAAGGGACAGCCATACTGCCCCTGGAGAGACTGGTTCGCATTCGTCTGGCAGCACCGAGATGGCACCTGGATGAGATGTTTGTGAAGATCAACGGCGAGCGGCACTATCTTTGGCGGGCCGTGGATCACGAAGGCGAAGTCCTGGAAAGCTTCGTGACAAAGACGCGAAACAAGAAAGCCGCGTTGAAATTCATCAAAAAATCAATGAAGCGCTATGGCCGGCCAGAAATCATTGTGACGGATCAGCTTCGGTCCTACGGCGCTGCATTGAAGGACATCGGCAATGCCGACAGGCAGGAAACAGGCCGCTGGCTGAACAATCGGGCGGAGAATTCGCACCTGCCATTCCGACGAAGAGAACGGGCGATGCAGCGTTTCCGTAGAATGCGAAGTTTGCAGAAATTCGCCGCCGTTCACGCTTCTGTCTTCAACCATTTCAACTCGGAGCGCAGCCTCTCCTCCAGAGCCACCTTCAAAAAGAACCGCGCCGCCGCTCTTGCCGAGTGGCGTCAACTGGGCACGGCCTAAAGGGCAGCGTCACTGCCCTTGTGGAGACTGGTTCTCATCTGTCTGACAGCACCTGCGCCTCTGGGAAGACCTCCGGGGCTAGTTGGTGGACAAAGTCCACGGGGAGGTAAAGGGGTCAGTGGAACCGGTCGACGCGACGTTGCATCTTGGCGCACTGCTGGAATGCACGCACCAAACTATCAAGAATGTTAGCGGGTTTTGTCGATGAAATGGTCATGGGAACCTCCACTGAATGACCTCAGGCTAACATGAGTCGTGGCAGGGATCTGTAATCTGCGTCACGCAACCTGAGCTAACGGGCCGAGAAAGTAACGGTTACGCGGATTGTCGAAGTTGCAGAGTTTGATCTCGAGCAACTCCAAAGGGATATGAAAAAGTTGCAAATCGAGGCGCGCATTGAAAGGTCTGAGCGCTTTGGCCAAGCCTTGGGTTTCAACGGAACATCTTCTTTCGTGACCGGCGATGCGCCTGTACCAGATCTCGTCGACGTGGAAGATTTGCGGGCCCCGGTCGCGAACGTGCCGGACGAAAATGAATGATGTCGGAAAATCGAACTACCGATATGAGATGGGCGCTATGCGGACGCGCGGCCATGTGGTCATATCTGCGGCTGAGGACCTGTTCGCTAGAGGGGCAATAAACCCAAGGCATTTTTGGTCGCACGCCGGTTCGGGCCAGTTAACGCTCGCATTCTTCGCGCCCAAGAAAGGTGCGATCTCCCGGATGACATCTTTCTTCAAGAACAATGACAATTCAGATCGTGTGTGGCGTCATTGTGTAAACGAGCCGTTGTTTCGATGGCTCGCCAGGCAAAACTATATTGCTGACCTGCACCCAATAATGTATCCAAAAATCATGAATAAGATTTGCAGAATAGCAGCATGCTTGGTCGCGACTTTTTTCGCGGTCTTTGTGTTGCTTTATCCTGCGAAATTGGTTGCAGGGGTGATGTGCCAAGAACCTTCGTCGATGATCGCTGTGTCTTCGACCGTTCTCGATCATCATGCAGTGCACGCACACCCTGCGGCAGGATCGCTTGATCATCACGCCGCAGGCGAACCCAAGCAGCATTCCGCTAGCCACTGCGAGTTGCATTTCTGTGCGGTCACTATCGTGGATCTCCAACATGGGACCGAGATATTGACAGATTTCCGCAACTCGGATGGCCAAACCTATGCGCGTTCCATGACGGAACAGGCCAGTCCCGAGGGTCTGCGTCGCCCGCCGCGTGCTTGATCGTTTCTCTCTTGGGGCAAAGCGCTAGCGCGCCCTGAAACGATCAAAACAACGCGAGTTAAACTTCCATGAGAATTCTCTTTGCGGCTTTAACGCCGCTGGCACTTGTGGCGTGTTCGCCGCTTGAGCCACTTCCACTGGGCTCAGACCGTGACAGTTCTGCCGCCCTGCCTTCCCATGTCACTTCAGGCCCGGCGGTCCGATACGGCGGGTACAGTGTGGTCGAGCCTGCGGACTGGCGCGGCGTGAACGATGCGCAGGCGGGAAACTGAGCATGAAGACCAGACTTGTTTCCTCTTTCGCGCTCGTCGGTGTTCTGGCGGCCTGCGCAGACATTGGCACCATAAACAAGGTCAGCGCCCCGCGCGCGGGTCTTGACGCGGTAACCAACCGTACTCAGCAGGCTCAGGCCGGGACACCGGCATGGCACCTAAACGCTTCAGAAATCAATGCCGCCGAATCCAAGGCCTTGTCCATGATCCAGGGCAAGACTGTGAGTTCGGATACCGCTGTTCAGGTCGCATTGCTGAACAACCGGGGGCTTCAGGCAAGCTATTCCGATCTGGGCCTGTCTGCTGCGGACGTCTGGGAGACCGCGATCGGGCCAGTGCCATCAATTGGCGTATCGATCACGGGTCTCGCCGGAGACGTTACTCGAACCCTTGAGGCTGCCTTGATCACGGCCTTGGTGGAGGCAGCCACGGTGAAGCCCAGAACCAAGGTCGCCGAGCTTCGCTTCGAACAGGCGCAGCTTGCCGCCGCCGGCGACACAATAGCTCTGGCCGTGGAAACGCGCCGTGCCTGGATCGAAGCCGTGGCGGCGTTTGAGACTACGGCCCTGATCGCCCGCACACAGAACGCCGCCGATGCGGCCTCTGAACTGGCAACAGAACTCGGCAGGACCGGTGCCCTGGGTGTAGCAGACCAGGCACGCGAACATGCGTTCAATGCCGAACTCGCCGCCGAGCTTGCTGATGCCAGGCTGGAAGCCGAACTGGCCAAGGGTCGCCTCGCGCGCCTGATGGGCGTGTCCTTGGGGCAAGCCAGGTTCTATGTGCCTGATGCGCTTCCCGGCTTGCCCGGGCAACCGCGATCCAGCCCGGATATCGAGCGGCTGGCCTTGCAAAATCGGGTCGATCTCGCCGCTGGTCGGCTTGAGCTGGAGGCGATCGCGGCCGAGTATCGCCTGACAGGCCAGACACGGGTGTTTTCCGATCTTGAGATCGCATTGGGCGCAGAGATCGAGCGTGACAGCGGCGATACGTCGGTCGTCCCGGTCATTGATTTTGAGATCCCACTTTATGACAGCAGCAAGTTGATCTCGCGCCGCGGCTCTCTTGCCTATCTGAAGGCAGCGAACCTTCTGGCAGAAGCGGCTGTCGGCGCCCGAACCGAGGCCCGCGCGGCTCATATGGCGGTCACGGGCAAGCATTCGGTTGCGCGCCATTGGCGTGACACCGTTCTGCCACTCAGGCGAACGATCGATGAGGAGGCCCTGAAATCCTACAACGGCATGATCACCTCCACGTTTGAACTGTTGGAAGACGCCCGTGACGGGCTTGAAGCAGAGCTTGGCGCAGCCGAGGCGAAACGGGACTACTGGCTGGCCGAAACCGCTGTGACTGCGGCGATCTGGGGCGGGTCCGCAAGCACAGGTGGTAAAGAGGGAGATGACGAATGATAAATCGTAGACAACTTCTGGGTGCTGGCTTGACCGCAGGTGCCGGCGCGGTTCTGGCAAATGCGGGTGCTGCTCAGACCCGGTTCAGGGATTTGCCCGAGGCGGCGTTCACGGACAGCCCATATACCCAGGTACCGCCACGCCCGACCGACAGGTTCGACTACAACCCGGTCGTGACCCTGAATGGCTGGTCATTGCCATACCGGATGAACGGCGACGTGAAGGAGTTCCATCTTGTAGCCGAACCCGTCGAACGGATCATGGCCGACGGCATGATCGCCCGCCTTTGGGGATATAATGGCCAGTCGACCGGGCCAACCATCGAGGCCGTCGAAGGTGAACGGGTGCGGATCTACGTCACCAACCGTCTGCCCGAGCACACGTCGGTCCATTGGCACGGCTTGATCCTGCCCTCGGGCATGGACGGCGTCGGCGGGCTGAGCCACCCCGGTATTCCACCGGGAAAGACGTTTGTCTACGAGTTCGACCTCGTGAAATCCGGCACCTTTATGTACCACCCGCATGCCGACGAGATGGTGCAGATGGCGATGGGCATGATGGGGTTGTTCATCGTGCATCCCCGCGACCCGGCCTTCATGCCGGTGGACCGCGACTTTGCCTTCCTTCTGGCCGCATATGACATCGATCCGGGAACCTACATTCCCCGGATCATGGAGATGACGGATTTCAATCTCTGGACCTGGAACAGCCGGATTTTCCCCGACATCGATCCTTTGGTCGTCAACAAGGGCGACCGGGTGCGGGTACGTTGCGGCAACCTGACGATGACCAATCACCCGATCCATATGCATGGCTACGATTTCCAGGTGACCTGTACTGACGGTGGTTGGGTTCCAGAAAGCGCGCGCTGGCCGGAAGTGTCGATCGACATTCCCGTCGGAGCAATGCGGGCCTATGAATTCGATGCGATCCATGAAGGCGATTGGGCGATCCATTGTCATAAGTCGCATCACACGATGAATGCCATGGGTCATGACATCCCGACGTTCATCGGCGCCAACAAGACACGGGTCACCGAAAAAATCCGCCGCCAGCAACCAGGTTACATGCCGATGGGCACGGCCGGCATGGCCGACATGGGCGAGATGTCGATGGAGATCCCTCACAACACGGTGCCGATGATGGCTGGTTGGGGGCCACATGGCCCATTGGAAATGGGTGGGATGTTCTCGGTCGTGAAGGTCCGCGAGGGCATAGCGCCGGACGACTACTCCGACCCGGGCTGGTACCAGAATCCGCCCGGAACCCAAGCCTATGAATGGACCGGCGAACTGCCCGAGCATGCCAGCAACACCAACCCCCGGACAATCCTGACGCCTCGCGGCGGCATCCGCCAAGGATAACGAAAACTAGCACCAAAGGAGAACAGCTCATGAAGACAGCAATTACAGCCCTTGCGATCATGCTTGCGCCAACCTTGGCGCTGGCTGGCGGCACACATTCCGGCGGCCATGGTCACCAAGAGGGCATGGCCGTCGGCAAACCCGCCGAAACCAGTCCGACACGGACTGTAAAAGTTGTGATGAAAGAGGATTACGAGGGCGAGAACGTCTACATCTTCGACCAGAAGGAACTGATCTTCTCTGCCGGGGAAACCGTGCGCCTGCATATCGTGAACGAAGGAGAGGAAGTGCACGAGTTCGTCATGGACACGATGCATGCGAATGCCGAGCACAAGGAAATGATGGCGCGGTTTCCCGAAATGGAACACGACGATCCCAACGCCGTCAGGCTCGAACCCGGTGAAGAGGCCGAGATCCTGTGGACCTTCGCCAACCCCGGCACTTTCGAATTCGCCTGCCTGCTGCCCGGACATTACGAAGGCGGCATGCATGGCGCGCTTGTCGTCAACTGAACCTCGGAGAAACCCAAGATGAAACTTCTGTCTTTTGCCGCCATTGCTGCAATCGCCGTTTCCGGTGCACTTTCGGCCGGCGAGCACCCGATGGCGACTGGTACCGTGACCAAGGTGGACACCCAGTGGAACAAGGTCACCATTGACCACGGACCTCTCGAAAACCTCGATATGCCGGCAATGAAAATGGTGTTTGTCGTCGCAGATCCGTCCATGCTCGAAGGCCTGTCCGAGGGAACACAGATCCTGTTCACCGCAGATCGCGTGAATGGCAAGCTGACCGTGACCGAGATCGAGGTGCAATAAGCCGAAGCCGCGCGCCGATGTGTCGGCGGGCGGCTTTTTTTTGACGGAGGGTCATGATGCGCTCTTGGGTCTGGATCTCAGCTGTTTCCGCTGCTGTCGCTGCCGTGGCTCTGGCTTGGCCTCGAATGAAGGGGCCTGATCTGTCCCGTGGCGCCGCGGTCTACGCCGAGGCCTGTGCCTCGTGTCATGGCGCGAAGCTCGAGGGCCAACCAGAATGGCGCTCGCCCGGCCCGGACGGCCGTCTGCCCGCCCCACCACACGACGAGACCGGTCATACCTGGCATCATCCCGACAGTGTGCTGTTCCGCATCGTGAAGGAAGGCACGGCCTCGGTCGTCGGGGGCGGCTACAAGAGCGATATGCCGGGGTTCGGAGGCGATCTGAGCGACGCGGAAATTCGCGCGGTAATCGCCTACATTAAGAGCGCTTGGCCGGAGCGCGAGCGGAGCTATCAGGAACGCGTCTCACAGGGAAACTAGAGCCTCCGAGCAGCCCTGATGCGGGGCGTGGCCGCTGAGTCAATGGCGGGCGGAGGGTTTTGCACAACGTTTCAAAAACAATAACTTAAGGTGGTGAAACCCGACACGACGAAACCGGCGCTGTCCATCTTTGGGATTGGTTTCGCTCGGCCATGGCACTCAGGCCACCTCGCGGGTGTAGGATGTGACAATGCCGCCAAGCTTGCGATTGCACCGGATCGGGCCGTCGCGCACGGGCCGGAAATCGACTTGCAGCACGTTGTTCCCGATGGTGCTGTCAAAGCAAACCGGCTTGAGGCGGGCAGGGCGGTTTTGTAGCGTCCAGCCATGACAAAAAGATCCCCGTTTCGCTATTTCAAGACCAGCCCAGAGATCATCCGCTTGGCGGTCATGCTGTACATCCGGTTCCCGTTGTCGCTGCGGAACGTGGAAGACCTTCTGCACGAGCGCGGCATTGATGTGAGCCACGAAGC
This sequence comes from Ruegeria aquimaris, assembly GCF_025751555.1. Taxonomy (GTDB): domain Bacteria; phylum Pseudomonadota; class Alphaproteobacteria; order Rhodobacterales; family Rhodobacteraceae; genus Ruegeria_B; species Ruegeria_B aquimaris. The sequence goes on from NZ_JAOWLB010000036.1 coordinate 9,948, forward strand.
GGTGCGGTTCTGGTGGCACAGGTTCGGGCCGATGTTCGCCGCTGAAATCCGAAAGCGCAGGATTGCAGGGATGAAATCCAGCCGATGGAGCTGGCATCTCGACGAGATGTTCGTGAAGATCAATGGCGAACGCCACTACCTTTGGCGAGCTGTGGATCACGAGGGCGAAGTCCTTGAGAGCTTCGTCACGAAGAAGCGGGACAAGAAAGCCGCGCTGAAATTTCTAAGGAAAGCAATGCGCAAGCATGGTCGCCCGGAAGCGATCGTAACCGACAGGCTCAGGTCCTACGGTGCCGCTCTGAGGGAAATCGGTGCGAGCCATCGCCAGGAAACGGGTCGCTGGTTGAACAATCGGGCCGAGAACTCGCACCTGCCATTCCGACGACGAGAACGGGCAATGCTACGGTTCCGCAGGATGCGAAGTTTGCAGAAATTCGCCGCTGTCCATGCCTCGGTCTGCAACCATTTCAACTCGGAGCGCAGCCTCACTTCCCGAACGACTTTCAAGCTGAACCGCGCCGCCGCTCTCGCCGAGTGGCGCGGTCTTTGCGCGGCATAAGGGACAGCCATACTGCCCCTGGAGAGACTGGTTCGCATTCGTCTGGCAGCACCGGGCCGAGAACTCACACCTGCCATTCAGACGACGAGAACGGGCGATGCTGCGGTTTCGGCGAATGCGAAGTTTACAGAAATTCGCCGCTGTCCATGCCTCGGTCTGCAACCATTTCAACTCGGAGCGCAGCCTTACGTCCCGAACGATCTTCAGGCTGAACCGCGCCGCCGCTCTCTCCGAGTGGCGCGGTCTTTGCGCGGCCTAAAAGGCAGTCATCCTGCCCTTGCTGAGACTGGTTCGCATTAGTCTGCCAGCACCATTCAGACAAACCGAACCACATCTCTACGCCGGGCGGGCCCGTGCCGCCAAGGGCTTGTTCCTCTGCTGGTTTTGATATTATTCATTTGTGAAGCATAAAAAACATGGATGGATCAGTGCCTGACCTCGAAGTTTCCCCGTTTCCAGCGATCAGCGACTATTCTCCCTGGGTGGGAGGGCCCACGCAGACCCCAGGCCATACGGCCGTTGTCGCCCTTCCCGCGGGCGGGTTCTTCTCGGTCTGGTCCGCGACCGGTTTAGCCGGTGGCGGCATCAACGGGCGGTTTCACGATTCGGACGGGCAGGCGCGGGATTTCAGCGGGATCCGGCTGGAGACAAGCGGATCGAACTATCGGCTCGATGCAGTGGTCGAGGCCTCCGGCAGCATCCTGGTCACCTCGACTGCGGATGCGCTCAGGGCCTACAGGATCTCGGCTGATGGCAGTACCATCGACGATCTCGGCATCCTTGCGGATGACAACGCGGGTTCGTCGGATGTGTTGACCTTCTCGCAGGTCGTGGCGCTGGACGATGGCGGCATCGCGCTGCTCTGGGCGACCAACAGCCCGGTCGTGAACCTCAGCTTCTACGATGCGGACGGGACGTTGCGGACCACCTTGCGCCCCGACATGTCGGCGGCGCTTGAGGCGGTGGAGCTTTTTGGTAGTGTTCGTGATGGCGCGCTAACTTTGCTTGAGGACGGGAAGCTGGTCGGTACCTTTCTGGCACGGGGCACGGAATACCTGAGCGCCGGAAGCCGACAGTTCTCGGACATCTTCGTGCAGCGCTACAATGCCGATGGCTCATTGCAGGGCGGGCCGCAGCGGCTGACCAGCGATGTCGCGGCCGAGCGCAATCCCAAGATCGCAACCCTGTCCGATGGTGGCTACATCGTCGCCTGGTCGGATGGCAACACTTCGATCGAGTTCCAGCTGTTCAACGCCGACGGCACAGCGCGCGCGGCCCTGCAGCGGTTCGATCCACTGCCTGACATCGGCTATGCCCAACTGGCCGACATCTTGGCTCTGCCGTCGGGTGGCTTCCTGATGATCTACGGCGACGGCTATGGCCAGCTCTTCGATGGGGCCGGTGCGGCGCTGGGTGATCCGAACCAGTTCAACACGTCCGGCCTGTCCTACGACGACCTGTCGCTGGCCGTGCTGGAGGATGGCAAGATCGCCTATGGCGCCTCGGGCGGCCGGGGTTTCGAGATACTGCAGGTCAACAGCCTGGCCGAAGGCGTGGCCACGATCAACCCTGACAACCTGGTCGAGGGGCGGACCCTGACCCGCGCAGACGTGGACCTGACCGCCATCACCGATGCGCAGGGCACGGCGGGCCTGTCGGACGCGCAGGTGCAGTTCTTCGTGCTCGATGCCGAAGGCGGTCTGGGTAACCGTGTCTGGAACGGTGAGCTGAGTTACGCGACCGCCGGCCAGCGCATCGCCGCCCAGGTTACGTTCATCGACGGCGCAGGCAACAGCGAGACGGTGATCTCGGCGCCCTCAGTTCCGGTGCAGAACGTGAATGACGCGCCCGAGGGCCTGATCCGGGTCAATGATCCAGTCGAGGGGCAATCGGTAGGCGCCCTTATCTCGGTGATTGACCGCGACAATTACGCGACCGGGTCCCAGATCAACCACGGCACCCCGGGCATCACATATCAATGGTTGACCGACGGGGTGGAAATCTCTGGCGCGACCGATCGGAACTACACGCCGACACAGGACATGGTTGGGCAGGTCCTGACCCTACAGATCAGCTATATAGATGCCTTCGGTACGACCGAGACCTTCTTGTCGGATCCTTCGGCGCCGGTCCGCAACAATGACGATCCGCTGCTGGGCAGCATTACCGCCAGCGGCATGACCGGCAGCCTGCCGGGGTTCCCGCCGGTGCCGGCGCAGTTCGACGTGATCACAGTCGATACCTCGGGTCTGAGCGACCGTGACGGGATCGATAGCATCGCCTACCGCTTCTACTATCGCACATCGGCCGGCGTCGACGTCACCTTGCAGGAAGGGGCAGAGGCCAGCTTCGCCGTCGACAACCAGGGATGGGTCAACCAGACGCTCTATGCGTCGGTCATCGTGACCGACAATTTCGGTGGTGCCGGCAGTACCTCTCTGTTGCTCGGCCGCATCCAGAACACCAATGATGCGCCGGCGGGCGGCGTCACCATCGCGGGTACTGTGCGCGAGGGTGAAACCCTGACCGCGAATGTCTCGCTGATCGACGGGGACGGCATCCGCAATCGCACCGTGACCTATCAGTGGTTCCGCGACGGGGTCGATATCGCGGATGCCAGGCTCAGGACCTTTGCCCTGACCCAGGAGGACGTCGGGGCCGAGATCTCGGTCACGGCCTCCTATACCGACAGCTTTAACACGCCCGAGACCATGCTGAGTCCCGTCACCGCCCCGGTGGAGAACGTGAACGATCCGGTGGTGGGCGTCCCGGTGGTCAGCGGCAGCTATGTAGAGGATGCGACGCTGATGGTCGATGCCTCGGCCCTTAGCGACGAGGACGGTCTGGGCGAGCTTGAGTATGCCTGGCTGCGCGACGGTATCACGATCGAGGGGGCGACGGGCACAAGCTATACGCTGAAGCAGGCCGACGTGGGCGCGCAGATCGTTGCGCGGGTCAGCTATATCGACCAGCAGGGCACAGCTGAATCGGTGCAGTCCCGGGAAGTCTTCACAGCGGTCGCCAATGTCGACGATCCGACCACCGGCACACCGGTTATCGACGGAACCGCGCTTGAGGGTGAACAACTGGTCGCTAATGTGGCTTCGATTGAGGACGAGGATGGAACCGCAGACCTCAGGTACCAGTGGTATGCCGACGGGGTCCTGATCGGCGGCGCCTCGCTTTCCGAGTTTCGCCCGCGCGAACAGCAGATCAGCGCGCGGATCACCGTCGAGGTGACGCATACAGATGATTACGGCATTGTCTCGCGGCTGGAAAGCGCCGCCACCGCGCCGATCGAGGCCTTGCCGCGCGATCTCGCCGATACCGAAGGGTTGAGCTTCCTGCAGGGCAACAAGGGCAATGACACGTTGCGCGGCCTTGAAGGTGAGGACCGGCTGGTGTCCTTCGAAGGTAACGACAGCCTGGACGGTGGTCCCGGCGCGGATACGCTGAACGCTGGCGATGGGGACGATACGATCATCGGCGGGCCCGCAGACGACGACCTGCGCGACATCATCTATGGCGGCGAGGGCCACGACAGTATCGACGGCGGTGCGGGCAATGACCTCGTCTATGGACAGGGTGGCAACGACACCATTGCCGGGGGCTTTGGCGTCGATGAATTGCAGGGGCAGGACGGCGATGATGTCATCACCGGCTCGGCCTTCTCCGACCTTGTCTTTGGTGGTGCAGGGGATGACTTCGTCAACGGTGGGTTCGGCTCCGACCGGATCAACGGAGGGATTGGGGCGGACAAATTCTTCCACGTGGGCCTTGAGGGTCACGGGTCCGATTGGGTGCAGGATTACAGTGCGGCCGAAGGTGATGTGCTACTCTTCGGCAATAGCGCAGCGTCACGCGCGCAGTTCCAGGTCAACTTTGCCCATACTGAGAACGCTGCCGGCGAACGCTCGGGTGACGATGCGGTGCAGGAGGCGTTTGTGATCTACCGGCCTACCGGGCAGATCCTGTGGGCGCTGATCGACGGCGAGGGTCAGTCGTCGATCAACCTGCAGATCGGGACGGATTTCTTCGATCTCCTAGAGTAGCGGTGAGTAAACACGGCAGCAGGGTTTATCTCAACGCAGCCTATCCGTTGTTCGGTAAAGGCAAAACCCTGCTCCCGTAACAAAGTTATCTCAGCACATCAAATGCTTATAGTCAGGCTTAAACTATCGGGTTGTTGACATTCCAGTATACATCAACGCCACATCAACACCAAAACCGAAAAATCGCACCGGCACGCATAAGCCCGCAGTCGCAGACAGTGATCGGTAACTGGGTGGTGTCAGAAGGAATTCTGTTGAGGCTGGCAGAGCGGTTTCGTAGCTTTCCACCATGACCAAACTTGATCCGTTCAAGTAATTCCACAGCAGCCCGGAAATCATCCGCCTGGCGGTGATGATGTATGTGCGTTTCCCACTGTCGCTAAGGAATGTCGAAGACCTGCTGCACGAGCGCGGGATCGACGTGAGCCACGAAACGATCCGGTTTTGGTGGAACAGGTTCGGGCCGATGTTCGCCGCTGAGATCCGACGAAGACGGGCGGAGAGATTGAATTCCGGGCGGCAATGGCAGTGGCACGTCGACGAGGTTTTCGTGAAGATCAACGGCGAGCGCCACTACATGTGGCGGGCAGTAGATCACGAAGGCGAAGTGTTGGAGGCCGTGGTCACGAACCGCCGAAACAAACGTGCCGCATTGAAATTCCTCAGAAAACTGATGAAACGCTACGGTCGACCGGAGGTCCTGGTGACCGACAGATTGCCCTCCTACCGTGCCGCTTTGCGGGAAATCAGAGCCGCCAACCTGCAGCGAACAGGGCGTTGGCTGAACAGCAGGGTCGAGAATTCACACCTGCCATTTCGACGACGAGAACGGGCAATGCAGCGCTTTCGGCGCATGCGAAGTCTACAGAAATTTGCCGCCGTTCAATCTTCGGTCTCAAACCACTTTAATCAGGAGCGCCACCTCTACACCTGGGTCAATTTCAAGCTGATCCGCAACGCTGCTCTCGCCGAGTGGCGTCAGCTTTGTTCCACCTAAGTTTCCGTGGTTCTTGGGAAACTGAGACCGGTTTGAATCTGTCTGACAGCACCGCCAGCCACCCCAGTCTCAGCTTTCCTGTGCTTTTTGAGCCGAAATTCTCCGGCAATTCCCGCGGGTTGCGCGGCCATATCCTCAACTGAGACGGTGGTGGAAGCAAGTTGTGGCGTGGATTTTCCCTGAAGTCTCAGTTCGGGTTTTGGGCGGGTGCGCTTTGGCCGAGATTTCCCTGATACAGCTGGATTTACAGCGAATCTTGGTGGCTTTGGTCGGTTTCACAAGTGGCACACTCGGAAAAAGAGCCAGTCTGCAATGGCTTGGCTGCAAATTCCCTAAGTGAAGGAACAGGGAATTTTCTGACGCGAGCAGGGAATGTTCAAACGGGGATCAGGGAAATGGAATCCAACAGCAGGGAAAGCTGATATTGGGTGTCAGGAGAACCCGAAGAGGCGTTCCGGCCGTGTCAGAAGGAATCCGGTTGAGACAGGCAGGGCGGTCTCGTAGTTTCGCGGCATGCCGAAACGTGATCCGTTCAAATACTTCCACAGCAGCCCAGAAATCATCCGTCTGGCGGTGATGCTGTACGTCAGATTTCCCCTGTCACTGCGCAATGTTGAAGATCTGCTTCACGAGCGCGGCGTCGATGTCAGCCACGAAACGGTCCGGTTCTGGTGGCAAAGGTTCGGTCCGATGTTTGCGTCTGAAATCCGCAAGAAACGTGCTGATCGGCTTCGGTCCTGGCCGCAGTGGCGTTGGCACCTGGATGAGATGTTCGTGAAGATCAATGGAGAACGGCACTACCTGTGGCGGCTGTGGATCACGAGGGCGAAGTCCTTGAGAGCTACGTCACGAAGAAGCGGGACAAGAAGGCCGCATTGAAATTCCTCAGAAAATCAATGAAACGCCACGGTCGACCTCATGTCCTGGTGACCGACCAGTTGAGGTCCTATGGTGCGGCGATGAAAGACATCGGCAATGCCCACAGGCAGGTAACGGGTCGCTGGCTGAACAACAGGGTGGAGAATTCGCACCTGCCATTCCGACGACGAGAGCAGGCAATGCAACGCTTTCGGCGCATGCGAAGTCTGCAGAAATTTGCTTCTGTCCACGCCTCGGTCTTCAACCATTTCAACTCGGAGCGCAGCCTCACCAGCCGACAAAATTTCAAGCTCAGCCGCGCTGCCGCCCTGGCCGAATGGCGCAGTCTCTGCGCGGCCTAAAAGGCAGTCATCCTGCCCTTTCTGAGACCAGTTAGAATCTGTCTGACAGGACCCGCATGTCTCCGAGGCGACCGCGCTTTGGCTCCAGACGATGGTGGTGCTGACCGCCGGCGACACGGTCGAGCTGCAGGGCAGCTTCCGCGCGCAGGACGGTCATTTCGCGGCGGAGCAGACGTCCTTTTGGGGCTGCAAGATCGGGTGACGATGCGTAGGCACGAAGGCATGTGTCAGAACGCCTGCGTACTGTTCGCGCCGATTTCGATCTGATCGACATCAGAAACCAGCCATGCCGCCAAGAGATTGACCGAAGCGGCAACCTGATCAGGCTTCCGGAGCCCGCATTCCCAGACCGTCGCAACGCGCCACCCTGCTTTCGGAAGCTTCCCGCGAACAGCTGCGTCCCGAGCCACATTCGCAGTGAACTTGGCCTGCCAGAACTCTTCGCGGGTCGATGGTGTGGTGGTGTAGCGGCAGCCCTCGTGGCGATGCCAGAAACAGCCATGCACGAAGACGACGGCGCGATACTTTGGCAGAACGAGGTCCGGTCGACCGTGGACCGCCTTTGAATGGAGCCGGAATCGGAAACCACGCGCGTGCAACGCCCGCCTAAGCGCTAGCTCGGGCTTCGTGTCCTTTGCCCTGATCCCGGACATCATGCGGGACCGGGTCTGCTGATCCACGATATCAGTCACAATGCGTCCTGGTTTTCGCCTCTGAACCTAGTATACACCGGCTGAATGAAGTTCGTCAGGAGCCTGATTTGCCTTCCACTTTCGGCATTGTTGATCTGTTCGCCGGACCTGGCGGACTTGGCGAGGGGTTCGCTTCACTTGTCTGTGACGGCACGACGCCATTCCGGATCGGCATCTCCGTCGAGAAGGAGGCGTCGGCCCACCAGACACTGACGCTGCGCGCGTTCTTGCGCGAGTGCCGGGCGCGCAACGGAGCCCTGCCGAAACAGTTTATCGATTTCCATGCCGGGATTGTGTCGGAACCGGACTGGTCAGAAATCGATGCATCTGCTTGGCGGTATGCCGTTGCCGAAGCGCGCTCGCTCGAACTGGGCACTGAGGCGGCAGCAACTACGATCGATGCCGCCATCGAAACGCTGAAGAACAAGTACGACGACACGATCCTGATTGGGGGCCCGCCGTGTCAGGCCTATTCCCTCGTGGGACGCGCCCGTTCGAGGGGCAAGGTCGGCTATGTGCCGGAAGAGGATGAACGGCACTATCTTTTCCGCGAGTATATCAGGGTGCTCGACAAACTTCGGCCGGCCGCCTTCGTGATGGAGAACGTCAAGGGTATGCTCTCTTCGACAGTGGAGAGCCGTCTCGTGTTCGAGATGCTGATGGAGGATCTCTCATCGCTCGGCACCGGCCATGGCCATCAGTACGAACTGCGGGCCATCCGTGTCGAAGATGGGCAAGCCAGACTGCAGGACGCTACGCGACCGTCAGACTTCATAGTTCGGGCCGAAGAATTCGGGGTTCCGCAACGGCGTCACCGGGTAATGTCAACGGCGGCGCAATTTCCGGCCATTGGGCGGAGTAAAAGCGGACCACCTCGGTCGTGACCGGCGCCTTGG
>NZ_JAOWLB010000037.1 GCF_025751555.1 Ruegeria aquimaris
AGGTCGAATTCCGGGTTACCGGAATTCTGACCGGTTGCGGCAGGCGGTTTTCCACCGGAAAACCTGCCGGAAGCAACCCGGTGAAAGACCAAAGAAGGCCGCCCCAAAAGGGCGGCCTTTTCCCTGTCTATGGTTGCTGCACATCCTTGGGGCTTTTGAGCGATGAATTGGGGCATTTCCCCCTTGCCACGCTCCCCGTCCCCTAGTATAGCGCGCGGGTTCTCCATGAGAATGTGACGGCGGGATGATTCCCGCCGTTTGGGTTCGACGAGGGTTGGCGATGCGCGCCTGTCCTCCTCTCAACCCCAACGCCTGACAAAAAGGCATGACAATGCAAAGCCAAAATATCCGTATCCGGCTGAAGGCATTTGACTATCGCGTTCTGGACGCCAGCACGCAAGAGATCGTCAACACTGCCAAGCGGACCGGCGCGCAAGTGCGCGGCCCGATTCCGCTGCCGAACAAGATCGAGAAGTTCACGGTTCTCCGTGGCCCTCACGTCGACAAGAAAAGCCGTGACCAGTTCGAGATCCGCACCCACAAGCGGCTCCTGGATATCGTTGATCCGACCCCGCAGACGGTGGACGCGCTGATGAAGCTCGACCTCGCCGCCGGCGTGGACGTCGAGATCAAGCTGCAGTCGTAAGATCGGAGGGTAAAGAATGCGTTCCGGTATTATCGCAAAGAAAGTCGGCATGACCCGGCTGTTCATGGAAGACGGCAAGCAGATCCCTGTGACCGTTCTCCAGCTGGACAACCTCCAGGTCGTCGCCCAGCGCACCACCGAGAAGGATGGCTATACCGCCGTTCAGCTGGGTGCAGGCACCCCCAAGATCAAGCGCGTGTCCAAGGCCATGCGCGGCCATTTCGCCGCACAGAAGGTCGAGCCCAAGCGCAAGCTGGCCGAGTTCCGCGTGTCCGAAGACGCGCTGATCGAAGTTGGCGCCGAGATCTCGGCCGAGCACTTCCTGACCGGCCAGAAGGTCGACGTGTCGGGTACCTCGATCGGTAAGGGTTTCGCCGGTGCCATGAAGCGCCACAACTTCGGTGGTCTGCGCGCCTCGCACGGCGTGTCGATCAGCCACCGTTCGCACGGCTCCACCGGTCAGTGTCAGGACCCGGGCCGCGTGTTCAAGGGCAAGAAGATGGCCGGTCACATGGGTGCTGCCCGTGTTACCACCCAGAACCTCGAAGTCGTGAAAACCGACGCCGAGCGTGGTCTGGTCTTCATCAAAGGCGCCGTGCCCGGTCCGAAGTCCGGCTGGGTCACCGTCAAGGATGCCGTCAAGAAGAAAGCACCGGAAGGCCTGCCTTTCCCGGCTGCTGTGAAATCGGCCGCAACCGAAGCACCTGTTGCCGAAGCGCCCGCCGAAGGGGGTGAAGCATGAAACTCGATGTGATCAAACTCGACGGCTCCAAGGCCGGTGACATCGACCTGGACGAGGCCCTGTTCGGGCTGGAACCGCGTGCGGACATCCTGCACCGCGTGGTCCGCTGGCAGCGCAACAACGCGCAGGCCGGCACCCACAAGGTTCTGACCAAGTCGGAAGTCAGCTACTCGACCAAGAAGATCTACCGCCAGAAGGGCACCGGTGGCGCGCGTCACGGCTCGCGCAAATCGCCGACCTTCCGTCATGGTGGCGTCTACAAGGGTCCGACCCCGCGGTCGCACGGCCACGAACTGACCAAGAAGTTCCGTGCCCTCGGCCTGCGCCACGCGCTGTCGGCCAAGGCCAAGGCAGGTGAACTGGTGGTGATCGAGTCCGCTGAGTCCGAAGGCAAGACCTCGGCACTCGCCAAGCAGGTCAAGAACCTCGGTTGGAAGCGTGCCCTGATCATCGACGGTGCCGCGGTCAACGAAGGGTTCGCCCGCGCCGCGCGCAACATCGAAGGTCTGGATATCCTGCCGTCGATGGGCGCAAACGTCTATGACATCCTCAAGCGTGACACCCTGGTGCTCACCAAGGCGGCTGTCGAAGCACTGGAGGCTCGTCTGAAATGAGCGCGAAAGCACAACATTACGACGTGATCCGCAAGCCGATCATCACCGAGAAATCGACCATGGCATCCGAAAATGGCGCCGTGGTGTTCGAAGTGGCGATCGACAGCAACAAGCCGCAGATCAAGGAAGCGGTCGAGGCGCTGTTCGGTGTCAAGGTGAAGGCGGTCAACACCACCGTCACCAAGGGCAAGGTCAAGCGGTTCCGCGGCCAGCTGGGTAAGCGGAAAGACGTCAAGAAAGCCTATGTGACCCTGGAAGAGGGCAACACCATCGACGTGTCCACCGGACTCTGAGATCAGGTTTTCTGAAAATTGAAGAGGCCCTCGCGCAAGCGGGGGCCTTTTTCGTTGCGGGGCAGGCCTCTGTGCGAAGCTCATATTATACAGTCAGGGATTGAAAAAAGATGCGATTGGAGTTTAGTCTCAAGATTGTATGGGCTGCGTCAGATAATTGAGCTGGAGCTTTTGCGCAGGTTTGAGTTCGGTTCCTGGATGCAAGCTGGCAAGTGCTTGAGATTCAACGATCTGGCCGGACTTTCTTGTATTGAGTTATGGGGATGCTTGCATGGAATTTTTGTTGCTTGGTCTGTTCGGCGTATCGGTTCTGGCTGCTGTTGCACTCGACTCTTCGGGCGATGAAACCTAGACGCCAGATCCGGTGGTGATGGGGCGCGAGCTCAACTTTGACGGATCGCAGGTTCTGGAAGGGACTGCGGGTGACGATACGATCGCGGCGGGAAAGGATGGCGAACTCGCGCCAGAGGAGATCCAGCTTCGGGGTGGCGATGACACGGCGATTATCGAGGATCATATCGGTGCCGGCGTCTACGGCGGCGAGGGCGATGATACTCTGATCAGCACGGAATACGGGAACGCCCTGTACGGTGGCACCGGGGATGATGTGCTGTCCGGCGTTGGCGCCAATGCCATGTCAGGCGGCGCCGGGAATGATCAGATCACTTTGGACATGAACGCTCAGCCGGGACCGGACGCCTTTCGCATCGACGGTGGCGAAGGTGATGATACGATCAATGTTCAGGCGGATGTCGGACTCGATACACCAGACCGCAGCGGCGCGAATTTCGTCGGTGGCGAGGGCAAAGACGCTTATGAATTCGATCTGATGCTGAAAAACAGCGATGTGGACCTGAATGACTCTGGTGGGCCGCTGTCGACCTCGCTGGGGCAGATCGAAGATATCGACCCGACCGAGGACAGCTTGCTGATCGAGCTCGACGCCTAGATATCCGCTCAAGGGCGCGATGTCGAGGTGAGCTTGGAGCAGACCGAAACGGATGGACAGTTCTTCTCCATTCTCACGCTGAGGTTCCTGGAAGACGCGGCTCCCCCGGACGCCAGCGAGGCGGTTGCGTTGCTGAGTATCGTCAGCAATTTCGCTTTTACGCTGGACGACATCCAATTGGTTGGGGTGTGAGGGAGCTTCTGGCTGCCATGACCATCACATAGGGCAAGGTCAAGCGGAAATGCGTGAAGAAGGCCTCTGTCACCCCCGAAGAGGGTAATACCATCGACGTGTCGACCGGTCTCTGATCCGGACGTCGGTTGGACGAAAAGGAACCCCCGCCGAACGGCGGGGTTTTCCTTTCCTGGGTATGGGTTTGGGCGGCCCCACGTGCCAGAGACAACCCCAACCCAGAATGCGTCAGGCGATCCACCAGCGTTCCGCAATCCGCCCGTCGTCCAATGGTGTGCGTTGGCTTATCTGGCGTGGCAAGCCAACGCTGGGCGCCACCGCAAGGGCCATTTCGTCTTCGGACGGGTGGTAGCGAAAGCGGGAGCGCTCCCTCAGCCCTTCGGGCTGTGGGAGGGCGGCCACATCGACAAAACCGTCGCGCAGCGCTTCTGCCCGCACAGTGGCATCCGGAATCACGATCACTTCGACCGTATCGACCCAACCGGCCTGACCCGTTTTGTAGTGATCTGCGACACGGCGGGCCAGGAAATGGCGATTGTCCTGGGCGCGTTCGACCCGGTAACAGCCGGTGCCTATAGCTTGTTCCAGCGGGCTGACATGCGCGCCCGCGCGGGTAATGGAAAAACGGCTTTCGGCCAAACGGAAGGGCAGGCCAGGGTCGGGCAAAGCCAGTTCCAGCCTGACGCTCAACGGGGCCTGGACCTCTGCCAGCCCGATTTCCGCCAGCGAAGACGCTACGTCGTCAGCGGTCAGCGCCGCTCCATCGTGAAACCGGACGTCGGTCCTCAGATCGAACTTCCAGACCCGTCCATCTGCCTCGGATTGCCAGCCTGTTGCCAGTTCACCCCGCAACGTTCCGTCCGGTGCGATCTCGGTCAGTGTGTCGAACACTGCACCCCGGGCGATCTGTTCCAGACTGTCATCGCGCGGCACGGCCAGGCGCAGATGCCCGCCTGGTTTTGGCCGGTCTGACAGCGACATTCCGGCCGCCGCCAACAGCGCCGCGGCAGCACCCGACGCAAACAGGGCGCGACGGTCGATGCGGGTCATGTCCGGCCCTCCGCGATGCGATCCATGATGCGCACCAACTCTGCGCTGATCCCCGGTTCCGACAGCGCGTGACCGGCATTTCGTACCATCCGCAACTCGGCACTGGGCCAGAGCTCGCTGAGCCGCCAGGCGGAGGTCGGCGGACAGATCATGTCATATCGCCCCTGCACGATATGACCGGGGATATGTGAAATCCGGTCCATGTTAGCGATGATCTGGCCATCGAATTCCAGGAACCCGTCATTGATGAAATAGTGATTCTCAAGCCGGGCAAAGGCGCGTGCGTAATCGCCCGGGCTTTCGCCGGATGCGCCGTTGGAATGAATCGAGGCAAGTGCGTTTTCCCAGGCGGACCAGGCGCGGCCATAGCGGATTTCCTGGGTGATATCGCCCGAGAACAGTCGCTTGTGATAGGCGGCGATCAGGTTGCCGCGTTCGGCTTCGGGAATCAACGATACAAAGCGCTCCCAAGGCTCGGGCCAGAACTTGCCCGCGCCGCCGCCATAGAACCAATCCAGTTCCGATTGCGTCATCAGGAAAACGCCGCGCAGCACCAGCCGGGTCACGCTTTCGGGATGGGTCTGGGCATATACCAGCGCCAACGTCGCGCCCCAGCTGCCGCCAAAAACGATCCACCTGTCGATATCCAAAGCATGCCGGATACGCTCGATATCGGCCACCAGATGCCAGGTGGTGTTGTTCTCGACCGAGGCATGCGGGCGCGACCGGCCACACCCGCGCTGGTCGAACAGAATCACCCGGTAGACCGAGGGGTCGAAATACCGTCGCATCGCCGGGCTGCATCCACCGCCGGGCCCGCCATGCAGCACGACGACCGGGATGCCGTTCGGATTACCGCATTGTTCCACGTATATCTGGTGCCCTTGGCCAACACCCAGCATGCGCTGATCAAAGGCATCGATCGGCGGGTACAGATATTGCACTGCGCGCTTTTGGTCCGGGTACTTGTCCATTACAGCCCTATATAGTCCGCAAAGGGTAAAAGAGCATACGGAGACAGGAATGCAAGCGCATCCGAACACGGTCGACCCGGCCGAGATCGCAAAATTCGAAGCGATGGCTGCCGAGTGGTGGGACCCGAATGGGAAATTCAAGCCGCTCCATATGCTGAACCCTTGTCGGCTCGACTATATCACGCAACAGATCGCCGGTGAATTCGACAGTGATCTGACGCTGGAAAAACCCTTTGCCGGTTTGCGGCTGCTGGATATCGGATGCGGTGGCGGTCTGCTCAGCGAACCGATGGCGCGTCTTGGGGCCGAGGTGGTTGGCGCTGACGCGGCTGAGCGGAACCTGCCTGTGGCCCGGATTCACGCGGAGCAATCCGGTCTGGAGATCGACTATCGCCATACAACGGCCGAGGCGATGGCGGCTGCGGGTGAACAATTCGACGTGGTGCTGAACATGGAGGTGGTCGAGCACGTGGCCGACCCGCTGTCCTATTTGACCGCCACCCGGGACCTGCTGAAACCCGGCGGTATCGAGATCTGCTCGACCATCAATCGGAACCCAAAATCCTATGCCATGGCCATCTTTGGCGCCGAGGTAATTATGCGTTGGCTGCCGCGCGGCACTCATGAATGGTCGAAGTTCATTACCCCGGACGAGTTGTTCGACCTGCTGCGTCAGGCGGGGTTGGACCCGGTGGACCGCAAGGGTTTCGTCTTCAACCCGATTTCGTGGCAGTGGTCGATTTCCGACCGCGATCTAAGCGTAAACTACGTGACGGCCAGCATAAAACGATAGCAAGGCTATCAGATAGCATAAGCCCGTTCATGGATCTCCAAGCCTTTTATGGCGCGGGGTCAGGCTGGTTCGTCCTTGACGTTCGCGGCGGTTTCTCGGTGCGCCCAAGAGTTTACTAGGCGCTGTTCATTATACGAAAGCGTAATTCACCTAGCAGATAGATCAGTAAATTAGCCATGTGCTCAGGTTGGCGCACACGTCCCGATGTTTCACAATCAAAAGAAAAACGAGGCAGAACATTATGGCATACGAATCCCATCACGGCGGGCATGGTTTGTCCCTGGCTCTTACATCCTTTTACGAGCGTCTGAAGGCTTGGCTGCATCGAATTTCGGTACCCGGCAGTTCAGACAGTAAGGTAGATTGGGAGCATTGCTCGATCGACGTGCACTCTGACACCAAAGAGGCTTGGCAGCCCCGAAAAGAGTTGTTGAACTTTGCCCTGGATGAAATAGGCCCCGGGCTTTTGCTGGGACAAGGTGCACTGGTTGTTGGCCCTTCGTGGCGAAGCAGCGGCCATCTGGCTGGCTGGTTGGAGGATCTTGGCGCCGAGGTCCAGACCAGCAAGGGGATTGATCAGGCATTGCATATTCTCGAACGTCAGGGCGACATGTGTGGACTGTTGGTCGTTATGTTGGATGGAAACTGCGACGACGAATTCTTCGATCTCCTGTCCCTGGTTCGTTTGAAGTACTCCGATATTCCTGTCGTTCTGCTATCCCGAGTCTTCGAGACTCATGACTACAGTGCAGTACGAAATCCGATCTGCGATGTTGCCCTCAGGATTCCCCTCGGTCGGATCGCATTCGAACTGGGTGTCTTGCAGGCCATCTCGGGACCGTCACAGCGGCGTTTGGTCTGAACGGCAGAGAGCGCCGGACCGGGTCTCGATCAAGGTCTGACTAAAGGTCGATCAGGTTTCCAGCTTCACTCTCAGATCGCGCAGGATGGGCAAGGCCAGTCGCACACGTTCGGGGCCAAGTTCTCCGACCACCTTGTCGATGAGTGGCGCGATCATTGAAATCGCCTGATCGCGGGCCTGCCGCCCTGCGGGGCTGATCGCCACCATCTTGCGGCGTGCATCGTCCCAATCGGGACGGATGTGGATATATCCGGCCCATTCCAGCTTTGCCAGCGTATTGGTCATCGCGCCGCGCGTCACATGAAAGGTGCTGGCGAGTTGGGCCGGTGTGCGTTCTCCGCCAACAAACACCAGATGATTCAGCACCGAGAAATGGGAAATCTCCATGCCTTTAGGCAGCACCCGGCTCAGCCGGTTGCGCAATAACTGATCGGCGGTGAGGATCTCGCTGAACAGCGTTACCGCCAGGGCATGGGTTTCGTCAGTCATCAGACTTCTGGGTCAGGGTCCATCGAACGCGCGCACATGAGTCAAACTTGGGACTCTGCGCCGGGCTTCTGTAACAGACTTATCATCCAGATCAAAAATGTGAATGCCGGGATCGGTGCCTGCGTCGATCAGCACCTCGCCCCAAGGCGCGACGACAAGGCTGTGGCCATGGGTGCGGCGTGGCTTGCCACGGCTCAGCCTGTGGTCGCCGGTCTGCGCGGGGGCCAGGACCCAGCAGCCGGTTTCGATCGCCCGCGCCCGCAACAAAGGTTCCCAATGGGCCGCGCCGGTAACCGGCGAAAACGCGGCCGGGACTGTCAGGATAGTGGCACCCGCCTGTGCCAGCGCGGCATGCAGATGCGGGAACCGCAGATCGTAGCAGACCGTCATCCCGATCTTGCCGAAATCGGTCTCGGCCAGGACGGCCCGCTGGCCCGGGCGATAGTTGGCCGATTCGCGAAAGGTCTCGGTCTCGGTCACCTGCACATCGAACATGTGGATCTTGTCATAGCGAGCCACGATCTGCCCCTGTGGCCCGATCATGAACGACCGGTTGGCGAACCGTCCGTCGGGGTCGTGGGTCTTGATCCCCAGAGATCCGATCAGCAGCCAGATGCCCAGTTCCGCCGCCTGCGCCCGCAGACCCGCCAAGGTGATGTCGTCCTCTTCGTGCCGCAAGACCTCGCGCTGCCGTGTGGTGCTGGTCGACAGACAATTCGTGACCTCGGGCGTCAAAACCCAGCGCGCACCCTGCGCGGCGGCATCGGCCACCATCGCCCGGACCATGTCCAGGTTTTCGGCCGGATCATCCGACGAACTGATCTGCAACAGCGCGGTTTTCATCCGTTCGCCAGCATCGGATCGAGCTTGCCGTCGTCTTCCAGATCGAACAGGTCGTCACAGCCGCCGACATGGGTGCCGCCGATAAAGATCTGCGGTACCGTCCGGCGGCCTCCCGCCCGCTCGATCATCTCGGGTTTGCGCCCGGGATTGGCAAGGACGTTGATTTCGGTGAACTCCACGCCCTTTTGGGTCAACAGGCGCTTGGCCGCATGGCAGTAACCGCAAAGCGGCGATGTATAGATTTCGACGGGTTTCATGTGTCAGTCCTTCGAGTTTGCGCCAATCTAGAGCATTTCCGGGAAAAGTGGAGACCGGTTTTGCGATGGCGCGGATCGGGAATTCGGATCATCTATGTGTCGTGTGCCACCCGTGCCAGAGCCAATACGAAAACTTGATTGGCACCCGCATCCAGACAGGCCCTTGCGCAGGCCGCAAAGGTCGCCCCCGAAGTCATCACGTCATCCACCAGCAAGACGTTCCGGGCGATCAGCCGGTGCTTGCGGCGCGGATGGGCCTTGATGGCGCCGGTCAAGAGCGCTTCACGCTGCGCCGCGTTCATTCCCTCCAGCATCGGCGTTGCCACCGAACGGACCAACAGGTCCGGGCAGACGGGCAGGCCCGTCGCATGCCCGACGCTTTGGGCAAGCAGGGCTGACTGGTTATAGCGCCGCCGCGCCAGCCGGGTCCAATGCAAGGGTACCGGAGCGATGATCATCCTGTCGCGAAGAATGGGTTTGGCTGCGCGTGCCATCCACAGGCCCGCCGGGCGTGCTAGTTCGGGCCGGTCGCCATGTTTCAGTGCCAGGATGATCCGACGCGCCCGACCGGTGTACAACAAGGCCGCCCGGCCGTCCTTCCACGGGCGAGGATGGATCATGCAGTCGTCGCATTCGATTCGGTGCCCATCGGTGGCCCCGATCAGCGGCACCCCACAGCTCTCGCAGACAGTGCCTTCGATAAACGGCGTATCGCGCCAGCAGGTGCCGCACAGGCCGAAATCCGACGTTACCAGATCGCCGCACCCCAGGCATCGTGGAGGGTAGATTGCCTCGATCGCGGTTTGAATTTTCTGCCACATGGGTTAGGTGCGCCTTATGAAACCACCAAGCCATCAGATCGCCCCCGCCCTGGTCGATCGTCCCGCTCTTGATGCGCATCGGCGCCGGGTTCGCGAAGACGCCCTGTTCCTCCACCGTGCCGCGCTGGACGAGGTGCAGGATCGCCTGTCGATGGTTAACAGAACCTTTACGGATATTGCGATCGTAACGCCTTTTCCGCAGATCTGGGTGGATGTGTTCGGGTCTGCCAAAATGGTCGAAGATGCCGAGGTACTCGCCCTCAGTGAGGCCAGTTGCGATCTTGTGGTGCACGCCATGGCGCTGCATTGGACCAATGATCCGGTCGGCCAGCTGATCCAGTGCCGCAGGGCGCTACGCCCCGACGGGCTGTTGCTTGCGGTTTGTCTGGGTGGGCAGACATTGTCCGAGCTGCGTGCCGTGTTCGCCCAGGCCGAGGTTGAGGTTTCCGGGGGCCTCAGCCCGCGGGTCGCGCCCATGGCCGAGATCCGCGATCTGGGGGCGCTGTTACAGCGCGCGGGCCTCGCGCTGCCGGTTGCCGACAGCCTAAGCCTGACGGCAGAGTATCGCGACCTTTGGCACCTGATGCATGATCTGCGCGCCATGGGGGAAACCAACGCGCTCTCCGGCCGTCTGCGCCACCCGACGCGGCGGGCGGTCTTCGACCGGGCCGCGACTATCTACGCAGATCACCATGCAACCCCCGACGGCCGCTTGCCCGCCACGTTCGAGATGATCTGCCTGACCGGCTGGGCGCCCGACGAAAGCCAACCGAAACCCCTGCGCCCCGGCTCCGCCCAGATGCGCCTTGCGGCGGCCTTGGGCGCCGACGAGACCAGCCTGCCGGATTGACGGCGCGGGATATCCGGTTATCTCAGGTCGAAACCGACAAAATTCAGGAAGCCAGATATGTTCGATGCTACCCGCCCCGCCCATGCCCCGGCCGACCACCCGAAGGTTAAGATGGGGCGCGTCGGTGTCCTGATCGCCAATCTCGGCACGCCTGACGATTACACATACTGGCCCATGCGGCGGTACCTGAACGAGTTCCTGTCGGATAAGCGGGTGATCGACTACCCGGCCTGGAAATGGCAGCCGATCCTTCAGGCGATCATCCTGAGCAAGCGGCCGTTCAGCTCGGGCGCGGCCTACAAGTCGATCTGGAATCACGACAAGGGTGAAAGCCCGCTGATGACTATAACCAAGGACCAGACGGAAAAGCTGCGCGCGGCGCTGACCGCGCGGTATGGCGACACTGTGATGGTCGATTTCTGCATGCGCTATGGGAATCCCTCGACCAAGTCCAAGGTCAGCCAGATGGTGGCCGAAGGCTGCGACCGTATCCTGTTCTTCCCGCTCTATCCGCAATATGCCGGCGCCACGACGGCGACGGCCAATGACCAGTTCTTTCGCGCACTGATGGACGAGACCTGGCAACCCGCCGCCCGCACGGTGCCCGCCTATTTCGACCAGCCCGCCTATATCGACGCGCTGGCGCAATCGGTCGAGCAGGCCTATGCCGCGATGGATCAACAGCCCGATGTGCTGGTCTGTTCGTATCACGGCATGCCCGAACGCTATCTGATGCAAGGTGACCCGTATCATTGCCAATGCGCCAAGACCTCGCGCTTGTTGCGCGAGCGCCTAGGATGGGACGAATCAAAGCTGATCTCGACCTTTCAGTCGAAATTCGGTCCCGAGGAATGGCTGAAACCCTATACCGTCGACCACGTCGCCGAACTGGCGCGGCTGGGGAAAAAGAATATCGCGGTCATCGCGCCTGCGTTTTCCTCGGACTGCATCGAAACGCTGGAAGAGATCAACGAAGAGATTCGCGAAAGCTTTGAGCATGCCGGTGGCGAGACCTTCACCTATATCCCCTGCCTGAACGATCAGGATGCCCATATCGCGGCTTTGGCCAAGGTGGTCGAAGACAACCTGCGCGGCTGGCTGGACTGATCTCAAGAAAGCAAATGAAAAAAGAAAAAGGCGGTGGGTGACCACCGCCTTTCTCGTGACTGGCCAGAGGCCAATCTATTAGTTGTTCGCTGCGACTGCAACGCCGACCAGAACCAGCAGGATCAGCGGCAGCAGGATGCCGCTCGACGAGCTCTGGGTCTCTTCGACGATGACCGGTGCTTCAACGACCGGCTCCGACAGGTTGCCTGCGAATGCGGTCGAAGCTGCGGCGGAGAGAGCAGCGGCGAGAACGAGTTTCTTCATGTTAACCTCCAGTATTTGCGCGATTCTCCCATACGTGAACCGCGCACCCAAGACTTACCTCGTGAGTTTTTCTAACCAGCTATCAGCTTGGAATGCAAACGGTTGTTGCATCGGATATCCTTTTGCGGGTCGCAATGTCGTCAAATTAGCAACACCTGCGTGCCTACTTTGGCGAATTCGAACAGTTCGGAGATATGTTCGTTGTACAACCCTATGCATCCGTTCGATGATCTTCGGCCGATCTTGCGCGTGTCATGCGTTCCGTGGATTCGGTAGTACTGCCAACTCAGGTACAGCGCGTGGGTGCCCAATGGATTGTCCGGTCCCGGCGGAATGTAATCGGGCCACTCGGGGTTGCGCTTCTTCATGGATGGGGTTGGTGACCAGCTAGGGCCGACCACTTTGCGAATCACGCTGGTGCGACCCCGGCGCGTCAACTCGTCGGTCAACGGCACCGATGACGGGTACAGTTTGTAGATGCTCTGGTCCTCGGACCAGTAGTGCAGCGCGCGGGACACCGTATCGACCAGAATCGCACCGTTGCGGGTGTTCGAGAAGTAGGGCTGCCACGAAAGTGCCCGGAAACTCGAGAGATTTCGGCGCACCGGTGCCTCTGGTGCGGGCGCGGGGCGGGTGGGGTCGTTGGGAATGAACTGGGCAAGCGCAGGTGCGCCGAGGGTCGAGGCGGCACCGATCAGAAAGGTGCGTCGGGTCGCTTGAACGGATGGTTTCTTGACCATTTGATCTGACCTTTATTCATGGAAACAAAATGACAGGCCAATAATATGGCCCGGGGGTCGCAGTCGCAATCAATCTGACGATGCCTGCTCCCTCTGGTTAGGCAGGATTTGCATCGGAGAGGGCCACGCGCTATCTGAAACTCCGATGAATGTTTCGGTGAGACCATGGCGCGACTGATTTCTCTACTCGTAATCTGCTTTCTTGGGCTGGCGGCCTGTACCGATACCGGACCTGCCCAATTGGGTTCGGACGGCAAGCCGCTGCCGAAGGCGTACAAAATCCGCGGCAACCCGGCGACCCTGCAATTTCGCATGGTGGACTCGGTGAACGCGCTCCGGCAGGCATCCGGGCTGGGCCCCGTGCAGTTGAACCCGCAACTCAACGCCGCGGCAGCGACACACGCACGTGACATGTCGGTACAGAATCGCCCCTGGCATTTCGGCTCTGACGGGTCGTCCCCGATCGACCGTGCTGCGCGTGCGGGGTATACGGGTATCTTCCTCGGCGAGGCGATCTCGGAAACTTACGAGTCCGAGGTCGAGACCTTGGCGGCCTGGATGGAAGAACCCGGACCCCGCTCTGTTATTTTGGACCCAAAGGCTACGAACATGGGGTTTGCGTGGTTTCAGGAAAACAATGGCAAGATCTGGTGGACGCTTGAAATGGGGTCCTGACGACGCAAAGTAGCAACAACAAAGGGCCCCGACGGGGCCCTTTCCGTTTCCGCTTCGATTGCCTTTCAGGCTGCTTGCAACGGATGCGATTCGGTCAGGATCGCATAAATCTTGGTTGGATCGGGATTGGCGCGCAGCTTGGTGCAGACGGCTTGTTCGCGCAATGTGCGCGACACCAGGGCCAGCGCTTTCAGATGCTCGACGCCGGCCTCCTCGGGTGCAAAGAGCGCAAAGGCAAGATCGACCGGAAGCCGGTCAACAGCGCCAAAATCCATTGGTTTCTCCAACAGGACAAAAGCACCAACAACGTTTTCAAGGCCGGAAATGCGCGCATGCGGCAGCGCCACCCCATGGCCGACACCGGTCGGACCAAGGCTTTCGCGTTCCAGTAGCGCTTCCAGCGTTTCCTGGCCGTTCATTGCCAGCGCGCTTTCTGCCAAGTCCGCAATTTCCTGAAACAAACGCTTCTTGCTCGAAGCGGCGCCGATCACGCGAACCGCGTTCGGTTTGAGGATGCTCGAAAGCTCCATAGGGTCTTGCTCCTCACGCGTGCCTCCGCCCCAGGCGGGGGCACGCTTGGTAAATTCTTGCCGTTTACGGGTCGATCCAGCCGATGTTGCCGTCTTCGCGGCGATACACGACGTTCAGTCCGTCCTTGCTTTCATTTCGAAACACCAACACCGGGGCGCCGGCCAGTTCCATCTGCATCACCGCTTCGCCGACCGACAGCGATGGAATCTTGGTCTCCATCTCGGCCACGATGATCGGTTGCAGCGAGTCCGGCTCACCTTCCGCATCGGCTTCTTCAGCGGCGAGGATATAAGATGAGGCTCCGTAGAGTTCAACCGGTTCCGCACGGTCCTTGTGGTGATCCTTGAGGCGACGCTTGTAGCGGCGCAGTTGTTTGTCCATTTTTTCGCAGCAATCATCGAATGCCGCATAGATTTCCGTTGCGTGCGCCTTTGCCTGAGCGGTCAGGCCAGTGGACAGGTGCACGGTTGCTTCGCATACGTATTCATGCGCTGAACGGGAAAACACGACATGTGCGTCGGTCGGGCGCTGTGCATACTTGGACACGACATCGCCCAATTCGGCCTCGACATGGGTTTGCAAGGCGGCGCCAATGTCGATCTGTTTTCCGCTGATTTGATAACGCATGTGATCTCCTTCACAAATTTCACCCGTTTTCACGCCGCGAAATGCGGCTTGCCTGTTATTTTTGGGTGACGGGAAATGGCAGAGTTTTCGATTGTGGCCGTTTGTTCCCTTCTGCGAAGGGGTGACCAGAAACAGCTTCGAACCGCAGCTTTGCCATACCCCTATTGAGGCAAGAGACACGCCCACTGTCAATCACAAGAGCGGCCCCGCGACACAATTTCCGCCAAACTCTGGGGCCAGCCCGCGGGCTTGTCACGAGATACGGAAGTTCTCGCCCAGATAGACCCGGCGGACATTTTCGTTCTCGACCACTTCCGATGGGCTGCCAGACATCAGGACTTGCCCGTCGTGCAGGATATAGGCGCGGTCGACGATTTCGAGGGTCTCGCGCACGTTGTGATCGGTGATCAGAACGCCGATCCCCCGGTTTTTCAGATCAGACACCAGATGCCGGATGTCGCCCACGCTGATCGGATCGACCCCGGCAAAGGGCTCGTCCAACAGCAGGTATTTCGGGTCCGCCGCCAGACAGCGCGCGATTTCCACGCGCCGCCGCTCGCCGCCCGACAGCGCCAGCGCCGGGGCGCGGCGCAGGTGTTCGATGGAAAAATCAGACAGCAGTTCTTCCAGTCGCTCACGCCGCTTGTGGGCGTGCTTCTCGGTGATGTCCAGAACGGCCAGAATGTTGTCTTCGACGCTCAGGCCACGAAAGATCGACATTTCCTGCGGCAGGTACCCGATGCCCAGCCGCGACCGCCGGTACATCGGCAGCGTTGTGGCGACCTGGCCGTCGATGGTTACCTTACCCGCCTCGGGGAACACGAGGCCGGCAATGGAATAGAAGGTTGTTGTCTTTCCCGACCCGTTCGGCCCCAACAGCGCCACAACCTCGGACCGGCCGAGCTTCATCGACACATCCCGGATGACCGTCTTCTTGCGATAAGATTTGCGCAGCTTATCGATGATCAGGCCCGAAGACCCATCGGTGACGGTCAAGGAGGGGCGCGCCATCACTTGTCTTCCGGGTTCAGAATGGTCTTGACCCGCCCGACCATCTGCGCGGTGCCGGAAATCAGGTTGACGGTCATCTCGTTCGAGGTAAGCGCGTTCTTGCCCTGGGTCAGCAGGACATCGCCGGTCATGACGATGATGCCGGTATCAATCGAGTAATCCGCACGCTGTGCCTGGGCCGCATCCTGGCCGCTGACCAGCACGACATCGCCGGTTGCTTCCAGCCGGTCAATGCCGGAGCGTTCCTGGCTGTAGATCACCAGAACCCGCTGCGCGGACAAGCGCATCTCACCTTGTGATACCAGTACATTGCCCTTGAACTCGGCCGAGCCGTCGGCCTGGTTCACATCCAGCGTGTCCGAGGTCACTTCGACAGGGATGGTCGGATCGGCCTTGACCGCGCCAAACGCCAAATTCGTGCTTTGCGCCTGGGCCGTCACCGCGCCAAGCGTCAAGAGGATGCCGATTGTCAACGCGCGAAAATAGATCACAGGTTATCTTTCTGACGTTTTTGGCTCATATACCAGTTTCACGCCATTCTTGAAACGAATATGGATGGGGCCGCCGTCGTTTTCAGCCCCTATTTCCATTGAACCTGCGGTAAATTTCCCGATAGGTCCGGTTCCCTGCACCTCGCCGGGCGAATTTCCCGATACACCGCTCAACGCAGTGTTGAGTTCCTCGGTTGTGACACGGAGTCCGTCGGATGTGGTGATCACGACATTGCCGGTGAACGTCGCCATATCCTGATCCATTTCCAGCGACCCTGTGTCCGACCGAAGGGTTATCATGCGACCGTTCAGCAAGCGGATTTCGGCGGCAAGGTCGATGGCTTCTCCGCGAGAGTCCGCCCCGCCCGGACGGGCCAGCTTGGCCTGCACCTGGATCTGCTCGCCTTGTGGCGTGACGCCGGAAAAGAATGGTCCGGTCACCTGCTGGTCACGGGTGCGTTCGACAATCTCGTCCTCGGCAAACGGAATGGGCGATTCCAGATCGACGCCACGGGACAACAGGAACACGGCCGATAGCAGGGTCAGCGCGGCCAGAGGCAGGATCACCTTTGCCAACTGAACCATGCGCGAATAGCGGTCTTGCGCCATGGCTTATCCCAGACCCACCCGCAGGCAGTCGTGAATGTGCAGCAGGCCCTTGGTTTGTCCCGGTGCTGCCGGGTCCACCACGAACAGCGAGGTGATCTTGCGCGCGTTCATGATCGCCACGGCCTCTTCGGCCAGCGCATCCGTCGCGATGGTCGTGGGATTGCGGGTCATCACTTCGGCTGCGGTCTTGTCCAGCAGCCCGGACATGTGCCGCCGCAAGTCACCATCGGTGACGATCCCGGTCAGGTGTCCGTCGTCATCGGTCACGCCGACAACGCCAAAACCCTTGCGGCTGATTTCCAGTAGCGCTTCGCTCATCGGTGTTTGCAGCGAGATCAGAGGAACGGCGTCGCCCGAATGCATCAGGTCCGACACCCGGCTGAGCCGTGCGCCCAGCTTGCCGCCGGGGTGGAACACGCGAAAGTTCTCGGGCCGGAAATCGCGGAATTTCATCAGCGCGATGGCCAGCGCGTCGCCCATCGCCAGCGTGAGCGTGGTCGAGATCGACGGGACCATGCCGAAACCGCAGGCCTCGCCCATTGCGGGGATCAGCAAATGTACATCGGCCTGCGCCATCAGCGAGCTTTCGGGTTTGCTGGACAATCCGATCAGCGGGATGCCGAAGCGGCGCGTAAAGGCTAGCAAATTGGCCAGTTCCGGCGCCTCGCCGGAGTTCGAAATCGCGAGAACGACGTCGTTTTCGGAGACCATGCCGAGGTCGCCGTGGCTGGCTTCGGCGGGATGTACAAAATAGGCGGGCGTCCCGGTACTGGCGAGCGTGGCCGCGATCTTGTGCCCGATGTGGCCCGACTTGCCGATGCCCGACACGATCACCCGGCCCTTGGTCCGCAGGATCAGGTCGACAGCCTTGGTGAAGTCGTCACCAAGGCTTTCGGCCAATTTTTCAAGGGCATGCGCTTCGTCCAGGACGACCTGGCGGGCGATGGACAGAATGGATTCCGGGTCGGTCATGAGTGGGCAAAGATGTCGATTTCGGGCCAGCCTTCGAGGTCCAGTCTGGCACGGGTTGGCAAAAAGTCGAAGCAGGATTGCGCCAGTCCGGTGCGCCCCTCGCGCTCCAGCCGCATGTCCAGCGCCTCGCGCAGGCGGTGCAGGTGCAGCACGTCGGAGGCCGCATAATCGAGCTGCGCCTCTGTCAGGGTCTCGGCGCCCCAGTCGCTCATCTGCTGCTGTTTCGAGATGTCGACACCCAGCAATTCCTGCGTCAGATTCTTCAGCCCGTGCCGGTCGGTATAGGTGCGCACCAGCCGGCTGGCGATTTTTGTACAATAGACCGGCGCCGCCAAGGCACCGTAGGTGTTGAACAGCGCAGCAATGTCGAAGCGCCCAAAATGAAACAATTTCAACACGTTGGGATCTTCGAGCATGGCGCAGAGATTGGGCGCGGCGGTTGAACCCTTCTCGACCTGCACGATATGCGCGTTGCCGTCGCCGCCGGACATCTGCACCACACAGAGCCGGTCGCGATGGGGGTTCAGCCCCATGGTCTCGCAGTCGATGGCCACAACCGGGCCCAGGTCCAGCCCGTCGGGCAGGTCGTTTCTATAGAGATAGTTGGCCACCGAAATTTCCTTTGCGCCGTACCGGACCCGAGATAGGGCTTATGGCCCGCGAACTCAACATCAACCGCATCGGCGGGCGGGTTCTATTGTGTACAACGGGTCAAAGCCGCGAATTGACCGTTTTGTACCTGTCCCCGGCGGTGGATTGACCGTTTTGTACAGCGTCCGGGGGCGTTTT
>NZ_JAOWLB010000038.1 GCF_025751555.1 Ruegeria aquimaris
ACAACGGGAACCGGATGTACAGCATGACCGCCAAGCGGATGATCTCTGGGCTGGTCTTGAAATAGCGAAACGGGGATATTTTGGTCATGGCTGGACGCTACAAAACCGCCCTGCCCACCTCAAGCCGGTTTACTTTGACAGTGCCTAACCGCCAGACGAATGATCTCTGGGCTGCTGTGGAAGTATTTGAACGGATCACGTTTCGGCATGCCGAGAAGCTACGAGACCGCCCTGCCCGCCTCAACCGGATTCCTTCTGACACCGCCACCAGAACCGCACCGCCTCGTGACTCACATCGATACCGCGCTCGTGCAGCAAATCTTCGACATTTCGCAACGAGAGTGGAAACCTGATATACAGCATCACCGCCAAGCGGATGATCTTAGGGCTGGTCTTGAAATAGCGAAATGGTGATCGTTTGGTCATGGCCAGACGCTACAAAACCGCCCTCGGCGCCTCAACCGAGTTTGCTTTGACAGCACCCTCAAGACGGCAGCTCCGAGATCACTGCATCTATTCTCAACAGACCAGTACCTGTTCTATTGTTCCAGCCTCGACCTGAAATTTTCCGTGTACCGGTACGCAAGGCCGATCGCATCTGCGCGGGCGAGACAACCGCATTTGCCCAACCGCTGCGCAGGGCCGCAATGGTTCCTGCAACAATCGCCGATGCCCCTGATGTGCCGCCGCTGCGAAGTCCGGCATCGCGACTTTCGACGAACCAACTGGGCGCACTCAGGTCAGGTTTTTCAACAACTCCGCCGTCTGGATCAAAAGTTGAAGGTCCTGGACCTTGCGAAGACGCTCCAATCCATGCGCCATCACAGCGAACTGCGGCAACCGAAGTTACTTCTTTCAAACCGTTTGCGCCAAAAATGCTCTGCCCCGGACCTCGGTCATAGCCATTCGCACGCGGGTCGGCACAAAACTGGCCGCTGTTTCCGGCCGCGAAAACAACATCATGCTGCCGCCCGATCCCCGAGATCATGACATTCAACCAATGGTTCGGATTGCTGGTGTATTCACCCCTGATATCTTCGGCAAAGCGGTCCACGATGCCCCAGGCGTTCAGGATTACCCAGTTGTCATCGCTTGCGAGGAAAAAAAACTCCATCGCCGCAAAGGCGAACAAAGCGCGGAGGGTGAAATAGTCGACATCGGTGATGCGCGGCGGCAGCAGGGGCAGGTCAAAAAACTCGGCTTCGGGCGCCAGATCGACCAATGACCGCAACAGCATGGATCCGTGCCGCAACGGCAAAGGGACATAGGCCTCTGACCCGATGCCGGGCAAAGACGCGGCGCTCCCCTGCGTCAGCCCAATGCCACCTCCATACGCGCCGCCGAGAGACTGAACGTAAGTCTTGCTGAACCCCCGATCGACAACGAATACCTTGGTTCCCTTGCCGTTCAGGCCGCGCGCTTTCAGAACATCCGCGCCGATCAAGCTCCGCGCCGCCCTCCGCGTTCCGAACGCCCAGCCTTTCCCTTGTCCGGCGCACCAATGCTGCCCGTTCGGGGCAAGGTCCATCGTGGAGGGTTCCAACTCGACCCCCAGGACCCTTGCCGCCTGCGGATCGCCAGCAACCACCGCCTTGTCGCGAAAATCCGTCAGCAGGCTTCTTGCCTTGATGGCATCGGGCAAGACCAGCGGGATGCCATATCCAAGATCAGGACCAGTTAACCCATGTGATATATTCCCGTCCCGATCGACGGTCGCCCAAGGATTGTTGGTCGGACCCGGCGGCAGAATGAACCCCGGGAAGCCGTAGGTATTCACCAAATCGACCAGATCATACCCGACCTTGGACAGGTTGGATTTAAGTGCATCGCTATTGCGATCGAAAAGGAAGAGTTTGAGTGTCATTACAGCACCTCCACCGTTCGGAATGCCGGTCCGCCATATGGAAAACCGTCCCGAAGGTTACAACGTTCGGCCAGCACAATCGCGGCTGGTCAATCCGACAAATGCGCCCGTCACGGGTCGGGTCAAATCCGGCACATGGTTAACTTTTATCGCGAATCGACACATAATGCACGAATAGGAGAGATTGATTTGAGCAACGGTCTCTTTCAGCAGAGTGCAGACGCGAAGCGGTGGTATCCAAAAGCTTCCGTTACCCCGGAGGGTGGGTCTTTGGGGGGATCTGAAGGCCTGCACCCAGACGACGCAGTGCAGAACCTTGGCGGCGCTTTATCAGCCGATATCGCGAGAAAGGCGGAAGACCGCAAGATTTGCGTGGGCTTCGTGGATGTCGTCGGCTTCTCTAAACTCATGCACGCCGATGAAGAAGGCACGTTCTATCGTTGGACCGACCTGCGGGAAGAGGTCGTGCTGCCGCTGATGCTGCAACAAGGCGGAAAGCTTGTGAAGCTAACCGGCGACGGCATTCTGGCCACCTTCGACGATCCGGTTGCGGCAGTCCGGTGGGGGCGGGAATTGCAGATAAAGGCCCGCGCGCGCAGGCAGGGGCTGTCTTTGCGCATATCTTTGAACTTTTGCAGGGTGATGCGTGACGGCAATGACCTTTTGGGCGATGGCGTCAATATCGCGGCGCGCTTGCAGGAATTCGTCAGTGCCGGCGGCATCATCTGGACGCAGTCGGTACAGGACAGGATTTCCGGTGACAGCCAGTTCGAAATACGTTCGCTGGGCAACTTGCCGCTGCGCAAGCTGGGCGAAACCGTCGCCGCCTATGAACTGGTCACAGATGCAAGATACGCGCTGGAAGGAGCTATCGACAACTCGATCTTTCCTTCGATAGCGGTGATGCCCTTTGCCAACCCCGGCGGCGACAAGGCAGATGAATATCTGGCCGCGGGAATATCTGAAGGCATCATTTCGCAGCTTTCCGGCAAAGGCGATCTGACGGTTATTTCACGGTCTTCAACCCTGGCATTCGGGCGCCAGGCGATCGAACCGCGTTCGGTCGGGCGGGCCTTGAACGTGCGATATCTCGTCACCGGAACACTCTGGCGTTCCGGCAGCCATATCCGCGTATCGGCCCAGTTGCTGGACACGGAAACGGGCCGGAATCTGACAGGACTTCAACGGGATTTCAACCAGAGCGACATGTTCGCGGTACAGGATGAAATCGTCGAAACCGCGTTGGTGCACCTGTTGCCGGGAGTATTGTCCGAAGAGCGCCGCAGAACTCTCCGCAAGCCGCCAACATCGTTTACGGCCTACGACAGCTATCTCAAGGCACTGGACCTTATCGGCGATCTGCAGAAGGACGCGTTCGACCGGGCTCGTCTCCACCTGGAAGATGCGATAGCCGCCGATCCCGGTTTTTCTTCGCCTTTCGCCTGGTTGGCCCGATGGCACAGCCTGAATGTCGGTCAGGGATGGTCCGAAGATCCCCAAGCCGATGCGCACAAGGCCAGTTCCCTGGCCAGGAAGGCGATTGACCTGGATGTCAGAAATGACTTGGCTCTGGCAACCTATGGTCATGTTCAGTCGTATTTGTTCGGCGATTTCGAGAATGCGGTCTACTATCTGGACCGGGCTCGGGACGCTAATCCAAGCAGTTCGATCGCATGGCTGCTATCCAGTGTGACATTGTCCAGCCTCGGACGCGGTGACGAGGCCATACAAGCGGCGGAAAGAGCGCTCAGGCTTTCCCCCTTCGATCAGCGCTTGTTCGTTTTTTATGTGTTTCTGGGAACGGTTCACTATGACGCGGGCAATTTCGACACCGCCATCAAATGGCTCCAGCGGGGTTTGGCGGAAAACCCGCGGTACACAAGCGGCCTGCGCACCTTGGCCGTTGCCCAGATAGCGGCTGGAAAACCCGGCGTCGCGCGGAAAACGGTTGCAAGACTTCTGGAGCTGGAACCCGAATTTTCGGTTTCCAACTATCGGAAAACCCATCGCCACTATGCCGACCCAAGGCTTGTTGACTTGTTTTGCGCACGTCTCAGCCAGGCCGGAGCCCCAGAGTGACATTTCATCCAACGGAGAACCGAAAATGACAGGACCTACAGGACGGCTGGGTACATTCGATGCTCGGGATGCTCGCGATGCAAGAGATGCACGAGATGCCCGTGACGCAAGAGATGCCAGGGGAACTGCAGGTTACGGAGGCAGTCCCAGTTACCTCGGCCTGGGCCTGTCGCCACATCCTCAACACGATGGCGCGGCGTCGACGCCGGTCGAAGATCGCTGGTGGCCCGGCAATCAGTGGCCAGCGACCCACCCGATTGCGGCAGATGCGGCGGGCGAACCGGTTCACCTGCACAAAATCTACAAATTCTACAAATCAGCCGAGTTCCAGCATTGGTCGCCCGGCAACCAGGCGATCGCGTTTCTGGCTGAATTCGCTCAGTTGGATTCCAACGGGTCGGGCAAACCGGACTGGACGGATCTAAGCTTGCCCCAACCTGCCCATACGGGAACCAACACATCCGATCTGACGGACTTTGGCGGTGGCGTGCGGTGGCGGATCGAAGACGAGCTTACCGAACTTGTCCGATTGATCGAATACCGGCCCGGCGTACTGGACGAAGCGCTTCAGCAAAAGGATACGCTCATAGGGTATTTCCAGAGCATCTTGCCGTTCAGCTACTTGTCACACCCCTACACATTCCGGCTGTGTCATCTGGCATTGACCGTCGCTCAATTTCTAGCCTTTCACTTCAAGATGAAGATCCAGCGTCCCCGGCCATCCCAGCTGCACCCCGGCATCTTGCCGCCAATCGACGTTCCCCAGCATGCCGCTTACCCCAGCGCGCATGCGACCGAAGCCTGGCTTGTTGCCTCGTGCCTGAACGAGGTCATGCTGGACAATGCGGGAAACAAGATCCTGGAATTCACGCATCCCGACGGGCAAACCCGAAACGCGCTGCACGACATGGCCACAAGAATTGCCCGCAATCGAGAGGTGCTTGGGGTTCACTACCCGTCCGACAGCGAGGCGGGAAAGCGACTTGCTCGCGCGGCGTTAACCATCGTCAAAGGCTGCGCGACGGTGGGAACCCTGGCGGACAACGGCCTTCTGAAAGCGGCCAGAGACGAATGGAACAGCGTTTCGAAAGCCGCGATGTGAACTTAGGTCGCGCGCGGGGAGGTGCCATTGGTGGGAATATTGGACCCCTGACCTGCCACTGAACTTTCACCCAGCCACGATTTGAGTCCGGTTGGTTCTTTTTCGCCAGTTGGCGCAGGTTGAGCAATCGCCCGACGCGCGGAGCTTTCATCTCGCGCAGCGGGGCGGGTAATTGCGGTGGTCAGGGCACGCGCGTAGTCGACCGGGATCTGGTAATCCAAGGCCGAAGCGGGCGTTCGGTGTTGTAATCGTCGGCCCATGAGGTGATCACGACGCACATGGGCCAGGTTGCGGAACATGGTCTCGTTGAGTAACTCGTCGCGCATCCCCCCGTTGAACCGCACCGGGTTTGCCGGAGGCTGATTGATCTTAGTTACGCGGCCATGTCTGATCTTTCCAGAGCCGCATAGAAGTTTGCCTCGGCTTCTGCAGGCGGGATGGGCTGCTGTGGAAGTATTTGAACGGATCACGTTTCGGCTTGCCGCGATACTATGAGACCGCCCTGCCCGCCTCAACCGGATTCCTTCTGACACCGACCACCTACCGGACAAAGCCATCGAAACTTCAGTTGTGAGTGACCTAGTTCATGGCTAGAGTGGTCCGACATCCGTTAATAACTGAATATACGTGACCACTGTACGCGGCAGTTGACGACCAAAGACGCCGTATCAGCATGTCGAGAACGAAGTCAGTAGGGAGCGCTTTCATGTCAGATCTAAGGACAATCGAAGACGGCCATCTGGAGCTAGTCGCCGAGGGGCTGGGCTTTCCAGAAGGTCCAGTCGCGATGAACGATGGGTCAGTACTTTTTGTAGACATCAAGGACCAGTTGCTCAGACGGTTAACTCCAAAGAACAAGATCGTGAATGTTGCCGAGCTGCCTGGTGGGCCAAACGGGTTAGCTATTGGCCCCGATGGCGCGGCTTATGTCTGCAATAACGGTGGCGTCTACACCTTCGTGAAAATCGACCCCTTGGCGCCTCCGGGTTCTGGCAAGACACCCAATCCGGAGCGGGAAATCACCGTACCCTGGCCAGAGCGCCCAAACTACGAAGGCGGATCGATCCAACGGGTCGATCTGGACACCGGAGAGGTCAAGACGCTTTACTGCAAATACAAAGGGAAATGCCTGATCGCGCCCGACGATATCGTTTTCGACAGGGATGGTGGTTTCTGGTTCACGGACACCGGTATGCAAGAGGGAACGACAACCGAGTCAGGGGCGGTCTACTATGCCAAGACCGACGGCACGATGCTGAACCAAGTGGCCTTAGTGCCCACGGCAAACGGTATTGGCATTTCACCCGAAGGCGACAAGCTCTACGTCTCTGACACGGTTTTCGGGCGCCTCTGGTCCATGGAAATCGTCGGCTCCGGCGAGTTGAAAAAACCAGACCCCGTACCACCGATGCCCGGCAAAGTTGTACAGACCCTACCAGGCTATCAGTGGCTCGATAGTCTCAAGGTCGAGGCTGACGGACGCGTTTGTGTCGGAACGATCTTTAACGGCGGCATCACCATATTCTCACTCGATGGGACGACGCAGCATCTGCCGGTCGATGACATTTTCACGACCAATCTCTGCTTTGGCGGAGAGGACATGTGTGATGTCTGGATAACCGCTTCGAGCACCGGAAAAATCTACAAGACACGCTGGCCGCGTCCGGGCCTCAAGCTGGCCTTTACCGCCTGACCTGCTGGCAAAGTCAGGAGAAAAAGAGTGTCGCTGCCCCGCGGCCAGTCTTGACCGTGCCGCTTTGGTTATGGGGCCGTTATCATTATGGAGAGTAGCAAGAAGACCGCCTGTCGTGTTAACCTTCGTTAACATGGTTAACGCTGCCGCAAACGACACAAACGAGTCAAAGCACCCACCTGAGCGGCGGCTTGTGTCGGTACTGTTTACCGACATGGTCGGCTACACCGCGACAATCGAAAAGCTGGGCGAAGAGAAGTCCGTTCATTTTGCACGGATGCTCTATGAAATGCTCACCACCGTCGTTCAAGAGAACGGCGGCGCGGTAAGAGGTTTTGCCGGCGACAGTATCATGGCGATTTTTGGGGTTCCGGTTGCTCTTGAAGAGGCCGGCCTGAAGGCATGCAGGGCCGCTGTAGCATTGCATGAAGCTTTTGCAGAAGCTGGCGACCACATCGAAGCGCGATTTGGCGTGCGTCCGATCATGCGCGTTGGAGTCTGCTCAGGATCCGTGGTGGTCGCAGCGGTCGAAGGAGAAGCAGGCGAACTGACGGCGGTCGGAAACACGGTCAACCTGGCATCTCGCATCCAGTCTCTGGCGCCAGAGGGCGGCTGCCTGATTTGCGACAACACCCGGCGACTGGTCGAGTGGCGCGCCGATCTGAGCTTTGAAGGCGAATACACGATCAAAGGCGTGACGCGGCAACAAAAGCTTTGGCGACTGCGGTCCATGCGAGAGGGAACCACCCGATTTGATGTCTCGGTCGGGCGGGGTTTGACCCGGTATATCGGGCGCGAGGCCGAGCTTTCCATCGTGGCCGACGCTTTCGATGCGAGCGCGACAGGGTTGCGGGCAGTCGATTTCGTAGCTGAGCCGGGTTTGGGCAAGACACGTCTGATTTTCGAGTTCCTGCGCAGCGAGAAATCAAAACCGGCCAGGATTTTCACCGGCCATTGTACCTCGGACGGGCAGCAGGTTCCGTTTCTGCCGTTCATCGAGGTCGTACGAAATTCATTCCGGATACAGGACGAAGATGAACCAGAGGAAATCGCCGGCAAATTGCGTGCGGGCCTTGAGCGCAGGCGGTTGTATACGGAAGAGAATCTTGGTCTCTTGATGAATCTTCTTGGACTGGTGCCCCCGGAGGGGTCGCTTGAAGGCCTTGATGGAGTTCTCGTGGGGTTGCGTACACGCGACCTGTTGCCTGCACTGCTCAAGGCGCAATGTGATATGGGCCCCGTAATCCTGCTGGTCGAGGACATTCATTGGATCGACAGTGCGTCCGAAGACATGCTGCGAAAGTTGATTGGCGGAGAAGAGTTCGTCAACCTGTTGATCCTGACCACCCGGCGACCGGAATACATGCCGGACTGGTTCAAGAATGAGGTTGTGCAGACCGTCGCGCTCAAACCGCTTTCGCACGAGGATATTCGGAACTTGTTGCAAAGCCGGTTGCAGGTCGAAACGCTACCTGGGGACCTGATCCACGAGGTTGTCGAGCGCTCAGGCGGAAACCCTCTCTTTGGCGAAGAAATCCTTATTTATCTGGGCGAACAGGGCGCATTGAAAATCGTCGACGGCCACGTGGAATACGATCCCGACTCTGGTATTGGCGTCTTGCCATCCAGCATGCAAGCCCTTCTTTCAGCGCGGATCGAACAGCTTCGCCCCGAAGACCGCGCGATCTTGCAAGCGGCCGCTACGATCGGGCGACATTTCGATCCCGGCCTGTTATCCATGGTTGTCCCGGATGCAGATCAAACCGGCGCGACGCTTGAACGGCTTAAGGCCCTTGATCTCGTACACCGCAGGGAGAACTCATCGGACTACATGTTCAAGCACGTGCTGCTTCGCGACACGGTGTATCAAAGTCTGTTGTCGGACCACAGGGCCGAATTACATCTGATCATTGCCGAGGCCTTGGAAAGGCGCAATGCCAACCGGCTGCCGGAAACGGCAGAGACATTGGCCCATCATTATTTGCAAACAGATCGAACAGATCTGGCCTTTCGGTACACGGCGCTTGCCGGGGCAAAGAGTCTTGGAACTTACTCGCACGATCAGGCCAATCGCTACTTTGCAAGGGCCTTGCAGCTCTATGAACAGGATCCTGACTGTGCCAGCGATGCTGCTTTTGCGGAGTTTCTGGGCAATTACGCGCTTTGTTCGAATATCTCTCTTGATATCATGACGACGATCAACCTGGCCAAAAGGATTGAACCAGTTCTGAACAGGATCGGAGACAATGGCGACCACGTCCTGTTCCTGCACCACTATGTTTCCTGTTTGGTCTGCAACAATCAGTTTCACGAGGCATTGCGTGTCCAGCGAGAACTGACTGAAATGGCAGAGCGCCTTGGCGACCCCAAGTCGCGCGCCTATGCCATGGTAAACGAGCTTTCCGTAGCCATCTATAGTGCGCCCATTTCAAACGCTGAATTCGAGGCCAAGAAGAAGGATATCGAGACGGCCTTAGCCAGTTTCGATGATGCCTATCTTCAGAATTTCTTTTTGGCCACCGTCGGTTGGAACGAATTGACGCGCGGGCGTGTTGTCGGCGCCCGCGAGACTGCCGAGCTCATGATCGAGTTCGGCAAGCGGCACAATGACCCTCGCGCCTTGGGCTATGGCACCGCGATGAAGGCATTGGTCGCAGTGGTGACCGATGATCACGACGCAGCGTTGAAGCTGTCCGAGGAGGCCTTGAGTCTATCCCGAGCGGAGTTCGAAACTGCCATCGCCGAGTCCTCGCGCGTGGCCGCGCTGGTCGCGTTGGAGCGCCCCGGCGCGCTTGAGGCGGTCCAGGAGTATGTCGAAAGAAGTGCCGCCGACGGCTGTACGCTGTTCAGCGGTGTGCCGCAAACAATGCTGGGCGTAGGGCTCGCATTCCAAGGTCAGATTGCCGAGGGGCTGCAACAAATCAAGAATACGATAGCCATGCGCGAAGCAGAAGGAATGCAGATCGGGGCCGACTGGAACAGGCTTTTGCTGAGCGAAGTCTATATGCAAATCCTGTCTGGTGAAGGTGGTGCCTCGCTAGGCGTGCTGCTGCGAAACTTCCGAACATTGGTGGGCGTAATGATTACGGGAGAAAAACAAATCAAGGAGCTGATCGGCAAGGCACGGGAGAACCCGCAATTCGATACGGACGGCCACTATTATGCCCGAGGTGAGATGATACTTGGCCTGCTGTGCAAGGCCAAGAAACGTAGCAAGAACGCGATCCACCATCTTGAGACAGCGCACCGCCTGATCGCGCCAACCGGTGCCTCGCCCATGCTGGCCAGGATCGAGGAGGCACTGGCGGAACTGGCGGCCTAGCCGGAAAGCTGGGCCAGGTAGCGAATAGCAGGCAGACTGGGCAACATGGTGTAAGCGCCACCCCGCGTGATCACGAACCTGGGAAAACCGCTGAGCCTGATTTGGCCGCCGTCGCGCAAGGTCAGTTCAAAGGCGCTGGTTTCAGGCACGTTTGCGCCCAGGAGCGGATCATTTGTTCCGGTAATTCTGGGGTCTTGCAACCCAAAGTTGATCCAGTCGCACATGACCGCCTCAAACTGCGCTCCGTAATTGGCGCCGATGAAATTGCCAAGCAGACCGTGTTCGCCGGTTTCCGGGTCCGGCCCATACGACATCCCACGTCTGACAATACGGCGCGAGTAGTTCGAGACCCGCTGCACGATAGGTCCACCACGCGGGTTGGCCCGTCGCATGTGGGATCCGGCAGGGCATCGCGATGAGAGGGTATAGTCGTAATTCGTCAACGACAGATCTCCCCTCTCATCTGAATTCGGCGACAACTCATAGGGTGTTCCATTGCGCCAACGCCCGCACATCTGCGCGGCAACCACCTCACGCAGGGCGTCGTGACGGCTCATGCCACCGCAGATACTCGCCTCGGCCCCCTCGGGCAAAAGTTCGAACTGCTTGGGGTGTTTCTCCAGCTTCGCCGCAGCTTCGCTCAGGTAAGTCTCGAAAGCATCGGTTTTCTGCTGCAAGACCCGGAACGCGTTGAAGGAACAGTCGTGAAACACCTCCTTGGGCTCTGGGATTGCGAATTCGACACCCGCGAAATGTGTGGGATAGCCCAATAGCGCGGTGCCCAGAGGATCCTTGGGTTCGTCAACGTTGACCATTTCGGGGTCGAAGATATGCTTGAAACGCGGTTGGGAAATGCCGTCTCGATAGCCAAAGAAGACCTTGCCCTCGGGCAGGTTGCGGCCATCGCGAACGCCCAGAACGGTGAACGCTTTCGCCACTTGCTTTTCGACCGGGTCGAATTTCTCAACATCGTTGGAATAGATCGATGCAACAATATGGATACGGTCGGGCTGGTCGAACGGGCTCGGCCAGTTATCAGGCGCGCTGTCGCCGAAATCGCCCAGCTTAACGGCGCGCTGTGCCATTCCCTCGGCATATTCAGTGGGAAAGGTTGCAAGCTGGCTTGCTGGCAGACCCAGGGCGCGCAACCCTTCGAACGTAATTCCTATATTGAAACAGACCTCGGGAGCGGGGGGCGCCCAATTGGCCGAGCGTGTTATGCGCGGAACAGTCTCGTCTGTACCATCGGCCGAAGCGGCCAGGAACCGCCGTGCTGCATCCCTGTTGGTGACTTCCAGCATGAGGTGGCGGACGTTGTTGTGTTTGTAGCCCCTCAGGATATTGCCCTGGACCTTTTCGGCGTCAAAATCGTCTTCAGGATTAATGTTGGACATCACCATCCCACCCCGAGTTTATTTCTTATCTGTGCCGCCGAGTAACCGGGATAACCGCGATAACCACCACCGAGCGAGATATTGCGGTTCGAATGCAGTTGGAGGATCAGCGAGCGCGGAAGTGACTGTAGTTCGTGCGGCGGATCGTTCGGTTTTCTTCCGGCCTGCACATCCTGGAGGGCGAACAGGTCAAACGGATAATCAGGTGCCTGAAACAGGTCGTGCGCCCGCACCCAATCAATGAAAGCTTCGACATTCTCCTCGCAAGGATAAAGCTTATCGCCGCCCTCTACTTCTTTCATCAGGGCATCAAAAACGCTTCCAATCGTGGCGATGAAGTCGCGGATGTAATTGCTGAAATCCCCATCATAAACGGAGATCATACAGATATAATCTTCGACCAGAAGGAACCGAGCAGAGTGCACGGTACCCACATTGTCTAGACCGGTAAAAATTTCGTCCACATTCTGGGCCAGAGCCATGACCGCCTTTGCACGCCCTATTGGCGACGTGTCTCTGAGCGGCATCAGCAGGTTCATCATTCGCTGCGTGCTGTCGCTGGGTTGTGGCGAGGGGCGTGGCCCACCCGGCAGTTTGGATCTGCCCTCTCGCCAAACCCAATAGGGAACGACCACATATTTGGAAAGGAACTGAAACCAGCCGCGTTCCGGCAAGCTGTTGATATACCGGTTCAGCCATCCGCCGTCGTCGTTCATGCCTTACCCTTTCGCGCCACTGAAGGGGCAGGGAATACCGCCCCGCCGGTTGCTAGAGTATTCGTACACATCCCTGCGGATCTCCAGGATCGGATCCCCCGACGGTTCGATCCCCGGAGTGAGATGCCAGGGATTGAAACTCAGCTTCTCGGAATGCGCCTCCTGATCTTCTGGCACATGCTTCAGGGTCAAGGTCCCCATCATGACCCGCTTGCGGTGCGGCGGCCATTGCCGGGTGGAATCGTTGAAATCGTCACCTTCTTCGCCGATATGCATGACCAGCGAAAACCGCTCGGTGCGATCATCCGCAAGGCGGTCTATCATGTCTTGTTTCAGGAACTTGTCTTTTGGCGGCTCCAACGGATTGGTGTTCAAGACACCTGCGATCGGTGCCCAGGTAAACCGAACCCAGCGCGTCTCTTCCTCCTTGCCAGTCACCACAAAGGTATGCACCGCATGATAGGCAGCGCGAACGTAGCTTACCGGCGCACCGATCGAAGAGGCATCGATGACCGCAGGTTGTGCCCAGACATGTTTGTTCGCAAAGGCGATCGCTTCCTCGTTCGGCCGTTCAGTCTGCCCCTGATAGGGATCCGGCATCGGCAACTCCAAACGCAGATAATCCTTGATTTTCTGCCAGGCTGTCTCGCGCTGGCAGGGTTTCGGCCTCGCGGCGAGGGCGAACTTGAGGAACTTCTTGGGCGTGGGCGCGAAGAACACCGGAAGCGTCATGGCAACCAAGTCGGTGGACTTGCCGTTCTTGAGGTGAAAACGCACCGCCATTCCTCGGACGTCAGACCATCCATCATGTTCGGCCACAACACCCATCCCGTTGGAAAACCGCACGTCCACAGCGACACCTTCTGGATTGGTCGGCGGCTGGAAATGCTCGGCAACGCAAAAATCTTTTGCTACTGGGGATGGCATGAAATGTCCCGTCACCCCAACGCCAACAGTATGAACCGGCCGCTTTTCCGTACTCCCGCCTGGAATATCGAGCGCCTCAACGATGTCTTGAACAAGCTTCGGATCGGCCATCGATTTCCTCCACGTTGACGAAACGAACGGTTGCCCGGTTCAGTCTCTTACCCACCTTATAGCAAAACACATGGTCTGAAGACTCTTTTCGGGAGCTAGTGAGCCTCCCCATCTGAATTGGTCCACCGTTATGTTTAGGAAATGGAGGATTGACCTGCTCCCGTCGTTTGGACCACCCGGCTGGAGATTTCCCGGGGGTTTTGGCTCAGGGCGTCGGTACCGCACCTGAACCGTTCACCAGCGTTATCGGTGGTTTGTTCCCGATCGCGCTATGGGGTCGGACTTCGTTGTACAACTGAACGCCAGAACACCCACGTTACCGACCGGCGCGAGGTTCTTTATCCATGGCATCCCTGGTTCGGCAGATCGGTCTATGTCCATTCTGTGGTCGACAAGCCCGGCGAAGCTGTGTTTCGGTGCAACCTCACTGGCCGTCGGTCGGATAAGCGGGTCGAACGACTTTGGCGACGAGAGGGGCTGCAAGTGCCAATGAAACAACCAAAGAAGGGACGGCTCTGGCTGAATGACGGTTCGTGCGTTCGGCTACGGCCGGAGCATCGCGACCATGTCTGGTCTTACGACTTCGTGCATTGCCGGACTGAAGATGGGAAAGCGTTCCGCACGCTTAACATCATCGACGAATACAGCCGGGAATGCTTGGCCATCCGTGTGGATCGCAAGCTGAACTCGGGCAATGTGATCGATGTGCTCAGCGACCTGTTCATCCTGCGTGGTATCCCGTCGTTCATTCGCTCGGACAATGGCCCGGAGTTCGTGGCTCAAGCCGTGCAGGACTGGATCAAAGCTGTTGGAGCCAAGATCGCCTATATCGAGCCAGGGTCACCCTGGGAGAACGGATATTGCGAAAGCTTCAATGCTCGTTTCCGCGATGAGTTCCTGAACGGCGAAATCTTTTACAGCTTGAACGAAGCCCAAATCCTGATCGAAGAATGGAGGAAACACTACAACACGAAACGCCCACATAGTGCCCTGGGCTACCGCCCTCCAGCCCCAGAAACCATCGTCCAGATGGACCCAAGGCCAGTCATGCACTAACAATCAAATTTGACCCCTCAGATGGGGCTGAGCACTACGAGACCGCCCTGCCCGCCTCAACCGGATTCCTTCTGACACCGCCGCCTGTTCCAAATCATTCGACGACGGACAGAAATCTGACGTACAGCATCACCGCCAGACGGATGATCTCTGGGCTGCTGTGGAAGTATT
This sequence comes from Ruegeria aquimaris, assembly GCF_025751555.1. Lineage (GTDB taxonomy): Bacteria > Pseudomonadota > Alphaproteobacteria > Rhodobacterales > Rhodobacteraceae > Ruegeria_B > Ruegeria_B aquimaris. The sequence goes on from NZ_JAOWLB010000038.1 coordinate 14,436, forward strand.
TGAACGGATCACGTTTCGGCATGCCGAGAAGCTACGAGACCGCCCTGCCCGCCTGAATCGGAAGCTTTCTGACACCGCCGACTGATTTGCATTTGGTCTGCCCGCACCAAAAGATCATCCTCCCTTTGCGAGACTGGCAGGGATACGTGAAAGAGAAGTTTTTCTTAAAACACAAGCTACCTCCGCTTCCGCTGTCGTGTTATGTTGAGCCAGAAACAGATATTGAGGTCTTCGGGCGGTCACCATTACCCAAGCGAGGTGACAACCTATGACTACCCTTAACTTCCGACCACATTGCTTTGCAGTGATTGCCGCAACTTTGGTGGCTAGCTTTCTTCCTTTTGAGCTTCGTGCTCAGGATCGAGAAGAAAGCCAAGCGATGGTATTGTTGCGTGGCTTGCCAACGTTGGGCACATCGCACAGCATCGCGATCATTGAGCTGGATCCGGAATCAGACCGTTTCGGAGACATACTAAGTGAAACAGAACAGCCTGACCTGGTTCATCCGCTACACCACCTGTACTACAGCCCAAGCGGTCGGCTGTATGCCACAGGGCTTGATTCGATTTGCAGCCTTGCCGAAGTCGGGCTGGAACGCGATGCGACTGGGGCTCCGACGGTGACCGGGTTCACTTGTCTTGAGACAGGTGGGCAGATGGTCGGCGAAGACATAATGTGGCACACATCAAACGGTGCCGAGTACATGTTCGTGACATTCATGGCCGGGCGCGGTGGCGAAGATGGTGGTACGGTCGGTGTTTTCGACCCGCAGACCAATGAGATCGTGAAGATCATCGAGGCACGGCGCAGCCAGGTTGGCGAAGGCAAGCCCTTCATTATGTATCCGCACGGGATTTCGGCCTTTCAGGACCGCATGGTCGTATCATCGACAGTGCATCCCGATTTGGCCACCGGCGTCGGTAACAGCGTCGCAATCATCGATCTGAATACGCTGGAACCGATCGAAACCATCGTTGTCGAAAACGAAAAGCCTTTGAACTTTCCATCCTCGCCGGTGGAGGTGCTGTTTGCGCGCCCTGATCTGAATGAGAATATCGAACCGGCTGTTCTGGTGAACACCATGTTCGGTTTCGAAACCTGGAAAATCCCCTATGACGCATCGACGAAAAACTTCGGAACGCCGGAAGTCGTCTACAGCGGGGCACAAAACGGGACTGCGGTACCGCTTGAGTTTTACGGCAACGAGGACGAATTGTTTATTTCCCATGCTTTGCCGGGGGTGGTGAAACGCTACCATCTGTCTGAGAACGGCGGTGCAAAAGTCTGCCACGGTAGCGGCGGGATAGGCCTGCTGCGGGCGGTGTAAAAACCGGCCACTT
>NZ_JAOWLB010000039.1 GCF_025751555.1 Ruegeria aquimaris
GAAACCATCGTCCAGATGGACCAGAGGCCAGTCATGCACTAACAATCAAGTTGGACCAGTCAGATCAGGCCATCCACGGCCCCCACCGGATTTGCCCCGAGCGCATTGGAACAGGCCGCCCTCTAATGGTCGACCGTTTCAATAACCGCTGCCTGCTGGACCCCAGCGGGAACATCCCTCCAACAGGGGCCAAAGCAAGCTAGCGCCCAACACTGGGAGCTCGGACCACGACCGTGCAACTTACATCAACCAGCCTCCGGAAAACCTGCAGCGGATCAGTTTGCAGCAAACGGCTTCTTCCTTGAACCGCGTCAATAAAGCCTAAAGCGACAATGTTCACAGGAACATTCTTGTTGGATAGATCCATGCTGTTGAGTAACTGATTGCAACACGAGGGCCGGAAAGGACACAATCCACCGTGGCAAAGGACAGGGATAATTTTCAGATCGCGCCGACTGCCCGCATCCTGACCCCGGACGCTGCTGGAGCGGCATGCCTCGAACGCTGTCTGAGAGATCAGGCTTCTTTCCGATCCAGCCCGCTGGCCGATACCCCGTTACAGAAAAAGCCCGACAACCCACAGCGGGTCTTCTGCGAAAGCTCAGGCTCCTCGGGCGCCCCGAAACTGATCCGCCGCAGTCCAGCCAGCTGGCTGGATAGCTTTGATATCAACGAAACGTTGTTCGGGATTTCACCGCAGGATACATATGCCGTATTTGGCCATCTGGGTCACTCGCTCAGCCTTTTTGCCGCGGTCGAGGCCATGCATTTGGGATGCAGGCTGGCCATCCTGTCCGGGCAAACACCAGCCCGCCAGGCCCAGGCCCTGCGGCAGCATGGGGCCACGATGATCTATGCCACACCCAGCCAACTGCGCCTTGTCATCTCTGCAGACCCAAACCCATTTGCCGAGATAAGGAGTATCATTTGTGGCGGTGGCACTCTGGACAGCGCCCTGCGAAAAATGCTGGCAGACCGCTTTCCCTCGGCGCGTGTGTTGGAATTCTTTGGCGCATCGGAGACGAGTTTCATCTCTCTGTCCGACGATCAAACCCCTCTGGGATCAGTGGGCAGACCTTATCCGGGTGTGGAGATACGCATCGGGGATGGCTGTGCACCCGGCGAAACCGGGGAGATCTGGGTCAAAAGCCCCTACCTGTTCGAAGGATACGAAGAAGGCAACAGCGCCCTGACAAACTGGGATGGCGGTTTCTTGTCAGTCGGAGAGATGGGACAGATCGACAACAACGGCTACCTGTACTTGCGCGGGCGGCGCAGCCGGATGGTGACAGTGGCGGATCAGAACGTCTTTCCCGAGGCCATCGAGGCGGTGCTGCTGGCGCAGGACGGTGTCGAGGCGGCGGCGGTGCTGGCGTTGACCGACCCGAGACGCGGGCACCGGATCGTTGCCGCGATTCAGGGCGGTGCGGCAGACGCAGCATTGCGCCGGGCCTGCCGTGCGGCGCTGGGGGACGCGGCGGTGCCGAGGGAGATTCGCAGACTTTCGCAGATGCCGTTGCTTCCAGCCGGCAAGCCGGATCTCCAGCGGCTGGAATCAATGTGGCCGGAGAGCAGTGTTTGACCCGCAGCTACATCATAGCTGCCTGCCGCAGCGCTGTGGCCCCGAGGAACGGCGCATTTGCAGGTTGCCTGCCGCATGAGCTTGCCGCGCCGGTCATCACCGACCTGCTGCGCCGTGCGGGGGTGGAGCGGGATCAGGTGGAGGAACTGGTGCTGGCCAATGCGTTGGGAGCTGGCGGCAATCCGGCTCGTATCGCAGCCCTGGCATCGGACCTGCCGCAGAGCGTGGGAGGTCTCAGCCTCGACCGGCAATGCGCAGGTGGGCTGGATGCGATAATCCTCGGTGATGCCATGATCCGCGCCGGCCTGCACGACGTGGTGATCGCAGGCGGTGCCGAAAGCTATTCTCGCCGTCCGATCCGCATGCACAGTTTTGCCGATGGACGCCCCCCCGAGGCCTATGAGCAAGCCTCGTTTACCCCCTGGCCCGACCGCGATCCCGGCATGGCCGAAGCGGCCGAAGCCCTGAGCCAACGGCTCAATATCAGCCGGATCGAACAGGACAAATGGGCGCAAGGAAGCCATGCCAAGGCGCGCGCCTCGCTGCCGCATCTGGCCGCCGAAATCACTCCGGTTGCGGGTCTGGGTCAGGACAGTTTCACCCGTGACCTTACCCCGCGCCACTGCGCGCGCGCCAAGACCGTCTGCGGGTCGATCACCGCGGCGAATATGGCCGTGGCCGCCGATGGCGCTGCCTTTGTGCTGATGGTCTCGGAACGCTTTGCGCGTGGGCATTCCGGCCACGCGGTCGCAGTCCAGGCAGGTGCAACGATGGGCGCTGACCCGTTGCAACCCGGTCTGGCGCCGGTCCCGGCACTGGCGAAGGTGCTTGACCAGTCCGGCTTGAAACCAACGGATCTGGTCGCTGCCGAGGTCATGGAAGCCTTTGCGGTTCAGGCACTGGCCTGCCAGCGCGGAGTCGGGCTGCCGGAAGAGATTGTAAACCGGCACGGCGGCGCATTGGCGCGTGGTCACCCCATCGGTGCCTCTGGCGCAATCCTCGCCGTGCGGCTGTTTCATGATCTGGGATCAGGTGGCGGCGCTGGCGTGGCCGCGATCGCAGCGGCTGGCGGGCTTGGCAGCGCGCTTGTTCTTCAAGCCTGATACGAACGCAATTTGCGGATCCGGTCGCTGGCACGTACCTCGCCACCCGCCACAATCCGGCAGAGCACTCCGCGCAGCCGCAGCGGACGGTGTGAGGGATGGTTGATCCAGGCCAGGCTTTCCGCGCCGTAACGGTCCCGCCACTTCGCGCAGCCGGTGTTGAACTTGTCTGACACCTCTACCACCGCGCCGCCGATTTGCAAGCACGTCCCGACAGGCATGTTTGCCTCGGTCAAATCCAGATCCGTTACAATCGTGTCGCCAGGATGCACCGTGTTTTCGCGATCCCTCCAGCACAGGTCCATCACCCGCCTGGACAAGATCGACACCTGAATCCGCGGATCGGGATTGCCATCGGGCAGCTTCAGCCAAGGCGCCTTCAGCCAGCGCTCGCCGTCGATCCCCCCGGCCGCCGACAACTTTAAACTGGCCGGAAACATGCGTTCGCCATAATCAGGGCGGAAGCACAGGCTGTCGATTGCAGCGTCATCTTTGGGAGCGGCCAGAATGTGGGGCAAAGCCGCCTCACATTCCTTGCGGGTCGCAAACGGAAGCGCCGGTTTGGTCACGCGCCGCGCGAACTCAGGCTGCATTGGCGCGCGACAGCACGCTCGAGGGCCGCGCCTTGTACAACGCGCCTGTGATCAGCCCGGCCAAGACGGCCTTGATCAGATCGCCAGGCATGAACGGAGCCATGACGGTCAGAAGCGCCTCTCCCAATCCCGCAGGCTTCATCACCATGTAGTAGGGGACCGCCACCAGATAGAGCGCCCCGATGCCGCCGATCACAGCCGCAACAGCGGCTATCACGGTGACATTTCCCTTCTTCCACTTCTCCATCACCAGCCCCGCCGCGAAGGCTGCAAGCGGGAAACCAAAATAGAATCCCGCCCAGGGGGTGGTGAACACACCCAGACCGCCGCGTCCACCCGCGAGCAATGGCAGGCCAGCCGCAACCAGCACCACGAACAGGAGCACTGCAAGTGCGCCCCGCTTAGCACCCAAGACAGTGCCGCACAGCATTATGCCCATGCTTTGGGCGGTGATGGGAATTCCGCTGGCCAGTGTCAGCTTCGGCACCAGGCCCAGGGCCGCGATCAGCGCTGCAAAAAGTGCAATGAGAACGACATTGCGTTCCATATCAGGTCTCCTTGGTTTCCAGAATGCCACCACGGGCGCGCAATGCTTCGGCCAGGTGGTCGGCATCGTCCAATGCTAGCAGGGTAAAGGGTACAACCACGCGCCATCCCGGGCGACGTGGCGAGCGGGCGCGCCACGCTTCTGACAGGCGTTGCCCGTTTTGGACGAGTGTCGGCAGGATGCGGATCACCAACGCGATCGCAAGCTCGAATGCCCGCGTGCTGAGCCCTAGCCGGCGCAGCGGCGTAGCCAGCCAGCGGATCACCACGATCATTTCGCTGAGCGCAGTGGTCATGGTCGCAAGATTTGCCAGACCGACCGCCGTCAGCAGACGCAACACAATCTCGGCGCCTTCGGCATATGTCGCGGTCACGCCATGCCAGAGGGCGAGGATAGCCAGAAACGGCCACAATACCCGCAGACGCTCCATGCCGGCACGGAAGAATTGCGCTCCCGGCAACGCGTAAAGCGTCACCATACCCGCGAGGGCCGCGGCAAGTAACCGCAAATCGCTTGTCAGAAACAGGGCAAAGGTTGCCGCCGCCAGCGCTGCCAGCTTGGCCCCGGCAGGCCACCCATGCGCTCGGGTTCTAACCGGAGAGGTGAGCGAGATCATCGGCTTTGCCCTGAATGTGCATTGCTTCCTGGTAGACCGACATCACCTCAGCCTGCGGTCCAGCCAGTTGGACCCTGCCCTGGTCGAGCCAGATCAGATGCTCGTATCCGGCCAGATCGGACGGGTCATGGGTGATGTGCAGCAAGCTGCCCTGATACAGCCGCAGATAGCGGTTGAGCTGCGCCTTGGTAGGAATGTCCAACCCGGCAAAGGGTTCATCCAGCACCAGCAGCCTTGGCGCCATGGCTACCACGGACATCAAGCAAACCAGGTGCTTCTGCCCCTGTGACAGGGTGTTGACATAGGTTTGCTTCCAGTGGCCCAGGTTAAACCGCTCCAACACGCTGGCGGTGGCTGAGGCAGCCTCGGCCTTGCCGTATCCCTGCTGCTCCAGCCCAAAGGCGATCTCCTCGCCTACCGTCGGGAAAATGATCTGATGCTCTGGATTCTGAAATAAGATGCCAACTTCTTGCAGCGCTCGCCGCCGGTCTTTGGCCAGATCATGGCCGTTAATGCGGATTTTGCCAGCGGTAGGGGCCGTCAACCCTGCCACCAATCTGGCGAGTGTCGATTTCCCCGAACCATTGCGGCCAACAACGCCGATCCTGCGTTCGCTCAGAGACAGGCTCAGGCGATGCAGAACCTGCTTGCCTTCGATGACGAAATCCAGATCCTGAATTTCAATCCGGCTGGTCACGGCCTCGTTCCTTTGCCTGTTTCCCGTCTGGCGCAGCAAGGCGTTTACCCTTTCTGGCGATCTGGCAGCAAACCAAAAGTGACTGGCCATTTCCCTCGCGCGAACCCATGAACCGTGCACTCTAAAAGCGCAAGCGGATTTGCTGACGGGCCTGGGCTTTGTCGTCCACATTCCGTGTTGGATTCACTGTGTGAATCGACGTTGTTGCAAAAATCAGCGCCTGAGCGGGCAGGCATCTTTCCCCGGCAATTTTGCGCCACGTGCTCGATCTCGGCTGTGCCGAGCGCATTGAAGCGGTTCATGAGGGCAGCACGGAGGATCTCATTCAGGGCGGTGGCCGCCGGACATCCCGCCATCGTCGTCCGTTCTTTCGGATGGGTATGACTGCGGTGCCGCCGCGTTCCAGGATTGCGGTGTGACAGCGGCGGGTGTCAAAGGCGCCCTCTCCAGTCACGGTCCCGATCCGCTCATCGGGCGGTATCTGGCGCAGCAGGTGTGGCGGAATGGGTCTGTCGCCCTTGTCGCTGGAGGTGAGCTCTACCGCGCGGATGTCGCCGGTCGCCGTGCCCATCGCCAGATGCACCTGACGATACCGGCGTCGGCGATGCGTCCATGCTTGCGGGCCAGCCATTCCCATCGCCCAAAGCTTGATCCCGGTGCGATCCACGAGCAGGTTCAGCGCGCCGAGAAACGCGCGAACGACTTCATCTTCGTCTGATCTTGTTGAAGAAACCAGACCGTGAGTTTTCCCCCGAAATTCGGACACTGACATGAGCCACAATTTGCAGTCTGCTGATCTTCGACGAGAAGGAGATCAGAGGCGGGCGATGTTGCGCAAGACCACGTTTTGAGGATTCACTTTTCGAATTCAATTGGTTAGAGTATCTCCGTGCCTGATTGAACCGAGGGAGATTTCCATTCGGGCAGAATTCTGCTTCACCATGGATGCTGGAGAGGCAGGCTAACATCTATGGCTCAGTGGCTTTCGGAAGACCTTCGCATCCGCGTGATCCGTGCTGTTGAGGGCGGTATGTCGCGCAATGGGGCGGCACGCCATTTCGGCGTCAGCATCGCCAGCACGGTGCGCTGGATGGACGACTGTCGGCACACCGGGCGGATCGGGGCACAGCGCGATTTCCTGATGGCAGCCATAGAAGAGGCCCCCGACATCACCCTTGCCAAGTTGCGCGACCGTCTGATCTGTGAGAGTGGCGAAACCTTCGGCGTATCTACGATCCACGACTTTTCTGCCGCCAAGGCGTATCCTTGAAAAAAGACAACGCGCAGGATCGCGAAGATGTGAAGGCGGATCGCGCGGCCTGGGCTCTGTTGCAGCCCGTCTCGACCCCGCAAAGCTAGTTTTTCTCGACGAAACCGGAACTTCGACCGGAATGGCCCGCCTGCGCGGGCGGCGGACGCTGTCGGGGCCCCGCGCCGCATGGGCACTGGAAAACCACCACGCTCGTCGCCGGGCTACGCCTGTGCGGCATCACCGCGCCAAGTGTGATCGACGGGGCCATGCCTCTCGTGACATTCGCCATGCGAATGCACTGCCGGTAACAGATGACGGGTTGTTCACCCTCTATGCCGGGCACTTGCTCGCGCCGACGCTGAGCCCGGGCGATATCGACATTCCCGACAATCTGCCCGCCCATAAGGTCACGCGTGCCCGGACCGCCATCGAGGCCGCAGGCGAAAGCCTGCTGTTCCTGCCCCCATACTCGCCCGACTTCAATCCGATTGAACAGGCCTTCGCCAAGATCAAGGCCCTCCTGCGCAAGGCCGCCGCGCGAAGTGTTGAGGCCCTCGAAACCGCCATCGCCACTGTTCTCGAAGCGTTCACGCCGGACGAATGCGCCAACTACTTTGCAAGTTCCGGGTATGAGCCAAACCGATCCGAAAATGCTCTAACACAACAATGCCCCCTTGGGGTGACCTTGTGGTGCGGCACGAACCTGACCAGTCTGCCGGATCGAAAACGCCCATCTCGCGCCTGTTGCAGGTGAGCGTTTCAAACGCACCGCCGCCGCCCGGCCACTTAACCCCTCTTCAATCAACTTCTGAAACCGCATCCGAAGCGCTTCTGGCAAAGGCGCTGAAATGATCTGTCCTCCCAAAGAGCGCGAATCACAAAACAAGCCTCACGGGAAGCCCAACGATTCAGGTTTTGGGCGGGATGCTCTGTGTGGGGCGCGGATGGTCGGTCGAGGTCGCAGCAGGCAGTCAGGCCAAGAGGTCGAACACGTCCGCCCCGATCTGGAGATTGATCGCGGACTGCCCCGCGCCATCGACCAGCGCCCACATGATCTGACCCGTCGGGCGGTAGATCACGAAAGCCTCCTGCACCGCGTCGTCGCCGGCGCGTTCGCCCTCGGCATTCTGGGTATGGGCGAAGTTCACCTGGAACTGCGCGCGGGTGGCGGAGGCATTGCCAAAGAGCAGAACATCGCCTTCGGCCGCGTTGTAATCCTGCACCCAGTCCGACCCGTGACCCTCGACGCCGACATGAAAGAACTTGTCGGCGCCCGAACCGCCATTGATCCGGTCATGACCGAACCCGCCATTGACGAAGTCATTCCCGGCACCGCCAAAGACCAGATCCGAGAAGGCGGAACCGGTGATAACGTCGTCGCCGTCCTGCCCCTGGATCTCATCGACGCCGAAACCACCGGCGATGGTGTCATTGCCACCCTGACCGAAGATCTGGTCATTGCCGGCACCCGCATCGACGCTGTCATTGCCCTCGCCTGCATAGATCACGTCGCGCAGGTCACCCTCACCCGGGCCGCCGATGATCGTGTCGTCACCATCGCCACCGTTGAGCGTGTCGGCCCCAAGGCCGCCGTCGAGGCTGTCATTGCCAGCATTGCCCAGCAGCCGGTCATTGCCGTTGCCGCCTTCCAGCGTATCGGGTCCGGCGGTGCCCTCTCGGGTTTCGCCCGCATCCACCGGGCGCGGCGGGTTGTCGGGATCGCCGCCCGCGAGCAGGCGCGCGGCGCTGTAATCGCCGCCAAACAGGTCGAAAATCTCGATGTTGCGGTAGACGTCGGTTTCGCCATCCATGGTGATCGTCAGACTGGCGGCACTGCCGCTGACCGTCAGGTCATCGCGCCCAGCCGAGATCTTGGCGATATCGATGCCTGAACCGCCATCGACGGTGTCATTGCCATCGCCGCCGCCGAGCGTGTCATTGCCGTACCCACCGCCCAGGAAATCATCCCCGTCGCGGCCATCCAGACTGTCATTGCCGCCGCCGCCGTTGATCGTATCGTTCCCGCGCCCGGTCCGGATGATTTCGCCCACTGCACCCCCGATCAGGGTCATGTCGGACGCAGAAAAACTGCTGAATTCCTCGATATTGCGCAAGATGTCGTCCTCGGCCAGCGATCCCGAGCTGGGCATGCCGTCGAGACGGACGACAATCTCCTCTCCGTCCTCCACCGTTAACGAAGAGAACGAATAGGAGACCCGGTCATGACCGGGGCCGCCATCCAGCGTGTCGGCACCAAAATCGCCAAAGAGCAGATCATCGCCCGCGCCACCCATGACAAGGTCGTTGCCGGCGCCGCCATTAATATTGTTGCCCGCATCGTTGCCGGTCAGGCGGTCGTCTGCCGCGGAGCCGTAGAGTTCGGTGAAATTGCCGGACAGCACGTCGCCTTCGGCATCGCCGCCCGAGGCCGCGAGGGTGGCGAGGTTGACCGTAACGCCCAGACGTGAGCCGTGGTAGTTCAGCGTGTTGTCGCCGCTGCCTGCGCGGATGGTGTCGGCTCCGGCCCCGCCGGTCAGGTGATCGTCGCCGTCGCCACCGTCGAGCAGGTCATTGCCCGCCCCGCCTTCGAGCCCATCATCGCCGCCCAGCCCGATCAACTGGTCGTTGCCATCGCGCCCCGAAAGGTAATTGCGTTCGTTGTCGCCGCGCAGGATGTCGTCAAAGTTGCTTCCGGCGACACGCGAGAAGCCGACCAGAACATCACCGGTGGCATCGCCGCCACTTGCGGTCGCGGTCCGAAGGTCGATCTGCACCGCCGCAGGGGAACTGTAATAGACCAGCGTCGTCGCCCCGGTACCGCTGGAGCCGCTGGTCATATGGTCGGCCCCCGGCCCACCTTCGGCAATTGCACCGCCCGAGATGCTGTCATTGCCGGGGCCGCCGTAGTTACGGGAATAGATCGTGCCGACGATGGTGTCGTTGCCTTCTTCGCCTTAGACATCGTCGCCATTACCGAATGCGCCGGGCTCTTCGGGCAGCAGCAGGTCGTTGCCGGGGCCGCCATAGAGGTCGTCGCTACCATCGCCGCCAAGCAGGCTGTCATTGCCGCCCTCGCCGTGCAGGTCGTCATTTCCGCCCAGACCTTCGACGATGTCCGGGCCGCTGGTTCCGACAAAATCGTCGTTCTCTTCGGTCAGCCGAACCATCTTGTGACCCCCAGGGATTAAATCAAGACCGGTCGCTTTCCAACTCGGGCAGCCGCAAATTCGTTGGTGGCAGAAATCTTCCGGTCAAAATATTCTTGAAACAATTGGGGGCAAGTGTAATCCGAAAACCCTGCGCCGTCACTCCAGCAAATCGAAGAGGTCGGCGCCGATTTGCAAGTTGATCGCTGACTGCCCCGCGCCGTCCACCAGCGCCCACATTATCTGACCCGTCGGACGGTAGATTACGAATGCCTCTTGCACCGCGTCGTCGCCTGCGCGTTCGCCCTCGGCATTTTGGGTGTGGGCGAAGTTCACCTGGAACTGCGCACGGGTGGCTGTTTCGTTCCCGAACAACAGAACATCGCCTTCGGATGCATTGTAATCCTGCACCCAGTCCGAGCCGTGGCCTTCGACGCCAACATGGAAGAACCTGTCGGCGCCAAGACCGCCGTTGATCCGGTCATGACCGAAGCCGCCGTTCACAAAGTCATCGCCCGCACCGCCATAGACGAGGTCAGAAAAGCTGGAGCCCGTTATGACATCATCCCCGTCCTGACCCTGAAGGTCATCGACGCCCGCGCCGCCGGCAATGGTGTCATTGCCGCCCTGACCATAGACAAGATCGTTACCGGCTCCGGCATCGACGCTGTCGTTGCCTTCGCCCGCATAGACTACATCGCGCAAGTCATTTTCATCGCCGCCGCCGGTGATGGTGTCGTCGCCGTCGCCGCCATTGAGCGTGTCGGCGCCATTGCCGCCCACCAGTTCGTCATTGCCGTCGCCACCAAGAAGCAGGTCGTTGCCATAGTCTCCGACCAGCGTGTCATTGCCGCCCGCGCCGTCGAGCCGGTCGTCGCCCACCTCGCCCGTCAGGCTGTCGTCGCCAACCGTGCCGGTGCGGTCCACCGAAGGCCGCAGATCGGCAACCGCAACGGTCTGGTCGCTGAATTCCAACAGTTCGATGTCGTCCAGCTCGGTGCGGTAGCGGGTGCTGCCGCGCCCTTCGGTATTGGTGACGATCACCTGATCGGCAATGAATTCGATGGTGGCCAACCCGTATCGGGCATCAAAAACCGCACGGTCATTGGCGCCGGTGCCGCCAAAGATTCGGTCATCCCCCGGCCCGCCAAACAGGCGGTCGTCCCCGGCGCCGCCGTAGAGCTGGTCGTTCCCGGCCTTGCCCCGCAGGTCATCATCGCCGTCGTGGCCAAAGAGGATGTCGTCGATCTCGAACCCATTGAGCAGGTCGGCGCCCGTGGTGCCCTGTTGCTCGACCGCGGTTTCGGTCGCGTTCCAGAACGCGTTGGGACCGGTCGTGCCATAGAGGTACCGGATCGCCTCGAAATCCACGCTGCCTAGGGTGGTGGTGCTGCGCGGGCGGTCATAGGACATCACGGTGAAGGTGCCGTTGTCATGCCCGGGAGTAATGGTTGGACCGCTTTCGAACGGGTGTTTCAGGCCCAGGGCGTGGCCGATCTCGTGCAGCAGGATCGAGTAACCCCGGATCCCCGGCGCGATGGTCGAGGCCGCTGCTGCGTAGTAGTCGGCATTCATGAAGATGTCGCCGCCGACACCGAGATACTCGTTCTGCAACAGCCTTTCGCCCAAGCTGTTGGTGACGCTATAATAACTGGGATAAAAGCCGTAACCGCTGAGCGGATTGCCGACCGAATTGGTCAGCCCGGTCATGTCACGCATGGAAAATGTGATCTGCCCGCCGATCTCCGAGGGCACCTCGACAAAGGTCAGCCCGCCTGCATTGCCCCAGGTTTCCAGCGCCGTGCGCACATGAGCGCGATGCTGTGCGCCGAAGCTCTGGAAACCGGGAATGGATTCGCTGTGGTAGTCGGGCAGGACATCGGGAAAGCTGAAGGTGACGGCGGTCGGCGTGCCCAGGGGTGAGTCCACATTCCAACGGCGCAGGGTGTTTTCATCGCCGATAAGAGAGAGCAGGTCACGGGAAACAGGCACGGGCATTATCCTTGGAACTGGTACCGGGTCAGTGAAGCACAGGAGGCGTAGCGGGGCAACGATAACCGGTCCAGCACCGGGACCGGTGCCAGGTGCCCTGCCTGACGGGCGAAAAAGAAAACGCCGCCCCGAGGGACGGCGTTTCTGTTGCCAAAGGCGATGGGATCAGAAACCCAGGCCTTCGTATTTCTTCTTGAACTTCGACACGCGGCCGCCGGTGTCCATCAGGCGGGACGAGCCGCCGGTCCAGGCCGGGTGCGAGGAGGGGTCGATTTCCAGCGACATGGTATCGCCTTCCTTGCCCCAGGTGGATTTCATCTGGATGACGGTGCCGTCGGTCAGCTTGACGTCGATCAGGTGGTAGTCGGGATGGATGTCTTTTTTCATCTTTCCGGTCCTTACGCTTCGGCGTCAGCCTTGGGCTTGTAGTTTGCGACTTCGGCGATACGGGCCGATTTGCCACGGCGCGAACGCAGGTAGTACAGCTTGGCGCGGCGCACGCGGCCACGGCGCACAACGGTGATGCTGTCGATGTTGGTCGAATAGAGCGGGAACACACGTTCCACACCTTCGCCGAACGAAATCTTGCGGACGGTGAACGAGCCGGCGATGCCGGTGCCGTTCTTGCGGCTGATGCAGACGCCTTCGTAGTTCTGCACGCGCGAACGGGTGCCTTCGGTCACCTTGTAGCCGACGCGGATAGTGTCACCGGCCTTGAAGTCGGGGATGTCTTTCCCCAGGGCGGCAATCTGTTCCGCCTCAAGCTGTGCGATCAGATCCATCGCAGTTTCTCCTATATGCTCGTGGTTTTTCCACGAAGATGTATGCGTCCCAAGAGCTCGTGGTCTTCTACCGAGTCCGCCGTGGCGCCCGCCCGAGATCAGGTCGTCTGAATTTTACAGCCTGGGCCGGTTGCGCCCGGGTATCCGGCGAAGAAGCCGGCAGGGCATACGCGAACAGACCAAGGGTCCGGCGACGCAGAAGCGATTCCAGACCGGCATCGTTTAGGCAGTTTCGGCGGCGGGATCAAGCGAAAGCATCGGTTTTTGTGCGGTATCCTGTGGCGCGGCGGCATTTTCCGCCGATGCGCGCGGTGCCGGTTGTCATTGTCATTGCGCGCCTCACATAATTGGCTCAGAACTCCGTTTCGTTCGTTTTGCCGATTGTGAGAATTCATGTCCCGCCTTTTCCGTTTCCTTATTGTGTTCTTCCTTGCCGGACTGGTTCTGTCCTGTGGCCGCCGCGCGCCAGAACCCGAACCGGTTGCCGGTCCCGACCCGTTTGCGCAGGAGCTGGCGCAGATGACCGTCTATCCGAAGTTCGGCGACGCCGACCCGCATGAATGGGAGGGGCGGGGGCCGACCTCTTACCCGGTGCATGGCATCGACGTATCGCGCTGGCAGGGCGATATTGACTGGCCGACTGCCCGCGCGGCGGGGGTGAACTTTGCCTTTATCAAGGCGACCGAGGGCGGCGACGTGGTCGACCCCAAGTTTGCGGCGCACAGGCGCGGGGCGCAGGCGGCGGGGGTTCCCTGGGGCGCCTATCACTATTTCTATTTCTGCCGGCCGGCGGAACAGCAGGCGCGTTGGTTCATCCGGCATGTGCCGCGCGGTGCGGACCTGCCACATGTGCTGGACATGGAGTGGAACCACCTGTCGCGCACCTGCCCGCTGCGGCCCGACGGGGCCAAGGTGCGGGCCGAGGCGCGCAAGTTCCTTGACATTCTCGAGGCGCATTACGGGCGGCGACCGATCATCTACACGACCGTCGATTTCTATCGCGATACCGGGATTGGGCAGGTGCGGGGAACGGAGTTCTGGCTGCGCTCGGTTGCCGGGCATCCGCGCCAGGTCTATCCCGGCGCATACTGGACCTTCTGGCAGTATACCGGCACCGGGCTGATACCAGGGATCAAGGGCAAAGTCGACATCAACGTGTTCCGCAGCGCGCCCGATATCTGGCTGCGCTGGAAGGCAGGGCAGATCGGCTGAGGCGCTTCCCTCGGCCCGCGCCTTGCCCTATGACAGCGGCCATGAGCAACGCACCCACCCGTTCCCATGGCCGCAAGGCCATCCGCCCAACGCTGCAACCGCGCGAGTTGATGACACCGACGCCGGAATTGCATGGCGTCTGGCAGGCGCGGATCATAACCCTGTTTCCCCAGGCCTTTCCCGGCGTGCTGGGCGAGAGCCTGACCGGCAAGGCGTTGCAGGACGGGTTGTGGCAGCTGCACACCACCGACCTGCGCCGGTTCGGGGTAGGCAAGCAT
Source organism: Ruegeria aquimaris (assembly GCF_025751555.1). Lineage (GTDB taxonomy): Bacteria > Pseudomonadota > Alphaproteobacteria > Rhodobacterales > Rhodobacteraceae > Ruegeria_B > Ruegeria_B aquimaris. Next base: position 13,801 of record NZ_JAOWLB010000039.1, read on the forward strand.
CGCAATGTCGATGACACCCCGGCGGGTGGCGGCGCGGGCATGGTGCTGAGACCCGATGTGTTGGGCGCGGCCATCGAGGCGACGATGCAGGGCTCCGGCGGCAACTGGCCGCTGATCTATCTTTCACCACGCGGACGGCCCATGGACCAGGCCCTGATGCAATCGCTGGCGCGCTGCGACGGGGTCACCTTGCTGTGCGGACGGTTCGAAGGTGTCGACGAGCGGGTGCTGGAGCATTACGGCATCCTTGAGATCTCGCTGGGCGATTTTGTGATGACCGGCGGCGAGATCGCGGCGCAGGCGCTGATCGACGCCACCGTTCGGTTGTTGCCAGGTGTTCTGGGCAACCAGGCCTCGACCGAGGAGGAAAGCTTCTCCTCGGGACTGCTGGAGCATCCGCAATATACTCGCCCCGCCGAGTGGAAGGGCCGGGAGATCCCCGAGGTGCTGATGTCGGGGCATCATGGCAAGGTCGCCGAGTGGCGCCGCCAGATGAGCGAAGAGATCACCAAGGCGCGTCGCCCGGACCTGTGGGAGAAGCATGTCGCAGCCCGCGACGATTGACATTGCCAGCAGCCTTGGGCGCTATGAGGCAGCGATTTCAGGCAAAGGACGTCGAGCAGGTGTTTTACGGCAAGCTACAGGGCGAGAATGCGGAGCGGTTCAGGGCCGCGTTGAAAACGTTGCAAGAGGTATTCGGCCCGATCTACGCGTCCGACAACCTGATCGGGTTGCAACGGGCGGGCGGGTTTCGCGAAGACAAGAAATTTGTCGAGACCCTGCGCCGCAATGCGGAAACCCAACAGGAGCTGTCTATCGCCTGGCGCCTGCACACCCTGCTGTGGGCGGCGCAGAACGTGCTGCACCTGCCGGGCGATTTTGTCGAATGCGGGGTGTGGAAAGGGTTCAGCTTTGCCTTCCTGACCGACTATCTGGAGTTCTCTAGGATCGACAAGGTGCTGTACCTCTATGACACCTATCAGGGCATTCCCGAGGCGATGAACTCGGAAAAGCGCTCGAACCGGGTGTACGAGCAGGACATTGCCAGTGATCCGGACGCGATCCTGAAGGTGGTGCAACGCCGGTTTGCCAATGTACCGAACACACGGATCGTGCAGGGCATGGTACCCGACAGTTTTGCACAAGAGTGCCCCGAATGGATCTCGCTCCTGCATATCGACATGAATTCGGCCGCATCCGAGATCGCTGCGCTGGAGGTGCTATTTGACAAGGTGGTGCCGGGCGGCATGATCGTGTTCGACGATTACGGCTGGACCGGCTATTCGGCGCAGCGCCATGCCGAAAACGCCTTCATGGCCGCGCGCGGGCACACGGTACTGGAAATCCCCACCGGGCAGGGGCTGGTGATCAAGCACTAAAGCCTACGACCTTTAACCTGGGACATATCCTGCAGCTTTGAAGTAGTTCGAGCTGAGAACGGCGGTGCAAAAGTCTGCCACGGTAGCGGCGGGATAGGCCTGCTGCGGGCGGTGTAAAAACCGGCCACT
>NZ_JAOWLB010000003.1 GCF_025751555.1 Ruegeria aquimaris
AAGTGGCCGGTTTTTACACCGCCCGCAGCAGGCCTATCCCGCCGCTACCGTGGCAGACTTTTGCACCGCCGTTCTCAATCATTGGACCCGGCTTCGAATTCTGCACTTCGACACAATGTTCCTGGAAACGCTGTGAGGAAACGGAAAAGAGAGCGAAAACCGGGGGAAAGTGGCACCAGGCCGGAGTTCAATGGGACGTATCTGGACGCGAAAGAAACCGCGCTGATCCTGGGCCTGACGCGCAACAGGGTGTATCAACTCATCCAGCAGGGCAGGATTGACGCGGTGTCGGAGGAAGAGTCCCCCGGCAAGTCCCGGAAGATCCTTGTTCATCGTGCGTCGGTGGACGCGATGAAAGAAGCCGTGGACAGCGTTCCACCCAAAGGCACGGGGAATACGTCAACGTCCGGGGTGTGGCTGAAATTCTGGGCTGGTCGATGGCCACGCAGGAGGCCTCGGCCGGTGCCTATGTCCCGCTGATCTTCGATTCGGGCGAGGCCTACCAGTTCGACTGGAGCCACGAGATCGTGATCCTCGACGGCGTGACGACGACGGTGAAGGTCGCCCATGTCCGCCTCTGCTACAGCCGGATGCCGTTCGTCCGGGCCTACCCGCGCGAGACACAGGAGATGGTCTTCGATGCCCACGACAGGGCGTTCTTTGCCCGCTCCTTCAAGGCGGCCACGATCGCCTCGTCGACGTCTCTGACGGTAAGCTGTGCCATGCTGCGCATCCTGACATCCAGATTCTGGAATTATGAAGGCAACTTGCGATGTGGCAAGGTCCGATCGGTCTGCGCTGGGTCAGCGTGAGGCTTCAACGGTGGTAGAGCGTTGCAATTTCATGCGCTGTCGGGAGTAAGGTCAGCTTTTTGGAGCAGGTAGCTCGTCGTCCGTGTCCCAAGAGTCAATCCAGGCGTTCATTGCTTCGGCAGAGGTGAACTTTCCCTGATCTGCTTCTTTCAACGCAGAGTCTACGGCTGCACGCTTTGCCGCCTTGGCTTCCAACATCGAGCGGACGGCGCGCACCACGAGCTGCGTCGGCGGACGACCTTCGATCTCCGCCTCTCTTTCCAGTGCTTTCCTCAAATCGTCGTCGAGACGAACTGAGTAGGAGGTGGTGCCCAAGACGAATGCCTTTCCGATTATCTATTCCAAGCTGCCAGCGTAGTTCGATAGCGATCTTAGACGGTCTATGGCGCAGATCCAACTCGCGCTCTGCAACCGCGGTAAATAACAGGCTGGCCACCGAGTGCCGCCTCAATCCCATGAAGGTTTTCCTGGTCGACGATGAGAAAGCTACGCCATGGGAAGATCAGCTGAAAGGGAACAGAAATCCCAGACCAAGCCCGAAGCGGTCATCATGACGTGGAAACGCCATTGTATCCCGCGCCATCGAAGTGGATCAGGTGCTCCATGTAGGAGCTCCTGGCGCTGTCATAATGTCAGCCAGTGGGTGACCATTGCATTGATGCCAATCCGATTGTGCCGCGAATGCGTCTGCGTTCTCATCGAGCCATTTCTTGCGTCGGGCTTCGGCAACAGCCTTGATAAGCGCAGCCTCAGCCACCGCTGAAACGTTGATCCCAAGATCTTTCGCTCGATCAAGCGCCTCTGCATTAAGCGTAAGGGATGTCTTGCGCTTTGTCGCAGCTACCATGGTGCCACCCTCCGTCGTAGTGCCGCTAAAATAAACCGTAATCGATTGAAGAACAAACTCCGCAGACGCAGGATTCAGATCGCCGATCACGAGTTTCGGACACCGCCAAGAACCTCGCACACCCGGCTGATAGAGGAAGGCGTCGACGACAGCGGGCAGCAACCGCATCTGACGTCTGCTTCGTCAAACTGCGTCTGCTACGCAATCTTCCGAAGCTTCGCCTTGCCACTGCAATCCGGGAAACGCACGCACCCCAAAAAGGGGCCGTATCGCCCCTGACGTTCCACCAGCCAGCCATCCTTGCAACTCGGGCAAGCTTGCTGAACGGCACCGCATTCCGAACAGGCCATTTCCCCTCGCGCCTTTTCATGGAGCGGAATTCCAACGCCGCACTCCGGGCATGCAGGAACACGGTTGCCGCACAGCTTCACGTGTTCGCAGCGATACCAGCCTCGCCCATCTTGACCGGGCATGTAGAGCATCCTTCCACCGCATTGCAGGCAGGTGTGCGTGCGCTCAGCAGCCTCTCGCGGGCTGGCGACATCATAAGCCGGATCATTCATCAGTTCCGTGACGAATGACGACGGCCGCGCCTCCGAAGCCAGGATGGTCACCGTCTTTCGAGCCCTCGTCATGGCAACATACATGACGCGCCGCTCTTCGGCGTTCGCGAACGGCTCCGCTTCCGGCGAGACGAGGCTCAAGAGCGGATCGTCCACGATCATGGAAGGGAACCCCATGCGGGCGTTGTCGGCGCCCAGGATGATCACATGGTCGGCTTCAAGCCCCTTGGATGCGTGGATCGTCTTGAAACTGATCGAGATCCCGGGGTGCTGCCGTCTCAGCCGCCTGAGATCCGGTTCGATGAACCGATATCGCCCGAGCAGCAGCACGGTGGGCTTGCGATCGCCGGCCGGCGCCGTTGCCGCAAGTGCGGCGAGGGTTTGGGAAAGCGTGTTTTCGGCGTTGTCCTTTCGGGTCCACGCGATCCGAATGGCTGGCTTGTCGGTTTCCCCTGCAGGGACCACTGTCTTCGTGATCTGGGCCGGGTTGCGCAAAACGAAACGGCGTGCCGCGAGCGCGATTTTGTCAACGGATCGAAACGTGCGGCCAAGATCGACGGTTCGGTGGATGCCGGATGCACCGGCATAGTGCCCGCCGAATTCGCGCCCGAAGTTTCCCATGATATGAATATCGGAACCCGCGAAACGGTAGATCGATTGCCAGTCGTCCCCGACGGCAAAGACCTTGGCATCCGAATGCTGAGCCTTTAGGGCGCGAATTAGACGCGCGCGGCCCGTCGAGATGTCCTGGAACTCGTCGACGAGGATGTGGTGAAACGGGCTTTGGTATCGACCGCTCTCGACATGCGATGTTGCCCGGGTGACCATGTCTTCGAAATCGATGCGCGCGCCCAGACGCGCCTGGTATTCACTGAAGACCGCGTCGAAGATCTTGAGGAAGGCATCCGCCCGCTTCCCGAGTTTCAGCGACGTCGCCTTCTCGGCGCAGTCATCGATCTGGTAGCCACCATTCTTGAAATGCCGAAGGAAAGTGCCGACCAGTGACGAGAAGCTGTCGACAACCCCGACCTGTGTGACCTGGTCATAGATCTCGATATCGGGGATGGGCCGCAGCGTGACGTGGGGTGCGAGTTTCTCGGCCAGGGCATCGAGCAGCCTGCCTTCCTCGCGTTCCCAGCTGTAGGTTTCGATCAGAACCGTTTCATGCTCGGCGTGGACCTCTCGCTTCCAGCGCATGCCCTCCAGATATTCGTCGCGATCGACGAAGGGAGCGGTCGTCAGCTGTTCGGTGCCATCCGCCGTCCGCGACTTACGCACCCCGAAATGCTCGATGTAGACACCGCTCTGGGTCAGGCGGAAATCCGGGGTGTAGACGCGCCGCCCGGTCCCATTCAGCTTGTGCTCGTAGGTTGGCTCGTATTCGTAGGCGACGCCATTCCGATACAACCAGTTCGCGATGAGAAGCTCTTCGAAGCTCTTGACGGTCTCCCCCTTCAGCGTCCGAAGGTTGCGGCTTTCGATCTCGGAATACCACGCATGGGCGGTGGCAAAGTCCCAAGGCAAGGGGAAATCGTCGAAGAAACCTGCAAACCAGCCGATCACGGTCTCCGCCACCTCGCTGATGCGGCTCACGATGTGGCGCAGAATGTCTCGGATCATCGACAGGAAGGCTTTGTCGTCCGTCGCGGTCGGCGCAAGCGCCGGCTTCTCCCCCTCGACGTCACCTATGATTTCGTAAGCCAGTGCATGGAAGGTGCGTGCGGCAATTGGAACGCCGCAGCGTGCCTCGATCCGCTCGGACATTTCGGTCGCTGCATCTCGCGCGAAGGCCAACAGAAGCAGCTCTTCAGGGGTCCTGATACGCGCCTTGACGAGGTAGGCTGCCTTCGCCGTGATGACACTGGTCTTGCCGGAGCCGGCGCCGGCAAGAACCAGTGTTGCGTCTTCGTCGACAACCACAGAAAGGCGCTGCTCAGGTGTCAAGGGCTTGGACTCGACCGAGTCAAAGAACTCTTTCCATCGGTCAAGCTGTGCATCGACGAACCGTTCGATCGCGGCTTCGCGCGTTTTGACCGGATCGGCAGAGAATGAGATGATCGGCGCCACCCGGCTGATCGTTTCGTCACCAACAGCCATGACGTTGAGTTTCGACAGGACGCGGGTTGTCAGGTCCGTGGCCTCTCGAGCCAGGGGATCGACATGGCATGCTGACGGATAATGCTCGGGTGCCTGCAGCCCTTCCAGGGATTGGAGGAGCCCCCGGATTCTCCCTTCCTCTTTGGCAAGTGCGGCGAGGTTGAATTTCGACCACGCTTCCCCGACGGCCTCGGCGAAAGCCACTGACGCTGCGCTGTTGACGGCCGGGAGAACGACCTGTGAGCCACCATTCAGATCAATCGCCAGCGACGACGTGAGCATCCCGCGTTTCGTTGACGGCTTGGCGGCGATCTCTTCGAACCCAATCCAGCTTCGCCGGCCGCCATGGGCGCCAATGCCGGTGTCGTGCATTCTCAGCGCACGCGGACGTCGACGCAGCGGGTCTTCCAAGAACCCAAGAATAGGTTGAGAAATGAGTTCCATAGACCGCAATTCATCTCGTTTTCCAGAGGTGTAGCAGAATATCGGCTCGGGAAAACCCAATCCGACCCATCGAGGTTGCTCAGGATATCATGCGCGAGGTTTTCAATTTGAAGTTTGGGAGGGACGGGAAGCAGTCGTTCTTTGCTGCGATCAAAGATGTTCGATTTGGCCGATTTGCGGACTGTAAGGTATCGAGCGTCGACTTGCTGGGGCGGATTTTCATTGGGCGCGAGGGTGAAAATCACAAGGATGTCGGCTCGGAACCCGCCAATCCACTGAGGGTTTCATCAAGAACGCCTTGAGTTGCATGCTCTTATCGCAGTTGCGATCAGAGCTCGACTGGGCAACAGTCATGGCAAAAAATCTCCCAAAGAAAGATACTTGGTGACTGCGCCTGCCCATAACGCCATCCTGCCCTTCCCCATGGATTATCGCGACCAGACCTATGCGAGCTTCAAGGGGCTCTGGCTTGCTATCGCAAGCAGTTCGCACACGAACGAGATCACAGCAGCGGGTCGCCTGCACCGCCGTTTGCGCGATGAGCCGGTGTCCGATGAGCTGCTCGACGAGTGTCTTCTGCTCGACGCCGATGCGTATCGCAAGAAATATGGAGTTCGTAGGACCTACGTAAACACATCGAAGGGAATACGCGATGTGCGCGAGCTCTATGATGCGCAACTCGCGCCGATCGACTACTCGGCTTTTCGTCAACGCCTGAAGAGCCTGGAGAGGCGATCGAGCCCTATCGGAACTGCGGAGATCCGGGACGCTGCCACGCTTGGTTCATCAGATTGGATGAGCCGGTATGGGGGTGGTCGCAGGGAGCCGTTTCGTTACGACGGCGAAGAATATCCTGATGCTGTTGGCGCCCACCCGGGCTTTACAGCATTTCTGAAGGAAATTGGGCGCGCCTCGCGGAAATGACACGCCTCGATCCGCAGGTGTCGCGGCGGTTCACAAAGGTCGTACCCTCCGACCTCCAGCACGGCGGTGACGAGGACAATCTCCTCAATCTGATTTCCGCCTACTGCGCCAAGGCCGGGATCGAACTCGGAGTGGCCGACGATCTGCCGGCACGCCTGATCACCGCAAGCCGGCGCCGCTTCGGACGCGCCATCGAGACCACTGTGAACGCGATTGAGTGCGCGCTTTGGGACGGCGCGAAGACGCTTGCTACGGATCACTTCGCCGAAGCTTGGTCGATGCAGGAAGGCTGCGAACCTCACGCAAACGTCTTTTACGCGGCGGACTGGCTGTCTATCCCACTCGACCAAGGTGCCGAGCAGTACGAGGCAGCGCGGATGAAACGCCTGCTGAAGAAACTGGAAAAGGTTTGAGATCATGGTGCTCCTCCCTGTCCTCCCGCCTGTCGATCGCGAAAGCACTGTATCCTGGTGCTGTCGTCTTGCCCTCTTCCACACCAGCCTCTCAGGAGGCGACTGGCTCAAGATGATGCAGATCTCCCGGAAGAGCGTCGTTGATATGAGCCCGGTTTGCGTCGATCGCCTCGCTGACCTCACCGGGATCCCGGTTGAGAGGATCCAGGCGATGGGTGTCGTGCGAATGGGCGACCGCACGTTCCAGCATCGAGCGGAAGAGTTCGGCGTTCGTTTCGCGCTGCGCACGCACACGACCTATTGTCCGATGTGCCTCCTCGAGGACTCCGATCCCGGCAGCCCGAGTGCGAGATACAGAGTAGGCCGCATCGACTGGATGTTCAGCCCGGTTCGAACCTGCGAGGCCCATGGCATCGTGCTCACGAGGCGCCAGAACAGGGGCTATTTCGAGCAGTTTCAGGACATGGCGCTGGTCGCTCCAGAGAACCCCGAACTCGAGCGGCAGGCCGCCACGGCGAAACGACGATCCGTCTCCCCGCTCCAGCGCTATGTCCAGCGCCGTTTCGCAGGTGATCAGACATCAGACTGGCTCGACGGGCAGCCAATCGATCAGGCAGTCAGGGCCAGTGAGATGCTCGGCGCGTGCCTTGCGTTCGGGGCCCATACGGATCTCGACAAGCTGTCCCTCACACAATGGGACGAGGCCGGTGCCGTCGGCTTCCAAGCTGCCTCGGCCGGGACCGAAAGTATTCGCCGTGCCCTCGAGGAAATCGCCATCGCTTCCCGCACGATCAAAGGCCCGGGTGGCCCACAGGCGGCCTATGGACGCCTCTACCAGTGGCTTCAGTTCAAGAAATCCGAAAAGGAGCCGGGGCCGATCCGCGACGTTATCCGAGAGCATATTCTGGAGACGCTGCCAGTTGATCCCGGTACGAAGCTGTTTGGCGAGATCGTAGCCCAGCGGCGGCGTCATTCGGTTGCGAGCCTCTCGGCGCTGACCGGCATTCACCGCAAAACCCTGAACCGCGCCCTGGTGCGGACAGACATTATTGCCGATGGGGATGAAGAGCGTGTCGAACCAACTACGAGTTTCAATGCCGTTGCTGGCGAAGCCTTGGCCCATCGCATCCGGGACTCGATCCCGATCCGGGAGATTCCCGCATATCTGAACTGCAACCGCACCCAGGCGGAGATGCTGGTGAAACACGGCATCATTGAGCAACTGGTCCCGGGTCTCGGCCGCCGGGGCGGGGTGCTTACCAACGTTGCCACGGAAGATCTTGATCACTTCCTCATGGAATTCCAATCCGCCGGTCGACCTGTTACCACTGCCAGCGCAGGCATGCTGGACGTGATCGCGGCCGCCGAGCCCGCACGACATCCCGTCACGGACATCGTGAAACTTGTGTTTGGCGGGGAGCTTTCGCGTGTGGAGGTCATCGCCGCTGACCTGGGGTTCCGGTCCGTTTTGGTCGATCCAGAGGAGGTGCGGCAAGTAATAGATGCCCGCGAAGAAGAGGCCGGCTTATCCGCCCACGACGTTGCCGAGCGGTTGGGGATCTTTCCTTCCGGCGTTTCGCATCTTCGAAAGACACTCGATCGGGACGGCCTGCCGTTCCTGCGTGCTCGCGAAATCTTCAACGCGCGGGGAACAGTTCGGTACAGGTACGATGCGGAGGACGTCGCTCGGTTCCAAGCGGCGCATGTCACTTTGACCTCGCTTGCAATAGAAGGCGGTGTGAGCGGAAAGGCTATGTCCCGCGCGCTTTCGGCAGCAGGGATAGAACCGATCATGCGACGGGATCTTTTGAATGCAGCCATGTTCCGGCGCGCCGATTTGTAGCGACCGACACCAACACAATGATCTGCCAACGCCGCCCGGATGGGCGGCTTTTTTCTGCGCGGCGGGAGCGCTGTTACTCCACGATCGCGGGCGGCTTGGCAAAACTTTGCCCGCCCGCTTGGCAGGGATAGCCGCCGATTTTCGCTGCGAATGTGTAGTGGCGTTTGATTTGTTTTGTTTTTTGCCTTCGGCTGCGAGGCGTTTGGCATAACTATGGCCGCCGCAACACCAGAGTATTTGTGACCAGAAAGAAGCCTGATCGCACGCGCTTCTTTCTGGTCGAATACGCTCCGGGGCCGCGCCCCCTATTGCGACAACCGCTGCAAAAACTGATCCAGAGCGCTCTTTTCAACCGCATCCATCGGCGCCACCCGGCTGCGCCAGAGCGTCGCCTGACTGCGCAGGATCAGCCCGTCACTGAGAATCTTCAGATGATTGGCCCGCAGGGTCTCGCCGGTCGAGGTGATATCGGCAATCGCCTCCGCGGTCTCGTTCTTGACCGTGCCCTCGGTCGCGCCCTGGCTGTCGACCAGAGTATAATCGGCCACGCCCGCAGCGGTCAGGAATTCGCGTACCAGCCGGTGATATTTGGTGGCGATGCGCAGGCGGTGCCCGTGCCGCGCCCGAAACCCCGCCGCCGCCGCGTCGAGATCATCGAGCGTGTCCACATCCGCCCAGCAGGCGGGTACCGCGATGATCAGGTCGGCCTGGCCAAAGCCAAGCGGCGCCACCTCTTCCAGCTGCTGATCCCAGAGCGGCAGTTTCTCATGCACCAGATCCGTACCGGTGACGCCCAGATGGATGCGTCCCGCCGCCAGTTCGCGTGGAATCTCCCCGGCAGAAAGCAGCACCAGCGACACGCCCTCGATGCCATCGACGCGACCGGCATATTCGCGGTCCGACCCGGTGCGGCTGAGCGTGATGCCGCGCTTGTCGAACCAGGAAAAGGTCTTTTCCATCAGCCGCCCCTTGGACGGCACCCCAAGCTTCAGGCTCATGTTTCGGCCTCCGCAAGCAGCAGCATCAGGCCCGGGCGCAGCACGCCGCCCACTGCCGGAATTTCGGCCCCGTTGCCCAGCCGCCGTGTCAGCGCGTCATAGCGCCCGCCGGTGGCGATGGGTGGCAGATCGGGCCGCCGCTCTGCATAGAAACCAAAGACGAAACCGTCATAGTATTCCATCGAGGTGCGCCCATAGGAGGCCTCGAAATCGAGCCGGTCCACATCAATGCCGCGCGCCCGCAGGGCGGCGATGCGCGCCTCCAGCCGGTCGAGCGCCGGATTGATCTGCGGCAGATCCACCGCGATATCGCGCAGATGTTCAAGCGCAAAGGGCATGGTCTCGCGCACCGACAACAGCGCGTCGAGCCCGGCGATTTCATTGTCGGAAATGGGCGCGGCAGCAGCATCCGCACGCAAAACGGCGATCCGCGCCTCGACATCGGCGCGGTCGCGCTTGCCGATCTCGGGCGCCCCCCCGGTTAGCGGGTCATCGGCAGCCAGCAGCGCGGCGCGCGCGGGTGGCACCGGGGTGCGGCCCGCATAGCGGTCGAGCAGCGCCCGGAACCGGCGCGGGCGCCAGATATGGCGCATCAGCGCCGCCTTGCGTGGTTCCGTGGTTTTCAGCCCGGCCACGGCGGCCATCAGGATGCCGATATCGCCGGTGGCCGCGCGCAGCGCCAGACCGTCGAGCGCCTGGGCGATCAGGGCGAACACCTCGGCATCGGCGGCGGCGGGATTTGTACGGTCGAACACCTCATACCCCACCTGGATGTACTCATTGGCGCGGTCGGGGTCGTGTTCCTGCCGCCGGAACACCTCGCCCGCATAGGTGTAGCGGGCGGGTTCGGCGCCGTGTTCCATGTGCTTTTGTACAACTGGTACAGTGAAGTCGGGGCGCAGCATCTGCTCGCCCCTCAGCGCGTCCGAGGTGATATAGGCCCGCGCACGGATATCCTCGCCATAAAGGTCGAGCAGGGTTTCAGCCGGTTGCAGGATCGGCGTTTCCACCGTCTGCGCGCCTGCCGCCTCGAACCGTGCGCGCAGCTGCGCGGCCTGCTCCAGAATACGGGCGCGGGTGATCATCCCGCCTGCCCCGCCAGAATCTCGCGCACCTTGGCCACCAGATCGGAGCGGGCGACCTCGTACTGGCTGGGACGTTCCTTCCACTCTTCCAGCGTCGCATTGGCGGCGATCTGGGCGCCCAGGATCAGGTCCTTGATCTGCACCACGCCGTTGGCTTTCTCGTCGCCACCTTCGATCACCGCGACGGGCGAGTTGCGCTTGTCGGCATATTTGAGCTGGTTGCCGAAGTTCTTGGGATTGCCGAGGTAGACCTCGGCCCGGATCCCGGCATTGCGCAGCTCGGCCACCATCGCCTGATAGTCGGCCATGCGGTCGCGATCCATCACGGTGACCACGACGGGGCCATGTTCCACGGCCTGAATGCGGCCCTTCTCGCGCAGGGCCGCCAGCAGGCGGTCAACGCCGATGGAGATCCCGGTTGCCGGAACTTCCTGTCCCGTGAACCGCTTGACCAGGTCGTCATAACGCCCGCCGCCGGAGACCGAACCGAACTGCCGCTTGCGGCCTTTTTCGTCAAAGATTTCAAAGGTCAGCTCGGCCTCGTAAACCGGTCCGGTGTAATACCCAAGACCGCGCACGACCGAAGGGTCAATGACGATCCGGTCGGGGCCGTAGCCGCCCGCCGCCAGCAGATCGCCGATCTGGTCCAACTCGTCGATCCCCTGTACCCCGATCTGGGAGGCGCCCACCGCCGCGCGCAGGTTGGCCACGGTGGCGGCCGCATCCACCCCTTTGGAGGTCAGGAACGCCAGTACCGGCCCCGCCTGATCGTCGCTCAGGCCCACGCCGTCGATGAACGCGCCCGAGGCGTCGAGCCGTCCTTTGCCCAACAACTCGCGCACGCCGTCGGCGCCGACCTTGTCGAATTTGTCGATGGTCCGCAGCACCGCGTCGCGCTGACCCTCGTCAGCCAGACCCATGGTTTCCAACACCCCGTTCAGAACCTTGCGGTTGTTCACCCGCACCACATAGTCACCGCGCGGGATGCCGACGGTCTCCAGCGTGTCGCTCAGCATGGCGCAGATCTCGGCATCGGCGGCCATGGACGCGCTGCCCACCGTATCCGCATCGCATTGATAAAACTGGCGATATCGGCCCGGGCCGGGTTTCTCGTTACGCCAGACCGGCCCCATCGCGTAGCGGCGGTAGGGGGTCGGCAGGTCGTTGCGGTGCTGGGCATAGACGCGCGCCAGCGGCGCGGTCAGGTCATAGCGCAGCGCCATCCAGTCGCCCGCGCCGTCGTCCTCGGATTCCTGCCAGGCAAAGACGCCCTCGTTGGGGCGGTCGACATCGGGCAGGAACTTGCCCAGCGCCTCGACCGTCTCGACCGCGCTCGATTCCAGCGCCTCGAAGCCGTAGCGATGATAGACCCCCGCGATGGTGCGCAGCATCTCGGTCCGCTGCGTCACCTCGGCGCCGAAATAGTCGCGGAAGCCTTTGGGCGTTTCGGCCTTGGGGCGGGGCGTTTTCTTGGGCTTGGCCATGGTGGGAGTCCTTGGGCGTTCTGTTCCGCGCGCGGTCTAGCCCATGGCCCGCCCCGGGGCAAGGCGCAGTAGGGCCGCAGGCGAAAAAACCCATGTTTTTAAGCTGTTTTCAGATATCCGTGAAGTTACCCGCGCGGCCCTTGCCAGCAGCGAAGCGGGCGGCGCCGCTGCGGCCTTCGGCGGCGAAGGTGGCGGTGGAGCGCCATTCGCGTCGGAGGGCGGCAGCCAGCGCGGCGGGGTCCATGCGCGAAGACAGGTGATCGGCCAGCATGCATCCCTGGGGAAACCGGGTCAGGTCGCGGGCCAGAGCGCGGGCGGTGTCCAGTGCCGCGCCCTGCGGGCAGGTGCGGTTGGCAAAGCCCAGGGCAAGCGCCTCGTCGGCCTCGACCGCGCGGCCGGTGAGGATCAGGTCGCTTGCCCGCCCCTGCCCCAGAATACGCGGCAGGCGCACGGTGCCGCCGTCGATCAGCGGCACGCCCCAGCGACGGCAGAACACGCCGGTGACCGCGCCCCGGGCCATCACCCGCAGGTCGCACCAGGCGGCAAGCTCCATGCCGCCCGCAACCGCCGGACCCTCGATCGCGGCAATCACCGGTTTCGATAGCATCAGCCGGGATGGCCCCATCGGGCCGGGCCGGGGATCGGTCACCGGATCGGACCAGCCCTCGGGAATATCGAGCGATCCCAACCAGTTATCCGCATCCCCGGACCCTGCTGCCTTGAGGTCGAACCCGGCGCAGAAATAACCCCCAGCCCCGGTCAGGATGGCGACGCGCTGCTCCGCGTCAGCCTCGAAAGCCAGAAACGCCTGATAGAGCACGCGGGCGGTGGCGGGGTCCACGGCGTTGCGCGCCTCTGGCCGGTTGAGGGTGACGGTGGTGATGCCGTCGGTACGGTCGATGGTGATGGTCATGCGCGATCCTCCCCTGTCAGAGTGCGGTCGCGACCATGGGGCTGGCAAGACTGACGTTGCGCCTGTATGGGGGAGAGAGGCCGCAGAAGGACAGGACGACATGCAGCATCTCGAAGAGCGTATCGCGCATCTGACCCGCACGGTGGACGAGTTGAGCGATATCGTGGCGCGGCAGCACGACGAGATCGACCGGTTGGCGCGGCGGGTCGAAATGCTGATGCGGCGCGAGGCCGAAAGGGTCGCCGAAGGTGGTGGCGGCGTCATCCTGGGCGACGAGCGCCCGCCGCATTACTGAGGCGTTTGGTACGTCGAATTGACCGTTTTGTACCTGCTCCCGGGGACGGATTGACCGTTTTGTACAGGCGTTCGAGCACGGGTACCGCGCCGCTCAGGCCATCAATTCCGGACTGGCGTTACGGGTCAGCAACTCCTGCACCAGCGGGTTCGGGAACCGCCGCCGCTGGGTGACGGCGTAGAAGGTTTCGCGGATGCGCGGGTGCGCCCGCGCTTCGACCAGACGGCCCGAGGTCAGCTCGTCCCGGACCACGATGGGCGCGACCAGCGCCAGGCCGATATCCTCGCGCGCCAGGAGACGCATCATTGCCATGTCGTCGACCTCGGCCACCACTTGCGGGCGCACCCCCATCCGGCTGGCCATGGCGTCGAAGGCGGTGCGCACGGTGCTGTCGGTGGTGGGCAGGATGAACGGCTGCTCGGTCAAGAGCGCCGCGAGCGGGCGGTCGGGGTCCAGCCGGTCGGGCGTGCCGACGATGCTCACCGGCTGTTCCGAGACATGGTGTATCTCGTAGGGGGTGAGGCTGTCGTCGGGCGGTTCTCGGTTCATCAGCACCACGTCGAGGTTCAGCGTGCCCAGTCCTTCGAGCAGTTCGGTTGGGCTGCCCGAGCGGAGAATGACCTCGACATCCTCGCGTCCGAGGATGGGGCGCAGAAAGCCGATCTGGAAATTGCGGGACAGCGTGGCCTGTGCGCCGACGCGCAGCGCTCGGCGGGTGCGGCCGGTTTCCTGAAGCGTCGCCACCAGCTCCTGCCCGGTGGCGAAGATGGCGTCGGCATGGTCGAGCGCGATGCGCCCGGCCTCGGTCAGGTGCAACTGGCGGCCGCGCCGCTCGAACAGGGCGTGGCCCAGACGGTCTTCGAGCTGCTTGATCTGCACCGAGAGGGCCGATTGCGACAGGTTCAGACGCTCGGCGGTGCGAGTCAGGTTGCCGTCATGGGCGACGGCCCAGAAATAGCGCAGGTGATGATAGTTCAGCGGCATATCGTTCTAAATACTAGAACGATTTCTATCAAACAATGAATTTTTATTAAAGATGCCGATGATCTAGGTCCGGTGCAAAGGGCGCTGCCCGCAAGGATCGAAGGGAATTGTCATGTGGTATCTCTACCTGCCTCTGTTTAGTCCGCTGCTTTTGCTGGCCGTTGCGCTGCATGCCAGCCGTAATCCGGGTCTGCGCCCGGGGCGGTTGCCGAAACTGGCCGAAGGCGCGGCGCTGGCCGGGTTTGGCGTGGCTGCCATC
The DNA here is from genome assembly GCF_025751555.1 of Ruegeria aquimaris. Lineage (GTDB taxonomy): Bacteria > Pseudomonadota > Alphaproteobacteria > Rhodobacterales > Rhodobacteraceae > Ruegeria_B > Ruegeria_B aquimaris. Next base: position 13,962 of record NZ_JAOWLB010000003.1, read on the forward strand.
GCGGCGCTGTTTCTGGTGTTGAAGGGGCCGGGCACCTCGGGGCTGATCGGGTTCTGGGGTATCGGGCTGTCGGTGCGGCTGGATGCGGTGAGCGCCACGATGCTGGTTCTGGTCAGTTTCATCGGCTGGATCGTGCTGCGTTACAGCGCCACCTATATGGATGGCGAGGCGCGGCAGGGCGCGTTCACCGGCTGGATGGCGGCAACGCTGGCGGCGGTGCTGCTCTTGGTGATGGCGGGCAACCTGGTGCAGATGCTGGCGGCCTGGACGGCGACCAGCCTGATGCTGGGCCGGCTGTTGCTGTTCTATCCCGAGCGCACCACCGCCCGGCGCGCGGCGCGCAAGAAGGCCGTGGTGGCGCGGCTGAGCGAGCTGGTGCTGGCGGGTGCGGTGATGCTGCTGATCGTGGCTTATGGCACGACGGATATCGCCACGATCCTGGACGCGGCCACGCCCGGCTGGGCAACGCTGGCGGCGGCGGCGCTGCTGGCGCTGACGGCTGTATTGGCCTCGGCCCAGTTCCCGGTACATGGCTGGCTGACCGAGGTGATGGAGGCGCCGACGCCGGTCTCGGCCCTGCTGCATGCGGGCGTGATCAATGCCGGGGGGTTCCTGCTGATCCGGCTGGCCGATGTGATGCTGGCGGCCCCCGGCGTGATGGCGGTGCTGGTGATGCTGGGCGGGCTGACGGCGCTGTTCGGCGGGTTGGTGATGCTGACGCAACCGGCGGTCAAGACCTCGCTGGCGTGGTCGACCATCGCGCAGATGGCCTTCATGATCATGCAATGCGGTCTGGCGCTGTTCCCGCTGGCGCTGCTGCATATCGTGGCGCATTCGCTGTACAAGGCGCATGCCTTTTTGAGCGCGGGCGAGGCGGTGCGCAACGTCGCCGCGATCCGGCGGCCCGGCCCGGTGGCGGTGCCGAGCGCGCGCAACGTGGTGCAGGCCTTTGTCATCGGCATCGCGATTTACGGGCTGGTGGGGCTGGTCTTTGGCTTTGACGGCAAGTCGGTGCAGGCCATCGCGCTGGGGGTGATCCTGATCTTTGGCGTGGCCTACCTGCTGGCGCAGGGGTTTGCCGATGCCGCGCCCGGCGCCCTGACCCGGCGGATGGTGATCTATGCCTCGGTCACCTCGGTCAGCTACTTCGTGCTGCAACTTGTGGCGCTTTATGTCACCGCCGGGGCGCTGCCTCCGGTGCCCGCACCGGGGCCGCTGGAATGGGCGCTGATCGTGCTGGCGCTGATCAGTTTCGGCGTGGTTGCGGTGGCGCAGGCGACCTTCCCGCTCTGGGCCATGCATCCGGCGGCCGCCGGTATCCGGGTGCACCTGTCAAACGGACTTTATGCCAATGCGATCTTTGACCGGCTGCTGGACGGCTGGTCAAAGCGGACCCCTGCCTGATCTGGAGACGAGAGAGATGTTTGCAAAGCTTGAAACCCTGCCTGCCCCACTTCTGGAACTGGTATCCGAGGCCAATGGCGCCGCGCGCGAGATCCCGCCGCTGTTCCCGCTGTCAGCCAGTGTTGCGGTCAACCCCTTTCTGGGCCAGGCGGGCGAACCGATGGCGGTGAGTGCCGCGCGGCTGGCGCGGGTAGCCGGTACCCGGATCATGCCTGAGCGGGCGGTTTGGGCCGAGAAGTTCGCGGCAGGCGAAATCCTGGAGAGCGATCTGGCGGCGGCGTTGCGCTCGGCCCGGTTCGGGCGGCTGGGGCTGGCCGAGGTGGTGGCGGCGGTGGCGGTCGAGGCCGCGCAGCCCAAGGCGCTGCCGACGGTGGCCGATCTGGCCGCCGAGGTGTCGGGCATCGACTGGCCCGGTCTGATCGAGGACCGGATCGGGGTCTGGGCGGCCAGCCATTTCGATGAGGGACAGGCGCTGTGGCAGCCGGGGCGGACCGGCGGGGCGTTCAGTGCATGGCGCGAGTTTGCCAGCCGCGACCTGACGCCCGAGATCCACGGGCTGCGCGGCTTCGGGGCCTTTGTCGCGGCGACCAACCGGTCGCATTGGCGGGCGATCGGGCGGGCATGCGAGGCGCTGGGGCTGAGCACGGCGGCCTCCGGTACCGCCTTTCACCGCTGGCTGATGACGCTGGGGGGCTGGGCGCAATATGGCCGTTACCTGCTGTGGCAGGCCGAGCTGGAAGGGACGACAGACAACACCGTGACCGAGCTGCTGGCGATCCGGATGGTGTTCGACGAGGCGCTGTTCGGCCTCTATGGTGCTGAAATCGCGGATCGCTGGGCCAAGGCGGTGGCCGCGCATGAGGCGCCGCTGACGCCCACGCGAGACATGGCCATCGACGCGGCCTGGCAGGAGGCCAGTGAGCGGGCGGCGCAGCGCAGGCTGGCTGAGACGCTGGAGGGCGGCGCGGCAGCGATCCGTCAGGATCGGCCCACGGTGCAGGCCGCCTTCTGCATCGACGTGCGCTCGGAAGTGTTCCGCCGGGCGCTTGAGGCGCAGGACGCAGGCATCGAGACCATCGGCTTTGCCGGGTTCTTTGGCCTGGCCAGTGCGCACCGGGCGGCCGGGTCGGACGTGGTCGAGACGCGGGGCCCGGTGCTGCTGCGGCCCGGGGTCAAGTCGCAGGCGGTGGAGCCCGGCGAGGTGGACCTGGGGCGCAGATATACCGCACGGGCCGGGAGGGCCTGGGGCCGGTTCAAGCTGGCGGCGGTGTCGTCCTTTGCCTTTGTCGAGGCGACGGGGCCGGTCTATGCGGGCAAGCTGGTGCGCGATGCACTGGGGCTGGGCAAGGTGGCCAAGGCCGATCCGGCGCCGCAGCTCGACCCGGCAATCGGACCCGAGGCGCGGGTGGCCATGGCGCGGACGGTGCTGGGCGCGATGTCGCTGACGGGTGGCTTTGCGCGGGTGGTGATGCTTGCCGGGCATGGCGCCGATGTCACCAACAACCCGCATGAGAGTGCGCTTCAATGCGGGGCCTGCGGCGGTTATGCGGGCGATGTGAACGCGCGGCTGCTGGCCGGGCTGCTGAACGATACGGGCGTACGCGATGGGCTGCAGGCCGAGGGGGTCGAGATTCCCGCCGACACGGTGTTCCTGGCCGCACTGCACCATACCACGACCGACCACGTGACGCTCTATGATCAGGACCTGCCCTCGGGCGATTGGGCGGCGGATATCGCGCGGCTCAGGGCCTGGCTGGAGCAGGCCGGGCAACTGGCGCGGGCCGAGCGTGCCGCCCGGCTGCCGCGCGCAAAGGGCGGGGCGGATATTGCCCGGCGGGCGCAGGACTGGGCCGAATTGCGCCCGGAATGGGGGCTGGCGGGCTGCCGCGCCTTTGTCGCCGCCCCCCGGCACCGCACCGAAGGCAGCGGGCTGGCGGGACAGGCGTTTCTGCACAGCTATGACTGGCGCCGCGACGAGGGATTCGGCGTGCTGGAGCTGATCCTGACCGCGCCGGTGGTGGTCGCAAGCTGGATCAGCCTGCAATATTACGGCTCGACCGTGGCCCCTGCCCTGTTCGGCGGCGGCAACAAGCTGCTTCATAACGTGGTGGGCGGCATCGGCGTGCTGGAGGGTAACGGCGGCACGCCGCGCCCGGGCCTGCCATGGCAGTCGGTGCATGACGGCGCCGGGTTCCAGCACGATCCGCTGCGCCTGTCGGTGGTGATCGAGGCGCCGCGCACGGCGATGACCGATGTGTTGCGGCGGCACTCCGGGGTAAGGGCGCTGTTCGACAATGGCTGGCTGCACCTGATCGCGATGGACGACACGGGCAAACTGGCCTGGCGCTATGACGGCGACCTGACCTGGGTGCCCTTTGCACCTGAGGCACAAAAGGAACGGGCAATCGCCGCCGAATGAGGCGGCCAATGCCCCCCGCGCGGCGGCAAATCCCCCGCCGCCGCGCGGTCTTGCACGATCGACCATAGGTGCTACGCTGAAGGCCGATCGTTTAGGCAACAGGGTCTATCTCATGCGTATCCGTGCCCTAGAGACCCTGGAGCACTCAGGGCAACTGCGGGCGCTGGTGCGCGAATACCTGGCCCATGAGTTGACCGAACTGAAACGCGTCTCTGGGCTGGAGCTGGATCTGGACGTGCTGGTTGCCAACACGTTCGACGATATCGACGCCTATCTGCCGCCGACCGGGCGGCTGTTTCTCGCCATGGGGGAGGGTGAGAAACTGTTGGGATGCGTGTTCCTGAAAAGGATCCGGCCCGATGCCGGCGAGGTCAAGCGGCTCTATGTGTTGCCGTCCGCACGCGGGCTAGGGTTGGGTCGAAGCCTGATGGAGGGCCTGTTACGCGAAGCACGACACATGGGTGCCCGATCCATGCTGCTGGATACCGGGATCTATGACACGGAAGCCCAGGAGCTGTATCGCAAACTGGGGTTTCGCGAGATCGGTTATTACCCCGAAGGCGAGAACGACCCGGAACTCATCCCCTATCTCGTATACATGCAATTGGACTTTTGAACCCGGCCCGGTGGCCGGCCATCATAGCCCCAGCGTCGTCTTTACCGCCGTATCGACCACCCCGCCCAAAAGCGCGTTCTGGTCTGACTGGCATCCTTCACCCAGCGCGGCGATGAAGGCTTCGCGCAGGCGGGTCTTGTCCTCCTCCGAGGTGGAGTAGGCTGTGATGTCGATCTCGCGGTTGTAGAGCGACAGCGCCACCATCTTCGACACCACGTCGAGGACATAGGCCTCGTCCCCGTCGGCCTCGTCGATGACCGACTGGCAGGTGTGGTACATCACGTCGAGCGCGTCCTGCACCATCTTCTCGGCCTCTTCATCCGCCCGCGAGGCGGTGGTGAACAGGCAGGTCGCGGCAAGTGCGGCGATCCATTGTCTTGTGTCAAACATCCCGGCCTCCCGACTGGATATCGCGTGGGCATGTCATTTCTTGTTGGCGCCGACGATGGCGCCGACAACCGCGCCTGCGGCGGCGGTCTTGCTGTCGCCGACCAGGGCCCCGACCCCGGCGCCGATCAGGGCGCCCTTGATCGCGCGTTCGGTCTTCTTGTCCGCAAGTGCCGCGCCGGGGGCGATCGCGGCAAGGCCCAGGGCAATTGCCAGGGCGGCGGTCAGGTGAAAACGAGGATTGCCTGTCATGTCTGTCCTCCCTTCAAGGGTTCTGACGAATAACGGAGACAGGGAAAGTATCGCCTCAGATCTCCTCGACGTCCAGCACCCCGTCGAGCGATTTGATCGCACCCTTGATCTGGGGGTTGAGGGGGAAATCCTGACCCAGGTCCATTTCGACCTCGCCGGGCAGGCCGGGGTCCATCAGGCAGAGCTGGATCGGGCCGCGGGCGGCGTTGCGGGCGGCATTGGCGGCCTCGGCCAGGATATGGGCGACGGTGGCTACGGCGCTGGCATCGTCCATGAAGACGCGCAGGCCGGTGGCGCCCGCCTCGGCCACCACGGTATCGGCGGGGCCGACCGAGCGGGCGAGCAGTTTGAGCTGGTCGGCCTCCATCGTCGCCTCGGCGGTCAGCACCACATGGGAGCCGGTTTCGAGATAGTCGCGGCTTTTCTCCAGCACTTCGGAGAAGAGCGTGACCTCGAAGGCTCCGGTGGGGTCGGACATCTGGGCAAAGGCGAAGCGGTTGCCACGGGCGGATTTACGTTCCTGCCGCCCGGCTACGACGCCTGCCATCTTGGCCAGAACCGGGCCCGAGCGGGCCTGCTCGGTGACCTCGTCCAGCGTCAGCACGCCCCGGCGTTTCAGCGCGGGCATGTAATCGTCGAGCGGGTGGCCCGAGAGGTAGAAACCGATCGCCTTGAACTCCTCCGACAGGCGTTCGGCGGGCAGCCAGTCGGGCACGGAGGCGAGGCGCGGTTCGGGCAGGTCGTCGCCCGCCTCGCCGAAGAGCGAGACCTGGTTCGACGCCTTCTGGTCGTGGATGGCGGCGGAATAGGCGGCAAGCGCCTCGATGCTCTCGAAGACGCGGCGGCGGTTGGGGTCGAGCTGATCGAAGGCCCCGGCGCGCGCGAGCATTTCGAGGGGGCGTTTGCCCACCTTCTTCAGGTCGACCCGGCGGGCCACGTCGAAGAGGTTGACGAAGGGTTTGTGTCCCCTGCCCTCGACCACCAGGCGCATTGCCTCGACGCCGACGTTCTTGAGCGCGCCCAGCGCATAGACCAGTTCGCCGCCCGCCACGTCGAAGGTCGCCTGCGAGCGGTTCACGCAGGGCGGCACGTAAGGCAGGCCCAGCCCCTTGCGGACCTCTTCGAAATAGACCGCCAGCTTGTCGGTGAGGTGGATATCGCAGTTCATGACGCCCGCCATGAACTCGACCGGGTGGTTGGCCTTGAGCCAGGCGGTTTGATAGCTGACCACGGCATAGGCGGCGGCGTGGGATTTGTTGAAGCCGTAATTGGCAAACTTTTCCAGCAGGTCGAAGACCTCGCCCGCCTTTTCCTTGGTCACGCCGTTGGCGGTGGCCCCTTCGATGAACTTGGGGCGTTCCTTGGCCATTTCCTCGGCGATCTTCTTGCCCATGGCGCGGCGCAAGAGGTCGGCGCCGCCAAGGCTGTAGCCCGCCATCACCTGGGCGATCTGCATCACCTGTTCCTGATAGACGATGATGCCTTGCGTTTCTTCGAGGATGAAATCGATCGAGGGGTGGATCGAGGCCAGATCGCGGACGCCGTTCTTGACCTCGCAATAGACCGGGATGTTCTCCATGGGCCCAGGGCGGTAGAGCGCCACAAGGGCCACGATATCCTCGATACAGGTGGGTTTCATGCGCTTGAGCGCGTCCATCATGCCGGAACTTTCCACCTGGAACACGGCGACGGTCTTGGCGGCGGAATAGAGTTTGTAGGTGGGTTCGTCATCCAGCGGGATAGCGTTTATCTGGTTCTCGGCCCCTTCGGCGGGGTCATAGAGCTGGCGCCCGTCTGCGGCCACGTGAAGCGGGCGGCCCGATTTGAAGATCAGATCCATCGCGTTCTGGATCACGGTCAGGGTCTTGAGACCCAGAAAGTCGAACTTCACCAGCCCCGCCTGTTCCACCCATTTCATGTTGAACTGGGTGGCCGGCATGTCCGAGCGCGGATCCTGGTAGAGCGGCACCAGCGCATCAAGCGGCCGGTCGCCGATCACCACGCCGGCGGCATGGGTCGAGGCGTTCCGGAGCAGCCCCTCGACCTGCTGGCCATAGGTGAGCAGGCGGTCGACCACCTCTTCCTCGCGGGCGGCGTCGCGCAGGCGCGGCTCGTCGGCCAGCGCCTTTTCGATGCTTACGGGTTTCACGCCTTCGACCGGGATCATCTTGGACAGGCGGTCCACCTGGCCATAGGGCATCTGCAACACCCGGCCGATGTCGCGCACCGCGGCCTTGGACAGAAGCGCACCAAAGGTGATGATCTGCCCCACCTTGTCGCGGCCGTATTTCTCCTGCACGTAGCGGATCACCTCTTCGCGCCGGTCCATGCAGAAGTCGATATCGAAGTCGGGCATAGAGACCCGTTCGGGGTTCAGGAAGCGTTCGAAGAGCAGGCTGTAGCGCAGCGGATCAAGGTCGGTGATGGTCAGCGCATAGGCCACCAGCGACCCCGCGCCCGAGCCCCGCCCCGGCCCCACCGGAATGTCATGATCCTTGGCCCATTTGATGAAATCGGCCACGATCAGGAAGTAACCGGGAAAGCCCATGCCTTCGATGATGTCGAGTTCGAAATCGAGCCGCTTCTGGTAATCCTCGGGGCTGACCGCGTGCGGGATCACCGCCAGCCGCTCTTGCAGGCCCGCGTTGGCCTGGCGGCGCAGTTCCTGCACCTCGTCATCGGCGAATTTCGGCAGGATCGGGGCGCGCTTGTAGGCCATGAAGGCGCAACGGCGCGCGATCTCGACGGTATTCTCGACCGCCTCGGGCAGATCGGCAAAGAGCGTCACCATCTCCTGCGGTGATTTCAGGTAATGCTGGGCGGTCAGGCGGCGGCGGCCCTGCTGCTGGTCGACATAGGCGCCCTCGGCGATGCAGATCAGCGCATCATGCGCCTCGTACATGTCGGAGCTGGGGAAGTAGACATCGTTGGTGGCGACCAGCGGCAGGCCCTTGGCATAGGCCATCTCGACATGGCCGCGTTCCGTCAGCCGCTCGGCCTCGGGCGCGCCACCCTCGCCCGGGTGGCGTTGCAGCTCGATATAGAGCCGGTCGGGGAACATCCCCGCCAGCTGGTCCACCAGCGCCTCGGCCGCCGGGCGCTGACCCTGCTGCAAGAGCCGCCCCACCGGCCCGTCGGGCCCGCCGCTGAGACAGATCAGCCCTTCGGAATGGGCGGCAAGCTCCTCCAGCGTGACCTGCGGCAGCTGCCCGCCCTTGTCGACATAGAGGCAGCTGTTGAGCTTCATCAGGTTCTCGTACCCCGCCTCGGACTGGGCCAAGAGCACGATCCCGGCGGGCGGCTTCGGCTTTTCCCCCGGCAGGGCCGTGACATAGGCCAGCGAGACCTGGCAGCCGATAATCGGCTGGATGCCCGCGCCGCTGGCCGCGACCGAAAATTCCAGCGCCGCAAACAGGTTGTTGGTATCGGTGACCGCCACCGCCGGCATGCCCATCTTCTCGCAGAGCGCGGGCAGTTTCTTGAGCCGGATCGCGCCTTCGAGAAGCGAGTATTCGGTATGCAGGCGGAGGTGGATGAATCGGGGCGTACTGCTCATGCCCGCGACGATAGGCGATCCGGATCGGGGGCGCCACGGGGGATGCGCGCGGTCCGGCGAAAACCCCGATTGCGGGCGGCATGCGAATAGCTTAGCGAGAGGGAAACTAGGCTCTTTTCCCCCGAGTCGCCCTTGGACCTGTTCCTGACCTTCGCCCTTGTGGGCTTTATCGCGCAGCTTGCAGACAGTGCCCTGGGAATGGGGTTTGGGGTCATATCCGCCTCGGTCCTTTTGGCCCAAGGGGTGCCGCCGCCGCTGGTCTCGGCCAGTGTCAACGCGGCCAAGGTGCCGACCGGCATCGTGGCGGGGATTTCCCATGCGCTCAACGGCAATATCGACAAGGCGCTGTTTGGGCGCCTGGCGCTGGCCGGGGCGGCAGGGGGTATCGTCGGCGCGCTGATCCTGGGCGAGTTGAAACGGCCGGTGCTGACGGTGATCATCGGCGGATACCTCTTGCTGATCGGCGGGCTGATCCTGTGGCGCGGGCTGTCGGGGCGGGCGCCGCGCCTGCTGGCGACCGGACGGGTCTCGGCGCTGGGGGCCACCGGCGGGTTGATCGAGGGGATCGGCGGCAGCTGGGGGCCGGTGGTGACCAGCGGGCTGATCGGCGCGGGCCACGAACCGCGCCGCGCCATCGGGTCCTCGGCGCTGGCCGAACTGGTGGTCAGCCTGACGGTGTTCCTTGCGCTGATGGCCGGGTACCATCTGGGTCGCTGGGGCACCGGGCGCGACCTGCACGAGGTGCTGCTGCCGGTGGCTGGACTGGTGGCCGGCGGGGTGCCCGCGGCACTGCTGGGCGGCAGGCTGGCGGCCATCGCGCCGCGGCGTCCCCTGACCGTGGCGGTTGGAGTGCTGGCGATCGGCATCGGCCTGCAAAGGCTGGCCTCGCTGCTCTGAGACGGCAGCACGGGCCGCAGACTACCACCCGTTCGCCAAAAGGCCGCTTGCGATTATTCGTTAAAACCTGAAGGTCTTTCAAATCCGTGTCCGGGCCGCAGGGACAGACCCTTGATTCAGTTGGAGTATTTTTCAGGCATCTTTTGCAACCTGCCAGCACAGGCGCAGAAATGTTGCAGCGCAGAGAGAGTTTTCCTTGCCAGAAGCCCGGTCGCGTTTCTAACCTTTTTACAGAACACAGCCCGCCCCGTCTTCTACGTCGCATCGAAGGAGGGCAGCAATGGGCCAACAGGGTAAGGCGACGGGTTTCACAGTATGAAGATCACGTTTCTTCTGAACGGAGAGACAGTGGAGCTGGTGGAGGCCGACCCCACCGCCACGCTGCTTGACTGGCTGCGCGAGGATCGCGGTCTGACCGGCACCAAGGAGGGTTGCAACGAGGGCGATTGCGGCGCCTGCACCGTGGCCGTCAGCGATGCCGATGGCACTCGCGCCCTGAACGCCTGCATCCTGTTCCTGCCGCAACTGCATGGCAAGGCGGTGCGCACGGTCGAGGGGTTGGGCGGCAGCCACCCGGTCCAACAGGCCATGGTGACCCATCACGGCAGCCAGTGCGGTTTCTGCACCCCGGGCTTCGTGATGTCGATGGTTGCGGGCCATGCCGAAGGCGCCACCGACCATGACACCCAGCTGGCGGGCAATCTCTGCCGCTGCACCGGCTATGCCCCGATCATCCGCGCCGCTCGTGCGGTCGAAAGCGCACCGAAACCCGACTGGCTCGCCACCGATCGCGCCTTCATTTCGCCGGAAATACTCCGGGGGGAGGCCGCAGGCCGGGGGGCAGAGCCCCCTTCCTCCCCCACCTCAAGCGATGAGCTCGCGACCCTCTACGAAGCCCATCCCGATGCCACGCTGGTCGCCGGGGCAACGGATGTGGGCCTCTGGGTCACCAAGCAGCTGCGCGACCTGCCCAAGGTCATTTTCCTTTCCGGCTGCGCCGATCTGAAGGAGATCGAGGTCACCGATACCCATGTGCGCCTGGGCGCCATGGTCGACATGAACCGAATGCGTGACGCCGTGGCTCCCCTGCACCCGTCCTATGGCGAAATGATCCGCCGCTATGCCAGCGTGCAGGTGCGCAATGCCGCCACAGTCGGCGGCAATATCGCCAATGGCTCGCCCATCGGTGACAACCCGCCCGCGCTGATCGCGCTGGGGGCGACATTGCATCTGCGCAAGGGCGACACACGCCGCGACCTGCCGCTCGAGGCGTTTTTCATCGACTATGGCAAGCAGGACCGCGCGCCGGGCGAGTTTGTCGAGGCGGTGAGTTTTCCGCGCCAGCCCGACCGGCTGAAATGCTACAAGCTGTCGAAGCGTTTCGATCAGGATATCTCGGCCGTCTGCGGCTGTTTCAACATCACCGTCGAGGGCGGCACCGTTACCGCCGCCCGCATCGCCTTTGGCGGTATGGCGGGCATCCCGAAACGCGCCCGCGCGGTCGAGGCGGCGCTGATCGGCCAGCCCTGGACGCAACAGGTTGTTAACGCTGCGGTGCCAGAATTCGAGGCCGATTTCACCCCGATGTCGGACATGCGCGCCTCGGCCCGCTACCGGATGGAGACCGCCAAGGCGATGCTGCGCCGCTATTTCGCCGAGGATCAGGGCCATTTGACCAATGTGCTGGAGGTACGGGCATGAGCGTCGCCAAACCCCTGCCGCATGACGCGGCGCCGCTGCATGTGGCCGGCACCGCCCGCTATGTCGACGATATCCCGACCCCGCGCGACACGCTGCATCTGGCCTTTGGCCTGAGCACCATCGCCAAGGGGCGGATCACCGCGATGAACCTCGAAGAGGTGAAGCGCGCCCCCGGCGTGGTGCTGGTGATGACGGCCGATGACCTGCCCTTTGCCAATGATGTCTCGCCCTCGATCCACGACGAGCCTTTGCTGTCGGACGGCACCGTCCACTATGTCGGTCAGCCGATCTTCGTGGTGGTGGCGACCAGCCACCTGGCCGCGCGCAAGGCGGTACGGCGGGTGCGGATCGACTATGCCGAGGAACCCGCGATCCTGACCATCGAACAGGCGCTGGCGGCCAACAGCCGGTTCGAGGACGGGCCGCGCATCTATGAGAAGGGCGATGCCGAGGCGGCGATTGCCGGGGCGGCCCATGTCATCGAGGGCACGTTCGAGCTGGGCGGGCAGGAGCATTTCTATCTCGAAGGTCAGGCCGCGCTGGCCCTGCCCGGCGAGGGCGGCGACATGCTGGTGCACAGTTCCACCCAGCACCCGACCGAGATCCAGCACAAGGTAGCCGAGGCCTTGGGCGTGCCGATGCACGCCGTCCGGGTCGAGACCCGCCGCATGGGTGGCGGCTTTGGCGGCAAGGAGAGCCAGGGCAACGCGCTGGCGGTGGCCTGCGCGGTGGCGGCGCGCGCCACCGGGCGCGCCTGCAAGATGCGCTATGACCGCGACGACGACATGGTGATCACCGGCAAGCGCCATGCCTTCCGCATCGGCTATCGTGCCGGGTTCGACACTGAGGGGCGGATACTGGGCGTTTCCTTCCTGCATCACGCGATCTGCGGCTGGGCGCAGGACCTTTCGCTGCCGGTGGCGGACCGGGCGATGCTGCATGCGGACAATGCCTATCTGCTGCCAAATGCCCGGATCGAAAGCCACCGGCTGAAGACCAACACGCAATCCGCCACCGCCTATCGCGGGTTTGGCGGGCCGCAGGGGATGGTGGGGATCGAGCGGGTCATGGACCATGCCGCGCATGTGCTGGGGATCGACCCGGTCGAGCTCAGGCAGCGCAATTACTATGCGGCACCCGCGGGTGGCGCTGCCCCCCACACCCCCCGGAGTATTTCCGGCGGAATGAAGGAGAATACCACGCCCTATGGGCAGGTGGTCGAGGATTTCGAACTGCACGGGATGACCGAGGCGCTGCTGGCATCGTCGGATTACGCCGCGCGCAAGGCGGCGGTGGCGGCGTGGAACGCGGCCAATCCGATCGTGAAGCGGGGCATCGCCTTTTCACCGGTGAAGTTCGGGATTTCCTTTACCCTCACTCATCTTAACCAGGCAGGCGCGCTGGTGCATGTCTATCAGGACGGCTCCGTGCATCTGAACCATGGCGGCACCGAGATGGGTCAGGGCCTGTTCCAGAAGGTGGCGCAGGTGGCGGCAAGCCGGTTCGGCATCCCGCTGGAGATGGTGAAGATCACCGCCACCGATACCGCCAAGGTGCCCAATACCTCGGCCACGGCGGCCTCGTCGGGCTCGGACCTGAACGGCATGGCGGTGAAGGCCGCCTGTGACACCATCCGCGACCGGATGGCGGCCTATCTGGCCGAGCGGCATCAGGCGGAGGTCGCCTCGGTCCGGTTCGGGAATGGGCAGGTCGAGGTGGGTGAGGCGCGGTACAGTTTCGCCGAGGCGGCGGCGCTGGCCTATCAGGGGCGGATCAGCCTGTCGGCCACCGGGTTCTACAAGACGCCCAAGATCGAGTGGGACCGGATCCAGGGACGCGGGCGGCCGTTCTACTATTTTGCCTATGGCGCCTCGGTGACCGAGGTGGCGGTGGACACGCTGACCGGCGAATACCGCATCCTGCGGACCGACATCCTGCATGATGCCGGTGCCTCGCTGAACCCGGATCTGGATATCGGCCAGGTCGAGGGCGGCTATGTGCAAGGCGCGGGCTGGCTGACCACCGAGGAGCTGGTCTGGGACGATCACGGACGGCTCAGGACGCATGCGCCCTCGACCTACAAGATCCCGGCCTGTTCGGACCGGCCCGAGGTGTTCAACGTGGCGCTGTGGGGCGGGCAGAACCGGGAGGACACGATCTATCGGTCGAAGGCGGTGGGCGAGCCGCCGTTCATGCTGGGGATTTCGGCCTGGCTGGCCTTGTCCGATGCGGTGGCGTCCTGTGGCGATGCCTATCCGGCGCTGAACGCGCCCGCGACGGCGGAGGAGGTCTGGAAAGGCATCCGGAGGCTTGGCGATGGCGTTTGATCTGGAGGGGCTGCGCGCGGCGGTAGCCGAACATGGGGTCGTGACCCGGGTGGTGATCGCGGCGATCAGGGGATCCTCCCCGCGCGAGGTGGGCGCGGCGATGCTGGTCTGGAAAGACGGCCAGTCGGGCACGATCGGTGGCGGCGCTTTGGAGTTTCAGGCAGCGGAGGCCGCGCGCACCGGGCGGCTGGGGCTGAGCCGTCATGCGCTGGGGCCGGAGCTGGGCCAGTGCTGTGGCGGGGCGGTGACGCTGTTGACGGAAGTCTGGGATGCGGCGCGGCTGGAGGCGATTGACGGCGCGGTTGTGGCGCGGGCGGTGGGCGGCGCGGCGCCGGCGCCGCTGATGGTCAAGCGCCTGCTGGCGCGGGCGCGCGGACAGGGTGTGCTGCCCGAGGCGCAGCTGATCGGCGACTGGATGGTCGAGCCTGTGTTGAGACCGGCGCGGCAGCTCTGGATCTGGGGCGCGGGCCATGTGGGCCGGGCGCTGGTCGATGTGCTGTCGCCGCTGCCCGAGATCGCCATCACCTGGGTCGATACCGGGGTGGAGCGGTTTCCCGATTCCATCCCTGCCGGGGTAATGCCGCTGCCCGCGGCGCGGCCTGCCGATCTGGTGGGGTATGCGCCGAAAGAGGGTGAGCATCTGATCCTGACCTATTCGCACGAACTGGACCTGGACCTGTGCAACCGGTTGCTGAGACACGATTTTGCCTTTGCCGGGCTGATTGGCTCGGCTACCAAATGGGCGCGATTCCGGTCGCGGCTGGCGGCGCTTGGCCACACGCCGCAGCAGATCGGTCGCATCACCTGCCCCATCGGCGATCCCGCCCTGGGCAAACATCCCGCCAGCATCGCCATTGGCGTTGCCGCCCGGCTCTTGAGCCCGGCGCATAGCGAAACGACAAGGAAGGAGCTGAGCGCGTGAGCACACCACTTCTGAGCATCAAGGGGCTGACCAAGGCCTATCCCGGCGTGGTCGCCAACGATAACGTCTCCTTCGACATCGGCGAGGGCGAGGTGCATGCCCTGCTGGGCGAGAACGGCGCGGGCAAGTCCACGCTGGTCAAGATGATCTATGGGTTGGTCAAGCCCGACAGCGGCAGCATGTCCCTGCGCGGCGCGCCTTATGCGCCGCCCGAGCCGCGCGCGGCGCGGGCTGACGGGATTGCCATGGTGTTCCAGCATTTCTCGCTGTTCGATGCGCTGAACGTGGCCGAGAACATCGCGCTGGGGATGGAGAATCCGCCCGCGATGGGCGATCTGGCCGCGCGTATCCGCGAGGTGAGCGAGACCTATGGCCTGCCGCTTGATCCGTTCCGCACCGTCGGTGATCTGAGCGCGGGCGAGCGGCAGCGGGTCGAGATCATCCGCTGTCTGCTCCAGGACCCCAAGCTGTTGATCATGGACGAGCCGACCAGCGTGCTGACGCCGCAGGAGGTGGAGATCCTGTTCCAGACACTGCAAAAGCTGCGCTCCGAAGGGACCTCGATCCTCTATATCAGCCACAAGCTGGAGGAGATCCGCACGCTTTGCGACCATGCGACCATCCTGCGGCTGGGCAAGAATGTGGGCGAATGCACCCCGCGCGAGACCTCGGCCCGCGACATGGCCGAGATGATGGTGGGCACGGCGCTGAAGACCCCGGAACGCTCGGGGCGTGAATTCGGCGAGATCGCGCTGGATATCTCGGGCCTGTCGGTGCCCTCACCCAGCGAATTCGGCACCTCGCTGAAGAACGTGCATATGACGGTGCGCAAGGGCGAGGTTCTGGGCATCGGCGGGGTTGCGGGCAACGGGCAAGACGAATTGCTTGCGGTACTGTCGGGCGAGATCCTGACGGCGGCGGACGCGGTCAAGAAGGATGGCCAGCCGGTGGGCCGGCTGGGGCCGGTGGCGCGGCGGCGGCTGGGTCTTTTGACGGCACCCGAGGAGCGGCTCGGCCATGCGGCGGCGCCGAACATGAGCCTGACGGAAAACGCGCTGCTCACCGGATCGGTGCGCGAGGGGCTGGAAAGCAACGGGTTCCTGAAATGGGCCGAAACGCAGGCCTTCGCCGAGCGGATCATCAAGGAATTCGACGTGCGCACGCCGGGGCCGGAAAACGCGGCGCGGTCGCTGTCGGGTGGCAACCTGCAAAAATTCGTCATCGGGCGCGAGGTGTTGCAGAACCCGGACGTGCTGGTGGTGAACCAGCCCACCTGGGGTGTGGACGCCTCCGCCGCGGCCGCGATCCGGCAGGCGCTGCTGGATCTGGCGGCCAAGGGCACGGCGGTGGTCTGCATCAGCCAGGACCTGGACGAGCTGATGGAGATCTCGGACACGTTTGCTGCGTTGAACGAGGGGCGGCTGAGTGCGCCGCGCGACACCGCCGGGCTGACCGTGGACGAGATCGGCCTGATGATGGGCGGCGCCCACGGGATGGAGGTGGCGCATGTCTGAGCGCAACCCGAAACAAACTGACAACAAGAACACCGTGATTGGGGGGACGTGCGGATGATCGTTCTGGAGAAACGGCCGCAGCCTTCGCGGGCCTGGTCGATGGCGACGCCGCTGGTGGCGGTGCTGGCCACCATGTTTTTTGGCGGGCTGCTGTTTGCGGCCCTGGGCAAGAACCCGGTCGAGGCGATCGGCACCATTTTCTGGGAGCCGCTGTTCGGGGAATATGCGTTCTACTATCGTCCGCAATTGCTGGTGAAAGGGGCGCCGCTGGTGCTGATCGCCATCGGCCTTTCCCTGGGTTTTCGCGCGGGGATCTGGAACATCGGGGCCGAGGGGCAGTACATCATGGGCGCCATCGTGGGCGCCGGTGTGGGGCTCGCCTTTTACCCGATGGAGGCCTTCTATATCTTTCCGCTGATGGTGATTGCGGGCGCTTTTGGCGGATGGGCCTGGGCCATGGTGCCCGCCTTCCTGAAGGTGCGGTTCGGCACCAACGAGATCCTGGTGTCGCTGATGATGGTCTATGTGGCCGAACAGCTCTTGGCCTCGATGTCGCTGGGGTTGTTGAAGAACCCCGAGGGATTCGGCTTTCCCGGTTCGCGCAACCTGCAATCTTATGCCAGCGCGCATAATGCCGAGCTGATCGAGGGATCGGGGATGCATTGGGGCGTGGTGGCGGCGCTGATCGCGGTGATCTTCGCCTATGTGCTCTTGAACCGGCACATGACCGGGTTCCATATCCGGCTGACTGGCGAGGCGCCGCGCGCGGCGCGGTTTGCCGGGGTGAAACCGGCCCGGCTGATCCTGTTCTGCCTGGGCGTCTCGGGCGCGCTGGCGGGGCTGGCGGGGCTGTTCGAGGTCTCGGGCCCGTCGGGGCAGATCAGCATCGATTTCAACGTGGGCTATGGCTTTACCGCGATCATCGTGGCCTTTCTGGGCCGGTTGCATCCGGTGGGCATCCTGCTGGCCGGAGGGTTGATGGCGCTGACCTATATCGGCGGCGAGATCGCGCAGGGCAGTCTGGGCCTGCCTGCCGCCGCGATCCAGGTGTTCCAGGGGATGCTCTTGTTCTTCCTGCTGGCGCTGGATCTGTTGACCAATTACCGCATCCGTGCGGCCCGCAAAGAGGTGGCGTGAACCATGGACCTGTCTGCAATCAATCCCGTCCTTCTGGTGGCCTCTCTCATGGTCGCCGCGACCCCCCTCCTGCTGGCCGCGATCGGCGAATTGGTGGTGGAGCGCGCGGGCGTTCTGAACCTGGGCGTCGAGGGCATGATGATCGTCGGTGCGATCAGCGGTTTTGCCATCGCGGTCGAGACCGGCTCGCCCTGGCTTGGGTTCATCGGCGCCGCCGTGGGCGGCGCGATCCTGTCGCTCTTGTTCGTGGTGCTGACCCAGGTGGCGCTGGCCAATCAGGTGGCGAGCGGCCTGGCGCTGACGCTGTTCGGCCTGGGGCTCAGCGCGCTGATGGGCCAGTCCTATGTCGGGATCAAGCCGCCCGCGATGGGTAAGCTCGACCTGCCGGTGCTGAGCGATCTGCCGGTGGTGGGGCCGATCCTGTTCAGCCATGATCTGGTCCTCTATCTGGGCATCGCGCTGACGGCGGCGGTCTGGTGGATGCTGAAACACAGCCGTGCGGGCCTGATCCTGCGCGCGGTGGGTGAAAACCACGATGCCGCCCATGCGCTGGGCTACAAGGTGATCCGCATCCGGGTGATGGCGATCATGTTCGGCGGCGCCTGTGCCGGGCTGGGCGGGGCCTATATCAGCCTCATCCGCGTGCCGCAGTGGACCGAGGGCATGACCGCCGGTGTCGGCTGGATCGCGCTGGCGCTGGTGGTGTTCGCCAGCTGGAAGCCCTGGCGCGCGCTGCTCGGTGCCTATCTCTTTGGCGGTGTCACGGTCGTTCAGCTCAATCTGCAAGCAGCGGGCGTTGCCATTCCGGTCGAGTATCTGGCAATGTCGCCCTACATCATCACCATCCTTGTCCTTGTCATCCTTTCGGCGGACAAGAGCAGCGCACCGGCCTCGCTGGGCCGCACTTTCCACGCCTCTCACTGATGAGAGCAAACAACAACCAACTGGGGAGTTCCTAAATGAAGTTCACGTCTATTCTCGCAACTGCCGCGATTGCGCTGGGTCTGGCGACCAGCGCAATGGCGCAGGACAAGACCAAGGTCGGTTTTGTCTATGTCGGCCCCGTGGGCGACGGTGGCTGGACCTATGAGCACAACAAGGGCCGTCTGGCCGTCGAGGAGCATTTTGGCGACAAGGTCGAGACCGTGTTCGTCGAAAGCGTGCCCGAGGGCCCGGATGCCGAGCGGGTGATGACGCAGATGGCGCTGGAAGGTGCCGATCTGATCTTTACCACCTCGTTCGGCTATATGGATCCGACGATCAACGTGGCCAAGAAGTTCCCGAAGGTGAAGTTCGAGCATGCCACCGGCTACAAGCAGGCCGAAAACGTGTCGGTCTATTCGGCCCGTTTCTATGAGGGCCGCGCCGTGCAGGGCACCATTGCCGGGCGCATGACCAAGTCGAACATCGTGGGCTATATCGGGTCCTACCCGATCCCCGAGGTGATCCGAGGCATCAACTCGGCCTTTATCCACGCCCGCAAGGTGAACCCGGACGTACAGTTCAAGATCGTCTGGGCCTATACCTGGTTCGACCCGGCGAAAGAGGCGGATGCCGCCAAGGTGCTGATCGAACAAGGTGCGGACGTGATCCTGCAACACACCGATTCGACCGCACCGCAGGCCGCCGCACAGGCCGCCGGTAACGTGATCACCTTTGGCCAGGCCTCGGACATGAGCGAGTATGCCCCGATGCCGCGCGTCAGCTCGATCATCGACAACTGGGCCCCCTATTACATCGCCCGCACCCAGGCGGTGATGGACGGCACCTGGACCAGCGTAAGCACCTGGGACGGCATCGGCGCCGGCATGGTCGGCATCGGCGAGATCTCGGACGCGGTTCCGGCCGAGGTGAAGGCCGAGGCGCTGGCGCTCAAGGACGCTCTTGCCAACGGCTCCTATCACGCATTCACCGGCCCGCTGAAAAAGCAGGACGGGTCGGACTGGCTGGCCGAGGGCGAAACCGCCGATGACGGCACACTGGCGGGCATGAACTTCTATGTCGAAGGCATCGAAGGCGACATCCCGAACTGATCCCCGGTCTGAAACCCGGATCAAAGGCCCCGCTTCGGCGGGGCCTTTTTCGTTTCACCCGAACGCGGGATGGATCGGCGGATTCCAGCCGATACGTGCATCGTGGTCCGGAATTCCCGCATAGGGTGCGGGTTGTCCGGCATGTATCCTGTCCCTGCCCCGCTCGTATTTTCAGGGGCGGCATTTTCATCAAGGAGTACTGACATGGCACGTTTTGTTGTCGATACCGGCGATCTGGAAATGGATCGGAACTCGGAGCTGGAGCTTCAGGCGGACATCCAGAAGATGGTTCTGGGCCATATTGCCCGCACCGGGTTCGAGAAACCCTGGGTCACCAAGTTCCCGCGCGAGTGGTACGGGATCATCCTGCATCCGGAACTGGGTCCGCTGCTTGAACGGGAGAAGCAGTTGGGCGGCATGCTGGCTCGCATGGGCTGAGCCATGCCGGATCCCGACCGCACCTGCCCGAGCGCGCGCTGCGCGCCGGGCAACCAGCTCTTGGGCGTCAAGGGGTCGGACGGGCATGTGCGCCATCTGCGTAGTTCCATGACCATCGACGCCGATTTTGTCGAAACCGCCTCTGCCCATGGCAAGCCCGAGGCGCGCATGCGTTTTTCCTCCCCCTGCGCGACCTCGGGCTGCGCGCAATGGACCGGCAGCCGCTGCGGCGTGATCGACCATGTGCTGGAACATCTGGACGCGGCACGGGTACCGCTGGCCGATCACCTGCCACCCTGCCCGATCCGCGCCAGCTGCCGCTGGTTCGATCAGCGCGGCGAGACCGCCTGCCGCGCGTGCAGCATGGTGATCACCGATCAGTCGGCCATCGCCGCCGAATAGGAAAGAGGCCGGAAACGGCCCCTTTCATCGCGTATCTGTCGGATCAGTGCCCGCCGCTAAGTACCAGCGTCTTGACCGGCATCAGCAGCGTCTGGATGCGCAGCAGGATCGCATGCACCAGCCCCACGGTGTCGACCACATGCAGGAACAGCCAGCGACCGGTACTGAGGTCTTCGTCATGCAGAATGTCGTGGTTGTTGGTATAGGCATTGGCCAGGCAGTTCGAACCGGCGGGAATGCCATCGGCCTGGCCGCGATAGACCGGTTCCATGAACACGGTCACGGTGCCCGGGCGGGCGTTGTCCTGCGGATCGACCAGTATGTCAGTCGGTCTTATCTGGCCCGAGGGGACCACGTCCTGAATGCCGACCACCACCATCGGGATGACGGTGAAGGGTTTCGACAGGCAGGTCATTTCCGCATACATGCCCGGTTTGATCACCCCCGCCGCGATCTGGTGGAACCCGGCGACGTAGCGGTGCTGATCCACGAAATCTTCGGGAACGAGAATGCCGGCGGGGCGCAGGATCGGGTTGATGTAATCGCCGACCTGTAGGCCGAACTGTTCCACCGTGCCCGAGACCCCGGCATGGACGCTGGTCTTGGCCAGTTCGGTTTCCGCCTGTTCCAGCGCCGCCTGGGCGCTGGCCCGCTGGGCCGGGATCAGCACGCGGATCTGTTCCTCGACCGCCTGCTGCTGGGCGCGGGCGGCGGCAAGCTCGCCCTCGCGGATGCCGACCTCGTTGGTGAAGCGGTCCAGCTCGGCCTGGCGGGCCGCGCTTGAACCGCGATTGATCAGCTCCTGTTCACGGGCCAGATCCTCTTGCGACTGGTTCAGCGCCGCTTCGGCGCGGGTCACGCTGCCCAGCGCGGCGGCAAGGTTCGCCTCGGCCACGACCAGCGAGGCCTCGACCTCCTGGACCCGGCGTTCGGCGGTCTCGACCGCCGCGCGCTGACTGGCGTCGTCGAGCCGGAACAGCAGATCGCCCGCCGCGACCTGCTGGTTGTTGGTCACATGTACCTCGGACACCCGGCCACCGGTTTCCGGCAGGATGGTCACGGTGCGAAAGAACGAGCGCACGTTCGAGGTCGCGGGATGGTAGAAGAACACCAGCGTGATCAGCGAGATGGTGAGCATGGCGCAGAGCGTGATGCCATGGCGCAGCTCGTACCACATGGTGAAGAAGGTGATCTCGTGCCCCCATCGCTTGCCCTGACGGTAGCGGCGATAGAGGTAGTCGGGCAGGATGGTGACCAGAGAACAGATCAGAAGCTCAAACATCGCGGGGCGCCTCCGGTTCGGCCGGTGCGGCGGGCGGGGGGGCGTCGGATGGTGGGGACATCCGGCTAAGGATACCGCTGAGCGAGCCGGCCATCGACTGGAGCGGGGTCAGGAAATCGGGCATCCGGAAGGCGGCGAGCAGCAGGGCGGCGACCCAGAAGATGTTGTTATGGGTAAAGAGCGCGATCAGTGCGAGGATGCCGATCACCTGGAACTGGGTGTGGTTGCCGTGATGGGCCATGCGTTCCGGCAAGGCGTGCAGGGTGAAATACATCGCACCGATGAACACGATGAGAGCGATTGTAAAGGTAGCGACCCCGATGAATAGCGGATCGCTGCCATCGGCCCCTGGCAGATAGCCGGGTAAGTGTGCCGTGGCCATCGGATGCATTTCGGATGTGTTCATTCCCTCGTCCTGTCTGTGCCTTTGATTTCTCGCCCGACTATGCGATCCGGTGGGTTTTCAGGCAAGTCGCTGCACGTGGCTGTTTGCCCTTTTCGGCCAGCGTGGAGCATGTCATGGTCCGGGGCATGACACGTATTATGACCACACTCGATGGCACCGACGCGCGTGGATTTGCCTTTGGCACCATGCAGTTCGGCGGCCGTGCCGACGCGGCGGCGAGCCGCCACATGTATGAGGCCTGCCGCGCGGCGGGCATCAGCCATTTCGACACCGCCCATGTCTATACCGGCGGGCAGTCCGAGACCCTGTTGGGCGAGTTGATCCGGGCGGAGCGCGAGCAACTCCTGATCGCCACCAAGGTGGGGTATGACGGCGGCGCGGGCGCCGCCAACATGCGCGCCCAGCTCGATATCTCGCTGTCGCGGCTGGGGCTCGACATGGTCGATGCGCTTTATCTGCATCGGTTCGACGCCGAGACCGACCTGAATGAAACCATGGAATGTTTTGCGCGGCTGCGGGACGAAGGCAAGATCCGCTATGTCGGCCTGTCGAATTTCGCCGCCTGGCAAGTGATGAAGGCAGTCGCTGTGGCCAGCCTGTTCGACCTGCGCATCGATCTGGTGCAGCCGATGTACAACCTGGTCAAGCGCCAGGCAGAGGTCGAGATCCTGCCGATGTGCGCCGATCAAGAGATCAATGTGGCGGCCTATTCGCCGCTGGGCGGCGGGCTCTTGACCGGCAAATACGCAAGCGGCGGTGCCGGGCGGCTGACCGAGGACCACCGCTATGCCGCGCGGTACGGTCTGGACTGGATGCCGCGCGCAGCCGAGGCGCTGGCCGAGATCGGGGCCGAGTTGGGCGTCGATCCGGCGACGCTGGCGGTGGCCTGGGTGGCGGCCAGCCCGCTGGGTGCGCAACCCATCGTCTCGGCCCGCTCGGCCGAGCAGTTGCGCCCCTCGCTGGCGGCGATGACGTTTGAGATGTCGCCGGAGCTTTATGCGCGGCTCACGGCGCTGAGCCCGACGCCGCCCCCGGCAACAGACAGGATCGAGGAACAGGCATGATCGACTTTCTGGTGATCGGCGGCGGTATCGCGGGCCTGAGCGCGGGTGCGCGCCTGTCGGCGCATGGCAAGGTGACCGTGCTGGAGGCCGAGGACGCGCTGGGCTACCACGCCTCCGGCCGCTCGGCGGCGCTGTTCGAGGCGGCTTATGGCAAGCCCGCCGTGGTGGCGCTGAACCGGGCCAGCGCCGATTATCACCACACCGCCAATGGCGGCTATCTGAACCCGCGCGGGCTGATGCTGCTGGGGCGCGCGGATCAGGCCGCCGCTTATGAAACGGATGTGGTGGACATGGAGATGACGCCGATTTCGGTGGACGAAGCCCGTGCCATGGTGCCGATCCTGAACCCGGAAACGGTTGTCTACACCGCCCATCATGCCGAGGCCTGGGATATCGACACAGACCGTCTGATGCAGGATTTCGCGCGTGTCATTCGCGCCAATGGCGGCGCGGTGCTGACCCGGCGGCGGGTGACAGGCATCTCGCGCGGCGCGGTCTGGCAGGTCGAGGCGGGCGACGTGTTCGAGGCGCGCAATATCGTCAATGCCGCCGGGGCCTGGGCCGATCAGGTGGCGGTGATGGCCGGGGTGGCGCCGATCGGCTTGCAGCCCTACCGCCGGTCCATGGCGCGGATCCCGGCGCCCGGCGGTCATGACCTGAGCGGCTGGCCGATGCTGATGGGGGTCGGCGAAAGCTGGTATGCCAAGCCTGATGCGGGCAAGCTGATCGTCTCGCCCGCCGATGCCGACCCGGTCGAACCGCAGGACGCCTGGGCCGATGACATGGTGCTGGCCGAGGGGTTGGCGCGCTATCAGGAAATGGTGACCGAGGAGGTCACGCGGATGGACAGCAACTGGGCGGGCTTGCGCAGTTTTGCCCCCGACCGGGTGCTGGTGCTGGGGCCGGACCCGGATCAGCGCGATTTTATCTGGTGCGCCGGTCAGGGTGGCTATGGGTTCCAGACCTCGCCCGCGGCCTCGCAGCTGCTGTGTGACCTGATGACAGGCGCCGCACCCGAGATCGAGGCCGGGGTGGTGGCGCAATTGCGTCCGGAGCGGCTGAGATGAGCCGCAAGCCGCCCTCGGTCGCCAGTATCGCCACGCAGGGTGACGGCGCGCGCATGGTGGCGCCTGCGGCGGAACGGAACACGGCCGTGCTCTGCGATCTGCTGGAGCAGGTGGCGCCGCATCAGGGCCGCGCGCTGGAACTGGCCAGCGGCACCGGCCAGCATGTCAGGGCCTTTGCCGAACGGCTGCCGGGGCTTAACTGGCAGCCGACCGAGGTCGACGCCCAGCGCCGCGCCAGTATCGACGCCTATTGCGAGGACCTGGACAATGTCGCGCCAGTGCAGGAGCTGAACGCGACGCGCCCCGGCTGGGGCGCGGACTGGGCGGGGCAGGATCTGGTGGTGCTGATCAACCTTCTCCATCTGATCTCGACGCCCGAAGCCGCGACCCTGATCGCCGAGGCCGCCGCCGCGCTGGCGCCCGGCGGGCGGCTGGTGATCTATGGCCCGTTCATGCGGGCGGGCGAATTGACCAGCGAGGGTGACGCGCGGTTCCATACCGCGCTGATCGCCGAGGACCCCGAGATCGGCTACAAGGACGATTTCGACACGATGGACCTGATGCAGGGGGCCGGGTTGGAAATGGCCGAGGTGGTCGAGATGCCCGCCAACAATCTTGCCCTGATCGCGGAAAAGCCACGCATCTGATCCAGATCAAGGCCGCTGTCGCCACCGCCCCTACATATGCCGATGAACAGATATGTAGGGGACATTCCAATGAGCTGGAACGACAAGCTGGCAGCCACCCGCGCGGGGCTGCGCAATCTTCATGGTGCCATTCCCGACACCGCCCGCGCGTTTGGCGCCCTGGGCAAGACGGTAAAGGAAGGCGGCACGCTGGATTTCAAGACCAAGGAATTCGTGGCGCTCGGCATCTCGGTCGCGTCGCGCTGCGAGCCCTGCATCTCGCTACATGTCGAGGCGCTGGTCAAGGCCGGCGCCAGCCGGGTCGAGGTGGCCGACGTGCTGGCGATGACGATCCAGATGGGCGGCGGGCCGTCGATGATGTACGCCGCCAAGGCGCTGGAATGTTTCGACGAGCTGGTCGGGTGATGGATCAAGGGCGGGCCGATAGCGCACCGCCCTGCCGCAACCCCGATCAGCGGTAGATAGGACCGTCCAGGTATCTGCCACCGTTGTCACAGCAGAAGGTGACGATGCGGTTGCCCGGGCCCATCTCTTGCGCCAGCTGGATGGCACACGGTTTCGTTGCAGTCCTTAAGCGTGAACCCACCAAAGCGTTTCGAACGCGCGCACTGACCGGTTCCTTTGACGCTTCCTCTTGAAAACCCGAGTGCGCCTTTGCAGGACACCGGATTTGCAAACGACCGATACATTGGCAAAATGCCGCAACAATGTAACGTGGAAGGCCCGTCATGAAATACTCTCCCGGCATTGAGCCAAGCCCGCTTCCCTATTCTCCGTTCAAGAGCTGCACAGTCCCGCGCCCGATCGGGTGGCTGTCGAGTGTGAGCCGGGACGGTGTCGAGAACATCGCCCCCTACAGCCAGTGGCAAAACCTGACGTTCGATCCCCCGATGGTGATGTTTTCGGCCAACCAGTATCCCGATGGCCGACGCAAGGACACGGTGATCAATGCCGAGGAAACGGGTTGGTTCGTGTGGAACATGGCCACCTATGACCTGAGAGAGGCGGTCAACCTGAGCGCGATGGCGCTGCCGCCGCAGGAAAGCGAGTTCGACCGGCTGAAAGTGACCCGCGAATATGCCGACAACGCCCCGATACCGATGGTGAAAGAGAGCCCGGTCAAGTTCGAGTGCCGATACATCAGCACGCATCGCCTGAGGGGGAATTCCGATGTCGGCACGATTGATGTCGTCTTTGCCTCGGTCGAAAAGATCCATATCGACGATGCGATCATCACGCCCGATGGCAAGCTTGACATAGCAAAGGTGCGGCCGATCGCGCGGATGGGCTATTTCGACTATGCCGTCATCACCGAGACCTTCGAAATGCGGGTCCCGGGGTCCGACTCGGCGGCGCAGGCGGGGCTGGAAGGGCGCGCGGGCTGAGCCCTAGCCATTGGACGCCAGGACACAGTCCCATTCGCTGCCGTCAGGATCGGGGTCACGATATATGGCATTGTCGCCCTTGATCCAGATCGAGCGGCCAAAGCTGGCCTCGTATCGTGAGCCCGATCCGGTCGGCACCAGCGACCCGGTATCGACGCTGTCGCCGCGTTCGAAGCGCACGCTGGGCAATTCGGTGGCGTAGAAATAGGTCGCCACCTCGTTCGCCGGATTGCCGCCGCAGGCCCAGAAGGCGATGCCGGCCGGCTCCTCCAGCATCCAGCGGGCCACCAGCTCGCCCTCGCGCCGCAGATAGCTATCGGCGATACAGGTACGCAAATCGTCCGCCTTCCAACACTCGTCGCGGCCCTTGATCCAGCCGCGCTGTTCGGCGCGCAGTGACTGCTTTGCCCGCTCGGCGCCAGTGTCCAACCCCTCGACCACGTCGAGCGCGGCGACATAGCGCGCGGTGACCAGCCGGTCGAGCCGGGCCAGATCGGCATCCTGGCAGATCAGTTGCTCGGCGTCACTCTGCGCCTTGGAACAATCGAAGGACGGGCCTTCCTGGGCAAACGCCGGGGCGGCCAGCAGAAGGCAGGCGGCGAAAAAGGCGCGCATGGCGTCTCTCCTGAATGGCGAACTCGAAATCGCCATTAGTCTAGCACACCATCACCACGGACCAAAACCGGCGTCAGCGCCCGCCGCGCAGTTTGCGCAGCCCGATGATGACGGTTTCGATCTGGCCCAGGCCCGGATTGTCGCGCAGATGGATGGCCCGGCAGGCCAGCCGCATTTCGGGGGCGCCGCGCACCGCGTGCAACCGCCCGCGCCGCAGCGGACCGCCCACCATCGTGTCGGGGAAGTACCCCACGCCGCCCCGCCGCATCAGATAGCGCAGGCCCATCGCGGCATTGCCCAGAACGATATGCTGACGGCTGCCGGGCGGCATCACCTGCTGCCAGAGCCGGTCGTATTCGGCGCAGAACTCGAGGTTGATGAAGAGCGGCATCTCGTCCTGCCCGAGGGTAAGGGGCCGGTCAGATACCAGCGTCAGCCGCTCGTCGGGCAGGTCGGTTACCTCGATCCCCGGCTGCGTCGGTCTGTCATGCACCAGCGCGAGGTCGACAAGGCGTTCGGCCACCGCCACCCCCATGTCGAGCGCGTGGTCATAGTTCAGGGTGAAGGGGACGACGCCCTGTTCCTGTTCCAGCCAGACCGCCATGTCGACCAGAAGCGCATCCCAGAGCGACAGCTGCGCGCCCAGCCGCAAGGCGCCGCGCGCGCCGGGTCCGGCGGCCATCTCGGCGGTGACAAAGCTCCAGGTCCGCAGCATCTGCTCGGCATGCGGGCGGAACCGTTGGCCCGCGAGGCTGAGCCTTGTTCCCGCCGGTCCGCGCTCGAAGAGCGCGACCCCCAGCGCGGTTTCCAGCGCCTTGATGCGGGCGCTGACGGCGGTCTGGGTGATGTTGAGCGCCCGGGCAGCGGCGTGGAAACTGCCGGTCTCGGCAATGGCGAGGAAAGTCTCTAACGCGGCGATCTGCATGGCGAAACATTTTTCATATCAGTCTGAGCAAATCAATTCGTTTTTCTGCTCAGATTCGCTCTGCTACCTTTGCCCGAAGCAGACACGAAGGGAATCCGCCATGCTGGACAAATCGCAAAAGCCCACCTGGACCAGTTTCGAAGAGGCCACCCAGGCCGATTGGGACGCGGTGATGGAGTATGAAGAGGCCTATAACGCCGCCCTGCCCGATCGGATACTGGATGCGATCCGCTCGTTGGACGAGGCCTGGACCCCCTACCCGATCAACCGCTATCAGCACTCGCTTCAGGCCGCGACGCGCGCCCATGCGGATGGCGCCGAGGACGAGATCGTGGTGGCGGCGCTGGTGCATGATGTGGGCGACATCCTGTCTCCCTACAACCACGGCGAACTGGCCGCTGCGATGATGAAACCCTATGTCAGCGAGAAGTGTTACTGGATCCTGCAACATCACTGCGTGTTCCAGGGGTATTACTACAACCACTACTGGGGCGGCGACCGTAACGCGCGCGACAAGTATCGCGGCAGTCCCTATTGGGAGGATGCGCGCTACTTCTGCCATGAATACGACCAGTGCGCCTTTGACCCGGACTATCCGACCAAACCGCTGGAGTTCTTCGAACCGATCCTGCGGCGAGTGCTGTCGCGCGGCGGCGGTCACATGGAGTTGAACGAAACCGCCGCCGACTGAGGTGACGGAAGCGCGCTCTTTGGTCGTTCAAGGTCAGGAAAACGACAGGGAGCGCGATCATGAGAACCGCGATACTGATGGCCGCGATGGCGATGGCTGCGGTCCTGGAACAGCTGAAGCTGGAGGGATCCGGCCTGTTCTGAGCCGCGCCACGCGCAGCGTGGCGCCTGGCCCAACCGGGGGTGGCGCATCTGCGATGCGCGGCCCCCGGGCGGGAGCGCCTCCTGCGGCGAAATGGCCCGACGGAAATCGGCCGGCCCTGCGTTCAGTCTCCAGGTGCATGTCTCAAGGAGAGTCCAGAATGCGACTGCTTGTCCTGTCTTCCGTCTTTGTCCTGACCGCAACGGCAACCCTGGCCCAAGGCGTCCCCGGCGCCCATTTCATCGAGAACTGGGACATGGATGGCGACGGCCGGATCACCCCCGCCGAGATCAGCGAGAAACGCGCAGAGATCTTTTTCATGTTCGACCAGAACGAGGACGGCCAGCTCGACGCGGCCGAATACGATCTCTTCGACGAAACCCGCCGCGCCGATATGGAGGCCAGTGGCGGTGGGTTGAAAGGACCGATGGCCAAGGTCGACCAGGCGATGGACCGCAACTTCAACGATGGTGATGGCGACGGCGCGGTCTCGGCAGATGAATTTGCCGCGCGGGATGCCGAGTTCTTCCGGATGATGGACCACGACGGCGACGGCGCCATCGCACCGGCCGATTTCAAGCGCGGCGGTTAGGCAGGTTCGCGCCCCCGGCCACGGCGCTGCGCCGCGCAAAGCGCGGCGCCGGGCCCAACGGGCGGGGGCGCATCTGCGATGCGCAACCGACGGGCGGGAGCGCCCGCTCAGCCGCCTTCGGGGCGGTGCGCGAAAAAGCGGGTCAGGATGAAGAGCGCGCCCGCCAGCAGGGCCGGCAGCACGAAGATCTTGAACACGAACACCGCCAGGAGCGCCACGTAGCTGCCCACCAGATCGTCGGCGCGGGTCCAGAGGTTCTGCGCCAGTTCCTGGTAGCGCCCCGCCTCTCCCAATGTCTCTCGCATCGTGTCCCACCAGCCGCCCGCCTGCTCCGGTACCGGCGCGCCGACCGAGGCGGTGATCTCGGCGATAATGGCCTGATGCCGCGCCAGCACATCCGCCGTCAGCCAATCGGCCAGCCAGGCCGACATCACAAAGGCCAGCGGCAGCGCCAGCAGGAAAAACCCGCCATACCAGGCCAGCCGCCGCGACAGCACCGACACCACATCGCGCGGCCCCAGCACCCGGTCGATGATCCAGAGCAGCGACGCCGCCGCGATCATGCCGCCGCCCACCGCGCCCACCGGCCCCATGGCCACGGCGAGGATGCCGGTCGCCAGCATCAGGTTGAACACCACGGCGGCGATCCGTTCCACCGTGTCATCCACCGGCTCCAGCACCCGGAGCGGCTGCGCGGTGCCCGAAACCACCAGCGCGCTGCCCGAGACCTCGACCTCTTGCGCGGTCGAGAGCACCGCGTTCAGCGTTCTCAGCGTGACATAGGTCGCGGCACTCGCCGTGGCGACCGAAGTGGCATAGCGCTGTGCCGCGTTGGCCAGCGGGTTCTGCCTGTAGAAAAACGCCGCGCCCAATGAGAGCGCGGCGATCAGGATCAGCCAGATCAAAGAGATCCGGCGCGGTTCAGCCGTCCTTGCGGATGGTCTCGTTCTTCGGGTCGTAGGGGCTGTCGCAGGTGACGGTTGCATCCCAGAGCTTGTCCAACATCTTGACCTGGAGCCTTGTGCCCTCGACGGCCAGTTCGGGACGAACGTAGCCCATGCCGATGGACTTGCCAAACGCCACCGAATAGCCGCCCGAGGTCAGGCGCCCGACGCGTTCGCCTTCGGGGGTATAGAGCGCCTCGCGGCCCCAGGGGTCGGCATCCGACGGGCCGTCGATCAGGAGGGTGCAGCACTTGGCGCGCACGCCGGTCTCGATCAGTTTCGCCTTGCCGTGGAACTCCTTGTCGAGATCGACAAAGCGCGGCAGATCGGCCTCGAGCGGGGTTGCGTCGCGGCCCAGTTCGGTGCCGAAGGCGCGATAGCTCTTCTCCTGGCGCAGCCAGTTCTGGGCGCGAGCGCCCACCAGCTTCATCCCGTGCTTTTCACCGGCTGCATTCAGCAGGTCCCACAGGTAGTTCTGCATCTCGATCGGGTGATGCAGTTCCCAGCCCAGTTCGCCGGTATAAGCGACGCGGATCGCGTTCACGGGGCACATGCCCAGTTCGATCTGACGGGCCGACAGCCAGGGGAAGCGCTTGTTCGAGAGGGCGGTTTCGGGATCGGCGTCCTTGATCACCTCTTTCAGCACATCGCGCGATTTGGGTCCGGCGATGGCGAAGACGCCCCACTGGGTGGTGACATCCTGGATCTCGATATAGCCGAACTCCTCCATCTTGTCCTCGGCCGCCTTGCGCAGGAAGTCGGCGTCATATTCGGACCAGGCCCCGGCGGAGACGAGATAATAGTTGTTCTCGCCATTGCGGACGATGGTGTATTCGGTGCGGGTGGTGCCAAGGGTGGTCAGCGCATAGGTCAGGTTGATCCGGCCCACTTTCGGCAGCTTGTTGCAGGTGAACCAGTCAAGGAAGGCCGTCGCGCCGGGACCCTTGACCACGTGCTTGGTAAAGGCGGTGGCGTCGATCAGGCCCACGCCTTCGCGGATCGCCTTGGCCTCTTCGACGGCATATTGCCACCAGCCGCCACGGCGGAAGCTGCGCGCGTCATGGTCGAAATTCTCGGGCGCATCGAGGGGTCCGTAATAGTTGGGGCGCTCCCAGCCGTTGACGAAGCCGAACTGCGCGCCGCGCGCTTTCTGCCGGTCATAGGCGGGCGCGGTGCGCAGCGGGCGGCAGGCTTCGCGCTCTTCATCCGGGTGGTGCAGGATATAGACGTGGCTGTAGCATTCCTCGTTCTTGCGCGCGGCAAACTCGGTGGTCATCCAGTTCGAGCTGTAGCGCTTGGGGTCGAGGCTGGCCATGTCGATCTCGGCCTCGCCGTTGACCATCATCTGGGCCAGGTAATAGCCGGTGCCGCCCGCGGCGGTGATGCCGAAGGAGAAGCCCTCGGCCAGCCACATGTTTCTGAGGCCCGGCGCCGGGCCGACCAGCGGGTTGCCGTCGGGCGTGTAGCAGATCGGGCCGTTGAAGTCGTCCTTGAGGCCACTATCGGCACAGGAGGGCACGCGCTCGGCCATCGCCATGTACTGATCGGCGATCCGGTCGAGATCGAGCGGGAAGAGATCCGCCCGGAAACTGTCGGGCACGCCATATTCGAACCGTGCGGGCGCGCCGTGTTCGTAGATGCCCAGAATCCAGCCGCCGCGCTCCTCGCGGGCATAGGATTCGTTGTCGGCGTCGCGGACCACGGGGTGCTCGGGGTTGCCCGCCTCGCGCCATTTGACCAGTTCCGGGTCCTTGTCCATCACGATGAACGTGTGTTCGACCGGGATCGCGGGCATCTTGATGCCCAGGAGTTTCGCGGTGCGCTGCGCATGGTTGCCCGATGCGGTCACCACATGCTCGGCGGTGATCACCACCTGTTCGTCGGAGGGCACCAGGTTGCCGCCCTGCTCCACCATCTTGGTGCAGGTGACTTCCCAATGGGTGCCGGTCCAGTGGAAGGCGTCGGCCTGCAACTTGCGCACGATATCGACGCCGCGCTGGCGCGCGCCCTTGGCCATGGCCTGGGTCACGTCGGCGGGGTTAATATAGCCGTCCTCGGTGTGATAGAGCGCGCCCTTCAGATCGTCGGTGCGGATGAGCGGCCAGCGTTCCTTGATCTGGTCGGGGCTCAGCCATTCGTATTTCACGCCGCAGGTCTCAGCGGTCGAGGCATAGAGCATGAACTCGTCCATGCGGTCCTGGGTCTGCGCCATGCGCAGGTTGCCGACCACGGCGAAGCCTGCGTTCAGCCCGGTTTCCTCTTCCAGCGTCTTGTAGAAATCGACCGAGTATTTGTGGATATGGGTGGTCGCATAGGACATGTTGAACAGCGGCAACAGGCCCGCCGCGTGCCAGGTCGAGCCGGAGGTCAGCTCGTCCCGCTCGATCAGCATGACATCGTCCCAGCCCGCCTTGGCCAGGTGATAGGCGATCGAGGTACCGACGGCACCGCCGCCGACGACCAGTGCTTTGACTTGGGTTTTCATTGGACCGCTCTCCGGGTTGAGTCTCTTTGGCATGGTTTATGCCGAAGCCCGGCCCTGCAAGCCAAGTTCATCCGACGCAAAAACGCGCAAAACCGACCTCTGCCCAGACAACGCCCGGCGCTCTGGGCCGACACGTGGTTCCATTTGAGTATTTTGGGCGGAATGAAGGACCATCACCGCTTCATTCCGCTACAAATACTCCCTCCGGTGGGTCGGCTGCCGTCTGAGAGAGATCAGAGAATCTTGCCCGGGTTCATGATGCCAAGCGGATCGAGCGCGGCCTTGATTGCCGCCATGTAGCGCGGGGTCTGGCCCAGCTCGCGACTCAGGTATGCGCGTTTGCCCTGGCCGATCCCATGCTCGCCCGTGCAGGTGCCGTCCATCGAGATGGCAAGCTCGGCCAGCCAGGCGGTAAAGTCCTCGGTCTTTGCCACCTCGGCCGGATCGTCCTTGTCGATCAGGGGAGAGATGTGGAAATTGCCGTCGCCCACATGGCCGACCAGCGGCGCGAAAAGGCCCAGTTCCTCGGCCTTGGCGGTGGCGGCGTTGACGCAATCGGCCAGCCGCGAGATCGGCACGCAGACATCGGTGGCCAACGCCGTGCGACCCGGGCGCAGTTGCAGCGAGGCCCAGTAAAACTCGTGCCGCGCCTTCCAGAGCCGGTTGCGTTCTTCGGTCGAGGTGGTCCAGGCGAAACCGCTCCCCTCGTTCTCTTCGGCGATGCTGCCGAAAAGTTCGGCCTGTTCGGCGACGCCCGCCTCGGACCCGTGGAACTCCAGCAGCAAGAGCGGCGTTTCCGGCAGGTCGAGCTTGGAATGGGCGTTGACCGCCTGCACCGCGATCACATCCAGCAGTTCCATCCGCGCCACCGGGATGCCGAACTGGATCGTCGTCATCACCGCCTGACAGGCGGCATCGACCGTCGGGAAGGAGCAGCGGGCGGCCGAGATCGCCTCGGGGATGCCCTGCAGTTTCAGCGTAATTTCGGTGATGATGCCCAGCGTGCCCTCGGCCCCGATCATCAGCCGGGTCAGGTCGTAGCCGGCCGAGGTCTTCTTGGCCCGTTGCGCGGTGCGGATCACCTCGCCGTCTGGCATCACCACTTCAAGCGCCAGCACGTTGTCCTTCATCGTGCCATAGCGCACCGCGTTGGTGCCGCTGGCCCGGGTCGAGGCCATGCCGCCCAGCGAGGCATTCGCGCCGGGGTCGATCGGGAAGAACAGGCCCTGATCGCGCAGATGGGTGTTGAGCTGTTCGCGGGTGACGCCGGGCTGGACCACGCAGTCGAGATCGCTGGCGTGCACGGCGAGGATAGTGTTCATCTGCATCAGATCGACCGAGATGCCACCGGCGGGGGCGTTCACATGCCCTTCGAGCGAGGTGCCGGTGCCAAAGGGGATCACCGGCACCTTGTGTTCGGCGCAGGTTTTCACGATCTCGGACACTTCGGCGGTGGAGGTTGGAAAGACCACCGCATCGGGTGGCTGGTTCTCGATCCAGGTGGTGGTGTGGCCATGCTGCTCGCGGATCGCTTGGCCGGTCTGTACCCGGTCGCCGAAGCGCTGTTTCAGGATACCGATCACGGTTTCGATGCCGGTCTCGTTGCGCGGCAATGCGGTGATCTGAGCCATGTCCGTCCCCCCTTGACCCCGGCGGGCCAGCCCCGCCAAGGTTCATGTGTTAAGTAGAGAGCCGGGGGCTGGCGGGTCAATACCCACTAACCCCGACCGGTTCATTCGCCCAAGGCGATACCTTCGCGGCGCGGGTCGGCGGCGCCCTTGAGGGTTTCACCGATATCGATGGCGTGCAGGCCCGAGGTCAGCGCCCGCACCGAGACCTTGTAGCCGAGGCCGGTCAGCGCCTCTTCCATCGCCGCCGCATCGGTGCCCTCTTCCAGATCATAGGTGCCGAAGCGGTTGACCAGATGCGGCGCGTTCAGCGCCTGTTGCACGTTCATGCCCCAATCGGCCCAGGCGATGATCGCACGGGCGACATAGCCGATGATGCGACTGCCGCCGGGCGAACCGATGGCCAGCACCGGCTTGCCGTCCCGCATGACGATGGTGGGCGCCATAGACGAGCGCGGGCGCTTGCCCGGCTCCAGCCGGTTGGCGATGGGCACGCCATTGTCATGGGTCTGGAACGAGAAATCGGTCAGCTCGTTGTTGAGCAGGAAACCGTTCGTCATCAAGCGCGAGCCAAAGCCGTTTTCGATAGTGGTGGTCATCGACAGCACGTTGCCATACCGGTCCACGATCGAGATATGAGAGGTCGAAGGCAGTTCGAGTGAGACATCATCGGCCCAGTTGGACGCATGGTCGAACTCGGGGTTGCCGGGGTCTGCGCTCTCCAGCGCGTTGGGGCCTGCCAGCAACTCGCTGCGCGATTTGAGATAGTCGGGATCGACCAGACCCTTGGTGGGTATCGGGACAAAGTCGCTGTCGGCCATGTAGCGGCCCCGGTCAGCGAAGGCGAGGCGCGAGGCATCGCCGATCAGACGCCAGCTTTCGGGATTTTCCGCGCCCAGCGCCGCCAGGTCATAGGGCTCCAGCAGGCCGAGGATCTGGCCCACGGTCAGCGCCCCCGACGAGGGCGGTCCCATGCCGCAAACCTCAAAGGCGCGGTAGCTGGCGCAGACCGGCTCGCGCTCGATCACCTGGTAAAGCGCAAGATCGGCGCCGGAGAGGACACCGGGATTGCCCTCGGCATTGCGGACGGTGCGCACGATATCGGCGGCGATGGGGCCGCCGTAAAAGGCGGCCGATCCTTCGGCGGCCAGCGCCCGCAGGGTGGCGGCATAAGCCGGGTTCTTCAGCGTATCACCGGCCTTGATCGCGGTGCCACCGGGCAGGAAATAGGCCGCCGTTTCGGCAAAGCGTCCGAGCCGTTCGGCGTCTTCCGCGACCAGACCGGCAAGGCGGGGCGAAACGGTAAAGCCATTTTCGGCCAGCCAGATCGCATCGCCAAACAGCGAGCCCCAATTGGCCTGACCCCAACGGCGGTGCGCCTCTTCCAGCAGGGCGGGCGTGCCCGGCGTACCGACAGAGAGGCCACCAACCACCGCGTCAAAGAATTTCAGCGGTGCGCCGGTGTCGTCCTGAAACAGGGTCGGCGTTGCTTCGCGCGGGGCGGTTTCGCGGGCGTCGAGCGTGGTCATCTGACCGGTGTTACCATCATACCAGACCAGAAAGGCTCCGCCGCCGAGCCCTGAGCTTTGCGGCTCGACCAGACCCAGCACGGTTTGCACGGCCACCATCGCGTCGGCGGCGGTACCGCCATGGCGCAGCACATTGCCCCCGGCCATCACCGCCAGCGGGTTGGCCGCCGCGACCATCCAGTTCTGCGCCTCGACCGGCTGGCCCGCCTCCTTGGCCGCCTGCGCGGCCTCGACCACGGCCGAGAACGGCCTGACCTGACCAATTGCCGCCCCTTCGGGGGCCACCGTGTCGGCCTCTTGCTGCGCCAGAGCGGGCCCTGCTGCAAGCACCGAAAGCCAGAGGCCCGCCATCATACCCGTTCGCATCGTCACTCTCCCTGCTGTCGCGTTACCGCGTTCATCCTGACAGCGATGCGGGGACGATACAATCTAGGGCTGTTCAACTCTTTCCGCCCGGCGGATCAGAGCATCGCGGGTACCACCTGATCGGGTGGCCGGTGACCGTCGGCGAAGGTCTTGATGTTGATGATCACCTTCTCGCCCATCTCGATCCGGCCTTCGAGCGTGGCCGAGCCCATATGCGGCAACAGCACGACATTGGGCAATTCGCGCAGGCGCGGGTTCACTTGGGTACCGTGTTCGTAGACGTCCAGCCCCGCCCCAGCGATATCGCCCGCACGAATCATCCGGGTCAGCGCATTTTCGTCGATCACCTCGCCACGCGAGGTGTTGACGAGAACGCCAGAGGGTTTCATCAGCTTGAGCCGCCGCGCATTCATCAGGTGAAAGGTCGAGGGGGTCGATGGGCAGTTGACCGAGATCACATCCATCCGGGCGATCATCTGGTCGAGGCTTTCCCAATAGGTCGCCTCAAGCGATTCCTCGATCTCGGGGCGCAGGCGGCGGCGGTTGTGATAGTGGATCTGCATGCCAAAGGCGCTGGCGCGGCGGGCCACGGCCTGACCGATGCGGCCCATGCCAAGAATGCCCAGACGGCGCCCGCCGACGCGACCGCCCAAGAGCGCGGTGGGCGCCCAGCCGGTCCATTCGTTCTTTTGCATCACCGCCAGCCCTTCGGGGATGCGGCGGGTGACGGCGAGAATCAGCGCCATGGTCATGTCGGCGGTGTCATCGGTCAGCACGCCGGGCGTGTTCGACACCAGCACCCCGCGCTGTCGCGCGGTGGCCACGTCAATGTGATCGACGCCCGCGCCGTAATTGGCGATCAGCCGCAGCCGCTCTCCGGCCTGGGCCAGCAGACCGGCGTCGATCTTGTCGGTCAGGGTCGGCACCAGCACATCGGCCGAGCGCATGGCCGCGGCCAGCTCGTCGCGGGTCATCGGCGTGTCGTCATCGCGCAGACGGACATCGAAAAGCTCGCTGAGGCGGGTTTCGACCACCTCCGGCAACCGTCGCGTTACGACAACACTCAGACGTTCTCTTGGCACTTGAGCTCTCCCACAGCTTTCAAACGGTCACGCGCCATGGCATCGTGGCGCAGGAGAAGGCGGGGCACAAGAACCCCATGCGCAAATGACGCAGCCTTTTTTCGAGAGACAGGCAAACATACTGGCAGGCAAGCAGTGACAGGTTCATTCAGTTTCAGGCGCCCGATGGTGGCGGCAATTTTCGCGGTTTCGCTCGTACTGTCCCAGGGCGCGCGGGGCGAAGAGGAAAAGCGCGGGGCGGTGACCAACCTTCCCGTACCGCGTTATGTTTCGATGAAGACATCCGAAGGCAACGTGCGGCGCGGACCGTCGCTGACCCATCGGGTCGACTGGGTGTTCAAACGCCGCGACATGCCGTTGCAGATCACCGCCGAATACGGCCATTGGCGCAAGGTGCAGGACCGCGAAGGCGCCGGCGGCTGGGTGCATTACGCGCTTCTGTCGGGCGCGCGCACGGTGCTGGTGGAAAAGGACATGATGCCGGTCTACGACCGCCCCGACACCAATTCGCAGATCGCCGCCCATTTCGAGACGGGCGTGGTGGCGCGGCTGGGCAGTTGCACGGCGGACTGGTGCCGGATCACGGCGGGCGGCTATCGCGGCTGGGCGCTGAAATCCAACCTCTGGGGTGTGGACCCGGACGAGATCCGGGACTGAGCCCCGTCAGCCGGTGCGGGCGATGAAATCGAGCGTGTGGCGGACAAGATCGTCGCCCACGTCCTCTTGCAGGAAGTGACCCGCAGCGGGCAACACCGCATGCGGTTGACCGGCGGCTCCGGGGCAAAGTTTCTGAAACACCCGATCGATCCCGGCCATGACCTTGTCCTCGGCGCCGAAGAGGGTCAGCACCGGCGTGTCCAAGGTACGGATCACCTGCCAGGCGGCGCGGTTGGCGGGGGCCTCTGGGTTGTCAGGGCCATCAGGCACCAGCATCGGGAATTGGCGCGCGCCCGCCTTGTAGGTCTCGTCCGGGAAGGGCGCGTCGTAGGAGGCGACCTCCTCCTCGGTCAGTTTGCCGACTGTGCCGCCATATACGATGCGCC
The DNA here is from genome assembly GCF_025751555.1 of Ruegeria aquimaris. GTDB lineage: Bacteria > Pseudomonadota > Alphaproteobacteria > Rhodobacterales > Rhodobacteraceae > Ruegeria_B > Ruegeria_B aquimaris. The sequence continues at coordinate 51,859 of NZ_JAOWLB010000003.1, forward strand.
CGGCACGGAAATCCGGGACCGACTGGCTGAATTCGCGCCAGGCGCGGAAGGCGTCGTTCATCGGCTGATCGCCGGTTGGCAGCGCGGTATTGGCGATCACGATCCGGGCAAACCGGTCGGGCATCGCGGCCCAGAGCCGGAGCCCGATCAGCCCGCCCCAATCCTGGCAGACCAGGGTGATGCCGCGCAGGTCGACCCGGGTCAACCAATCGCTCATCCAGGCGACATGGCGGGCATAGGTATAGTCCGATCGCTCTGCCGGCTTGTCGGATTTGCCAAAGCCGATCAGGTCCGGCGCCACCGCGCGGAACCCCTTGGCCGCGAACTGCGGGATCATGTGGCGATAGAGATAGGACCAGGTCGGCTCGCCATGCAGCATCAGCACCGGTGACGCATCGCGCGGCCCCTCGTCCACGTAGTGCAGCCGGAGATGGCCGCCCTCGGTATCGTCGATCTCTACGTAATGCGGGGCAAAGGTGTAGTCCTTGAGTCCATCGAACCGGTGCTCTGGTGTGCGCAAGATCTGCATCTGTCGTCCTCCCTGCCCCCAAGCCTAGCCTTTGCCGTCGATCCCGCTAGGGTGAACGTGACGGAACACATGGGAACTCGATCATGAAAGCCATTACCTATCGCGCCTTTGGACCGGCCTCCGAGGTACTGACACTCGAAGAGGTGGAGCCGCCCCGCCCCGGCGCGGGCGAGGTGCTGGTAGATGTGGTGCTGTCGGGGGTGAACCCGTCGGACGTGAAGGCGCGGGCCGGGGCACGGGCCGGAGTCACCGAACTGCCCTATCCGGTGATCGTGCCGCACAGTGACGGGTCGGGCGTGATCTCGGCCGTGGGCGAAGGGGTCGATCCGGCGCGGATCGGTCAGCGGGTGTGGCTGTGGAACGGGCAATGGCGGCGGGCCATGGGCACCTGCGCCGAACAGATCGCCCTGCCCTCGGCCCAGGCGGTGCCGCTGCCCGCAGGCGTGAACCTGGAGACGGGCGCGGTGCTGGGCATTCCCGGCCTGACCGCATCACATGTGGTGTTTTCGGGCGGGCCGGTCGCGGGCCAGACGGTGCTGGTGCATGGCGGCGCCGGAACGGTCGGGTACCTGGCGGTGCAGCTGGCCAAATGGGGCGGCGCGCGGGTGATCGCCACCGCCGGTGGCAGCGCGGCGGACCGGGTGCGCGCGGCGGGTGCCGACGCGGTGCTGGACTATGCCGAACCGGACCTCGCGGCGGCGATTCTGGACGCCAACAAGGGCCAGCCGGTGGATCGCATCGTCGAGGTGGAGTTTGGCGTGAACGCCGCCACCGATGCCGCCGTGATCGCCGAGAACGGGCGCATCAACGCCTATGGCTCGGCCAAGGCGATGGCGCCCGAACTGCCCTTCTACCCGCTTATGTTCAAGGCGGTGACCCTGGAGATGGCGCTGGTCTATCTGCTGACCCCATCCCAGCGCGCTGCGGCCATAGAGCAGTTGCATGCGGCCTTGGCCGACGAAGCGCTGCGGATTCCGGTGCAGCGAACCTATGCATTGGGAGAGAGCGCCGCCGCGCATGAGGCCGTCGAAATGGGCGGTCGCCACGGCGCGATCCTGGTCGCAACCGCGCCCTGAAAACAGGCGTCAAAAAAGTGAGCGGGCGGCGGAGATTTTTTGCCACCGCCCCTTGCGTTGCCGAAACAGGTTGCGTAGATAGCCGCTCACCGTTGGGGTGTAGCCAAGTGGTAAGGCAACGGTTTTTGGTACCGCGTACCGTAGGTTCGAATCCTACCACCCCAGCCACTCACTTACCGAAATCGAGACCACTGAAGGTTATCCTTCGATATCTGCGTGATTTCCGCGGGTTACGCGGAGGTTTCTGTGGCGCAGACAGGAACCGGGCCTTTTGAAGGGGCGCAATCCGGCGATAGTCTGCGTGCAGGGTTTCGGCCATACGCGGTGTACCCAATAGAACTCCCACGGGAACTTTTTCCCGGCTCCGCCTGTCCCAGGACCGGGATCGTCCAACAGAACTCTGAGCGACCGCTCTTTCAAGGAGCAGTCATTCGCCAATCGCGGTGCCATGTCCGCGTTGCGGACAGAGTGTGAACTCGCTGTGGCGCAGCATAGCCTCTCAGCTTTCCGGGATGAACCGGGTTTTGGACGGATCGGGACTCCATTGGGCAGAGCAGTCGAGCCGGTTTCGTTCGGTTTTTGCCATCGACACCGTCATGTTGGAACCGGCGGCGCACGCAGCCGCTGGATGGCCGCGAGGATACGACTGAACAGAGCGCCGTTAACGGCAACATCGGTAAGCTGGAACGTAATGGCGCGGGCATGTCCGACGACCCGCGCGCCGATTTTGATCAGCCGAGTTTGCAGGCTGGTCAGCGACCAGTCAGCCATCTCCTCCGGCAGATCTGCGCCTTGCAGGAAGATGCCGAGATTGTACGCCAATGCATGAAGCTGTAGCCGCACCTCGTTCTGCGCCATGCCCTTGCAGGACAGGCGCGTCCAGTTGATCGCCTGCTTGCCTTCCCTGATGTGCTGTTCGGCGGTGCCACGCTGATTGTAGAAGTGGATGATCCAGTCCGGTTCCATCGGCAGGTTGGTGACGACAAAGCCGACACGGGGAAACAACTCGCCCGGATGCCATTCCACCTTGGCTACAACACGGCGCGGTTTGTCCCAGGATGCCGCCTGATACTCGAAGTCCCCGAAAAGGCGGCGGACATGGCTGGGCGGACGGCCTTGCAGGACTTCAACCTGCCGAAGCTTCGATACGATCTCTTCGGGCTTCTCTCGTTTTCCAGCCATCGCTGATCCTCCAATTTATGGGACAGACTATCCCAGTTGGTGGACCACTCTCAGGGGGTTACTCCAATGCTTCCCGTTCCTGACCTGCAAGCCGTAGGGCCGCCTGCCCAAGAATTCTCAAGCAGTGCGGGCGGTCGAAAAAGAAAAACGGGGTATAACTACTTTCTCGGAAGCCCCGCCAAATGCGTGGACCGATCAGCCAGACATCAAGATCCTGGAACAAACCCTCGTAGGCAAAGGTGGTCATGCGGTCACATTGCTCTGGATGATCAAATACCCTGACGATCCCGATGAGGACGACGAGCTTCTACCGGAGCTTGGGTCGCCAAGGTTTCGGTAGAGTCGAGCAAAATCGACAGTCCTGTTTTTGGCCAGCACCTCCCTGTTATCCCCTGACGCATTCCCTGATACGCTGTGGAGAAGTCCCTGTTTCTGCTGAACAGGGAAATTTGCACTAATCCACGGAAATTGTGCAAGAATCCAAGGGCGAAATGGCCAAAGGAGGTCCGAAAGCAGCGGATTTCCCTGTAAATTCCCTGTAAAACAGGGATTTTGAGCCGAGACTGGATAGCTCAGGACTGGCAGCACAGCCATCTTTCTCAGGTAGAAAAAGCAAGTACTGAGGCCGCTGCCGGAGCGGCTCACAAGCTTCTGGTTTTGCTGCATTATCTTCCCGACAGAAGGGCTTCGGCGCTGTGGGCGCTATCCAGCCCTATGATGCCGAACGATCCGCTTCGATATCCCCACCAGCGTCGGGGAGCGCTGCCTCAGATCCGACCGGAACGAGGCGAGAGAGGTCGTTTGCTATCCTGACAGCGCCGGATAGCGGGCCGAATCCATAGCCAAGGCCAATCAGGTCGGCAGGGGTGCGGGTGGCTGCCCGGAGCGCGTCCCCGGGCGGAAGGCCAACGCTTTGCACCATTGTCCGCACCGCTGTCGTGAGGTCCAGATCCGCCCCTGCCAGGGTTCCATCCGCAAGCGTCAGGATCCCGTTCCGGCGCCGGATCAGGCGCCCGCCCAGTTCGAATTCGACGGCGTCCGAACCGGCAACCGCCATGGCATCGCTGACAAGGAAAATCCGGCCTGGCCCGGTTTTTGCCTGCCAGGCCGCGCGCATCGTTGCGGGATGCACATGCACCGCGTCGGCGATCAGCCCGGCAGACACGCCACCGCTGGCAAGGGCCGCGCCGACCAGGCCGGGTTCGCGGTTACCGAGCTGGCTCATGGCGTTGAAGAGATGGGTGACACAGCGCGCGCCCGCCGCGAAATACCGCTGACAGGTCTCGAACCCTGCGTCGCTATGGCCGAGCGAGACCAGTACTCCGGTCCGTGCGAGGGCTCTCACCTGATCCTCGGTGACGGACTCGGGCGCGACGGTGATCTTGAGGACGGGCAGCGCCTGCGCGGCCTCAAGCAACATCTGCACGTCGCCCGCCTCCATCGGCCGGATCAGGGCGGCATCGTGCGCCCCCTTGCGTGCGACCGACAGATGCGGGCCTTCGAGGTGCAGGCCGACGATCCCCGGCACGCGCTCGGCAATGGCCGCGCGGGTGGCGGCAATGGCGGCGCGGGTGATCTCGGCCGTATCGGTGATGAGCGTCGGCAGCAGCGCGGTGACGCCCAGGCCGCGATGTGCCCTGGCCATGCGGCGGAGCGTCTCCACCGAGGGATCGGCGTTGAACAGGATGCCGTCGCCACCGTTGACCTGAAGATCCACGTAACCGGGAAACAGGATGTCGCCGCCAAGGTCTACGTCCTGACCGGTGCGGGGTGCCTCGGCCTGGGGTCCGAGAAAAGCGATTTGCCCGTCCTCGAAGCGGGCGGCGTGCCCGTCGACAAGCTGTGTCCCGTCGAATATCCGACCGTTCCTGAATGTGATGGCAGCTCTGCTCATACCGTTTCGGTCACCTTGTTGAGGTGGCGGGGCTTGTCGGGGTTGATCCCGCGCGCCAGGGCCACCGTTTCAACCATGGCATAAAAGGACACGATGGCCGGGATCGGGTCGCAGAGCCAGTGACCGGTCCGCACATGGGGCAGCGTGGTCGCGCGGGATACCTTGTCGGTCACGGCAAAGACCCTGGCGCCCTTGGCCGCCAGCGCGTCGGCGGTTTCGGCGAGGCTGGCCTCGGCCTTGTCGCGGGCGGCAAAGGCAATCACCGGAAAGTCGCTGTCGACGATCGAGACCGGACCATGAAGCACTTCGGCCGAAGAGTAGCTTTCGGCATGGATAAGGCAGGTTTCCTTGAACTTGAGCGCGGCTTCGTTGGAGATCGCCCAGGACGGGCCACGGCCGATGGTAAAGAGCGAGCGGCCGTCCATGGCCGCCGCCGCCGCCGACCAGTCGCAGTGCGTGGCCTGATCCAGTTGTCCGGGCAGCGCATGAATGGCGGTGACGAGATCGGCATCCTGCTGCATCTCGGCCAGGAACCACAGCCCGGCCACCAGCGAGGTGACAAAGGTCTTGGTGGCCGCAACGCTCAACTCGGGCCCGGCATGGATCGGCAGCGTGGCATCGGCCACCCCGGCCAGACGTGAGCCCGCATCATTGGTGATGGCGACGGTCAGCGCGCCATTGGCGCGCAGCGCCTCGGTCAGGCGCACAATGTCGGGGCTCTGGCCCGATTGCGAGACGGAAATGCCGACCGCGCCGCGCGCATCCAGTTGCACACCGTAGATCGAGTTGACTGACGGACCGACCGAGGCCATCGGGCGGCGCAAGACAAGCTCGCTGGCATATTTGAGGTAGGAGGCGGCATGATCGGAAGACCCGCGCGCGACCGAGATGAAATAGCGGGGATCGGCGGCGCGCGCCGCCGTGGCGGCGGTGCGGATCGCCTCGCCGCCCTGGCTCAGCAGCCGTTCGACGGCTGACGGGATTTCGCGCACTTCCCGGTGCATCAGGGTCGGTTCGGGTGACATGTCGTTCAGCCTTTCGGTCAGAGGCGCAGTTCGGCCACGAAATCGTAGGCATCGCCGCGATAGAGCGAGCGGGTGAGTTCTGCGACCCTCCCGCTGGCCAGATATGAGGTGCGTTCGATGGAAAGCCCCGCCGCGCCTTCGGGCACGTTCAACAGGTCGGCTTCGCGCGGTTCGAGATTGATGGCCGAGATCTTCTGGAGCGCCCGGACCGGGCGCTGCCCTCGCCGTTCGAGTACTTCGTAAAGCGAGGTGGTCACTTCCAGCGGATTGGGCAGAATGTCGAGCGGCAAAGAGGCGCGTTCAAGCGCTATCGGGCGCCCACCCGCCTCGCGCAGGCGGTAGATCCGGGCGACTTCGGCCCCTGCGTCAAGACCGAGCGCGTCGATCTCGCTGCGGGTTGCCAGAAAGACGCCGCGTTCCAGCCAGCGCGATGTCGTCTCCATGCCCCGCTGTGCCATATCCTCGGTGAAGGAGGTCAGGTGCGACAGGGATTGCTCCATCCGGCTCATCGGTTCGCGGACAAAGGAGCCGGACCCCTGGCGTTGCTCGATCAGCCCTTCGCGCACCAGCTCCTGGATCGCCTTTCTGACGGTGACTCGAGACAATTCGGTGATCTCGGCGATCTCGCGTTCGGGCGGCAGCGAGGAGTTGGGCGGCAGGATGCCACTTTCGATGCCGCGTTCCAGCCGCTGGCGCAGCTGGACATAGCGGGGGCCGCCGGTCTCGCCGAGCCATCCCTCGGGTCGCAGAAACTCGATCACGCTCATTGGGCGGCCTCCCTGGCAAAGTCCCTGGCCAGCGACAGGGCACCGGCCAGCGGTTCATCCACCGAAGCAGAGACGCAGGCCTGCATCGCGGCGGGCAGATAGGGTTCGAAATGCGGGCCGATGCCGCCGGTCAGGCAGATCGTCAGGCCGGGCGCCCAACCGATGGCGGGCAGGCTCTGCGCGATATCGCTGGCCCCATCGGCCATGATACGGCGGCCGAGCGCATCGCCCGCCGCCGCCTGCGCGGTCACCAAGGGGGCAAGCGCGCCGAAATCCTTCGGGTCTGCCGAGCCGGCAAACCGCACGATCCCCGCCGCGCCGTCAAACCGATCAAGCAGCGTCCGCGACAGCCCGGACGGGTTCAACCGCCCGTCGACCGCCCTGAGCGTGGCTTTCAGCGCCGCCCGCCCAATCCATTGCGCCGAGGCCTCGTCCCCCAGGACAGAACCCCAGCCGCCAGAGAACCGCATCGTCCCCGCGATGCGCGACCCAAAGAAGGATCCCGTGCCGCAATGTGCGATGACCCCGTCACGGTCGCCCAGAGCGCCGCGCAGCGCGGCGGGTCGATCATCCTCGATCCGAAGATGCGCGAAGGGCAGCGCCTGGCGCAGACGCTCCGCGATCTCGGGACCAGTGACGCCCGCAAGACCAACAAAGGCAGGCAGGGCCGAGAGCGCCTCTGCGCTCTCTCCCACCTTTGCGGCGAGGGCACCGACCCCTTCGATGATCTGGCACACGCCACCGTCGAAATCGGTGGACACATTGGCGGACCCGGTCTCGACCGAGACCACATCGCGGCCAGTCCAAAGCGCCAGCCGGCAGCGCGTGCCGCCACCATCGATGGCCATGACCCGGGTATGCAGCGATTCCGTCATGTAGATACCCTTATAATACCTATCGACCATTTGAAAGGCCATATAAATACCAAAATACTGTCTTTCCCACATTTTCGCAACGAATATAGGACCAAAACCCTCCAAATTATTTGTTCTGGACAAAAGGTATTATAATGGTATCTTATCTAGAGCATCTGGGGTGAATCACATGACTGCATTGGGCACAGAGGGGCTGCATGATCAGGCAAAGGGGCTCGACACCCTCCCCCTGACCGACGCGGCGACGATCCTGGCGGAGGGCCAGATCGCCGCAGCAGCCGTTCTGCGCGCCGCCGCCCCCGAAATCGCAGCAGCATCTGGCACTCTTGCAAAGACGATGCGGGCGGGCGGTGTCATCCACTATGTCGCTGCAGGATCATCCGGCCTGATGGCCGCCGCCGATGCGCTGGAGCTTGGCGGAACGTTTTCGATTCCGAGCGCCCAGATCCGCATTCACATGGCGGGCGGCATGCCGACCGGCGTCGAGCTGCCCGGCGAAACCGAGGACGATCTGTCCGGCCTTGACGAGAGGTTTTCGGCGCTTTCGGAGCGAGACACGGTGATTGCCGTCTCGGCCAGCGGTACGACGCCTTACACGCTTGAAGCGGCGCGGCTGTCCCGGGCGGCTGGGGCGACGATCGTCGGTATTGCCAATAACGCCGGTTCGGCCCTGCTCGACCTGGCTGATCACCCCATTCTTCTGGCCACGCCGCCCGAAGTCCTGTCCGGGTCCACCCGGATGGGCGCGGGCACGGCGCAAAAGATCGCCCTCAACATGCTGTCCACCCTCATGGCGATCAAGCTTGGCCATGTGCATGACGGCATGATGGTCAATCTGCGGGCTGATAACGCCAAGCTGCGCCTGCGCGCCGCTGGCATGGTGTCCCGCATTGCCGGTGTCGACGAAACGGCCGCCAGCGCCGCGCTGGACGCGACGCAAGGCCATGTAAAACCCGCCGTTCTGGTCTCGAAAGGGCAAACGCCCGAGACCGCCCAAGCCATTCTTCGCGAAACCGAAGGAAACCTTCGCGCCGCCCTCGGGCGGCTCGAACACAAAGACTCATAGGGAGGAAGACATGAACCGCAGCACATTGAAACTGGCCCTCTTGTCCACGACGCTCGTGGCGGGCATGGCCGATGCACAGGACGCCACGCTGATCATCGAAAGCTGGCGCAATGATGACCTGACCTTGTGGCAGGACAAGATCATTCCCGCCTTTGAGGCCGAGAACCCCGGCATCAAGGTGAAATTCACCCCTTCGGCACCGGCCGAATACAATGCCGTGCTGAACTCGAAACTCGATGCCGGATCGGCGGGCGACCTGATCACCTGCCGCCCGTTCGACGCCTCGCTGGCGCTGTATCAGGCCGGGCACCTGTCGGACCTCAGCGATCTGGACGCCATGTCGAACTTCTCGGACGTGGCCAAGTCCGCCTGGCAGACCGACGACGGTTCGGCCACCTTCTGCGTGCCGATGGCATCCGTGATCCACGGGTTCATCTACAACAAGGACGCCTTCGAAGAACTCGGCATCGAAGTGCCGACCACCGAGGCCGAGTTCTTTGCCGCGCTCGACAAGATCAAGGAAGACGGCAGCTATATCCCGATGGCCATGGGCACCAACGACCAGTGGGAAGCCGCGACCATGGGATACAACAACATCGGCCCGAATTACTGGAAGGGCGAAGAGGGGCGTCTGGCGCTGATCAAGGGCGAGCAGAAGCTGACCGACGAGGCCTGGGTCGCACCCTATGCCACGCTGGCACGCTGGGGCGCCTATCTTGGCGACGGGTACGAAGCGCAGACCTATCCCGACAGCCAGAACATCTTTACCCTTGGCCGTGCCGCGATCTATCCCGCCGGGTCCTGGGAGATTTCGGGTTTCAACACCCAGGCGACCTTCGAGATGGGCGCCTTCAAGCCGCCGGTCCAGAATGCCGGTGACACCTGCTATATCTCGGACCACACCGATATCGGCATCGGCATGAACACCGCATCCAGCAACCCCGAGGCGGCACGGACGTTCCTCGCCTGGGTCGCAAGCCCGGCCTTCGCCGAGATCTTTGGCAACGCCCTGCCCGGCTTCTTCCCGCTGTCGAAAACGCCGGTCGCGCTGGAAGACCCGCTGGCCAAGGAGTTCGCAAGCTGGCGCGACCAGTGCGAAAGCACGATCCGTTCGACATACCAGATCCTGTCGCGCGGCACGCCGAACCTTGAGAACGACACCTGGGGCGCCTCCGTCGCCGCCATCAAGGGCACCGCAACGCCCGAAGAGCTGGGCCAGAAGCTTCAGGCCGGGCTGGCCAGCTGGTACGAACCGCAGCAGTAACCTCCCGACGCTGCAATTTGTCCCGGGCGCAATTGTCCGCCCGGGACGCCTAGCCGGAGATCGACCCATGAACAAAGCCCGCATCCGCTGGCATATCCTCGTGTTCCTTGCACCAGCCGTCATCGTCTATACAGCCGTGATGATCTTTCCGCTGTTCAACACGTTGCGCCTGGCGCTTTACACGCGGATCGAGCAGGAGCGGGTCTTTGCCGGGCTCGACAATTTCCGCACGCTGTTCTTTGATCCGATCTGGGCCGAGCAGTTCTGGAATGCGCTTGGCAACAATTTCTGGTTCTTTCTGGTGCACATGCTGGTGCAGAACCCGATCGGGATCGCGCTGGCCGCGCTGCTCAGCCACCCGCGCCTGCGCTTTGCCGCGCTCTACCGCTCGGCCATCTTCATTCCCACGATCCTGTCTTTTGTGATCGTCGGTTTTGCCTGGAAACTGATCCTGTCGCCGATCTGGGGCATCGCGCCCTCGATGCTGGACGCGGTGGGGCTGAAATCGCTCTTTGCGCCATGGCTGGGCAAGGAGGAATATGCGCTGACGACGCTGGCGCTGATCTCGGTCTGGCAGTTCGTGGGTATTCCGATGATGCTGATCTATGCCGCGCTTCTGACCATCCCCGAGGAGATCCTGGAGGCGGGCGAGGTCGACGGCATCACCGGGATGTCGGCTTTCTGGAAGATCAAGCTGCCGCTGATCCTGCCCTCGATCGGGATCATCTCGATCCTGACATTTGTGGGGAACTTCAACGCGTTCGACCTGATCTATGCCGCCCAAGGGGCGCTGGCGGGTCCCGATTTCTCGACCGATATCCTCGGCACCTTCATGTATCGCACGTTCTTTGGCTTCCAGCTTCAGCTTGGCGACCCGCATATGGGGTCGGCCATCGCAGGCGCCATGTTCGCGATCATCCTCTTGGGGGTCTGCATCTATCTCTTCGGCATCCAGACGCGGATGCGCCGCTATCAGCTCTGAGGGCCCGGACATGAACAAGGCACGCTCAAATCCGCTCAATTCGGTGATGATGCACGGGGCGCTCATCCTCTACACGCTGATCGCGCTGTTCCCGGTTTTCGTGATCCTGATCAACAGCTTCAAGACCCGCAAGGCGATCTTTCGCGAGCCGCTGGCCCTGCCGGATGCGGACAGTTTTTCGACGATCGGCTACGAGACGGTGATGAAGCAGGGGGATTTCCTGCTCTACTTCCAGAACTCGATGATCGTCACGGTGGCCTCGATCTTCTTCGTGCTGCTGTTCGGCGCGATGGCGGCCTATGCGCTCAGCGAATACCGCTTTCGCGGCAACATGCTGATGGGGCTTTACCTGGCGCTTGGCATCATGATCCCGATCCGGATCGGGACGGTTGCGATCCTGGAAATGATGGTGGCGACCGGCCTGGTGAATACGCTCTGGGCCCTTATCCTGGTCTATACGGCGCAGGGCCTGCCGCTGGCGGTCTTTATCCTGAGCGAGTTCATGCGGCAGGTCTCGGATGATCTGAAGAACGCGGGCCGGATCGACGGGTTGAGCGAATACACGATTTTCTTCCGGCTCGTGCTGCCACTGGTGCGCCCGGCGATGGCGACGGTCGCTGTCTTCAACATGATCCCGATCTGGAACGACCTGTGGTTCCCGCTGATCCTGGCCCCGGCTGAGGAGACCAAGACGCTGACGCTGGGCAGCCAGGTATTCATCGGCCAGTTCGTGACCGATTGGAACGCGGTGCTGTCGGCGCTGTCGATGGCGATCCTGCCGGTGCTGATCCTCTATGTGATCTTCTCGCGCCAACTGATCCGGGGCATCACATCGGGGGCCGTGAAATGACGCGTGTGCTGATTGCAGGTCTGGGCAACATGGGGCTAAGCCATGCGCTGGCGCACCATGCCCATCCGGATGCCGAGATCGTGGCGCTGGTCAATCGCAGCGGGCGGGTGGACCATCCCGAGCTGGGTTCCTATCCGGTCTATGATGACTTCGCGACGGCGCTGGCCGAAACCGCGCCCGATCTGGCGGTGATCGCCACCTATACCGACACCCACGCCGATTACGCCATTGCCGCCATGGAGGCGGGGTGTCATGTGTTCGTGGAAAAACCGCTGGCCATGACCGTGGCCGAGGCGCGGCGCGTGGTCGATACCGCAGAGCGGACCGGTCGCAAGCTGGTCGTGGGATATATCCTGCGGCATCACCCCTCCTGGGTGCGCCTGATCGAAGAGGCGCGCGGTCTTGGCGGGCCTTATGTGTTCCGCCTGAACCTGAACCAGCAATCGACCGGCCCCGAATGGGAGACCCACAAGGCGCTGATGCAAACCACCTCGCCCATCGTCGATTGCGGCGTGCACTATGTCGATGTCATGTGTCAGATCACCGATGCGGCGCCGGTGCGGGTGCATGGCATCGGCCTGCGCCTGTCCGACGAGATTGCCCCGGACATGTACAACTACGGCCAGTTCCAGGTGACATTCGCCGATGGCTCTGTCGGCTGGTACGAAGCCGGTTGGGGCCCGATGATGTCGGAAACCGCGTTTTTCGTGAAGGATATCGTCAGCCCGCGCGGCGCGGTCTCGATCACCGATGGCAACAAGGGCGCATCCGCCGATATTGATGGCCACACCAAGGTCGGCGGCATCCTTGTCCATACGCTGACGGGCGACCGCACCATCGAGATGCCCGACGAGCCGGGTCATCAGCAGCTGTGCGATGCCGAACAGGCCTTCATGCTGCGCGCCATTGCCGAGGACATCGACCTGACCCGCCACATGAGCGACGCGGTGAACTCGCTCGGCATTTGTCTGGCCGCCGATGAAAGCATCCGCAGCGGCCAGACCATTTCGCTTGAGGAGATCCTGAAATGACCGCCTTGTCGCTGAAGAACGTGAACAAGTCCTTTGGGGATATCCATGTCCTGAAGGATATCAACATAGAGGTGGAGGAAGGCGAGTTCGTCGTCTTTGTCGGGCCATCGGGCTGCGGCAAGTCCACGCTGTTGCGGGTGATCGCGGGGCTGGAGGATGCGACCTCGGGCGAGATTCACATCGCGGGCAATCAGGTCAACCTGACGCCGCCGTCCAAGCGCGGCATCGCGATGGTGTTCCAGAGCTATGCGCTCTATCCCCACCTCAACGTGCGGGGCAACATGACACTGGCGCTGAAACAGGAAGGCCAGCCGAAAGCGGTTATCGCAGAGCGGGTGCAGAAAGCCGCGAACATGCTGGATCTGGGTCCCTACCTCGACCGCTATCCGTCCGAACTGAGCGGTGGCCAGCGTCAGCGGGTGGCCATCGGCCGGGCCATCGTGCGCGAACCCAAGCTGTTTCTGTTCGACGAACCGCTGTCGAACCTCGATGCGGCACTGCGCATGAACACGCGGATCGAGATCGCGAACCTGCACAGCCAGCTGGGCGCCTCGATGATCTATGTCACCCATGACCAGACCGAGGCGATGACGCTGGCCGACAAGATCGTCGTTCTGCGCGATGGCCGGGTCGAGCAGATCGGCAGCCCGATGGAGCTCTACAACAACCCCGCCAATCAGTTTGTTGCGGGGTTCCTCGGCGCGCCGTCGATGAATTTCTTTCCTGCCGAACTGTTGGGCGCGGGCGGTGAGCGCACAATGGGTATCCGGCCCGAGGATCTGTTCATCGCCGAGGATGGCCCGCTTTCGGTACAGGTTCGCCATGTCGAGCATCTGGGCGGCGATACGAATGTCATCGCCCGTCTCGACGGCCATCAGATCACCGCACGGCTCTTTGGCCAGCATCAGGTGGCCGAGGGCGAAAACCTGCGGCTGGGGTTCAAGCCGGAAAGCACCTATGCGTTCGACCGCGAAGGCCAGCGTTTGCGTTAGAGAACAAAACCGTAGACCAGGACCCAGACCGTCAGCAGGCAGGCCGTGACCAGGAAGTAGCCGCCGTTCCATTTCAGCCCGACATGCAGCGCGCTGACGTTTGCAAAGGCCCCGATCAGCAGGGTTGTCGCCGTAAAGGGCGAGGTTGCCCCGCTGAGCGCCCAGCCAGAGGCGATGGCAATCACCAATGCGGAGGGTGCCACGCCGAGGGTCTCGGGCGCCGGGATGAGCGGCGCGATCAGCGTCACCGCGAGGATGGGGTTCATGCCGATCTGCCCGAGAAGCGGTATCATCCACACCAGCATCGCCAGCACGAGCCACGGCGGCAACACCCCCATGTCGAAACCCGCGGCTCTTACCATCGGTTGCAGCAGGGGCGCCCCGACCGTCCCGATGTAGCCCGCCATCATCAGCAGAACGATCTCTCCGCGATAGGCTGGCAGTTCCTTGCCAAGAAAGCGACGCGCGCGCAGGCGTAGTGAGGTCTCGGGACCCGCGCTGCGGTGCTGAAGCCCCGCCCAGGCGATGGCAATCGTGGGAACAGCGAGCATCACCACGCCGACCACGCGGACATCCAGCCAGGCATGAAACCCCAGTACCGTCACCGCCAGCAACGCCAGCAGCACGAAGAGCGGCGCAAGCAGCGCCCAGGACCCTTCGACGGGCGCACGTTTGGGCGGGTTCGCCAGTCTCGGTTTGAAGATGATGTCCATCGCCCACCCGGTCAGCAGGATGATCGCCGCCGATCCCAACCCGGGCACGACCGACGTGGCCCAAGAGGCGCCGGGGACAACCGCCGTGGTGATCGCCATCGCAAAGGCCAGAGGCGACCAGGGCAGCGACGAGATGAACCCGCGCTGGATCGCAAGCAGCATCCGGCGGGTCCGTAGCGACCGGATCAGCGGGTCGGCCTCGGACCGCGCCGATTGCGCCGCGAGACCGCCCAGAAGGGAGATGGAGCCGTAGTTGATCAGCAAGGCAAAGAGGTGACCGCCCACTGTCAGCGCGGCGTATCTGCGCCCCGGTGGCTGACTGGCAAGAAATCGGCCCGTGCGTTGCAACGCGGGGGAGGTCTCGGCCACATTTCGCAAGGTCGACAGCGCCGTAAAGAACGCCGCGATAAAGGCTGCCTTATCCAGACCGTCGAGCGACAGGCGCAGCCAATCCTGACCCGCCGCGGCAAGCCAGACCGACAGCGCGATCCCGGTGACAATGAACGCCTTGCGCGTGGCACGCACACGTGACCCAAGCAGAAGCAGGATGGCAAGCGCAACGCCCTGGATCAGCAGGGGCGGCACATCCACCCCCCATTCCCGGAAGCCAAAACCAAGGGTGAGCAAAACCAGCAAAACAGCGGCCGCGCTGTCGAGTATTCGTGAAATCATCATGGGCAATCCAGCCGGGCGGGGTGCAGGCGTGCGTTCACCCAGCTTACCGGCTTCTTCCACCGCGCCAAGGTGGAAAAGACCGGCTCGTTCGAACCCTGGCCAAAGGCGTGATCCTGTGCGGGTGCTGTCCGGGGCCGAAGTATCCCAAGCCTGCGGCCAAAAGCGCCTCGAACCCGGCCATGCCTCGATCATGGAATGGAACACCAGACAAGGTTTGACTTGCAAATGCAGCATGGGTCAACCTGCAACCGGGTTAACAAGGGGTCGCTGCATGGATTGCCATTCGAACCACAGCGTCTTTCTGCGTTCGGACGGGTCTCTGGCCTGCTGGGACGATGCGGGCAGCAGGTTGACGCTCAGCGCGTTCGATCCTGACAAGGACTATTCCAGGGACGTTGTTTTTGGCCCCGTTTTCAAGGAAATTCGGAGCAAGCTCGCCCGCGAGGAGATGCCCTTTCCAGACTATTGCGGCGATTGCCTGATCCTGGCCAGCGGCGCCTGTTTCAACCCCGAATGGCAAAGGCGCAAGGAACTCCTGATCTTTCAGGTGGAACCCTCCATCGCCTGTACGCTCGAATGTCCGGGCTGCATGACCTTTGCCGAGAGACGATTACGCCACGGGCGCGCCGGGCATCTCGATATCGCGATATTCGAAAAATACCTGGCCGATTTCAAGGCGGACGGGGTTTCGATCCGGACCATCGACTTTCAAGGCCATGGGGAACCCCTGCTGAACCGCAATGTTTGGAAGATGGCGGGCCTGGCGAAATCCTACTTCCCGGACGCCAATATCTCGATGTGCACGAATGCGCACGGCACCTATGACCCCGCTCAGGTGCATTCTGGCATAGACGAGGTGATGTTCGCCATCGACGGCGTTGACCAAGAGAGTTTCGAAACCTACCGGGTCCGGGGGAGTTTCGACCGGGCCTATGGGTTCATGAAATCCTTCTGCCAGGGCGCCATCGCCGAGGGACGACCGATCGGAACCATCTGGAAGTACATCCTGTTCGACTGCAACAACAGCCCCGCGCAATTGATCCGCGCGCAAGAACTAGCCGCAGAGGCAGGGGTTCAGGAACTCTTGTTCATCAACACCCAGCTTGGCCTGAAATCCTCGAGAATCCTGTCTCTGGAAGATATTCCCAGGGTCGACACCGGCGTGAAGCTGCGGATATCGGACTATCTGTCGAACTTCCACGATACCTTGCACAGCATCGACAGGGCCCGCGCCGCCTTGATGCGGGGGAACACTGAGAAGGCGGCGGCGCAACTCTTGTTCGCCACGAACATGATCCGCCGTCGATTCGAATGTATCGAAACGGGCGACCGGGTGCCCGCTGAGTATCAGGCCCTTGTCTATGAAATCCTCGATCTGGCGAAACACGAAGTGATCGACGCTGGAACGCGGCAGACGATCCGGGGCGCATTGCATGCCGTCCATGACAAGCTTGACCTTGGCCTTCCGGGTGCCAAGGACCTGTTGATCGCCTGGAAGACGGACGAGATCGCGCGTCTTGCGGACCGGATGGGTCGGCGCCCCAGGCGCGGCCCCGTCTCGCTGGCCAGATCGCTGGTGGAAAGCGGGCTTCGCCTGTATGAGCGCAAGACCGACCAACGCCTGATGGAGGCGCGGAACCTGATTATCTGGTGGAAGTCGAAAGAGGTGATCCGGCTGGCGGCACGGCTGGATCGGACACCCCAGCCAGACGTTTCGGTCATGTGAACGTCTGTTTGCGCGAAACCCGCCTGACGTTGCGGCGGCGATATGCAACCATTTTGCATGAGCAGAATCAGCCTCGAACAAATCCGTGCCTTCCTTCAGGTCGTGCGATTGGGTGGCGTCGGCAAGGCGGCCGAGGGTATGCACCTGACGCAACCGGCCGTGACGGCGCGGATCCGCAACCTTGAACAGACGGTGGGAGCCGAATTGTTCGACCGGACCGGCGGCGGCATGCGACTGACCAAGCGCGGCGAGATGCTGGTCAGCCATGCCGAGCGGTTCGAGCATCTCTATGGCCTGCTGGAGCGCGACGTCATCGCACCCGAGAGCATCGAGGGGCGGCTGCGGCTGGGGGTCTCGGAAACGGTTGCCCAATGCTGGCTGGCCGAACTGGTCGCCCGGCTGCACGCGGTCTATCCCCGGCTGGAAATCGAGTTCAACGTCGATGTCTCCATCAATCTGCGCAATGCGCTTCTGAACCGTTCAGTCGATCTCGCGATCCTGCTGGGGCCGGTTTCCGAGTATTCGGTCGAGAATGTCGAGTTGCCCGGGTTCGATCTGGCCTGGTACGTGTCCTGCCGGGCGGAGCGGTGCGACGATCCTTCGCTGTACCTGCATCGCCCGATCCTGGCCTATGCTCGCAACACCCGCCCGTTCCGCGAGTTGCGCGAGATGCTGTTCGAACGGATAGGTCCGGACGTCTCGATGTTTCCCTCGTCGTCACTCTCTACCTGTTTCCGACTGGTCGAGGACAATCTGGGCGTCGCCGCCCTGCCCCAGGCGCTGGGGCGGGAGTATGTCGAAACGGGCCGCATTCGCGAATTCGATCCCGGCTGGATACCACCGCCCTTGCGGTTTACCGCCTCTTACCTGGCGGAGCCGAAAAGCAAGATGGTCGAGACCGCCGCCGGACTGGCACAAGAGGTCGCCGAGCGGTTCGCTCTGTCATAAAATTTGTTTATCAATTTTTGCCAAAATTATGAATTTGCCGCTATGGGATAGTTTTGCCACCCTTTGACAAAGGGAGGCGACAAGGTGACCACAGACCACGAAAGACTGCGGCGCGCGGAAACAGCCGAGGTGCGGAGCGAGATACGGGCAGGCCGATATCGCGCCCATACGGCCGGGCTGGGGCTGGGGTTTCTGCAAACCAACCTCGCCATTCTGCCCGCGGCGTTTGCGCTTGATTTCATGCGATATTGCCAGCGCAATCCCAAGCCCTGCCCGCTAGTCGGTGTCTCGGACACCGGCAACCCGATGATGTTCACGCTGGGGCGCGATATCGACATCCGCACCGACGTGCCTGCCTATAACATCTACCGCGAGGGTCGTCTGGATCACAGCACCCCGAGCATCGAAGACACCTGGCGCGCGGATATGGTGGCCTTTGCGCTCGGCTGTTCCTTTACCTTTGAACGGGCGCTGATCGAGGCGGGCATCCCGGTCTGGCATATCGACAATGACAGGACCGTGCCGATGTTCCGCTCGAACATCGACACGGTTCCCGCCGGTCCGTTCAGCGGCAAGATGGTGGTCAGCATGCGCGGCATAGCCGCCGACCGGGTCGCCGACGCCATCGAAATCTCGCGCCGCTATCCGCTGGCGCATGGCGCGCCGGTGCATGCCGGAGATCCGGACGCGATCGGCATATCGGATATCGCGCGGCCGGACTGGGGCGATCCGGCCCCGATCGGCGAAGGACTGGTGCCCGTGTTCTGGGCCTGCGGCGTGACCCCGCAGGTCGCGATCGAAACGGCGGCGATCCCGCTTTGCATCACCCACAAGCCGGGTCACATGCTGATCACCGACATTCCCGAGGACGCCGAGGTTCCGGTACTTCGTCCAACCTCTTGACCACAAA
This sequence comes from Ruegeria aquimaris, assembly GCF_025751555.1. Classification (GTDB taxonomy): domain Bacteria; phylum Pseudomonadota; class Alphaproteobacteria; order Rhodobacterales; family Rhodobacteraceae; genus Ruegeria_B; species Ruegeria_B aquimaris. The sequence goes on from NZ_JAOWLB010000003.1 coordinate 70,364, forward strand.
CCAATGATAACCAAGAACAACATGGAGACACTCATGAAAAAGACACTCACATTCCTGGCCGCAACCACCATGCTGGCGGCCCCTGCCCTGGCCGAGGATCTTTCGGTTGTCGGCAGCTGGTCCGGACTGCCTCTTCATAAGCAGTTCGAAGCCCCGTTCTGGAACGAGACGCTGCCCGCGGCGTCGGGCGGACAGATCAACGTGGCGCTCACCACTCATAACCAGATGAACCTGGGCGTCGGCGACGTGTTCCGTCTGCTGGGCGATGGTGTCTATGACGTGGCGATGACGGTGGCCGATTACGCCGTTGCGGACGCGCCGGAACTGGAAGGGCTGGATGTGCCGCTGCTGGCGCTGACGGCGGACGAGGCGCGCGCCATGGTCGATGCCGCGCGCCCGATGGTCGAGGACATCTATAACGCCCGCTTCAACAGCCATGTCCTGGCCATCGCGCCCTATCCGCCGCAGGTTGTGTTCTGCAACGCCGAGATCAACGGTCTGGACGATCTCAAGGGCAAGAAGGTGCGCGGGTCGGGCCGGATGACGACCCTGTTCCTCGAAGCGCTTGGCGCCGAAGGGGTGAATGTCAGCTTCTCCGAAGTGCCGGGCGCCTTGCAAAAAGGCGTCGTCGACTGCGCCATCACCGGCGCCGGGTCAGGCTACTCCGCCGGATGGTGGGAGGTCTCGACCCATCTGCTGCCGATCCCGCTGGGCGGCTGGGACAGTGTCGTGACCGCGATCAACCTCGACAAGTGGAACAGCCTGGGCGCCGATACGCAGGAACTGATCGCGGCACAGGTTGCCAGCGAATTCGAGGCGCCGGCCTGGGCCGATGCGCAGGGCGCGCTGGAAAACGACATCGCCTGCCTGACCGGCAATGGCGACTGCGCCTCGGGCGACAAACGCGGCATGACTCTGGTAGAGGTATCGGATGCCGATTTCGCCAAGGCGCGCGAGGTGCTGGTCTCCAAGGTCCTGCCCGACTGGGCCGAACGCGCGGGCGGCGACTGGGCCGAACGCTGGAACGCATCGGTCGGTGAGACCGTCGGCGTGAAGATCGGCGGCTGAGCCTAACCCACAGGAGGACCCCTCATGGCGCAGATCCTGCTTTCGGGCCTGAGACGTATGAACCGCGCAATCGCGATCCTGGTCGGCGTTCTGCTCTTGGCCTGCGTGGTCTTTGTGCTGGCAGATATCGTGCTGCGGCAAATGGGGTCCTCGCTGGGGGGGACGGATGAAATCAGCGGCTATGTGATGGCCATCGCCACCTCCTGGGGCATGGCCTTTACCCTGATCGAACTGGGCCATGTCCGCATCGACATCCTGCGCGGGCGCGCCACCGGGGGCGCCCGCGCCCTGTTCGACCTGACGGCGATGCTGGCGCTTGCCGTCACCGTGACGCTGATCGCGGTGCGCGGCTGGCCGGTGCTGTCGCGGTCGCTTGCCAATTCCTCGCGCGCGAACACACCGCTGGAAACACCGCTGGCGCTGGTTCAGGCGCCATGGCTGGCAGGCTGGATCTGGTTTGCGCTGGTGTCCTGGCTGACCTTCGTTGCCGCGCTCATGCTGATCGCCCGCCGCGATTTCTCGGCGTCCGAGGCGGCGATCGGTACCTTTGGCGAATTGGATGCGCTGAAATGATCGGATATCTGACACTGGGCCTTCTGGGTCTTCTGAGCCTCTCGATCCCGGTTGGTATCGTCCTGTTCCTGCTTGGCTTCGGGATCGACGCTTTCTTCAGCCCGTTTCCCCTGACCAGGGGCTTGGGCAATCTGGTCTGGTCGACCTCGAACAACGCGACCCTGATCGCCATTCCGTTCTTTGTGCTGCTGGGCGAAATCCTTGTCCGCTCCGGGCTGGCCACCCGAACCTATGCCGCGCTGGATCGCTGGGTCAGCTGGCTGCCCGGCGGCCTTGTGCATGCCAATATCGCCACCGCGACCATGTTCTCGGCCACTTCCGGTTCGTCGGTCGCGACCGCCGCCACCGTGGCCACGGTGGCGATGCCACAGGCCGAGAAGCTGGGATACGACCCCAAGCTGTTCTCGGGCGCGATTGCCGCGGGCGGCACCCTGGGCATCATGATCCCGCCCTCGATCAACCTGATCGTCTACGGGTTCCTGACACAGACCTCGATCCCGCGCCTGTTCCTGGCGGGCCTGCTGCCCGGTATCGCTCTGGCGCTGGGCTTTGTTCTGGTCACGGCGCTGATTTGCGCGATCCGCCCCAGCCTGGGCGGCCAGCGCCGGGTGTTTCCCCTGTCCGAGATGATCCGCGCGCTGGCCGAGCTGATCCCGATCATCCTGCTCTTCACGATGATCATCGGCACCATCTACAAGGGTTGGGCCACCCCGACCGAAGCCGCCGCCGTGGGCGTTGCCGGCGCTCTGGTGATTGCGGCCATCTTTGGCGGTGTCAGCATCGCCATGCTGGGCGAGGCAATCCTGGGCACGGTCAAGATCACCTCGATGATCATGCTGGTGGTGATCGGTGCCTCGTTTTTGAACTTCACCCTCGCCTCGGCCGGGATCGGGCGCGAGCTGCAATCCTTCCTGGGCGGGCTGGGCCTGTCGCCGCTGGCCTTCATGATGGTGATCGTGGTGATCTATATCGTGCTTGGGTTCTTCATCGAGACCCTGTCGCTGATGGTGGTGACCATCCCGATCATCGTGCCGCTGGTGGTCGAACAGGGCTATGACCCGATCTGGTTCGGCATCCTGATGATCGTGCTGATCGAGATGGCGCTGATCACGCCGCCTGTGGGGCTGAACCTCTATGTGGTGCAGGGCGCGCGCAAATCCGGCACGATGAGTGAGGTGATGCTGGGCACCCTGCCCTATATCGCGGCGATGCTGGCGATGGTGGTGGCCCTGATCGCCTTTCCGCAGATCGCGCTTTACCTGCCCGACGCGCTGCAATGACCGGGATCAGGCCCTGAGATCGTCAAGCAGCCGGTCCATCATCGCGTCACAGGTGGCCAGTTGCTCCAGTGTGACATATTCGTCGGGCTTGTGGCCCTGCCCCTCCATCGAGCCGGGGCCGCAGACAACGGTCGGGATGCCCAGGCCGCGAAAGAACCCCGCCTCGGTGCCGAAGGCGACCTTGGTTGTGTGTGACTGCCCGGAGAGCTTGCGCGCATAGGCCACGACCGGTTCGGCCGGATCGACATCGAGACCGGGATAGGCGTTGATCTGCTCGACCATAATTTCGCCCGCGTCGTCATAGGCTCCGCCGATCCGGTCCGCCTCTGTCTGGATGCGCGCCATCAGGTCGGCGGCCCGGTCGGCGGCAAGATGCCGGAACTCCAGCATCATCTCCGCCCGGTCCGGCACGATGTTGAGCGCTCGTCCCCCGTGCAGCGTGCCCACATGTACCGTTGAACAGGGCACGTCATAGGCCGGATCCTGTGCCCCGGCGGTTGCAAGTTCGTCCTGTACCCCGCGAAGGGCGGTCACGAAATCAGCCGCCAGATGCAGCGCGTTGACAAACCGCGGGGCCAGCGCGGAATGACCGGCCTGTCCCGCACAGACCGCCCGCAGCGCCACCTTGCCCTTGTGGCCGGTGGCCACCTGCATCTGCGTCGGTTCGCCCACGATGCAGGCACGTGGCAAGCCAAGCATCGGCGCCAGACGGTCCAGCATGCGGGCGATGCCAACACACCCAACCTCTTCGTCATAAGACAGAACGATCTTCAAAGGCTCTGCCAGTTCGATGGCAGCGGCCCGCTGCGCCAGTGCCAACGCGGAGGCGACAAAGCCCTTCATGTCGGTGGTGCCGCGCCCATAGGCGCGGTCTCCCTCGACGGTCAGCCGAAAGGGATCGCGGCTCCAGAGCTGACCTTCGACGGGTACCACGTCGGTATGGCCGGACAGCAGCACACCCGCACCCGACGGCCCGATTTCGGCATAAAGCCCCGCCTTGTCCCCATCCGGGTCGGGCAGTCGCTGCACCCGGAAGCCGCAGGCGCTCAGATGCGCCTCGGCAAAGGCGATCAGGTCGAGGTTCGACCGGGAACTGACAGTGTCGAACCCAATGAGCCGGTCGAGGATGTCCAGCGTCGCGTTCATCCCGGCCAATCCGATGCGAGTTCGGTGATTTCCCGGCGGAAGGGTGGCGCGTCACCTGTGTCTGGCGCGTCCAGTTCGCGGGCATAGCGATGCCCGGCATAGGTGGCCCAGGCAATCGGCCCCGGCGCGTTGGCATCGCCGATCAGCCGGACCGAGCGGATGCCCGCATCGGCCCAATCCGCCGCCCGCGCCATCAGGTCTTGATAGAGCCGATCATTGCCAAGCCGCGCAGCGACAACAACCACCGCGTCCATCTCCATCTGCTGTGTACGGCCAGAATAGACGCAATTTGTGACCACATGATCGGTGCAGATCTCGGTCACGCCCCGGTTCAGCACGATCTCGACCCCGGCCTCAACCAGCCGGGCATGAATGGCCCCCTGCTCCAGCGTGTTGCGGGTCCAGTCGCTGACAAAGGGCGCGGGGGTAATCAGCGTCACCTGTGCGCCGCTTTTGGCCAGCAACTCGGCCAGAACCCCACCCATATAGTAATGATCATCGTCAAAGATCACCACGCGCCCCTTGGGCAACCTTCCTTCCATCAGATCGTCGGGCGTGAACACCTGCGCGCCCGGCGCGATCGGCATCGGCACCACATGCTGGCGAGCGACCCCGTCGCGCCGCCAGGTGGAGCCGGTGGCGATGCAGATGTTCTGGAACCCGAAGTCCAGGATCGCCGCGGCATCCAGTTCGCTCTGCCGATAGATCTCGACATTGGCGCGCTGACCCAACTGGTATTCGCGATAGTCCACCACGCGGCCCCAGGCGGAAAGCCCCGGCAAGGCGCGTTCCCGCGTCACCCGGCCACCGATCACCTCGCGCGCCTCGGCAATCGCCACGTCATAACCGCGCCGGCAGAGCGCCCAGGCGGCCTCCAGCCCAGCAGGACCGGACCCGACAACCAGCACGTTGGAACTGTCGCCCTTGGGATTCATCCGCTCTGGGTGCCAGCCCTTGCGCCATTCCTCCATAAACGTCGGGTTCTGGGTACAACGGCTGATCGACATGGTCATGTCACCGGTGATGCAGATGTTGCAGCCGATGCATTCGCGGATATCCTCGATCCTTCCCTCTTCGACCTTCTTCGGCAAGAACGGATCGGCAATCGACGACCGCGCACAGCCGATGAAATCGAGCGTCCCCGACTTCACCATCCGCACCATCACATCCGGCGAAGTGAAGCGGCCCACGCCCACCACCGGCCTGTCGGTCAGGTCGCGGATACCACGCACCAGCTGTTCCTGCGCCGCCTCCTCCTTGAACCGCGAGGGGCCGGAGCAATCCTCCCACGTGCCCTGCGCAAGATCCCAAAGATCGGGCAGGTTGCGGTTCATCTCGATATAGTCGCGCAGTTCGGCATTGGAAAAGCCAAGCGCGCCTATGCTTTCATCCAGGCTGACCCGCAGGGTGATTGCCATCGTGTCGCCCACTGCCTCGCGGATATCGGCAATGACCTCCTGGCTGAACCGCGCGCGGTTCTCCAGCGAACCGCCATATTCGTCTGATCGCTGGTTCGTGGCCCGGCTCAGGAAATGCTGGAATATCCCGAACCCGTGCGCGCCATAAAGACAGATCAGGTCAAACCCCGCCGCGCTCGACCGTTTGGCGGCGGTCACGAACCAGCGCCTGAGGTCGCGAATATCGGATTTCGACAGCGCCCGCGCCTGCACCGGATCGTTGGTAAAGGTGCGGATCGGCAACGCCGTGGGGGCCAGTGGCACTTCCTTGGTATAAAGGTTCGGCCCGTTGATCCCGGAATAGGCCAGTTGGATGCCCGCCAGCGCGCCGTGTTCCTTCATCCGCTCCGACATCCGGCGCAGTTGCGGGATGTCCTTGTCCTCCCACAGGCGCAATTCGATGAAAGGGGTGATCTCGCTCGTGTGATGCATCTCGCACTGTTCGGTAAAGATCACACCCCATCCGCCCTCGGCCTTGATCCCTCGCATCGCGGCAGCAGCTGAGGGGTCGCGATACCCGCCGCCATTGCAATGCGGTACCTGATAGAACCGGTTCTTGGCGGTCAGGGGGCCGATCTGCACCGGCTCGAACAGGATGTCATAGCGTGGGTCGCGCAAGGCCGTCTCCCTCGGTCAAATCTGCACCGACGATACAGGATTTCGCCGGGCAGAAAAGTTGACCAAGCTTAACCACCGCTTAGCCTGCCGCTAAGCCGCCGCGTTCAGCGCCCGATCCCGGGCAGCGCCTGTGTCCGGACCAGCGTGGCACAATGGTCGACAAAGGCGCGGACAGTGCTGGCGCCTTCGCCGTCCTGCGCCATGAGCAGACCCAGGCGCATCGGCCGTACCTCACCCCTGAGCGGCACGATGATCAACGGCTTGCCATCCGGGGCCCGGTCATGCTGCGGCCGGATATTGGCAATCGCGTAACCATAGCCGTTTGCCACTAGGCTGCGCATCACCGCCATGTCGCGAGTCCGCTCGGCGATGAGCGGTTTGGTCCCCTGGCGCAGGAAGAAGGACAGGAAGTAATCCGAACTGAACGGCAGGTCGAGCAGCACCATGGGCAGACCGGTCAGGTCTTCGACACTGACGCCGTCGCGGCCTGCCAGCGGATGCCCCTCGCCCAGCATCACATAGGGTGGCAGTTCCGCCAGCGTGACGAACCGCAGATCGGTGGGAATATCCAGATCATAGGTCAGCGCGATGTCGATATCGGCGCGCCGCAAGCCGCTATAGATCTCGGCTTGGTTCATCTCGACCTGCCGGATCTGCACCTCGGGATAGGCTATCTCGAAACTGCGCCGCACCGTCGGCAGCACGATCTGCGCAAAGGTCAGGAGGCACCCGATGGAAAGCGGCCCGCGCACCTGCCCGGTGATGTCACCCGCCAGATCGGTCAGGCGATCAGCCTCGCGCAGGACCACCCGCGCCTGTTCCAGCATCACGCGCCCCGCCTGCGTCAAGGACAGGCCCTGCGCGTGCTGACGCACAAACAGCGGCACGCCAAACTCCCGCTCCAGCTGCGAGATCGACGCCGAAATCGAGGGAGAGGAGACATTCACGCGCGCCGAAGCCAGCGCGATGGATCCCGCCTCGCCCACGGCGACGAAGTATTCCAGCTGGCGCAGCGTGTATCGGATCGGCACGGCGGTCCTCCGGCAAGGGCGGCAGTCAGAACGAAACAGAATGCCGCACCCGAGGCAAGATCAACCCCGGCCTATTCATCGCCCGGCACGCCATAAGATGGCGCCGCCTGCGGGTCGAGCGCCCGCTGGACATAGGCCTCGAGCTGCGGCTTGTAGACCTCCCAGGTGGTGGCCACCGCCTCGATGGGGCAGTCTTCGGTCCAGTCACAGCGCAGATCGGCCACCGGCCAGCTGACCCGGTCCACCAGCATCATGCCCGCCGAATGCACCGGCCCCGCCTCACCGCCCGCCGCAAGCCCGGCACGCAACGCCGCGATAAGCCGGTCGCCCAGATGCCCAGTGCTTGCCAGAAAGGCATCGACCATCGCCTGCGGCACCCCGTCATTGGCCAGCAGGTTGCCGCCTGCGGCCACGTCCTGCGCCTGGGCCTGGGTCCAGATGCCCAGCGCATTGGCGCCGGAATGGATCGCCGCTCGCCCCTGTCCGTCGACAACCAGCACCTGCCGGTAGTCGATGAAGCGTCCCTGCCGCTGCACCTCGGCGATTGCTTCGACAGCCGTCAAACCGCCTGCCATCAGGTCGAGCGCCAGCGGCCCCAGCGCCGGATCGGTGACATTCTGGGTGGCGACAGCCCCCACGCCCGCCCGAGCATGGCTGCAACGCGCCGCCACTGCAGGGGAAGAGGATGAAATCGCTACCCCGAACATGCCCGTCTGTGCGCAGCGCGCCACCAGCGAAAAGGTCATGACAGCCTCCTGTTTCTTTCTGGTCGAAAATACTCTCGGGGGAGCGCGAGGGGGCAGACAGCCCCCTCGCTCCCGCACTCTCAATCGGGGATGACAGCGGTAGCGTCGATCTCCACCAGCCACTCGGGCCGCGCCAGCGCCGACACTACTAGCCCGGTCGAGACCGGGTGCACGCCCCGGATATACTCGCCCATGGTGCGATAGACCGCCTCGCGGTGGCGCACGTCGGTGATATAGACCACGACCTTGACCAGATGTTCCATCTGGCCGCCGCATTCCTCGATCAGTTGGCGGATGTTCTGCATCACCTTGTGGGTCTGCTCCACCGGATCATGGCTGTCGATGTTCCTGGCATCGTCCAGGTTCTGCGGGCACTGGCCGCGCATCCAGACGGTGCGCCCGCCGCGTGTCACGACGGCCTGCGCCAGGTCGTTGTCCAGCTTCTGCTCGGGATAGGTGTCCTTGGTGTTGAACGGGCGGTGGCGGTAATGCGCCATGGAAGACTCCTTGTCAGGTCGGATGGGTCGCGGTCAGACCGCCGCAACCGGGGCCAGCGCCCCGGCAAGATAAAGGTGAAAGTCGCGGATCGTCCCTTCGAAATTCTCCGCCGCCAGCGGCCCCGCATCGGCGCGGGATGAGCCCAGCGCCAGTTGCAGCTTCTCCAGCTTCTCCCGATCCTCGCGATTGACCTCGGTCCAGAGCGCGATGCGCTGCGCAATGGTCTCGTCGTCCAGATCGTCGCCATAGACCGACAGCGTCCAGCGGACGTGAACGCACCCCACACTGACCGGTTGCAGGCTGAGCGAGGCCAAAAGGCTCGCGGCCTGACTGGCGACCTGGGTTGGAAAGACGTTGAACAGGAACGAGCGTTGCCGCTGCCCCGCATCCAGGCCCGGTGCGCCTTTGCCCCGGCTGGGGATGCCATCTGGGTAATTGGCGTTGTAGCTGGTAAAGGCGGCAGACGACGGCCCCTTGGTGCACAGCTCGGTCGGGGTATAGCCCCGCAGGGTCTTGGGGTGCACGACCGACAGGTGATAGCCTTCCATGAAATTCTCGACGAGGCATTTCCAGTTGCACTGCCAGTCTTCCTCGGCCGAATGCACGATGCGGAAACTGACGGTGTCATAGGGCGCCAGCACCTCGGCCAGCGGTGCCAGCGCCGCGGCAAGTGGTTCGGGATTTTCAGAAAGGCTGACATAGATGAAGCCCTGCCAGAGCTCGCAGGCGAACCCGGCCAGTCGGCAATTGGTCCGGTCAAAGCCGGCATTCTCCATATGCGCCGCCCGCAACAGGGCGCCGTCACGGCCATAGCTCCAGGCATGATAGGAACAGACCAGCCGCTTGACGTTGCCGCGCCCCTCGGCCAGCAGCATGCCCCGGTGGCGGCAGACATTGGCGAACACCCGGATCACCGCGTCATCGCCCCGGATCACGATCAGCGGCTCATCCAGAAGCCGGGCCGCGAAATAGTCGCCCGCCTGAGGGATCTCATCCGCCCGGCCAAGGCAATGCCAGCCCGCGCGCAGAACCGTTGCCTTTTCCAGTTCGAACAGATCGGGCGAGGTGTAATAGGCCCCATGTAGCCCCATGGGCCGGTCGGCGGGCAAGGATGCGGTCTGTTGCAAACCGTCGAGAAGGCCCTGAATCCGCTCCGCCCCGACGGGCAAGGCTCGCCCACTCACCGCGAAACCCGCGAGGCGAGGTAGGTTGCGAAATCGTAATTGGGCCGCTCCAGATGTGACAGATGTCCGGGCCGGGCCAGACCCGAGGACAGCCCGCGAAACACCTTTTCGGTGCAACCGCGATCCTCGATATTCACCCGGTCGAGCAGTTCCTTTAAATCGGCAAAGTTCTGCTGCGCATCGGCATCGTCCTTGTAGTCGTCCGACATGCCGCCGCCAAAGCGGATATGCACCTGCCCTGGCCCCTTGGGGTGCAGCGACAGGTACCAGAAGTAGCCCGGCGTCAAGGTGATCAGCAGGCTGGGATAGAGGGCCAGCAGGAAGGTCGTGCGTCGCTCGACCCCATGCAGCCGGTCGTTCGACGGATGCGCCATGGCGATACGCAGCGAGTCGTCCTTGAGGATGGTATGATAGTTGAACGTCGGCAGGCCCGGCGGACAGACCATCTCTTCCAGCTTGGAAAGGCCGCCGATGGTACCCGCATGGCAGACCGGCAGGTGATAGCTCTCCATGAAGTTCTCGGCCAGCACCTTCCAGTTGGTGTCCCAGACATGCTCTTCGTAAAAGGCCTCGGTATAGTTGGTCATGTCATAGCCCGCGACCATAGCCGCCACCTCGTGCAGGGTCTCGGCGACGGGGACCGCGTCGGGGTTCAGGGTGACAAAGACCCAACCCAGCCATTCCTCGCAGCGGATGGCGGGCAGCGTGTAATCCTCCTTGCAGAACCCCTGGTTCAGGGTCATCGCCGGGGCGCCGCGCAGTGAACCGTCCAGGTTATAGGTCCAGGCGTGATAGGGGCAGACAATGGCGCGGGTATTGCCGCGCCCGTGCAGCAGGGTCGACATCCGGTGCAGGCAGACGTTGCTGACTGCGCGCAGCGCGCCGTCCTTGTCGCGCAAGACAGCGATCGGCTGGCCCGCCAAGTCACATGTGGCATAGTCGCCCGGCTTCGCCAATGCATCGGCGCGGCCGATGCAATACCAATCCTTGCGGAAGATATGCTCAAGCTCCTCGTTCAGGAACGCCTGCGAGGTGTAGACCTCGGGCGGCATCGCGCGAGCACTCTCAAAGGGCTGTGCCACGTTCTCGCTCAGCGCCCTTACCGGGTCGATCTGGTCTTTTGCCATGATGCGTCTCTTTCCTTGCAGTCGTCAGATGGTCAGGCTTGTGCCCCGGCGGGGCGGTAGGCTTCGTAGTTGCGCTGAATCGCGATCTGGTCGGCCACGTGCCTGGCATCGTGCCAGACCCCCCAGATGAATGTCGAGCCGCGCCGTGACTGCCACGGCAGTCCCAGGAAATAGACCCCCGGCTCTTGCGAAACGCCGCGCTGGTGAACGGGTCTGCCTGCCGCGTCAAAGGCATCCACCTCCAGCCAGCCGAAATCCTGCCGGAACCCGGTGGCCCAGATGATGGTGGAAATTCCTTCCTGTGCCAGATCAAGCTCCAGGATCGGATGGGTCAGACATTCCGGGTCCGGCCAGACGGCACGCGCCTCGGGCTCTTGGGGCAGGTCGAGCCCCATGCGTTCGGCATAGGCGTCTGCGGCATCCAGAACCGACAGGTAATTGGCGTCACCATCGGCGATGTTGGCGGCAAGATCATCGGCGAAATGCAGGGCTCCGCTGGCGTAGGATTTCGTCACCCCCACCAGAGTGACGCCCTCACTCGCCAGACGGCGGAAATCCATCGTGGCCCCGCCATAGGCGCCGCTGACCGCGATGGCCACATGTTCGCGTCCAGGTTCCAGCGCCGCCTGATCCCAAAGGCCCAGAACCCCCAGCCACCAGCAATAATCGCGCCCGCGATAGGCGCGCGGCGGCCGGTCATGCGCGCCGATGGACAGATACACCTGCCGCCCGGAGCGGTTCAACTCGTCGGCAATCTGTGCACCCGATGAACCGCCGCCGACAACCAGCACCGCGCCCTCGGGCAACTGACCGGGGTTGCGGTAGTCAAAGGAATGCATTTGCGTCACGCCGCTGTCCTCGGGCACCAGCCTTGGCACCACAGGGTGCTGAAAGGCGCCGGTTGCGGCAACGATCCGCTGCGCCTCGATCACGCCATTCGAGGTTTCCACCCGAAAACCGGGCCGACCAGGCAACCGGCTGGCGCGGCGAACCTCGACACCAGTGCGGATCGGGGCATTCACCATCTCGGCATATGCACAGAGGTAGTCGGCCACCTTTTCCTTGGTCGGAAAGGCATCCGGCCCGCAGCTCTCATGTTCAAGGTTCGGGAACCGGTCGTGCCAGGCCGGACCATTGGCCACCAGCGCATCCCAGCGGCCCGAACGCCAGGCTTCGGCCACCCGGTTTTTCTCCAGCACCAGATGCGGCACGCCTTGCTTGCCCAGATGTTCGCTCATCGCGATGCCTGCCTGACCCGCGCCGACCACCAGCGTATCTATGCGTTCGACCATCGTCCCCTACCCCTTCGGCTGCGCTGGCCACGGTTGAACCAAACGCGTTTGCGTTGGACCGACAGTAATGACGCATCCGAAATGCTGGAAATACGATTTGATTACGCATTGCTTCGGCAATGCCTAAGCCGCAGGTGCCCGGGCGATCAGCGGGAGGCGCTGACGAAACCGCCCTGGAACGGGCTGGTCACCGTTGCGTTGCGCTCTGCCATCCGTTCGAGATTGACAATGGTCGACAGCATGATGCGGTCATGGCTCCAATCCCCCGACCGCTGCATGATCAGCATCGTCGCCAGCACGGCCGCCACCAGCAGGCCCGAGATCATCATCCAGGCCGCCACACCGGCCTGCGCCTCGCCACTGGCGGTCACCGCGACAATCCGGTTCCTCAGGCTCGACGGACGGCGCGTTTCGCGCCGGTCGACCAGCGCCACGGTCGGCGTCGTACGGGCAAAGAACGTCCGGTTCTGGGCTGCGGCGGCACAGGCGCGGATCAGGCATTCGCAATAAGCGCGGACGTCGAAATGCGGCCGCCCGATCAAGGCCTGATCACAGGCATACTCCCGCAGCATCCGGACCTGGCGGCGCCACAGGAAGAAGGCCGGATTCCAGAACACCAGCGGGCGCAGCAGCTCCAGCAGGAATTCACATTCGATATCGGCCTGGCGGAAATGTTGCACCTCGTGCGCGACGGTCATCTTCAGGTCCTGCGGATGATCCAGCAGCGCCAGCGGCAGCACCACGTAGCGGTTGCGCAATCCTCGGGTCGAATAGGCGACACGCGCCGTGTCGCTGAGCAGAATGTGAACCCGGCCAATGCGCTTCCAGGCAAAGGCATTTGACAGGCTGCGTTTCAACCGCAGCACCGACAACAGCACGTGGAGAACACAGAACAGGAAGCCCGCGACAAAGGTCGCGGCGACGACCCGCGCCCAAACCTCGCGCTGGGCCATCAGGTCGCGCACCAGATCCTCGCGCAGGCCCAACAGGGCCTCGAACTGGGTCGCGGACAACCCGACGTTGCCATGCAGGTACTGACGCACCAGCATGTCCGGAATATTGGGCGGTTGCGCGACGACCCAGGTGGTCAGCCCCAGCGCCAGCAGGGGCGAGGTGACCAGCAGAACCGTCAGACCGTTCAAGAGCCGCAATTGCGGGCGATAGGCGCGGCCCAACCGTCCGTGTGCCAAACCCCATCGCAGCAGGGACCAGATCGCGACCCCGGCCACAAACAGAAGGTTCAGATCGAGATAGGCATTCAGAAGCGCTTCACCGTCCATTGTCTCCCAACCTTTCATTCAGCAAGGCCCGCATGCTTTCGAGCATGTCGTCCGTCACCTCTTCGTCGTCCACCAGGCGGGCAACCAGAGCCGCCGGTGCGCCATCGAAAAGTTTGCTCGAAAGGTCCTTGAGTGTTGTTCGTTGGTACTCTTCCTTGGGAACGGCGGGGCGGTAGACCAGCGAGCGGTCGTGTCGCTCGGAGGCCAGAAAACCCTTTTGCTCCATGATCTTCAGCACGGTCGCAACCGAGGTATAGGCGCGGGTCTGTGCCTTGTTCAGCTCGGCCAGGATGTCACGCACGGTGCCGCCGCCGATGTCCCAGACCACGGTCATGAATTCCAGTTCGACCTCGGTCAGCAGGGAACGTTCCTGTTTACGCGCCATCGGGTGGGTTGTCCGCTTCATCCTTGAATTCCGATCCATGCTAGGGGCAGAGGGAGCAGTTGCAAACTACTTTTTTAAGAGTCCTGTCACACCTTCCAGAAGCAGAACACGCCCCAGCAGATCGACAATGCCAGCGGCCCCCAGAGTGGCAGACCGAACAGCCCCAGCCAGGCCAGGAAGATGTAAGAGGTCCCCAAGAGACTGATGAACAGACGGTCGCCCCGGGTCGTGGTCAACCCCAGCACGCCCTTGCGCATCGCGCCGCCCGGGTACCGGATTTCCAGCATCACCAGCACCCCGATGGCACTGAAGATACCGATGAACAACAGGGCTGTGGGCCAGGTCCAGGCCATCCATGAAAACATCACACCCTCCCCATCGCAAAACCCTTGGCGATGTAGTTGCGGACGAACCAGATCACGATCGCGCCCGGAATGATCGTCAATGTCCCCGCCGCCGCCAACAGGCCCAGCTCATACCCCGCGCTGGAGGCGGTCTTGGTCATGGTGGCAGCGATGGGTTTGGCGTCGACCGCTGTCAGCGTCTTGGCCAGCAGCATCTCGACCCAGGAGAACATGAAGCAGAAGAAGGCCGCCACCCCGACGCCCGCCTTGATCGAGGGGACAAAGATGGTGGCAAAGAAGCGGGGAAAGGAATAGCCGTCGACAAAGGCGGTCTCGTCCAGCTCCTTCGGGATTCCGCGCATGAAACCTTCGAGGATCCAGACCGCTAGCGGGATGTTGAACAGGCAATGCGCCAGCGCCACCGCCAGATGGGTGTCAAACAGGCCCACAGCCGAATAGAGCTGGAAGAAGGGCAGCGCGAACACCGCCGCAGGGGCCATCCGGTTGGTCAACAGCCAGAAGAACAGCTGTTTGTCGCCCAGGAACCGATACCGGCTGAACGCATAGGCCGCCGGCAGCGACACCGCGACCGAAATCACCGTGTTCATCGTCACATAGAGGATCGAGTTGATGTATCCCCAATACCAGGTCGGATCGGTGAAGATGGTCTGGTAATTCTCCAGCGTAAAGGTCTGCGGGAACAGCGAGAATCCCGCCAGGATCTCGTTCGTCGTCTTGAAGCTCATCGCCACCAGCCAATAGATCGGCAGCATCAGGAACAGGATGTAGACGATGGGGACGATGGTTCTTTTCTGCATGTCAGCCGTCCTCAGTTCAGGTCGTCCTTGGTCATCAGCGTGTAGAACAGCCAGCTGACCAGCAGGGTGATTGCGAAATAGATCAGGCTCATCGCGGCGGCGGGACCCAGGTCGAACTGCCCCAGCGCGATCTTGACCAGGTCGATGGACAGAAGCGTGGTCGAATTGCCGGGACCACCCCCTGTCATAACAAAGGGTTCGGTATAGATGTTGAAGCTGTCCATGAACCGCAGCAGGATGGCGATGGTCAGCACCGTCTTCATCTTGGGCAGCTGGATGAAACGGAACACCGCCCAATTCGACGCGCCGTCGATCTTGGCCGCCTGATAATAGGCGTCGGGGATCGAGACAAGACCCGCGTAACTCAGCAGCACCACCAGCGAGGTCCAGTGCCAGACATCCATGGTGACGATAGTGATCCAGGCCGCCAACGGATCCTGTGTCATGTCATAGTCTATGCCCATGACATGGTTCAGGAAATAGCCCAGCAGGCCGATATCGGGCAGCGTGAAAATGTTCCACATCGCCCCCACCACGTTCCACGGGATCAGCATCGGCAGGGCCATCAGCACCAGGCACACCGGCACCCAGATCCCCTTGCGCGGCATCGACAGCGCAATCGCGATGCCAAGGGGCACTTCGATGACCAATATCAGGAAAGTGAACAGGAACTGGCGACCGAGGGCGGCATGGAACCGGTCTGACCTCAGGATTTGTTCAAACCAGTCGAGCCCCTGCCAGAAGAAAACGTTATCGCCAAAGGTCTCCTGCACCGAATAGTTGACCACCGTCATCATCGGGATCAGCGCGTTGAAGGCCACCAGCAGCAAAACCGGAAGGACAAAGAACCAGGCCTTTTGGTTTTCGGTCTTCATGTCGCGCTCTCCCCTGCGGTGCTGGCGATCCAGCCATCGGCATAGAGCCGGGTCTGATCCCGCCGGAAGTCGAGAAACACCATAGCACCCCGGTTCGGGCCGGGTCCGTTGACAATGGCGTTGACGCGGCTGCCTGCGACCTCGCATTCAACCACTGTATGGCGCCCCACATCCGAGACCTTGGTGACGGTAGCGGGCAGGCCGGACTGGCCCAGCGAGACAAACTCGGGGCGGATGCCGATCTCGGTCCGGGTGCCGGCAACCGCGGTGATCGGCCCTTCGAGCGGGATCGCCTGACCGGCGAAATGCGCCACCCCGTCCGACACTTCGGCGGGCAGGATGTTCATGCCGGGCGAGCCGATGAAATGACCCACAAACGTATGCGCGGGCCGATCGAACAGCTCGACCGGAGTGCCGATCTGCACCACTTCGCCCTCTTGCATCACCACCACCTGATCGGCGAAGGTCAGCGCCTCGGTCTGGTCATGGGTGACATAGATCATGGTGGCGCGCACCCGCTGGTGCAGTTCCTTGAGCTTGGAGCGCAGTTTCCACTTCAGATGCGGGTCGATCACGGTCAGCGGTTCGTCGAACATCACCACATTGACGTCCTGGCGCACCAGCCCGCGCCCCATCGAGATCTTCTGCTTGTTGTCCGGGCTCAGATGCGCGGCCTTGCGGTCGAGCAGGTCGGACAGTTCCAGCATCTCGGCAATCGCGGTGACCCGCTCGCGCACCGTGGCCTCATCCCGGCCCCGGTTGCGCAGGGGAAAGGCCAGGTTGTCGTAGACGGTCATCGTGTCGTAGATCACCGGAAACTGGAACACCTGCGCGATATTGCGCTTGTCGGGGGGCAGTTCGGTCACGTCCTGCCCGTCGAACAGGATCCGCCCCTCGGACGGGACCAGCAGGCCCGAGATGATGTTCAGCAGCGTGGACTTGCCACAACCCGAGGGGCCAAGCAGCGCATAGGCGCCGCCATCGGTCCAGTCGAGGTCGATCTCCTTCAACGCGTAATCGTCGGCCGATTTCGGGTTCGGATAATAGCTGTGCCGCAGCTTGGAGAGGGTAATTTTCGCCATCTGCGCCTCACGCCACGCGGGAGCCATCGGGCGCGAACACATAGGCCGCCGACGGATCCATATGGAAATCATGCATTTCGCCCACCCGGTACGGATGCACACCCGGTGCCAGCGACACCCAGCTGCCGCTGCCCATGTCGAAATGTGCCGAGCTTTCCGAGCCGGACAGTTCAGTCACTTGTACGCGGCCCGACAGGGTGACGGTGGCCTCGGGCGAGGCGACCGGCGACACGTGATGGGGCCGGATCGCAATCATGTATGGCCCGTCCGCCAGACCAGCGGCAGCGCCAGCCAGCGTCCAGGTGACATCGGTACCCATGCGGGCGGTATCGCCCTGCTTGACGATCTCGGCCGTGTTGATCGGCGGGTCCGAAAACACCCGTGCCGCCAGTACATTGGCCGGATCGCGATAGATCTCGGCGGTGCGGCCGAACTGGGTCACCCGACCGTCCTCCATCAGCGCGGTATGTCCGCCCAACAAGAGCGCCTCTTCGGGTTCCGATGTGGCATAGACCACCACCGCGCCCCGGCCCGCGAAAAGCTCAGGCAGCTGGTCGCGCAACTCCTCGCGCAGTTTATAGTCGAGATTGGCCAGCGGCTCGTCCAGGAACACCGCGCGGCTTTCCTTGGCAATGGCGCGGGCCAGCGCGGTGCGCTGCTGCTGGCCGCCCGACAGCTCGTGCGGGCGCCGGTGCAGCATCGGGCGCAGCTTCAGGATATCGGCCGCATGTTCGACCCGGCCTTGAATTTCGGATTTCGGCAGGCCCGCCACCTTGAGCGGCGAGGCGATGTTGTCGAAGACCGTCATATGCGGATAATTGATGAAAAACTGGTGCACCAGGCTGATATTGCGTTTCTGGGTGCTCTGCCCGGTCACGTCCTGACCGTCCATCAGGATCTGACCGCTGGCCACCGGATCAAGCCCGGCCATCATCTTGATCAGCGAGGTCTTGCCCGCGCCGGTGGCGCCGAGCAGGACATTGAAGTGACCCGTCTCAAGGACCAGCGAGGTCTCCTTGATATGCAGGTCGGCGCCGACGCGCTTGGTTACGTTTCTGAGTTCGAGTGCCATCGTCCCAAAGCTTTCGGCCGGTTCTTTTGGTCAGTGAGGCCCCGGAGACCGGAAGGTTCCCCGGGGCTGAGGGTGGGCGGGCCACTCACGACCCCGCCCATCAGGAAGCCGGATCAGTTCTTGGCCCAGCGCGCGACCAGCTCGTCATAGTTGACGGTCTCGCCCTGCGGCTTTTCGTTGTCCAGCTTGGGCTTGGCGCCGCCATTGGCGAACCACCATTCCGCGTCCTTCTCTTCGTTCAGGCGCGGGCCGCAGCCGCCATAGACATTCGCCGCCTCGTCCGCTGCCTGCATCCGGGCCATCACGGTGTCCATTTCGAACGCCAGACGGTCCATCGCCTCTTGCGGGGTAAAGGCACCCGAGTTCACGTCGCCGATCTGCTGCCACCAGATCTGGGCCAGCTTGGGATAATCCGGGACGTTGATGCCGGTGGGCGACCAGCGCACCCGGTCAGGCGAGCGGTAGAATTCCACCAGGCCACCCAGTTTCGGCGCGCGTTCCGAGAAGCTCTCGTGATTGACCGAGCTGTCGCGGATGAAGGTCAGGCCAACATGGCTTTTCTTCACGTCGACGGTCTTGGAGACGACGAACTGGGCATAGAGCCAGGCCGCCTGTGCACGATCCAGCGGGGTGGAGTTGAGGATGGTCCACGACCCCACGTCCTGATAGCCGACCTTCTGACCGTCTTCCCAATAGGGACCATGCGGGCTGGGCGCCATCCGCCACAGCGGGTTGCCGTCGCCGTCAACGGTGTTGTTGCCTTCGGACTGCGGCTTGACCATGTCGGCGGTAAAGGCGGTGTACCAGAAGATCTGCTGCGCCACGTTACCCTGGGCCAGCGCCGGCAGCGACTGGTAGAAGTCATAGGACGCCGCACCCGGAGGCGCGTATTTGCGCAGCCATTCGTCCCATTTGCGGATCGCATAAACCGCCGCCGGGCCGTTTGCCGCGCCACCGCGGGTCACGCTGGCGCCCGCCGGGTTGCAAGACCCCGCTTCCATGCGGATGCCCCATTCGTCGATCGGCACGCCGTTGGGTTCGCCCTTGGATCCGGCACCGGCCATCGACAGCCAGGCATCGGTCATCCGCCAGCCAAGGTCGGGCGCGCGCTTGCCGTAATCCATGTGGCCATAGATCGCGGTGCCGTCGATTTCCTTGACGTCTTCGCTGAAGAACTCGGCGATATCCTCGTAGGCCGACCAGTTGACCGGCACGCCCAGCTCATAGCCGTATTTGGCCTTGAACGCCGCCTTCAGATCCTCGCGGTCGAACCAGTCCTTGCGGAACCAGTAGAGGTTGGCGAACTGCTGGTCGGGCAGCTGGTACAGGTCACCATCGGGACCGGTGGTAAACTGCGTACCCATGAAATCGGCCAGGTCGAGACCGGGGTTGGTCACGTCCTTGAAATCGCCTGCCATCATGTCGGTCAGGTTATAGGCCAGTTGCAGGCGCGAATGGGTGCCGATCAGGTCGGAATCGTTGACATAGGCGTCATACAGGTTCCGCTTGGTCTGCATCTGGGTCTGCACGGCCTGAACGACCTCGCCCTCGCCCAGGATCTGGTGGTTCACCTTGATGCCGGTGATTTCCTCGAAGGCCTTGGTCAGCACTTCGGATTCGTAGCTGTGCGTGGGAATGCCCTCGGACAGCACGTTGATCTCCATCCCCTTGTAGGGTTCGGCCGCCTTGATGAACCATTGCATCTCGGCCATCTGCTCGTCCTTGGACAGGACCGAGGGCTGGAATTCTTCGTCAATCCATTTCTTGGCAGCGGCCTCGTCGGCATAGGCTGCCTGTCCCGCGACCACGGCGCAAACCGCGGCTGCGGACAAAAGATACCTGCGCATCTTTTCCTCCCTGATGTCTGCAATGCCAGAAATGCTCTGCGGCACCTGACTGTCATTTAGCTTTCACATGGGCGCGCATTTTGTCAAACTAAATTTTTAGTATCTTTCTTTCCATTGATTTTGCACGAAATTTTTCAAATCAAAACGAAAATCATGATCACACGCCCCACGTATCCCGCAAGCGGTACCCTTCGGGCCAGGGGTCGCTAGGGTCCAGCAGGTGCTGGTGAATCCCGGTGATCCAGCCCCGGCCCGAAATCTCGGGAAGGATCGCTGGGCAGCCACCCACGGTGGCCAACCCGGCAATGCGGCCTGTGAACTCGGACCCGATGATCGAGGTCGCGATAAAGCGCTCCCCTTCCGCCATCTCGCCCCGCGCATGCAGGATCGCCATCCGCGCCGACACGGCGGTGCCGGTGGGCGAACGGTCGATCTTGCCGGGCTGGATCGCCACGGCAGAGGCGGCGCGCAAGACCCCGTCCCGCCGTTCGATCTCACCTGCAAACAGGCAAAAGGAGATATGCCGCCACTCCGGGTTCTCCGGGTGGTGAAAGCCCAGCTGCGCATTGGCCGCATTGGTGATGGCAATGCCCATCTCGGCCAGGTCGCGCGCCCGGTCTCGGGCGATTTGCACGCCTACATCCTCGGGCCGCACCACCACGAAACTGTCACCGCCAAAGGCCGTGTCCACCGTCACCCGACCCACGCCCGGCACATCCAGCGCAACATCGAGTTGCGCCGCAAAGGAGGGCAGGTTGCGCACGAATATGCGCTCGGCCTTGCCGTTTCGGCATTCGGCCCGCACATGCACAAGCCCGCCCGGCGCTTCGAGCACCAGTTCGGTCACCGGCTCGACCATTTCCACCAGCCCGCCGTCGAGCAGCACGGTCGCCACGCAGATCGAATTCGACCCCGACATCGGCGGCGTGTCCTCGGGCTCCATGATGATGAATGCCGCATCGGCGCGCGGGTCCTTGGGCGGCACCAGCAGGTTGACATGCCGGAACACGCCGCCGCGCGGCTCGTTCAGCATGAAGTTCCTGAGCCGCCCGTCGCGCGCGATCCAGTTGCGCTGCTCCCACAGGGTCTCGCCCGGCGGCGGCGCGACACCGCCGACGATGACATCGCCCACCTCGCCCTCGGCATGGGCAGAAATCAAATGGATGGTCTTGCTGCTGCGCATTATGCCCCGTCCTGTCAGTTGATCCAGCCGGGACGCCCCGGCGCATGCCCGGTCAGCGCCGCCTCGGCGCAGTGCGCAAGGCTGCCGAACCGCATGGCGCGGCCCGACAGGCCCGGCCCGTAGTGGGCGTATTTGCCCGAATTGGTCATGATGGTGCGGGTGGCGGACGGCAGTACCGGCTCGGTCACCGAACACCAGCAGAGGTCCGGGATCACTTGCACACCCGAGGTGTGCAGGCGCGCCAGTACCCCGTCGCCTGCCAACTTGTCACGCTCGCCGCGGCCGATCGTGACAATGGCGGCGGTCCCTTCGGCGATCCGGCGCCCGTCCAGCAGATCCGCCAGAATCCTGCATTCATTGGCCGAGGCATGGGGGCTGCCGACGGCGACCAGTTCCACCCGCTCGGGCCCGGGGTTGAACTGCGCCCAGGCGCGGGCGAAGTCGCCCGGTTCGATTGCCATACGCGCCGCACCTTCGGTCAGGGCGCCATCAGCCTCGGGCGTCACCCCCGCCACATGCAGCATCGCCGCCGCCGAAGTGGTGCCAAATGCAGCGCAAAGCGCCTTGAGGTCATCCCCGGACGGCGCGCTGTCCTCCAGCCCGGTCAGGAGAGGGATACGATCGGGCGCCAGCCGCCCGGCCAGATAGCCCAGCAAGGGCCAGAACGCATCGTCTGCGCCTTCCGGCCGATCCACCCGGATTTCCACCTGCGCCTTGCGGTTGGTGTCCAGGTAGACCCCCGCCAGCGGCGCGCGTCCGGTCAGCGCCATGCACAGGTCGAGGTAATCGGGATGTTTGACGCTGCGCGCGGCCAGCACGCTGTTGGCGTAGACAACCGCGTTCGACTCGGCCCAGGCGATGGCCTCGCCCGCCTGTGGTATATCCTCCAGCAGATAGGGCGCGCAGGTGAAACTGGGTCGCGCGCCCATCCGCAGATAGGCATCGGCCAGCCGGCTGGCCGGCCCGCCGAACGCGGGCGGCACGCCCTGCGCCCGCCAGTTTACATGATCGACCGAAATCGCGTTCATCGTGGTGGGAATACGGACCCGCCCGCCCATCGCGGCCATATCCTCGGCAAAGCGCAGATTGGCCTCGCTGTGATAAATGCAGCCGTCGATATGGGCGCGGCTGACATCGGTCAACCGCTCGGCCCCCTGCGCCGCCGCCATGGCGCAGATGATCCGCATCGCCAGCCGCACCGGTGGAGCGGCCGCCTCGGAGAGCATGGCACGGTCCGCAGCACTCAGGTCCAGAGCCGCGCCCGAGAGCGGTTCCAGCTTGAGCGACAGCGCCCCTGCCGTCAGGCGCTCGGGCGTCACTTTGGCCGAGGGCTCCCTCGCAAGCGCATCATATTCCACCGCTGACAGGCGCAGCACCGCGACCGGACGGTCATACATCCAGGCCGCGACCAGTGCGCCAAGGGTCAAGATATCCTCACCCTCGCGGAACACCAGCGCCGCCGGGGCGTGGCCATTCAGCGCCAGCGCCAGCAGCACGCCACTGCCCGAGCAGGAGCCCCGGCTGGTCGGCATCATCACCACAGCCCCGGCCAGTGCCGCACCGTGCTGCGGGTGATGCGCGTCGATCACCCGGCCCGTCTCGGGATCGACCCCGCCCCAGAAACTCAACCCCTCGTCACAGAGCAGAACCGGCCCCGACGCCTCGGCCGCCACGATGCAGTGTGCCATCCCGCCTCCCTGTTCAGGCCACCACGAAACCATGGGCATAGGGGTCGCGCGCGTCAATGAAGATGGTGTTGAAGCCCGTCACCCGCGCCCAGCCACCAATCGAAGGGATGATACCCGGCCTGCCGCCCACCTCTGCCTCGGCCTCGACCCGGCCATGAAACAGCGAGCCGATGATGGACTCGTGCACGAAATCGTCGCCAGGACGCAAGGCGCCGCGCGCCGCAAGCTGCGCCATGCGGGCCGAGGTTCCGGTTCCGCAGGGCGACCGGTCAATCGCCTTGTCGCCATAGAACACCGCGTTGCGCGCATCGGCGCCGGGCTGGGTCGGTTGCCCGGTCCACAGGATATGCGACAGCCCCCGAATCTCGGGTTTCTCGGGGTGGATGAACTGGTACTTCGCGTTCAGCGCCGCGCGCAGGCGCGGGCTCCAGCCCACCAGATCCAGTGCCCGGTGATCGGCAATGTCGCGGAACACCTCTTGCGGCTCGACAATGGCGTAGAAATTACCGCCATAGGCCACATCGATGGAGACCTCGCCCAGCCCCTCGACATGGGCGCTCAGACCCGTGGCATGCAGATAGGCGGGCACATTGGTCAGCCGCACCTCTTCGACAAACCTCCCCTCCTGTCGGTATTCCGCCACCACCAACCCGGCGGGCGTATCCAGCCGCAACACGCCCGGCACACGCGGCGTGACCAGCCCGTGTTCGATGGCGGTTGTCACCGTGCCGATGGTACCATGCCCGCACATCGGCAGGCAGCCGGAGGTCTCGATATAGAGAACCCCCACGTCGCAATCCTCGCGCGTCGGCGGATAGAGGATGCTGCCCGACATCTGGTCATGGCCGCGTGGCTCGAACATCAGACCGGTGCGGATCCAGTCGAACTCGGCTTGGAAATGCGCCCGGCGCTCCAGCATGGTGGAGCCGCTCAGACGCGGTGCGCCACCGGTGACCACGCGCACCGGGTTGCCGCAGGTATGGCCGTCGATACAGGAAAAGGTGAACTGGGTCATGATGCCTCAGAAACGGGTTGCAGCATAGGGGGAAAGGTCGATCCGGGGCGCGGCCCCGGTGACAAGCGTGGCGACCAGCGCCGCCGTGCCCGCCGATTGGGTCAGGCCCAGATGACCATGCCCGAATGCATAGGTAACGCGATCCGCGCGCGGGGCCGGGCCGATCACCGGCAGGCTGTCGGGCAGCGAGGGGCGGAACCCCATCCACTGTGTCCCGCCCTCGGCCCGCAGACCGGGCAGGAAGCCGCGCGCCTTGTCCAGCAGCACCCCGGCCCTCTGCCAATTCGGCGGGCGTTTCAACCCGCCCAGCTCCACCGCGCCGCCGACCCGCACCCCCTGCCCGATGCGCGAGACGACAAAACCGTGATCGGGAAAGGTCAGATGCGTGCGCAGATCGAAGGCACCCGCCGGCAGGGTGGTGTTATAGCCGCGCTCGGTTTCCAGCGGGATGTCGTCGCCCAGCGTCCGCGCCAGGTGATGCGACCATGCCCCGGCGCAGATCACCGCCCGGTCTGCCCAGCGGACACCATCGGCGCAGTCGAGCACCACCGTCTCGCCCTCTTGCCGCAACGCGCGCACCTCGGCGATCTCGATCCGCCCGCCCCGCGCCCGGAACACTTCCGCCAGATGCGCGACCCACAGCGCCGGATCAGTCACATTGCGCCAGCCGGAAGTGAACCCGGCATGGGTGAAGCGCGGCGACAGGCCCGGCTGGATCTCGGCAATCGCCTCGGGCCGGTCGAGCAGGCGGAAGGCGACGCCATGCGCGGCGCGGGTCTCCCAGCCGGGCAGGCTCGCCTCGTAGGCGCGCTGCCCTTCGTAGAGCTGCAACTGCCCCTCGTCGCGCACCAGCGCCCGCGCGCCGGTCTCGACAATCAGCGTGTCCAGCGCCTCGGCGCTCAGCCGCATCAGCGCCGTTTGCGCCGCCAGCGCACTGTCATAGCGGTCGCGCCAACTGGCCCGCCAGAACCGCCGCATCCAGGGGGCAATCTGCGCGGCGTAACCCGGCGGAACCGACAGCGGCCCCAGCGGATCGAGCAGCCATTTCGGCGCCTTGCGCATGATCCCCGGCGTCGCCAGCGGGATCACATCGGCAAAGGCAAAAGCCCCGGCATTGCCTGCCGACGCCTCGGCCGCGACCCCTTTGCGGTCCAGCACCGTGACCGCACACCCGGCCCCTTGCAGGGCCAGCGCGCAGGTGATGCCGACCACGCCAGCCCCGATGACAATGACTTCGGCACCGCGCGTCATGGCAGCGTATAGGCGGTCTTGACGGTGGTGTAGAACTCGACGGCATAGGTCCCCTGTTCACGCGCCCCGTGGCTCGACCCCTTGGTGCCGCCAAAGGGCACGTGGTAATCCACCCCCGCCGTGGGCAGGTTGACCATCACCATGCCCGCGCGCGCATTGGCCTTGAAATGGCTCGCATGTTTCAGCGAGGTGGTGCAGATCCCCGCCGACAGGCCGAATTCGGTGGCATTTGCCACCGCCAAAGCCTCGTCATAATCCCGCACGCGGAGAACCGAGGCGACGGGGCCGAACACCTCTTCGCGATTGATGCGCATGTCGGGTGTGGTCTCGGTTATCAGGGCCGGGGCCATGTAGAACCCGTCCTTGTCCAAAGCCAACCGCTCGCCGCCAGTGACAGCGCCACCTTCACTTCGCGCAATCTCCACATAATCCAGGTTCTGCTCCAACTGCCGCGCATCCACCACCGGCCCCATCTGGGTTGCCGGGTCCAGCGCATCGCCCACCCGAAGATCGCGCATCGCCGCCGTCAGCGCCGCCACGAAACGATCATGCACGCCCTCGGTCACGATCAACCGGGACGAGGCGGTGCAGCGCTGGCCGGTGGAAAAGAACGCGCCATTGAGACAGGCCGCCACCGCCAGATCCAGATCGGCATCGTCCAGAACCACCATCGGGTTCTTGCCGCCCATCTCCAGCTGCACCTTCTTCATCGCCGCGCCGCAGGCCGCCGCGATACCGCGCCCGGTGGGCACCGACCCGGTAAAGGAAATCGCGTCTACCCGCGCATCCGATACCAGACGCGGGCCCAACTCGGACCCGCGCCCCATCACCAGGTTCACCACGCCCGCAGGCAGGTCCGCGCGCGACAGAAGCTCGACCAGCGCATGCGCGCATCCCGGCACCAGGTCGGCGGGTTTCAGCACCACCGCGTTGCCATGCGCCAGCGCCGGGGCGATTTTCCAGGCCGGGATGGCGATGGGAAAGTTCCAGGGGGTGATCAACCCCACCACGCCCATAGGGGCGCGGGTGACTTCGACCTCGACACCGGGCCGGACCGAGGCCAGCCGGTCGCCGGTCTGGCGCAGCGCCTCACCGGCAAAGAACTTGAAGATCTGCCCGGCGCGCGCCACTTCGCCGATCCCCTCGGCCAGCGTCTTGCCCTCTTCCCGCGACAAGAGCCGCCCCAACTCCTCCTTGCGGGCCAACAGCTCGGTGCCGGTGAAATCGAGCGCATCAAAGCGCTGTTGCGGGGTCGATGCGGCCCAGAGCGGTGCGGCCGCATGGGCGGCGGCAATGGCGGCGTCCAACTCCTCCTCTCCGGCCTTCGCCGCGTGACCGATGATATCGGTCACATCCGAGGGGTTCACATTGGCCCGGCCCGTGCCGCAGGCGACCCAATCGCCGCCGATGAAATTGCGATACTCCATGCCCGTTGCCTCAGGCCGCCAGGTCCATCTGCCGCGACCAGCCGGCATACCAGGCGCGGAAAAGGGCGTATTGCCGCTCGACATAGCCGCGCTGGCTGTCGCTCAGTGCATCAGACTCGTTGAAATGCAGGCTGTATTCCGGCTCGCCGTTCAGCACCATCAGGTGCTTGTAGTAAAGGACCAGGTCCGGCCCCTCGTCAAAGGACGACAATACCCCCAGCGCCTCTTCCAGCTCCTGCGCGCGCTGCCGCGCCACCGGATCGCCCGCCGCCGCACGGCGGCAGAGCGCCACCAGATGCAGCACCTCGCGCGGCAGCGCGTTGCCGATGCCGGTGATCGCCCCTTCGGCCCCACAATTGACAAAGCCGTGATAGACGGCGGTATCGACCCCGACCATCAGCGTCACGCCATCGTCCTGCGAGGTGATCGCCTCGGCGGCATAGCGCAAGTCGGCCTTGCCGCCGAACTCCTTGAACCCGATCAGGTTTGGGTGCGCGCGGCGCAGGTCAAAGAACAGATCGGCGCGGGTGGCGAACCCATAATAGGGGCTGTTGTAGATCACCGCCGGCAGGTCGGGCGCCGCCGCCAGGATCGCCGCGAAATGGGCGCGCTGCGCCGCCATCGAACTGCCGCGCGACAACACGCGGGGGATCACCATCAGACCGCGCGCGCCCACCTCGGCCGCGTGGCGGGCATGGGCAACGGCCGAGGCGGTGTTGACCGCGCCTGTGCCGACGATCACCGGCACCCCGGCACCGGTCAGGCGCGCCACGCCCTCCATCCGCTCGGCATCGGTCAACAGCGGCCAGTCCCCCATCGAGCCGCAATAGACCACCGCCGACATGCCTGCGGCGATCATCTCGCGCCCCTTGCGCACAAGCGCATCGAAATCGGGGCGGCGGTCGGGGGTGCAGGGGGTCATCAGCGCCGGCATCGTGCCGGAGAAAACGGTCTGGGTCATGGAATGTCCTTTCGTCGCGGATCACCGGACCCGCCCTGAGTCGAGATACTCTCTTGGTATCGGATATTGGATCCAATATTCAATATAAAATTTTTACATCCCCGCCGTGTTGCGTTAGCCTGCGGGAAAAGCGGTAGCTGACAGCGTGGAAAATGGCGAAATTTCAAACCGTTGACATCGGACGCTCGGCCTCGGCGGCCAGTATCATCTTTGCCGCCCTGCGCCGCGCGATTGTCGAGGGCGACCTGGCCGATGGTGAACCGCTACGCCAAGACGAGATCGCCCGCAGCTTCAACACCAGCCGCATCCCGGTGCGCGAGGCGCTGACCATGCTGGAGCAGCAGGGTCTGGTGAAGACCGAACGCTACAAGGGCGCCGTGGTGGCGGGCCTGTCGATGGCCGAGGCGACCGAGATCTTCGATTTCCGCGCGCTGGTCGAGGCCGAGGTGATGCGCCGCGCCGTGCCCAAAATGACGGCCGAGGTGCTGGACACCGCCCGCGCCTGTCTGGAACGCTTTGCCGCCGCCAGCGACCCGATGCACTATGGCGACCTGAACCGCGAGTTTCACGAAACGCTCTACCGCGCCTCGGCCCTGCCCTATCACCTGGGGGTCATCGAAAACGCGATGGACCGGATCGACCGCTATCTGCGGGCGCAGCTGGTGCTGAGCGATGGGATGGAGCGCGCCCGCCGCGAGCATCTGGCCATTCTCGACGCCTGCGCCAAGGGAGAGGCTGAACGCGCCGCCGCCCTGACCGCCGAGCATATTCTAGGCGCGCGGGACTCGCTGGCCGAGCATATGGGATCAGTCAGCCGGTAAACCCGCAAACCGCAGGCATCCGATTGCCGGAAAATCACCACAAACGGTTTCAAGTTGTTGCGATCCTTGGTTATGCTGGCCCGACTACCGACCAAGGCGCCGGGCACAAACGGCCCGAAGTCCATTTCGCGCGCCCGTTGCCGCAACCGCAAGTTTGGCCTTGGACGAATCGAACCCCGCCATTAAACGGCGACCCGAAACCGACACCGCATCTGCAGGAAAGGCCGAACCGATTGAAACATCTTCTTGACGCACCGCATTCCATCTACGGCGTGGACAAATGGGGCAAGGGCCTGATTGTGGTGACAGAAGATGGTGAAATCGGGCTTCGCAATCCGCTCCGCCCCGAGGCCGCCACCGTCAGTCTTCCCGACATCCTGCGCGACCTAGACCAACGCGGCATCCGCGCGCCGATGCTGTTGCGGATCAGTTCGTACCTTGAAAACGAGATCGCCCATATCAATGACAGCTTTGCCGACGCCATCGCCCGCTCGGGCTACAAGGGCACCTATCGCGGTGTGTTCCCGATCAAGGTCAACCAGCAGGCCCAGGTGATCGACCGCATCGTCGAGTTTGGCCACCGCTACAATTACGGGCTCGAGGCCGGGTCGAAACCCGAACTGGTGATCGCGCTGGCGCACAAGCTGGCGCCCGAGGCGCTGATCGTCTGCAATGGGGTCAAGGATGCCGAGTTCATCCGGCTGGCCATCCTCAGCCGCAAGCTGGGCTTCAACACCGTTATCGTGCTGGAAAGCCCGAAAGAGGCCGAGACCGTCATCGAGGTCTACAAAGAACTCGGGATCGAGCCGCTTCTGGGCGTACGGGTGAAACTCACCAACCAGATCAGCGGCAAGTGGGAGGAAAGCTCGGGCGACCGCTCCTCGTTCGGGATGAACACCGACCAGTTGGTGCGCGTGGTCGACAAGCTTCGCGATGCCGGGCTGATCCATTGCCTGAAACTTCAGCATTCCCACCTTGGCAGCCAGGTGCCCGACGTCAACGATGTGCGCCGGGCCGTGGGCGAGGCCTGCCGCTACTTCACCGAACTCAGCGCCGAGGGCGTGCCGCTCAGCCATCTGGATCTGGGCGGCGGCATGGGCGTCGATTACACCGGTGAAAAACGCGCGACCGAGAACTCGATCAACTACACGGTCGAGGAATATTGCGCCAATGTGGTGGAAACCGTGGCCTATGCGATGGACGAGGCCGGCATCGGCCACCCCACCATCGTCACCGAAAGCGGCCGCGCGGTGGTGGCAACCTCGTCGCTGCTGGTGTTCAACGTGCTCGAAAGCACGCTTTACGACGCACCCACCGCGCCCGCCGTCGAACCCGATGACCACCATTTGGTGGCCGACCTTGCGGCGGTGAACGGCTATCTGACACCCGCGCGCCTGCAAGAATGCTGGAACGACGCCACCTTCTATCGCAACGAATTGCGCGCCCTCTTCCGCCGCGGCTATGTCGACCTGCGCCAGATGGCCCGGGCCGAACGCATCTATCTGTCGCTGATGGCGCGGATCAAGACCATGGTGGCCGAGGTCGAGGCCGAAACCGATCTGGACGCTCAGCTGGAAAAGATCGCCGATATCTATCACTGCAACTTTTCTTTGTTCCAGTCGCTGCCCGATGTCTGGGCCATCGACCAGCTGCACCCGATCGTGCCGCTCCAGATGCTGAACGAGGAACCCGACCGCCGTGCGGTCCTGTCCGACATCACCTGCGACAGCGACGGCAAGGTGGACCGCTTCATCCTCGCCGATGGCGTGTCGCCGTCACTGCCGGTGCATTCCCTGCCCGAGGATCAGGATTACTATCTCGGCGTCTTCTTCGTCGGCGCCTATCAAGAGACTTTGGGCGATCTGCACAACCTCTTTGGCGACACCAACGTCGTCACCATCGACCTGCGCGCCGATGGCGGGTTCGACCTGCTGCACGAACAGGAGGGCGACACCATTTCCGAAGTACTGTCCTATGTCGAATACGACCCGGCCGATTGCGTCGCCGCCTTCCGAAAGCTGGTCGATGGCGCCATATCGAACGGCTGCCTCAAGGCCAGCGAACGCAAGTTGATCATCGGCGCCTACCGCGACAGCATCAACGGCTATACCTATTACGAATAACCCACCAGCCAGAGGAGACTTTCCCATGGGCAAAACACTCGTTGTCGGCGCAGGTGGCGTCAGCCACGCCGCCGTTCACAAGATGGCCATGAATTCCGACATCTTTACCGAGATCACTCTGGCCAGCCGAACCAAGGCGAAATGCGACGCCATCGCCGCCTCGGTCAAGGAACGCACCGGCGTGACGATCAAGACCGCCGCGCTCGATGCGATGGACGTGGCCGCCACTGTCGCGTTGATCAAGGAGACAGGCGCCGAGATCCTCGTGAACCTCGCCCTGCCCTATCAGGACCTCAAGCTGATGGATGCCTGTCTCGAGGCCGGGTGCCACTACCTCGATACCGCGAACTATGAGCCCGAGGATGTGGCCAAGTTCGAATATCACTGGCAATGGGCCTATCAGGACAAGTTCAAGGCCGCTGGCCTGACCGCCATCCTCGGCTCGGGCTTCGATCCGGGCGTTACCTCGGTCTTTGCCACCTGGCTCAAGAAGCACAAGCTTGCCACCATCCGCCAGATCGACGTGCTGGATGCCAATGGCGGCTCGAACGAGCAGGCATTCGCCACCAATTTCAACCCCGAGATCAACCTGCGCGAGGTTCTGGCCGAGGCACGCCACTGGGAAAACGGCGCCTGGCAGGTCACGCCGGCGATGACCCACAAGGTCGAATTCGATTTCCCCGGCATCGGGCCCAAGAACATGTACCTGATGTATCACGAGGAACTGGAGAGCCTCTCGACCCACTTTCCCGAGATCGAGCGCGCCCGCTTCTGGATGACATTCGGCGATGCCTATATCATGCACGCCAAGGTGCTCGAAAACGTCGGCATGACCCGCATCGACCCCGTCATGCATGACGGCAAGGAAATCATCCCGATCCAGTTCCTCAAAACCCTGCTGCCCGATCCCGGCACGCTAGCCGAAGAGACCAAGGGCAAGGCCTGCATCGGCGATATCGCCACGGGTCAGGCCAAGGACGGATCAGGCGAGAAGACCTATTACATCTACAACATCTGCGACCACGAGGAATGCTTCCGCGAAGTGGGCAGCCAGGCGGTTTCCTACACCACCGGTGTCCCCGCGATGATCGGCGCGGCGCAGGTGCTCAAGGGCAACTGGGTGGAACCGGGCGTGTGGAACATGGAACAGCTCGACCCCGATGACTTCATGGACATGCTGAACAATCATGGCCTGCCATGGCAGGTCCACGAACTCGACGGTCCGGTCGAGTTCTGAAACATCGCCCGGCGGCAACGCGGGCAGCGCCCGACCCGCCCCATGGGCGGGCGCTACGCTTCCGCCCCGGTTCGGGCGCTGCCCTCGTCACTTGGAGCACCCCAATGTCCGACATGATGCAAACTCAGGCCGGTGATGCCGGCGCCTTTCGCACCTTCGACCTCTCCCGCGTGCCCACGCCCTGTTTCGTGGTCGACGAAGTCGCCATCGAGCGGAACCTCAAGATCCTGCGCGACATTTCCGACCGCTCCGGCGCGCATGTGCTGTCGGCGCTCAAGGCGTTTTCCATGTTCGCCCTCGCCCCGCTGGTCCGCCAATATCTCGGAGGCACCTGCGCTAGCGGCATCTACGAGGCGCGGTTGGGGCGCGAGGAATATGGCGGCGAAGTCGCCACCTTCTGCGCCGGGTACAAGGAACAGGATATCGACGAGATCCTGTCGCTCAGCGACCACATCATCTTCAACAGCCCGGCGCAAAAGGACCGCTTCCTGACCCGCGCACAGGCGGCGGGCGTTCAGGTGGGTCTCAGGATCAACCCCGAACATTCCGAAGGCGAGATCGCCAAATACGACCCCTGCGCGCCCTGTTCGCGGCTCGGCACCCCGGTCAGCCAGTTGACGCCCGAGGCGCTAACAGGGGTCGACGGGCTGCACATGCACACGCTCTGCGAACAGGGGTTCGAGCCCTTGCAGCGCACCTGGGCGGCAGTCGAGGCGAAGCTCGCCCCCAATCTGCCCGGCCTCAAATGGCTCAATTTCGGCGGCGGCCATCACATCACCCGCGCCGATTACGACCGCGACGCGCTGGTGCGCTTCATCCAGGGGATCCGCGAGAAACACGGCCTCGACGTCTACCTCGAACCCGGCGAGGCGGTGGCGCTGGATGCGGGTATCCTCGTGGGTGAAATCCTTGACCTGCCCTCCAATGGCATGGACCTCGCCATTACCGATATCTCGGCCACCTGCCATATGCCGGACGTGATCGAGGCGCCCTATCGCCCCGCCCTGATGGACGAGGCCGAGAGCGGCCATACCTATCGCCTGGGCGGCCCCTCCTGCCTCGCCGGTGACGTGATCGGCGACTACACCTGGGACCAACCGCTGACCATCGGCCAGCGCTTTGCCTTTCTCGATCAGGCGCATTATTCGATGGTCAAGACCAACACATTCAACGGCGTGCCCCTGCCCACGATCGCGCTTTGGAACAGCGACACCGACGCGCTGCGCATCATCCGCCAATTCGACTATTCCGATTTCAAGGACCGCCTCTCATGAGCATCTTCCTCGACAGCGAACTTTCAGCCGCCGAACGGACCGAAGACGCCCGTTTCCGCATCATCCCGGTGCCCCTGGAACGCACCGTCTCATACGGCTCAGGCACCGCCGCCGGTCCGGCGGCGATCCTTGACGCGTCAAACGAGCTGGAACGCATCACCAACGGCGCCGAACCCTGCGCGCAGGGCATCTTCACCGAAGCCCCGCTCGATTGCGACGGCCCGCTGCCCGAGGTGATGGAGCGTCTGGCACAGCGCACCGAGGCCGCCATCCGCGCGGGCCAAGTACCCGTGACGCTGGGAGGTGAACATTCGCTCAGCTTCGGCGCGGTTATGGGCGTGGCGCGCGCGCTGGGACAGCCGCTGGGGCTGGTGCAGATCGACGCCCATGCCGACCTGCGCATCGCCTATCAGGGCGAGAAACACAGCCACGCCTCGGTCATGCACCTGCTCGCCGAGGAGGGCATTCGCCTGGCACAATTCGGCGTCCGTGCCCTCTGCCAGCAGGAAATGGACGAGCGCGCCAGACATGGCGTGTTCTTCAAGGATGCCGAGGAGCTGGTCACCGGGAGTATCCACGCCGTCGACCTGCCCGGGGATTTCCCCAAGCTGGTCTATGTCAGCTTCGATGTCGACGGGCTGGACCCGGCCCAGATGCCCGCAACCGGCACGCCGGTGCCCGGCGGGCTGGGGTACTATCAGGCCCTGCATCTGGTCGAGCACGCGCTCAAGGGCCGCAAATGTGTCGGGCTCGACGTGGTGGAGCTGGCGCCCGATGGCAATGCCGCATGGGATTTCACCACAGCCCAGATCGTCTATCGGCTGATGGCGGCCTGCACCGGGTGAAGGAAAACACCGGTCATTCGGGAGATGAATGATTGGCATTCCTTTTTTCCACGTTCCCCTCAAAAGACAAAGCGCCTAGCCTCGGATCATCTCGCTGACCGGGGCTGTTCATGAATGATGCATCATTTCCCGCACTTGCGCGCCTCGGCACATTTGTTGCCGAGGCGGCATTGGCGCTAGACGACAGCGCACAGGCACAGCTGCGCGCCGCGGTGGCCGACTGCCTCGGCTGCATCCTTGCAGGCGTCCAGATGCCGGTATCCGCCAAGGCCCGCGCCGCGGTTCGCGCCATGGGCATCGGTGGCGGCGTTGCGGTTCTGGGCACGGGACAGCGCACGGCACCTGCACAAGCAGCCTTCCTGAATGCCACCGCCGGTCACGCGCTCGACTTCGACGATTGGGAGGCGCCCGGCAACACCCATCCAACGGTGGTGATGCTGCCCGCGTTGCTGGCCTGCGCGGCACCCGGCATGACAGGCGCCGACCTGATCGCGCCCTATCTTGCGGGGTTCGAGGTGATCGCCCGTCTTGGCGAGGCGCTGAACCTGGAACACTACGGCGCGGGCTGGCATGCGACCGCAACGCTGGGTACCCTTGGGGCGACGGCAGCCGTCGCCCGCCTGATGCGGCTTGACGCCCGGCATAGCGCCCATGCGATGGCGCTGGCGATCAGCCGGGCCGCCGGATACACCTGCCAGTTCGGCAGCAACGCCAAACCGTTGCAGGCCGGTTTTGCAGCGCAAGCCGCCGTGGAATGCGCCTATCTGGCCGCGGCCGGGGCCGAAGGCCAGTTGCATGCGCTCGACCACCCGCGCGGCTTTGCGGCGCTGACCGGCGGTGCCGACCCCCGGCGCCTGCGCGACGCGCTCGACCGGCTTGGCCAGCCGCTGGCGCTGAGCGAACATGGGATCGCCCTCAAACCCTGGCCAAATTGCAGCTACACCCACCGCCTGATGACCGCCCTAGTGGGCCTGCGCGACGGTCTGAGGCCCGAGAGTGTCACGCGCATCGACCTTCACCTGCCCGATGTGCATGCCGCGATCCTCCCGTTCCACCAGCCACGCGACCATGGCGAGGCGCTGTTCAGCCTGCCCTTCGCCTGCGCCATGGCCCTGGTTCACGGCGACCTGACGCTGGCCGATACCGCGCGCGACGCCTGGACCGATCCTCAAATCGTCACCCTGATCAGCCGCACCCATGTGCACCCGTTCCGCCCCCGGCGGCCAGAACTCAACTTCGACCCTGAGGAACCCGACCGGGCCGTGGTGACACTGGATGACGGGCAGATCCTCACCTCGACCTGCACCTATCCGCTTGGCGCACCGCAGAACCCGCTTGCACCCCACCGGATCAGGGCCAAGCTGGCCAGCAATATCGCGCCACGGCCCGCGGGCCTCGCCGATATGCTGCTGGATTGGCCCGAGGCACCCGACCTCCTCGGCCTCATCGACAAGATCGCGGACCCGGCCTGAGCCTCAGAGGTCGATTTCGACCACCCCACCCGGTTCCAGCGCGCGCGACTGGCACAGGATGATCGCACCCTCGCGCTGTTTCTTCGACAGCACGAAATCGCGATGCTCCACCTCACCCGCGACCAGCCCGCATTTGCAGACGCCACAGATCCCGTCAGAACATTTCACGTCGACATGAAACCCGCTCTCGTTCAGCACCTGCGCCGCATCCTTGTCCGCAGGCACCTCCAGCACCCGACCGGACTGGGCAAGTTTCAGGGTAAAGGGATGGTTCACATAATCCGGCTGCTCGGGGACCGAGAAATACTCCAGATGCCGCGCCTCCTCGGGAAAGCCCTGCCGTTCGGCGGCCTTCATCACCCCGTCCATGTAGCGATCCGGCCCGCAGGTATAGACATGCCAGCCGGGCTGATAGCCCGCCAGTACCGTGTCGAGATCGGCGCGCGTGCCCTCGTCCGAAAGATGCAGATGCACCCGGTCGGCCCAGGGCATGGCGGCGAGGTCCGCCAGATATCCCGCCCCGCCCCGGGTCGAGGTGGAATAATGCAGCTCGAATTCCGCGCCCAGCGCGTGCAATCGATGGGCAAAGGCAATCATCGGCGTGATACCGATACCGCCCCCCATTAGGAAGGTGCGCGTCGCGGTTTCATCCAATTCGAAATGGTTGATCGGCTTTGAGATGAATACCTTGCGCCCCTCGGTAAAGATGCGATGCATCAGCTTGGACCCGCCGCGCCCCTCATTCTCGCGCAGCACCCCGATCTGATACTTCGTCCGGTCAGCCGGATCGCCCGACATCGAATATTGCCGCAGGAACTCGGGCGCGACCAGCACATCCAGATGCGCCCCCGCCGTCCATTCCGGCAAAGGCGCACCGTCGAGCGCCGAGAACTCGTATTTCGTCACGTCGCCGGTCATCTTCTCGGCCCGGCTGACCGCCACCCGGATCACCGGCGCGCTGTCGGCATCGGGCACGGTGTAGCGGTGCACCACCGACATATCCCCCGCTGCCATCCGCGACTTGTATTCGTCTGCCGTCACCATGGCCTCATACGCGGCAATCCCCGCCTCGCGATCCATCGGAAACGGATAGGGCCAGGGATACGGCGCCAGCGGCGCGGGATAGACGGCCAGCGTCTGATCCTCGTATTTCAGGTCCAGATCCTTTTGCAGGCCGCGCCGGTTCAGCGGATGGGTCGAGGGCCGATAGGCCCCGTCCGCCTGCAACTCGATATCCCACCACCATTTCTTGACGTCGTTCAGCCCGCCATTACCCACCATGTCGTCCAGACGCGCCAGCGCAGGGGCCGCCGCCGGAATGGTCATCGCCGCCCAGCGGAACGGGCGTTCGGCAAATATCCCCTCGAGGTTCCAGGGACAGGTCTTCATGCAGCGCCCGCACATCGCGCCGCCTCGGGTGGTGATGCGGTAGGTGGCGCATTTCTGGCTGTCGGACTTCCAGATCTCGTAGCCGTTGAACATCAGCTTCGGCCCGGCGGTGATCGCCCCCGACGGGCATTCGCGGGCGCATTTGTTGCAGCTCTCGCAGAACCTTTGCAGGCCAAAGTCGAGGGGCTTGTCATGGGTGATCGGCATGTCGGTCGTCACCACGCCGGATTTCAGGCGCGGGCCAAGGTAGGGGTTCAGGATCACCTCGCCGATACGGCTGACCTCGCCCAGACCAGAAAGCAGCAGCAAGGGCGGCTGCAACACCTCGCCATCCATCACCGTATGCGCCTTGGCCTTGTAACCAAGGTTGCGGATCTGCTGCGCGATCACGCCGCCCAGCAGCGAGAAGCGCAAGTAAGCGCGCATGGATTGTGCCACCGCGATCCAGTCGTCGCCGCTCGACCCCTCCATCGTCTCATAGCCCTGGTCGATGATCATGCTGACCGCTTGATCATGCGGCGGAGTGATCGCCTCGCCGGTGGCGTCATGGCTGTACCAGGCCCATTCCGGGCATCGGCTGAGCCCGACCGCATCGACCCCCAGGAAATAGCTCGCCGCTTTCAGGTTGGCGGCGTTGCGGGCAGCGCTTTCCGGTTTGTACAAAACGGCACTTTCGCCATCCTGAAGCAGTACAAAAGCGCCAAGTGCGCGTCTCTGGGCAAAACTGGGCGCCGCCTTGCGCACATAATGGCCGCCCTTCGCCCCCTCTTGCAGCGCCTTGCCCATGTCGCCGAACTGCGCCCGCGCAAACATATCCGCGCGCTTTGGGACACGGGCAACATTGGCCTCGTCGATATAGGTTGTCGGCGTCTCGACCCGCTTCAGTTTTTCGAAAGGATGCGCCCCATCGACATAACGCCGCTTCGCATAAACATCTCGGTTCATTGCGTTTTTTGCGAACCCGGTACCCAGCCACCAGGCCGGGCCCTGCGTCCTGAACCAGGGTTGAGCGCGCATCGGGGCCAGGGCCGCATCGTGGGCGATCTCCATTTCTGTTGTCACCGCCGCCAGACCGAAACGCGTCCCCAGCCAAGGCGCGACCAATTGGCCGCCCTCGACCGTCACCAACCCCGCCGCCACCGCCAGCCGACCAAGATCCACATCCGTGGAGGTCATCGAATGCGCCCGCGCATCGAACCCTAGGAGCCTGATATAATTCGCAATTACGACCGCATTCTCTGTGGCCAGCAAACAGGCGCGATGATCCTGGGCATCGAGGATCCAGTCGCTGCCCGGTTCTTCTGGCGTCGGGTCACGGTGATGTTCATAAAGGAACACGATGGCATGGCGGTGGCTGTCGATACCGGTCGGTTCCACCTCCATGCTCTCCTTCAGGTCCGCCATGATCAGGTCGATACCCGAGGCCAGCGTCTTGGTCTGGCGCGTCCGCAGCGCCGCCGCCAGCCGGTCGATATCGCCATTGCGTCGGGGCACCGGCAGCAGCGCCTCGGCCGGGAGCGGGCCGCAGCCCATCATCGAGGCGTCGTTGAAATACCCAAATGCTTTCAGATGCTTGGATCGCTCTTGCGGATCCGTGGGGATTTCGGCACGGGTCGGGTTCACCAGCCCGGCGCGGATCGCGTCCAGCATCGCCTGAAACTCGCCCATTGCGTTGACGATGCTCTCGGGCCGTTCGGGTCGGTGAAAGCTGAGCCCCGGCATGTCGGGAACGCCAGCCAGACCCGCCACGCCTTCGCGCCGGGCCAGCCGCTCCAGCGGGTAGGGTCCCATATGCACCGGACGCTTTTTGTCCGAGAAGAAACGAATACCCATCGCGCGCCTCCAGTCTTTCCTCCGCCCTAGCGTGGAATGGACACCAAATCCATTCATGACTAATCATAGATATCATGAAGGAATTCGATTTTACCGATCTGGATGGCAAGGTGCTGCGCGCCTTTCTGACGATACTCGAAGAAAGCTCGGTCTCGCGCGCCGCCGATCGGTTGGGCGTGACGCAATCCGCGGTCAGCCACACTCTGGCGAAACTGCGCGCGGTGCTGGGCGACCCGCTGTTCGTCCGCTCCGGCCAGGGACTGACCCCGACCGAACGCGCGCTGGCCCTGCGGGAGCCCGTGCAAACCGTTCTCGACGGCATGCGCGGGCTGACCGATGGACGCCCATTCGACCCGATGTCCGAAGAGATGGAATTTCACATCGCTGTCAATGACTTGCAGAGAGAACTGATCTTTCCCCACTTGTTCAGGGCCGCCCGCGCAGAGGGGGTGCAGCTCAGGCTCGGGTTCCTGCCCTCGGGCGTTCCGGGACCCGATCTGTTGCGCAGCGACCGCTGCCAACTAATGCTGACCCCCCTGCCGCCGGACGGGCCGGATATCTTTCAGAAGCGGCTGTTATCAAGCCCTCTCATGGTGTTTCACGACGCTACCCAAGGGCAACCGCCCAAGACTTGGGAAGAGTATTGTGATGCAGAACATGTCGAGGTGCGCTTTCCCGATGGGCGTAACGCCCGCACGGTCATGCAAGGCGTGGACCAGAGTCAGATCAGGCCGCCCACGGTCATCCTGCCGCATTTCAACGCCATCCCCGCCTTTGTCAAAGGCAGCACCCTGATCTCGACCGACACCGCGCTGATGAAGCGGGGGCCGCTGGCCACGCTCGACTGCGCGCCGTTGCCGTTTCACTGCCCGCCTGTGTCGATCTACATGGTCTGGCATCAGCGCTCGGCGTCTGACCCGGCACACCGCTGGTTGCGTGCACGGGTGGAGGAGATTGCGGCCAATCTGAGCGATCTAACCGACGAGGCGTTCAGTATCCGACACGGGCCTTGATCAGATGCATCAAGGTGGCGCCGGTTTCGAAATAGGCCTGCTGCACGCCGGTC
Source organism: Ruegeria aquimaris (assembly GCF_025751555.1). GTDB lineage: Bacteria > Pseudomonadota > Alphaproteobacteria > Rhodobacterales > Rhodobacteraceae > Ruegeria_B > Ruegeria_B aquimaris. Next base: position 109,672 of record NZ_JAOWLB010000003.1, read on the forward strand.
ACGCGTTCGACATGATCCACGACGGGGGCGATGGGCAGCTTGCTTTCATCGCCGCTGAGTAGCGCCTCGGCCATGCCCTTGCCGAACATCGTTCCCGGGCCGATGCCCCGGCCCGAGTAACCGTGCGCGGCGAGCGCGTTTGGTCCGGGCCGGGTGATCTTGGGGATATGGTCCGAGGTCATGGCGATCCGCCCGTGCCAGCCCAACTGTAACGGCTGATCCGCCAGCACCGGGAACAGCTGAGCCAGCTTGCGGCGCACCCAGGCGGTATGAATGCCACTCGCAAAGTGCCCCAGATCGCCCATGGCACCGATGATCATGCGCCCCGCCGCGTCCATCCGGAACGAAGACATGACCAGAGCAGTATCCCAGCACCCCTCGCCGCCCGGCAGGATGGTTGCCCGCAACCTGTCGGGCAAGGGCGCGGTGGCGTATTGGAAGTAGTGGACCGGCACATAGGCCGGTACATGGGTGTTCAATCCCTGGTGATAGGCGTTTGTGGCCTGGATCAATGCCCGCGCCCGAACCGCGCCCCCCGGAGTTCGCGCCGACCACGTACCGTCTTGATGGCTGAGTTCCACAACCGGACTATTGCCGTGGATCTGTGCACCGGCCGCCTGAGCCGCGCGCGCCAGCCCCCGGACATATCCCAAGGGCTGGATGGTTCCGGCCCTTGGATCGAAAAGCGCCCCATGGAACGCATCCGACCCGGTGCGCTTCGCGGTGTCTCCCGCCGAAAGCAACGCGACCGGGGCGCCCGTCGCGGCAAGCTGTGCGTGCCGGTTGCGCAAGTCGGCCAGACCGGCAGCGGAATGAGCGCAGTGCAGGGTACCATTGCGCACCGGTTCACACGCGATGTCATGTCTCGCGATCAGGTCATAGACATAGGCCGGAGCCCCGGCCAGCAAAACGATCAGCCGGTCGCCGGCCTGCTGCCCCAGATGAGCCCGGATGTCATCCGGCGGCAGCCAAAGGCCGGCATTGGCCAACCCGACATTGCGGCCCGAGCCACCATATCCGATCTCACGTGCCTCAAGCAGGCAAACGCTGGCCCCGGCTTCTGCCGCATGCAGGGCGGCCGAGAGACCGGTGAACCCACCGCCGACAATGACCAGATCGACGGTTGTGTCGGTTTTCAGCGGCGGCGCCGAGACACGTTCGGCGCAGGTCTTGTGCCAGAGATTGCTGTCGTTTTCCGAAACCTTCGCCATAATTCACCGCGTGTTTCCCGGTTCGCCGGGATGTTGGTCTTGAAATCTCAGCCCGCGCAAACCAGCCCGCGCTGATCGTCGCGCCCCATCGCCACCAGCAGGGGCGCCTCGGCCTGCCGCGCCTGGAACGCCGCCTTGTCGCCCATGCCGCGCCAATTGGCCAGGACCAGCGACTGCGCCACAGCACCGCCCAACGTGGCGCCGGGGCCGGTGACGATGAAGAGGTCGGGGGCAAATTCACGCGCGGCGGTCTGCACGGCGCGGGTGAAATCATAGGGCTCGGTCACCTGATGACCCAGCGTATAGTCCCACAACGCCCCGGTGTCGGTGGCGCCGGGCCACCAGATCTTGCCGCGCCCGTCGATCACCGGGTGGGTGGGTTGAGTGAACAGGTAGGCGCCCAGCCGTTGCCGCCCCTCGGCGGCAACCGGTGCCTGCAACCTGGTGTGAAAGGCGGCGTGATTGGCCAGCCGCATCGGGAACCGTTCCTGCGCCACCGGCTGCGCGGCCTCGAAGGCCGACAGCCCTGCCTCGTTTCCGGCCAGCACCAGCATGCCCCCAAGGTCGATGGACAGCGCCAGATCATGCCCCGGCATGGCGTCGATCCGCGCCACATCCGCCAGCAGCGCCGCCTTGCGCGCGGGATCGTCCGACCAATCCTCGCCGGTGAAGGGATAGACCAGCTGCCCGCCGATCAACCGTTCCTGCATCAGCGTGCCCATGGTGTTGACCACCCGGAACCCGTTTTCCGGGCTCAGCGCCCCGGCGGCGGCCAGCGCAATATACCAGCCCATCGAATTGCCGGTGACGGCAACCACCTCGATATCCTCGGCCAGCGCCTGCGCATCACCCAGCGCGGCGGCATAGATCAGCGGCGAGGCCACATCGCCGCGCGAGTATTTGCCCACCGTATACCGCTCGGCCCCGTCCAGCGCGGTCACCGCCTCTTGCCCGGCTTCGGCGCGGATGGCGTCAAAGGCGCGGAACATCTGCATCCGGGCGCCGTGGTGGCGGTGCAGATAACCCAGTTCCGGTTTGTTATAGGTGCCCCGGCCGGGGCAGATCACGACAGCGGTACGGGTCATTTTGCAACTCCGGTCAGGGACAGCGCGGCGGCCACGATGCCGTCCTTGGACGGCAGCGGGGCAGCATAGGCCGGGCCGGTGGCAATGAAGCAATCCTCGGCCACCACGCGGGCGGTGGCGGGGGCGCGACTTTCTTCGCAGAAGAAAGTCATCAGCGCCTCGGACTGGCTGCCGGTGCGGCGGCATTCATCAACGATCAGCACGTGTTTGCAGCCTTGCGTGGCCGCGCGCAATGCCTCGACGGGCAGCGGCGCCAACCAGCGCAGGTCGATGATCCGCGCCTTGATCCCCGCCGCCTCGATCTCGGGAAGGGCCTGCCGCGACAGGTAATGGCCGTTGCCATAGGTCACGATGGCGAGATCGGTGCCATCGCCATGTATCCCGACCTTTCCCAAGGCGATGCGCCGGTCTGGCGAGGGATAGGTGGTCATCCAGCCGCCGTCCTGCGCCCCATGCAGGTCGCGCATCGGGTAAAGCGCGATGGGCTCAAGAAACACGACCACCCGCTGCTCCTCGCGCGCCAGCCGCACACATTCGCGCAGCATCTGGGCCGCATCCGCCCCGGTCGAGGGGCAAGCGATGATCACGCCCGGAATGTCACGCAGCACGGCCAGCGAGTTGTCGTTGTGGAAATGCCCGCCGAACCCTTTCTGATATCCCAGGCCCGCGATACGCAGCACCATCGGGTTCGAAAACTGTCCGTTCGAAAAGAACGGCAGCGTCGCGGCCTCGCCCCGGATCTGGTCCTCGGCATTATGCAGATAGGCCAGGAACTGGATCTCGGGGATCGGAACGAAGCCGTTGTGCCCCATGCCGATGGCCAACCCCAGAATGGACTGCTCGTCCAGAAGCGTGTCGATCATCCGGTCGGGGCCGAACCGTTGTTGCAGTTTCTGGGTCACGCCATAGACGCCCCCCTTGCGGCCCACATCCTCGCCCATGCAGACGATCTCGCCATGTTCCAGCATAAGGTCGGTCAGCGCCCAGTTGATCAGTCGAGACATGATCTGCGGCTCTTCCATCGCCTTGAGATCACCGCCAAAACACATGGCGCGGGCCTCGGCCCCGGGGCCGTTGGTGGGCTTGCAGCTCCGTTTCGGCGGGATAAGGCTGGCCGCCACCTCGGCGGCACTGGCCAGATGCGGGCGGGTCGCGGCCTCGGCCGCGATGCGGTCGGTGCGGGCGCAGGTCTGTTCATAGATCGCCAGCGCCTGTTGCGGTGACAGCGCCCCGGCCTGATCCAGCAGGCGCACGCTGTGCAGCAGCGGATCCATGGCTTCCTCCGCCTCGACCTCGGCCCGCGAAAGATAGGTGGTCGGCACATCCGCCCCCGCATGGCCATAAAGCCGCACGGTTTTCAGATGCAGGAACGCAGGCTTGCGGCGGGTGCGGACATAGTCGGCCGCCTCCTGCGCCACGGCATAGGTCTCGTAGATGTCCAGCCCGTTGGCCTGAAAATAGCGGATGCCGGGCCGATGCTGCATCGAGGCCTGGATCCAGCCTCTGGGCGTCTTGGTCGAGATCCCGATCCCGTTATCCTCGCAGACAAAGAGGAGCGGCAGCGGGATCGACTGCACGCTGGTCCAGCCCGCCGTGTTGATCGCGCCCTGCGCCGTGGAATGGTTGGCCGATGCATCCCCGAAGGAACACATGGCAATTCCGTCCTCGGGCAGCATGCGGTGTTCCGGCGGATGCCGCCGCGCCGCGCCCAGGCTATAGGCCGCGCCCACCGCCTTGGGCAGGTGGCTGGCGATGGTCGAGGTCTGCGGCGGGATCATCAGCGCCCTTGATCCCAGCACCTTGTGCCGCCCACCCGAGGTGGGATCTTCCTTCGAACAGGCAAAGCTGAGCAGCATGTCCCAGGCGATCTGCTGACCCGGCACCTGTTCGGCCCGCGCGATCTGAAACGCCGCGTCGCGGTAATGCAGAAAGGCGATATCGGTCGGGCGAAGGGCCTGCGCCACCGCCGCCATCCCCTCGTGCCCGGACGAGCCGATGGTATAGAACCCCTGACCCGCCTTCTGCATCGCCCGGCTGGTCCGGTCGAGCGCACGGCTAAGCACCTGCGAGCGATAAAGCGAGACCGCCTCAGCCTGCGTCAGGCCCGGCCGCGGCGGCGCGCCGGCGGGCAGGTCGCCCGCAGCCACCCGGCTGAGGAAGTTCTCATGTACGATCTGGGCGCGGTCCATGGCTCGGCCTTCTTTCATGCTTGGGGGCGATCCCCCTTGTTACAACGCGGCGGTGGTGCGGGCGATACGGGCAATCCCCTCTTCCAGACTCTGCCTCGCATAAGCGAAGGACAGGCGCAAATGCCCCGGCATGCCAAAGGCCCGCCCCGGCACCAGCGCCACCCCGGCATTGTCCAGCAGATAGCGGCAGAACTCATGATCGACAGACATCTGCGCGGGCGTCTTCGGAAATACATAGAACGCGCCATCCGGCAGCGCACAATCCAGCCCCGCCGCGTTCAACCCCGCAACCACCAGATCGCGCCGTGCCCGCATCTCGTCCCGCCGCTCGGCCAGCAGGTCCTGCGGCCCGGTCAGCGCCGCCAGCGCCGCCGCCTGCGCGATGGAACAGGCACCCGAGGTGATCTGCCCCTGTACCGCCACCATAGCCTTGATCAGCGGCGCCGGGCCGATCCCCCAACCGATCCGCCATCCGGTCATTGAATAGGCCTTGGACACCCCGTTCACGATCAGGGTGCGATTCGCGAGTTCTGGCACCGCCTGCACAAAGGGGGTGAAGGGCACATAGGCCAGATGCTGGTAAATCTCGTCCGAGATCACCCAGACATGCGGGTGACGCTCCAGCACCGCTCCCAGCGCCTGCAACTCGGCCTGAGAATAGATGGCGCCGGTGGGGTTCGATGGCGTGTTGAGCAACAGCCAGCGGGTGCGAGGGGTGATTGCGACCTCCAGCTGCGCGGGCGTCAGCTTGAACCCCTGATCGCCGGGACAATCCAGCACCACCGGCACGCCGCCTGCCAGCCGCACCATATCGGCATAGCTGGTCCAGAAGGGCGCGGTCGTGATCACCTCGTCGCCCGGGTCGAGCGTGGCCAGAAACGCGCCCGCCAGCACCTGCTTGGCCCCGGTCGAAACGATCACGTTGGCAGGCTCCACCCCCGCGTCAGAGGCAATCGCCGCGCGCAAGGCGGGCGTACCCGCCGTAGCCGGATAGCGGGTCTGCCCCGCCAGCGCCGCCCTGTGCGCGGCCTCGATCACGTGGTTCGGTGTCGGGAAATCCGGCTCGCCGGTGCTGAGCGCGACAATATCGGCGCCCCCGGCCCGCAACTGCGCCGCCCGTTCCGAGATCTGAACGATCTCGGACAGCTCGATTCCATCAAGCCTGCCCGCTCGCCGAAATCCGGTATCGCTGGATGTATTCATGGCCTTGCCCCATCATCAGGAGTTTCCCGCAATAGATCGCGCTGGATCATGCAAAAAACCAGTGATATTCCGGTCAAAAGCTATGAGGAAAACTCAAGTGATTGCCCCGCGCCGCTTTCTCCCCTCAATCTCGTCGCTTCTGGCGCTAGAGGCGGTCGACCGGCTGGGCAGCGCCTCGGCCGCCGCCGAGGAACTGGCCCTGACCCAAAGCGCCATCAGCCGGCAGTTGAAGACGATGGAGGAGCAGCTGGGCGTCGAACTGGTCCAACGCGACCGGGTGCGGCTCCACCTGACGCCAGCGGCGCAGGAGTATGTCCAGACCGCGCGCGCCGCGCTGACCCAGCTGGCGCAGGCCTCGCTCAAGCTCAAGGCCAACCCGACTGGCGGCACGCTCAGCCTGTCGATCCTGCCTGCCTTTGGCATGCACTGGCTGGCGCCGCGATTGCAGGATTTCGCCCGCCGCCACCCGGAAGTGTCGGTCAATCTCAGCACCCGGCTGAAACCCTTCGACTTTGCCAGCGAACCCTTCGATGCCGCCATTCATTTCGGTCGGCGCGATTGGGCCGGGGTCGACTATCTGAAGATCATGCGCGAGGAAGTGTTGCCGGTCTGCGCGCCCGCCTTACGGCAAGCCACCAACGATCCCGGCTGGCTGCTCCGCGCACCGCTTCTGCATCTCGACACTCGCCCGGATGCCTGGGAACGCTGGTTTGCAGCGCACGATCTGGCAGCGCCGGGGCTGCGCGGCATGCTGTTCGACCAGTTCTCGACCATGATCCCGGCGGTCGCCAACGGGCTGGGCGTTGCGCTCTTGCCCAGCTATCTGGTCGCGGACGACCTGACCAAAGGCCGGTTGGTTGTCGCCTGCGATGGTCCCGCCATCAGCCTGGGGAGCTACTATCTGGTCTGGCCGCAGAACCGCGCCACAGCACCACCGCTCGCTTCGTTCCGAACCTGGCTGCAAGAGGCATTCGCATAGAAGAAGGGGCGCTGCCCCTCTTGCCCTGCGGACAATTCACCCCGGAGTATTTCAACCCAGAAAGAAGCACAAATCCAACTCTGACTTCTTTCTGGTCACAAATACTCCAGGGAGTTTGAGGGACAGCGTCCCTCAACAAGCAATCGAGCGCGCCGCAGGCGCACGATTTGCTAACGTCCGGATCAGACGTCCATGGAGCGGGCGATCAGTTCTTTCATCACCTCGTTGGTGCCGCCATAGATCATCTGCACCCGCGCATCGGCATAAAGCCGCGCGATCGGGTATTCCATCATGAACCCGTAGCCACCGAAGAGTTGCAGGCATTCATGCATGATCTCGTTCTGCACCTCGGACCCGTAGTATTTCACCATCGAGGCCGTGGTGGCGTCGAGCTGCCCGGCCTCCAGCCGCGCGATGCAGTCGTTGACAAAGCTGCGCAGCACCTCGGCCTTGGTCTTGCATTCGGCCAGCTTGAACCGGGTGTTCTGGAAATCCATCACCCGCTGGCCAAAGGCCTTGCGCTCCTGAACATATTTCACCGTCTCGGCGAGGGCAAAGTCGATGGCGCCCAGCGCCATGATGCCGATGGTCAGGCGTTCCCAGGGCAGCTGTTTCATCAGCTGGTAGAACCCATGCCCTTCTTCGGGGCCGATCAGGTTGGTCATCGGCACCTTGACGTCCTCAAAGAACAGCTCGGCGGTGTCGTTGGCCTTCATCCCCAGTTTCTTGAGGTTGCGGCCCCGGCGGAAACCTTCGGCACCCTCGGTTTCGAGCGCGATCAGCGACACGCCCTTGGACCCCAGCGTCTTGTCGGTCTTGGCCACCACGATGATCAGATCGGCGGTCTGTCCGTTGGTGATGAATATCTTGGAGCCGTTGATCCGGTACGAATTGCCGTCCTTCTCGGCGGTGGTGCGCACCGCCTGAAGGTCCGAGCCGGTGCCCGGTTCGGTCATCGCGATGGCGCCCACGATATCGCCCGAGGCCAGTCCGGGCAACCATTTGGCCTTTTGCTCCTCGCTGCCATAGGCGGTGATGTAGTGCGTGACGATCGACTGGATGCCATAGCCCCAGCCCGCATCCCCGCGCGAGGTCTGTTCATAGATGGTGACCGCGTCAAAGCCCATGCCGCCGCCGACGCCGCCGAATTCCTCAGGGATGGCACCCGCCATCAGCCCGGTCTCGCCTGCCTTGCGCCAGAAGTCACGGTCGACCACGCCATTGTCGACCCAGGTCTCGATATTGGGAACCAGTTCGTCATCGAGGAACCGGCCCGCCGCTTCGGCGAACATGCGGTGTTCGTCTGTGACCCAGGCCGCCGTGCTGGAAAAAAGGGACATATCATTCTCCGATCTGAATTTGCGCTCAGGCTAAGCCCATGCCTGATTCAAGCCAATCGGGGTGACGCGGCGTTCCGGGAATGCAACGCAACGTCCTTTTACGTCAGCGCGTCACCTGGTGCCGCGCGCCCTTGGCAGGGGGCATTTCGGCGCCACCGGCAAAGCATTGCGCAATCGACATCCACTCTACTGCAATGGGTCCTTCGACCAGCAAGGACGTGTCCGCGATGTTGCGGGTTTGGGCTACGACCTGGGCAAACTCCACGGCGGGGCCGGAAATCCGGTTCTCGCCTGGTTCGCCGAAACTCCACAGCGCGCCGGACGGTGCGGTGAGGTCCAGCCGGGGCATGGTTTCCGGCACGGCCCGGCCATGCACCTTGTAGGACCACCCGAACGTGTTGACGCCGAGAACCACGATGTTCTTGACCCGGTCTGCCTCTTGCCGCCGGGCGCCCAGAATATCAAAGACCTCCTGGCCATGCGCCCAGGTCTCCATCTGCCGCGCGGTGATCGACGAGCGCACCGACATCTCGGGGCCTGCCCATTTCACCCGGCGTTTGGGGTCGAGATCCGCCCAGCGGCGTCCCATGTCGGTGTAAAGCGCGCGCCAGGCCGCGCGCAGGCCCTCGCCGCGCTCTGTGATCATCGCGTTTTCGGTGGCGCGGAAACCGTTCTTGCCAATACCGGCAAAGGTTTCCGCCAATCGGGCCTGGAACGCCGCCTCATCGGTCAGCGACAGGTCTGCCATCTGGTTCCAGAAATGCAGATGGACCAGCACGTCGTTCAGGGTCCAGCCCTTGAACTGGGTTACCGTCTCCCACTGCGAGCCGGTGACATCCGCCAGCACCGCATCCAGCGCCTCGCTTTCGGCCAGGAAATCGCCTGCCTGTTCCATTCCTAATCCTCCAATGTCGCCATCAGCCTTTCGGCGGCCTCAAGGTAGTCGCGCTTGAACTCCTGCACCACCTCGGCGGTCGAGGTCATCTGGTTCATCAACCCGACCCCCTGCCCGACCCAATAGGTGGCGAGCTCCGCCGCGCCCTGGTGCCCGCCCTGCGCCAGTTTCTCGATCCGGGCCAGCGCCGGTTCCGAGATCAGCGACTGGAACGGCATCGGCAGCGGGCTGGGGCCCTGCGCTTCCCAGGCCTCGGTCCAGGCCGATTTCAGCTGGCGCGAGGTCTTGCCGGTACGCGAGCGTGACCGCACCGTGTCGGACGACGTAGCCGCAAGCATCTTGTCCTTGACCACCTGGCTTGGCTCTCCTTCGGCAGTGGTCAGCCATACCGAGCCGCACCAGGCTCCGGCGGCCCCCATCGCCATGGCTGCCGCCATCTGCCTCCCCGTCACGATGCCACCCGCCGCCAGCACCGGGGTGCCGCCCGCGACCGAGACGACCTCGGGCACCAGCACCATGGTCGAGATTTCGCCGCAATGCCCCCCGGCCTCGCCGCCCGCTGCCACCAGGATATCGACACCGGCGGCCACCTGCCGCTCGGCGTGTTTCTTCGACCCGACAAGGGCCGCCACCGGTACGCCCGCGATCCGGGCGCGATCCAGCATGATCTGCGGCGGCGTGCCCAGTGCATTGGCGATCAGGCGGATCGGAAAGGAGAACGCCACATCCAGCATCTCCTCGGCCCCGCCGCTGTCGAGATTATGGGAGAAATGCAGCATCGCGCGGCGCCGTTCGTCCAGATCGTCGCTGCCAACTCCAGCCTGGGCCAATGTTGCCTCGACAAAGGCCAGATGTTCATCGGGCAACCCGGCGAGCAGTTGGTCGTCGGACAGGCTGCTGCCCTGCCGCTGGATCGAGGTCGGCACGATCAGGTCGACACCATAGGGCTTTCCACCGCAATTGGCGTCAATCCACTCCAGCTCGGTTCTGAGCTGCTCGGGGGTGTACATCACCGCCCCGAACACGCCCATGCCCCCGGCCCGGCTGACCGCGGCAACCACGTCGCGGCAATGGCTGAAGGCGAAGAGAGGGAATTCGATCCCCAGGTCGCGGCAAAGTGCGGAGTTCATTCGGCGGTCTCCTCGTCCTCGATCTCGATCATGATGTCACCGGCGGCAAGGCTCTGGCCCGTCTTGACATGCACGGCCCTGATACGGCCCGCGACGGGGGCGGCGATCTGATGCTGCATTTTCATCGCTTCGAGCACGGCCAGAGTGTCGCCCTTGGCGACCTGGGCGCCTGGTCCGACCGCAACCGACTGTACCAACCCAGGCATGGGCGCGGTGACACGCCCGCCGGCCTGCACGGTCTCATCCCGGGCACCGGAGCGCAGGCAGCGCACAGAAAACCGCAGAGCTCCGACCGCGAGGAACACGGCATCACCCTCGACATGGGCCATCACGTCATGGGTCGCCTCACCAATCCGCGCGCGGAACCCCGCGCCTCTCGCGGTCAGTGAAACGTTGAATGTTTCCCCTGCGACGCCGATCCGCCAGCCGTCGACAAAGGCACCAGCAGAGCAAGAGATGACATCGTCTCCAATCGCAAGCATCAGTCCGCGCGGCAACACGCGCGCGCTCGACCAACCCAGCTGGTCGGCGGCAACATGGCCTGCCAGGGCGAGGGCGGTATCACGGTCGTGTTGCATCAGAACGGCCACTGCCACCGCCACCATCGCCGGATCGGGTGCCGCTCCGGGATAGCCCTCCGGCCAGGCACGTGCCAGAAGTCCGGTTGTGGCCATACCCGCTGCAAACTCCGGCAGCGCAAGGACATCGGCCAGAAAGGCGCTGTTGGTTGCAGTGCCCAGCAAAACGCTCTCTTTCACGGCCCGGATCAGCCGGGTCCGCGCCATCTCGCGCGTGGGGCCGTGTGCGATGATCTTGGCCAGCATCGGGTCGTAATGGGGCGAGATATCCTGCCCCTCATCGATCCCCGCATCGACCCGAACACCACCCCCTGTCGCCGGTTGCCAGCGCAGCACCGGGCCTGTCGCGGGCAAGTAGCCGTTAGCCGGATCCTCGGCATAGAGCCGCACTTCGATCGCGTGCCCGTCGAGCCGCACATCGTCCTGCGCAAGCGGCAGCGCCTCGCCCTGTGCCACCCGGATTTGCCATTCCACCAGATCAAGACCGGTCACCATCTCGGTGACCGGATGTTCGACCTGGAGCCGGGTGTTCATCTCGAGGAAATAGAACGCGCCCGAAGCATCGAGCAGGAACTCCACCGTGCCAGCCCCGCGATAGTCGACCGCGCGTGCGGCGGCCACGGCCGCCGCTCCCATTTCAGCTCGCAACTCTGACGTCATCACCGGACAAGGCGCCTCTTCGACAACCTTCTGGTGGCGACGCTGGACCGAGCAATCCCGCTCGCCCAGGTGGATCACGTTGCCATGCGCATCGGCAAAAACCTGAAATTCGACATGGCGCGGCTCGATGATGGCCTTTTCAAGGATCAACTCGTCGGACCCAAACGCGCCCAGCGCCTCGGACCGGGCGCGCGCCAGCGCCTGCGCCAGCGCATCGGGGCGTTCGACCAGACGCATGCCACGCCCGCCGCCGCCCGCCGCCGCCTTGACCATCAGGGGGAAGCCGATCTGTTCGGCCGCGCGGGTCATCGCACCGTCGGACTGCTCCGCCCCCTCATAACCCGGCACGCAGGGCACACCGGCGGCGATCATCATCCGCTTGGCCCCGGCCTTGTTGCCCATCGCCGCGATGGCGCGGGCATCGGGTCCGACAAAGACCATCCCGGCCTCGGCCACCGCCTGCGCAAAATCGGCGTTTTCGGACAGAAAGCCATAACCCGGGTGGATGGCGCCCGCGCCGGAGCCTCGGGCCGCGTCGAGGATGCGCCCTGCATCAAGGTAGCTCTCTCCGACCGGCCCTTCACCGATCCAGACGCTCTCGTCGGCCAGGTCCACATGCGGGGCGCGGGCGTCAGCACTGGTGTAGACGGCCACCGTGCGCAGCCCCATTGCGCGCGCGGTACGGATCACCCGCGCCGCGATCTCGCCCCGGTTGGCGACCAGTATCGTGTCGAATGCCATGGTCTCAGCCCTCCGCCCAACGGGGTTTGCGTTTTTCGAGGAATGCGGCAATGCCCTCGCGCGCCTCTGCCGAAAGCAGTGCCGAAGCGAACGCCTCGGCCGCCGATTGCCGTTGGTCATTGCGTGACTGGTACGACAGCCCCGAGAGCTGCCGCTTGATCATGGCAACGGCTTGAGGTGCGACCGGGGCCATGGCCCGGCGCAGATCATCCAAAGCCGCGTCCATGCCTCCTGCGGGAACCAGCCGGTCAGCCAGCCCGATACCGCGTGCAGTGTCTCCGCCGACGCTTTCGCCCGACAGCATCAGCCGCCGCGCCGTCCGCATCCCCAACCTGGCCACCACAAACGGTGCAATCTGCGCCGGTGTCAGGCCCAGCCGCACCTCGGACAGGGCAAAGTGCGCGGTTTCCTCGGCCAGCACCATGTCGCCGCAACAGGCAAGGCCCAGGCCGCCGGCCATCGCCGCGCCTTCGACCGCCATGACGGTGAACTGCGGCAACCCGGACACGGCGTCGAACAGGTTCGCCGCTTGCAGGCTTAGCGCGACCACTTCGGCATGACCGGCCTCGCCCTGCATCACAGCCTGGAACGCCTTCAGGTCGCCCCCCGCGCAAAACACACCGCCGCGTCCGCGGAAAACTACGCCGCGCAGGTCGCTGCCCTGCAACGCCGCACACAGGGTCAGCAGGTCACTTACCCGCGCCGCCGTCAGCGGGTTGCGCGCCTGCGGTTCGTTTAGCCAGACGGTTAGCCAGGATTCCGTCTGCTCCAACTCGTAGTGATTTGACACAGGAAGCATCAGAACCTCGCCACGCCATAGCTGCCCGGCTTGACCCGGCGCGCCCGCGCCTCGCGCACTGTTTCAAGGCAAAAGCCGAGCACCCGCCGTGTATCGCGCGGGTCGATCACCCCATGGTCCAGGCACCGGCCCGAGGTATGGAACGCGCCCGCCTGCCGGTCGAAATGCGCCGCGATAAGCGCCGATTGCTTGGCCAGACGGTCTTCGTCGATCTCCTCGCCTTTGCGTTTGGCGCCTGCGCGCGCCACCATCGCCATGGTGCCCGCCGCCTGCTCGCCCCCCATGACACCGGTGGTCGCATTGGGCCAGGCGAACAGGAAATCGGGTTCATAGGCATAACCCGACATCCCATAGTTGCCCGCCCCGAAGCTCGCCCCGATATAGAGCGTGATGCGCGGCACATCGACCGAGGTCACGGCCTGAATCATCTTGGCCCCGTGCTTGATCATGCCCGCCTGTTCATAGGCTGTTCCCACCATGTAACCGGTGGTGTTGTTGAGAAAGATCAGTGGCGTGTCGGATTGCCCGCATAACTGGATGAACTGCGCCGCCTTGGTGGCGCCCGCCGGGTCGATTGGCCCGTTATTGCCAATGACCCCCACCGCGATCCCGTTGATCGCCGCCTGCAAACACACGGTCGAGACACCGTAGCGCGGCTTGAAATCCCGGAACTCGGACCCGTCCACGATCCGCGCCACCACTTCGCGCACGTCATAGGGCTGACGATAGTCGGTCGGCACCAGCCCCGCGATATCCTCGATATCATAGCGGGGCGCGGCGAATGCGCGTTCGGTGCGTGGCGGCAGCGTCTTGTTCCAGTCAATCGCGGCAATCACCTCGCGGGCCATCTCGATACCATGCGCGTCATCCTCGGCCAGGTATTCGACGAGGCCGCTCGTCTGCGCATGCATCTCCGAGCCGCCCAGATCACGGTCGTTTGCCACCTCGCCCGTCGCTGCATGCACCAGGGCGGCACCCGCAAGGGCGGCCATGCCGTTTTTCTTCACACCGACCACATAATCGGCCAGCCCCGGCATATAGGCACCGCCCGCCGTTGACGGCCCGTGCAGTACGGCGAGGTTCGGAATACCCGCCGCCGACAACCGGGCCAGATTGCGGAACAGCTTGCCACCATTGGCCCAGAATTCGACCCGGTACTCCATCAGGTTGGCACCGGCACTCTCGACCAGATGAACAAAGGGCAGTTTCTGTTTCAGAGCAATCTCCTGCGCGCTCAGGAACGCCGCCCCCGACATTTCAACCATCGCGCCCGCCTTGATACCGCTATCGTCGACCACGATCATGCAGCGCACCCCGGCAATGAAACCGATGCCGACAATGATCGAGGCGCCAGGCACCGATTTTTCGGGGTTGGAGGTGTCTACCATGTAGCCGGCCAGACTGTGCAGTTGCAAAAACGGCAACGCGGGGTCGAGCAGGCGTGCCAGCCGGTCGCGCGGCGTGATCTGGCCGCGCGCCTCCATCCGCTCGCGCCGTTCTTCGGACAGCGCCACGGGGCGCGCCTCGAGCGCGCGCAACTGGTCGATCAGCGCCAGCATGTCGGCGCGGTTGCGGGCATAGGTTTCGCTTTCTTTCACAACCTGGCTGACAAAGCCCATAGGTTTCTCCGCTTCATGCGTTCGGGATCAACCCGGCCGGGATGGCAACCGGCAGGGACAGGAGTTCCTGGGCAAAGGCCTTGCCCTGCGGGTCGTTGCGCAGGCTGGCAACGCCACCGCCGCCCAGAACCGCTGTCATCACGATGTTCATCGAATGGGTTCCGGGCAAGTAATACCGGTTGACCTGGGCGGGAGATTTTTCGGCGAAAAACCTCTGCACCACCCCGGGCGTAAGGGCCGCCCAGATATGGGGCATATACGCCGGGTTGCGGGCGATCACGCCGATATTGGCGCTGTCTCCCTTGTCGCCGGATCGCGCCCAGGCCAGGTCCTCGAGCGGGCGTGAAACCATCTCCACCCCGTCTTCGGCGGGCTCCGGCTCTTGCAGATCCGCCAGAGCAACATCCCACAGCGGCAGATCCGGCGCATCATACACCACCTCGGCCCCCTCCAGGGTAATCTTGCAGGTGAGCGCAGCCGCAGGGATCAAGCAGGAGAACAGCGCCACCACCGGCGACGGTTTCGGGCGCCCGCCCCCGGTGAAGAAATGCAGACCTGGCGGCGTGGCCAGTGCCGCGCCAACCAGTTCCTTTAGAAACAGACCCACCGCCCGAGCATCGTCATGCCGGACTGCGGCCTTGAACGCGATTTCTTCGGTACCGGCATCGCCGTGTCTTCCACCAAAAGCTTCGAAACAGACCTCGCGATACTCCGGTGCGCCAAGCGCATTCAACCGCGCCCGCGCGCGGTCCAGCCCGGCCTGTGCGAAAGCGCGCGCCTTGTCACGCGCCGCACGCCCGGTCATCTGGAACACCATGCCGCCGCGATATCCGTCGGCCCAGGTCACCGAGACCTTGAGCCGCCCGGTCGGCGCCTGTCCCCGTGCGCCCGAGACTCTGACCCGTTCAGGACCATCCAGCGCGAGCGTCACTCCGGTGAAATCGCAAACCACATCCGGCAGCAGATAAGCGCGCGGATCGCCGATCTCATAGAGCATCTGCTCCCCCACCGACGCGGGCGAGACGAGGCCGGTGGTCCCCTCGGGCTTGGTCAGGATGAAACCCCCGTCCGCTGAAACCTCGGCGATCGGATAGCCGATCCGCGCGATATCCCCAGCCGCTTCCCAATCGGTGAAGTTACCGCCGGTGGACTGCGGGCCGCATTCCAGCAGGTGCCCGGCAAGCGATCCCGCCGCCAGCAGGTCGTGCGCGTGCATGTCCCAATCAAAATGATGGATACAGGCCGCCAGCGTCAGAGCGCTGTCCGCACAACGCCCGGTGATGACGATATCGGCCCCGGCCCGCAGCGCGGCCACCACCGGGCCCGCGCCGATATAGGCATTCATCGAGGCGATGCGCTCCGCAGGTGGCATCGCCGCACCGGTGAACATCTCGGTGCAATTGGAAAACTCGGCCAGGCGCACCATCAGGTCGTCGCCCTCGACCACCGCCACCTTGAGCGACAGCCCAGCCGCAGAGATCTTCTCCCTCAGGGCCGCAGCACAGGCAGCCGGGTTGACGCCCCCGGCATTCGACAAAACCCGCACGCCTCGTGCGGCGATAGAGTGCAGGTTCCGGCCCATCGCCTCGGTCACGAAATCACTAGCGTATCCCTGCGCGGGGTCCTTCAGCCGCGCCCGCGCCATGATCGACATGGTGATCTCGGCCAGGTAGTCGTAAACCAGCACATCGACCCCGGCGTCGAGAAGTTGCGCCGTGGCATGCGGCGCCTCGCCCCAGAAGCCGCTGGCCCCGCCAATCCTCAGCACAGCTGTCACGCCACGTCCTTTCCCGGTCATCCCAATGGACACTTTACAGACCGTTCGTTCTGTTTTTAAGCTGCCTCCGACCGAAGCCCTGGTCAATGGAAAAACCCGTGACGTGGCGGAACATGAGCGACAACGACAAACCCACCCCGCAAGATCAGCGCTCGAAGGCGATGCAGGCCCGGATCATCCGAGCGTCGATCACCTGCCTCGACCGGCTCGGCTATGCCGAAACCACCTTTGCCCGCATCCAGGCCAAGGCGGGCGTGTCGCGCGGGGCGATCACCCACCACTTTCCAACCCGGCAGGCATTGGTCGCGGCCACAGCGATGGAACTGCTGGCCAAGGCATTGGGACCCGTCGAACGCCGCGCCGCCAATGCCGATCAGCCCGAACCGGTGCGCGCATTGATCACCCGCGCCTGGGGTCAGGTGGTGAACTCGGCCGGCGGGCGGGCGATGGTGGAAATCCTCGTGGCCTGCCGGACCGACAAGGAGCTTTATCACCTGCTGGAGCAACGCCTGCACGACTGGGACGCGCAAAGCCGCGCCTCGATCAACCGGGCCTATCGCGGATCGGGTGCTGATCCGGACGACGCGGAACTCTTGTGGAGCATGACGCGGAACTTCCTGCGCGGCCTGGTCCTGCATGACAAGTTTGTATCGGATCCCGCCTACCTCGCGCGCATGGTGGATCGGTTCGCAGGCCTGATAGAAACCCAACTGATCCCCCTGCCCGCAAAGGACATGCCATGACCTGCCCCTCTCCCTTCATGACCCCCGAACGCGAGGCCTATCGCAGCACGCTCAAGCGGTTCTTCGACACAGAGGTGAAACCCCATGTCGAAGATTGGGAGGCCGCGCAGGCCGTCCCCTGGAGCTTGCACCAAAAGCTTGGGGAGATGGGCGTGTTTGGCTTTGGCGTGCCCGAGGAATACGGCGGACTGGGGTTCGACGATGCATTCATGCGGGCCGACTATGCCGAATTGGCCTTTGGCTGTGGCGCCTCTGGCGTTGCGGCGGCGGTGGGCGGGCGGTCGATCTCGATCGGACCGATGGTCCGGTTCGCCCCCGAAGAGTTCCGTCGCACCATCCTGCCCGAGATCGTACAGGGGCGGATGAACTCGGCGCTGGCGATCACCGAGCCAGGCGGCGGATCGGACGTGGCCAGCCTGACCACGCGGGCTGAACGAGTGGCAGATGGATGGGTATTGAACGGGGCCAAGGCCTATATCACCGGGGGCATGGACGCCCAATGGTTCGTGGTGGGCGCCCGCACCGGGAGGCCGGGCCTTGCCGGTATCTCGCTCTTCCTGATCGAGGCGGGCACGCCCGGTTTCACCCGCACCCCGTTAGGCGGCAAGATGGGCTGGCACTGTTCGACGCAGGCCATGCTGCATTTCGACGATTGCCGCGTCCCCGCCGAGGCGCTGATCGGACCGGAGAACAAGGGTTTCATCGCGATCATGAACAACTTCAACTACGAACGCCTCGCCATGATCGCCGGCGGCTTGGGCATGATGCGGGTCTGCTATGACGCCGCGCTGGATTGGGCGCGCCAACGCAAGACCTTTGGCAAGCGGCTGATCGAACACCAGGTGATCGCCCACAAGTTCGCCGAGATGTCGGCGCGTATCGACATGACCGAGGCCTATCTGGAACGCATCTGCTGGGCGATAAACCAGGGTCTGATGCCCAGCGCCGAGATTGCGAAGGCCAAGGTACAGTCGACCAAGGCGCTGGAATTCGTGGCGTCAGAGGGCATGCAGATCTTTGGCGGTGCCGGGTATCTCGTCGGTAATCCGGTGGAACGGGTCTGGCGCGAGGTCAAGGTGATGGCAATCGGCGGCGGTTCCGAAGAGATCATGCGCGATCTCGCCGTGCGCCAGATGGGGCTGGCGGGGCAATAGCCGCCCCGGCGCTTTGGGCGCGGCGACCGCCGCGCGGAGGCACATCGCGACCCCGTGGCCGCCACGCGGCAATAGCCCCGGACATGAGCGCGCACCCCAACTGAAAAACGCCAATCCCGAAATACGCCCGGTTACACTGCCGCAACAACCATCCAAAGCCGAAGCCAGATGCCTCGTCGGAAAACCGGAACAGATCTTCCCGCACCGTTCTTGCAACGATTGGTCATACTGGAGGACAAGCTGGTGGAAAGGTCGGGCTATCCCTTTGACCTGCCCTGGGTGACCGGGCAAAGCTTCGAGCTTCGCTTCACGACCCCCGTTACCATAATCTTTGGCGAAAACGGCACAGGAAAATCCACCCTGATCGAAGCGATAGCGGCGCTGAGCGGTTATGACGAGGCGGGCGGCGGCAAAGGCTATCGTCCGGTGGATCATTCGAACGCCATCGACAAGAGCGGAGCGGAACTCGCCGAAGTGCTCAGGGCCGGGTGGTTGCCAAAGGTCACGAACGGGTGGTTCTTCAAGGCGGAATCGTTCTTTTCGGTGGCACGGTACTTGGACGCCGCCGCCCGCGAAAGCGGCGCCGCAGCGCCCGATTTCCTGTCCTGGAGCCATGGAGAGGGATTTATCCGGTTCTTCGAAGAGCGAATGTCACGGCAGGGCATTTACTTCATGGACGAACCGGAAAGCGCCCTTTCCCCGAAACGGCAACTGGAATTGCTGCGGATTCTGCATCGCATTCAGGCTCAGGCCAGTACACAGGTGATCATGGCGACACATTCACCGATCCTGATGGCTCTGCCGAACGCGCGCGTGCTGGAGATTACCCGACACGGGATCGCCGATGTCGACTACCGGAACACGCAGCATTTCAAACTATATCAATCATTTACAGAGAATCCCGAAGAGTTTATTGCCGAGGCCGTCCTGAACACGGATCACGCCCGGATCTGATGCGCGATCCGGGCATGGTTCACTCGGGCATGCGGGAGGAACCCGCCCCTCTGTCAATTCGACACGTAGCCCGCCACCACCTGCAACAATTTGAACGCGGTCGCGGCATCGTTTTCGACCACGGCAAGGAACTCCTCCTCGCCGATGCGCAGACAGGTGATGTCGGTTTCAGCCACCATGCTAAGCGCGCGCGGCACCTTGCGGATCAGCCCCAGTTCCCCCACCAGTCGGCCCGGCCCGACGGTAGCGATCAGCTGATCCTCTTCACCTTCGCGGGGGAGATAAAGACCGGCCTCGCCCTCGATCATCATATAGGCACCGTCGGTCGGTTCGTCGTCCTTTAGGAACACCGCTTCGCCCGCCTTGGCGCTGTACCAGCGTGCGCCAAAGGCCAGCAGCCGCAGCTGCCGCCGGTCGAGACCGGAGAACAGCGGCGTCTGTTCCAGCGCCCGCAGCTTGCGGGTCAGATCAGCCGAGGCCACGCTGTCTTCTTCCTGCTTTTGCGGAACCTCTTCCGTCACGATCCTGCCCCTTTGCACTTCGATGAAGAAATCGAAGACCGCGGGGTTCTGGAACCCGTCGTTCAGATAGATAATCGTGGTCTCCGGCAAGAGTGCGCGCAGGTTGCGATAAACCGCGATCTGGGTCTGCATGTCGTAACTGGCCAGGGCCTGGTCCAGCACCAGGATATCGGGGCGCTTGATCGTCGCGCGGGTAAAGGCAAGCGGCTCGGCGAAGATCGCCGGAACATTCTGCCCGCCCAAGGCCACCGGCACATCATAGATCAGCTGAATCACCATCGGCTCCACGCCATGGTCGGTCAGCACGTCCGCAATCAGCTTGCGCAACTCTTCCGCCCTGGCGCCCCCCACTTCGCTGACCTTGCCGAACAGAGCGTTTTCCAGCACGTTCAGGCCAGGTGCAAAAGCGTCCGGCTCCAGTGGCGAGAACACATCGTCAAGGCTGTTCATCAGCTGGGCGGAGTGGGTCTTGCGCAGTTCGAGAATTCGCTGCTTGATCTCATCCGAAAAGGCCGGGCCGATCTGATCGGCCGATATCCGGAACGGCACCGCCAGCAAACTGGCGAGTTGGGAATCGTCCAGCGCCTTGGCGCCATCGGATCGTGTTTTTTCCACCAAGGTCAGGGCCGTCTCATAGGTCCGGGCCTCAAGGTTCAGCTTGCGGAACAGCGGATGGTCTGTCCCGTCAATACCAAAGATCTGGCGCAGCATGTCGATGACATCCTGCGTCAGACCCACAAGCGTCTCGTCCAGACCGATATCCCGGATCTGGGCCAGAAAATCGGTCTGCCCGGCCAGAACCTCGGGTGTGAAGGGTTCTCGCGGGGTGGCAAACAACAGGTTCTCGGCCACCGGCAAGGCCGGGTTGTACTGATCGGGGTCAAAGAGATAGGCCTGTCCCGCCAATCCCGCTCTCTCAACCGCCTCCTGCACGACCGGGCGCAGCGCGACCAGCCGGGCCGCGAGGTCGGGGTGATCTTTCTCCAGAAAGATCTGCTCGGCCCCGCGCCGGAACAGCGCCGCCCCTGACCCGAGGCCCTCGACCAGCTTCAGCCACCACTCTCGCAACCTCGCGGCATCGTCGAACCCCGCCAGCCCTGGCTCCAGCCATTCGCTGTGATAGGCATCGGGACTGTTACCTGCCCGCAGGGTCTCGTCATGAAAATGCGGATCCTCGGAATCGCTCTGGGGCCGCACCCGCATGGGCATCATCACGTTGTCGCCAAAGGTCCCCTGAAACAGGATCGGACGCGAGGTGGCATGTCCGATACGCGATGCAACCACCATCTGGTGAAGGTCAGAAAGGTTGTTTTCGCCGATCAGAACCTTGCCGCTGGCTGGCAGAACTTCCCGCGTCAGCAGTTCCGACAAGGCCCGCCGGTCCTGTTCGCTGGGCGCCGCGATTCCGATCACCTTGCCGCCGGGCAAGGTGACATCCAGATCGTCCAGCACCAGATTGCCGTCGCCATCACGAACGGAAACCTTGTCCAGCGCGATATCCCCCGTCAGGCGCGGACGCTCCTCGGGAAAGCCATGAAACTTCTCCTCGTCCACCATGCCGGGCGGGGCAAAGCGATCCAGAATGACATCCCAGCGCAAGGACATGTCCTGCGCCTGGTTGTAATAGGCCAGCAGTTCCTTCCAAGGGCTCGACAGATCCTTGTAAGCAGCCAGAGCCGCAACCAGAGCCCCCAGCGACACCTGCCCCTGCAACACCAGAAAGCCGCCGATCGAATAGAAGAAGAAAGGTGTCAGCTGACCAATGAAGTTGTTCACGAATTTCATGAAGAACTTCTTTTGGTAGATATCGAAGCGGATCAGGTACAGGCGGCCAAGCTGATAGCTGAGCATGGTCATCCGCCATGGCCAACCGGCATTGGCCCGCAGCGTTGCGGCACCCGAGGCGTTTTCGCCGATCTGGGCGGCCAGCACCCGGACTTCTTGAATACGCTTCTTGTTGAGCAGGTTGATCTGGCGCTGCATGCGCGGGATCAGCCAGGCCTGTAACGGGATCAGCGCAACGGCGGCCACCCCGAACCAGAAACTTTGCAGGAAGAGGAACGACAGAATCGTGATCATCTGGCCAGCTTGCAGAACCGGCTGGCTGATCATGTCCCCCATCAAACCGCCCATCGGCTCGCTTTCGGCGGTGACCATCGACACCAGTTCCCCCTGGCTGACACGCTCGAAATAGGGCTGAGGGAACCTGAGAATACGGGTGATCAAAAGATACCGGAAGCGGCGCAGCATCCGTTCGGACATCACGCCTTTCATCGTGTTGATCTTCATCTTCATCAGCCCGTGGGCCAACACCGCTATCAGGAATGCCGCGCACAGGATGGCAAGATAGGTCACCTGATCGAATGTATAGCCCCAGACCTCGATCGTGGGAGAGGCCGCGCCGATGGCATCGTTGATAATCCGCTTGGGCAGTTCCAGCGTCAGGTACAGAAGCGGAAACAAGGTCGATGTCACGGCCAACAGAATCAATTGGTCGCGCTTTGAATGCTTCCATATAAACTGGAACAATGTACGTTCTATGGCTCCGCCCCCCAGAAAGCGTCGCAAAAATTGGTCGCGGCAGGGCGCTGCCACCGCAAGCATCTCACAAGGCTAGCGCGCCAGCCAATGGACTTGCAACGGATTTCACGGTGAAAAAAGCCCCTTGCAGTGTGAACGAGTTCATTTTGCAGCGCGGGATTATTGCGCTAAGCTTCTGCTTGGGGATGAAATGGAGGACGCTCTGTTGCCAGTAACGATCGGCACGGTTTTCTTGTTGCTTGGCCTTTTGCAGGTCAAGCACATGTTTGCCGACTTCTTTCTGCAAACGCCCAAGATGCTGTCCGGGCGGTGCAGTTACTGGCACATGGGCCGAGCGCAGCACGCATCGGTACATGCCATTGGATCGATTATCGTTTTTATCATAATGGGGGCGCCGCTTGGCTTCCTCGGGCTGATCGTTGCGCTGGAATGGCTGGCGCATTTCCACATTGATTTCGGCAAGGGCTTCTACTCGGACCGCAAGGCGCTGCAACCCAATCAGGCAAAGTACTGGCATGCGATGGGATTTGACCAATTCCTGCACCAGTTGACCTATCTCGCGATGGCCTGGGCCTGGAGCAGTTTCGCGCATTGACCCAGCGCCATCCGCCCTTCCGCCAAACATCCGGCCCGGAGCAGCCGACCATGACCTTGAACGTTCAGTCGATATGGGCCTGTGCTGGGATGTCGGTCGCCCCGCTCAGCGACGCAACCCGCCGGGCGGCAAAGGCCGGCACCGGCGCGGCATAGCCTTTCAGGGCAATCGGCTCCAACGGATCGTAGACGAAACCGTCCAGTCCGGCGGCGTCGCGGGTCTCGCGATCGACCAGAACCTGATCCGGCGCCGCCTTGGAACACAGTCGCGCCGACAGATTGACCGTCGAACCCAACACGGTGAAATCCATCCGGTCGCGCGCGCCCATGGCGCCCATGACCACCTCACCCGAGGCGACACCGATCCCCACATGCAAGCCGTGTTCGGGATGCTCTTCCAGCAACTGCACCATGGCCTCGGCGATACCGACCGAACATTCGACCGCGCGCCCCTCCATGCCTTCGCCTTCGAACACGGCCACCAGGGCGTCGCCGACGAACTTGTCGACATCGCCCTTGAACCGTTCGACCAGCTCGGTCTGCACGTCGAAATAGCTGTTCAGCACCTCGATCACCGTTTCCGGCGGTACCCTTTCAGAGAACTCGGTATAGCCCCGGATATCGGTAAAGATCACCGAGACGCGGCGGCGGCGGCCGCCACGCTCCATACCTGTCCGCTCGGCGTTCTGGATCGCCGACATGGTGCTGTGAGAAACGAATTTCATCAACTCGACCCGTTCGCCCAGATGCGCGATCATCCGGTTGAACCGCTGGGCGAGATCCCCGATCTCGTCGCGCGAGCGCACATCCTCGACCCGGGCGCTGAAATCACCTTCGCCCACCTTCTGCGCGATCTGCCCGATACGCAGGATCGGCCGGCTCAACCGTCGGGCAAAGATAAGCGCCCCGGCGGTCGCGGCGGCAAACCCGATCAGGCCAACCATCAGGATCTGGCGGGTTATCGCATTGACCACGGCATAAGCGTTGTCTTCGCTCAGTTCCGTGATCACGGCCCAGGGGAACCAATCGGGAAAGGCATAGGCCCCCAGCATCGCGGTCCCGTCGGGGCGTATATAGGGCTCCAGCGCATCGGCCCGCGCCCCCGCCACGATCAGCGGCAGGGTCGACGCAACGATCCCGCGCTGGATCAACAGCTCAGGCGTATCGGTCAGTACCCTGCGCCCGGCCTGATCCACCACGGTTATCTCGCCCCGTTGCGCGAAGGGATGCCGCTCCACGGTTTCGGACAGCAGCGACAGGTCGATCTTGGCGGCCATCATGACCTGGCGACCGGCGATCTTGGTACTCAGCGGCAGCGCCAGCGTGGCGATCCAATCCCCTGTGGCCTCCAGCCGTGAGATGACCGGGCGCCCGAACTGCCCGGTCTCGGCGATCGCCTTGATCAGGTCAGGTGGCGTGGCCAACACCTGCACCGGGTCCAACCCTGCGGCGACCAGCCGGTTCGCAAACCCTTCGTTGGTTACCATGATCGGCAGATCGGAGCCTTCGACCGACAATTGCAGGGCCGCCACCTGGCTAAGCTCTTGCAATCCCAGCGTCAGCAGCGAGATCTTTTGCGGCACCCCCAGATCAGCGCTGTCGATACCATTGCGGATCACCATCAATGGGGTCAGCCAGCGCCCCTGGAACGTGTTGTCGAAAGTGCCGCGCAATTCGGCCGCGACCGTTGTCAGATCCTCGTTGGCGGCGCTCTTCAGTTCGTCGCGGCTGAGCTGGGTCAGGTTCTGCCCCACCAAGGCCAGCGGCCCCACGGCCAGCAGGACGGCAAACACGAAGAACTTGAGGCGCAGCGGGAATCTCATTTTGCCCAACCTATCGCAATACTTGTTAACAGTCGCGCCAAATCAGGCGGTGTCATGCCCCAGAAAACTCCGGGGCGCGCCGTCTTCACTCTCGGGGCAGCGCAGTGATCGTTGCCGTATCGCGGCCTATGCCGCAAACCAGCCCGGTGCTGTCCTGCGCCCGCACGGTCACGGTATAGGTCCCGGGATTGGCAAATCGGTGGCGCGTTATGGCGCCCGTCGCTTCGGCGCCGTCGCCGAAAGACCAGCTCAACCGCAACCCATGCCCGTCCGGATCGCTGGCCCCTGTCGCATCGAACCGCACCACGTCATGCGCCGCCCCAACCGGCACCTCCAGGTCCGGGCCCGCGTCCACAACCGGTGTGCCATTCACCAGCACACGCGCGGTGTCGGTCCCGATGTCACACCCTTGCGCACCGCTGTTATCCTGAACGCTCAGTTCCACGCTCAGATCGGCGGCACCGTCAAAGACCCGTTCAACGCGCATCCCTTCAAGCGTGACCCCATCCGAGAACGTCCAGACGTAACGGATCAGATCACCGTCCAGATCGCCCGAACCACCGGCATCAAACACCACGGTTTCGCCCGGACACACGATCCGGTCCGGGCCAGCCAGCGCGGTCGGCTGCGCGTTCACCCGGACATAGATTTCCTCGGCACGGCGACTACCTGGCAGGTCAAGCCCATCGTCAAGTGTAACCTGAACCGGCATCAGGCCCGGTTTCGAAAACCCGTGCTGAACCTCTTCACCCTCCATCACGGTGCCATCACCAAACGCCCAGGACACCACCGTCTCGGCCCCCGGCCCAACGGCCCAGGGCAAGGAAACACCCGGACAGACCGCGCCGCGCGCCGCGAGACCGGCAACCGGAGATGGGGCGACCAGAACCCGGTGAACGACGGTCTGCACGCTGTTGCCCACGCCTGCGTCATCCGTCACCGTCAGCGTTACGTCAAAGCTTCCGGCGGTTTCGAAGACGTGAACCGATTGCACCCCCTGTGCGTGGTCACCATCGCCGAAATCCCAGCTGAAGTCCGAGATCGCACCATCAGCATCGGTTGTCGCGCCCCCATCGAAGCGCACGGATTGTCCGACCGAGACCCGTTCAGGCGCATTGATCCTCGGTTCGGGTGCCGCGTTCACGATGATCCTGCGTTGAACTTCCAATTCGCGGCACGCCTCGGTTCCGCCGGACAGGTTGGTCCGCAGCGTCACGAGATAATCTCCCGGCTCTGCAAACACATGCGAGATGTCCCGGCCTTCGTAACTACCGCCATCCGATATGGACCACGTATACCCGGTGGCTTCGGCGCCACCCAGCTTGTCGAGACCCGCCGAGAATGTCGCGGGCATGCCGGCCGCGGCGCGGCCCTTGCCGAGAATGCTCAGCTCCGGCGCCGCAACCACGGTGATTTCCGCGGTGTCGGTATCGAGCGGGCTGCACGCGCCGCGTGCGTCACCGGTGATCGTCAAAGTGACCGAATATGTCCCCGGCGTCTTGAACACGTGCTGCGGAGTTGCGCCGCTGCCGTTGCCGCCATCGCCGAAGGTCCAGGCAAAGGAATTGACCGCGCCATCCGCGTCGGTCGAGCCGGACCCGTCGAACCGAACCTGGCTGTTGGAGCAAACCGTCCGGTCCGGTCCGGCATCGGCAATCGGGCCTTCGCGCACCAGCGCGGCAATTCGATCCACGGCGGTGCCGTATTCGGTGCCCGTCTCGTTGCGCACCCTCAGGGTGACCGGATACACGCCGGGAAACTCGTAGGTCTTGGTCGGGTTGATCAGGTCCGAAGCCGAGCCGTCGCCAAAATCCCATTCATAGGCAAGCAACCCGCCATCGGGATCGGAACTGCCTGAGGCGTCGAACAGGATTGGTTCGCCCGAGCAGACCTCGCGGTTGCCACCGGCCACGGCCAGCGGACGCGCCTTGATGGTGACCGTCGTGGCGTCAATGGAACGGGCATTGGACAATCCGGTGCCATCATCGACCCTAAGCGTGACGGGGAATATCCCCGGACGCATGTAAACATGCGTGACGGTTTCGCCCATGACCGGGGGCGAACCGTCGCCAAAGTCCCAGCGATGCGCCAACGGGTCGCCGTCACCATCACTGGAGCCCGATCCGTCAAAGGTCACATACAGTTGGTCCGTCACCACGGGCTGCCCCGCCTCGGCAACCGGCGCATGGTTCACCCGGATCGTCAGATCGTCGGTCGCCGTGGAATTCAACACGCCGCTGTCATCGGCCACGACCAGCTGGACACTCCAGACACCGGGCGAGTCATAGGCGCGCTCGACCGTCCGCGCCTCCAGCGGCGCGCCGAGGTCTTCGAATTCCCACCGGAACGAAATCAGCCGCCCGTCGGGGTCAAAGCTCTGCCCGGCATCAAACACCAGCGTTTCACCGGGTG
This sequence comes from Ruegeria aquimaris, assembly GCF_025751555.1. Lineage (GTDB taxonomy): Bacteria > Pseudomonadota > Alphaproteobacteria > Rhodobacterales > Rhodobacteraceae > Ruegeria_B > Ruegeria_B aquimaris. The sequence goes on from NZ_JAOWLB010000003.1 coordinate 136,620, forward strand.
CGACCAGCAGGTCGCGACCGGCAACGGCCACTGGGGCCTCGTTGACGGTAATCAGGACTTCGGCCTCGTCCTGGGCCGGGCCGCCGACAAAATTGTCGGCCACCGTCAGGCGGACAGGATAAAGACCGGGTTCGTCGAACACATGCGCCACCCGCTGACCGGGCTTTTGCTGACCATCCGGGAAGCTCCAGACATAGTCGGAGATCTCGCCATCCGGGTCGACTGAGGCCCGCCCGGATAGAACGAACTCTTCCCCCGGTGCCACGGTCTGAGCCGGTCCGGCATCCGCGATGGGCGTGGTGTTGATGGTCAACCACATCGTGTCGCGGTGGGTATTCAGCGGCGCGCCGCTGTTGTCGCGCACCGTCAGGGCGACCTCGTACCGGCCGGGGCGCAGATAGGCGTGGCTCACGCTCTGACCGCTGGCCGTCGCACCATCGCCGAACTCCCACAGCCATTCCGTCACCTTGCCATCGGGATCGACCGATCCGCCGCCGTCGAAGCGCACATCGCTTGCGGTGACATACTGGTCCGGCCCCGCATCCGCGACCGGGGCGGCATCGACCCGCACGATCCGGGTGACCGATTGCAGCGCCGAGGCGGTGCCGCTGTCATCCTCGACCGTCAGCGTGACCGAGAACTCACCCGGCCGGGTCCAGGCATAGCTGGCAATCGGGCCTTCGCCCATCGCGCCATCGCCAAAGTCCCAGATATAGCTGAGGATCTGACCGTCCGCGTCGATCGAGGCGGAGGCGTCCAGTACCGCGACCTCGGACACCGATACCGGACGGTCAGGGATCGAGAAACTCGGCTCTGGCGGCGCGTTGACCTCGACCCGCATGCCATCGGTGGCGATCTTGTTGATCACACCGCTGTCATCGGTCACCGTCAGCAGAACCTGATAGCTGCCTGAACTGGTGTAGCGATGGGTGATCGTTTCACCCTCCAGAACGGTGCCATCCCCCATGCTCCAGCGATAATCCACAATGGCGCCATCCACGTCATAGCTGGCCGCACCCGACAGGGTCACCGACTGGCCAATGATCGCAGTCTGATCCGTGCCCGCCTCGGCGACCGGGGGGAAGTTGACCACAACACGACGCACGGCGGTGCCAAAATTGCAGGGATGCTGCGCCTCGTCCTGAACCCGCAGAACCGCGCGATATTGGCCCGGTTGCGCATAGACATGTTGCGCGCGTGGCCCCTGTGCCACGGCGCCATCGCCGAACGTCCAGCGGAACGCGGTGATCGGGCTGTCCGAGGGTTGCGAGGCAGATCCGTCGAACTCCACCACCTGACCCGGCGCAACCACGATATCGCTGCCCGGAACCGCTGCGGGGGCATTGCGCACATGTACCGGCACCTCGATCCGGTCACCGCGCCCGGGCCGGTTGCCCGGCTCCAGCAGACTCAGCCGCGCCACATAGCGCCCCGGATTGGCATAGCGATGCGCGATCACCGGCTCGGTCGAGCGGTTGCCATCGCCGAATTCCCACAGATAGGACAGCGGGGTCAGTCCAGTCGAGGCGCTGGCGTCAAAGGCCACCGAGCGGCAATCGGCCAGCGGTTGACCGGTTCCTATGGCGGTCGGACGCGGCGGTTCAGGCGCCCGGGTGGGCGGCATCGCCAACGGCAAGGGCCGGCCTTCGGCGTCGAAAACGGCCAGCGTCACGTCATTCGGCGTCTCGAACCCGCCCAGCAGGCTGATCGCCAGATTTGTTTCATCGGTTTCCACCTCGTCCGAGGTCCAGAAATCCTGCCCCGAAATGCGCAAGGGAAGATCGCGATAGTCGGTTACAAGCGCCAGATCGCCATTGGCGCCGTCGAATGTCTGTACCGTCAGCGCCCCGGGTGCCGGGTTCTGGAACCAGACCTGGGTGGCCGGGCTGCCAGCCGACCACCGCACGGTCGGGCGGTATGCGAACATCTCCAGCCCCTCGGGCGCCCGGTCCCGATCCCGGGCGAGGCTGACGCCCAGCGAGAAACTGTTGCCATCGTTGCCCCGGCTGCCCTGCACGTCGATCCGGAAATAGGCGCGATCACCGATGACCTCGCCCTGGTTGGCCCGAACCGCCGCCAGTGAAACCCAGCGTCCATCGGTGGCCTTGTCGCTGCCCCAGGTTTCCTCGCGGATGATGGATCCGGGCTGCGTCACCGGATCATAGGGGATCAGGCGCGGCTCGCGCGCCCCATCGCTGATGGGGTCCGGGCGGTCGGCACGGCTAAAGGCGCCCTCACCTCCGAACAGGCGGAACGTGGTTTCCGAGTCGCCCGCGCCACCATAGGTAAAATCACCCGTTCCGCCGGTCTCGGGATCGAAGACCCGCACGTAGACCCGGTCCTTCAGCCCTGCCGGAACGGAGAAGAACACCTGCTCGCGACGATCGGTATCGCCCTCGCGGCTTGGCGCCTGGGGTCCATAGACCACAAGCAGCCCTTCGGTGGTCTCAACCTGCGCGGGAACGCTCGTTGAAATGGCCGACAAGACAACTGCCAGCGTCGCCGCTGCTCCGTTCCGTACCACTCCCATGTTCCTTCCCTCCATAGCCGATCCAGCGCCCCCAAACCGGCCGTATTTCATTGAAACGCGGCGTTGCCCGCGTAGTCTTCGATCATCAGTTCGATCAGGTCCAAATCCCCCGGCTGCGGCGGCAGCGACACCCGGCACACGCCCGTTGCCGCATCGCAGCGCAGGAAGCCTTCGATCTCGTCGGCATCGACCCGCAGCACAAAAGGCGCAGCTTGGCGCAAGCCCGAGGCATCCTCGGCCCTTGCCTCGATGGTGATCGGTCCGCCGTCGCCCTGCGGGCGGGTGACGGCAACCTCCAGAATCACCGGCGGTTCGATATCCAGAAGCGTCTCAAGCCGCCGGACGGTGACGTTGCCCACGGCATCGGTCGCCACGAGGTCGAAGGTATTTGCACCAGGCGTCAGCGTGACCGACAGATCGAACCGCCCCTCGGCGAGGGGCACGGCGGTTCCGTTCAGGGTCAGCGACAGCGCATCCCCGGCATCGCCCGCCAGCCCCATCAGCGTATCCGCCGTCGCGCGCGGCGGCGGCAGGTCCAGCGCAAGCTCTGGCGGCATCTGATCGCGCAAGGCCACAAACTCGGTCGCCCCCTCGACCGAACCGTCCGGCGCCAGAACCTCGATCCGATAAGCCGTCTCTTCGGCGCCGACCGGCACGGTAAAGCTGATCCGCCCTCCGGGTTCGACGCCTGTCCGCAGAACCTCCGGGCCGTCGCTGCCGCGCACCACCACTGGTGCGCCGGGTTCGGCTGTCGTGCGCGCATTGACCGACAACTGATCCGACCGTGTCGCCAGCGCCGCGCCGACGCGGGGGATGTCATCGGCCAGAGTGATTTCGACCGATGCGGACGGCCGATAGATCACGGTCTGGCTGCGGGTGCTGGTGTTCCCCGCCGGGTCGGTGGCAAAGACGCTCAACGTATTGCGCCCCGGCACCAGCGAGACCTCGAGGACAAAGCTGCCATCCGCCGCCTGCTGCAAGGGTTTTCCGTTCAGGATCAGCGCGGCGTCAAGCTCGGTCGCGCCAAGCACCTCGATGCTGGGTTCCGTCACCATCGCATCAGGCGCGGGTGACAGCAGCGTGAGGAAGGGCGGTGTATCGTCCAGACGCACGGTGAAATCGCGCGGCGTACTCCACGCCCCCGGCAGCCCCAACCGGTCCAGGGCGGCCACGCGCCAATGGTATCGGGCAGGCGCAAGTTCGACCTGAAACGCGGTATCGCGAATGCCCCATTCCGACACCTGCATCTGGTTGAAACCGGGATCGGCGGCGACCTCCAGCCAATAGGCCTCGGCCCCGTCGTAACTGTCCCAGTCCAGATCGGCGGTTCGGGTGTAAAGGATCGCCCCCAGGTCCGGCGCGCTCAGCCGCGGGCTGTTGAGCACCGTTGCCCGTTGCGCGCCCGCCCCGGTAATCACCACACCCTCGCCCTGGCCGACGTCGATCTTGCGCCCGTTCTCTTCAATCTCCAGTCCGGGCTGGTCGTAGTTCACGAACCGCGCCCCCGACTGGTCCTTCTTGATCCAGAAATCGGCCGAATTCGTCTTGGTCTCGATCCCCGGCACCTCGATTTCGAATGTGGTCTTTTCGGATAGCTGGTTCAGCAGTGCGTAGAAATCGCCCTCGGCCAGCGAAACCTTGGTCACCTCACCCCCGGTCAGCGGGTCCGAGCGCATCCGTTGGATCGTGGCGTTGGAATTGGGGTTCAGGCGCAACCGGCTCAGGTCGCGAAACGTTATCTGGGTCGTGCTTGACGATAGGGTTCTGACCCGTTCGAATTCCACCAGCACATCGTTCAGTTCGCGGTCGGACCAACTGGGTTCGATCGGCGCGCGCCCCTCGACATCGCCCTGCACGTCCGACACGACCGCCTCGGCCGAGCGGTCCCGCTGGGCGATGGAAATATCCAGCGCCTCCAGGGCGATGACGGTGGCAACGTCGGCAAAGCTGACGACCTGGCGCCATTCGCCGACCTCGCGCTGCTGCACCGCCTCATCCCGGTTGCGAATGGCCTCGCCGATCTCGACGGGGGCAAAAATGCGGGCACCTTCCGAATTCGCCTTTTGAATTGCCTGAAGCGATCCCAAGAGCGCCTCGTCCGCAGCGAACACCTGACGCACCGGCAGTTGCAACTTGACGCCCGGGCGCAGGTCGGCGGGCGAGGCGATGCCGTTCAGGGCCAGAATGGTTGGCCAAAGGTCCGGATCGCGCAGGTATTTTTCCACCACGCCACGAATGGTGTCATCCGGACCGAAAGTCACGATTTCCATCGGTGCGTCGAGCGCATCGGTCTGGGTCGCCGCAACCACGGCCGTTGGCATCATCAAAACAATACCGATGATAGTCCGCCGCATTCCCCTTCTGAGACGCGCCGATAATCGGGTCTGTGCCATTCCTTGTCCGCCCCCTCGCGGAGCCTCCTGTTCAGGCGTCGTTAACTATGCTCGGATCGGACCCCCTCGTCACTCAAGCAAAAATCGACCCCTGCTCAAAGTTTTCAAAAAATATGCCGCAATAGTACCTTAATTCATGCAGATTTCAGAATCTGTTGTGAGATGAGAAACGATAAATGTATCAGACGGCAACTGGCCGGTTCCGTTTGACCGTCCTCAAGACGACATTTGTCTGCGCGCTTGCCACCGCAGACAACCGGAACAGAAACCCTTCGAGAAACACGTTATAGGCCGCAAGATCGCGGCACAGGACCCGCAGGTGATAGTCGGCCTGCCCCGTCGTGGCATAACAATCCTGCACCTCTGGACAAGTATCTATCGCACGAATGAACTCAACGATCCGGTCCGGGTCGTGCCGGGTCAGGTGAACGTGAACAATCGCCTCAAAGGTCAGGCCCATCGCGGCCGTATTGACCACCGCGCCATAGCGTTCAATGACCCCGGCATCCTCCAGCGCGCGAACCCTGCGCCAAAGCGCCGAGGCGGACATGCCCACCGCTTCGGCAAGATCGGAATTCGAGATTCGGCTGTCCTTTTGCAACAGGGTCAGAATGCGGCGATCGCGGTCGTCTAGCTCCATTATTGGTTACCTTCTCCAAGTTCCGGCGAAATCAGGAATATTTAACCACAAGAGAGCAGGTTAATAGACCATTCTGGCAAGATTTTCCAGGATATCCGGTTTATCCTTCCTCTCGCCCTTCTCTTTCAGGATATCGCGATGACCCACCCCGCCCCCGCCCTGCGCAGCTATGCGCTGGAGGACCGTTACAACCAGACTACCGGCCGCGTGTTCTTGACCGGCACCCAGGCATTGGTTCGGATCATGATGGACCAGGCCCGCCGCGACCGTGCCGCCGGGTTGAACACGGCCGGTTTCGTCTCTGGCTATCGGGGCTCGCCGCTGGGCGGGCTGGACCTGGAGATGTGGCGCGCCAAGACACGGCTGGAAGAGGACCGCATCACCTTCATGCCCGCCGTGAACGAGGACCTGGGCGCCACCGCCGTTCTGGGCGCGCAACAGGCGGTGCTGGACCCCGATTGCCAGCACGAGGGCATCTTTTCGATGTGGTACGGCAAGGGGCCGGGGGTGGACCGCTCGGGCGATGCGCTGAAACACGGCAACGCCTATGGCAGCGCGCCCAAGGGCGGCGTGCTGGTGGTGGCGGGCGACGATCATGGCTGCGTCTCCAGCTCGATGCCGCACCAGTCCGACGTGGCCTTCATGGCCTGGTTCATGCCGACGCTGAACCCCGCCTCGGTCGAAGAATACCTGGAGTTCGGCGAATATGGCCTGGCGCTGTCGCGCTTTTCGGGTACTTGGGTCGGGTTCAAGGCGATCAGCGAAACAGTGGAAAGCGGCCGCTCGGTGGAGCTGCGCCCGGACCGGCAGTTCATCCTGCCACAGATCGACCTGCCCGCGGGTGGCCTGCATGTGCGCCGCGCCGATCTGCCCAGCCCCGAGATCGAGACCCGCATTCAGGCCAAGCTGCGCGCCGTGCGCGCCTTTGCCGAGGAAAACCCGATCGACCGGCGCATCTATGATCTGCCCAACGCCCGCTTTGGCTTCGTCACCACCGGCAAGGGGCATCTCGACCTGATGGAGGCGCTGCGCCTCTTGGGTCTGGACGAGGCCAAGTGCCGCGCGCTTGGCATCGACATCTACAAGGTCGGCATGGTCTGGCCGCTGGCCCGCCGCAACGCGCTGCGCTTTGTGCGCGGCAAGCAGGAGGTGCTGGTGGTCGAGGAAAAACGCGGCATCATCGAGAGCCAGTTCAAGGAGTATTTCTATGACTGGCCCGGTGACAAGCCGCACCGGATGGTCGGCAAATACGACGAACAGGGCGAGCCACTGATCCCCTGGACCGGCGAGTTGAGCCCACTGATGCTGGCCCCTGTGGTTGCGGCACGGCTGAACGCGTTCTTCCCAGAGGAGAACCTGCCCGCCCGCGCCCGCGCGCTGACCGAAACGCCGCCGCCCGTAATCGCGGTGCCCGGTGCCACCCGCACCCCCTATTTCTGCTCGGGCTGCCCGCATAACACCTCGACCAAGGTGCCCGAAGGCTCGCGCGCCAACAGCGGCATCGGCTGCCATGTCATGGCCAGCTGGATGAACCGCGACACCGACGGATACGCCCAGATGGGCGGCGAAGGCGTGCCACATGTGGTGGCCAGCAAGTTCAACGGCGGCAAGCATATCTTCCAGAACCTGGGCGAAGGCACCTGGTACCATTCGGGCTCCCTCGCCATCCGTCAGGCGGTCGCGGCGGGCACCAACATCACCTACAAGATCCTCTATAACGACGCGGTTGCGATGACCGGCGGCCAGCCGGTGGACGGGCCGGTGAGCGTCTCGGGCATCGCCCAAACCTGCCGCGCCGAGGGCGTCGCGCGCATCGCGCTGGTCTCGGACGACATCGCGAAATTCTCGCGCGCGGATTTCCCCACCGGCACCACCTTTCATGACCGGGCCGAACTGATGCCGGTGCAAAAGGAGCTGCGCGAGATCAAGGGCGTCACCGTGCTGATCTATGAACAGACCTGCGCCACCGAGAAACGCCGCCGCCGCAAACGCGGCAAGATCGAAGACCCCAAGCGGTTCGCCTGGATCAACGATCTGGTCTGCGAGGGCTGCGGCGACTGTTCGGTCGCCTCGAACTGCCTGAGCGTCGAGCCGCGCGACACCCCGCTGGGCCGCAAGCGCAAGATCAACCTCAGCTCCTGCAACAAGGATTTCTCCTGCCTGAACGGGTTCTGCCCCAGCTTCGTCACCGTCGAGGGCGCCACCCGGCGCAAGCGCGCGGTCAAACTGGATCTGGAGCAGCTGGAAAGTGGCCTGCCCATGCCCACCCTGCCCGCGCTGTCCGACCCTTTTGACCTGCTGGTCACCGGGGTCGGAGGCACCGGCGTCGTCACCGTGGGCGCGCTGATCACCATGGCCGCCCATCTCGAAGGGCTGGGCGCCTCGGTGCTGGATTTCACCGGGTTTGCGCAGAAATTCGGCACTGTTCTCAGTTACATACGTCTGGGCGCCCGCCCGGACGCGCTGCACCAGGTGCGTATCGACACCGGCGGCGCGTATGCGGTGATCGGCTGTGACATGGTGGTCAGCTCCGCGCCCAAGGCCTCGGCGCATTACCGCAACGGCACAAAGGTTGTGCTGAACCGGGCCGAGATGCCGACCGGCGATCTGGTGCTGCATCGCGACGCACAATTGAAGATCGACACGCGCGAGGCGGCAATTTCCGCCGTGGTCGGGCCAGAAAATGTCAATGGTTTCAATGCGAATGAGGCAGCGGAAACACTCCTGGGCGACGCGGTTTTCGCCAATGTCATGATGCTGGGCTACGCCTGGCAGCAGGGGCTGGTGCCGGTCAGCCTGACCGCGCTGGGTCAGGCGATCCTGCTCAATGGCGTGGCGGTGGAAAAGAACCGCCTGGCCTTTGCGGTGGGCCGCGCCATGGCCGCCGACCCCGCGCGGCTGGACGGGCATCGCGAGGCCGAGCCAGAAAAAGAGACTTATGATCAGATGGTTGCCCGCCGCGCCGCGTTTCTGGCCGCGTATCAGGACGCGGCCTATGCCAAGCGCTACACCAACCAATTGCAGAGCTTTCGCACGGCGATGCCGCAGGCCAGCGACGAGATGCTGCGCGCCGCCGCACGCAACCTCTTCAAGCTATTGGCCTATAAGGATGAATTCGAAGTGGCCCGGCTGATGACCTCAACGGATTTCACCCGCGAACTGACCGACAATTTCGAGGGCGACTTCACGGTGAAATACCACATGGCGCCGCCGCTTCTGAGCCGGAAAACCGATGCGCGCGGGCGGCCCGCAAAGCGCGCTTTCGGGTCCTGGATGACGCCTGTCTTGCGCGGACTCGCCCGGATGAAGGGGCTGCGCGGATCGCGGTTCAATCCGTTCGGCTATCACGCCGAGGCCAGATTGCACCACGAATTGACCGTTTGGTACAGCGATCTGATGGCGAATGTGCCGTTTTGTACAGACCCCGAAACGGCGCTTGCGGTGCTCGAAACCGCCGACGAGATCCGCGGCTACGGCCCCGTGCGCATCGCCTCGGCCCAACGCGCGAAAGCCGAGGCGGCCCGCCTGCTGAACGGCGCCTGACACGGCGCGGACTGGTCCGATGCCGCGGCCACATGCCGCTTCTTTCTGGTCCCAAATACTCCCGCCGGAGGCATGTGCGGTCCGCGAGGGCCGCACATAGGGGTTGCGCCCCGGCGGCTGAGCAGGCAGGTCTCGGCAGAAACAACCGGAGCCTTCCATGACCGCAGCCATTGTTTTCGACCTTGACGGCACGCTGATCGACAGCGCCCCGGACATCACCGCCGCCGTCAACCGGATGCTGGCGGCCGAGGGACATGGGCCGCTGGGTCAGGCAAGGGTGACCTCGTTCGTCGGCAAGGGGCTGCCGAATCTGGTGGCGCAGGTGATCGGACATCTCGGGCTCGACATGGGGAGGCACGCGGAACTGTCGGCGGCAACGCTTGAGGAATACAACCGCTCGAACTCCAGCCTGACCGTACCCTATCCCGGGGTCGTCGCGGCGCTGGAGCGGCTCGCCGGGGCGGGTGCCGCGTTGGGGATCTGCACCAACAAACCCGAGGGACCGGCGCGGCAGGTGCTGGCCGATCTGGGGCTGGCGCGGTTCTTTGACGTGGTGATCGGCGGCGACAGCCTGCCGACGCGCAAGCCCGAGCCGGGCATGCTGCACGCCAGTTTTGCCGCGCTGCCCGATCTGCCGCGTCTTTATGTCGGTGACAGCGAGGTGGATGCCGAGACCGCGCAGAATGCGGGCGTGCCGTTCCTTCTGTTCACCGAAGGTTATCGCAAGAGCCCTGTCTCGGCGCTGCCGCACCGGGCGACCTTTGACGACTTTGCCGATCTGCCGGGGCTGGTGGCTCAGGCGCTGGCGATCTGAGCCGAGACCCGCTCGCGAATGGCCTGGGGCCAGGCCAGCGAGCGGCCCAGCCGGGCCACATGCACCAGCGTGGCCTTGGCCCGCAGGCGCAATTCGTCGCCGCAATGGGCCGTCAGTTCGTAATCGAGGCTGGAATTGCCGATCCGGGTGGGCGTCAGCCGGAAACTCAGCACGTCGCCATGCAGCGAGGGCGCGGTAAACGTGGCCTGGATCTGCGCTGTGGGGGCGCCGTTTTCCTTGACCAGCTCGTGAAACGGCAGGCCAAGATCGGTGGCGAACCAGTCTTCGACCACATCGTTGATCATTTCGAAATAGCGCGGGAAAAACACGATGCCCGCCGGATCGCAATGTTTGAACCGGACTTCGATTTCGGTGCTAAAGCTCATCTGTCGCCCTTCGTGACGGTTATCTGTCTGTCTTGCCCCTATCCCTGCCGGGGCTCAAGGCGTCAGCGTCTTCCATGCGGCAATCAGCCCTTCGCGGGTCATGCGGGGGCCGTCGCCCTGGGTGGCGGGCACCCCCTGGGCTGCCAGCGCGTCGACATGCAGGCGTGGCATCTCGCCTTCGCCCAGCACCGCCAGGTGCTGGCCCAGCCAGAACGGGCGCGTGGCCGCCAGCTCGGCCCCGATCAGGCCACCGAGGATCCGCGCCCGCGCCACCTCGGGCGGCAGGGCGCTGAGCGTGGCGTCGGCATGGGCGCTCCACAACCGCGCCAGCACCTGTTCCGGGCGCGAGAGGCCGTCGGCGACGGCCTCGGCAAAGGCGGCGCCGTCGAGATCGGAGGTGGAGAGCCAGCGGCCAAGCTGGGTGCCCGCGGCCACCGCAGAGATCAGCGCGCCGAACAGGAAGCTGCGGAAGCTGACGACCTCACCCGCGCTGACATGCACCCAGCGACTGGTTTCACCCACCAGGCAGATCACCCCGTCCCAACCGGGGTTGAGTGCCAGAAACCCGGCGACGCGGGTTTCGTCGCCCTGCATCATGTCGGCGGGCTGTGTTTGCCGGAGGCCGGGGACGGCGTGCAGCGCCACGCGCGGGTCGCCAAGATCGATCTGCCAGAGACTGCCCGCGAGCGGGATGCAGGGCACCGTGTCGCGCACCGGGCCAAGCGGGCCGCATGCGATGACCGGCACTCCCTGCCCGGCGTGCCGTCCGGCCACCAGCGCCAGGATCGAGGCGGCATCGGCGGGGCGCGGGCCGTCATCGACGGCCTCGTCCAGCACGTCGCGGCCGCGCATCACCCAGAGGCGGCGGCGGGTGGTGGTCCAGTCAAGGGCGATCCAGTCGCTGGTCATGTCGGTCTCCGGCTGTGTGCGCCGGTCTTAGGACAGCCGGGCGACAAGGCCAAGCGCTGTCAGAACCGGTAGCTGGCGCCAAAGACCGGACCGGATTGCTGGAAGGTGTAGTCATTGCCGTTCGACAGCGTGTGATCGACCGACAGGTGGCGATAACCGAACCGTAGCCGCCAGTTGTCGTTCAACTGGTAATCGGCAGTCAAGAGCACCTGCCAGCTCTCGCTGTCGCTCTGGAAACCGCCATAGTCGACGAAGGCGATGCCGTTCCATCTGTCGGACAGGCGGACCCGGGCGCGCAGGCCGATCACCGGATCGACCCAGTTGTCATTGGCGACCACGGTGCGCCCCGGCAGGATCCCCGGCAGCGCGGTCAGCGTGGTGCGCGTGTCGAACCAGCGCAGACCGGCGGCGAGGTCGAGGGACAGATCGGGGGTTTCATGCACACGGTAGGCGGCATAGGCGTTCAGAACCTGCGTCCGGGCCGCTGTGTTGATCCCCGAGAAGGCGCCGCCGGGCGTCGGATTGCCAAAGGAGATGTCGGTCATCATGTAATCGGCCAGAAAGCTCCACTGGCCGTTGCTGGCGCCAAACGCGCCCATGAAGGCGAAGTCGAGATTGTCGAGCGCGTCCTTGAAGCTGAGCGTGCCCTCGATGGTGCCCGCAGGCGTGGTGACGCCGGTCTCGGTCTCGGCAGTGAAGAGATAGACCGTCGCCTCGTATTGCCAGTTGGATTGTTGGGCCGCAAGCGGCGTCGCCGCCGCGAGCGCCAGTGCAAAAGCTGTGGAAGGCAGGTGTGTCATGATCGTCTCCGGGGAAGCGATGGCGTTCCATTCCAAGCGTCGCATACGAGGCACCCCGAGACAAGCGCGGCGGGGTGCGTCGGATCAGCCCGCAGGCTGAAAATCGGGGAATGTCCAGGTTCCGTCCAGGATCTCGGGGCGGGGTTGGTAGAGGCGGATGGCATAGTTCCAGCCCTGCATGATCGGGATGCAGTTGATGCGCCCGTCCGCGCAGCCGCCGAAGTTGATGGTATAACCGCCGTCGGCGTTCGGCTTGGCGGTGACGTTGTTGTAGGAATAGACGCCCAGATCGTTGGCCTCCATAAAGCCTTGGGCATTGTAGACTGTGACCGACCAGAACCCGTCGACCGGCACGTCCTTGGCCGTGACGGTATAGGGGGTGCCGTCATTGTTGGGGACCAGTCCAAGCGTGTACATCGCGGCCTCGGGCGGGTTCCCGCCCCAGCCGACCGCAGTGCCGATCAGGTGATAGAGCGGGTTGAGAAGCGCCTTTTGCCCGAAATAGGGGGTGGTGTCGCTGCGGGTATTGCCCAGCACCTTGATCGCGTCGCGGACGCGCGCCAGGCTTTCGGGATCCCAGTCGGGGATCTCGAATGCGCCCTTGTCGGGCTGGATGATCTGCAATTGATCCTGAAGCGCGTTGGCGGCCTTGACATCCTCGGGGTCGTTGGGGTCGGCAAAGGTGCGGATCACCACCGCCAGATAGCGTGTGCCGACCAGCGAGGGCGGGATGGTGAAGGTGCCGTCCTCGTGTATGGCGGGCAGCATCGAGTGCTCTTCGTTGATCAGCAGCATCGACTGGAAGCGGTCGCTTTCGGGTTTGACGATGGTGACCGGGGTGCTCATGTCGATCACGGCAAAGGAATAGAGCGTGTCGCGGTTCATCCGCACCACGTTCTGCTGATCGAGCGGTGTGGGCACGCGGCTGTGTCCCCATTCGCCGATACCGGCCAGATCGACATAAGATTTCATGATCTCGTTGGTCTCGGCGCGGACAAAATTGTCGACCGTGACGGCGACAGGTTCGGCAAGCGCGGTGCCGGGAACGGCGAGACCGGCGAGAATGGTGGTTAGGGACAGTCTGGACATCGGCATGGTCAAGCTCCTGAATATCTCGCGGCAAGTCTAGTCGCCCGGCCCCCGGGCCCGGTAACCATTTCCGGCCATGTCGCGCCGGATCAGCGGCCCGTCTGGGCCGCCCGCACCGTGGAGGGTGTCATGCCGGTGACCTGGCGAAAGGCACGGCCCAGATGGGAGACATGCGAATAGCCCGCCCGCTGTGCGATCTCGGTCAGATCCAGACCGGAGAACAGGATGAGTTCCCGCGCCATGTCGACCCGCACCGCGCGGGCAAGATCGCGAAAGCTGGTGCCCTGATCCTCGAGCCGGCGCCGCAGGGTGCGGGCGGACATGTCGAGCTGATGCGCGACCCGCTCAATACCCGGATCGTCCGCCAGACTTGCGCGTACCAGCGCCCGGACTGTCTCGACCAGGGTCTGCGGCGCCGACCCAAAGGCGTCGCGGGCGACATCGGCTAGGGTCAGATCACCAGTGGCCGGAACGATGCGGCGGGCAAACTCGGCCTCGGGATCGAAGACCAGCCGCAACTCGGGCTGGTCGAACCGGACGTCGCAGCCAAAAAACGCCTCATACCCGGCGGCTTCGCGGGGTTTGGGGAAGTTGAGCGCGACCATGCGGCGGTGGCGGTTGCCGATATAGGGGGTCGCGATGCTGAGCACCACGGCAAGCGCCAGTGTCGCGTAATGCGAATAGCCCGGCGCATTGCGGACGGCCGCGTGATAGGTAAAGCGGAACCCCTGGCCGGTCTGGCCCAGCGATATCCGGTCCAGCGAGGCGTGATAGGTCATCAGATCGCGGGTCACCCGCAGGGCCGCGCCGAAGGTGGGGGCGGAGGTCACATAGTCGCCAAACGGGCCGTAATTGCCAACGCTGGCATAGGGCCCGAGGGCGAAAAGCAGATTGTCGGTTCCGGCCATTCCGGCGATCCGGTTCAGAAAGAGCAACTCGTCCAGCTGCGAGATGTAGAGACGCGGATTGTCGAGCGCGTCGGCGGGCAGTTCGCAATCGGCCAGTGCGCGCCGGGCGGTGGCGCGACCGATATTCTGCGCCAGCCCTGCGTCAAGACCATGCAGCGTGCGCGACGAGATGAAGGGTCTGAGCATGTCTCTCCCGGATGGACGCGCCGCACGGGGCGTTGATCCGAGTGTGCCGCAATAGCGGGCGCAGGTCACGCGTTTGTGAGAGCGGCCCGCGTCAGCGGATCAGGCGTATTTCTCCAGGAATTCCTCGGCCCGCAGGGCGCGGAAATCGGGCAGCGCGGCACGCAGGCGGGCATGATCCCAATCCCACCAGGCCAGCGCCATCATCCGCTCGGCCACGCCCTCGGGGTAACGGCGGCGAATGAGCCGCGCGGTGTTGCCGCCGACGATGGTATAGGGGGCCACGTCCCGGGTCACGATACTGCCCGAGGCGATGACCGCGCCATGGCCGATGGTGACCTCGGGCTTGATGACGGCGGCGTGACCGATCCAGGTATCATGGCCGATGGTGGCGGTGCGACCGGCGCGGTGCGCGAACCAGTCGCCATCGTGTTCGACATCGTCCCAGTAGTCGGCGGACCGATAGTGAAAATGATGCAGCGAGGCCTTTTCCATCGGGTGATCGGTGGCGCCGATACGGGTGAAGCTGGCGATATTGGCAAACTTTCCAATGCGGGCATTGGCGATGTCGCAGGTGCGGTCGCAATAGCTGTAGTCGCCCCATGTGGTGTTGGTCAGGCGGCTATTGGCGCCGATCTCGACATAGGCGCCATAGCGGCTGTCGGTGATCTGGCAACCGGGGTGCAGGAAGGGGGTATCGGCGCTGAGACGGGCCATAATGCGGATTCCGGTGTAGTTCAGGGCAGGAAGAACGGTTCGGGTTCAGGATTGCCACGCGGTTTGCGCGGCCGCGCCGTCTCGCCCCGGATCAGGCGGGCACGCAGCCAGCCCGAAAACCAGTCCATCAACATCACCATCAGCACGATGAGCAGGATGTAATAGGCGACCTCTTCCCAGTCCTTCTGGGTGATGATGGCTTGGGTCAGCAAGAGGCCGATACCGCCGCCGGTGATGGCGCCGATGATGGTGGCGCTGCGGGTGTTGGATTCGAGGAAGTAGAGCACTTGGCTGAGCAGCACCGGGGTGATCTGCGGGATCACACCAAAGCGGTAGCGCTGCGCGGCATTGGCGCCGGTGGATTGCACGCCCTCAATCTGCTTTGCGTCGACGTTTTCCAGCGCCTCGGAGAAGATCTTGCCGAAGGTGCCGCTGTCGGTGACCAGGATCGCCAGCGCGCCGGTCAGCGGGCCGGGGCCGAAGGCGCGGGCCAGAACCACGGTCCAGATCAGCGCATCGACCCCGCGCACGAAGTCGAAGACGCGGCGCATGGCAAAGCGGACCGGCGCCAGCGGGTTGAAGTTGCGCGCGGCGAGAAAGGCCAGCGGCAGGGCGATGATGGCGGCGCCGAATGTGCCTAGAAAGGCCATCAGGATGGTCTCGCCAATGGCCCAGGCCACATCGCCATGCCGCCACATGGTATTGTTCCAGAAATCGTGCCAGATCGCCCCGGCCTCGCCATTGGCGGCGCGGCGGGCCAGTTCGGCGGGGGACAGACCGTGATAGGGGCTGTCGAGGGTGAACCAGAACAGTTCCCACCCGGTGAAATAGCGGAATACCTCGGACCGGTTACGGGTCACGGTCAGGCGCCCGGCCTCGGTGGTGACGGTGATGCGGTTTTTCGACTGGTTGATCCAGTCGGGCAGATCGCCCGGCGGCAGTTCGGTGACCACGCCCTGTGTGCGCGTCGGTGTGGCGCGCAGGGTGCCGTAGCCGGGGATGTCGTATTCCACCGTTTCGGGGCCGAAGCGGACGATATGGCCACCCGTGAGGTCGATGACGGTGGTCTCACCCAAGGCGACCCATTCGGGTGCCTGCCCGTCGGACCAGGTGCCCTTGCGCTCGCCCTCGACCGCGACGGACACCGCGCCCGAGCGGTTGTCACGGGTGACATGGGTCTTGTAGCTGTAGCTGTCGGCCACCAGCGTGCGGCCGTTTTCCCAGTTCGCCCGCGCGGCCAGCCCCGGCATGTCGAAGGCGAAGAAGATATAGGCCAGATAGGCCAGCACCAGCGCGGGCAGGCCAAAGCCCAACAGCCGCTTGCGGGTGAAAAGACGGTCGGCCTGATGTTTCAGGTGGATCAGGTCCAGATCGGTGGTGGCGGTGCTCATGCCGTGACCCCTGCCCGGGCGCCATGGGTCAGCCGGGCGCGCAGGCGGTCCGAGATCTGATCCACCGCGACGATGGTGACAAAGAGAAGAAGGAAGATCGCCGCCGCCTCGTCGTAACGCCCCTGGCCCCAGGACATGGCATTGCGCAGCTCATAGCCGATGCCGCCCGCGCCGACAAAGCCGAGGATGGCCGAGGCGCGGATGTTGATCTCGAACCGCAACAGCGCATAGCTTACGAAATTGGGGCCCACTTGCGGGATCACGCCCAGATACATCCGCTGCGCCCAGTTGGCGCCGGTGGATTCCAGCCCCTCGACCGGTTTCAGCGAGGCATTCTCGGCAACCTCGGAGAAGAGCTTGCCCAGCGCCCCGGCAGTATGGATGGCGATGGCGATCATCGCGGGCACCGGGCCGCCGCCCAGCACAAAGATCAGCACCAGCGCGATGACGATCTCGGGCACCGCGCGGCAGATATCGGCGATGCGGCGAAACAGCGGGATGAGGCGCGGCCAATAGGCCAGACCGCGTGTCGAAAGGAGCGCCAGAACGGTGCCGCCGAGCGCGCCCAACAGGGTGGCGGCGGCGGCGATGTTCAGAGTCTCGACCAGCGCGGGCAGGAAATGCACCAGATGGCCGGGCAGCTGCGCCGATTTCTCCAGCGCCTCGGTCAGCACCTCGGCCGGATAGTCGAGGATGCGCCGCCAGCCGTCGACGAACCCGCCCGCGTTGCGGTCGTCGGCGGTGTGAAAGCCCGCCGCCATCAGGGAGACGAAGAGGATCAGGAGGATGCCGCCATAGACCCGTTTGCGCCGCGTGAGCGCGGTATAGTCGTCGCGGATGCGGGCCAGGTCGCCTTGCCCGGCGGTGAGGTCTGTCATGGAATGCTCCCGATGCAGGAACGGGGCCCGCTTGGCGCGGACCCCGCCTGAAGAATGAACCCGGATCAGTTCGACTTGAGCTTGCGCGCCTCGATGATCACCTCGTAGGCGTCATGGGTGATCGGCATGAACCCCTTGGCATCGCCCTGAAGCACGCCATAGGCGCATTCCTCGTCCATCGACTTGAGCGAGGCCAGCAGACCGGTCATCTTGACCTTGACATCGGCGGGCAGCGCCTTGCGGACGACAAACGGGCCTTCGGGGATGGGTTTCGACTGCCAGATCTGCACCAGGTCGTTCATGTCGACCAGACCGGCATCGACCGCCTTGCGCAGGGCGCCCGAGTTGAACCCGTCTTCCCATGCGCCCAGACCGTCGGCCCAGGTGACGCCGCCGTCAACCTCGCCATTGCTGACCGCGACGATGGTCTGCTCGTGGCCGCCGGTGAACTTGACCTCGCCGAAGTAATCGCCCGAGGTCATGGTGGCGCCGGTTTCCTGCGGGATCTCGATCGAGGGGATCAGGAAGCCGCTGGTCGAGTTGGGATCGCCAAAGCCGAAGACCTTGCCCTTCATGTCCGCCAGCGAGGTGATGCCGCTGTCCTTGCGGGCAAACCCGATGGAGTAATAGCCGTAGCCGCCGTCATTGTTGACCTTGACCAGGATCGGCTCGACCGCTTCGGGGTCACTCAGATAGGTCTTGGCATAGCCCGAGGCGCCCAGCCAGGCCATGTCGATGGTGCCGCCCAACAGGCCCTGAATGACGCCGTTGTAATCGGCAGGGGCAAAGAGCTTGGTCTCGACGCCCAGCAGATCCTCGGCCTTTTCGCGCAGGCATTCGTTGGAATTCAGACGGTCCTGGGCGTTTTCGCCGCCGAGAATGCCGATGCGGAATTCACTGATCTCCTGCGCCAGCGCCGGGGTGGCAAGGGCGGTGGTGGCCGCCAGAACTGCAACAATCTTTTTCATCTCTGGTCTCTCCGGTTGGTTGGTCCGGCCCATCCCAAGGCCGGGATTGCGGTGGATAGGGTCAGGCCGTGGCCCCGGCGCGCTGACGCGCCGGCTGCGCGGCATCTAGCGCGTCGATCTCGGTCGAGGTCGCGGCCTCGGAAAAGCTGGCATCGGCGCCGTAGATCTCGCGCGCGACGCCGGTGGTGAGCTGTTCGGGCAACCCGTCGAAAACGATGCGCCCGTCGCGCATGCCGACAACGCGGTCGCAATAGCGACGCGCGGTATCCAGCGTGTGCAGGTTGGCGATGACGGTGCGGCCGTCCTCTTCGTGGATGCGGCGCAGGGACTGCATGACCACCTGCGCGTTCATCGGGTCGAGAGAGGCGATGGGTTCATCGGCAAGGATGATCGCCGGGTCCTGCATCAGGGCGCGGGCGATGGCGACGCGCTGTTGCTGGCCGCCCGACAGCGCCTCGGCCCGTTTGGCGGCGTGGGCGGCGATGCCGAGCCGGTCGAGAATGTCGATGGCGCAGTGGATGTCCTCGGTCGGGTAGAGGTTGAACATGGTGGCCAGCGTCGAGCGGCGGTTCAGCGTGCCGTGCAGCACGTTCGAGACCACATCCATGCGCGGCACCAGGTTGAACTGCTGAAAGATCATCGCGCATTGCGCCTGCCAGGCGCGTTTTTCGGCGCCACGCAGGCGGGTGATGTCGCGGCCCTGAAACAGGATGCGGCCGTCGCTGGCGTCACTCAGCCGGTTGATCATCCGCAACAGCGTCGATTTCCCCGCGCCCGAGCGGCCGATGATGCCGATCATGCAGGGCTTGTCCACATCCAGCGTCGCGGCATTCACCGCGATATTGTCGCCGAAACGCTTGGTCAGTTTTTCGATCCGCAGCACGTGTTTCCCCCGGTCTTGTTGAGGGGGCGTGCTAAGCCCGTCAGACGAAGCCGATATGTCAGGGGAGTGAAAGTTTTGTAACGCGCCCCGGCCCGCGCACAAGGTTCTGGCGCAGGAAATCCAGCACCGCGCGGGTGCGGGCGGGCAGATGTGCCCGGTCGGGGTAAAGCGCCCAGACGCCGGTGTCGAAACCCGTCGCGGTGACCTGATGGTCGGGAAAGAGATCGACCAGCGCGCCGCTTGCCAGCGGCTCGGCCGCCAGCCAGTCTGCCAACAGCGCGGGCCCGAGACCGAGGAGCGCCGCCTCGCGCAGCGCCAACGCGCCGGACAGGATCAGCGTGCCGTCGATGGGCACCTCTTCGGTCTCTCCCCGGGTGTCGCGGAACAGCCAGCGGGTGCGGAATTCAGGCAAGGCCATGCGCAGGCAGTCGTGCCGGGAAAGGCCCGTGGGATGGTCCGGGGTGCCGTGTTGCGCCAGATAGCCGGGGGTCGCGCAGACATGGTAGCGGGTCCGCATCAGCCGGGTCGAGATCAGGTCGCCGCGTGGCGCAGGCGCGAGGCGCAGGGCCAGGTCGATACGTTCGGCCACCAGGTCGCGGGGCGCGTCGTCAAGCAGGAGTTCCAGCGTGATCTCGGGACAGGCCCGGCGCAAGGCGGGCAGATGCGGCAGCACGCAGACCTGTCCGAAAGCGGTGGACGTGGTGAGCCGCACAGGGCCGCGCGGCGCGCGGTCGGCCCCCGCAGCCTCGTCGCGGGCGGCCTCCAGCGCCTCGACCAGCGGTTCGATCCGGGCGAGGTAGTCCTGCCCCGCCTCGGTGACCGACAGCCGCCTTGTGCTGCGGTGGAACAGGCGAAAGCCCAACCTGTCCTCGGCACCGGCCAACAGGCGCGAGAGCGCCGAGGGGTCGGTGTCGAGCACGCGGGCGGCACCGGCAAGGCTGCCCTGCCGCGCGATCAGCAGGAGGGTTTTCAGGGTATCCGTGTCCATTCGTGCTGTTTTTGCACGAGTATGATGGGAAAGACAGTATTTTTCCGCATCATTCCCCCGCCTAGTGTCCGTCCGGCATAGCGGGAGAAGAGACATGACCGATCTGACAGGACAGACCGTGGTGATCACAGGCGCAAGCCGGGGCATTGGCGCCGCCACAGCGCGCCATTTCGCGGGCCTTGGCGCGCGGGTAGCGCTGCTGGCGCGCGATGGCGCGGCGCTGGAGGCGCTGGCGGGTGATATTGGCGATCAGGCGATGGCCCTGCCCTGTGACATGGGTGACTGGGCAGCGGTCGCGGCGGCGGTTGCGGCGACAGAGGCGCGGTTTGGCCCCATCCACGTGCTGATCAACAATGCCGGGCTGATCGACCCGATTGCCCGGCTGGCCGACAGCAACCCCGAGGACTGGGGCCGGGTGGTGGATGTGAACCTCAAGGGCGCCTATCACGGGCTGCGTGCGGTGCTGCCGGGGATGCTGGCCGCCGGGAACGGTACGGTGCTGAACCTGTCCTCGGGCGCGGCCACCTCGGCGCTGGAGGGGTGGAGCCATTATTGCGCCACCAAGGCGGCGGTGCTGGCGCTGACCCGCTGCGCCGACCGCGAGTATCGCGATCAGGGCATCCGGGTGATCGGGCTGAGTCCCGGAACGGTGGCAACCGGGATGCAGGTGCAGATCCGCGCCTCGGGGATCAACCCGGTCAGCCGGCTGGACCCTTCGGCGCATATCCCGGCCGATTGGGTGGCGCGCGCGCTGGCCTATCTCTGCGGTCCGGGGGGCGATGCGCATCGGGGGACCGATTTCTCGCTGAAGACGGCCGAGGGCCGGGCCGAGGCGGGTCTGAGCTGACCCTACCCATCGGCGACGAGAGCCTGTATAGGGCGGGCGACTCTCTTTCCACCGTGAGGCCGCCATGAGCTTTGACCGCAAGATCAAGATCGCCCCGTCGATCCTGTCCGCCGATTTCGCCAATTTCGGCGCCGAGATCCGCGCCATCGAGGCCGAAGGCGCCGATTGGGTGCATGTGGACGTGATGGACGGCCATTTCGTGCCGAACCTGACCTTTGGCCCGATGGCGGTCAAGGCGTTCCGCCCGCATGTGAAAACGGTGATGGATGTGCATCTGATGATCGCGCCGGTCGATCCCTATATCGACGCCTATGCCGACGCGGGTGCCGATGTGCTGACCGCGCATGTCGAGGCCGGGCCGCATATCCACCGCACGCTGCAAGCGATCCGGGGCGCGGGGATGAAGGCAGGCGTGGCGCTGAACCCCGGCACCCCGGCCGAGGCGGTGGCGCATCTGCTGGACCTGACGGATCTGATCTGCGTGATGACGGTGAACCCCGGCTTTGGCGGGCAGAAATTCATCGACATGACGACCAAGATCGCGCGGCTGCGCGAGATGATCGGCGACCGGCCCGTGCATATCGAGATCGACGGCGGTGTGGACCCGAAAACCGCGCCGCTGGTGGCGCAGGCCGGGGCCGATGTGCTGGTGGCGGGCTCGGCGGTGTTCCGGGGTGGCTCGGTCGACAATCCGGGCGTCTATGGCCAGAACATCCGCGAAATCCGCGCCGCCGCCGAGGGCGTCTGGGCCTGACCTTCAGGCCAGCGGGCGCTCCCGCCCGTCGTCGATGTTTTCTGAAGAAAACACCTCCTCCCGTTGGGCCCGGCGCCGCGCGGATGCGCGGCGCGCGGCCCAAGGCCGCCAGCGGGTCCGGCCTAGCCGGACCTGCGCGGGCGCGGGAGCGCACCCTGAGCCGGGCATCAGAACCGGTCGGGGAACATCAGCATTGCCGCCTCGATATCGTAGGCGCTGGAAAACGCATCCGGCGACCGGGTCAGCAACTCGTCAAGAAACTCCTTTCGGGACCCCTGCGCCTGAACACTGTCCGATTTTGACGGGCCGGTTTTCGTCGGGCGCCGGAACCAATCCGAGAGAGGGTTTCCGAAAAAGGGGAAGGGAAGGCTGGAGATGATCATGGACCTGAACCTTGCGATGCGGAAGACGGGATCAGGATAGCCCGCCCTGTCCCGCTGCTGGTATCCGGTGCGATTTTGTGCTGTTCTACAAAAATGAAGAGCGGTTTGCGCGACTGGTCCAACCTGCGTGTCTTCCTCGCCGTCATGCGGCAGGGCTCGACGCTGGCCGCCGCGCGCCAGTTGGGCCTGGCACAGCCGACCGTGGCCCGGAAGATCGACGCGCTGGAACAGGAGACCGGGCTGATCCTGTTCCACCGCGACACCCGCGGCTTTCACCCGACCCCGGCGGCCCGGACCCTCCTGCCGCTGGCCGAAGCGGCCGAGGCGGCGGTCGATGCCCTGGCCGGTCAGGCAACGGCGCTGGCACGTCCGCGCCCGATCCGGATCACCGCCTATGGCGGCAATTTCTCCACCCGCGCCCAAGAGATATTCAGCGCGTTTTCACTCGCGCATCCCGATGTCTCGTTCGAGTTCCTGCCGGGCGTTCGGGTCCTGGACCTGAAAGCGGGCGAGGCCGATATCGCGCTGCGGCTTGCGTTTACCGATCCCGACCCGGACCTGGTCTGCCGCCGGATCAGTACCGCAGAATGGGGTCTGTTCGGCGCACCCGCCTATGCCGCCAAACACGGTCTGCCGCGCGCGGCGACGGCATTACAGGGCCACAGGTTCATCGGCTACCTGCGTGAGGGGGTGCCCCCCCGACTACATGACTGGCTGGCCCGGCATGTCGCGCCCGGACAGATCATACAGACCTATTCCGAGGTAGACCTTGTTCATGCCGCGGTCCGCGCCGGACACGGGCTGGGGTTGATCAACCTGCGTCTGGTGGGCGACGATCCCGCCTATATCCGCTGTTTCGGGCCGATCGAGGAGCTGTCGCTGCCGCATCTGCTGCTGGTCTCGCCGCAGGCCTGGACCCGGCCCGAGGTCAAGACCTTCGTCCGCTTCTTTGCGCCGCGCTATGCCGCGATCTATCGCTAGGCGCCCTTGCCGGTCTGGCAATTCCGCGTTTGGGTTTCTTTCTGGTCAAAAATACTCCCGCCGGAGGCGTCCGGCCCTGCCGCAAGCGGTACCTGTCGGGCCTTGCCTTTTTGCCACCCGCTGCTCAGGATACGGGCCAAGCAACATAACAGGTGAGGCAAGGCAGTGCCCGATACAGTTTCCGTCGCCGCTGAATGTCTGGGCGTCAAGGTCCCCGCGTCCCGGTTTCTCAACGACACGAGGATCGAGCGGATCAATGCCGCCCGTTACGAGGGGCAGGAGATCGCGGGCGCGCTGCATGTCACTGGCGCGGAGGACCGGGTGCTGGAGATTGGCGCGGGCCTTGGTATCGTCGGCGCCGTGGTGGCGCAGAACGCAAAACCGCAGGCGGTGACCTCGTTCGAGGCCAATCCCGAACTGGTGCCCGAGATCGAGGCGCTTTATGCGCTGAACGGTCTGGGCGGCCGGATCGCCCTGCGCAACCAGATCCTGATCAGCGCCCCGGACCGGCCCGAGAGCATGCCGTTTCACGTGCGCAGCAGCTATCTGGGCTCGTCACTGCTGAACCCCGCCGGGCGGCCCTCGACCGTAGTCGATGTGCCCACCGCCGATTTTGCGGCGGTTTGCGCCGAGACCGGCGCGACCGTTCTGATCATGGATATCGAGGGCGGCGAGCTGGAACTGTTGCGCCATGCCGACCTGGGCCAGTTCCGCGCCGTGGTGCTAGAGTTTCACCCCGAGGCCTATGGCGTCGAGGGGATGCGCGAATGCAAGGCGATCCTGACCGAGGCGGGATTTCAGCGGGTCGAGGAGAAGTCGACCCGCACCGTCTGGACCTGCCTGCGCGTTCAGGCCGGGTAGGACGCCGGGCAGAAGCCGCCGATGCGCTGGGTCAGCGCCAGGGCCGAGGACTTGATCTCGGCCCGGATCAGCGCCTTGAGTTCGGGCGTCATGCGCGACACCGGGGCGGCCACGGCCAGCGCGCCGATGGGTGTCTGGTCGGGGCCGAAGATCGGCGCCGCATGGGAATGCACATCCGCCTCGAACCCGCCTACCGATTCCGCAATACCGGTCCGGCGCGCCTCGTCCAGCGCGGCGCGCAGGCGGTCTGGGTTGGTCTCGGTTTCAGGCGTGTGGCGGGTCAGCGGGCCTGACAGCACCTCTTCGGCAAAGCCCGGCGCGGCAAAGGCTAGATAGGCCAGCCCCGAACCGGTGGCGTGGAACGACAGGATTTCGGCATCCTCCATCGCCACGCGGGTGCCGTGGCGCGAGCTGTAGGCATGGGTCAGCGTGGTCAGGCGCCCGTCGCGCTGCAAGGACATATGCGAGGTCTCGCCGGTCACTTCGCAGAGGTGGCGCAGCACCTCGCGCGAGACCGACAGCAGCGGCACCGCCGCCTCGCGCAGCGCCGCAAGACGCAAAAGTTCCGAACCCAGCCGGTAGGCACGGTCGCCGTCGAGCTGCTCGACGAATCCGGCGGCCTGCAATTCGCTCATCATCCGGTAGACGGTGGCCTTGTTCATGCCGGACAGCCGGGTCAGTTCGCTGAGCCCCATTTCGAGCCGGGCGTGACTGAACAACCCCAACAGTGACAATGCCTTGGTAACCGTACCCATCCGTCGTTTTCCGCCCCTGTCCTGCCCGCGATCCGGGCAAAGCCACAAATTCAGGCCGCCTTTTCGCAGAAACAGTTGACAGATGGTAGTCCGGCCTGTCAATCTGTATTTAAACCACAGGTTCATATAATGAACCGACAACGCTAAATAGGAACCGGGAGGACCACTATGACGATCAAGACCAAGATTGCAGGCGCGCTGGCCACTGCGGCCGTCGCGCTGAGCGCCGGAGCGGCGCTGGCCGAATACCCCGAGAAGCCGGTGAATTTCATCGTGCCCTGGCCGCCGGGTGACCTGGAAGACGTGCTGACCCGCATGATCGCCGAGGATTTCCAGAACAAATACGGTGTCGCGGCGGCGGTGGTGAACAAGCCCGGCGGCGGCGGCGGTCCCTTCCCGGGCGCCATCGAAGTGGCCAATGCGCCCGCCGACGGCTATACCATCGGCTCTTTCGTGATCGGGGTGCCGGTGATGGGCCACCAGATCGACATCGCGCCGCTGACGCCTGCGAAATTCGATCCACTGGGGATTTTCCTGACCTATCCCTTTGTCATCGCCACCTCGGGCGACGCGCCCTATAGCAGCATGGCGGAACTGGCCGAATACGCCAAATCCAACGACGTGGCGCTGGGCCATTTTGGCGATGTGCTGACACCGACGCAGGTGACCAAGGCATTCGCCAAGAATGCCGGTTTCGAATGGGGCTCGGACGCAGCCTTTGACGCGCTCGACTGCAACACGCTGGCCTCGGGCGATGCGGACGTGATCAACACCACGCTGCAACTGATCCTGCCCTGCCTCGACAGCGTCAAGGTGCTCACTTCGATCACCGACCAGCGCATCCCGCTGGTGCCGGACGCGCCCGCCATCGGCGAGCTTGACCCCGAGTTGAACATCGCGCTGTGGAACGGCCTCTTCGTGACCAAGGACACGCCGCAGGATGTGCGCGACAAGATCGTCGCCGTTGCCAAGGAGTCGATGATGAGCGAGCGTGCCCAGGCCGTCGCCAAGGAGACCGGCGCGCTGGTCTACTGGCAGGACGCGGGCGACAGCGCCGCACGCATCGAGAATGACATCGCCACCATGGCCCGTATCGGCGGCCTGCTGGAATAACCGTGACCGGACCGGGGCGCCCTGCCCCGGTCCCTTTCGCCGGAACCCTTCCCCATGCCCACAGAACGCGAACGCCGCTTCGTCGGACCCCGGCGCGGCCAGCTGATCTTTGCCCTGTTCTTTGTCGCGGTCTCGGTCCTGCTGCTGAGCCAGATCGGCAGCCAGACCAAATGGATCGAGAAATCCAAGCTGTTCGCCCAGCCCCGGTTCTGGCCTGCGGTGGGTCTGGGCGGCATGGTGCTGCTGGGGGGTATGCATCTGTACCTGATGCCCTGGCGGCGGATCACCCGTTATGACGTGACCGAGCTGCGCAAATGGGCGCAGGTGCTGGAATTCGCGGCTTGGTTCATGGCCTATGTCCTGCTGGTACCACTGATCGGATACCTGCCGGTTACCATGGCGTTCATGCCGCTCCTGACCTGGCGGATGGGCTATCGGCAACCGAGGATGCTCTGGCTTTCGGTGGGTTTCGCCGTCTCGGTCGTGGTGCTGTTCAAGGGGTTCCTGAGCGTCAAGATCCCCGGTGCCGCGATCTATGAATATCTTCCCGGCGCGCTGCGCAGCTTCTTTATCCTGTATCTCTGATGGAACTCCTTCAATCTGCCCTTGAAATCCTGATGCGCTGGGATGTGGCGCTGGCGCTCCTGGCCGGATCGGTCGGCGGGGTGCTGATCGGTGCCATTCCCGGTGTCGGCCCCGCCGTCGCCATCGCCATCCTGCTGCCCGCCACCTTTTCCATGGATCCCATCGTGGGGCTGACCGTCCTCCTGGGTATCTACGGCAGTTCCATGTATGGCGGGGCCATTCCGGCGATTCTGATCAACACGCCTGGCACCGCGGTGAACGCGCTGACCACCTATGACGGGTATCCGATGACCGCGCGGGGCGAGCCGCGACGGGCGCTGAGCCTGGCCTATTCCGCCAGTTTCTTTGGCGGCATGTTCTCGGTCATCTGTCTGATCCTGTTCGCACCGGTGCTGGCAAAGGTGGCGCCGCTGTTCGGCAGCCGCGAGATCTTTCTTGCCGCGCTGTTGGGTATCATCCTGGTGATTGTAGCCCATCGCGGTCAGTCACTGATCGCCGGTGCCTTGGCAGCGTTTGGCATATTCATCCAGTCGATTGGGCTGGAACCGGTGAAATACACGTCGCGCTACACCTTTGACCAACCGTTCCTGTCGAGTGGCATCAACCTGATCGTGGTGGTGCTGGGCCTGTTCGCGCTGAGCCAGGCGTTTGTCCTGCTGACATCCGAAGACGAAAAGATCCGCATGACGCGGCTGCGCGGCGGCCTGTTCCAGGGGCTGCGCGAACTGGGCCGCCACCCGCGCGTGGCCACCGTGTCAGCCAGTTTCGGCGTGATGATGGGGATGATCCCCGGCGTGGGCGAGTTCACCGCACAGTTCATGTCCTATACCTATGCGCAACGCACCTCGAAACGGCCGCAGGACTTCGGCAATGGCTCGTCCGAGGGGCTGATCGCTGCCGAGACCGCAAATAACGCGGTGCCCGCCGCCGCGATGGTGCCGCTGTTGGCGCTGGGTATTCCGGGCGAGGCGCTGACCGCGATGATGCTGAGCGTATTCTACGTGCATAACGTTGTGCCCGGCCCCGGCCTGTTCCAGAACGACATGCCGTTTGTGGTGGCGCTTTATATCGCGCTGCTGATCCTGAACATTCTGGTCCTGATCTTTCTGCTCTTTGCCACCAAGTCGCTGATCCAGGTGGTGCGCATTCCCAACCGGTTCCTGGGGGTCTGCATCCTGACGCTCAGCTTTGTGGGGGTCTATTCACTGCGCAACTCGGCGACCGACTGCGTGATGGCGGCGCTGTTCGGGGTATTGGGCTATATCCTCAAGCGCCTGTCGCTGCCCTCGGTCCCGATCATCCTGGGCATGGTCCTGGGCGGCATCATGGAGGTCAAGCTGCGTGCCGGTATGGCACGGGTGAAAGAGCCGCTCGATTTCATCGACCGTCCGGTGGCGTTCCTGCTGTTCGTGGCGATCCTGCTGGTGCTGGCCTCGCATGTCCGGCGGGTCATCCGCGAGCGGGTCGATCTGCGCGCCGCCGAGCGCGGCGTGCAGAAATCGGCGCACCGGTTCGGCAACATGCTGGGACGGCGCAGGCAGATTTTCCTGAAGGACCGGTTCAAGAAGGTGCGGGCCCGCCACGCAAAACGCCTGAGCAAGTTCAAGGACCTGTTCTGAGCGCGGCCGCCGCCCGCACTCTCCCTCGGGCGGCGGCGAACCCAAACCGGACCCTGCGTCGCTTTGCGCCTTTCCCCTTGATCTCGACAGGCTGGCGGATCACCCTGCGGCCAACGCGGAATGCCGTTCCGCAGACTGAAACAGGGAGGAGGCAGGACCCATGTCCGAGGCCATCGGTTACGAACTTCATGGAGATATCGCCATTCTGGCCGCCAACAACCCGCCGGTCAACGCGCTGGGTCATGCGGTGCGGCAGGGGCTGGCGGATGGCATGGCGCGCGCCGAGGCCGAGGGCGCGCGCGCGGTCCTGATCTATGGCACCGGGCGGACCTATTTCGCCGGGGCCGACATCCGCGAATTCGGCAAACCGCCGAAAGAGCCCCACCTGCCCGAGCTGTGCAACCGGATCGAGGCCTCGCCGCTGCTTGTCGTATCGGCCATTCATGGCACCGCATTGGGCGGCGGGCTGGAGGTGGCGCTTGGCACCCATTACCGGATCGCCGTCCCCTCGGCCAAGGTCGGCCTGCCCGAGGTGCATCTGGGCATTCTGCCGGGCGCCGGTGGCACCCAGCGGCTGCCGCGTGTCGCGGGGGTTGAGGCGGCGCTCGACATGATCACCTCGGGCCGCCATGTGCGTGCCGACGAGGCGCTGAAACTGGGCGTCATCGATCGGGTTGCCGAGGGCGATCCGCGCGAGATCGGGCTGGCCTATGTGCGCGAACTGCTGGACGAAGGCGCGCCGCGCCGCCCGGTCAGCGAGATGCCCGCGCCCGCACCGGTCGATTTCGACGCGGTCTATGCCGCCGTGCTGAAGAAGGGGCGCGGCCAGCTGTCGCCCGCGACCGCGGTGCGCGCCGTGCAGGCGGCGTGCGAGGCCGAGAGCTTTGCCGCCGGGCTGAAGCGCGAGCGTGACTTGTTCATGGAACTCATGAACTCGGACCAGCGCGAGGGATTGATTCATGCGTTCTTCGCCGACCGGGCGGTGGGCAAGCTGCCGGAACTGGAAGGCGTGGCGCCGCGCCCGCTGGCCGCCATCGGCGTCATCGGCGGCGGCACCATGGGGGCGGGCATCGCCACCGCCGCGCTGTTGTCGGGGCTGACGGTCACCATGCTGGAGATGACGCCCGAGGCCGCCGAAGCCGCAAGGGGCCGGATCGAGGGCAACCTGTCGGGCGCGCTGAAACGCGGCAAGCTGAGCCAGGCGCAGTTCGAGGCGCTGACCACCAAGGCGCTGACGCTGGCCACCGATTACGCGGCGCTGACCGAGGCCGATCTGGTGATCGAGGCGGTGTTCGAGGATATGGAGGTCAAGAAGCAGGTGTTCACCAAGCTTGACGCCGTGTGCAAGCCGGGCGCGGTGCTGGCCTCGAACACCTCGTATCTCGATATCAACCAGATCGCGGCGGTGACCAGCCGTCCGCAGGATGTGCTGGGGCTGCATTTCTTCTCGCCCGCGCATGTGATGAAGCTTTTGGAGGTCGTCATTGCCGACCAGACCGCGCCCGATGCGGCGGCCACCGGCTTTGCGCTTGGCAAGCGGCTGGGCAAGGTCTCGGTCCGGGCCGGGGTCTGTGACGGGTTCATCGGCAACCGCATCCTGTCGGTCTATCGCACCTGTGCCGATCACATGATCCTGGACGGGGCATCGCCCTATGAGATCGACGAGGCGCTGGAAGAGTTCGGATTTGCCATGGGGCCGTTCGCGGTGGCCGACCTGGCGGGGCTGGATATCGGTTGGGCGGTGCGCAAGCGCAAGCGGGCCGAGGGGCTGGACCCGCGCGCCCGCGACAGCGCCTATGCCGACAAGCTGTGCGAGGCGGGTCATTTCGGCCAGAAGACCGGCAAGGGCTATTACGACTATGCCGCCGGTGCCAAGGCACGGGTGCCGAACCCCGAGGTGCTGCCGCTGATCGAGGCCGAGCGCGCCGCGCAGGGCATCACCCCGCGCGCCTTCGGCAAGGACGAGATCGTGCGCCGCTACATGGCGGCGATGGTCAACGAAGCTGCCAAGGTGGTGGGCGAAGGCATCGCGCGCCGGCCGCTCGATGTGGATGTGACCCTGCTCTACGGCTATGGCTTCCCGCGCTATCGCGGCGGGCCGCTGAAATGGGCCGACTTGCAGGGGCTGCCGGAGCTGTTGGCCGATATCAAACGCTGGGCGGCGGAGGATGCCTATTTCTGGCAGCCCGCGCCGCTCTTGGAACAACTGGTGGCCGAGGGCCGCTCTTTCGATGATCTGAACAAGGAAGCCGTGTCATGAAACAAGCCGTTATCGTATCCACCGCCCGGACCGGGCTGGCGAAGTCCTTTCGCGGGTCGTTCAACGTGACCCACGGGGCCACCATGGGTGGCCATGCAGTTCAGGCGGCGGTGTCCCGCGCCGGGCTGGATGGCTCGGAGATCGAGGATTGCATCATCGGCTGCGGGTTCCCCGAGGGTGAGACCGGCAGCAATATCGGCCGCCAGATCGCCATTCGCGCAGGCCTGCCGATCACCGCATCGGGCATGACGGTGAACCGTTTCTGCTCGTCGGGCCTGCAAACCGTGGCCCTGGCGGCGCAGGCGATCACCGAGGGCGGCTCCGGCCCGATGGTGGCGGGCGGGGTCGAGAGCATCTCGATGGTGCAGCCCAAGGCGCGCCCCGCACCCGAAGCCTGGATTCAGGAACACAAGCCCGCCATCTACATGGCGATGATCGAGACGGCGGATATCGTGGCGCAGCGCTATGGCCTCAGCCGCGAGTATCAGGACGAGTATTCGCTGCGCAGCCAGCAGCGCATTGCAGCGGCGCAGGCCGAGGGCAAGTTCGCTGACGAGATCGTGCCGATGCAAACCAAGATGGCGGTCAAGGACAAGGAAAGCGGCGAGATCTCGATGCACGAGGTCACCGTGGACCGCGATGAATGTAACCGTCCCTCGACCACGCTGGAGGGTCTGGCGGGGCTGGAGCCGGTGCGGGGTGCGGGCAATTTCGTGACCGCCGGCAATGCCTCGCAACTGTCGGACGGTGCCGCGGCGCTGGTGCTGATGGAGGCGAAAGAGGCCGAGCGTCGGGGGCTGGAACCGCTGGGTGCGTTCAAGGGGTTCTGCGTCGCCGGTTGCGAGCCGGACGAGATGGGCATCGGGCCTGTGTTTGCGGTGCCGCGCCTGCTGGAGCGGCACGGGCTGAAGGTCGATGATATCGACCTGTGGGAGCTGAACGAGGCCTTTGCCAGCCAGTGTCTCTATAGCCGCGACCAGCTGGGCATCGACCCGGAGAAATACAACGTGAACGGCGGCTCGATCGCAATCGGTCACCCGTTCGGCATGACCGGGGCACGGATGACCGGACATCTGATGCTGGAAGGCAAGCGGCGCGGCGCCAAGCTGGGTGTGGTCAGCATGTGCATCGGCGGTGGCATGGGTGCCGCCGGGCTGTTCGAGATCTTCTGAGCGGGCATGTGCGTCCGCGCGGGCCATCGAGGCCCGCCCGGACGCGGCCCGACGCGGGGCGTCGGGCTGGGCCGCCGGAGACCGGCGGCAAGGGAGGAAAGCGGATATGGACCTGAATTACAGCGACGAGGAAAAGGCGTTTCGCGCCGAGGTGCGCGCCTTTCTGGCCGAGAACCTGCCGGCGGAGGTGTCCGACAAGGTGCGGCGCGGCATCAGCCTGGGCAAGGAAGGCCACGAGAAATGGCATGCCACGCTGAATGCGCGGGGATGGCTGGCCTATAACTGGCCGCGTGAATTTGGCGGCGCCGAGTGGAACGCGGTGCAGCGGCATATCTTTGAAGAGGAATGCGCCGCCGCCTATGCGCCCCGCATCGTGCCCTTTGGCCTGTCGATGCTGGCGCCGGTGTTGCAGAAATTCGGCACCAAGGAACAGCAGGACCATTACCTGCCGCGCATCCTGTCAGGCGACGACTGGTGGTGTCAGGGCTATTCCGAGCCGGGGGCGGGATCGGATCTGGCCTCGCTCAAGACCCGCGCCGTGCGGGACGGTGACCACTATGTGGTCAACGGGCAGAAGACATGGACCACGCTCGGCCAATACGCCAACTGGATATTCTGCCTGGTGCGCACCGACCCCGAGGCCAAGCAGCAGGAGGGGATCAGTTTCCTGCTGATCGACATGACCACGCCGGGCATCACCGTGCGCCCCATCGTGCTGCTGGATGGCACGCCCGAGGTGAACGAGGTGTTCTTTGACGACGTGCGGGTGCCGGTCGAGAACCTGGTGGGTGAAGAGAACAAGGGCTGGACCTATGCCAAGTACCTGCTGACCCATGAGCGCACCAATATCGCGGGCGTAGGCTTCAGCCAGGCGGGGCTGGATGCGGTCAAGCGTATCGCCCGGATCGAGACGGCCAACGGCCGCCCGCTGATCGAGAACCCGCATTTCGCCGCCCGTCTGGCGCAGATCGAGATCGACCTGATGGCGATGGCCACCACCAACATGCGCATCATCAGCCAGGCCGCCAGCGGCCAGGCGCCGGGTGTCGAAAGCTCGATGCTCAAGGTCAAGGGCACCATCATCCGGCAAGAGATCAACGACCTGACCCGCCGCGCGGTGGGGCCTTATGCGATGCCCTTCGCCTCGGAAGCGGTCGAGGGCGACAACGCGCCCATCGGGCCGGACTATGCCGGGCCGGTGGCGGCGCATTATTTCAACAATCGCAAACTGTCGATCTTTGGCGGGTCGAACGAGATCCAGCGCGGGATCATCGCCAAGGTCAAGATGGGGGGCTGAGGGATATGGATTTCAACCTGACCGAAGAACGCCAGATGTTGCAGGACACCCTGCGCCGCTATCTGGCCGATCGTTACACGACCTCGGTTCGCAACACGATTCTGGACAGTGACAGCGGCATGAGCACGGATATCTGGGCCGGGCTGGCGGAGCTGGGCGTGATCGGGGCGTTGTTTGCGGAGGCTGATGGCGGGTTCGGCGGCGCCGGTTTCGACATCGCCACCGTGTTCGAGGAGTTGGGCCGCGCGGGCGTGGTCGAGCCGATGCTGGACACCGCCATTCTGGGCGGGCGCCTGATCGCGGCCCTGGGTGACGATACCCAGCGCGGGCTGCTGGAGGAGATCATCGCCGGAGCTGCGCATCTGGCGCTGGCCCATGGCGAACCCGCCAGCCGCTATGACCTGACACGGGTGGAGACTACGGCGCGAGCCGACGGCGACGACATTATTCTGAATGGGCGCAAGGCGGTGGTGGTGAATGCCGAAGCTGCTGGCCAACTGATCGTCTCGGCCCGCGAAAGCGGCGGCATGTTCGACCTGGACGGCATTTCGCTGTTCCTGGTGCCTGCGGGCACACCGGGGCTGGCCTTGCATGGCTATCCGATGCTGGCCGGAGGCCGCGCCGCCGAGGTGACGCTGGACACGGTCCGCCTGCCGCAATCGGCGCGGCTGGGCGCGGCGGGGGGCGGGCTGGCGCCGCTGATGGACGCGATTGCCGCCGCCAATGTGGCGCTTTGCGCCGAGTGTGTGGGCGCGATGCAAAGCGCGGTGGAACTGACGCGCGGCTATCTGATGACCCGCAAGCAGTTCGGCCGCCCCATCGGCACCTTCCAGGCGCTGCAACACCGGTTCGCCGACATGCTGATCGAGCTGGAACAGGCGCGCTCGGCCCTGATCAACGCGAGCGGCCATCTCGACAGCGCCGACCGTGACCGCCAGATTGCCGCCGCGCGCAACCTGATCGCGCGGGCGGGCCGTTTGGTGGCCGAAGAGGCGATCCAGATGCATGGCGGTATCGCGATGACGCAGGAATACGAGCTGGCCCATATCGCCAAGCGCATCGTGATGGCCGATCACCGGTTCGGCGATGCCGATTACCATCTGGAGCGGTTCATTGCCCTCAGCGCCGCCTGACCTGCCCGCGTCCTGGACGCGCGAGAAATCCGGCTGCCAGTCGATGGTGGGTTACGAATTGGACCATGACCGGACCGGCGTAAGCCGGGCCTGTCACCTCGACCTTGGGCCGCATCACCTGAACTATCACGGCATCCTGCATGGCGGGCTGGTGTCGATGCTGCTGGACGTGGCCTGTGGCCAGACCGCATCGGCCATGTTCCGGCCCGAGGATCCGATCCCGGTGGTCACCGTCTCGCTCAACGTGCAGTTCGTGGCGGCCGCACGGGGCGGCCGGGTGACGGCGGTGGGCATCCCCTCGGGCAACGGCCGCACGCTGGCCTATGTGAACGGCGCGTTGCGCGACGAGGACGGTCGCCTGCTGGCCACGGCGGCGGGCGTGTTCAAACGCGGCAGCCTGAGGAAGAAGACATGACGCTGGCGCGCGTGGATGACCGGGGCGACCGGCTGGTTGTGGTCAACATGAACAGCGCCCGGCGCGGCGCGCTGTCACCCGATCTTTATGCTGCGATTGCCGAGGCAATAGAGCGGGCGGCGGAACCGCGCATTCGCGCGGTGATCCTGTCGTCCGAATGCGGGTTCTTTTGCGCTGGCGGCGACCTGAACGTGCTGATCGAACGACGCCAGCTGAGCGAGCCGGAGCGGCGCGGCAAGGTTGATCTGCTGCACGACCTGATCCGCGCCATCCGCGCCTGTCCGGTGCCGGTGATTGCGGCGGTCGAGGGCGGCGCCGCGGGCGCCGGCGCCTCGTTGGCCTTGGCCTGCGACCTGCTGGTGGCCGCCGAGGGTGCGAAATTCACCGCCGCTTATGTCAAGGCAGGGCTGGTGCCCGATGCTGGCCTCACCTCGGCGCTCGCGCGGATGCTGCCCCGGCAACTCGCGATGGAGATGTGCCTTCTGGCCCGCCCTGTCACCGCTGGGCGCATGGCCGAACTGGGCGTTGTAAATGTGCTGGCCGCGCCGGGCGAGGCCGAAGGGCAGGCCCATGTGCTGGCCGAAGCGCTGGCGCAGGGACCGCGCGACGCGCAAGGCGTGATTCGGCGGTTGGTGGCCCAGGCCTACGAGGTCTCGGAGGCACAGCAACTGGATGCCGAGCGCGACGCCATGGCGCGCGCGGCGGGCGGGGACGAGGCCGCCGAAGGGATCGCGGCCTTTCTGGACAAGCGCAAGCCCCGGTTCTGACCGGGCAGCAGGGGATCAGGCGATGGAGAAATGGCACGACTACCCCGGCGCACAGATTGCCAGCCGTCCCGACGCACCCGCGTTTTCCGACAGCGGCGGCGCGGACTGGAGCTATGGCGATCTGGACCGGGCCATTTCGGCGCTGGTGGATGTGCTTGCCGCTCAGGGCGTGCAGGCGAATGACCGGGTGATGATCCTGGCCGAGAATTGCTGTGCGGTGGTGGCCGCGCTCTTTGCCGTCTCGCGGCTGGGGGCCTGCGCGGTGCCGATCAACGCGCGCCAGACCGGACCCGAGGTGGACAAGATCATCGCCCATACCGAACCCGCCGCGATCCTCTGCGCCTCGGACATATCGGCGGATGCAGCCGCCCATGCCGCGCGGCTGGGCGCGCGCCCGATCGAGGGCGCCTTTGGCCGGATGCATCTGGCCACACCGTGCCCTAGCAATCCCGACCCGGTGCTGAGCGATGTGGCGGTGATGCTGTTCACCACCGGCACCACCGGCACGCCCAAGGGGGTGATGCTGACCCATGGCAACCTGCGCTTCGGCGGCCGCAGTTCGGCGGAACTGCGCGGCATGACGCAGGACGACGTGATCTATGGCGTGCTGCCGGTCACCCATGTGTTTGGCCTCGCCTCGGTGGTGACGGCAGCCACCTGTATCGGCGCGCCGGTGCGGCTTGACGCGCGCTTCACCGCCGCGCGCAGCTATGCGGCGCTGACCTCGGGCGTGACCTTGTTTTCCGCCGTGCCGCAGATGCATGCGCTGTTGATGCAATACGCGCGGGAACAGGGGTATGACCACCTGCCCGGCGGCACGCTGCGCTATACCTCCTCGGGCGCGGCGCCGCTCGACCCTGCGTGGAAACGCAAGGCCGAGGCGTTCTATGGCGTCGCCCTGCAAAACGGTTATGGCCTGACCGAGACCACCGCCGGTGTGTCGGCCACGCGCAACCCGGTCGGCCTGCCGGATATCTCGGTGGGAAAACCGCTGCCGCAGGTCGAGATTCGGCTGGACCAGGATGTGCCCGGCGGCGGCGATGGGGTGGGCGAGGTGCTGACCCGCGGCCCGCATGTGATGAAGGGCTATTACCGCAACCCGCAGGCCACCCAAGCGGCGCTGCAAGACGGTTGGTTCCGCACCGGCGACCTGGGCCGCTTTGATGCCGATGGCAACCTGCATATCGCGGGGCGCAGCAAGGAGTTGATCATCCACGGCGGTTTCAACGTCTACCCCCCCGAGGTCGAGGCGGCGCTGAACGACCATCCGCAGGTGATCCAGTCAGCAGTAGTGGGGCGCATGATGGCTGGGGATGAAAAGGTGGTGGCCTTTGTCCAGGTCGCGCCCGGTGCGGCCCCCGACCCTGACGAGCTGCGCGCCTTTGCCGCCGAACGGCTGGCGGGCTACAAGCGCCCCAGTCAGATCATCATCGCCACAGACCTGCCCGCGGCCCCCACCGGCAAGATCCTCAAGCACAAGCTCCTGGACCATTTCGCGGACCAGTTGGACTGATCCGGGCGCATTCCTGCTTCTTTCTGGTTGAAAATACTCCGGGGGTCCGGGGGCAGCGCCCCCGGCGCTCACCACCTGGCATCAGGCCTCAGGCACATGCAGCACCAGCCCGTCCAGATCTGGATGCGCCTCGATCTGACAGCTGAGGCGGCTCCTCGGCTGGCGCTCGGCTGCGGTGATGTCGAGCATGGCATCCTCGAACTCTCCCGGCGCGCCGGTCCGGTCGGACCAGGCCGGATCCACCACCACATGGCAGGTGGCGCAACTCAGGCAGCCGCCGCATTCGCCGATCACGCCGGGCACGTTATTGGCCTGCGCCGCCTCCATCAGAGACAGGCCGGGGGCGACCTCGGCCGCGATTTCGCGGCCGTCGGCCAATTTCCAGGTCACGCGCATGGCAAGCTCCTCAGATGAAGTAGACATAGAAATCGCGCAGCGCATCGCCTTCGAGATCGCGGGTCTTGCGCACTTCCTTGGCTTTCATGAACACATGGTTGGCGACCAGCTCGGCACCAACGGCCTGAGCCAGCACGGTGTCACGCTCCAGATCGCGGACGGCGCCGGCCAGGTCGATGGCGGTGCCTTCCTTGGCATCGGTACTGTCGAACCCGTCGCCGGTCTCCATCGGCGGCAGCGTATGGCCGTTCTCGACCCCCAGCCTTGCCGCCTGCAACACGGCGGCCACGGCGGTATAGGGGTTCGACGAGGCATCGGCCATCCGGTGCTCCAGCCGCGCCTTGGCGCCACCTTCGGAGCTGATGCGGGTGGTGACGTTGCGGTGATCGCCGCCCCAGTTCTGCCAGTACCCCGACAGCGAACCGGGTTGCAGCCGCATGTAGGAATTGGCGGTTGGCGCGATCAGCCCCGCCAGCCCCTTGTGATGGTGCAAGAGCCCCGCCAGGCACCCGCGCGCCAGATCGTTCATGTGCTCGGGCCCGCCGCGCGGGCCGGAGGACAGCGCATTGGCGCCGGTCGCATCCTGGAAGGAGAAGTTGATATGCATGCCCGAGCCGCCCGCCTCGGCGATCGGTTTCGGCATGAAGGTCAGCACGATGCCGTATTCCAGCGCGATCTCACGCGCCATCAGGCGGAACAGCACGATGTCGTCCACCGCCTTGAGCGCATCGTCAAAGGTCAGCGTGTATTCGAACTGCGGGCTGTCGAACTCGGCGGTGATCATGTCGAGGGAGAATCCCATCTCCTCGGCCATCGCCCAGATCCGGTCGTTGAACCGCAGCGGGTCGGCAAAGGGGCCGGTGCCATAAACCACGCCGCCCGGCGCGTCATAGGGCACCAGCCGCCCGTTATCGTCGGCCTGAAGCGCGAAACATTCCAGCTCGATCCCCACCTTGGGGTTGAGGCCCCGCGCCTGCCAGTCGGCCACCGCCCGTTTCAGCGCCCCGCGCGGGCAGAGCGGCAGCGGCTGGTCCTGATCGTCATAGAGATCGCCCAGCACCACCTTGGTGCCGGTGTGCCAGCTGTCGCGGATGTCGTCATGGACCCATTTCAGCTCCATATCCGGCAGGCCCTGCTTCATCATCGCGCCGGGCGCGTCCAGCAGGTCGCGGTCGTAATGCACGCCAAAGGTCGAGCGGCAGAACCGGGTGGAACTGTCGGCGATCTTGGAATTGGGCAGGTACTTGCCCCGCATCACGCTGAGATGGTCGCAGAACATCGCGCGCAATCTGTCTTTCATGTCGGGGCTCCTCCCTGTTGAGCCTGTTCTGATGCCGGGTCAGGCGCGGCGGACGGTGACCGGCAGTTCCTTGATCCCGCCCACGAAGTTCGAGCGCAGGAACTTGTGCGGCCCGGCCGGTTCGATAGAGCTTAACCGCTTGGCCAACTCCTGGAACAGCACTTTGACCTCGAGCCGGGCCAGCCACATGCCCAGGCAGACATGCGGGCCGCCCTGTCCGAAACTCAGATGCCGGTTCGGATTGCGGTAGAGATCGACCCGGAACGGGTCGTCGAACACGGTTTCATCCCGGTTGGCCGAGGACCACCAGTAGAGCACCTTGTCGCCTGCGCGGATCGTCTTGCCATGCATCTCGTGATCCTGAAGCGCGGTGCGCCGGAAATAAAGCGCCGGGGTCGCCCAGCGGATGATCTCGTCCGGCGCGGTCTCCCAGATGTCGCCGCCCGCCTGCATCTGTTCCAGCAGCTCCGGCTGGTGGCACATGGCCTGGATCCCGGCGGCGATGGAATAGCGGGTGGTGTCGTTGCCCGCCGCCACCACGAGGCAAAAGAAGTTGCGGAACTCGGTATCGCTGATGACCGAGCCATCCTTGGACGGTTGCAGGATCATGTGCAGCACGCCCGAGGTATCGCCCGCCTTCTCCTTCTGCTCCATCAGGTCCTTGGCATAGAGATACAGCTCGGCCCCGGCGGGCGAGTTGAAGGGCATCATCCGGAATTCGTCGGTGTCGAGCTTGTCGAGCACATGGGTGGTGAAATCGGGATCGGTATTGGCGATCAGCGCGTCGCCCTTTTCCACCAGCCAGGGCAGATCCGCATCGGGCAGGCCGACGATGCGGCCCAGCATGCGCATCGGCAATTGTCGGGCGATCTCCTTGGTGGCATCGAACGTTCCCTTGTCCAGCACCTCGTCCAGGATATCGACGCAGATCGCCCGGATATCGTCCTCGTACTGCGCCATGGTGGTGCGCGAAAACGCCTTCATCAGCTTCATCCGGGTCTGGCTGTGCTCGGGCGGGTCGGTCTCCTGAAAGGTGCGGCGCGCCAGGTATTCCTCATAGCTCTGATCCTCCATCCGGATGCCGCGGGCCGAAGAGAACACCGCGGTGTTCCTGTTCATCTCGGCAATGTCGGCATGTCGGGTGACCGACCAGAAATCCTGCCCGTCGGCATATTCGGTCCAGTGCAGCGGATCCTCGCGGCGCAGGCGGGCAAAGGTATTGTGCGGCGCGCCCCCGGCAAAGGCGTCATGGCTGGTCAGATCGGCATAGCCGTCGTCCGTGGGGGTCCAGACCGTCATGTTTTTACCTTTCCTCGCTCCGTTAACATGTGTATATTATAAAAAGCCATAAATATGTAAACGAAAATCTCTCGGGGAAGATCATGCACTTGGCGATCCTGATGACCAATACGGATGAAAGCGAATTTGCCCAGGCACACCCCAAGGACGGCGAGAAGTTCACCGCCCTGATCCAGCGCGCGCGACCCGCCTGGACGACCTCGGTCTTTGCGGTCAAGGACGGGCAGTTCCCCGAGACGCTCGACGGCATCGACGGCGCCATGATCACCGGCAGCCCGTCTTCGGTGCTGGGCACGGCGCCCTGGATCGCGCGGCTACTGGAGCTGATTCGCGACCTGCACGCGCGCCAGATCCCGATGTTCGGCGCCTGTTTCGGGCATCAAGCCATTGCGCTGGCGCTGGGGGGGCAGATCGGGCGCAACCCGGGCGGCTGGGTGCATGGGCTGACACGAAACCGCATGCTGGACCGGCCCGACTGGGCAAGTGACCTGCCCGACGAGGTCAGGCTTTATGGCAGTCACGTGGAGCAGGTGACCGCCCTGCCCCCAGACGCGCGCCCGATCATGCAGGGCCCCGATTGCCCGGTCTCGGGCTTTGCGCTCGGCAACCGCATCTATACCACCCAGCACCATCCCGAGATGACGCACGACTTCATCACCGCCCTGACCGCCGAACTGGCAGGCGACATGGGTGCCACGGCGCATGCGCGGGCATTGGCGTCCCTCGCCCAACACTCGGACATGGATGCCTTTGCCGAAAGCATCGCGCGCTTCTTCGAACAGGCGCGCCCGGCCTGAGGCACGCCGCTCCTGCTGCTTCTTTCTGGTCAAAAATACTCAAATCCCGCCCTCGCGGCCGCCGCGACGGCCGGGGCCGGGTCACCCCAGGGCCGCCAGCAGATCCATCACCGTGACCTGGTCGAACTGCACATGCCGGGCCATCGCGGTTTCCGCCTCCTCCCGCCGCCGCTCAAAGATCAGCGTCGCGATCTGGCGATGCTCGCGGGCCGAAGCGGGGATCGAACCGGGATAACTGTAGCGCGCCCGGTAATAGGCCAGCAGTTTCCGCGCATGGGTCTTGATCATCTCGACCAGATAGGGGTTGCCCGAGCCCAGCGCGACGGTTTCGTGGAACTTCAGGTTCAGCCGGTAATAGCCGAACGGGTCGCCATCGCCCTGGTCGCGGGCATGCGCCTCGCATGCAGCGACTACCGCTTCCAGCTCGGCCGCCTGCGCCGGGTTCATGCGCCGCGCCGCAAGCCCCGCCGCCAGCCCTTCGAGCCGCGCGTGGACTTCGAGGATGGCCAGGAACTCCTCCAGCGTCGGCTTGAAAACCACAGCCCCCTTGCGCGGCAGGCGGCGAATGAGGCCAAGGGTTTCGAGCTGGATGAAGGCCTCGCGCACCGGGGTGC
Source organism: Ruegeria aquimaris (assembly GCF_025751555.1). Lineage (GTDB taxonomy): Bacteria > Pseudomonadota > Alphaproteobacteria > Rhodobacterales > Rhodobacteraceae > Ruegeria_B > Ruegeria_B aquimaris. The sequence continues at coordinate 177,501 of NZ_JAOWLB010000003.1, forward strand.
GCGACACGCCGTGCCGCTCGATCAGCGCAGGCTCCTCCAAGACGTCGCCGGGACCCAGCCGTCCGTGCTCGATATCCTCGAGCACCCCGTTGATCACCTGCTCCGTCTGTCCCGCCATTGCTCATGCCTCCCGCATCGGCCCGCAGGTTACGCGCTGCTTGCGGGCCGCGCAACGCCACGGCGCGCGCAGATGTGACCCGGTTTTGCGATACGCACCAAAGACATGGCTGGATTTCGACGCAACTGTGTTACGCTCCCCGCAGGCAGGAAGGACCTATTGCGGCAGAAACATCAAACCAGGGAGACGACAATGTGTGACATTTGCGTGATGAACGCGGTCAAGGAGCGGATGCTGTCCCGCCGGGACCTGTTCAAGGCCAGCGCCGCCGTGGCGGCCGGCGCGGCACTGGGTACCGCCACGGCGCCTGCGGCGATGGCGGCCGGGCATGGCGGCGTGGTCGACATGACCCATATCTATGACGCCGAATTTCCGACCTATTTCGGGGCGCCCGGGATCGAGGCCACCCAGAATTTCAATTTCAAGGAACACGGGTTCAACCTGTTCACGCTCAGTGTGAACGAACACACCGGCACCCATGTCGACGCGCCGCTGCATTTCTCGGCCGATGGCCAGTCGGTGGACGAGATCCCGCTGGCCAACCTGATCTGCCCGCTCTGTGTGGTGCATATTCACGAGAAAGCCGCGACGGATGCCGATGCCCAGGTGACGCCGGATGACCTCAAGGCCTGGATCAGCGCCAATGGCCCGATCCCGGATGGTGCCTGTGTGGCGATGCATTCGGGCTGGGGCGGCAAGACCGGCGGTCCCGGCTTCCGCAATGCCGACAGCGAGGGCAAGATGCATTTCCCCGGCTTCCATGTCGAGGCGGCGCAGATGCTGATCGAGGAAACCGGTGCCGTGGCAATGGCGGTGGACACGCTGTCGCTCGATCACGGCCCCTCGGCCGATTTTGCCACTCATTACGCCTGGCTGCCGACCAACCGTTATGGCATCGAGAACCTCGCCAATCTCGACAAGGTGCCCGCCAGCGGTGCGACGCTGATCGTGGGCGCCCCCAATCATCGCGGCGGCTCGGGCGGGCCCGCCCGCATCTTTGCCATGGTCTGATCCATGGCGACTGTCCCTCTGCTGAGTGACGAGGAGGCCAGCGCCGAGGCGCTGGCCGTCTTCGACGACATCCGCGCCACCCGAGGCACCGATTACGTCAACAATTTCTGGCGGGCTCTGGCCCATGACCCGGCGCTGCTGCGGGCCACGTGGGAGCGGCTGAAAGTGGTGATGGGCCCCGGCACGCTGGACCCGCTGGTCAAGGAGATGATCTATATCGCCGTCTCCTCCGCCAATGGCTGTGAATACTGCGTGCATTCCCACACGGCCGCCGCCCGCGCCAAGGGCATGACCCAAGCGCAGCATGGCGAGTTGCTGTCGGTGATCGGCATGGCAATGCAGACAAATGGCATCGTCACCGGATTGCAGGTGCCGGTCGACAACGCGTTCAAGGCCTGAGGGGACAGCCGCCCTGTGGGCGGCGGTCCTGTTGTTTGCTCAGTTACCCGGCAGCGGCGGCATCACTCGTAGATAGGCCACCAGCGCGTCCAGATCCGTCTCGGTGAACCGCGAGAAATAGGGATAGGGCATCGGCGGCATCATCGGAGCGTTGCCGGGGCGCATGCCTTTGGTCACGATGGTCTTGATCTCGTCATCGGTGTAACGGGCCAGCCCGTCGGCATGGCTGGTGATGTTCGGGCCAGTGACACTGCCCCATGGTCCAACGAATTCATAGCCGCCCGAGCCAAGATGCGCCGCATCCATCATCGGTCCCTGCGGCCCGATCGGTGAATGGCATTCGACGCAATGCGCGATGGGACCCGCCAGGTAGGCACCGTATTCGGCGGTCGCCGCCCGCTCGGGCGCGGTGACGCTGTCGATGGGCGGGCCATAGGCCGGTGGCAACGGGATGTTATAAGTGGACTGTCCCGGATCGTTCTGCACCCCGGGTACAGTGCGCAGATACATCACTACCGAGGCCAGATCCTCGTCCCCGATGCCGCGATAGACGGCGCAGGGCATCGGCGGCCCGATCAGCGACCCGTCCGGCCGGATGCATTCGCGGATGGCGCGGGCAAGTTCGGCATCGCTCCAGCCCGAGACACGACCTGCCGGTGTGATATTGGCGGATATCGCGGTGAAATGCTCGTTGTCCTCGACGACGCGCCCCGCAAGATCCATGCTCATGTCCAGCCCCTGTGGCCCCAGTGGCGTGTGGCAATTGCCGCAGCCCATTGGCCCCTGGACCAGATATTCCCCGCGCTCAACGCTTGGCGCGGCCTGTGCCATACCTGCGACTGCCGCGAGAATACCCGCGAGTATCATGAATTTCATTCCGGCCTCCCTCCCCTTAGTCAGGCCCATACCCTGTCCAAAACCTTGATTTTCCGAGGTTTTGGAGTATCAGCATGGCACGGGTGCGACATTCTGTCAAATCAGGTGAGGAGCAGTGGGCAAAACCGGCCTGCAAAATACAGATTTGCGGAATCTGCACGGCAGCTATGCCCTGTCGGCGGTGGTCCATGCTGCACATGCAGCATAAATTCAGGTCAACGCAGATTATCCGTTTAGAGGACAGAATGGCCATTTCCACCGCTCACACCCGCTCGCTGACTGCGCTCCCCGGCGTGGTCGCCGATATCTTCACCGGCATCTTCGACGCGTTGGTGCGCGTTGGCGAGGCTAACGCCAAGGTGCGCCAGATCAACGCCCTGTCCGCGCTCAGCGATGCAGAGCTGGCCGCGCGTGGCATGCGCCGCGAGGACATCATCCGGCGTGTGATGGGCGAGTGGGTCTGATCCAGACCCGCCCCTCAGCTTTGCGCAATCGCTACGGCCGCCTTTGCATAGGCGGCCTCGGCCACGGCAAAGTCATCCTCGGTCAGGGCCAATGACGGATAGGTCTTGCCCGGCGACTTGAACAGCCCCTCCTGCATCAGCACCTTGTTGAACCGCGCCGCGCGCGCGGTATCGGCGCTGAACACGTCGCGATAGTCGCGCACCTCTCCCTTGGTGAACACCACCTCGAAGAGCGTAGGATCGCCCACCACACGGTGGGTCACCCCCTGCGCCGCCAGCGCCGCCGACGCCATGGCCATGAGCCGTCGGCCATTGTCGCGCAGGCGGTCGTACTGGCCCTCGCGGCGCAGGATCTCCATCGTCTTCAGCCCCGCGACCGCCGCCACCGGATTGCCCGACAGCGTGCCCAGCTGCATCAGCCATTTGTCGGCCCCTACCGCCGCCTTGTCGAAATGCGCCATGATGTCGGCGCGCCCCGCGATGGCGGCCAGGGGAAAGCCGCCGCCGATGATCTTGCCCAGCGTGGCAATGTCGGGACGCACGCCATAAAGCTCTTGTGCGCCACCATAGGCAAGGCGGAACCCGGTGACGATCTCGTCAAAGATCAGCACAATGCCGTATCTGTCGGCCTCCTCTCGCAGGAGGTGCAGGAACCCCGGTTCGGGCGGGATGATCCGCTGCAACGGCTCGACGATGATCGCGGCGACCAGATGCCCATGCTCGGCCAGGAGCGAGCGGATATAGTCGGGGTCGTTGAATGGCGCGATCAGCATCTCGGCGCGCACGCTTTCGGGGATGCCGGCGCTGTCGGGCACCGCTTGCGGAAAGTTCACCATACGGGCGGGCGCAAGGCTCATCTGCGCCTCGGCGCTCATGCCGTGATAGCCGCCCTCGAACTTGACGATCCGGTCGCGGCCGGTAAAGGCTCGGGCGAGGCGGATGGCGTACATGTCGGCCTCGCCGCCCGACGAGACATATCGGATCTGATCGGCGCAGGGCACGGCGCGGCAGATTTCCTCAGCCAGTTCCACGCCAGCAGTGTTGTTGGCAAAGAAGGTCATGCCGCGCGGCAGCTGTTCGGCCACGGCCTCCAGCACCTCGGGGTGGCCATGGCCCAGCAGCATGGGGCCGGAACCGATCAGCAGGTCGACATACTCCTTGCCGTCCTCGTCCCAAACCCGGCTGCCCTGGCCCTCGCGAATAAAGAGCGATGGGTCGAAATTGCCAAAACCGCCGCCGGGCAGGACGGCGCGGGCGCGGGCGGCCCAATCGGATTGGCTGAGCGTGGTGAGCATGGATATCTCCTAGTCCAGGATCAGGTCGGGTGCGCCGAGGCTGTCGCGGTCGGGCGCGATGCCAAGTCCCGCACCGTCGGGCGGTGCGATGCGGCCAGCGTTGCGCACCGGCGCATCCGGCGCAAGGCGGGGTGCGACATAGCCCGACAGGTCGCAGACATTGAGCAGGCGCGCGGGATCGGTGGCGGCGCCCAGGTGCAGCAGAGCGGCAGTGGTGATGTCGCTGCCCCAGGTATCCTCGATGCACATCTTCGCCCCCAGATACAGGCACAGGTCGCGCGCCCGGCGAGTGGCGGAGAGGCCGCCGAACTTCGACAGTTTCAGCGCCACCGCATCCATGATGCCCAGCCTGTGCGCCGCCAGCAGTGAGGCCGTGTCATGGGCCAGTTCGTCCATCTTCATCGGCAGACCGGTGGCGTGTTGGACACGAGCGCAATCCTCCAGCGTCGCGCAGGGCTGTTCCAGCATCACATCCAGATGCGCCACGGCCCGGCCCACCCGGATCGCCTCCAGCGAGATCGCGCCGCAATTCCAGTCGCCATAGACCAGCGGCCCCGGCCCCACCGCCTCGCGCACCTTTGTCAAGCGCTCGACATCGGTCTGCCAGTCGCCCGAAGCGCCCAGCTTGACCTGAAACTGGGTGATCCCCTGCGCCTGAGCGTCGCGGGCGATGCGAGCCATCTCGTCGGCTGCGATACAGGTGATGGAGTGATAGAGCGGCATATCCGCGGCCTGCTGCCCGCCCAGCAACGCATGCATCGGCAGCCCCGCCGCCTGCCCAGTGATGTCCCAGAGCGCGATATCCAGCGCCGACTTGGCATAGGGGTGGCCGGGCAGGTGCCGCTCGGCCCGCGCCATCAGCGCCTCGGGGCCGACGGGATCGGCGCCCAGCAGGACCGGGGCCAGTTCGGTCAGCGCGGGCGCAACGCCGCGCGCATAGGCAGGCAGGTAATGCGGGATCGGACAGACCTCGCCCCAGCCGGTCAGGCCGCTATCGGTGTCGAGCGCCAGGACCACGGTTTCGACCGTGTCGCAGGTCTTGCCATCGGCCATGTAATAGGCGGTATGGCTGGTCAGCGGCACATGCCAGAGCGATATGCGGGTGATGCGTGTCATTGATGGATCACCTCGGGATTGCCTGGCCGCTCCAAGCACCGGAGAGGAGATGCGGCGTGATCGGCGCCCATTCGCATTGCGTGGCGATGCTGCGCCTTGTGCTGAAGCGTGGTCGCGGATGGTGGGGTCGGATGCCTCCGGCGGGAGTATTTGCAGCGGAATGAAGGACCGGACCGGATCATAGCACTGGCTCCGCCCGAAGATCGGTGCGGGGGCGGGCATTGTCCGGGTCGTAGGCGGGCGCGCCAAGGATGCGACCCTTGCGGGGGTGTCCGGCGATGATCACCTCGACCTCGGTTCCGGGGATGTTTACCTGTGGTTTGACATAGGCAAAGGCGAGGATCTTGCCGACGGCGTGACCGTAGGCCACCGAGGCGGTGGAGCCTATCACCTTGCCGTGGAGCCGGACCGCTTCACCGCCATTGCCGTCGAAGCGGCCGTCCGGTTCGATCTCGAGATAGGCGCAGACCCAGGGCAGGTTGCCCGCGTTCAGGGTCTTGTCCCGGCCCAGATACTCCTTGTCGGTACGGGCAAAGCGCAGCACGTCGGCCTCGGCCAGTGTCACCTCGTTGGTCAGCTCGCCAGCGCCCTTGAACGCCTTTTCCATGCGCAGCGCGTTCATCGCGAAGCTGCCATAGTCGGTCAGGCCATGGCCCTCGCCCGCCGCCCAGAGCGCGTCATAGACCGCGAGCGCATGGTCGCGGGGAATGTGCAGCTCCCACCCGAGTTCACCGGCATAGGACATGCGCATGGCCCAAAGGCTGTGGCCCGCGACAGTGATCTGCTGCGCGGTCAGCCATTTGAAGTGCATGTTCGACAGGTCGGCATTGGTGCAGGCGGCAAGGATATCGCGCGCGCGGGGGCCGTTCAGGGCCAGCGCGGCCCAGTCGGTAGAGAGATTGCGGACCGTGATCTCCGCCGTGCCGCGATGCGCGGCCAGGTGATCCAGCAGGCGCTGTTCGAAGAAGGCGGCGCAGACGAGGTAATAGCGGTGCTCTTCCAGCTTGACTAAGGTGGTTTCCAGCTCGATCCGGCCGCGCCGGTTCAGCATATGGGTAAGCGCGATGCCCCCCACCTTTTGCGGCAGGCGGTTGGCGGTGAGACGGTCGAGCAGCGCACCCGCATCCGGGCCCGAGACCTCGACCTTGGTAAAGGCCGAAATATCCATGATCCCGGCGGCGCTGCGCACGGCGGCGCATTCGGTCGCGACCATGTCATGCACCGGGGTGCGGCCAAAGCCGTAGTGGTCGCGCTGTTCGATCCCGCGCGCGAACCAGCGCGGGCGTTCGTGGCCATAGACCTCTTCGTATACGGCGCCCTTTTCCTTGAGCCGGTCATAGAGCGGCGAGGGTTTCACCGGGCGCCCGGCCAGGCGGTTGAAATGGGGATACGGGATCTCGTGGCGCAGGCAGTAGTCTTCCTTGGCCTTCACGACCTGCCAGTCCCTGGTGGCATAGGCCCCGAACCGGCGCGGGTCGAACTCGCGCATCGAGATGTCGGCGGCGCCATGCACGATCCAGCGGGCCAGTTCACGGCTGAGGCCCGGCCCCCAGCCGATACCGATCTGGGTGCCGCAGCAGCACCAGTAGTTGCGCACGCCCGGTGCAGGGCCAATGAGCGGGTTGCCATCGGGCGGGTGGCTTATGGCGCCATGCACCTCGCGCTGGATCCCGAGATTGGCAAAGATCGGCATGCGGTTGAGGCTCTCTTCGAGCCAGGGCATGACCCGGTCGTAATCGGCGTCGAACAGCCAGTTTTCGTAATCCCAGGGGCATTCGTCGATCCAGACCGCGTTGGGATTGGCCTTTTCATAGATGCCGATCAGGCCGCGCTTCTGCTCCATCCGGATATAGCCCGAAACCTTGCGGTCATCGCGGATGACCGGCAATTCGCGGTCGAGCGACTGGAACTCGGGCACCGGTTCGGTCACGAAATAGTGGTGCGTCATCGAGGTCATCGGCAGTTGCAGGCCCGACCATTCGCCCATCTGCCGGGCATAGGTGCCGCCCGCGTTGACCACATGTTCGCAGGTGATCGTGCCTTTTTCGGTCTCGACCAGCCATTCACCGTTCGGCGCTTGCGTGATGTTGGTGGCGCGGGTGTGGCGGAAGATGCGCACGCCCTTTTGTCGCGCCCCCGCCGCCATCGCCATGGTCACGTTTGTCGGGTCCACATGCCCGTCATCGGGTGTGTGCAGTGCGCCCAGGACCCCGTCGAGATTGTAGAACGGGTGCAGCTCGGCAATCCGCTTCGGCCCGACCAACTCGATGTTGAACCCCAACGCGGTGCCCACCGACAGCGTGTGGCGCAGCCAGTCCATCTCGTCTTGGGTATAGGCCAGCCGGAACGAGCCGCAGCCATGCCATGTCACCGCCTGCCCGGTCTCGGCCTCCAGCTTTCCTGAGTAGAGACCGATATTGTAATCGACGCATTTGCCGAGGCCGAAAGAACTGGTCGAATGGGTGATCTGCCCCGCCGCGTGCCAGGTGCTGCCGCTGGTCAGCTCCGCCTTTTCCAGCAGGACGGTCTCGGCGCCCCACCCTTCATGCGCCAGGTGGTAGGCCAGGCCCACCCCCATGACGCCGCCGCCGACGATAACCACACGCGCATGGGTGGGCAGGTTCTGCTGGGACATGAAATTTTCCACTTCACGAGTCGCGATTTCTCTCGACAGGCTAATGTCATATTTGTACCATCGTCAATCATGAATGACACAAATGTATCATCCGCAGTTCTGAGCCGCCTCGCCGAGGAGTGGGACACCCTGACGCCCGAAGCGCAGAAGGCCGCCCGTTATGTGCTGGAAAACCCCGCCGACGTGGGGGTCTCCACCGTGCGCGAGATCGCCGAGGCGGCCAATGTGAAGCCCAACACCTTTGTCCGCATGGCGCGGCAGGTGGGCTTTGACGGATACGAGGATTTCCGCGCGCCCTTCCGCGACGCGATCCGGCGCGGCACGGCAAGCTTTCCCGACCGGGCGCGCTGGTTGCAGGATATCGGCCGCTCGGGCGAATTGGGCGGGCTTTATGCCGACATGGTGGGCGCCGCGATCCGCAATATCGAGGAGACCTTTGCCGGGATCGACGCCGAGGCGCTGCGCGCTGCGGGCGAGGTGATCTGGGGCAGCCGACAGGTGTTCACATTGGGCGTTGGCGTCATGAATGCGAACGCGCGCAACTTCACCTATCTCGCCTCGACCGGCATGAAACAGTTTCTCGCCATCCCGCAGCCCGGCTCGAACGCGGTCGATGATCTGGCCTGGGCCGATAGCCAGGACGTGCTGATCGCGATGACCTGCAAACCTTACCGAACCGAGGTGATCGAGGCGGTGAAACTGGCCCGAGACCAGGGGCTGACCATCATCGGCATCTCGGACAGCCGCGCGAGCCCGGTCATCATGATGGCTGATCACCCCTTTGTAGTGGCCGCCGATACGCCGCAGTTCTTTCCATCATCGGTTTCCACCATCGCCCTGCTCGAGACGCTCCTGTCCTTTGTCATCGCTTCGGCCAGCGACGAGATCGTCGAGCGGGTCGAGAAGTTTCACCTGCGCCGCCACCGGCTTGGCCTTTATGCAGAGGATCGTGAATGACTGCTCCGCTCACGCGCTCGCTGGACGCGCGCTATTACACCGATCCGGAGATCTATGCGCAGGAGAAGCAGGGGCTTCTGGCGCGCACCTGGCAATTTGCCGGTCATGTCAGCCAGGTCCGGAACACCGGCGATTACTTTGCTTTCGAGATCGCGGGCGAGAACCTTTTCTGTATTCGCGGGCGTGACGGCGCGCTGCGGACATTCTACAACGTCTGCCAGCACCGGGCGCATGAGATGGTCACCGGCAGCGGTAATACCCGCGTGGTGGTCTGCCCCTATCACGCCTGGACCTATGAGCTGACCGGCGAATTGCGCGCCGGGCCGAACACCAAGGCGGTGCCGGGGTTCGAGCGGTCCGAGATCTGTTTGACCCCGGTGCGGACCGAGCTGTTCCACGGGTTCATCTTCGTCAATCTCGACGAAAATGCCGCCCCGATGGACGATTGGTACCCCGGCGTGCGTGACGAATTGGCGGATTTTGTGCCGCATGTGGATGCGCTGGAACCGCTGGAATGGGTCGAGATCCCGGAAGCCTGCAACTGGAAGGTCTCGGTCGAGAACTACTCGGAATGCTATCACTGCCCGACAAACCACCCGACCTTTGCCACCGGTGTCGTCAAACCCGAGACCTATGACATTCAGCCCTCGCCAACCGGCTATGTCCTGCGCCATGTGACCGAATGCCAGAGCCTGGACCGGATGACCTATCCCATCGACCTGAATGTGCCGCATGCGGGCGACTACCGGTCGTGGTTCCTGTGGCCGATGTTCTCGTTCCAGTGCTATCCGGGCAATGTTCTGAACACCTATCACTGGCGCGCGACGGACGTGGACCGCTGCACCGTCTGGCGCGGCTGGTACACGGTCGGTGGCGTCGATGACGATGTAATCCGGCGGCTTGCGATACAGGACCGCCAGACCACGGTCGAGGAGGATATCCGGCTGGTCGAGTCGGTGCATCGCGGACTGAAATCGCGCGGCTACCGGCCCGGCCCGCTGGTGCTGGACCCCGCCTGTGGCGTGATGTCGGAACATTCGATCGCCAAGCTGCAACACTGGATGCGCGAAGCGGTCGAGGTCTGAGCAGACAAATTTTTGGAAAAATTTGTCCCAAAATCTTGCTAAAATTTTGGGGTCGGCGCTGGATCGACACGATTTGGAGGACTGGATGACCGGAATTTTTGACGAGGACTTGTTCCTCAAGGGCCTGGCGCAACGCAAGGGTACGCTTGGCGCGGAATATGTCGAACGCAACCTCGCCGCCGCCGATGATTTCACCCGTCCGTTTCAAGAGGCGATGACCGCCTGGTGCTGGGGGTTCGGCTGGGGTGACGATGTGATCGAGCCCAAGACCCGCTCGATGATGAACCTTGCCATGATCGGCGCTCTCGGCAAGATGCACGAATGGGAAATCCATTGCCGGGGTGCGCTGAACAACGGGGTGAGCAAGGACGAGATCCGGTCCATCATCCATGTTGTCGGCATCTATTGCGGGGTACCGCAGGCGCTGGAGTGTTTCCGGGTGGCGCGCAAGGTTTTGGAAGAGGCCGGTCAGATCTGATCCGGCGCATGTTCACCGCAAGGGCCCTGTCAACGGGCCCTTTTCCTTTTCAGACCCAATTATGTTACCGATTTTTTACAGATAGGCATTTTTCGTTACATTTATCTTGCCGCGAATCATTTTCCCACGTATTACCCGACCAAGCGGTCACCTAATGGTGACGGAGGAGACGGAGAAAACATGACCATGGACGCATTCATCTGCGACGCGCAGCGCACCCCGATCGGACGCTATGGTGGCGCCCTGAGCCAGGTCCGCACCGACGATCTGGCCGCCGTGCCGCTGGCCGCCCTGGTCGCGCGCAACCCGCAGGTGGACTGGGCCAACCTTGACGATGTGATCTATGGCGACGCCAACCAGGCCGGTGAAAGCAACCGCAACGTTGCCCGCATGGCCGCTTTGCTGGCTGGGCTGCCGGTCGATGTGCCGGGCACCACGGTGAACCGGCTCTGCGCCAGCGGCATGGACGCGGTCGGCATGGCCGCCCGCGCCATCAAGGCCGGCGATTATGACATGGCCATTGCCGGCGGTGTCGAGAGCATGAGCCGGGCGCCATTTGTGATGCCCAAGGCGACCAGCGCCTTTACCCGCGCCAACGCGGTCTATGACACCACCATCGGCTGGCGCTTCATCAACAAGAAGATGCACGAGATGTACGGCACCGACTCGATGCCGCAGACCGCCGACAACGTGGCCGAGGATTATGATATCTCGCGCGCCGATCAGGACGCCTTCGCCGCCCGCAGCCAGGCCCGCTGGGCGGCTGCCCATGCGGCTGGCGTCTTTGGCGACGAGATCACACCCGTGAGCATCCCCCAGCGCAAGGGCGATGCCCTCGTGGTGGATACCGACGAACACCCCCGCCCCGGCACCAGCGCCGAGCAGCTGGGCAAGCTCAAGGGCGTGAACGGCCCCGACAAGAGCGTGACCGCAGGCAATGCCTCGGGCGTCAATGACGGTGCCGCCGCGATCCTGATGGCAAGCGAGGCCGCTGCCGCCCGGAATGGCCTGACCCCCATCGCCCGCGTGGTGGGCATGTCGGTCGCAGGTGTCGAGCCGCGCGTGATGGGCATCGGGCCGGTTCCCGCCAGCCGCAAGGTACTTGCACGCGCGGGGCTCACCATCGAGCAGATGGATGTGATAGAGTTGAACGAAGCCTTCGCTTCGCAGGGACTTGCCACCCTGCGGGCGCTTGGGGTTGCCGACGATGCGCCGCATGTGAACCCCAATGGCGGCGCCATCGCCATCGGCCACCCGCTGGGCATGTCGGGGGCGCGTCTGGTGATGACCGCGGCCTATCAGTTGAAACGCACCGGCGGGCGCTATGCGCTCTGCACCATGTGCGTCGGAGTTGGTCAGGGCGCTGCCCTGATCCTGGAACGTGTGTAAGGGAGGAGAGCCCGAATGTATGCGCAGATGATCAAGACCGCCAGCGATGGCATTAAATCCCGCGATGAGATGTCCGACGAGGAACGTACCTTCCAGGACAAGATCGACGCGGATATCAAGATCGAGCCCAAGGACTGGATGCCAGAGGATTATCGCCGCACCCTGATCCGCCAGATCGGCCAGCACGCCCATTCCGAGGTCGTGGGCCAGCTGCCCGAGGGCAACTGGATCACCCGTGCGCCGACGCTGGAACGCAAGGCGATCCTGCTGGCCAAGGTGCAGGACGAGGCAGGCCACGGACTCTATCTCTACTCTGCCGCCGAGACCCTGGGTGTCAGCCGCGATGAACTGGTCGAGATGCTGCTGTCGGGCAAGATGAAATACTCTTCGATCTTCAACTACCCGACCCTCAACTGGGCCGATATCGGCGCGGTCGGCTGGCTGGTCGATGGGGCGGCAATCATCAACCAGGTGGCGTTGCAGCGCACCTCTTACGGCCCCTACAGCCGCGCGATGATCCGCATCTGCAAGGAAGAGAGCTTTCATGCCCGCCAAGGGTATCACGCGATCATGGCGATGGCGTTTGGTACGCCTGAGCAGAAGAAGATGGCACAGGACGCGGTCAACCGGTTGTGGTTCCCGGCGCTGATGATGTTCGGCCCCTCGGACAAGGACTCGGTCCATTCGGAACAGTCGATGGCCTGGAAGATCAAGATCAAGACCAACGACGAGCTTCGCCAGCAATTCGTGGACCAGACGGTGCCGCAGATCCTGTATCTGGGCCTCGATCTGCCCGACCCGAATATCCAGTGGAACGAGGAACGTGGCCATTACGATTTCTCGGACCCGGACTGGTCGGAATTCTTCAACGTGATCAAGGGCAACGGCCCCTGCAACACCGACCGCCTGGCGGCCCGCGGCAAGGCCTGGGACGACGGCCAATGGGTGCGCGACGGTTTGCTGGCCCATTCCCGCAAGAAAGCGGCCGCCCGTATGGCGGCCGAGTAAGACCGAAGACAAAAACGCAAAGCATCGCAGCGCGCGGCTCCGGGGTATTGCCACCGGGTTTTTGTCCCGCGCCCAGTCAGGAGGAGATCGACTGATGAAAAACGAATGGCCCCTGTGGGAAATCTTTATCCGCGGCCAGCACGGCATGAGCCACCGCCATGTGGGCAGCCTGCACGCCCCCGACGCAGCAATGGCGATCAAGAACGCCCGCGACGTCTATACCCGCCGCAACGAAGGCGTCAGCATCTGGGTGGTCGAGGCGCAGCATGTCGCCGCCAGCTCGCCCAGCGACAAGGGCCCGCTCTATGAGCCCAGCGAAAGCAAGGTCTATCGTCACCCGACCTTCTTCGACATTCCCGAAGAAGTGGGGGCCATGTAATGACCCGCGACGACGCATTCCTGCAATTCCTGCTCAGGATGGGGGACAATACCCTGGTCCTTGGCCACCGGGTCAGCGAATGGTGCGGTCACGCACCGGTGCTGGAAGAGGATATCGCGCTGGCCAACACCGCGCTGGACCTGATCGGCCAGACGCAGATGTGGCTGGCCCTCGCCGGTGAGGTTCAGGGCGACGGCAAGAGCGCCGACGATCTGGCTTTCCTGCGCGACGCCTGGGATTTCCGCAACGCGCTGCTGGTTGAGGTGCCGAACGGCGATTTCGGCCGCACCCTGATGCGCCAGTTCCTGTTCGACAGCTGGCACAAGCTGATGCTTGAGCGGCTCAAGGGATCCTCGGACGAGCGTGTCGCCGCCATCGCCGAAAAGGCGGTGAAAGAGGTCACCTATCACGTGGAACGCTCGCGCGACACGGTGATCGGCCTGGGCGACGGCACCGAGGAAAGCCATGCGCGCATGCAAGAGGCGCTGGATTACCTGTGGCCTTACGTAGGTGAGCTGTTCGCCGGCGACGCGGTGGATGCCGAGATGGTCGCGGCGGACATCGCCCCGGATCCGGCCAGCCTGCGCGCCGACTACGACGCGATCCTGGCCGAGGTCATGGCCGAGGCGACACTGAGCATCCCGAAATCGGGTTTCGCCCACAAGGGCGGCCGCGACGGGCGCATGCATACCGAGCATCTGGGCCATCTCCTGACCAGCATGCAATGGCTGCAACGCGCCTATCCCGGCGCGCGCTGGTAAGCACATGGCACAACCGTCGGAACAGCAGGTCTGGGATTGGCTCGACGCCGTTCCAGACCCCGAGATCCCCGTGATCTCGGTCGTCGATCTGGGCATCGTGCGCGATGTCGCCTGGGAGGGGGAGACACTGACCGTGACCGTCACTCCCACCTATTCGGGCTGCCCCGCGACCTCGATCATCTCGATGGATATCGAGACTGCGCTGCGCGAACGGGGCATCCGGGATATCCGGATCAAGACCCGGATATCCCCCGCCTGGACCACCGACTGGCTGAGCGACAAGGGCAAGATGAAGCTGGAGGAATACGGCATCGCCCCGCCCCGCCCCGCCGGCGGCCCCGAACGCTGTCCGCGCTGCGGCAGCAAGGCGGTCGAAAAGGTGAGCCAGTTCGGCTCGACCCCGTGCAAGGCCCATTGGCGCTGTACCGACTGCCTGGAACCCTTCGACTATTTCAAATGTATCTGAGGAGGACCGGATGGCACGCTTTCACGATCTGGAAGTCACCGACATCCACAAGACGATCCGCGACGCTGTCGTGGTCACGCTGAAACCCGCCAATGGCGCGGCCAGCGAGTTTGATTTCACCCAAGGCCAATACCTGACCTTTCGCCGCACGTTCGATGGCGAGGAACTGCGCCGCTCCTACTCGATCTGTTCGGGCAAGGATGACGGCGTGCTCCAGATCGGGATCAAGCGCGTCGATGGCGGCGCCTTCTCGACCTGGGCCAACGAAGAGCTGAAGGTGGGCGACACCGTTCAGGCGATGCCGCCGATGGGGGGCTTTCACACCCCGCTCGATCCCGGCGCCGAGAAACAGTATCTGGGCTTTGCCGGTGGCTCGGGCATCACCCCGGTGCTGTCGATCATCAAGACGACGCTGGCGCGCGAGCCCCGGTCGCAGTTCACGCTGGTCTATGCCAACAAGGGCGTGAACACGATCATGTTCCGCGAGGAACTGGAGGATCTCAAGAACCTCTACATGGGCCGGTTCAACGTGCTGCATATCCTGGAAACGGATGCGCAAGAGATCGAGCTGTTCACCGGTCTGGTCACCGAAGAGAAATGCGGCCAGCTGTTCGAGCACTGGATCGACATCCAGCATGTCGACACCGCCTTTATCTGCGGGCCTGAGCCGATGATGCTGGGCATTGCCGCCGCCCTGCGCGCGCACGGGCTGAGCGATGCGCAGATCAAGTTCGAGCTGTTCGCCAGCGCCCAGCCCGGCCGGGCCAAGCGCAAGGCGGTCTCGGCCGAGGCGGCCAAGGGGGCCAACCAGACCCGCGCCGCCGTCACGCTGGACGGCGCCACCCAGAGTTTCGACATGCCCAAGGACCTGTCGATCCTGGATGCGGCCCTGCAAAACAGCCTGGATGCGCCCTATGCCTGCAAGGCAGGAGTTTGTTCAACATGTCGCTGTAGGGTGCTGGAAGGCGAGGTCGAAATGGTCGCCAACCACGCGCTTGAGGATTACGAGGTCGAGAAGGGCTATGTGCTCAGCTGTCAGGCCTATCCGCTGACCGACAATGTCGTTGTCGACTACGACCAGTGAGGAGAGAGACATGGCCGAAGATATGACGATCGACAGCTATCTCGCCGCTGGCGGGATGCTGACCAATCCAACCAACGTGCCCGCGCGCTATCGCGCCGAGCTGATGAAGCTGATGGCCACCTTCGTGGACAGCGAACTGGCCGGTGCGGCGGGGTTTGCCGATATCATCAACCAGGGTCCGGGGATCAAGGAGCGGATCGCCGCCGCCAAGATCGTGCTGGAAAAGACCGACAATGCCGACCGCGTGCTGCGGATCATGGGAGAGTTCGGGGCTGACACCCAGCGCTATGCCAACCACCATCCCTGGACCGCGCGGCTGGAGCGGGATGCCGATATCGGCGCCGCCCGGACCGAGCAGGACATGCGGCTGGCGGTGTTCAACTACCCGATCCAGGGCTGGGCCGACGCGGTGATGATGAACCTCTTGATGGCGCGCGCCGTGGTGGTGCAGCTGGCCGATTTCACCATGATCTCGTACCAGCCGCTGGCCGAGGCGTTCCGTGCCATCGCCCCGATCGAGACCCGGCATGGCGAACTGGCGCTGGAAGGCGCGGCAAAGCTGGTCGAAGACGGCGAGGTCGAAGCCCTGCAAGCCTCGGCCGATTACTGGTGGCCGCGAGTCGCCGCCAGCTTTGGCACCGGCAGCGCCGGGCGGACCGAGACGCTGCGCGCCATGGGCCTGCGCCGCACCGGCAATGCCGAGATGCGCACCCGTTGGGAGGCCGAAGCCGCCAACCTGCTGGACAGCCTGGGCCTGAAACGCCCCTGAATTGCCGCCGGGGCGCCCCTGTCGCCCCGGTATCGCACTATCGGGCCGGCCAACGAGCCGGTCCCCCCTTACGCCCCCTCGGTTCTGCGAGGATGATGACGCCACGCGCGCCGGACGCTTCCGTCCTGTTTGCCTCTGACTATCCCAACGAGAGCGGACACGGATACACTACGACTGGATGGGCGAATGGCAGTTTCGAGCCCGAAGCGGACGTGATGTCAGCTTGCTTTTGCAGAGATAACAGCGACAGGCACCGGCACTCGAAACTTTGAACCATCATTGAACTTGCTGCTGACAGTCTCAGCAATTGACGCCGCTATCTTCTCAATCGTCCCGTCAGTCTGGCTTCTTATTAGCATGCCCGCGCCAACGGTTGCGGTAAGGAAGATATCGAACAACTCAGATGGCTCATCCAGAACCCATTCAGAAGCGACTGTTTCGTGATTGAGTATCTTCAACCTCGCTGCGGCCATCGTCGTTGCCGCGTACTCACGCCCCGCAAATGCGAACAGGTCTGGTTGTGATGGTGCGGCAGAAAAATCTGCATGGGTCTTCATGGCGCCAAAAACGGCTGCAAATGCAGGTGATGCAGTAGGCCCGACCCAAGTTGCCATGATGAATTCGCCATTGGGTTTCAAAACACGCCGGATTTCCGAAAGCGCTTTTGGTTGATCCGGTATGTGCATCATGCCGAAATTGCAAATAACTTTGTCGAATATGGCATCGTCAAAGGGCATCGCCATGGCATCTCCCTCGACGATCTCTGCAGAGGGCGCAGACCTGCGAGCCTTTACAAGCATTTCGGGCGAGAAGTCTAACCCAGTAACGTTCGCCCCTTTTTCTGACACCACAGCCGTCAATGTCCCTTGTCCACAACAAAGGTCGAGAACTTTGTCTTGGGCGACAATGTGATTTTCAGCAATGTAGTTACCTACATGGTCCGTTATGGGAACGAAGTACTTGATATATGCATCTACAATGCCACCGTTAGCCCAGCCATCCCTCTCAAGTGCACCGAACTCTTCGAAGTCGGACATGTTCTCGTCCCCTCTATTGTTGCTCCGAGGCTACCACGATCCAAAGGAAGCTCAAAACGACCGCTGATGCTCTATCGGCTGGGCAGGTCAGACACGGCGATTACTCGGTTCCTATGCAGCCTCGATCGTCCACGTTGCGGACTTTCAAAGCGGGAAGCGCCGTGTCGCGCATCAAGCCAACGCGGGCCTGCTGCGCGTGTTAAGAACGGTACGGCGCGCGTCTCTTCCCGGGATCAGAGACCCTTGAGCCCGTGCAGCGTCAGGTCGCTGACCATGCGGGCATAGTCCTCGCGCGCGGCGGTGTCGGCGCCGGAGTTCCACATGTAATACCAGTTCAGCATGCCGAAGACCGACATGGTGGCGCCGCGCAGCTTGCCCGGGTTGCCGGCAAAGGTTTCGGGCGCGATGCCGTTCAGGATATCGCTGAGA
Source organism: Ruegeria aquimaris (assembly GCF_025751555.1). Lineage (GTDB taxonomy): Bacteria > Pseudomonadota > Alphaproteobacteria > Rhodobacterales > Rhodobacteraceae > Ruegeria_B > Ruegeria_B aquimaris. The sequence goes on from NZ_JAOWLB010000003.1 coordinate 195,257, forward strand.
AACCCGATCATGTCTCGCTGATATCCGCGCAGCTGTTTCTGCTGCTCGACGGGCAGGGCCGACATGCCGCTGGTCTGCACCCGGTGTTCGTCATCCACACCCTGATAGGCGAGCAAAATCTCTCGCACCACGGTATGCAGCCGCTGCGGCCCGCTCAGCCCGTCGATCTCGATGCCGCAGATGCGGTCGCGCAGGTCGTGCAGATAGGTTTCGAGGATGTCGAACAGGATCGCATCCTTGCTGTCGTAATAGTGATAGATATTGGCCTTTGATATCCCGCATTCGCGCGCGAGCTGGGTCATCGAGGCGCGGTCGAACCCCTCGCGTGCGAAGACGCGCGCCGCAGACTTCAATATCTGGGCGCGCTTCTGATCGTGGTCCTTGGCAATCGTCCGGGCCAAACCCTACTCCTTGTCGCGGTTGTCGACGACGCGCTTGGCCTTGCCCTGGCTGCGTTCGACATCTCCGGGATTGCCTACAACAATCTCGGTCGAAACGCCAACAATGTCCTTGATCCGCTTGGTCAGCATCCGCGCGGCGGCGGTCTTGCTGAGTTCGTCGGTCTTGTTGGGCAGCGCTTCGACAAAGACGCGCATCGCATCCATGCGACCGGCCTTGTACAGTTCGATCTGGTAATGCGGGGCAATGCCGCCGGTGGCCATCACCTGTTCCTCGACCTGGCTGGGGAAGACATTGACGCCGCGCAGGATGATCATGTCGTCGCTGCGACCGGTGATCTTTTCCATTCGCCGCATCGAGCGCGCGGTGCCGGGCAACAGCCGGGTCAGGTCGCGGGTACGATAGCGGATCATCGGCAGGCCTTCCTTGGTCAGCGTGGTAAAGACCAGCTCTCCCATCTCGCCATCGGGCAGCACCTCACCGGTGACCGGGTCGATGATCTCGGGCAGGAAGTGATCCTCCCAGATCACCGGGCCATCCTTGGTCTCGACGCATTCATTGGCCACACCCGGCCCCATGATCTCGGACAGGCCGTAGATATCGACGGCATGCATGTCGAACGCCTCTTCGACCTCCTTGCGCATGGCGTCGGTCCAGGGTTCGGCACCGAACACACCCACCTGGAGCGAGCTTTCGCGCGGGTCCATGCCGACCTTGTGATACTGCTCAAGGATGTTGAGCATATAGGACGGGGTCACCATGATGCCGGTAGGTTTGAAATCGGTGATCAGGCCCACCTGCTTCTCGGTCTGGCCGCCCGACATCGGCACCACGGTGGCGCCCAGCCGCTCGATCCCGTAATGGGCGCCAAGCCCCCCGGTGAACAGGCCGTAGCCATAGGCGTTGTGGATCATGTCGCCCTTGCGCAGACCCGCCGCTCGCAAACTGCGCGCCACCAGATCGGCCCAGTTCGAAATGTCATTGGCGGTATAGCCCACCACCGTCGGCTTGCCCGTGGTGCCCGAGGAGGCATGCAGGCGGATGATCTGTTCGCGCGGAACGGCAAAGAGGCCAAAGGGATAGTTGTCGCGCAGATCGTTCTTGTAGGTGAACGGGAACTTGGCCAGATCGGCCAGCGTTTGCAGGTCGTCGGGGTGCACGCCCGCCTCGTCGAACCGCTGCTTGTACATCGGCACGTTGTCATAGGCATGACGCAAGGACCATTTCAGGCGGTCCAGCTGCAATGCGCGGATCTCGTCGACCGAGGCAATCTCGATCGGATCCAGGTCTTCTTTCTTGGGGCTCAGGTCCTTCATGACGTCCTCCTCGCCTTAATCCTCGTCGAACAGGTGGCCCTTGATCGCCCGGGACATGCCCCGAAACTCGGCGATGGTGCGGCCGTCCTGATTGGTCACTTTCACGTCGTAAATCCCGCTGCGCCCGGTCAGGCTGACCTCGGTCGCGGTGGCGGTCAGCCGGTCGCCCAATTGGCCCGGCGCAATATAGCTGATCACGTTGTGCTGGGCGACGGTCGACTGGTTGCGGCTGTTGCAGGCAAAGGCAAAGGCGCTGTCAGCCAGCATGAAGGTCACGCCGCCATGGCAGATGCCATGCCCGTTGCAGTGATGCGCGGCGACGGTCAGTTCCAGCACCGCCAGCCCCTCGTCGACGCGGGTAATCTCCATCCCCGCCCATTTCGAGGCGTTGTCACCCGACCACATGGCCGCAGCCGACCGTTCCGCCCGTTCTTTTGGTGTCATGCTCACTTACCCTGAAACCTTGGTGCGCGCTTTTCCAGAAAGGCGCTGACGCCTTCGGCATAATCGGCGCTTTCACCACAGGTTTTCATGGCATCGGCCTCGAGTTCAAGATGATCTTCGAGCGTGTCGACACAGGCCGCCTGAATGCAGCGTTTGGTCAGACCAAAACCCAGCGTCGGGCCATTGGCGAACTGCTCGGCCATGGCGCGCGCCTCGGTCATCAACTGGTCGTCGGGCAGCGCCTTCCAGATCAGGCCCCAGTCCTCGGCCTGTTTCGCAGGCAGGGGTTGTGCAGTCAGCGCCAGCCCCTTGGCGCGCGCCTCGCCCAACAGGCGCGGCAAGTGCCACGAGCCGCCTGTGTCGGGGATCAGCCCCACCTTGGCAAAGGACTGGATGAACTTGGCGCTTTCGCCCGCCAGCACGATATCACAGGCCAGCGCGATATTGGCGCCCGCGCCCGCGGCGACCCCGTTAACGGCGCAGATCACCGGGAAATCGAGCGAGCGGATGAGCCGCACCAAAGGCGCATAGAAAGTGCGCACGGTATAGCCCAGATCGGGCGGGCCATCCATTTTCGACGGGTCGCGGTCGCCCAAGTCCTGACCGGCGCAGAACCCGCGCCCGGCCCCGGTAAGCAGCACCGCACGGGCGCCATTGTCGCGCGCGCCCTCCAGCGCGGCGCGCAGCGCCAGGTGCATCTCGTCGGTAAAGCTGTTCAGCCGATCCGGGCGGTTCAGCGTGATTTCCACCCAGTTCCCATGATCTTGCGCAAGAATCGTATCGCTCATCTCCGCCCCGCTTTGCGAATGTTTCAACAACCATCTTGCATAAACCGAACGGTTGGTCAATAAATTCTTCGCAATTGATTCTCGACCGGTGGAGGCGGAGCGATGGGCGAAAACGAGGTGGTTACGGTAAGGCGCGAAGGCGATATCGCCTGGGTCGAGATCGACAGCCCGCCGGTCAACGCGACCTCGACCCCGGTGCGCGCCGGGCTCGCCCGTGCGGTGGCCGAGGTGCAGGGCGACCGCGTCGCGATTCTGACCTGCGGCGGCCGCACCTTTGTCGCGGGCGGTGACATGACCGAGTTCGACCGTCCCGCCGAGGAACCGCATCTGCCCGACGTGGTGCAGATGATCGAGGACAGCGAAACACCCTTTGTCGCGGCGATGCATGGCACCGTCCTAGGCGGTGGGTTCGAGATCGCGCTGGCCTGCGCCTGGCGCATCGCCGCGCTCGGCACCAAATTCGGCCTGCCCGAAGTCAATATGGGCCTGATCCCAGGCGCGGGCGGCACCCAACGCGCGCCGCGCCTGATCGGCATGATGGCGGCCATCGACATGGCCTGTTCCGGCAAGATGCTGCGCGCCGAACAAATGTTGGCGCTAGGGGGCCTCGACCAGATTTCCGAGGGCGATTTGCGGGCTGCGGCAAGGGCTTTTGTCAGTAACCTGCCACCGCGCCCGGAAAAGACCCGGCTGCGGCAGGTAAAGGCACTGGACCCCGAGACACTTGCCGAAACCAAACGCGCCCTAACCAAGGCGGCCAAAGGCCGCGCCGCACCGCTGCACAATCTCGACGCGCTGCAATGGGCCGGCCTGCCCTTTGACCAGGGCCAACCGCGCGAACGCGCCCTGCATCTGGAAATGCGCCAGTCCGACGAAAGCCGCGCCCTGCGCTATGCCTTTTTTGCCGAACGTCTTGTCGCCCGGCCCGATACCATCGCCGGGGTCACCCCGCGCGATCTGAGCCGTGTTGCCATTGTCGGCGGCGGGCTGATGGGGGCCGGGATCGCCATGGCCTGTCTTGGCGGCGGGCTGTCCGTCACCGTCATCGAGCGCGACGCGGCGGCGGCACAGGCGGCACGGGAACGGGTTGCCGGGCTGGTCGCGGCGGGCGTCAAGCGCGGCAAGATCAGCCTCAGCGCCGAGGCCGACATGCTGGCGCGGCTCAGCACCACAGACACTTATGCTGATGCCGCCAGTGCTGATCTGGCCATCGAGGCGGTGTTCGAGGATCTGGACGTCAAGCGCGCGGTCTTTGCTGATCTGGCCGCCGTGATGCGCCCCGATGCCATTCTGGCGACCAATACCTCCTACCTCGATCCGCAGCTGATCTTTACCGATATCCCGAACCCGGCGCGCTGCCTGGGCCTGCATTTCTTCAGCCCCGCGCATGTGATGAAGCTGCTCGAAATCGTCAAAACCCCCGATACCGCGCCCGAGGTGCTGGCCACCGGCTTTGCGCTCGGCAAGCGGCTGCGCAAGGTCTCGGTCCTGTCGGGTATCTGCGACGGGTTCATCGGCAACCGGATGCTGGCCGCCTATCGGCGCGAGGCGGAGTACCTGCTGGCCGACGGTGCTTTGCCGCATGAGGTGGACGCCGCGATGCGGGCCGAGGGGCTGCCGATGGGCCCGTTCGAGTTGCAGGACCTGACCGGGCTGCAAATCGCCTGGGCCAACCGCAAGCGGCAGGCCGCCACCCGCGACCCCGCCGAGCGCTATGAGCGCATCGCCGATACGCTCTGCGAGATGGATCGTCTGGGCCAGCGCAGCGGCAAGGGCTGGTACCGATACTCCGAAGGATCGCGTTCTCCGGAACGCGACCCCGAGGTCGAGGCGCTGATCGTCGACTACTCGGCCAAACGGGGCATAACCCGGCGCCCCTTCAGCGCCGAAGAGATCGCCCAGCGCCTGCTTGCGGTGCTCGCCAACGAAGGCGCCCGAATCGTTTCCGAAGGCATCGCCGAACGCGCCGAGGATGTCGATATGGTTCAACTGCACGGATACGGCTTTCCCCGGCACCGGGGCGGGCCGATGCATCTGGCCCAATCGCAAGGCTGGGAAAAAACCATGAAAATCATGGAATTGGTCGCCAGCGAAAGCCCCGGTTCGTGGGTTCTGGCGCCAAGGGGAGCCCCATCAGTAGAAATTTAACCGCCGTTGATGGTTACAAAAAGGACCATTAACGCATTCTCGACTCACGTTTTCAGGGAGGAGTAAAACCCATGAAACTGACCAAACTCAGCACCCTTCTGGCTTCGGCGGCGATGGCCGTCAGCGGCACCATCGCGATGGCGGCGGATTACACGCTGACCATCTCCAGCTGGGCGCCCCCGACCCATGGCATCAACGCGATGATGTGGCCCAAATTCGTCGAAATGGTCGAAGAGGCCACCGACGGTCAGGTCACCGCCGAGCTGAAACTGGGCATCGCCCCGCCGCCCGCTCAGATGGACCTGATCCAGGACGGCGCCGCCGATCTGTCGATCGTCTTCCACGGCTACCAGCCGGGCCGGTTCGTGGGTTACAAGCTGATCGAACTGCCCGGTTACGAAGGCTCGGCCGAGGCCGCCTCGGTCGCCTATTGGCGCGCCCATGAGCAGTATCTTGGCAAGGCCGACGAGCATCGCGGCGTCAAGCTGATCGCGCTGCACACCCATGGTCCCGCACAGCTGCACTCGACCACCCCGGTCACTGAGATGAGCCAGATCGCAGGTCTCAAGGTACGCATCCCCGGCGGTGTCGGTGGCGATGTGGGCACCGCCCTGGGCGCCACCGGCATCCAGGTTCCGGCCCCCAAAGTCTATGAAACGCTCGCCTCCAAGGCCGCCGACGGCGTGGTGATGCCGTTCGAGTCGCGCAAAGGTTTCAAGCTGACCGAGGTTGCCCAGAACGTCTACGAGATGCCCGGCGGCCTCTATCGCGGCTCCTTTGCCTTCATCATGAACGAGGACACCTTTGCCGACCTGCCCGAGGACATCCAGAAGGCGCTGGAGGAAAAGGTGTTCGGCGAGCCGCTGAGCCGTGAACTCGGCAAGATCTGGGACGAGATCGACGCCATTGGCCGCGCCGAGACCGAGGCAACCGCCGGCAACGCAATCAACGCTGCCTCGACCGCGGATCTTGAGAAATTCGCCGCCATCGCCGCCGATGTGCGCGAGAAGGTGATTGCCGAGGTCGCCGCCACCGGCGTCGACGCGCAGGCCGCCTATGACCTGATCAAGTCGGAAATGGCCGCGAACTGAGCCTTTTCACCGGGGCGGCGGCCACCGCCGCCCCAGCCAGCCCGCCGGAGGAACCCATGACGTCCCTGATCCGGCTTGCCCGCCACGCCAGCTTTGCGCCTGTGCTGGTGGCCTGCCTTGCCCTCTTCATCCTGATGGTGATGACCTTCTGCGACGTGATCCTCAGATCCGTCCTGAACGCGCCCATCGAGGCCGCGACCGAACTGACCCGCATCCTGATGGCGGTTCTGGTGTTCTCGGTCCTTCCCATCATCTCGGTCAACAACGGCCAGATCGCCGTCGACCTGACCGACGGAATCTTTCACCGCCTGCGCCTGGACCGGATCCGCGACGGGCTGATCCATCTGGTCAGCGGCATCATGCTCTATTGGCCGATGAGCAGCGTCTGGGTGCTGGCCGAACGGTCGCGCAGCTATGGCGACGTGACCGAGTACCTGGCGATCCCCACCTACATCGTGGGCTGGTTCATCGCCGTTTCGGTGGGCATCAGCGCGGTTGCGCTGATCGTGACCGGCCTCATGCATCTCTTTGCTCCCCGCCTGCTTTCGGAGGCCCTGAAATGACTGCCGCACTGATCGGTTTTGCACTTGTCCTGGTGCTGGTGCTGTTGCGCCTGCCCATCGTCTTTGCCATGGGTCTGGTCGGCACGCTGGGCTTTGCCTATGAGCGCGGCGGCTCGATCCTGGACGAACGCGGGCTCAAGGCCGCGATGTCCATGGTGGGCCGCCAGGTGATGGATACCGCGCAGGATTATGGCCTGAGCGTGGTGCCGCTGTTCATCCTGATGGGGCTTTTCGTCAACAAGGGCGGCATGGCGCGCGAGCTTTATGCGGTGTCGAACGCCTTCATGGGCCATTTCCGGGGTGGCATCGCCATGGCGACGGTTGCCGCCTGCGGCGGTTTCTCGGCCATCTGCGGCTCGTCGCTGGCAACGGCAGCCACAATGTCCAAGGTCGCGATGCCGGAAATGCGCCGCTATGGCTATACCGACGAGTTGTCGACCGCCTCCATCGCGGCAGGTGGCACGCTGGGCATCCTGATCCCGCCTTCGGTCATTCTGGTGATCTATGGCCTGTTGACCGAAACCTCGATCGGCAAACTGTTCATGGCGGGCATCATTCCCGGTATCCTGGGCATCCTGTTCTATCTCTTCGCCGTGCGCTGGACCGTGTGGCGCAACCCTGCGGCGGGTCCGGCGGGCGAGCGCGCGGGCTGGGGCCAGCGGTTCCGCGCGCTGGGGTCGGTCTGGGCGGTGCTCTTGCTGTTCTTCCTGGTGATCGGCGGGCTTTACGGCGCCTTCGACTTTCACCCGCTGAACCTGACCTTCTCGCCGACCGAGGCGGCGGGCATGGGCGCGGCAGGCGCGTTCCTGATCGCGCTCTTTCGCGGCGGGTTGACGGTTGGCTCGACCTTTGAGGTGCTGAAAGAGACCACATTCACCGCCGCGTCCCTCTTTTCGGTGCTGATCGGGGCACAGGTGTTTTCCAACTTCATCAACCTCGCCGGTCTGCCCGAAGCGCTGATTGCCATGGTCACGGCGTACGATGTGGCCCCGTTTGTGGTGATCCTGATGATCCTTGGCATCTACATCATCCTGGGCTGCGTGTTCGAATCGCTGTCGATGCTGCTGCTCACCGTGCCGATCTTCTTTCCGCTGGTCACCTCGCTCGGCTATGACCCGATCTGGTTCGGCATCGTCGTGGTGGTGGTGACCGAGATCAGCCTGATCACGCCACCGGTGGGCCTCAATGTGTTCATCCTCAAGGGCGTGGTGGGCGATGTCTCGACCGGCACGATCTTTCGCGGGGTAACGCCGTTCTGGGTCGCAGACATCTTCCGCCTGGCGCTGATCGTGCTGGTGCCGGTGGTGGTGCTCTATCTGCCAGAGCAGATGGGCGCGATGGGCCACTGATCCCTGATCCGCCGGGCCGAAAGGCCCGGCGGTTTTCATTTGTGCGCGCCAATATGTTGGAATTTTATTGACCGACCGTTCGGTCGCGAATACCATCATACACAATCACGCCCCCGACCGGCTAGACTGGCGGGCGACAGGAACAGGAGACTGCCATGGCCCTTCAACAGATTTCCAGCTTTGCCGCCGGCCAATGGGTCGCACCCGGCGCGGGCGCCCGCACCATCGCCTCGGCCATCACCGGCGCGCCGATTGCCAGCGCGGGCAATGACGCGCTCGACGTTCTGGCGATGCTCGATCATGCCCGCAACACCGGCGGACCCGCCCTGCGCAAGCTGGGGTTCCATGACCGCGCCCGCATGATCAAGGCGCTGGGTCAGGCGCTGACCGCCCGCAAGGCCGAGCTTTACGCTGCCAGTTTCGACACCGGCGCCACCCAGTCCGACCACCTGATCGACATCGACGGCGGCATCGGCACCATGTTCGTCTTCGCCTCCAAGGGACGGCGCGAGATGCCGGACGGCCAGATCTATCTGGACGGCGAGGTGGAACAGCTGAGCCGCAACGGCACCTTCCTGGGCCAGCATGTCTGCACCCCGCTGCAAGGCGTGGCGGTTCATATCAACGCCTTCAACTTCCCGGTCTGGGGCATGCTGGAAAAGCTGGCCCCCACCCTGCTGGCCGGTGTCCCCTCAATCGTGAAGCCCGCGACCAACAGCTGCTATGTCACCGAACTGGCCGTGCGCATCATGCTGGAGGCCGACATTCTGCCCGCGGGCGCCCTGCAACTGGTGTCTGGCGGCCTTGGCGACATGTTGGATCATCTGGACTGCCAGGATGTGGTCAGCTTCACCGGCTCCGCCGATACCGCGCTGAAACTGCGCTCGAACCCGGTGATCCTGCAAAACTCGGTACGTTTCGTGGCCGAACAGGACAGCCTCAATGCCTCGATCCTTGGCCCTGATGCAGAGCCGGGCACGCCCGAGTTCGACCTGTTCATCAAGGAGGTCGCGCGCGAGATGACCACCAAGGCGGGGCAGAAATGCACCGCGATCCGCCGCATCATCGCGCCGCAGCCGCGTGTCGAGGCGGTGATCGAGGCGCTGAGCGCGCGCCTCGCAAAGACCGTGATCGGCGACCCGCGTGACGAGGCCACCCGCATGGGCGCGCTGGTCTCGGGCGGGCAAAAGGCCGATGTGCTGGCCAAGGCCGCGATCATCGGGCAAGAGGCCGAGCTGGTGTTCACCATGGATCCCGGCCTGTCGGGCGATCTGGCAAACGGCGCATTCGTGCCGCCGATGCTGTTTCACTGCGCCGATCCCGACCGCGCCCAACGCGTGCACGATACCGAGGCATTCGGCCCGGTCTCGACCGTCATGGGCTATCGCGACATGGATCATGCGGTGACGCTGGCCAATCGCGGCGGCGGCTCGCTGGTGACCTCGCTGATCACCCATGACGCCGATGTGGCGCGCGATGTGGTGATGGGCGCGGGCGCCTTTCACGGGCGCATCTACATCAACAACCGCGACTCGATGAAGGAGTCGACCGGCCACGGCTCTCCCCTGCCGCATATGGTGCATGGCGGCCCGGGCCGCGCCGGCGGGGGCGAGGAAATGGGCGGCGTGCGGGGCGTGAAGCATTACATGCAGCGCACCGCCGTGCAGGGCTCGCCCGAGATGCTGGCCCGGATCGGCGGCAAATGGGTGCCCGGCGCGACCGAGGTCGCAGGCCCCGCGCATCCCTTTACCCGCCGCTATAACGAGCTGTCGATTGGCGAGACGCTGAACACCGCGTCGCGCACCGTCACCATGGACGATATCGAACATTTCGCCCATTTCACCGGCGACACCTTCTATGCCCATATGGATGACGCCGCCGCCAAGCGGAACCCGTTCTTCCCGGGCCGGGTGGCGCATGGCTATCTGTTGCTCAGCTTTGCTGCCGGTCTGTTCGTCGAGCCGAACGAGGGGCCGGTTCTGGCCAATACCGGGCTGGACGGTCTGCGTTTCATGAAACCGGTTTCGGCCGGGGACAGCATCAAGGTGCGCCTCTCGGTCAAGGCCAAGACCCGCCGCACCGATGAATATGGCGAAGTGCGCTGGCACGTGACGCTGACCAATCAGGATGACGAGCAGGTCGCGGAATACGAGTTGCTGACCATGAACGCCTATTGAGCGTCCGGCCCTGCCGGACCCCCGGCAGGGCCTTCAAAATCCGATTCTCTTCTCCGGGAGAACGGCTTAGACTGAAATCATGACGAACAAGATTTCCTGGTTCGAAACCGCGGCATTGCGGCTTGCGGACCCCCAGAACCAAAGGGTCTGGTCCATCATCGTTTCGCTCTTCGGCGATCTGGCGCGGCGCCCCGGCGACCGCCTGTCCGGCGGCGCGCTGACCCGGATCATCATGCCCATGGGGATCAAACCCGAGGCGATCCGCGTCGCGCTGCACCGCCTGCGCAAGGATGGCTGGATCGACAGCAACCGCGAGGGGCGCACCTCGGTCCATTTCCTCACCGATTATGGCCGCACCCAGTCCGACCGGGTCACCCCCCGGATCTACACCCGCGCACCCGAGGTGCCGCAGGAATGGCATATCCTGATCGCCGAGGATGGCAGCGGCGCGCAAACCCTGAACGAGATGCTGCTGACCGATACCTATATCGGCCTTGGTCGTCTTGTCGCATTGGGATCGGGTCCTGTACCGGGGGATTGCGAGGATCTGGCCGGGTTCGACGTGACCGCGCGCGCCATTCCCGATTGGATGCAGACCCGGCTCTATCCCGCAGAACTGGGCGCGGCCTGTGCCAGTCTGCATCAGGATTGTGCGGTGCTGAATGCGTCGGTCCGACCGCCGCGCCTCTCTCCGCTCCAGATCGCGACCCTGCGCACGCTGCTGGTGCACCGGTGGCGGCGGGTGGCACTGCGGCATCCCGATCTGCCAACGGTTTTCCAGCCCCCCGGATGGATGGGCCCCGCCTGTCGTGACGAGGTCTTTACCCTGCTCGACACGTTGCCCCTGCCCCGGCTTGCCGATCTGAACCAGGCGGATTGACCTAACGGCAGACTGTCCACATCCGGCGCGAATCCGCTAGGCTTCACAAAGGCAACGACCGGAGGCCGGACAGGATGACAACGCGCGAAACGGACATTTTGATTGTCGGGGCGGGGTTTTCCGGGCTGATCATGGCGATCGAGGCCCGAAAACGCGGCCTTGCGCGGATCGACATTCTGGAAAAGGCCGATGATATCGGCGGCACATGGCGCGAGAACACCTATCCCGGGGTGGCCTGTGATGTACCCTCGCATCTTTATTCCATGGCAAGCCACCCGAACCCGGGCTGGTCCACCGCCTATGCGGGCGGCGGCGAAATACAGACCTATCTGCAAAAGGTGGCCCGCGACGAAAACCTGTACGACCTCTGTCATTTCGGTCAGACCCTGCGCGCGGCCCGCTGGGACGGCGCACGCTGGCAGGTTGAAACCGAAGAGGGACAACATTGGTCGGCGCGCTTTCTGGTCTCGGCCATTGGCGCGCTGCATGTACCGAACATCCCCTTGCTGCCCGGCGCAGACAGCTTTCCCGGCCCGGCCTTCCACTCGGCCCAGTGGGATCATGGTATCGAGCTGGCAGGCAAGCGGGTGGCAGTTGTCGGCACCGGCGCCTCGGCGGTGCAATTCGTGCCCGAAATCGCGCCCAAGGCCGCCCAGGTCAGCATTTTTCAGCGCACGCCGCCCTATGTCCTGCCCAGACCGGACGGGCCAATCGCCCCCTGGGTACGGCGGCTCTATGCCTGCGTGCCGCTGCTGCCGCGTATCCGCCGCGCGCTGATCTATGCGGTGTTCGAGTTCCGCCACGCGGTGTTTCGCGGCAAGCCGAGGGCCGTCGATTTCGCAATGCGCATGTGGCAAAAGGCACTGACCGACGCCATCCCCGACCCCGAGGAACAGGCGAGGCTGACCCCGCCCTATCGCATCGGCTGCAAGCGCATTCTCAGCTCCAACGACTGGTATCCGGCCCTGGCCCGTGACAATGTCGAGGTGATCCCCCATGGCGTGGCCCGGATCGAGGGCGATACCCTGATCGCCGCCGACGGCACCCGGGTTCAGGCCGACGTACTGATCTGGGGCACCGGGTTCCATGTCACCGACGCCGCGGAACGGCTGGACATCACCGGCACCGACGGGCTGACCATCCGCGAGGCTTGGGCAGATGGTATGTCCGCGCATCTGGGGACTTCGGTTGCAGGCTTCCCCAACTTCTTTGTCCTGCTTGGGCCGCATACCGGGTTGGGCCATAACTCGGTCGTGCTGATGATTGAGGCGCAGGTTGAACATATCGGGCGTCTGCTGGACGCCATGCAAAACCAGAAGCTGGCCACGATCTCGCCGAAGCCAAAGGCGCAGGCCGCCTTCGAGGCCGAAATGCAGGAGCGGCTGACAGACTCGGTCTGGCAGGCGGGCGGCTGTTCCTCGTGGTATCAGGACAGCAGCGGCCGCAACACCACGCTGTGGCCCGGCACCGTCAGCGAATATCGCAAACGCATGGCTGGCGCCGGGCTGGAACAGTATCTAACCTCGCCCCCGTCGCATAGCTGATCCCGAGGCCGCCATGTCCACCCTGCTTTTGCTCATCTGCCTGATCCTTGCCGCGATTGCCGTCGGGCTTGTCCTGGGATGGATCCAGACACGCAGGCTCGCGCGGATGGGCGCGGCCCTCGTCCCGCAGATGGGACAGATTGAACAGGTCGACGGCGGCGCGATCCACTATGTCGAGGCCGGCGACCCGTCGAAACAGACGCTGGTGATGATCCATGGCCTGTCCGGCCAGTTGCAGCATTTCACCTATGCTCTGGTGGACCGGCTGGCCCAGGATCACCACGTGATCGCGCTCGACCGGCCCGGCTGCGGCTATTCCACCCGCGACGGGGCCGCGCTTGCGGCCCTGCCCGAACAGGCGCGGATGATCGGCGCCTTTCTGGATGCCAAGGGTGTCGAATACCCGGTTCTGATCGGTCATTCGCTGGGCGGTGCGGTGGCACTTGCCATGGCGCTCGATCGGCCGCGCAAGCTGGCCGGGCTGGCGCTCCTCTGCCCCCTGACCCACCATATGGGGTCTACCCCGCCGGTGTTCCGACCGCTGGAGTTGCGCACCGAATGGCTGCGCCGCCTGATCGGCCTTACCATCGCGGTGCCGATGGCCAAATGGACCGCAGCCAAGACGCTGGAGCAGGTGTTTGCTCCAGAAGCCTGCCCCGAGGATTTCCTGGACCGAGCCGGGGGCGCGCTGGGGTTGAAACCGCAGGCCTTCATCACCGCGTCCGAAGATGTGGTCGCCGCAGACGCGACAATCGCGGCCCAAGCCAAACGCTACGCCAAGCTGGACGTGCCCGGTGCGATCCTATTCGGCGCCGAAGACCCGATCCTGCTGCCAACCCAGCACGGGGTACCGATGAAGAAATATGGCCTGCGCTGCGAGGTGCTGCCGGGTCGCGGCCATATGCTGCCGATCACCGCGCCGGATGAATGCGAGGAATTCATTCGCGGCGTCTCGATCTCGACCCGCGTGCCGGCCACGCTACGCGGCTAGGCCGAGCCGCCCGGTGATATAGGCGTCGATGCGCGCAACCTGCCCGGGCTCCAGCCTCAGGCCCAGCTTGGTGCGCCGCCAGAGGAAGTCCTCGGCGCCGCGCACCCATTCGTGCTCGATCACCCAGTCAAGCTCGCGTGCGGTGATGGTGGCGCCGAACGCCTCGCCCAGATCGTTGGCGGTGGCTGCATCGCCCAGCACAGACGCCGCCTCGGTGCCATAGGTCCGAACCAGCCGCATCGCCCAGGCCTCGGTCAGAAACGGGTATTGCTGCCGTAACCCGTCCCACAAACCTGTCACGCCATCGACCGGAAAATCGCCACCGGGCAGGGGTTTGCCCGCCGTCCAGTCACCGGAAAGGCCCGGAAAGAACGGCGCGATCTTCTCCATCGCCGATTCCGCCAGCCGCCGGTATGTCGTGATCTTGCCGCCAAAGACGTTGAGAACAGGCGCACCGCCCGAGCGATCCACCTTCAGCACATAGTCCCGCGTCGCCGCCGTGGCCGAAGTGGCCCCATCGTCATATAGCGGACGAACGCCGGAGTAGGTCCAGACGACATCCTCGGCGCTCAGTTGCCGCTTGAAATACTGCGAGGCGAAGCGCAACAGGTAATCCCGCTCACCCTCGGTGCAGACCGGCGGCGCGTCGGCATCGCTGTGCTCCTGATCGGTGGTCCCGATCAGGGTGAAATCCTCCTCGTAAGGAATGGCGAAGATGATCCGCCCGTCCGTGCCCTGGAAGAAATAGCATTTATCGTGATCAAACAAACGCTTGGTCACGATATGGCTGCCACGCACCAGCCTGACCTTTTCAGAGGAATTCAACCGCAGCGCGCCATGGATCAGCTCGCCGACCCAGGGTCCGCCCGCGTTGACCAGCATCCGCGCCTTGACCTGGAATGTATCGCCACTGGCCCGGTCCTCGAGCGTGACGGTCCAGTGATCGCTGGCGCGTTCCGCCGACACCACCCGGGTTCGGGTCATGATCCGCGCGCCGCGCGCCTCGGCGTCGCGGGCGTTCAGGACCACAAGGCGCGCATCCTGGATCCAGCAATCCGAGTATTCATAAGCCTTCTGGAACCGCTCCTGCAACGCCGCGCCCGCGGGATTGCTGGACAGGTCCAGCGTCCGCGTCCCCGGCAGAATCCGCCGCCCGCCCAGATGGTCGTACATGAACAACCCCAGACGGATCAGCCAGGCGGGCCGCCGTCCCTTCATCCAGGGCATGATCGCGGACAACAGGCGCGAGGTGGGCGTGTCGTTCTGGAACCGCATATCACGATGATAAGGCAGGACAAAACGCATCGGCCAGCTGATATGCGGCATCGCGCGCAAGAGCACCTCGCGCTCGATCAGGGCCTCACGCACCAGGCGGAATTCGAAATACTCCAGATACCGCAACCCGCCGTGGAACAGCTTGGTCGAAGCCGAGGAGGTGGCCGAGGCCAGATCGTTCATCTCAGCCAATGCCACCGACAGGCCGCGCCCCGCGGCGTCGCGGGCGATGCCACAACCGTTGATGCCGCCGCCGATTACGAAGAGGTCGTAGATTTTGCCCTGACCCTCAACCATCCGATTGTTCCACAACAAGAATTTCCGTTTGCCCCTGCCGCGCCCGTGCGATGAACTGTTCCGGCGGCGGCCGATCCGTCACCACGTAATCCAACTCGGCCACATCGCAGATCCGGATCGGCGCGGCGATGTCGAACTTGGACCCGTCGCAGACCAGGATCCGGGTGCGCGCATTGCGCAGGATCGCGCGCGCAACCGAGACCTCGCGCGCATCGAAATCGAGGATCGCGCCGTCGGCATCCATGGCCGAGGCGCCGATGACGGCGAAATCGACCTTGTAGCGTGAGATGAACTCGACCGCATCCTCGCCCACGATGGCGCCGTCGCTCTGCCGCACTGCACCGCCCACCAGCACCAGCTCTTTTGACCGCGTTCCGATCAGAGCGTTTATAATATTGATATTGTTTGATAAAACCATCAACCCGCTATGCCCGGACAACGCCCGAGCGACCTGTTCCGTCGAGGTTCCGATGTTCAGTGTGACCGAGCTTTCGTCCGGGATCAGGGTCGCCGCCAGCTCGCCCATCGCCTCTTTCTGCCGGAGGTTCAACATGCGCCGCGCGCCATATTCGCGGCTGGAGGCAGTGTCGACATGCACCGCCCCACCATGGGTCCGTTTGAGCAGACCGCGACCATGCAGCTCGCGCAGATCGGCACGGATGGTCTGGCTGCTGACCCCGAAATGGGCGGTCAGTTCCTCGACGCTGAGGCGGGCTTTGGCCTTGAGTTGACTGAGAATCTGGTCTTGCCGACTTTCCGCATCCATACCGGGTCTCCTTGCCTGACCGGGTTAGCAGGCAAAGAGCGGATTGTCACTCGATTTGCTTTCTTTTTCTTTCGATTTTATCGATTGTGAAAATTGGTTGAGCAAATTCTCGCCGTTCTGCCGCCGAAACCCCCTGTGCGGGCCACAAAACGAAAGTCTCGCCGACTCGGGTGACAGCATGCGGTCACAGCGGGGCCGGGCCTGATTGTACCGCGAATTGACCGTTTTGTACCTGGCCCCGAGGGGCAATTGACCGTTTTGTACAGGGGCGGAACCTCGCGTAGGGTGGGCAGTTCTGCCCACCGCCTGGTCGCATCAACCATCGGTTAACCGGTTTCCCCGATCCTGACCCCATGCCCAGTTACCGCCGCGGCCGGGTCCCCGGGGCCAGTTACTTCTTTACCCTCACGCTGGCCGACCGGTCATCCACGCTCCTGACCGAGCGGATTGACGACCTGCGCCATGCCTATGCCCTGACCATCCGCGAGGCACCGATTGTCTGTGAGGCCTTCGTCGTTCTGCCCGACCATCTGCACGCGGTCTGGACCCTGCCGCCGGGCGATAGCGCGTTTTCGGAACGCTGGCGCAAGATCAAGCACCGGTTCTCGCGGGCGGTGGGCAGAACTGCCCACCCTACAAACCTGTCCGACAGCAAGCGCGCAAAACGGGAATGCGGCATCTGGCAGAGACGGTTCTGGGAGCACGTGATCCGCGACGAGGGCGATTTCAGGCGCCATGTGGAATATTGCTGGGGCAATCCGGTCAAACACGGCCTTGCGGAGCGGGCGGTGGATTGGCCGTTTTCAACGATCCACCGCGACATCCGGTTGGGCCGGGTCGATGCGCAATGGGTTGGCTCGCCGACCGAAGGCAGGTTTGGCGAATGACGTAGGGTGGGCAATTTTGCCACCGATGCGACGGTTGATCGGCGCCGTAGGGTGGGCAGTTTGCCCACCCATGCAGCGGGTGGAGTCAATATTCGATGGTGGGATGGTGGGCAGGACTGCCCACCCTACGCTTGCTGCCCACCCTACGCTTGCTGGGGCAATCCGGTCAAACACGGCCTTGCGGAGCGGGCGGTGGATTGGCCGTTTTCAACGATCCACCGCGACATCCGGTTGGGCCGGGTCGATGCGCAATGGGTTGGTTCCCCGACCGAAGGCAGGTTTGGCGAGTAACGCAGGGTGGGCAGTTTTGCCCACCGGCGCGGCGGTTGATCGGCGCCGTAGGGTGGGCAGTTTGCCCACCCATGCAGCGGGTTGAGTCAATAAACGATGGTGGGATGGTGGGCAAGACTGCCCACCCTACGCTTGCTATGCGGGCTAAGCTTGCGTGAATGGAAATTTCAAACTACTATTAATAGGAGAATAACCGGGACCCGCATGGCATTTACGTACAGGGAAACTCAGATCGTAAAAGGAATGCTCGAGCGCGGTGATAAGCAGCACGACATTGCGTCCTATTTTGGTGTCAACGGGGGGAGAGTCGCGGAGGTTGCAAGTGGAAAATGCGACTACCCGAACGCCCAACCTTGGCCGCAAGGCAAACTTCCGCCTCCTGGCCCGTATGTGGGAGCAAAGACTGTTTTTGAAATAAAGATAGCGCTACAGGAAGCAATTGAATTAATTGAAACAGCTGGATCTCATTCTGACGAGAGCGTTGTAGCAATCGAAGCTCTCAAAGCAGCCATGACAAAAATATGATTTTTGAGGCAGATGAGGGACTCAAAGATGGATAGAGACCTTTTCGCCGACGTCGGTGAGGAAGCCATTTTAGTGGAAGTGGAAAAAATTATTAACGACGGCGCCGTCCCTTCGGGTCGCGCCGCGCGCGATTACTATACCTCCGGCAACTTACCGACGTTGATGGAAATGTATTTTCGCCAACGTGGAGTGATAAAACGGAACCGGCAAGCACTTTTTCTAGGGGTTAGCGCACAAACGCTTAACAAGATATATTCCGGTGCGGACATCTCCGAAAACATGCTTTTCAGATTTCGAATCGCAGTTCATCGCGCGTCATTGAGAAAACACTACAGTGAAGATCAAGTAAATCAGATTCTCGAAAAACCTTGGAGACCCAAGAATGATCTCGAAGTGAATAAAGCCGTCATGGAGTTACTGGATCTATTATCATTTATTTTGGAAAAAGTGAACTCCTCGAACAGCCTTGGCGCACCGACTTCTATTTTTTCGGACTTGCACCGAGCACAGCTGATTTCTTTGCTTAAAGAATCGATCGCAAAGCTCGAATCCCCGGTTGTAAACATCCAAGAAGCGGAAACTACTCTTTCTAGGACAGTGGTTGCGGTAAAGAAAGGTTTGTCGGGTGCGATTGAAGCCGAAACAAGAAATGTAATCCAAGTCTTAGTAGCGTCTGTTCGTCGGGTCGTTGGCGAGTTCTTGAAGGAGAAGGGCTTTTCAAGTTTTAGCGACTTCTTTTGAACTACTGAGACGAACTCTCACCGCCCCCTCCGCTTCACATTCCCGCCCCGCTGCCCCGGCCTGCCCGCCGTACTCCGTCCCTTGGACTTCACCGCTTCCTCTGATGCCTTCTCGACCGCCCATTGCCGCGCCATGGGGTCGTCCGACACCGCCAGATCGACAGCCTCCAGACGCTTGATCTCGTCCCGCAGGCGCGCGGCCTCTTCGAATTCCAGGTTCTCGGCGGCCTTGCGCATGTCGGCGCGCAACCCGTCCAGCACCGCCTCGAGATTGCCGCCATGCAGCGGCTTGTCGATCTTGGCCGTCACGCGGGACATGTCGGTGTCGCCCTTGTAGAGCCCGGCCAGCACGTCCTCGACATTCTTTTTCACCGTCGCGGGGGTGATCCCGTGTTCCTCGTTATAGGCGATCTGCTTGGCGCGGCGGCGGTCGGTCTCGGCCAAGGCGCGTTCCATGCTGCCGGTGATGCGGTCGGCATACATGATGACGCGGCCATCGGCGTTGCGGGCGGCGCGGCCGATGGTCTGGATCAGCGAGGTTTCCGAGCGCAGGAAGCCTTCCTTGTCGGCATCCAGAATGGCGACGAGGCCGCATTCGGGGATATCCAGCCCCTCGCGCAGCAGGTTGATGCCCACCAGCACGTCAAAGGCGCCCAGGCGGAGGTCGCGCAGGATCTCGATCCGTTCGATCGTGTCGATGTCGGAATGCATGTAGCGGACGCGGATGCCCTGTTCGTGCAGGTATTCGGTCAGATCCTCGGCCATGCGCTTGGTCAGCGTGGTGACAAGGGTGCGATAGCCGTTGGCGGCCACCTTGCGCACCTCGTCCAGCAGGTCGTCGACCTGCATGCTGACGGGGCGGATTTCAACCTGCGGGTCCAAGAGGCCGGTGGGGCGGATCACCTGTTCGGTAAAGACGCCGCCCGATTGCTCCATCTCCCAGGCGGCAGGCGTGGCCGAGACAAAGACCGATTGCGGGCGCATGGCATCCCATTCCTCGAACTTGAGCGGTCGGTTGTCCATGCAGCTGGGCAGGCGGAAGCCGTGTTCGGCGAGCGTGAACTTGCGCCGATAGTCGCCCCGGTACATGCCGCCGATCTGCGGCACCGAGACATGGGATTCATCGGCGAAAACAATGGCATGGTCGGGGATGAATTCGAACAGCGTCGGCGGCGGCTCACCCGGCGCGCGCCCCGTCAGATAGCGGGAATAGTTCTCGATCCCGTTGCAGACGCCGGTGGCCTCGAGCATTTCCAGATCGAAATTGGTGCGCTGTTCAAGGCGCTGCGCCTCCAGGAGCTTGCCCTCGCCCACCAGCTGGTCGAGCCGCTGGCGCAGCTCTTTCTTGATGCCGATGATGGCCTGCTGCATCGTCGGCTTGGGTGTCACGTAGTGCGAGTTGGCATAGACGCGGATCTGGTCGAACGTGTCGGTTTTCTGGCCGGTTAGGGGGTCGAACTCGGTGATCGCCTCCAGCTCCTCGCCGAAGAAGGAGAGCTTCCAGGCGCGGTCTTCGAGGTGGGCGGGCCAGATCTCCAGGCTGTCGCCGCGCACCCGGAAGCTGCCACGCTGGAACGCCTGGTCGTTGCGGCGGTATTGCTGGGAGACCAGATCGGCGATGATATGGCGCTGGTCGTAGTTGCCGCCGACCTTGAGGTCCTGGGTCATGGCGCCATAGGTCTCGACCGAGCCGATACCGTAGATGCAAGAGACCGAGGCGACGATGATCACATCGTCGCGTTCGAGCAGTGCCCGCGTGGCCGAGTGGCGCATGCGGTCGATCTGTTCGTTGATCTGGGATTCCTTTTCTATGTAGGTGTCCGAGCGCGCCACATAGGCCTCGGGCTGGTAATAGTCGTAATAGCTGACGAAGTATTCGACCGCGTTATCGGGGAAGAAGCCCTTGAATTCGCCGTATAATTGCGCTGCCAGCGTCTTGTTGGGGGCGAGGATGATGGCGGGGCGCTGGGTCTCTTCGATCACCTTGGCCATGGTAAAGGTCTTGCCCGTACCGGTGGCGCCCAACAGGACTTGGTTGCGCTCGCCCTCGTTGACGCCCTGCGAGAGTTCCGCGATGGCGGTGGGCTGGTCGCCGGCCGGCTGGAACTCGGTCTGCATGACAAAGCGGCGGCCGCCTTCGAGCTTGGGGCGCGCCTTTACCTCGGGCGCGGGGGCATGCATCAGCGCCTCGGACTTGTCGGAATGTGCATAGGGCATCGGGGGGATTCCTTTCGCCCCCGATCTTGGTCTGTTTTTGTTCCGGTTCAAGGGGGCACGACCGGCTGATGCCGGAAACTGGCATCAGGCGCCACTGCCTGCCAGCTTGAGCCGGTGCACAGTTCCATGCGACAGTTGTTTCACGCTTACGGTCCCGCCATGCAACAAGGGAAGAGGCGCACATGCAGCGGCCAAAGACGCGATATACCAAGGCTGGCGATGTCTGGCTGGCCTATCAGGTGGTTGGCGAGGGTCCGGTCGATCTGGTCTATGCCAGCGGCTGGCTGCACAACATCGATATCATCTGGGAACATCCCGCCTATCGCCGGCTACTGGAAACGCTCGCTTCCTTTTCGCGCCTGATCCTGTTCGACAAGCGGGGCACCGGGCTGTCGGATCGCGAAACCGGAGCGCCGACGCTGGAAGAGCGCGCCGAGGACATCCGCGCGGTGATGGATGCGGCAGGGTCGCAGCGGGCCACGATCCTTGGGCATTCCGAAGGCGGCCATGTGACGGCAATGTTCGCTGCCTGTTATCCGGAACGGGTGCGCTCGATCATCCTGCTGGATTGCAGGCCCTGCAATGCCTGGAAACCCGACTGGCCGACGGGAATGCGCCGGGCCGAACTCGAAGCCTTTGCCACGCATCTGGTCGAAAACTGGGGCAAGCCGGACCATCTGGGCGAACAGGCCCCGAGCCTGGCGGGCATTCCGGAGGAGGAGGAATGGTACGCGCGAATGCTGATCCATGCGGCCAGCCCCTCGTCGGCCGCCGCCTATGCCAGGATCTGGTACGAGTTGGACGTGCGCGCCGTGCTGCCTTCGATCGCCTGCCCCGCGCTGATCTTTCGCAGGCCGGGCGACCGAACGACACCGGCCGAGCAGACGCGATATCTGGCCGAGCATATCCCCGACAGCCGCCTGATCGAGATCGGCGGCGCGGACCATGCGATCTGGGCAGGAGACCAGGATGAATGCCTGGGCTGGATCCGCGATTTCATCGACGACGAACGCACCGGGGGCGAGGATCGCGTTTTGCTGAGCGTGCTGATGAGCGATATCGTGGGGTCCACCGAAATCGCGGCGCGGCTGGGGGATGCCGCCTGGCGCGACAAGCTGGCGGCGCATGACGCCGCAGCGGCCCGCGCGGTTCGGCATCATGCCGGGCACCTCGTCAAATCCACCGGAGACGGTTTCATGGCTACCTTTGCCGGACCCAGCCGGGCGATCGCCTGCGCCCGGGATATGCACGCCGAGGCCGCGCGGCTCGGCCTGACGCTGCGCGCGGGCGCGCATACCGGCGAGTGTCTGCGGCATGGCCAAGCGGATGTGACCGGGCTGGGCGTTGTGATTGCCGCCCGGATCATGGGGGCGGCCGGGGCCGGAGAGACGCTGGTGTCTTCTACCATGTGCGATCTGTTGGCCGGTTCCAGATTGGCCTTTGACGACATCGGGATCCGGGAATTGAAAGGTGTGCCGGGGCAATGGCGGCTGGCCCGGCTGGGCAATCCGGATCGGGCGGCGACTGACCCGGAATGACACCATGTGCCTTTGGCGGTTCCGGTGTCAGCCGGTGCCCTGATCGTCGGGAATGGTGGCAAGAAAGTCCTCGATCTCGCGCAGCGCCCTGGGCCATTCGGGGTCGTAATCGGGCATGGTGTTGTTGGCGGTGTCGAGGCTGACAAAGCGCGCGTTTCGGATACCGGCGGCCAGGCGCTGACCCTGATCCTTGAAGTGCAGCCGCTCGCGGTCGGAATGCAGCACCAGCGCGGGGCAGCGAATGGCGGGCAAGAGCGGCTCGATATCGACCACGTCGACGCATTCGCCGATGCGCAGGTAATCCTGATGGGTCATCGCCATCTTGATGAACTGGGCATAGCTGTCCTGATCCTGTGGGCTGGATTCGGGAAAGAACGCCTGGGCAAAGAGGTGCCGACCCGAGGGATAGCCATCGTCCCAGTTGTCACGCACAAGCTCTCGCATCGCCTGCCCCAGGGCCTGATCCTGCGGCCGGTTGCGTTTGCCCGGCCCCTGCACGAAACCGCTCATCAGGATCAGGCCCGAGACCCGGTCGGGATAGCGCGCGGCATAGGCGGCGGCGACTGCGGCGCCGAAAGACAGGCCAAAGACAGGCGCCCGCGCGACCCCCGCCGCGTCGAACAGCGCCGCAAGGTCGTCGACGAACCGGTCGGGCGAGACATCGGCGACGCCCCTGTCGGACAGGCCATTGTTGCGCCCGTCGCAGCGGATCAGCCGGTAGTGGTGACTGAGATGCGGCAGCCAGCCGTTCATCGGGTTCTGCGTCCAGTCGTATTCCAGATGCTGCACCCAGTTGGGCGCCTTGACCATTGTCCGGCCCTTGCCGGTTTCGGTCCAGGCGATGCGGGTTCCGTCCCGCGAGGTGGCAAAGCGGATCACCTGCCGCGCGGATTGCCGCGCGCGTTCGGCTTGGTCATCTGCGCCCGACAGGTCGAGCGACAGGACTTCGAGCGGGGCGGAAAGCCCTTTGAGGCTCATAGCGCCTTCGGATTTCAGGGGAATACCGACGGTGCCGCCCGCGATCTGTCGGGTCACGCGGCTGACGAGGCAGCCACCCGGCGGTGCGGCGGCCTGAAGCCGCGACGCGATGTTGACCGCGTCGCCGAACACATCCTCGCCATTGATGGTGACGTCGCCCACATGCACCCCGGCGCGCAGTTGCACCGGCTTGCCCAGCATCCCTTTCTGGATCGCGTGCGCGGTGGCAATCGCCTCGGTAGCGGTGGCGAAGCGCACCAGCGCGCCATCGCCCATCAGCTTGAAGATGCGGCCATTGCCGATCTTCACGCTTGGGCGAATGACCTGCTCGAAGACCTGATTGAGTTCGGCCATCGTGGTGTCCGGGTTCGCGGCCATACGGGCGGTGAACCCCACCACGTCGAGCGAGAGTATGGCCGCGATCTGTCTTGCCATGCTGGCAGTCCCCCGGTCTGGCGCCCCCTTGCGCCATCCGGATTAGGGCGCGGATTGGCCTGTCTGTCCAGTGTCTTGGTGCGGCTCGGACGCGTCGCCGGGGCGGGTGAGCTTGCTCAGCAGTTCCGCCAGTCGCCGCGCCTCGCCCGGGGCGAGGTGATCGCCGATGGCCTCGTGCATGGCGGCGGCATAGACCGCCCACATGGCGGCGCGCACCCGCGCGCCTTCGGGCGTCAGGACCAGAACCTGCCCGCGCCCGTCCGCGTCACAGGCCGTGCGGGTCAGGTGCCCGGCGCGGGCCAGCCGGTCGACCAGCCGCGACACGCCATATTGCGGCAGCAGCAGCCTGTCCTGCAATTCGAAGGGTCGCAGGCCCTCGGGCCCGGCCTTGTCCAGCTCCCACAGGATGTCGTAACGGTCGAGCCCCGGCAGGCCCGCCGATTTCAGCGCCGCCTCCACATGGGTGAGCACCGCCTTGTGGGCGCGGGCCAGCGGCAGCCAGACGGCAAAGGGATCGGGGGTGGGTTTGCTCATGCGGAGAAAGTAAATGCAGATGCATTGACTTTCAAGCGGGAATGCCCAGATCATGTAAATGCAACTGCATTCAAATGAGGATTCCATGACCGACCTGCATCTGATCAGCCATCACCTGTGCCCCTATGTGCAGCGCGCGGTGATCGTGCTGAGCGAAAAGGATATCCCCCATAAACGCAGCTATATCGACCTGTCGGACAAGCCCGACTGGTTCCGCGCCCTGTCGCCGCTGGGCCGGGTGCCGGTGCTGGAGACCGGCGGCAGGGTGCTGTTCGAAAGCCAGGTGATCGCCGAATATCTCGACGAGATCACCCCCGGTTCGCTGCACCCCGACGATCCGCTGGAAAAGGCGCGGCACCGGGCGTGGATCGAATATGCCTCGGCCACGCTGGCCGAGATCGCGGGGTTCTATAACGCCCCCGATGCCGCGCGCTTCGAGGCGCGCAGGCAGGCCCTGCGCGACCGGCTGGCGCGGGTCGCGCCCGAGGTGCAAGGCCCGTTCTTCGCCGGGCCGACCTTTCACATGATTGACGGGGTCTGGGGCACGGTGTTCCGCTATCTCGACACGTTCGAGACGCTGGGCGCGTTCGACCTGATGCCCGACGACACCGGCATGACACGCTGGCGCGCGGCGGTGGCGGCGCGCCCGTCGGTGCGCGATGCCCCGCCCGAGGGCTATCCGTCGCGGTTGCTGACGTTCCTGCGGGCGCGGGATTCGCATCTGGGAGAGCTGGCGCGGTCCATGGACGGGAAAGCTTTACAGGAGGCCACGATCCCATAGACTTGACCCACACAACAGGGAGCGCCGATGCACAGCCAGCTTGCCGTCCTGATGTTTGCCGACATTGTCGGCTACTCCGCGATGATGGAAGCAGACCAGGACCAGACCATCGACGCGGTTCGCAGCCTGCGGTTGGACATGTTGGAACCCGCGGTCGGCGCGCATGCGGGCCGCGTTCTGAAACGCCTTGGCGATGGCTGGATCATTTCCTTTACCAGCGTATCGGCCTGCGTGGACTGCGCCATGAGCCTTCAGGCGAAGCTTCAGACCGAAACCGAGCTGAAGCTGCGTATCGGTGCGCATATCGGCGAGATCGTGTCGGACGGCGAGGATTTCTACGGGTCGGGGCTTAACATCGCGCAGCGGATCGAGGCAGAGGCACCCCCCGGCGGATTGATGGTGTCGGAGGACCTGTTCCGGCAGTTGTCCGGTCCGCTGGCGGGGGAGCTCAGGGATGCGGGGATGTTCCGGCTGAAGAACATCGCCCAGCCGGTGCGGCTGTATCAGTGGCGACCCAAGCACAAGCGCAAGGCCGATCCGGACGAGGTCACATCGATCGCGGTCGCCGCCATCGAATACGCCCCGCTGGATGCCGAAACCGCAGCACTGGCGGGCGACCTGCACGATCAGCTGGTGATCCGCCTGTCCCGGCGGCAGGGTGTCGTCGTGCTGGACGCCGCGAACAGGCCTGTCGAGAACGCCACCTATGACCTGCGCAGCAGGCTGCGCGTCGCGGGTGGGCGCGGACGGCTGAGCCTGTCGCTGGTCCTGCGTTCCGAAGGGCGGCCGGTCTGGTCCGAAAGCTATGACCGCGAAACGGCGGACATTTTCGATTTCTGCGACGTGGTGCTGGAACGCGCCGAGGCCGATCTGCGCATCCAGACCAACGCTTTTGACGGTGACCGCCTGGCCCATATCCCGGAAGAGGAGTTGAGCGTCTCGGAACTGAGGGCGCGAGCGGCCAATGCCTATTACCGGCTGACTTACGAGGACTGGATCGACGGCTTGCGGCTGATGAAACGCGCGATCCGGATGAACCCGCGCGACGGCGTTTCCCTGGCGATGCGCGCCGAGGCCGAGATCATGACACATGCCGCGCGCTACAGGACGTTGCCCCCGGATCTGCTGGCGCAACTGGCAGACGACCTTGATACCGCGATCGAACAGAACCCGGGGAGCGACTATGTATTCTGGACCCGTGGTCTCTATCGGATCAATTGCCTGTCTGATGTGGCAGGCGCCCGGGCCGATCTGCTGCGCAGTCGCGACCTGAACCCGGCCTATTCGGAGAACCACGAACTGGAGGCGCATATCCTGATGGTCGAAGGCAATTTCGACAAGGCCGCGGAAAAGTACGGACTGTTGTTGCAAAGGCAGGTTCACAATCCGATGATCCCCTGTCGGCGCTTTCTGCGGGCGGCAGCCTATTACTGCGGCGGACGCTACGATCTGGCCGCAGAAGACGCGCGACTGGCAGCCGACACTCGGCCAAAGGACCGGGCGATGCATGTCTTGCGCGGCCAAGCGCTGCGGGCTGCTGGCGAAGCGGACGCAGCGAGAGACGCGTTACAGAGGGCGGCGAGCCTTGCGCCCCAGCCCAATATCTGTTCGCGCTGTCCGGTTCTGCCGGCGTCACACCAACATCTGGCCGAGGCGTTGGCGAGCGCGGTCCGAAGCCCACAAGGGCAACTGGACGGTATCGAAACCTGATCCTGGAGCGCTGCCTATAGGGCGAAACCGCAGAATCATGACAATTTCCCAAGTGAATTTTTTGAAGTTCCAGCGATTTTCCTTGCAAAATGCAGCCGTAACCCACATGTGTACGACGCTACTGATTTCTATCTCGACAAACTGTTCTCCTATTCGGCCACAGTCCCTCGATTTCGAACTGACTGGCCGGGTTGCCGCATGTTGCGGGCAACGAAACATATAGGAGATCTCACGATGGCTACTGGCACCGTGAAATGGTTCAACACCACCAAAGGCTTCGGCTTTATCGCGCCCGATGGCGGCAGCAAGGACGTTTTCGTCCACATCACCGCGCTGGAGCGCGCAGGCATCCGTTCGCTGGATGACGGTCAGAAAGTGACCTTCGATCTGGAATCGGGCCGTGATGGCCGCGAGAGCGCGACCAACCTGCAACTGGCATAAGCCGGTTCGACCACCGGACACATGCGCCGGTGGTTTTTACGCCTTTCCGAGGAAGCCCCCAACCGGGGGCTTTTTCTTTGCCGGGCCGATCCCGGCGCGCTCAGCTGTCCGCAAGCAGGTCGGCCTTTTCCAGCCCCTGCAAGACCAACTGCTCGTGGGCGGGATCGGACAGGGTGAGCCGGGCCAGCCGGGTCCGGATGTCGAATGTCGGGTTGATCTCCAGCATGTCCTGCCAGACCTGACGCGCCTCCTCCACCTCGCCCAGATGTCCCAGCGCCGAGGCCAGCCAGGCGCGCCCGATATCGGTGTCCTTCACCAGGAAGACCCGTTCCTTCAGAAACAGCGCCGCGGTCTCGAAGCTGCCCTTGAGGAAATGGGCCATGGCGAGGAATTGCATGAACTGGTGCCGGAACGAGGGATCGAGCCGGATCGCGCGTTCCAGATGTTCGATCGCATCGTCGAGCTTGCCCTGGGCGATCTCGATCTCGCCCCGTGTGAACCAGCCCATCGCGTAATCCGCGCTTTTGGCCATGGCCCGGTCCAGCGCGGGCAGGGCTTCGTCCAGTTTGCCCTGCCACCGCGAAATGGCGGCATAGGCGTTGTTGGGCCAGATATTGTCCGGGCCAAGCGCCAGGCTGCGCCTGACCAGGGTATCCGCCTTTTGCATCGCCTCTTCCGAAGGCGTACCGGACCAGTGGTTGTGGTAGTCCAGCAGGTGCATGAGGGCCAGCATGCCATAGGCGTCGGCATAGCCGGGGTCGCGGGCAATGGCGCGCTCGCCATAGGCGACGGCCTTGCGCCAGCCTTCGGCATTCATGCCGGGGAAGAACAGGAAGCCGCGCATGCGCATGTAATCTTCATGCGCCTCGATGTTCGAGGTGCCGACATCGGCGATATTCGCGCGTTCGCGGGGCGACAGCGACAGCTTCAGAGCCTTGACGATTTCCAGCGTCACCTCGTCCTGCACCGCGAAGATGTCGGTCAGGTCCCGGTCATAACGGTCGGCCCAGACATGGCTGCCGTCTTTGGTGTCGATCAGCTGGGCGGTGATGCGCACGCGCTGGCCCGCGCGCCGGACGCTGCCTTCGAGAACATGGGTAACACCCAGCTCGCGCCCGACCACCCGCAGGTCGATGGACCTGCCCTTGTAGGCAAAGCTGGAGTTGCGGGCGATGACGGTCAGGCCCGAGACCTTGGACAGGTCGGTGATGATATCCTCGCTGATCCCGTCCGAGAAATACTCCTGCTCGGGGTCGCCCGACATGTTGTCCAGCGGCAGAACGGCAATGGCATAGGCGGGATCGCGCGGTTTTTCGGGCTTCACCGTTCCGTTTGGCGGCGGCGCGGCATCCTGCGGATGCCAGTGATAGACGCGCAAGGCCCGGTCGATGTTCTTGACCGAGACCTGCCCGCCGTCCTGAAACGCGATCCCAAGGCGGCCGCCCACGCTTTCCTGCACCACCGAAGAGACGCAGACGCCGCCCGGTTGCGCCAGCTGCTCCAGCCGGCTGGCGACGTTCACGCCATCGCCAAAGATGTCGTCATCCTGAAGGATGACGTCGCCCAGGTTGACGCCGATCCTGAGGGCGATACCCCCGGCGCCGTTCAGCCTGGCCATGGTGTCCTGAATCTCGGTGGCGCATTGCACCGCATTGGAGACGCTCAGGAACTCGACAAGCGCACCATCGCCCATCAGCTTGACGATGCGGCCGTTGTGGCGGGACACGCAGGGGTCGAACACCTCGCGCCGGTGCCGGTTCAGCGCGCTGAGCGTTCCGGCCTCGTCCTCGGCCATCAGGCGGGAATACCCGACGATATCAGCGGCCAGTATGGCTGATAGACGCCGCGATATCTGTTCGTTGCCCATATTCGATTGGTAGGGCAGTTCATCCCGCCGGTCCAGCGGGCAGTGGCGCGACGGGCGTGGAATCCGTACCGCCCGGCGACGACCGGTCGCGGAAAACGGTCTTGCCCGTTCGCCCTGATCCGCGCATATAGAGACCAGCCGAACACGACGGAGACAGCGATGCGCGCACGGATCTACCAGCCCGCCCGGAATGCCATGACCTCGGGCATGGCCAAGACCCGCCAATGGGTTCTGGAATACGCCCAGGGCTCGGCGCGCGAGGTCGATCCGCTGATGGGCTGGACCTCGTCCGACGACACCCAGAGCCAGGTCCGGCTGCGGTTCGACAGCAAGGAAGCAGCGCTGGACTACGCCAAGGCGCACGGGATCGAAGCCAGCGTCAGCGAGCCGCACAAGCGCAAGCCCAACCTGCGGCCGCGCGGCTATGGCGAGAATTTCGCCACCAACCGGCGCGGCCCCTGGACACACTGAGACCCATGGCCTTTGTGATTGAGCGGGCCAGCCCGTCAGAGCCCGAGGCGGCGGCACTGATCGCGCGTCACGTGGCGCTGATGGCCTCGCAATCGCCCGAGGAAAGCTGTCATGTGCTGGACGGCGGTGGGCTGGACAGGCCGGATGTGGTGTTTTTCCTGATCCGCCTGGATGGTGCGACGATTGGCATGGGCGCGCTCAGAACGCTGCCGGACGGCGCGATGGAGCTGAAATCGATGCATACGGTGGCCGAGGCGCGCGGCACCGGCGCAGGCCGGGCGATGCTGGAGTTTCTGCTGGACCACGCCCGCGCGCAGGGCGCCCGGGGGGTCTATCTGGAAACCGGCTCGACCGAGGATTTCCGGCCTGCCCGCAGCCTCTATGAGCGCTATGGTTTCGTGGAATGCGGCCCCTTTGACGACTATGCCGAAGATCCGTGGTCCACATTCATGCACCTGGACCTGCGCACCGCCGCTTGACCCCCGCCCCGCGCGTGGCATAACAGGCGCCAAGCGGTCCCATAGCTCAACTGGATAGAGCAGCTGACTTCTAATCAGCAGGTTCGGGGTTCGAGTCCTCGTGGGATCGCCAGCAGCCTCGTCCGCCGCGCGTGCTCAGCGATTGAGCAGGGCGTCCAGCTCTTGCTGATAGGCAAAAAGCGCCGCCTGACCGCCGGTATGCAGCAGCACCACCTTTTGTCCTTTGGCGATCACGCCCTGGCGCAGCAGGCCGAGCAGCCCGGCAAAGGTCTTGGCGGTATAGACCGGGTCGAGGAACACGCCTTCGCTCCGCGCCATCAGGGTCAGCGCCTCTTGCGTGGTCTCGCCGATCCGGCCATAGCCCGGCGCAAGCGCGCCATCCCACAGGCTGATCCCGCCCAGCACGCGCGCCGGGTCGAACTCCATGAGACTGGCAAGCCGGGTCACCACGGTCTCGATGCGCCGGTGTTGCTGGTCGGCGTCGCGGCGCACGCAGATGCCGTAGACCGGCGCCGCGTACCCGGCAAGGCGCAGGCCGGTGAGGAACCCGGCATGGGTGGAGCCGCTGCCCGAGGGCACCACCGCGGCGTCGAAATCATCTATCTGCCCAAGCAACTCGGCGCCCCCGGCGACATAGCCCAGCGCCCCCAGCGGCGAATGATCGGACCCAAGATGGATGACATAGGGTTTGCGCCCTTCGGCCCGCAGCGCCTCGGCCCGCCGGTGCAGGGCGGCATCGGCGCCGCTCTCGTCCTCGCCCACCGGAAAGCGGATATGCTCGGCGCCAAGGATCCGGGCCAGCAGCACGTTGCCGGAGCTGTGGTAGAGATCGCCCATGCCGGGCACCCGCTCTTCCAGTTGCAGGATCGCCCGCATCCCGAGTCGCGCCGCCGCTGCCGCCGCTGCGCGGACGAAATTCGACTGTACCGCGCCAGTGATCAGAACCGTGTCGGCCCCCTGCGCCAGCGCGTCGCCAAAGTAGAATTCCAGTTGTCGCGTCTTGTTACCGCCGAAACTCAGCCCGGTCAGATCGTCGCGCTTCATCCAGAGGTCGATGTCCAAGAGATCGGACAAGCGATCGAGCCGCTCGACTGGGGTCGTGCCCGTCATCAGAGGGGCGCGGGGGAAAGGCGCGAGGCGTGCATCCACGGCGGCGGCTGTCATGTTTTCTGTCCACCCAAGGCGGCGGCCGGACTGGTCCTGGCCGCCTGCTGTTCGGGCATCAGGTTATGCCTGTCGCCTGTGCTTTGCCAACAGAAATGGAAAGCACCACACGGCCCATGACTGCGCTGGCCACCAGAGGTGGCCCCCGCCGGTACAAAGGTAACTGGAGGAGGCTCTGCCCGCGGCATGCCCGGACAGGTCCGGGGCATGCCGACGTATATCGCTTACTTGCGGTGGATCGCCGAGATCTTGGTGATCCCGTCCTCGCCCGCCGTTTCATAGACGATATGCACCTCGTCGCCCGACATCAGCCCCTCGGGCACCTCGGTGACGAATTCCAGCGACCATACGGTCTTGTCGTCGAGAACGATCAGACCGTCCACGCGATCATAAGCCAGGATGGTGCCGGTGACTTCGTCAGCAAGGGCCGGGGTCGCGACAAGGAGGGTTGCGGCAAGGAAAAGGCCACGCATCGGGGTGCTCCTTTGAGCATGGGTTGAAACCGAATGGTAAATGGTGTGGCTTCGGTGGCGCGCAAGTGGTGTCTGAAAATATATTTAAGCTATATATTTCAATATGTTATGTTATCTTCACAGGCTGCTTTGGCGTTTGCCATGACGCTGCCACATTCAGGCTCCATGCTTTGGCCATGTCCGAACTGCAAACCCTCCGCCAAGCGCTTTATCCCGAACTGGCCGAGCCCGCCCAGCGGGCCCCCTCGCGCCGCCAGAAACGGGCCGTACGGACGCGGGCGCGGGCGCTGTCGCCGCTGCGGATCGTGATGCTTCTGGCCTCGATCCCGGTGCTGACCGCGACCACCGCGCTGGGGGTTTTCATCCGCACCAGCCCCTATGAGCCCGAGCTTGCCCTGCGGCACCTGGCGGCGCTGGCTGGCTGCGAGGTGGCGCATAGGGTCGGCCTGGCGCCCTCCCATGTCGGCGGACCTGGCTATCATGCCCGCAACGATGCCGATCTGGATGGCATCGCCTGCGATGCCCTGCCCGACCTGGCGGCCATGATCCCGGCACGCGACGCGCCGCCGCGCCAGCAGCCGGGTACCGCCAAATTCGTCCGGCCCTAAGCCGTCGGCGCCGCTTCGCCTTGCCTGATCGCTCAGGCCACCCGGCACCCGCGCGACCAGACCGATTGCAGCGCCGGCACGCCTTCGCGCATGCGGAACCGGATCAGGTCGGCGCGCAGCCCCGGCGCGATCTCGCCCCGGTCGTGCAGCCCCACCGCATGGGCGGGCGCCCGCGTCACCGTGGCCAGTCCACGGGCCAGATCGCCCCAGAGCTCGCCCAGGCGCACCGCCGACAACAGCAGCGCCGAGGGCACGTAATCCGAGCTGAGGATATCGAGCAGCCCGCGTTCGGCCAGATCCCGCGCCGCCACATTGCCGGAATGCGACCCGCCCCGGATCAGGTTCGGCGCCCCCATGATCACCTTGATGCCATGGGCACGGCAGGCCTCGGCTGCCGCGATCGTGGTGGGAAACTCGGCCAGCCGGATGCCGTGACCGGCTGATACCGCCACCTGTTCGGGCGTGGTGTCGTCATGGCTGGCCAGCACCGATCCCAGCCGCGCGGCGGCCTTGACCGTCTCGGCCTCGTGCCGGTCGCCATTGCGGTCGCGCAGCATATTCAGATGGCTGACATGTTGCAGGAACGTGTCGTCGTCCATCGCGTTCTTGCCCTTCATATAGGCTTCGAGCTTGGCCATGTCGCGGAACTGCCGCTGCCCCGGCGTGTGGTCCATCAGCGAAACCAGCCCGACCCGGTCCTCGGGCGTGAACTCGTCCAGCTCCTCGACCAGGGTTTCCGAGCAGATCTCGGCCCGCAGATGCAGGAAATGGCTGATCTTCAACGCCTCCGCCTCGCGCAGCTGCCACAGTTCGCGCGACAGGCTGCGGGCGTATTTCAGGTAGCGTCCGGCGCCCGAGGGGATCGAGCCCACCCGCATCGCGTCGAACACGGTGGTGATGCCGGTGCCGGCCAATTCCGCGTCATGCGCCAGGATGGCGGCGGCATGTGGCCAGTCGACCTTGGGGCGCGGCTGGATATGGCGCTCCAGATTGTCGGTGTGCAGTTCCACCAGCCCAGGCGCCAGCATGTCGCCGCCGCAATCGACGGCCCCGGCGGGCACGCGCGCGCCCTGGGCGATCTCGGCGATGGTACCATGCACCACCCGCAGGCTGCCGGTCACGGTCTCGCCGGGCAGAACCAGCGTGGCATTGGCAAGGATCAACTCTTCTGTCATCTGAACTTCATCTGGTTGGAGCATGGGTGAAGGCCACGACATAGGAGGCCAATGTGACATTCCTGCGATACGCGATCTATTTCCTGCCGCCCGCGTCCGAGGCCTGGGCAAGGTTCGGTGCCGCCTGGCTGGGCTGGGATGTCGAGACCGGGCAGGAGCTGGCGCATCCCGAGGGCACCGGGCTGGATGTGGCCGCCCTGACCGCTACGCCGCGCAAATACGGGCTGCACGCGACGATGAAACCGCCGTTTCGCCTGGCCGCGGGGCAGGATCCCGAGGCGCTGCACCGGGCCTGCGCGGCGCTGGCCGCCCGCCGCCCGGCGGTGGTGCTGGCGGGGCTGGAGATCACCCGGCTCGGCCGGTTCCTGGCGCTGCGCCCGGTGGGGGAGCTGAGCGCGCTGAACGCGCTGGCGGCGGCCTGTGTCACCGAGTTGGACCCGTTTCGCGCCCCCGCCACCCCGCAGGAGCTGGAGCGCCGCCGCGCCGCCCGGCTCAGCCCGGCGCAAGACGCGCATCTGGAGCGCTGGGGTTATCCTTACGTGCTCGACCAGTTCCGCTTTCACATCACCCTGACCGGAAGGCTGGACGAGGACGCGCTGGCGCAGGCACAGGCCCTGTTGCAGGACCGGCTCGGCCCCTTGCTGCCGGTGCCGTTCACGCTCGCCGATCTGGCGCTGGTGGGCGAGGCCGCATATGGCCGGTTTCACCTGATCCATCGCTACGCGCTTTCCCTCTGAAGATGGGCCAGAACCGCCTCGACCGTGTCGTCGAGCGGGCCTGAATTGTCGATCGTGATTTCCCGGCGCAGCCCCTCGGGCAGGGCCATATCGGCACGCCCCAGCCGCCGCGCCTGATCGGCCACATCCTCGCGCCCGCGCGCGGCCAGCCGCGCCGCCAGCACCTCGGGCCGCGCCGTCAGGGACAGCACGGCAAAGGGGCGAAACACCTCCTGCGCGCGCAAGAGCACACCGCGCGACAGGTTGACCAGCAGCGCCCGCGCCCCTGCCCGTTCCGCGTCCGAGGGCATCGGAATTCCATAGCTCAGCCCATGCGCCTGCCAGCTCAGGGCAAAACCGCCCGCCGCGCGCATCGCCTCGAATTCCTGCGGTGAGACGCCGGTAAACGGCTCTCCACCCGCCTCTTCCGGCCGGGTGATCACCCGCCGGATCAGGCGCAATCCCGGATCGCGCGCCGCAAGTGCGGCCATGACGCTGTCCTTGCCCACGCCGGACGGGCCGACAACCGCGATCACCGGCACAGGACTCATGCCGCCACCACCGGGGTAAACCCCGAGACATCGACCACCCGGTCGCAGACCCGCTCCCGCGCCTCGACATCGTGAAAGATGCCGACGATGGCGGCGCCGCGCGCCTTGGCCTCTGCGATCAGCCCCAGCACCACCGCGCGGTTCTCGGCGTCGAGGCTGGCGGTCGGCTCGTCCAGCAACAACGCCGGATAGGCATGGGCAAAGCCGCGCGCGATGTTCACCCGCTGCTGCTCGCCCCCGGAAAAGGTGGTGGGGCTCAACGACCAGAGCCGTTCGGGAATGTTGAGCCGCCTGAGCAGCACCTCGGCCCGCGCCCGCGCCGTGTGGGGATCAACCCCCAGCGCCAGAAGCGGTTCGGCCACCACCTCAACCGTCGGCACCCTTGGCACAACCCGCAGGAACTGGCTGACATAGCCCAGCACCTCGCGCCTCAATCGCAGGATCTCGCGCGGCTCGGCCCGGGCCACATCCAGCCCGCCCACGAGGACAGAGCCCGAGGCCGCCAGGTAATTGCCATAGATCACCCGCATCAGGGTGGACTTGCCCGCCCCCGACGCACCGGTCAGCGCCACACATTCGCCAGGCGCCACATGCAGCGATGCGCCCTCCATCACCCGGATCACCGCGCCGCCCTGATTGTGCAGGGTGAAGCTTTTGCTCACGTCACGGATGTCGATCATCCCAAATCCCTTTCATTTCGCCCCAAAATACTCCGGGGGAGCGCCGCAGGCGCGGGGGCAGCGCCCCCTCAGACCTGCAACACGCTCGACACCAGCAGTTGCGTATAGCCATGCTGGGGATCGTCCAGCACCTGATCGGTCAGACCGCTCTCGACCACGCGCCCGTCCTTCATCACCATCAGCCGGTCAGCCAGCAGCCGCACCACCGCCAGATCGTGGGTGACGATGATGGCGCTCAGCCCCATCCGCCGCACCAGCCCGCGCAAGAGGTCGAGAAGACGCGCCTGCACGCTCACGTCAAGGCCTCCGGTGGGTTCGTCCATGAATACCAGCCGGGGACCTGTCACCAGATTGCGCGCGATCTGCAAACGCTGCTGCATGCCGCCGGAAAAGGCCGATGGCCGGTCGTCGATCCGGGCGCCGTCGATCTCGACCCGGTCCAGCCAGTCGAGCGCCGCCGCGCGGATGCGGCCATAATGCCGGTCGCCCACCGCCATCAGCCGCTCGCCGATATTGCCGCCCGCCGAGACAGACATGCGCAGCCCGTCGCGGGCATGCTGATGGACAAAGGCCCAGTCGGTGCGCGACAACATCCGCCGCTCGGGCTCGGACATGGTGACCGTATCCACCGGCCCCATGTGCCGGGTGTCAAAGATCACCCGCCCCGCATCGGGCGCCAGGTGCCCGGCCAGACAGTTGAGCAATGTCGACTTGCCGGACCCGCTTTCGCCCACGATCCCCATCACCTCGCCGGGATAGAGATCGAAGCTTACATCGGTGCAGCCGATCCGCGCACCATAGCGCTTCTCGATGCCTGCGACCTGCAACAAAGGGCTCATCCCTCACCTCCCGCGCCCAGGATTTTGAAAAAATCCTGTCCAAAAAATTTCGTGGAAATTTTTTCCCCTGTCCCGACCGATGCGCTCATGCCGCCTCCTCGCGGCGGGAGCGGCAGTAATCGGTGTCGGAACAGACGAACATCCGGTTTCCCGCATCGTCCATGATCACCTCGTCCAGATAGCTGTCCCCGGCGCCGCACAGGTCGCATGGATGATCGGCCTTCGTGGCCTCGAACGGATGGTCTTCGAAATCGAGGCTGACGACGCGGGTATAGGGCGGCACCGCGTAGATGCGCTGCTCGCGCCCGGCGCCGAAGAGCTGGATCGCCGCCATCTCCATCTTGGGGTTGTCGAACTTGGGGATCGGCGAAGGGTCCATCACATAGCGGTCGGCCACCCGCACCGGATAGGCATAGGCGGTCGAGATCGCGCCATGCTGGCTGATATCCTCGTAGAGCTTCACATGCATCAGCCCGTATTCCTGAAGGCTGTGCATCTTGCGCGTCTCGGTCTTGCGCGGCTCCAGAAAGCGCAGCGGTTCGGGGATCGGCACCTGATAGACTAGGATCTGGTCCTCGGTCAGCTCCGCCTCGGGGATACGGTGGCGGGTCTGGATCACCGTCGCCTCCTGCGTCGCCTCGGTCGTGGCCACCCCGGCCGTGCGTTCAAAGAACTTGCGGATAGACACCGCGTTGGTGGTGTCGTCGGCGCCCTGGTCTATGACCTTCAACCGGTCCTCGGGGGTCAGCGTCGCGGCCGAGACCTGCACGCCGCCCGTGCCCCACCCATAGGGCATCGGCATCTCGCGGCTGGCAAAGGGCACCTGGTATCCCGGCACCGCCAGCCCCTTGAGGATGGCGCGGCGGATCATCCGCTTGGTCTGTTCGTCGAGATAGGCGAAGTTATAGTCAGACATGGGTCAGCTCCGGCTCATGCGAAGAAGGATCGCGCCAGCGAGCGTCAGCGCGGTCGAGGCGACCTTTTTCAGGTCGAGCCTTTCATTGAGGAAAGTCACGCCGATGATCAGCGCAAAGACGATGGAACATTCGCGCAGCGCGGTGACCAGCGCGATGGGTGCCTGGGTAAAGGCCCAGACCACCAGGACATAGGCTGTGAAGGAAGCGGCGCCGCCAAGGATCGCCAGCCGCCAAAGGCTGGCCGCCCGCCTGAGCAGCCCGGGCCGCGCGACCCGTGCCACCAGGGCAAAGCCCAACGCGTTCGCGGCTGTCAGTGTGCCGAAAAAGCCCAGCGCGGTGCCCGCGATGCGCGCGCCCTGCCCGTCGACGATGGAATAGGCGGCGATGAACAGCCCGGTGATCAGCGCCAGCCCGGCGGCGGCCATGTTGAAATTGCCGTCCGCCCGCCGCACCAGCGCGATCGAGGCGATCCCGACCGAGATCATCGCCATCGCCAAAAGCTCGGTCTGGCTGAACGTCACCCCGAAGAACAGCGCCGTGCCCAGCGCCACCAGCAAGGGCGAGGCGCCGCGCGCGATCGGATAGACCTGGGTCAGGTCACCGATCTTGTAGGCCTGGATCAGGAACAACTGATAGCCCAGGTGCAGCCCGATCCCCGCCAGCAGATAGGGCCAGCAGGACCAGTCGAGCGGCGGGGCAAAGGGCAGGAGCAGCAGCCCCGACAGGCCCTGCCCCATCACCACCGCCGTCATCGCGGCGCTCTTGTCCGAGCCACCCTTGACCAACGCGTTCCATGTGGCGTGCAGCAGCGCCGCCAGCATCACCACCAGAAAGACAAATCCGCTCATTCCGCCGCCTCCCGACGTGCGATGCGCTCTTCCGCCTCGCGGCGCAGTTTGCGCACCAGTTCCAGTTCCGACTGGAAATCGACGTAATGGGGCAACTTGATATGCTCCAGGAACCCGGTGGCCTGGATATTGTCGCAATGGCTGAGCACAAATTCCTCGTCCTGCGCCGGCGCGCCCAGATTGTCCTCGCCCAGTTCCTGCCAGCGCAGGGCGCGGTCGACCAGCGCCATGGAGATCGCCTTGCGCTCGGACTGGCCGAACACCAGCCCATAGCCGCGGGTGAACTGCGGCGGCTCGGTCTTGGACCCTTTGAACTGGTTCACCGTCTCACATTCGGTCAGCTCGACCTCGCCGATCTCGATGGCAAAGCCCAGTTCGGGGATCTCCATCTCGACCGTGACCCGCCCGATGCGCAGCTCGCCGACAAAGGCATGGTTGCGGGCGTATCCACGCTGGGTGGAATAGGCCATGCCCAGCACAAACCCCTCATCCCCGCGCGCCAGCGATTGCAGGCGCAAGGCGCGGTCGGCGGGAAACTCCAGCGGTTCGCGGGTCAGGTCGCGCGGCACGGCCTCGCTTTCGGGCTCGGGCTCGGGCTGGATCAGCCCCTCTTGCCCCAGAAACTCGGTGATATGCGGTGTCGGCTCGCGGCGCGGGGGGGCGCTTGGCGCGGGCGGCACCGCGCCCTCGGCGGCCAGTTTGAAATCCAACAGGCGATGGGTGTAGTCGAAGGTCGGCCCCAGAACCTGCCCGCCCGGCGCGTCCTTGAACGTGGCCGAGATGCGCCGGTCGCAGGCCATGGCGCCGGTATCGACCGCGCGGCTCGCGCCAAAGCGCGGCAGGGTGGTGCGATAGGCGCGGATCAGAAAGATCGCCTCGATCAGGTCGCCGCGCGACTGCTTGATCGCCAGCGCGGCCAGGTCGGGGTCATAGAGCGAGCCCTCGGCCATCACCCGGTTCACCGCCAGGCTCAGCTGTTCGCGGATCTGGGCAAGGGAGAGTTCGGCAACGGATATATCGCCCCGCCGCTCCTCGGCCAGCCAGGCATGGGCGTTCTCGATGGCGCGTTCGCCCCCTTTGACGGCAACATACATGGCCTAGCCCTCCGCGCGGATAGTGGTACTGCGCGGCAGGGCCGCAACCCGGTCGCCGCAGGTGAAGAAGAAATCGCAGCCCAGCGGGTAAAGCGTCGCGTTGCCCTGCAACGCGTCCGCATCCGGTAATGACAGGCGGGCGGTGTCGCGGATACCCGGACCACTGAGCACCGCGCCGGTGTTCTCCAGCCGGTCGCATTCGACGATCAGCGTAGCCGAGCGGTCGGGATATTCCGGCGTGCCGATCCGGTAGCGCGACAGCGGCATCAGGTCGGCCCAGCTGCCCAGCGCGAAATCGGCCTCGGCGGCGGCGCAGTGCGGTGCACCGGTGTGAAAGCTCAGCCACTGGCGCACCGCGTCGGTGTCCACCGTCCCGCCCAGATGCACCCGCGTTTCCGGGTCGCAGAGCGTCAGCAACAGCGTGCCCGCCGCAACCGAAAGGGGCGCGGGCGGAGCAGCACCCGCGATCCTGCGGATGTCACCGGGCCGCGCCATGGCGGTCATCGCGGCGCGAAAGGCATGCGCCGCGTCGACAGGCGCGTCGCGAAAGCCACCGGCATAAAGGCTCGATCCGTCCATCAATCCTCTCCCCTGACCAGCGTGAAGAACTCAACCTTGGTGGCGGCGGCCCGGGCGGCGCGGGTTTCGGCGCGCTCGGCCATCTGGGCGGCCAGCGGCTCCAGCACGCGTGTGCGAATACGTTCGGCGGCCTCGGTCTGCATCAGGGCGTCAATCAGCGCCGCTGCTTCGGCCTTGGCCCGCGAGCGGCCCTGGACATAGGCGTGCCCCACCGTACCATCCGCCAATGCGAGGGCGCAGCGCGTCACGGTCATCTCGCCCAGGTTGAAGGGGGCGCCGGTACCACCGGTGCGACCGCGTACCATCACGCCGCCGGTCTCGGGCGCGCGCAGCCAGTCATAGGCGGGGCGCTCCTCGACCCGGTCCCAGAGCGCCATCAGCGCCGCCTCGGGCGCGCGGGCCAAGAGGCCCATCCAGCCCTGCCGCGCCGCCGTCTCTTTCTCTTGATCTGCCATAAAAGCCTCTTGGCCCGGTTGTCTACATTCACTATACAACTAGACAAATATTAGCGGGTTGCCCCCCATCCCGCAATCCACCCAACGATGAAGTTTTGATGACATGAGCCGCAGCCCCGTCTGGAAGACCATCGCGCTGAGCCTGACCGAAGACATCGCCGAGGGGCGTTATGGCGAAGGCGACCAGCTACCGACCGAGGCGCAGCTGGCCGCGACCCATGGGGTCAACCGGCACACGGTGCGTCGGGCGCTGGCCGATCTCGCCGATCAGGGTCTGGTGCATGCGCGGCGCGGCGCCGGTGTCTTTGTCGCCGCCCGGCCCACCGATTACGCCATCGGCAAGCGGGTGCGGTTTCACAAGAACATCGCCGCCGGCGGCCGCATTCCGGGCAAGCGCATCCTGACCCTTCTGACCCGCACCGCAGACGCGACCGAGGCCGAGGCGCTGCACCTGTCGCCCGGCGCGCAGGTGCATGTCTATGACGGGCTGTCGCTGGCCGATGGCCAGCCCATCGCCGTGTTCCAGAGCGTGTTTCCCGCCGCCCGCTTTCCCGGCCTGCCCGATGCGCTGACCGAGACCCGATCCGTCACCGCCGCCCTGCAACGGATGGGGGTGGCGGATTTCACCCGGGTCCGGACCCGGCTCACCGCCCGGCCCGCCACCGCCACACAGGCGCTGCACCTGCGGCTGAACGAGGGGGCGCCGCTGCTCCATACGACCGGCGTGAACGTGGACCCCGAAGGCCGGCCGGTGGAATACGGCCGCACCTGGTTTGCCG
The DNA here is from genome assembly GCF_025751555.1 of Ruegeria aquimaris. GTDB lineage: Bacteria > Pseudomonadota > Alphaproteobacteria > Rhodobacterales > Rhodobacteraceae > Ruegeria_B > Ruegeria_B aquimaris. The sequence continues at coordinate 236,057 of NZ_JAOWLB010000003.1, forward strand.
GTGACCGGGTGACCTTGACCGTGGGCGAGGACTGAGCCGCCCTTTGATCGGCATCAATGTACAGACGGCGCAACCATGGCTAGGCTAAGAATATGAGCGATATCAACCCTACCGGGCTAGATGCCTATAAGCCCGCCGAAATTGCCCGCCTGGTGGAAACCGCAGGCGCGGCCAAAGCCGGGCTCAGCGCAGCCCAGACCCTGACGCTTGCGGTGCTGGCGGGGGTTTTCATCGGCTTTGGCGGCGCGGCCTATACGATGGTGATGACCGGCGCGGATGCGGGATTTGGCCCGGCGCGGTTCCTGGGCGGGGTGGTGTTCTCTCTCGGGCTGATCCTGGTCATCGTTGGCGGCGCCGAGCTGTTCACCGGCAATGCGCTGATGGTGATGGCGGCGGTGGACCGGCGGATCACTCTGTCCGCATTGTTGCGCAATTGGGGCCTGGTCTATCTGGGCAATCTGGTGGGTGCGATCGGGCTGGCGCTGGCTTTTGGCCTGACGGGCCTGTTGGACGGACCGATGGGCGAAACCGCGCAGGCCATCGCGCGCGGCAAGGCGGCACTGGACCCCGGCGCCGCCTTCATGCGCGGGGTGTTGTGCAATGCGCTGGTCTGCCTCGCGGTCTGGCTGACCTTTGCCGCACGCACGGCGGCGGGCAAGATCCTGGCCATTCTCTGGCCGATCTCGGGGTTCGTCCTGCTGGGGCTGGAACACTCGGTGGCCAATATGTACCTGATCCCGCAGGGCATGCTGGCCGGGGCTGAGGTGACATTCGGCGCGGCGCTGTCGAACCTGCTCTGGGTCACACTGGGCAATATCCTCGGCGGGGCGGGCGGCGTGGCGCTGGCCTATCGCTTTGCCTATCTGCGCCAAAGCCCATCATGACCGACCCCTACCTGCCCGCCGATGCCGAAACCCGCGCCCAGGCCCGCGCCCTGATCGACGCGGCGCGGCACGCCGCGCTGGCGGTGCTGCAACCGGGTGGCCTGAACCCGTCGGTCAGCCGCATCGCGCTGGCCACCGATGCGCAGGGTGTGCCCGTCTCGCTGATCTCGGCCCTTGCCGCCCATAGCGCCGCTTTGGAGGCGACCCCCGCCTGCGCCCTGCTGATCGGGGAGCCGGGCAGTAAGGGTGACCCGTTGACTCATCCGCGCCTGACCCTGCACTGCATCGCACAACTGATCACGCGCGGCACGCCCGAACATGACGCCTTGCGCACCCGCTATCTGCAGCAGCGGCCCAAGGCGGGGCTTTACGCCGATTTTGGCGATTTCCGATTTGTCCGCTTTGCCATCACCGATGGCCTGCTGAATGCCGGTTTCGGCAAGGCGGTGCGGCTGACGGGCAAGGAGCTGTCGCCATAACGTCAGGCACGGCGGCGCGGATGCTCGTCCTCGACCCGCAGCACAACACCGGCGAACGAGGCACTGCCACGCAGGAACAGATCGGGGTCCCGCACCTGGGGATAGGTCTCGGCCCAGTCTCGGTAACGGTCGTTGGTGACGATGCGCGCGCCCAGTTTCTCGGCCTGTGCCAGCAGCAGCGGATCGGCCGGTCTGCCCTTGGGGGCAACCTTGATACAGGCCGCCGGATAGCGCAGCGCCCGCGACAGGTCGCGCGGACCCATGTAACGCGACCCGACCTGGTAACCGACATTGGCGTCGAACCACAGAACCGGGGTCCAGCCATGCAGAACCAGCGCCTCGATGCATTGCTGGACAGTCTCCAGCCGGGGCGTGTCATCGCGCCAGAACATCACATTGGACCCGTCGACGACGATCCATTGCGACGGGGGCCGCGTCCGGGCGCGGATCAGCAGCAGCAGACTGGCCACAAAGCCCGCGGCAGCCAGCAACAGGGCAGGAGAGAGAACCGGGCCGATGCTCAGGACGGACCAGGTGAACAGGGCAAGCGACAGCAACAGAATCAAAAGCGATACGACCATAGGTTGATCGTATCGCTTATTCAGTCGCTTAAGGCAACATCAACGGTGACCTGGGGTGAACTCAGCGCACCACATGCACCGCGCATTGCGCATGGCGGACAACCTGTGCGGCGGTGGAACCCAACAGCAGGTCCTGCATCCCCGGCCGGTGAGAGGAGATGATGATCAGGTCGGGCTTGTTGGTCTCGGCCCAGTCCAGGATCGAGCGGCCCGAATGCCCCTCGATCAGCACACCAGTGGCATTGGGCAGACCGGCGGCCATCTTGTCCAGCTCGCCTTTCAGCGCCTTGCGCGCCTCGGCCAGATAATCGGGCGGCATATACGAGATCGCATAGGCCGGGATATGCTCAACCACATGCAACAGCGTGATCCGCGCCTCGGGCGTGGCCAGCAGTCTGGCCAGCTTCAGCGGGCCAGATACGTCGCGCTCGGAATCGAACGAAATGGGGACGAGGATATTGTGATACATGGTTCGCGCCTCCGTTAGGGATGCGTATAGAATGCCCTGTGCCCCTCGCCCCTGCCTTGATCCAGATCAGCCTTTTCCGGCGACCTAGTCGGCGTCAAAGGTCTCGGCCACCTCATACATGACCGGCTCAAAGCTTTTGCACATCTCGTTCAGCTTGCGGTTTCTCTCGCGCATCTCGGGGGTGCGCAGCATGGCCAGGAAATCCTCGCGCCGCCGCCATTGTGAGTAATTGGCGATCCGGGTCTGGGCGTCGTTCACATGCAGGCCAGCGGCGATGAATCCGGGTTGTTTCGAGATGAACTCGGCATAGGCCTCGGTCAGCGCCTCGAGCAGATCCTGGCAGGTGCCCGGCGTCATCTCGAATGTGGTGATCACGGTTTGCACCGGGGCGGCCTTGACGATCTTGGGCATGGCGGGTCTCCTTTTCCTGCCCTTCAGCCTATCACAGCTTTTCCAGCGCGCGCTCTATTTCCTGCATCAATCCAGTCACTTCGGCATGGGCGGGGCCCTTGGGCGCCTCCAGCGCGGCGCGCCCCTGCCCCAATGTCTCGGCATAGACCACGCGGTTCGACATCACCGATTGCGCCAGCTCGGCCTTCAGTTCTCCGGCCTTGGCGGCGACATCCTGTGCCAGCCGGGTTCCGGGACGGTTGCGGGTCATCACCATCAGCGCGGGCTTTTCCTCGCGCTCAGCCAGGTACAGCACCATTTCCACCGCCCACAGGTCCAGATGCGAGGTCGCCACCGGGATCAGCACCAGATCGGCCTCGCGCAGGGCCGGGCGCAGATCGCTGTCGGCCTTGGGCGGGGTGTCGATGATGACGATATCGTGTTCCTTGGCCAGCTTGCGCACCTCATAGCTGACACCCCAGGCCGAGGCGGTGGAAAACTCCAGCCCCGGCGCGTCGCCCGCCTCGAGCCGCGCCATGAACCAGCGCCCGGCCGACCCCTGCGGGTCGGTATCCATCAACGCCACCCGTTTGCCCGCGCGGGCAAAGGCAACGGCCAGATTGACCGCCAGCGTGGTCTTGCCCGACCCGCCCTTCTGTTGCGCGACCGTGATCACCTGTCCCATGGCGCCCTCCATCATGCCGCATTGCAGCATATAGGGCGCACCGCAGAGCACAACGGCGATTCGTCCTGTTTCCCTGCGGCATCGCCGCCCGATTGCCCGTCCTAACGCTTCGTTAACCAATCCCGGCAAGGCTGAGGCCAGAGGGACGCAATGGGACGGGTGCTGTTTGCCGTTTGGATCTGCCTCGCCGTGGCCGGTCAGGCCGCGGCCGGCGCATGGCTGCGCGAGCGCGGCACCGGTTTCACCGCGGTCACCGCCACGCTCTACCGGTTCGATGGTGTTCTGGATTACAAGAGCGCAGTCTATGGCGAATGGGGTGTGACCGAGCGCTGGACGCTGGGTGTCGATGTGAACGAGCAGCCCGGCCTCGCAGGTCACGCCCTGCTGTTCCTGCGCTATCCGCTGGCGGACCTGGGTCAGCGCGGGCGCCTTGCTGTCGAGGCTGGCCTGGGCGGCCATCACTGGCTGGGCGAATGGAACCCAATGACCAAGCTGACACTGTCTTATGGCAAGGGTCTCGATACCCGCTGGGGGCCGGGCTGGTTCGCCGCCGACGCAGGGTGGGAGCGCCGATTTGGCACCGCGACAGAGATCTTCAAGCTCGATTTCACCGCGGGCCTGTCGACCCCGCGCCGCATCGACCCGATGCTGCAACTGGAAACCGCCTATGTCTCCGGCCTGCCGGTGTTCTGGACCCTCACGCCCTCGCTGCTGATCGACGCGGGCAAGGGCAGCATCTGGGTGGTCGGGCTGGAACGAAAATCGGCCCTGCCCGGCAACATCGGGCTGAAACTCGGCTTCTGGCGCAATTTCTGATCGCAACGACGAAAAAGGGGCTGCGCCTGCACGCAGCCCCGACACCTGCCCGCGCTTACTTGTCGGCGCGGATCGTAGCGATGACCGTACCCTTGACCGGCTCGCTCCAGCGCAGCCGGATCATGTCCTGCCCTGTCCCCTGCTGCGCCTGCGCATAAGGGGCAAGGTACCGCACCGCGCCGCCCGAGTCGGTCAGCGCCCCCTGCGCCACCACCGCCTGAATGCCCCGGCTTTCGGCCCCAAAAGGCAGCCTGCCCTCGGTGTCGATCAGCCAGTTATCCGAGGCGGTCGCCTGCTGATACTCCAGCCGCAACGGGTTTTCCGACTGGATGCTGACCCCGTGATACATGTTGCCCTCGAAAATCAGGTTCTTGGTCCGGTCATAGTTCAGCCCCGAGAAACTGGTATCGACCCGGTCGGCCCGGTCGATATAGCCGTTGATCGAGCGGAACTTGTTGCCGGTCACCGTCATGCCGTTGATGAAATGGCCCACACCATGCGGCTTGATCACCACATAGCTGAACCATGGCGCCACCTCTCCCGACAAAAAGATATTGTCGGTGATGCTCATCGAACTGAACGAGAACCCGCCGCTGAAATCGGGGTTGGCGTCCTGTTCGTTGGTCCATTCAAAGCTGCAATTGTCGACATAGTTCTCGGCGAAGGTGCAGCTGGAATAGGTACCGATGATGACGATCCCCGCCGTGCGCGGCCCGTTCGGCACAGCATCGCCCTGGAAGAAGTGATTGCCCAGGATCATGTGGTTCTGCCCGGCCATGACGCCAAAGTGCAGGAAATTGGTCGCGCGGTTGTGGCGCAGCTTGACGTCATTGGCATTGACGTTGAACGCGATCGAGGTTCGATCCGCGACATTCGCCCCCTCTTCCGAGGACAGGAACTGGCACCCGTCGATCAGCATCCCCTGACAGCCGCCCCCGATCGAGGTGATGCCGCGATCCTTGGGCCGGCTGATGAAACAATCGAACAGCGCGAATGTCGCGCCCGACGGGGCCAGCTTGATGCCGCTACAGTTGTTGTTGCACTGAAACTCGATGTTCTGCATGTTGAACTTCGACAGCGCGCTGAAGCCGCTGAAATCCAGCATGTATTTGTAATCGTGAAAGGTGAAGACCTGCGTGCCCGCCGCATCGTAGAGTCCGGCGTTCAGCGTGATCTCCCCCGCGCCCACATTCTTTGATCGCACGTAGATCTCGCGCCCGACCCCGGCCCCGGTGACCCGTGCGCCAATTGGAATATTGGCGACATTGGCGACATTGGTCAGCGTGCGCTGGTTCGCCGGATTGTATGTCGCCAGCGAGGTGTAGGTCTGGGTGTCCCAGGCCGGCCCGCCCACCGCGTCCAGCTGCCCGTTGCGGATCACCCGCCGCGTGGCATAACTGCTGCGGTTCGGCACCGCCGCCTGCATATCGATCGGCGCGGTGATCGTCACCTTGCGTCCGCCCAGGTCCAGCGATTCGTGATCGACCCCGTTCAGCAGCGCCTGAAACGCCTTGCGAAACGCGGTCTCCTCGTTGCCAAAGGCCGCGATATAGGCGGGCAGGTTGTAGTTCTTGGTCAGCACCAGCATCTTATCGACCGGCATCGACACCGTGCCCTCGAACTCGATCTCCGACTGGATATTGACCGTCTCGCCCAGGAAATAGCTGCCTTCGGGCACGAACACGCGCCGCCCGGCCGCGGCTGCGTCCGCTGCTTCAAACGCGGCCGCATCGTCGGTCACCCCGTCGCCCACCGCGCCATAGTCGCGCACATCCACAAGGCTCAGCATGTCGCGCAGAAACACGCCGGTGACGTCCGTGATCTCGATATCGTCGATCCGCACGATGCCGCCGCTCGGCCCTTCCAGGTTGATCCCGAAATGACCGTAAATCGCCGTCCGGCCCCAGGACATGTCGACGCCGCCGCGATTACCCGAGCCGACGATGCCGGTCACCTCGACCACCTGACCATAGCTGGTCAGTGTTACCGGCGGAGAAAGCTCGGTCACCCCCGTCACATGGGCGCCCCCCGCGCCCCCGGCCCAGCCCGCCACCCGCACGCTGGGCAGGTTGCCGCTGATCGCCTTGACGCGCACCTTGACCTGCAAGTAACAGCCCGGCTGCAACGGCGTCTGCCCCATGTAACGCAGCTTTTGTACCGAACTGGTCTTCTGCAACTCCAGGCAGCCGCCGAAATCCGCGTCCGCTGGCACAAAGGCGGCATTGGGCGCGCCGTCATAGGTATCCGACCCCGGTGTGCCGTCGCCGCTCGACCAGACATCCAGCCCCAGCTGGAAGGCCGGCGGCATAAAGTTGATGCCCTCGGTGATTGCCTTGTTCATCCAAATCCCTTTCCCAATCGCGCCGCAGACCACCTGCCCTGGCGCATGCATGTGACGGGTCCGGGTCGCCCCCGAACGCGCCATATCGCTAAAGGAAAGGGATTAACCGGCGCTCAGGGCACCGTGACGGTGGTGTTGCCTCAGGCCGACAGACCCGGCGCCTTCAACACCTGCACCGCGTTGATCTTCCAGCCGTTTTCCAGTTCGACCATCTGATAGCCCAGGTAGTGCACCATGCCCTGCGCATCGGTGATCCGCACCGTCTGCCACAGCGCGCCGTCTTCCTCGTGCAGCTCCAGAAAGGTCACATCGGCAGGTCGCCACACCATAGGATAGCCGCCCCGCACCATCGCCCCGAAGTTCTCGGGCGTGCGAAAGATGTCGCGAATCATCGGGCTGGCAAAGCTGAAGGCAGTCACGAAATCATCCGCCAGAAAGGCCTCGATCTGGCTGCTGATGACGGTCTCGATCTCGTCGCTCTGGGCCGCGGCGGGGGTTGCAAGACATGCGGCCAGCAGGAGACTTGCGATCAGTCGTTTCATGTCCGGTATCCTCCTGGCCTTCATACGAAGCTGTCACCTACTTCGGATCACCTGACTTACCGCCTCTTAAATTCCATGAATCAAATATCTTGATTCATAAACACATCAAGATGACACTCAAGAAACGTGCAGGGGATCTGCACCTTTTAAGTCAGAAGGGCTGCCCCTCGCACAGATTGCCATGTTCGGGGAGGATAACATGCAGATCATCAAGCACTTCGTTTGTGCCGTCATTTTTGCGGCCCTCGCAGCCACAGCCACTATGGCGCAGGACACGGAACGGTACGGCAAACAGAAAGTTGTCTATCACATTAACTACCCAGGCGGGGAAGGGTCCAAGGCCTACAAGGGTGCGATGCGCAACATCCAGAACCACATCAACGCCGTCGGCGCCGAGAATATCGACGTCAAGGTCGTGATGCATGGAAACGGTCTCGGTCTCCTGATGAGCGCCAAGACCGACACCGACGTTCAAACCATCGTTGCGTCCCTCAAGGGTCAGAATGTCGGCTTCCAAGTCTGCAACAATACGCTGGTCGGTCGCAAGATCAGCTACCAGAACGATCTCTACGACGTATGGGAGGAAGACATCGTGCCCTCGGGCGTGGCCGAACTCTCACGTCTTCAGCAGATGGGCTACACCTACATCAAGCCCTGATTTGAAACGGCCGGCGGTCGAAATCCGCCGGTCGATCCGGTTTCAGTCCAGATCGGTCCAGGGCCAGGGTTTGACCTCGCTGGCCGCGGTCTGGAACCGCGCCGCCTTGGCGATCCAGATGCCCAGGTCGGTGCCGAAATCGGCAAGCCGTGCATTCGGCTGGCTCTTGCTGACGGCCATGATGATGAATTGCACCACCGTGACCACTGCCAGGATGGTCTGCGCCAGATTGATCATGATCGCGATCAGGATCATGTGCAGCAGCCTCCACCACAGGCTGTCGCGCTGTTCCGGCTCGTGCTGTTCGCCGTGCACGCGACCTTCGAATTTGTCTTCGTCCGACATTGGCATGCTGTCCTCCGCGACTGTGATGCTGCGGAGCCTAACACAGAAAACGGCGCCCGCCAGCGGGCGCCGCCCTGTTCACTGCAAACCGCCTCAGGCCAGCTCGCCCGCCAGCGCCTTGTCGATCAGCGCGATGGTCTCGGGGATGCCGTAAAGCGCGATGAACCCGCCAAAACGCGGCCCCTGCGATGCGCCCAACAACACCTCGTAAAGCGCGCCGAACCAGGCGCGCAGCGGGTCGAACCGGTCGCGGCCCACCGCATAGACGATGGATTGCAGCGCCTCGTCCTCAACCGGTCCGTCATAGGCGGCCAGTTGCGCGCGCAACTCCACCAGTGCCTCGCGCTCGGCCTCGGTCGGCGCCCGGTAGACCCGCGTCGGCTTGACGAAATCGTTGAAGTAGCGCACCGCGAACCCGGCCGCCTGATCCAGATCGGGATGGCTCTCGGCGCTGGCCTCGGGCGCATAGCGGCGGATGAAGCCCCACAGCGCCTCCTTGTCCTCGGCCCCCGACACGCTGGCCAGGTTCAGCAGCATCCCGAACGGCACGATCAGGGTCGAAACCGGCACATCGCCGCCATGGATGTGCCAGACCGGGTTGTTCAGCTGCGCCGCCAGATCCTGGGTCGGATAGGCGCGCAACTGCTGGTGATACTCGTCCACCGCCTTGGGGATCACGTCGAAATACATCCGCTTGGCGGTCTTCGGCTTCTGATACATGAAATAGGCAAGGCTTTCCGAGCTGGCATAGGTCAGCCATTCGTCGATGCTCACCCCGTTGCCACTCGATTTTGAAATCTTCTGCCCGTTCTCGTCCAGGAACAGCTCATAGGTGAAATGCTCGGGCGCGGGCACGCCCAGCACCCGGCAGATCCCGTCATAGATCGGCGTATTGGTCGAGTGATCCTTGCCGTACATCTCGAAATCGACGCCCAGCGCCGCCCAGCGCGCGCCGAAATCGGGCTTCCATTGCAGCTTCACGTTGCCGCCCGTCACCGGCAGCGTCCATTCGCGCCCGTCCTCGTCGTCAAAGGTGATGGTGCCATCCTTGGCGTTCACCTCTTTCATAGGCACGTACAGTACCCGCCCCGTCTCGGGGTGGATCGGCAGGAAAATCGAATAGGTCTGCTGCCGTTCTTCGCGCAGCGACTTCAGCATGATCTTCATGATGTCGTCATAGCGTTCCGCCGCACGCAGCAGGATCTCGTCGAACTGACCCGACTTGTAGAACTCGGTCGCCGAATAGAACTCGTACTCGAACCCGAATGTATCGAGGAAGCGGCGCAGCATCGCATTGTTATGATGGCCAAAGCTCTCATGGGTGCCGAACGGATCGGGCACCGAGGTCAGCGGCTTTTGCAGATGCTCGCGCAACATCTCCTGGTTGGGTACGTTGCCCGGCACCTTGCGCATGCCGTCCAGATCGTCCGAGAAACAGATCAGCCGGGTCGGAATATCGCTGATCTCCTCGAAAGCGCGGCGGATCATCGTGGTGCGCGCCACCTCGCCGAATGTCCCGATATGCGGCAGGCCCGAGGGACCATAGCCGGTCTCGAACAACACATACCCCTTCTCCGGCGGCGCCTTCTCATAGCGTTTGAGCACCCGCCGCGCCTCTTCAAAGGGCCAGGCCTTGGACGCAAGGGCGAGTTCACGCGAGTTGGACATGTCGGTCTCCATCGGGGGGTATCCGGGCGCCCCATGCGCCCTGTCCGGCTGTCCTATTGTGCCAGTGCAGCATGAGTCAATAAACCGGTGCCTTTTCTGCCCTATTTCCGGGCATTTTCGGCGATCCAGTCCAGGATTCCCCGCACCTGCGGGTCCGCCGCCAGCCCGTCGCGCGCCGCCATGAAATAACCGCGCGCCGACACCGCCTCTGGCCCCTCCAGCCGCACCAGCGCGCCGGTGTCCAGGAAACTGTTCAGCACCCCGTCCCAGCACAGGCACACCCCCTGCCCGGCCAGCGCCGCATTGATCAGCATCGCGTAAGAGTTGAAATCCAGCACCCGCGCCCCCGCCGGCATCTCTGCCCCGACCGAGCGGAACCAGCTTGGCCAGTCGTGCCACTGGCTGCGCGCCGCCTCCATTGTCAACAGGGTCATGCAGGCAAAATCATAGGCATCGCCGCTCATCCCCCGCCGATCCAGATAGAGCGGGCTTGCCGCCGGGAACACGCCATCGCCCAGCAGCCGGACCTCTCCGGCATCCTCCGCCAGCCCGAACCGGATCGAGATATCGCCGGGGCGCTGCGGCTCACCATACTCCTGACTTATGATGCGAATCGTCACCTCGGCAAAAGTGTCCTCCAGTTCTCCCAGCCGGGGGATCAGCCAGAACGCCACCAGCCCCGAGGGCGCGGTGATCGTCACCACCTTGCCCCGCGCCGCCTGCCGGATTTGCGCCACAGCGGTTTCGATCTGCCCGAACCCGCCGCGCAAGGCCCGCAGCAAGTCCTTGCCATGCTGCGTCATTCTCACCGGTTTGTGACTGCGGTCGAACAGGGCGCACCCCAAATCCGCCTCCAGCGCCGCGATCCGCCGCGACACCGCGGGCTGCGACACGTTCAACTCGGCCGCCGCCTCCGTCAGTGTACCATGGCGTGCCGCCGCGTAGAATGCCGTCAGCCCGGAAAAGCCAGGAAGCCGCTCCATCTATCATAACCTCAGCGTATAATCATGCGCATCTTTACGCGATTGCCCGCGCCCGGCAAGCCACTGTATTGCTGCCCCAGAACAAGGAGCCCGCCATGACCGACCTTCTCGACAGCTTCGCCGCCGAAATCGGCACCGCAACGCCGCTGCACCAGGCCAGCAACCTGCCGCACGCCCCGTTGGCGGTCGATGCCGCCCATGTGCCGCTCTCCGGAGGTACCGACCCGACCTATGGCGAGGTGCGCTGGCGCACGCTGATCAACGGCACCCCCGAGGCGCCCCGCGATCTGGTGCTGGGCCTGGCCGAGTTCGGCCCCGGTGACCGCCTGCTGCCGCACCGCCATACCCCGGCGGAATTCTATCTGGGTGTCCAGGGCTCGGGCACCGTCACCATCGACGGCGTGCCGCATCACATCGCGCCCGGCATCGCGCTTTACATCCCCGGTGATGCCGAACATGGCACCGTCGCCGGCCCCGAGGGCCTGCGCTTCGCCTATGGCTTCGCCTCCGCCGGGTTTGAAAGCATCGAATACCGCTTTACCGCCAGCGCCTGATTGCCGCAAACCGGGCCGTGCGCTAGCGGTTGAACCTGAGGCGCGCGCCCCCTATCCTGCACCGCAGCACATATGCAGGCAGGACACCACCATGAGCGACCAACTCCCCCATCCGATGACGCCCCAGGATTGCCTTGTCGCGATCATGATGGCCGTCTCCGCCTCGGACGAGAACATCCGCACCGCCGAACTGGTCAAGATCCAGTCGGCCGTGAACATGCTGCCGGTCTTCGCCGATTACGACATCGACCGGATGAAACAGGTCAGCCAGGTGGTATTCGACCTCTTCGAACAGGAAGACGGGCTTGACGCGCTCTTTGGCCTCATCCGCGACAACTTGCCCGAGCGGCTGTTCGAAACCGCCTATGCGCTGGCCTGTGACGTGGCCGCCGCCGACGGTCAACTGGCAGAAACCGAGCTGCGCCTGCTGGAAGAGATCCGGTACGAGCTGAACCTCGACCGCCTGCACGCCGCCGCGATCGAACGCGGCGCGCGCGCCCGCCACGTGGTCTGATCCGCGCCTCAACTGCCGTAGATCGCGCCCCAGCGCTCGATCAGCTCCTGTTGCAGCTTCTTTGACCTCACATTCCAGCCGCGCGCGCCCTCGGGGCGTTCGCGGTCCTCGGGACGGATACGCGCCCGCCGGTCGAAATCGGCACTGAAAAAGGCAAAGGCCAGCACGGTGCCATCCGCCGCCGTCATAAACCCACCCAGCCCCGAGACAAAATTCAGCGTGCCGGTCTTGGCGACCACCCGGATCGGATGATCCCGGATCACCCGCCCCTTGGCATCGCGCATAGGGATATCCTTGAGCAGCCCCGGCAAGGCACCCGCCTTGCCCGCCTGCACCAGCGCCGCCGCCAGACCGCGCGGCGTCATGCGTGACGCCTCGCCCAACCCGGAATGGTCCACCAGGCTGGTGCCCGCCATGCCATAGCGCTCGGTGGCCCAGGCGCTCATCGCCTGCCCCGACTCCTTCAGCGTGCGCGGCTGTCCGCCGCGCGCGATCGTTGCCGCCAGCCCGACCATCTCGGCGGTCAGGTTGGTCGAGAACTTGAGCATGTCGCGCAGGATCTCGCTCAGCGGTTCGCTATCGTGATGCGCCAGCATCCGCGCGCTTGCGGGCAGGCTGCGGATCACCTCGACCTTGCCCAGAACCACACCGTTCGACCGCGCCAGCGTCTGGAACACATCCCCGGCATAAAGCGCGGGCTTGCGCACCGGCAACCAGCGCGACCCATCCTGGCCCAGCGCCTTGCTTGCGACCGTCCAACTGTCGATGCGCTGATGCTGCTCATAGGTATAGATCGGCAGCGCCCGGTTCACGACCTTCATCTCGGCCATGGCCACAACCGGTCTGATCTTGTCACTGCGCGCGTCCATGGCGACGGACCAGCCCTTGCCCGCCCGCTTCCACTCGAAATGCACCCGGTTGAAATTCAGCGCGATGCCGGACACCGCCGGGCTGTATCCCACGTGATCGGGCTGCTCGGGGTCGATGCTGAACACCTCGGGCAAGGCCCCGTCGTACACCTTGAACCCGCCGCGCACCTCGCGCAGGCCCGCGGCCTTCATCGCCCGCGCCAGGCTGGCCAGCGCATCGGTATCCAGAACCGGATCCCCGCCCCCCGCCAGGATCAGGTCGCCCTTCAGCACCCCGTTTTCCACCGGCCCATCTGCCAGCACCCGGGTGCGGAACCGGTGCGAGGGCCCCAGCGCCTCCAGCGCATAGAGCGCGGTCAGCGCCTTGGCCACGCTCGCGGGCGGCAGGCCGGTCGCGCCCTGCACGGCTTCCAGCTCTTCGCCGGTCTGCGCATTGACCACGGCAAAGCCGATCTCGCCCGACAGGCCCGCCCGCGCAAGAACCGCCTCGGGCCGGGTCACACCGCTGGCGTCGAACGGGCGCAGGGGCGGGCGCAGCGAGGTGGCGGGCGGCGCGGCAAGCCCGGCAACCGGGCTCAGCGCCGCGCCGAGGCCCGCCAGGAATACACGTCTGGAAACACAATCAACCATGCGCCCATAAAAGCGCAGCGCAGACAGACGCACAAGTGATCCTTTGCGGGCTTTTCGTCCGGTTTCCGGCATGTTACCGGGCAACATGGGTCGCGCCGTTCTGATCATGTTCCTTGCCATGTCGCTGATTCCCGCCGGGGACATGGCGGGCAAGCTCCTGACCGGTCAGCATGGCGTCTCGCCCGTCTTTGTCGCCTGGTCCCGCTTTGCGTTGGGACTGCTGGCGATCCTCCCCTTCGTCCGCGCCCCGGCGCTTGCGCTGCTTCGCGACTGGCGCGTCTGGCTGCGCGCGCTGTTGCTGGCAGGCGGCATCCTTTCGATCCAATCGGCGCTCAAGACAGAACCGCTCGCCAATGTCTTTGCCGCCTTTTTCGTCGGCCCGATCCTCAGCTATGCGCTATCCGCGCTCTGGCTGCGTGAACCGGTGACATGGACCCGCTCGGCCCTGATGCTGCTGGGGTTCTGCGGCGTGCTGCTGGTGGTCCGGCCCGGGCTTGGCGGTTCGCTCGGCCTGCTGCTGGCGCTGCTTGCGGGCTGTTTCTACGGTGCCTTCCTGACCGCCTCGCGCTGGCTCAGCCACCTCGGCACGCCGCTGGCGCTCAGCTTTACGCAACTGGCCATCGCCGGGCTGGTGCTGACACCCTTCGGTCTCGCCAACCTGCCCGCGCTCGACATAGAGACCGCCGGGCTGACCCTGGCCAGCGCCATGGGCTCGATGCTGGGTAACCTGCTGTTGCTGGTGGCCTATGCCCGCGCGCCCGCGACCCGGCTGGCCCCACTGGTCTATTTTCAGCTCATCGCCGCCGCCGGTCTTGGCTGGGCGGTGTTCGGCGACCTGCCCGATCTCTGGACCTGGGCGGGCCTGTCACTGGTGCTGGGCGCCGGTCTCGTCTCGGCGCTCCTGCGCCGCTGACCAGCCCCCCGCCGCCCGGATCCGGGTCGAGCTGACATCGACCATCGGCACATTGACGAAACACCAGGCGGGCGCCTGCGACCGGCCCAGCAGATGCCGTGCCTCTCCGTCGATGCGATAGGGCGCATAGGCCCGCGCCGCTGGTGACATCCGGGCCGAGATCCGGTCCCCCGGCCGGGCCACCACGCCCACCGGCACCGTCTCCATGATCCGCCGCCAATCCTGCCAGCGGTGAAGCTGCGCCAGGTTGTCGGCCCCCATCAACCAGACGAACCGCACCCGGGGATAAAGCCGCCGCAGCGCCGCGATCGTGTCCGCCGTGGCCCGCGTGCCCAGATGGGTCTCGATATCGGTCACATCGACGCGCGGATGCCGCATCACCGCCCGTGCCGCCTCTATCCGCCGCACCAGCGGCGCCGGTCCCCGCGCCTTGAGCGGGTTGCCCGGCGTCACCAGCCACCAGACCCGGTCCAGCCCGAACATCTTCAGCGCCTCGCGCGTCACATGTACATGGCCCGCGTGCGGCGGATCGAACGACCCGCCAAACAGCCCAATCACCTGGCCGGGCCGCGCATATGGAAACCCTTGTCTCATGGCCGTCTTGCTTGGCGCTTGCGTCCCGCCTTGTCAATCGGCAGGCCGCACCGCATCGCCCAGCCTGATCAGGCCCGGTTCCAGCACCTCGGCGCACCAGCCGCCATGCCCGCGCACCGCCGAATAGCCACCGGGGCCAAATGTCTCCTCCATCCGGGAACAGGGCGCACAGACCACCGTCAAGCGCAGAACCGCACCGCCCACCCGCAAAGGCCGATCCTTGAGCGCCGCCAGGTTGATCCCCTCGACCACGATATTGCGCCGCAGATCGAACGGAGAGACCGCCCCGCGCCCCAGATACGACCCGATGGCACCCAGATGCTCGCCTTGCACCAGCGTCACCGCCCGCTTGCCGGGCCGCCCGTGATCGCCCGCCAGACCATCAAGCCCGACAGGAACCGCGTCAACCGCGACCAGCGCCGCGCGCCGCTCGGGCCGCAGCCCGATCCAGCCGACCCGCCCCGGCTGCGCCCAGCCCGCGATCAGCGTTTTCAGCTCCGTCATCACTCTTCTCCGCTGCGATGGCCCAGGTCACGTACGGCTTGCATCAAACAAGCGGAACCATCCCGCGCAAATCACAACCACGGCACTACCAAGGAAAAGGCCCCGACCGTTTCCGGTCGGGGCCCAGATGCAGCGGCCGAAACCGTAGCATAAGGTATCAGGCAAAGATGAAATCGCCGCTGTCATCGACCGAGATATGAAGGTCGATCTCGTTGACCGGATCCACCGTTCCCTTGTCACCCGGCAGCGCAAAGCCGATACCGTCAGGCAGCGGATCGGGTGCGGTCCCGTTGGTATTGTAGTCGCCATAGGCGTAATACTCGGTCGTTTGCAACCCGCCCTTGATCACCACGCCCATCAGGTCCGCATCCGGTTCCAGGAACGGAACATTGGTGTCGTCATTGATCAGTGCGAACAGGAAGTCGTCGATATAATCGTCCAGGTCATTGCCCTGGGCCGCAACGAATTCGTCGGTGTAGTCCACCTTGATCGTGTAATAGCCATCGCCACTGGTGTCGCCCACGGTCTGGTTGAACACGAACACGACATGCGAGATGTCCTGCCCCCATTCCGGGAAGTCATCGCTGGGCGGCTCGACCGGGCAATAGGTGCCGGTGTTGGCCAGTTTCAGGCTGTCTTCGCGGTCTTCGCCCACGCTGGTGGCGCGAATGCCAATCTCGGCATTGGCCAGTTCCGCCAGACTGGAAATGCCCAGTTCGGCCATCGTAAAGGTCAGCGTCCCCGAGGTCGTGTCCGCGTCATTGCCGCCGACGGTGCCGATCTCTTCGGCGATGTCGAACCCGTCCAGCCTGTCGCCGTCGCTATCGCTGCCTTTCATGTTGTTGCCACCGGACAGCTTCGAGATATCCCCGCCGTTATTTCCGATGTCGATGAAGAACCCGTTCAGGTCGGCAATCCCGCTCACCAGCTCGTAGGTGAACGTGATATTGCCAAAACCGTCATCGGTCGCGATCACCTCGACGGTCACATCGCCAGAGGTCAAAGTCCATTTCACAGAGTCACAAGTCATTTAATATTTGCCCCACTCAGTATGTCCTTTGGCATCCCAATCTGGTGAAGCCAAAGCCCTAACAGGTGACACATTACCATTTATGCATGTTTTGAATATGATATATATCAAAATGTGAATATTATGGGGAATCTCGGGAAAATGACTCGCCCTTTGGTTTATCCACATTCACTTCAGGCTGCGCTTTGCCACCAAACAGCTACGCGGGATTGCGCCCCCAAAGTGACCTCCTGGCAGCATCAGGCGACCGAGTGATTCGATTTCGCCCCGATTTGGCCCCTTCAACCAGCACGCAGACGCTGGCGCATTGTCCCGCGACCGATGTTTCTGTAACAGGGCCTGCAAACAGAATTACCAACCGGAGTCGACCGATGGCCGCCTATCAATATGTCTACCACATGCAGGGTGTCTCCAAGACCTACCCCGGTGGCAAGAAATGCTTCGAGAACATTCACCTGAACTTCCTGCCGGGGGTCAAGATCGGCGTGGTCGGCGTCAACGGCGCCGGTAAATCGACCCTGATGAAGATCATGGCCGGCCTCGACAAGGATTTCACCGGCGAGGCCTGGGCCGCCGAAGGCGCCAAGGTCGGCTATCTGCCGCAGGAGCCGCAGCTCGACCCGAACCTGACCGTGCGCGAGAACGTCATGCTGGGCGTCAAGGCCAAGAAGGACATCCTCGATCGCTACAACGAGTTGGCGATGAACTACAGCGACGAGACCGCCGACGAGATGGCGCAATTGCAAGACCGGATCGACGCCGAGAACCTCTGGGATCTCGACAGCCAGATCGACGTTTCGATGGAGGCGCTGCGCTGCCCCCCGGACGATGCCGATATCGCCAATCTCTCTGGTGGTGAGAAACGCCGGGTCGCGCTCTGCAAGCTGCTGCTCGAAGCGCCCGACATGCTGCTCCTCGACGAACCGACCAACCACCTCGACGCCGAAACCATCGCCTGGCTGCAACAGCACCTGATCGACTACAAGGGCACCATCCTGATCGTCACCCACGACCGCTATTTCCTGGATGACATCACCGGCTGGATCCTGGAACTCGACCGTGGCCGCGGCATCCCCTACGAGGGCAACTATTCCGCCTGGCTGGAGCAGAAGGCCAAGCGCCTGGAACAGGAAGCGCGCGAGGACAAGGCCAAGCAGAAGACGCTGGAACGCGAACTCGAATGGATGCGGCAGGGGCAAAAGGCGCGTCAGGCCAAGTCCAAGGCCCGTATCCAGGCCTATAACGAAATGGCCGGCCAGTCCGAGCGGGAAAAGATCGCCCGCGCCCAGATCGTCATCCCCAACGGCCCGCGCCTGGGATCGAAGGTGATCGAGGTCAACGGCCTGTCGAAACACATGGGCGACAAGCAGCTGATCGAGGGGCTCGACTTCTCGCTGCCCCCCGGCGGCATTGTCGGCGTCATCGGCCCCAACGGCGCCGGTAAATCGACGCTGTTCAAGATGATCACCGGGCAAGAGCAACCCGACGCCGGCAGCATCGAGATCGGCGATACGGTCAAGCTCTCCTATGTCGACCAGTCGCGCGATGATCTGAAGGATGGCGATACCGTTTGGGAGGCGATCACCGGCGGCGCCGAACTGATCCAGCTGGGCGACGCCCAGGTCAACAGCCGCGCCTATTGCTCGTCCTTCAACTTCAAGGGCGGCGACCAGCAGAAAAAGGTCTCGCTGCTGTCGGGCGGGGAACGCAACCGGGTACACATGGCGCGGCTTCTGAAAGAGGGCGGCAACGTCCTCTTGCTGGACGAACCGACCAACGACCTCGACGTTGAAACCCTGCGCGCTTTGGAAGACGCCCTGACCCAGTTCGCAGGTTGCGCTGTGGTCATCAGCCACGACCGCTTCTTCCTCGATCGCATCTGCACCCATATCCTCGCCTTCGAGGGCGACGCCCATGTGGAATGGTTCGAAGGCAACTTCGAGGACTACGAAGAGGACAAGAAACGCCGCCTAGGACCGGACGCGCTGGAACCCAAGCGGTTGAAGTACAAGAAGTTCGTCCGGTAACTCACGGCGAGATTGATCGGGCGGCTACGGCGGTCACATTTCGCAAGACTGCGTAGGGTGGGCAATATTGCCCACCACCTCCATCCGCACCACGCAGGGCGGAAAAACGTAGGGTGGGTTTGAAACCCACCCTACGCAAACTCCCCAAATCGTCCCTCGGGTATGACACCCGACCAATCCGCCTCGATCCGCCCTTCCCTAATGTCCCGGTGGATCGACGAGTACGGCCAGTCAACTGGCCGTTCCGCCAACCCATGTTTCACCGGATTGAGCCAGCAATAACGCATATGCGCTTCGTAATCGGCGGTATCCCGGATATGATGCTCCCAGAACCGGCGCTGCCATATCCCGGCGTCACCCTTCGCCACTTTGCTGCCACTGCGCGCGCATCGCATACCTGCCACGTCGGTGGGTTGAAAACCCACCCTACGCGACCCCTGTAGGGTGGGTTTTGAACCCACCGCGCCGATCTCCTGTGACCGCACCGCCTGGAGAACCGCGCCTTGATCGCGCCCCAGCGTGTCGAGAAGTCGGCATCCCCTTCCGGCAAGGTCCAGATCGCATGCAGGTGATCCGGCAGAACCACCCAGGCGTCGATTCCGAACGGCCGCGCGCGCCGTGTCTGGCTGACCGCATCGCGCAACAGCTGCACCTGATCCACCAGCAGGTCACCGCCGCATCTGCTCAGCGCCACCGTGAAGAAGATTGTTGCGCCAGGCCGCTGAGGTCTGATGTAGCACGCCATCGCCAAGCCATAGCGCAACCTGGTTAACGGATGATCAACGCGGCCCTGTCGCATCGCTCTCCCACGGCCGCGCGACAGCCCGGTACAAAACGGTCAATCCGCCCTCTGGAGCCTGTACAAAACGGTCAATTCGCGCCGAAGACAAACAGGAGCGGTCGACGGAAAATTACGGGATTAACACAATATGAACACATTTCGCGTTAATGTATTGCATCAACGGAGACGTCTCATCGTCATGTCTTGAGGATCCGGGGAGAGGAAACATGGCTTGGCTCGGCATAGTTCTGGGAACCCTTGCAGGTCTCATGACCAGCATTTCCGCCTGTGTGCTCTGGGACTTGCCCTTGTGGGTCGGCTTGCTGCTCTACCCCGCGATCGGGTCCGCCGTCGCCATCTGCATCATCCTCTTGCTGCTGCTGCGCAGCGAGCAAACGCCTGGCGCCGACCCGATGGGCGACGTCAGGACGGTTACAGGTTAGACGGGATCAGAACGCGGTACCGGCCTTGAAACCCAGCTTTTTCAACACCATGGCCGCCGGGCAAAAGCCGGTGATCGAAGATTGAATCAAGTTCACGCCGATAAAAACGGTGAGCCACATCCACAGCGGCGAAACCAGCGCGGTCAGCACTACGCTGAGCAGAACCATGAAGCCGGCAAACATCATCACGGCACGATCGAGGGTCATTCATCCAACTCCTGAATAGCGCCGGGCACCCCGCCCGACCTTGACTTCAATGTAGCCTCGATTTCATTCACATTCAAGTATGAGAATGTAATATCAGTTCTGAATCCAGCTCACGATCTGCCCGGCCCGCATCGCGCCCGACTGCCGTTTCTTTTCCTTGCCGCGTTCAAAGGCGACCATGGTAGGAATACCCCGGATGGCATATCGCCCGCCGGTCGACTGGTGCCTTTGCGTGTCGAGCTTGACCAACCGCGCCTGCCCGACAAGGGTGCCTGCCGCCTTGGCATATTCGGGGCCCATCATCTTGCACGGTCCGCACCACGGCGCCCAGAAATCGACGACCAGAGGCAAGTCATCGTTTTTCTTTGCTTTTTCCAGGATGGCAGGATCAACATCCACCGCTTCCCCGGTCACCAGACCCTGGCCGCATTTGCCGCACTTGGCCCCGGCGGTCAACCGTTCCTCGGGCACCCGGTTCAATTGCCCGCAGGCCAGGCAGGTCAAAGTCTTGTCACCCATGTCGCGCCTCCGACGTTCATATTCGGAAATTGACATAGGTTGTGAAAGGTGGGGCCGCAAGACCCCACCCTCTGATCGCGTCACGCTGCCAGACGCCGCGCAGATGATGGGACGACGGGTTTTCCCGGACCACCGGGCAGGGGCACGATCTCTGCGCCGGGTTTCTTCGCGCGCTGCAACAGGCGGCGTGAGAGCACCCAGACCACCGGCACCATCACCGCCCCTGCGGTCAGCCCCACGAGCAACCCCAGAGTATCCGGCCACAAGAGGCCGGCGGTCAGGTAACCCGCTCCCACCGGAGCAAGGGACGTTGAAACAAGCGACGCGACAGAGGCGAACAACTGCCTGTGCGCCCATTTGGGCCCGTCCGGATCGTGTGCGAGACCAAACGCCCAGGCATAGACAAGCACCGCCAGCGACAAACCGGCAACGCCCACCAGAATCTGCATGATATTCTCCAAGCTCAGGGCGCCGGATACCCGTCGGGTCCACTCTGGCCCGTCACACTGAGTCGGGCGCCCGAGTGAGAAGCATATCGCTTTCCTATTCTTGGAAAAGCGGGATTTTTCGCAAATTCATGGGCTGGCAGCTTTCGGCTGCAAGCTTATGCGTCGACCTGTCTCGGCCGCCCCTGCTCGTCGATTGCGACAAAGGTGAACACGGCCTCGGTCACCTTCTCCCGAACACCTTGCCGGTCGCGCAAGACCCAGGCTTCGATCTCGATGGCCAGGGATGTGCGTCCGACGCGCGCGATCTGACAGTAGATGCACAAGACATCCCCGACCCGCACCGGACGGATGAATTTCATGGTATCCACCGCAACCGTCGCCACCCGTCCCGCGGCCCGGGCACCGGCAGTGATCCCGGCGGCGATGTCCATCTGGCTCAGCACCCAGCCGCCGAAAATGTCGCCATTCACATTGACGTCGCGCGGCATTGCCAAGGTCCGCAGCGTCAGTTCTCCGTTGGGTTGATTATCCGGCATGCTCCGTTCCTCCAGATGCTGCGACGCGGCTTCAGACAATCTAAACCGTTTTGTCGGAACCTTCGCAACGAAGATCACGAAGCCGAGACAAGGACTTTTATAAAACGAGACAGGCATCAGATGAACACCATGACACCCTTTGTTCGCATCTTTTTCCCCGGGATCATGCTGGTTGCCACCGCATTTGCGATCCAGCTGACCGGCCTCGCGCAACGGCTTGGCGCCGATCCCTGGTGGGCGGACAAGGTGATCTGGGCGGGGATACCATTGGGGATTGGCCTTGCGATGACAGCCTGGGTGTTGCGGATTCCGCGAAACATGCGGCTTGTCGGCTTCTCCCTGCTTACCTTCTTTGCCTTTGCCGTCGCGAAAGAGGGAAAGCTGAGGTTCGCGGACTCGCTGGCCGAAGACGCTCTGGCCGGACAGGCCTGGTACCTGGGATGGCTTGCGACTTGCGCACTGGCGGCGGCTGCGGTGTCATCACTTTTCCGGTACGACCGCCAAACGCATTGACCCGCGCGCGTCGCCAGCCGAAAATGCCTCAGGACCTGGCAATAAGGAGGGTATTGATGTTCACGCGACGCGATTTCCTTGCGACAGCAACGGCCGCAATCGGAATCCACTGGGCCATTCAGGCCGATGCACAAGCGGCATTCGATCCGACCCCACAGGAAGTGCGCATCAAGAAAGAGTTCGAACCAGGGCTTTTGATGATCCTGCCGCGCTCGTATTACCTTTACCTTGTAACCGAGCCGCGAAAGGCGATCCGGTACGGGTGCGGCGTTGGAAAAGCCGGGCTGGAGTTTACCGGCAGCGCCACGATCGACGTCAAGAAAGAATGGCCGACCTGGCGTCCCACCCAGGAGATGATCGAGCGGGATCCGCGTACATATGCGAAGTTCGTCGGCAACGACTATGTGCAACCCGGAGGGCCGGGAAACCCCTTGGGCGCCCGGGCGCTCTATCTTTTCCAGAACGGGGTGGACACGTATTTCCGCATCCATGGCACCACCCAGCCGGAAACGATTGGCCAAGCGGCGTCGAACGGATGTATCCGGATGCTCAACGAACACGTGATAGATCTGTATGCGCGGGTACCGATTGGAACCAGGGTCAACGTTCTCTGAACGGATGCCGACATAGCTGCCGGGATGCGCCGGATCTCTGGCGGATATTGAATTGGATGTGCGATTTTTCTTGAAAAAAGAGGAATCCAACTGCATTTCTTATTTCTGCAAAGTTACGCTATCGACCTCACTGCTCCCTGACAGGCTCAGTTTTCGATGTTGCACTGACCGAGCCGACCTGCCGCACGTCGCGGGCAGAATAGACTACAGGAGAGAGGACGATGGCCACCGGCACCGTCAAATGGTTCAACACCACCAAGGGCTTTGGGTTCATTGCCCCCGAAGGCGGCGGAAAGGACGTATTCGTCCATATCTCCGCCGTGGAACGTTCGGGGCTGACCGGGCTCGCAGACAATCAGAAGGTCAGCTATGAGCTGAAACCTGGCCGGGATGGCCGGGAATCGGCGGTTGACCTGAAGCTGCTCTAAGCACAATGCACGTCCAAGGGGCCGTTTGACCGGGCCCTTGGCACCATCTTCTTCCCGCTTTTGCCATTTGCGCGGGTCCCGATGGGTGCGGGCATTGCTGGCCTTGGTCAGTTGTCCGCCCGTTCGATGAGTTCCAGCACCGCGGGTCCTACAGCCTCGACGATCCGGCCGACCCCTTCGGCATTCGGGTGGATGCCGTCACCCTGCATCAGAGCGACGATACTGGCCGGATCCTCGCCCAGGGCCGAAAAGAAGCTGGGCACGTACAGCGTATCGAACTGATTTGCGAGGTCGGGGTAGATCGCGTCGAAGTTGGTTTTGTACTCCACCCCGTAATTGCCCGGCGCTTGCATTCCGATCAGTAACACCGCTACGCCAGCCGATTGCGCAGCGACCAGAATTTCGGTCAGGTTTCGCCGGGTCATGTCCGGTGCGAGACCGCGCAAGAGGTCATTGCCGCCCAAGGTGACGATCAGCCCGTCGACGTCAGGCGTCAGCGTCCAGCCGATGCGGGCGGCGCCACCTGCCGAGGTATCGCCGGAAACGCCGGCATTTATCAGGATGACATCCGCCCCCTTGGCGCGTGCCCAGCTCTGCAATTGGGGAACAAAACCGTCATCGGCTGGCAGCCCGTAACCCTGGGTCAGGCTGTCGCCCAATGCCGCGATCACGACCGGTTCGGCGGCGACTGGGACAGCCCCAACACCCAACATAAGCCAAAAAAGAACCTTGCGCATGCCAGCCTGTACTCCATATCCCATTGTGATCCTTAACGAAGGCTTACCCATGAATGACCACGCCATATCCCTAGAAGATGCCCGTTTGTCGTTCGATGGCAATGCAGGGCAGGTGGAAATTCTTCATGGCATTACGTTGAGCGTGCCAAAAGGGCAGACTCTGGGTCTCGTCGGCCCGTCCGGATCCGGCAAGTCCTCGATCCTGATGCTGATGGGGGGCTTGGAGCGGGCAACCGGCGGGCGTGTCCGGGCCTTGGGCAAGGATCTGAACGATACCGACGAGGACGCGCTTGCGCGGTTTCGCCGGGGGTCGATGGGGATCGTGTTTCAGAACTTTCACCTGATCCCGACGATGACCGCGCTGGAAAACGTTGCCACGCCCCTTGAACTGGCGGGCCGGAGCGATGCGTTTTCGCGCGCAGAGGCAGAGTTGGAGGCGGTGGGGCTCAAGCACCGGGCGGGGCACTATCCGGCTCAGCTCTCGGGCGGCGAGCAGCAGCGCGTGGCCCTGGCGCGAGCCGCGGCCCCTCGGCCCGCGATCCTGTTGGCCGACGAACCGACCGGCAACCTGGACGAGGCCAACAGCACCGCGATCATCGAGATGCTCTTTGGTCTGCGCGACCGGCATGGATCGACCCTGGTTCTGGTCACGCATAGCGATGCGCTCGCCCGCCGGTGCGACCGGGTCGTGCGCATACGTGACGGCCGTATTGTCGCGGATGACAACAACGAGACGGGCGCATGAGCCTGCGCCTTGCGGCTCGGTTGGCACGGCGCGACCTGCGCGGCGGCGTGCGTGGTTTCAGGATTTTTCTGGCCTGCCTTGTCCTTGGGGTAGCCACCATTGCCATCGTGGGCTCGGTGCGTAGCGCGATCCAGACCGGCCTGGCGCGCGAGGGGGCCGCATTGCTGGGTGGCGATGCAGAGATGCGGTTCACCTATCGCTTTGCCACCGATGCGGAACGGGACTGGATGGCGGGCACGGGCGCCGAGATATCCGAACTGGTGGATTTCCGGTCGATGGCCGTTGTCGGATCGGGCGATGCAGCAGACCGGGTCCTGACCCAGGTCAAGGCGGTCGACGCGGCCTATCCTCTTTTGGGACAAGTGGTTCTGGATCCGCCCATGCCGCTTGCCGATGCCTTCGCCACAGTCGACGGGTTGCCTGGCGCGACGATGGAACGCGCGCTGTCTGACCGGTTGAGCTTGCGTCCGGGCGACAGGTTCCGGTTGGGCGAGCAGGAGTTTGTCCTGCGCGCAACAATCCGCAGTATTCCCGATGGCCTGGCAGACGGGTTCGCGCTAGGCCCGCGCACGCTGGTCCTGTCTGGCGATCTTGCCAATTCGGGCCTGCTGCAACCTGGCACATTGTTCACGACAAAATACCGGCTGGACCTGCCCGAGGGGGCCGATCTGAGGCAAACCGCTGACGAGGCCAAGGGCCAGTTCACCGAAACCGGCATGCGGTGGACCGACGCCCGGAACGGCGCCCCGGGGATAGCGGATTTTACACGCAGGCTGAGCGCCTTTCTGATCCTCGTGGGCCTGTCCGGCCTTGCGGTCGGTGGCATCGGGGTGTCGGTTGCCGTGCGGACCTATCTTGCCGACAAGACCGCCACCATCGCGACCTTGCGGACATTGGGCGCGGACCGGAGGACGATCTTTCAGCTCTATTTCCTGCAAATCGGCGCGCTTTCACTGTTGGGGATCGTTCTGGGGCTGGCGCTTGGCGGGCTGACGCCGGTGCTTCTGGCGCCGTTGATCACCGCGCAGCTACCGGTACCGGCCGTTTTTGCGATCTACCCCGCCCCGCTGGGAGAGGCCGCCATCTATGGTCTGTTGACGGCTTTCATCTTCACGCTCTGGCCGCTGGCCCGGACCGAAGACATTCGCGCCGCCACCCTTTTTCGCGAGGCGCTCAGCCAGGCGTCGTGGTTTCCACGCTGGCCGTATCTGCTGACAATTCTGGCGGCGCTGGGTCTGCTCATCGGATTGGCCATGTGGTTCAGCGGGTCGGCGCAGCTGACGCTCTGGACCATTGGCGGATTGTGCGGCGCCTTGGTCCTGCTGTCGCTGGCCGCAGGCGCCACTCGTTTTCTGGCCCGCAGCGCGGCCCCGATGGTGCGCGGCAAACCAGCGATGCGCTGGGCTCTGGCGGCCATTTCGACAGGTCGCGGTGGCGCGTTCCCGGTCATGCTGTCGCTGGGTCTGGGGCTGTCGGTTCTGTCTGCGGTCGGGCAGATCGACGGCAACCTGCGGGTCGCCATTTCGGGTAACCTGCCGGATGTGGCGCCGTCGTATTTCTTCGTCGATATCCAGAAGGACCAGATCGACGGGTTCAACGCGCGGCTGGACGAGGATCCGTCTGTGACCCGCGTGGAAAGCGCACCCATGCTGCGCGGCGTCATCACACGGATCAACGGCCAACCCGCGCAAGAGGTCGCGGGAAATCACTGGGTGGTGCGCGGCGACCGGGGTATCACCTATGCCGAAGCGCTACCCAAAACCACCCGGCTGACCGCCGGTGAGTGGTGGCCCGCCGGATACACAGGCCCGCCCTTGATCAGCTTTGCCGCCGAAGAGGCCGAAGAGCTGGGGTTGCGCCTGGGAGACACGCTGACGGTCAACATCCTGGGCCGGGATATCGAGGCTACCATCGCATCCTTCCGCGAAGTGGATTTCTCGACCGCCGGCATGGGGTTTGTCATGACCCTGAATCCCGCATCGGTGGCGGGCGCCCCGCATAGCTATATCGCCACGGTCTATGCCGAGGAGCGGGCCGAAGCCGCGATCCTGAGGGATCTGGCATCGGCCTACCCCAATATCACCGCAATCCGCGTCCGCGATGCCATCGACCGGGCATCGGATGTGTTGGCGGGGCTGGCAACGGCGACCTCTTATGGGGCCGGCACATCGCTGCTGACCGGATTCCTGGTCCTGATCGGCGCGGCGGCCGCTGGCCAGGTGGCGCGGCTCTACGAGGCTGCGGTCCTGCGGACCCTGGGCGCGACGCGCGGGCTCATCCTGTGGAGCTTCCTGCTGCGCAGCGCCCTGCTCGGGGCAGTCGCGGGCGCGATTGCCCTGTCGGCCGGGCTGCTGGGCGCCTGGGCGGTTGGTACGTTTGTCTTTGAAACCGGCTTTACGATCATATGGCCTTCGGCCCTGATGATCGTGGCCGGTGGTGTCATCGTGACAACGGCTGCCGGGCTCATCTTTGCCTGGCGGCCGCTGGCCGCGCGCTCTGCGGCTGTACTGCGCGCGCGCGAGTGATTACCGGGCGCACATGACGGGATTGAGGATCTTCAGCAGGTCTGTGTTGTCACAGACCAGCGCATCCAGGGTGATCTCGTCCAGCGAGGCATAGAACGCCTGTGCCGCATCCCTGAGCGCCAGTTTCAGGCGGCAGGCATCGGTCAGCGGGCAACTGTTGTCGGCATCCGCAAAACATTCGACCATCGGCAGATTGCCTTCGACATGGCGAAAGACCTCGCCGATGCGGATCGCGTCCGAGGGCTTGCCCAAGCACATGCCGCCATTGCGGCCACGCTGTGTGTTCAGATAGCCAAGCTGGCTGAGCTGGTTGATGACCTGTGCCAGATGGTTTTCGGAGATGTTGCAGACATCGGCGATTTCAGACTTGGTGACAAGCCGACCCTGGTGGGCGGCACAATACATCAACAGCCGAACGGCGATGTTGGTCCGCTTGGTGATGCGCATACGGGTTCCTCCCCAATGGGATATTCGATGCAGGTTTATTGCACATCCACGGAAAAACCTGTTTGACATACATCAATTGCTTGTTTTTCCGGAATGGACGATGCCAGACCCCTATTTCTTTGGTTACGGTAGCCTGGTCAATCTGATGACGCATGATTTTCCCGACCCGCGACCGGCGCGGCTGAAGGGATGGCGGCGGGTCTGGCGGCACACCGATCTGCGCCAGGTGGCGTTTCTGACCGCAACCCCCGATCCCGATTGCGAGATCGAGGGTATGATTGCCCATGTCCCGCATGACGACTGGGCGGCGCTGGATGCGCGCGAATGGGCCTATGACCGGGTTCCGGTGACCGGCGCGGTGTCACATGACCTTACCCGCCCGGTCGACATCGCCGTCTATGCGGTTGCCGCCGAAAAACAGAGCCTGCCCAGCACCCGGCACCCGATCCTACTGAGTTATATCGACGTGGTGGTTCAGGGGTACCTGCGCCATTTCGGCGAGGCGGGGGTAGAGCGTTTCTTTGCCACGACAGACGGCTGGGAAGCGCCGATCATCAACGACCGCGCGGCGCCCCGCTATCCCCGGCATCAGGTCCTGAAGCCTTCAGAAACCGCGCTTGTCGACAGCCATCTGGCGGCGGTTTCGGCAAACGTCGAAAGCATGATCTGAAAGCGGCAGGCATTGCTGCCCACCGCTTCGTGATATCATCCGCCCCCGGCCTAGCCGCGGGCGCGGATCACTTGCAGCAGGGGCAGCAGCGTTGCCATTTCCGGGCCCCGCTCCATCCCGGTCAGTGCCTTGCGCAGGGGCATGAAGAGGGATTTTCCCTTGCGGCCCGTGGCCTCTTTCACGGCCTGTGTCCAGGCCGACCAGGTCCCGCCGTCGAACGGGCCTTCGGGCAGCAGAGCCATGGCCTCGGCGATGAAGGCGCGGTCCTCGTCCTCGATCAGAGGTTCGGCGCCGTCGCGGCAAAGGATCCACCAGCCTTCGAGGTCGTTCAGCGTCGTGATATTCTCGCGCGCCATCGACCAGAACGCCTCGGCCAAATCCGAGGGGACACCGGCGGCGGCCACGGCATCGGCGACCGAGGACAAGGGCAGCCCCTGAAGGTAGCGGGCGGTCAACGGGAACAGGTCCTGCACATCGAACTTGGTCGGCGCGGCGCCGAACCGGGTCACGTCGAACCCTTCGATGAGCTCGGCCATGTCGCCCCGCATCTCGACCGGATCGGCCGATCCGAGCCGCGCCATGAGGCTGAGCAGAGCCATCGGCTGCACCCCCTGTTCGCGCAGGTCGCGCAGGGCCAGCGTGCCAAGGCGCTTGGACAGCGCCTCGCCCTGCGGGCCGGTCAGCAGCGAATGATGGGCGAAACGCGGGTGATCAAACCCAAGCGCCGCCATGATCTGGATCTGGGTCGCGGTATTGGTCACGTGGTCGGCGCCGCGCACCACGTCGGTGACGCCCATATCGGTGTCGTCGACCACCGAGGCGAGCGTATAGAGCACCTGACCGTCGCCGCGGATCAGCACCGGATCGGACACGCTGGCCGCGTCGATCGAGATGTCGCCCAGGATACCGTCGGTCCACTCGATCCGCTGCTGGTCCAGCTTGAACCGCCAGACGCCATTGCCACGCTCGACGCGCAATGCATCCTTCTGAGCCTCGGTCAGATCCAGCGCGGCCCGGTCGTAAACCGGCGGCTTGCCCATGTTGAGCTGCTTCTTGCGCTTGAGGTCCAGTTCGGTGGGCGTTTCGAACGCCTCATAGAACCGGCCCATCTGGCGCAGCTTGTCAGCCGCATCGGCATAGCGGTCCAGCCGCTCGGACTGGCGCTCGACCCGGTCCCAGTGCAGGCCCAGCCATTCCAGGTCCTGCTTGATCGCGTCGACATATTCCTCTTTCGACCGCTCCGGGTCGGTATCGTCGATCCGCAGGATGAAGGTGCCGCCCGACTTGCGGGCGATCAGGTAATTCATCAGCGCGGTGCGCAGATTGCCGACATGGATATAGCCGGTGGGCGACGGGGCAAAACGGGTGGTGGTCATGGACATCTCCTGTTGCCGCGTCCCTTGTCACAGAGGCGGCATTTTGTCCAGCGGCGCGGGTGTTCAGGCCGGAAAGACCGGCCAGTGGCGGGCGAGATCTTCGAGCCCCGCCTCGATCAGCTCGGCCAGAGCATCGAGGTCGATATCCGACAGTCTTGTAACATAGAGACAGGATTTGCCGGTCTTGTGTTTTCCCAGCCGAGCAAGGATGTCGGAGAAATCGGCATAACCCGGCATGATATAGATGCTGAACGCCGCCTTTCGGGGCGAGAACCCGGTGGCCAGGAAATCGCCTTCGCGCCCCGACGCATAGCGATAGTGATATCGCCCGTAGCCCACCATCGACGGCCCCCACATCACCGGCGGAAAGCCGGTCACCTCGCGAAACAGGGCGTCCAGACGCACGCCATCCGAAAGCCTCGCCTCCGGCGTGATCGCGGACAGGAAAAGATCGACGTCCGCGCCTGTGGGAACCGTCTTGTTCGTCACCATGACACCACTTTAGGGACCATTGCGATTCTTGCACAGGTTTCCGCGCATTTTCCCACATTGCCGAACCGGGTGTTCGACCTAGGCTCTACGGTGTTCGTTCAACCCTGGGAGTGTTTCGATGACTATCAAGTTCACGCGCCGCGCCGCCTTGGCGGGGGCATCCGCTCTTACATTGGCAGCCACTGCCAGGCCCGTGCTCGCCGCCGCGCATGGCGGCAAGGCAGCAGCGCCGATTGCCCGTTCGTTCAAACTGGGCGGGTTCGGGGTCACCACCTTGCTGGATGGCAGCCTGCCCCGGGACAATCCCAAAGGCATCTTTGGCGGTGGCGCAAGTGATGAGGATTTCGCCCGGGTATCGGCAGAGAATTTCATTCCTGCGGACATGGCTCAGTTCTTCTTCACCCCGACGCTGGTCGATACCGGTGCAGAACTGGTGCTGTTCGATACCGGCCTCGGCCAGGGCGGTATCGCCAAGGCGCTGGATGCGGCTGGCGTGTCCCCCGATGCCATTGATGTGGTCGTGATCACCCATATGCATCCCGACCATATCGGCGGCATGATGACCGATGGCGCGCCGACCTTTGCGAATGCCCGCTATGTCACCGGCACCACGGAGTACGATTTCTGGTCAAAGGCAGAGGCCGGCAACCGGGTTGGCGATCTGGTGAAATCCAATGTGACGCCGCTGGCCGAGAAGATGACCTTTGTCGAACCAGGCGGCTCGGTTGTTTCCGGCGTTACAGCAGTGGACGCCCGTGGCCATACCCCCGGCCACATGGGGTATATGCTGGAGAGCGACGGGCAACGGCTGATGCTGACGGCGGACCTGGCCAACCATTATGTCTGGTCGTTCGCACATCCCGAATGGGAGGTCATGTTCGACATGGACAAGGCCCAGGCCACTGCCTCGCGCCGCGATATCCTGGGCATGCTGGCTGCCGACCGGGTTCCGATGATCGGATACCATATGCCGTTCCCGGCGGTTGGCTATGTCGAGACCCGTGGCGAAGGCTTCCGCTTTGTTCCGGTCAGCTATCAGTTGATGGGCTAATAGCCCGGGTCGGGCGCTATGCGGCTGCCATCGGTGAACCGTGACAGGCGAAACTCCCAAGGATCGACCACCGGGGTTTCGCCGGTCGCCAGATCGGCGATCAGCCGCCCGGCGCCCGGCCCTATGCCAAATCCATGCCCGGAGAAGCCCGTCGCGATGTAGAGGCCCGGCATCTGCTCGACATTCGAGATGACCGGAATGGCATCCGGCGTCACGTCGATCATCCCGGCCCAGCTCTGCATGATCTCCGCGCCTTCCAGCACCGGAAAGGCGTTCCGGGCCGCCGCCCAGGCATGGCGGATGTGTTTCTGCGACGGCTCGGGGTCGAGGATGCGGGTCAGTTCGAACTGGGTCACGTCGGACGGCGACCAGTGGCGTGCATAGTGTGCCTCCTCCAGCCAGCGGCCTGAAACGCGAAAACGGAGCGAGCGCCACTCCTGCCGGAACGCGGGCAAGAAGCGGCGCGCCAAGCGAAAGCTGTCGGGCACCAAGTCAACCGTATTCTGCGTCCCGTCGGCAATGGTAAAGCCGCCATCGGCACGGCGGCGGATGGCGAAGCGGTCCGACCAGTACGCCGTATCGGGCCCACCGTTGACCGGTGAGCTGCGAAGGACCGTATTCAGCACCTTGAGTTGCGGCAGGCAGATGTCCGCGTTACCCGCAAAGAGACGCGACCACGCACCACCCGCCAGGATGACACCGGAACAAGCCACCCTGCCCCGTTCGGTGTAGACACCCGTGATGCGTCCCGCTTCAACATCCAGAGATCGCACCGCACAAGCGGTGAGAATCTGTGCGCCCCGGTCGCGCGCGCCCTCGGCAATCGCCGGGGCTGCCCATTGCGGCTCGGCCCGGCCGTCCTGCGGCATCAGCAGCGCCGTGCGCGGCGGATTGCGGTGGCCCGGCAGGCAGGTGGCGATCTCGCCGCCCTCAATCATCCGCGCCTGCGTGCTCAGTCCGTCCACATGACGCGCCCAGCGTTCCAGATTTCCCGCGTCACGCCGCCCCGAGGCGGCAAACAGGATACCCGAGCGGACAAAACCGGTGCTGCGGCCCAGCCGGGCATCCAACCCGCCCCAGATCTCCAGCGCGGCCTGCATCAGCGGAATCTCGCGCGGGTCGCGCATGCCCAACCGCACCCAGCCCCAGTTGCGCGAGCTTTGCTCAGCCCCGATCTGGCCCTTTTCACAGAGCAGGACCGATACACCCCGCTCGGCCAGCTCCAGCGCCGCCGAGACGCCGATGATGCCGCCCCCAATCACAACGACCTCGACCTGCTTGGGCAGGGCGAGGTCCGAATAGAAATCGGTTGGGCGGGGTCCGGGCATAGGGCTCAATCAATGGCGCAATCTGTGCCAGTGATGTAGCCCGACCGGCCCGGACGGAAGGGGCAAAATCGACGCGCCGGATCACATCCCGGACAGTTGTGGCAAAACTGCACTCACAGCTCGGCATCCGGGTTGCGCAGGCGTTCGTACAACCTGTCAAACGGGTCCATTTGCATCTTTTCGGGCATTCCGGTTTCGGCCTCGAAATCTGGCAGGTACAACCCCGAAACCCAGCTTTCCGGCAAATATGACAGCCAACGCTCCATCGCCGTGGTTTGCCGTGCGGCCCAGTCTTTCAAATACTCGGCATGTCTTGGGCTAAAGCGGGAAAGCAGGCCAAATCCCTGAAGACCAATCTCGACCGAACGATCATGGCCAAGCGTGAAGTACGAGATCGCGAGGATTGCCATGAACAATCCGAAGGTGCCCAGTAACAAGAGCGGCCAACCGACCAGAATGGCCAAAACGAGAATGACCAGCGAAACCCGCCATCCCGGCGGATTGTCCAGAAAATAGCGCCACGCCGGGCCGGAAGCAGAGCGGACGGGCTGCTCCTGTTCCGAGGCCTGCTGCTCTTCGCGAAGGGTCTCCCGGACGGGGTGCAGCCGCGGGCCTAAAACGTCGCTGGCCAAGAGGGCTCGAATGGTTGCGTCGATCGTCTGATCATCGACGTCAAGTCCCTCGGACCGGATCATGTTGTCAGCGGACAGGTGCAGCGAATGAGGCGCTTTCATTTGACTGTTCCCAAGCGAGTTCGGCTTCTTCCCCATGTCCGCCTGGTCCAGACGGCCTTCACTGCTCGGGCAAAACCGCCACTTTTATGGTCTTCGCTTGCCTATATGGACTGTAAAAAGGCAAATCGGGCACCATTCGGGCTGAATTATGGCAGCAAAGGGAATTGTTCCGACATTGCTCCTGGGTCAGATTTCGGCCTGGTCCATGCGAATTCTTTCGAACGGATCCTGCTGCATCCTGTCGGGCCTGTCTGGTGTGGGTCCAAAATCCGGCAGATAGAGCCCGGCGGTCCAACGATCCGGCAGACGCGCCAGCAGCCGCTCCAATCCGGCGACACGGCGCATTGCCCAGCGGCGCAACGCCTCTGCCTGAACCGGGCTGAACCGGTAAAACCGGGCGAAGGCAGCCACGACGGCCCTGCAAATGCGATCATACCCCAGCGTCAGACAGGCAATCACCGGCAGCAGAATCGCAAGCCCCAACAAGGTCGGCAGCAGCCAGGGCCAACCGATCATCAGCGCCAGGGCCAGAATCGCGGCCGAGTGGCGGAACTTCGGCTGATAGCGTGGTTTGCGTTTGGTGCCGCCCTCGCCCTGTTCCCGCATTGGCACGGCGGGCGCAATCTCTGGGAGGGTCTTGCGCGGCTTGACCTTGGGCTTGGCTGCTTCTTCGCGCATAACTTCTTGAACTACCTGATCTATTTTGGCTTCGTTGAATTCGCGCGGAGGCGATTTGAGCATTTCCACCCTTTGCGGGGGGGCATTCAGAGGATTCAACATGGCACACATCCCAGATACGAGTATCCATCGCCCTGGTTTGCGCCCGGCTTGCGGGCAAAGGGCGGTAACTTTGGCGATTTTGCCATCATCACGCACCCGACGCCCAGAAAATGTCACATTTGGGTCAAATTCGCCTCAAATCGAGTTGAGACCGGGGATAATCCCGTCTGCCCCGGCTCCATTGTTCGCATGACGGCATCAACTCGGGTCGCGCCAGCGATTCACGATGGGGTAACGCCGGTCCAGCCAGAAGGCACGCGAGGTCAGCCGGGCACCCGGGGCCGACTGAAAACGCTTGTACTCGCTGATATAGATCAGATGCTCGACCCGGCGGGCGACGTCGCGATCGAACCCGGCGGCCACGCAATCGGCGATGGAGCCGTCCTGATCGACCAGGATATCCAGGATCGCGTCCAGTTCGGGATAATCCGGCAGGCTGTCGCTGTCCTTCTGATCCGCGCGCAACTCGGCGCTGGGGGGCTTGTCGATGACCGAGGGCCGGATCACCTCGCCCGCAGGTCCCAGCATCCAGGGCCGGTGATTGGCGTTACGCCAGCGGCAGGTTTCGAACACCCGCGTCTTGTAGAGATCTTTGATCGGGTTATAGCCACCCGCCATGTCGCCATAGATGGTGGCGTAGCCCACCGCCACCTCGGACTTGTTGCCGGTAGTCAGCAGCATTTCGCCAAACTTGTTGCTGAGCGCCATCAGCAACAGGCCGCGCAGGCGGGATTGGATGTTCTCTTCGGTCAGGCCCGGTTCGGTCCCGGCGAAGAGCGGCGCCAGCGTATTGGTCACTGCCGCCCGGCTTTCCGAGATCGGCACATAGTCGTAGCGCACGCCCAGCGCCTGCGCCACGGCCTCGGCATCCGCCAGCGACTCGGCGCTGGTGTATTCCGACGGCAGCATCACACAACGCACGTTTTCGGCGCCCAGCGCATCGGTGGCGATCGTCGCCACAAGCGCCGAATCCACTCCGCCGGACAGGCCCAGCAACACCTTGGCAAAGCCGGTCTTGCGCATGTAGTCGCGCAGGCTTTCGACCATCACGCGGTAGTCCTGTTCCCAGGCATCAGGCAGCGGCGCGATCTCGCCCTTGGCGATGCGCCAGCCCTCGGGCCCGCGTTCTAGGTCGACATGGGCCACGGTCTCGTCAAACACCGGCATGCGGAACGCCAGTGAACCACCGGGGTTGAGCCCAAAGGTTCCACCATCGAACACCTGATCGTCCTGACCGCCCACCATGTTGAGATAGATGAGCGGCAGCCCGGTTTCGACCACCCGCGCCACCATTTGATTGATCCGCACATCGTATTTGTCGCGGAAATAGGGCGAACCATTGGGCACCAGCAGAAACTCGGCCCCGGTCTCGGCCAGGGTCTCGGCCACATCCTCGTGCCAGGCATCCTCGCAGATCGGGCTGCCGATGCGGGTGTTGCCAACCGAATAGGGCCCGCCCAGCGGACCGGCGTCGAAGATGCGCACCTCGTCGAACACGGTTTCATTTGGCAGATGGGTCTTGAGCGAGCGGCTGGCGATCTTGCCACCCTTGAGGATCAGGTAGGCGTTATAGAGCTTGCCCTCCTCGACCCAGGGGCCGCCAATGGCCAGCGCCGGGCCGTCTGCGCAATCGCGGGCCAGTGTCTCGAT
Organism: Ruegeria aquimaris; assembly: GCF_025751555.1. Lineage (GTDB taxonomy): Bacteria > Pseudomonadota > Alphaproteobacteria > Rhodobacterales > Rhodobacteraceae > Ruegeria_B > Ruegeria_B aquimaris. Next base: position 271,558 of record NZ_JAOWLB010000003.1, read on the forward strand.
CATCGAAATGGCGGTCTTGTGAAAAGACGGTTTCAACACCAGATCCTGGGTGTTGTACCCAGTGATGAACATTTCAGGCAGCGCAACCAGGTCCGCCCCAGCATCGCGCCCCTGCGCCCAGGCCTGTCTGGCCTTGGCCGCATTGCCGGCCAGATCACCGACCATCGGGTTGAGTTGCGCCAAAGTAATTCGGAAACGCCCGGCCATATTGCCCTCTCAGCCTGTCCCTCGGATAGCCGATTTACCAGATCGACGCGCGAGGGAAAGCCAAATGCGCCAAAAGACATTGCTCCTGCCCTTAGCCTGCCGTAATTTTGCCGTGCCGCACAGCATCAGACGGCCGACAAGGCAGACAGAGGCACAGGAATGACCAGAATCCCCAGACGTATCGCTTTCGTTGTGGCGATAGCTGTTTCACAGGCTGCATTTGCGCAGGACGTGCAGGTCCTGACGACGCAGGATGATATCGGGGGCGTCTACGAGGGCACGTTTCGGGGCGGGCTCCAGCACGGGACCGGTACATACCGGTTGCCCAACGGCTATGAATACGCGGGCGAGTGGGTCGACGGAGAAATCCGCGGCCGGGGTGTCGCGCGGTTTCCGAACGGGTCTGTCTACGAAGGGCAGTTTGCCAAGGGCAAACCCGAAGGCATGGGCAAGATCACCTTTTCCGACGGCGGCACCTATGAGGGCGAGTGGAGCGACGGCGTCATCAATGGCCAGGGTGTCGCCACCTATGCCAACGGTGTCCGCTACGAAGGCGGCTTTCGCGACGCGAAACACCACGGCAAAGGCGTGATGCAAAGCCCCGGCGGTTATGTTTATGACGGCGACTGGGTGGATGGCGAAAAAGAGGGGATGGGCAAGATCACCTATCCCGACGGCGCGATCTACGAAGGTCAGATTCTGGCGGGTCAACGCCACGGGGACGGCAAGCTGACCTTGCCCGATGGGCTGGTCTATGTCGGACTCTGGGCCGATGGCCAGATCAACGGGACCGGAACCCTGACACAAGCGAATGGCGACGTCTACGAAGGCGAACTGGTCGCTGGGCGCCGTCAGGGAATGGGCAAGGTCATCTATGCCAACGGCGATGTCTATGAAGGCCAGTTCGCCGATGACCGGCGCGAGGGAAAGGGCACCTTCACCGGCACCGACGGCTATGTCTACACCGGCGACTGGGTGGCCGGGCAGATCGAAGGCCAAGGACGTGTGACCTATCCCGACGGGTCGGTCTACGAAGGCAACTTCCGCACCGACCTGGCGGATGGCCAGGGCAAGATTACCTATCCTGACGGATCGAGCTATGAGGGCGATTGGGTCGCCGGCGTGATCGAGGGCACGGGCACCGCCACCTATGCCAACGGCATTGTGTACCAGGGCGAGTTCAAGAATGCGCGCAACCATGGTCAGGGCATCATGACCTATGCCGATGGATATCGCTATGAAGGTGGCTGGCAGGATGGCGTTCGCCATGGCCAGGGCAAGGCGACCTATCCGGATGGTTCGGTCTATACCGGCCAATATGTGAACGGGCAGCGCGAGGGTGATGGCGAAATCGTTATGGCGGACGGGTTCCGTTACAAGGGCCAGTGGGAAGGCGGCAAGATCAGCGGCCTGGGCGTGGCCACCTATGCCAATGGCGATGTCTACGAGGGCCATTTCCGCAATGGCAAGCGTCAGGGAGAAGGCACAATGAAGTATGCCAGTGGCCAGGAAGAGACCGGCAACTGGGACAATGGTGCGCTGAATCGCGGAGAGACGGCGCCTGCCGCGTCGGACGGCTAGACCGTTTCACCCGCCTCCAGTCTTGAGAGAAACGTATCGGCGTCGGCAAGAACCGTTTGCCGCTGCGTGTCCTCCATCCGATCCCATGTCCGATACATGTTGCCCATTCTGGGATTGTCGGAAAACCGGTCGCGATGCCTGTCAAGGAAATGCCAGTAGAGCAGGTTGAAAGGGCACGCCTGCGCACCTGTTCTGGCCTTTACGTCATAGGAACATTGGCTGCAGTAGTCTGACATCCTGTTGATGTAAGAACCGCTCGATACATAGGGTTTGGAGGCAACGACGCCACCATCGGAAAACTGGCTCATGCCCAGCGTGTTGGGGGCCTCGACCCATTCGAAAGCATCGGCATAGACCGCCAGATACCATTCGTGAACTTTCTGCGGGTCCACGCCCGCAAGCAGGGCAAAGTTGCCCGTGACCATCAGGCGCTGGATGTGATGGGCATAGGCCTCCTCCCTTGTCTGCGAAACCGCCTCGGCCATGCAATGCATGCGCGTTTTCGCCCCCCAATAGAGCGGCGGCAAATCGCGATGATGGTCCAGCAGGTTGCGCGAAGTGTACTCTGGACCTTCAAGAAAATAGATGCCGCGCACGAATTCCCGCCAGCCGATAATCTGCCTGATGAAGCCCTCGGCACAGTTTAGCGGAACCCTCCCCTGCTGCCAGGCCGCCTCGGCGGCACGGCAAACCTCCAAAGGTTCCAGCAAGCCAATGTTCAAATAGTGTGAAATGACCGCATGGTAGAGAAACCGCTGCCCCGACAGCATCGCGTCCTGATAGTCTCCGAACAGCGGCAGGGCCTGTGATATGAAATGATCCAGCGCCAAGTGCGCCTGAGCGCGGTCGGTTGCAAACCAGAAAGGATGCAAGCTGCCGAAGTTCAGGCCAAACCTGTCTGCGACGAGAGCCAGAACCTCTTGGGTAATCGCGTCGGGTTCAAATCGCATGGGAGCGGGGAAAGCCGGGTCTGTCGGCGGTCCTTTTCGGTTTTCCGTGTCGTAGTTCCATTTCCCGCCGGCCGGTCGATCGCCTTCCATCAACAGGCCGGTTTTGCGCCTCATGTCGCGATAGAACCATTCCATGCGCAACTGTTTACGCCCTCTGGCCCAGCGCCGAAAGTCGGAACCCCGGGATACAAACCGTTCATCCGGCAGGAACCGCACGGTCAGGGGCAAATCTCGTAGTGATGTGATCAGGCGCCACTCCCCCGGTGTGGTCACAAGAACCTCACCCGAACCGTTCTCGTCAGCCCGGCGCAAGAGTTCTGCGGGTATCGACCCAGCGTTTTCCGGATCATCCAACCGCGTATAGGCCACGGTCCAGCCCAGGGCGCGCAGCCTGATGGCGAATTTGCGCATGGCGGTCAGAACCAAAGCGATCTTCTTTGGGTGATGGCGGACATAATCCGTTTCGGCAGCCACCTCGGCCATGACGACAAGATCATTGGCCTTGTCCCCCGACGCAAGCGCCGACAAGCTTTCGCTCAGTTGATCTCCCAACACCAGGACAAGCCGGGTCACCAGGGGATTTCCTTTCCTGCCCAGTCAAAGAACCCACCGGTTTGTGCGGGCGTCAGGTCGTCGATCACCCGCAGAAGGTTCGAGGCCGCCTGATCTGGTGAAACAGCGGGATGACGGCCCAGATAACGCTCGGTAAACGCCGTCGCCACAGTGCCGGGATGCAGTGCGACGCATATGGCCTGCTTGTGGCTTCGCGCCAGTTCGATGGCGCCGGATCGGACGATCTGGTTCAGCGCTGCCTTTGCCGCCCGGTAACTGACCCACCCCCCCAAACGGTTGTCTTCAATGGACCCGACCCGGGCCGAGAGAACAGCGAAGACGGCGCGGCGATCCCGGGGCAGGAGCCGTGACACCTGACGCAGCACAAGAGCCGGACCAACTGCGTTCAGCGCGAACTGATCGAGCATGGCGCGCGCCGAAATGGCACGGAGCGATTTTTCGGGCCTATTGCCATCGATTTCCAATGCCCCGGTGGCCACAAAGACAAGTTGGAAAGGACCATCCAGCCTCGACAGTCTCGTTTCGACAGCATTTTCGTCGGTGAGGTCGAACCCGTCGGTTGAGCGGGATAGTCGGGTGACCATCACCGTCTGCCGATCGAGATGCGCCGCGATCGCAGCACCGATCCCGCCCGAGGCCCCTATGACAAGCGCTTTTTCCATGTCACGTCAGCTAGCGGGAAATGAATCGTGATCAACATGAGAGATCAGAGTTTCAACCGTGGCATTTTCGCTCTTTCCATTCACGATGCGGCCTGTATAACCTTTTGTCATGATCAACCGCGCAGATATCCCTTTGACCGGCACCGCCATTCGTGGCGGCGATCTGCGTGGTCTACTGATCCTAATCCGCCTCTGAGCGTGCCCTTCGGCGCGCCCGCTCAGAGGAGGAGGCTTGCGCGCCATTTGGCTTAGGACAGATACGAAAGTTACCGACATGACCCATGCGACCGACCAAGACCGCGTCTTGATCTTTGACACCACGCTCCGCGACGGCGAACAAAGCCCCGGCGCCACCATGACCCATAGCGAAAAACTCGAGATTGCCGAGATGCTCGACGAGATGGGCGTGGACATCATCGAGGCCGGTTTCCCCATCGCCTCGGAAGGCGATTTCAAGGCGGTGAGCGAAATTGCCAGACGTGCGAAAAACAGCCGCATCTGCGGGCTGGCACGCGCCAACTTCGCCGATATCGACCGCTGCTGGGAGGCGGTGAAACACGCCGAGAAGAACCGTATTCACACCTTCATCGGCACCTCGCCGCTGCACCGGGCCATTCCCAACCTGACCATGGACGAGATGGCCGAGAAAATCCATGAAACCGTCAGCCACGCCCGCAACCTCTGCGAAAACGTGCAATGGTCGCCGATGGATGCGACCCGGACCGAATGGGATTACCTGTGCCGGGTGGTGGAGATCGCCATCAAGGCGGGCGCCAGCACCATCAACATCCCCGATACCGTCGGCTATACCGCGCCCGAGGAATCGGCGAGCCTGATCCGCCGCCTGATCGAGACCGTGCCCGGCGCCGACCAGGTGATCTTTGCCACCCATTGCCACAACGACCTGGGCATGGCGACGGCCAACAGCCTGGCCGCCGTGGCCGGTGGCGCGCGCCAGATCGAATGCACCATCAACGGGCTTGGCGAACGCGCCGGCAACACCGCCCTGGAAGAGGTGGTCATGGCGATGAAAACCCGCCACGACATCATGCCTTGGCACACCGGTATCGACACCACCAAGATCATGGCAATCTCGCGCCGGGTGGCGACCGTTTCGGGCTTTCCGGTACAGTTCAACAAGGCCATCGTGGGCAAGAACGCATTTGCCCATGAAAGCGGCATCCACCAGGACGGGATGCTGAAGAACCGCGAGAACTTCGAGATCATGCGGCCCGAGGATATCGGCCTTTCCGGCACCTCGCTGCCGCTTGGCAAGCATTCGGGGCGCGCGGCGCTGCGCGACAAGCTGGAACATCTTGGCTACGAGGTGGGCGACAACCAGCTCAAGGATATCTTTGTGCGGTTCAAGGAACTGGCCGACCGCAAGAAAGAAGTGTTCGACGACGATGTGATCGCGCTGATGCGCTCGGGCGAAAATGCCGAACAGGACCATTTGCAGCTGGTGTCGATGAAGGTGATCTGCGGCACCGGCGGCCCGGCCGAGGCCACGGTCGAGATGGAGATCGACGGCAAGGATGTCAGCGCCACGGCGCATGGCGACGGGCCGGTGGATGCCAGCTTCAAGGCAATCCGCGCGTTGCATCCCAACGAGGCACATCTGCAACTCTATCAGGTGCATGCGGTGACCGAGGGCACGGATGCCCAGGCCACGGTCAGCGTCCGGCTGGAAGAGGACGGCATGATTGCCACCGGCGAGTCGGCCAATACCGACACGGTAGTGGCCAGTGCCAAGGCCTATATCAACGCGCTCAACCGTCTGATTGTGCGCCGTGAAAAAGCCGGACCCGGTGCAGACATGCGCGAGATCAGCTACAAGGACCTGACCTGAAGCGCCGAGCCCGCCATGCGGGCCCGTGCCTTATGACAGCCCGGCACGCGCCATTCCCTCACGCAGATGGTCGCGATCCTCGTCGCGGCCATAATGGGTCATGGACAGAAATTCCCCGGCGCTGAACTGCGGTTGAGAGGCCAGAACCAGATCGGCATGGCGGCGGGCCTCGCCCTCGTCGCCGCGCCACCCATGACATGCGGCAAGAAATACATTCTGCAAGACGTCGAAGGCCCCCAGGTGATGGAATGCGTCGATCGCCTGGTCATAGTTGCGGGCGCAGAAATGGGCCTTGCCCAAGTGGCTCCAGAACCGGGCGGGGTGATGCGGATTGAGCCGCATGGCCTTTTCGATCCATTCGACCCCCTCCTCAGGCTGGCCCATCCAGGTCAGCAGCTCCCCCATCTGCACGACAACCAGATCGTAATTGGGATTGAGCGACAAGGCGCGCTCCTGGTGGTACCGGGCCTTGCCCAAATCGTTGCGCATGATCTGGATTGCGGCCATCAGGCGATGAACATCGGCATCATTGTCATCCAGTTCTGCCGCCTTCCTGATGGCGACTTCGGCTTGCGCATACATGTCGGCGGGATCGTCGCTCCATCCATAGCCCCAGGCCTGGCCCCGAATGCACCCGCTCCACGCGTGCGCATGTGCGTATTCGGGATCAAGGCTTATGGCCCGGTCAATCAGACGGATCGCCTCCTCGTTGTCGGTGGGCGTGCTGCGGTGGTGCAGCACCTTTGCGGCCAGTACACATTCATAGGCCGCTAGGTTCGATGGTTTCTTGCGCGCGATCTGATCCGTCTTCGACGCCTCGATCCGGCCCGGCAGCGTCGCGACCACTGCTGTCGTGATCTCGTCCTGAATGGCAAAGATGTCGTCCATTTCCCGGTCATAGCGCTCGGCCCAGATATGGGTGTCGCGGTCGCTGTCTATCAGCTGCACGGTGACTCTCAGGCGGTTTCCGGCCTTTCTGACACTGCCTTCGACGATGTATTGTGCGCCCAGTTTTTCAGACACTTCGCGCAGGTTCACCGCCTTCCCTTTGTAGACGAAGCTGGAGTTGCGCGAGATGACGAAAAGCTCGTGTCGTCGGCTGAGTTCGGTCAGCAGGTCTTCGGTCAACCCATCGACAAAGAACTCCTGTTCCGGATCCCCGCTCATGTTGGCAAAGGACAGAATGGCGATGGTCGGTTTCACCACCTTGGTTTGTTCCGCGCCAGATCCCCGGGACATTGTTGACGGTATCGACGGCAGCTCAAGCGCGACACGATAGGCGCGCACCGGATGGCTCAGGTTCTTCAGGGACAGCTCACCCATATCCTGGAACTGAAGTTCCATCTGCCGGCAAACCTGATCGTAAACCGCCGAGGAGACCAGCACTTCGCCTATGCCTGCCACTTGTTCCAGCCGCGCGGCGACGTTGACGCCGCTGCCAAAGATGTCTCCGTCCTCGCAGATGATATCGCCCAGATTGACGCCGATGCGAAACCGGATGCGCCGGTCCTCGGGGACATCCATGTTGCGCCGACACATCCGCGTCTGCACTTCGACCGCACAGGCGACCGCATCGCGGGCGCTGGAGAACTCGACCAGCATCCCGTCGCCCGTCGTCTTGATGATCTTGCCCCGATTAAGGGTGATTGACGGATCGATCAGTTCGATACGGTGGGTTCGCAACCGTGCCAGCGTACCTTGCTCGTCGGCTTCCATGAGTCGGCTGTAGCCCACCATGTCCGCCGCCAGAACAGCTGCCAGTTTTCGGTCCATCAGGTCACTCCCCGAAGATGATAGTAGACCAGAAGATACCGCACTTCCAAATGTTTCCATTGTCTGGAATGCACGGAGTCAAAGCAGACGAGAGGCGCCCGAAGAAAGGCCTGCGGCGCTCAGCTTTACGTCAGGCGTGCAGACATGGCTAAACGAGAACGGCGATGCACGTTGCCGCCGCATGGTTTACCAGTATCAGGCGGCCGTATGGTGAGGTTGTTTAGGCGCCCCTTGACCCCTGCAAACCTGCGCCGTGTCACAGTTGCGAGAACAGCGCCGAAAGTCTTGCCGTCTCCTCTGTCAGCCCGAAGGGCGCGTTGATCAGGAACATGCCCGACCCGACCATCCGGTGACCCTCGCGTGCAGGTGGGAAGAGCACCTCGTGCCGCAGAACCCTGGGCAGGTCCAGCCGTTCCAGCGCCGTCAACATGGGCTTGTGCCGCCCATCGGTCAGGACCGGGTACCAGAGCGCGATAACACCTACATTCCACTTGCGGTGCAATTGGGCTATCACCGCAGGGATCCGGTCATAGTCGGATTTCACCTCGTAACTGGGGTCGATCAGCATCATGCCCCGTCGTGGCTCGGGCGGCAGCAGCGATTGCGCCATCTCGAACCCGTCCCGCTTATAGACCCGGGCCGGAAACCCCGCCATCGCCTGTTCCAGCGCCGCGTGTTCCTGCGGATGAAGCTCGGCCAGATGCATGGTATCCCCGGGCCGCAGAAGGTGCCCCGCCACCAGCGGCGACCCCGGATAGGCCGCGTCGCCATGACTCAACCGCACCGCCGCCAGAACCCGCATCAGAGGGTGGGTCGCATCGAACCATTCCGCCCGTGCGACCCGGCCGATGCCTGCCTGCGCCTCACCGGTGCGTACCGCCTCGACCGCATCCAGTTGATACAGCCCGCGCCCGGCATGGGTTTCGAGATAGACCATCGGCTTGTCTTTGCGGGTCAGATAGTCGAGCGCCACCGCCAGAACAGAGTGTTTCTGCACATCGGCCAGGTTTCCGGCATGGTAAATGTGCTGATACGACAGCATTTCGCCCCTTAACTCTGTCTCGCCCGCCTTTCCGTGGCGGATTGGCGCTGATTGAGCCGGATTCGGCCCTTTTCCACAGTGCGTCCGCGCCCTATAAGTCAATCGGCCCCGAGCCGTCGAGTCGCGGGCAATCGCAACAATCGAGAAGAGCAGGATCAACCGCAATGGGGTTCTTTGACAATTTGACTGGTCTGTTCGCAGCGGACATGGCCATCGACCTGGGAACCGCCAATACGCTGGTCTATGTCAAGGGGCGTGGCATCATCCTGTCCGAACCTTCGGTGGTTGCCTATCACGTCAAGGATGGGGTCAAGAAGGTTCTTGCCGTGGGCGAGGATGCCAAGCTGATGCTGGGCCGGACCCCGGGTAGCATCGAGGCGATCCGCCCGATGCGCGAAGGCGTGATCGCCGATTTCGACACCGCCGAGGAGATGATCAAGCATTTCATCCGCAAGGTTCACAAGCGCTCGACCTTCTCGAAACCCAAGATCATCGTCTGCGTCCCCCATGGCGCCACCCCGGTGGAAAAACGCGCCATCCGACAGTCGGTGCTGAGCGCCGGCGCCCGCCGCGCGGGCCTGATCGCCGAACCGATCGCGGCGGCCATCGGGGCCGGTATGCCGATCACCGATCCGACCGGCAACATGGTTGTGGATATTGGCGGCGGCACCACCGAAGTGGCGGTACTGTCGCTGGGTGACATCGTCTATGCCCGCTCGGTCCGTGTCGGTGGCGACCGGATGGACGAGGCGATCATCAGCTACTTGCGCCGTCAGCAGAACCTGCTGGTGGGCGAAAGCACGGCCGAACGCATCAAGACCTCGATCGGCACCGCGCGCATGCCCGATGACGGGCGCGGCCAGTCGATGCTGATCCGGGGCCGCGACCTGCTCAATGGCGTGCCCAAGGAAATCGAGATCAGCCAGGCCCAGGTGGCCGAGGCGCTGGCGGAACCGGTGCAGCAGATCTGCGAGGCGGTGATGACCGCGCTGGAAACCACGCCGCCCGATCTGGCCGCCGATATCGTCGACCGGGGCGTCATGCTGACCGGTGGCGGCGCGCTGCTGGGCGATCTTGACCTCGCGCTCCGCGAACAGACCGGGCTGGCGGTTTCGATCGCCGACGAAAGCCTGAATTGCGTCGCTCTCGGCACCGGCAAGGCGCTGGAGTATGAAAAGCAACTGCGCCACGCGATTGACTACGACAGCTAAGGCGCGCAGATTCCGGGACACGATCCAGGGACATGGGTCGCCCTGAGGCGGCTGTTTACGCACCGGAGAAGAGCTTCGTGGCCAAGGACCGCTCACAGCGAGAGGATTATTTCGCCCCCCTGCGCCGGCTGTTTCTCGGGGTTATCTTGTTGTGCCTGATCGGGATTTTCCTGGTCTGGAGAATTGACAGCCCCCGGGTCGAGATTTTTCGCGCGCGGGTGGTTGATACGGTGGTTCCCTCGATGGACTGGGCCATGACCCCGGTGACCGGCCTGATCAACCTGGTTCGCGATTTCCAAAGCTACCAAAGGCTGAGCGAGCAGAACCGCGAGTTGCGCAGCGAACTGCGGCAAATGCGGGCCTGGAAAGAAGCCGCTCTGCAATTGGAGCAGGAGAACGCGCGCCTTCTGGATCTGAACAACGTCCGCCTTGATCCCCGGCTGACTTTTATCACCGGTGTGGTGATGGCCGACAGCGGCTCTCCCTTCCGGCAATCGGTCCTGTTGAATGTCGGCGCGCGCGACGGGATCGTCGACGGTTGGGCCGCCATGGACGGGATCGGGCTGGTTGGCAGGATATCCGGCATCGGCCAGAATACCGCGCGCGTCATTCTGTTGACGGATGCAGCAAGCGCGGTCCCTGTCACGATCCAGCCATCCGGGCAAAGCGCGCTAGCGGTCGGTGATAACAGCCCCGCGCCCGTGGTCGATTTCCTGGAGAACCGGGAAATGGTCCGTCCCGGCGACCGGGTCGTCACCTCGGGCGATGGCGGCGTATTCCCCGCCGGTCTTCTTGTCGGCCAGATCGCCGAGGACCCCTCGGGACGGCTCCGCGTCCGTTTGTCGGCCGATTACGAGCGGCTCGAATTCTTGCGTGTGCTTCGCCACCACGGAACGGAAAAAGTAGAGGATCACGGCGGTATCGTGGGTCCGGAGCTGCCGCCGCAGCAAGCTCCTGAAGCTCCAAGAGAGGGGACAGATGGATAGCCTGTCGCCATCCTGGATCTGGACCATGCGTCTCGTCTATGCCGGACTGAGCCTGGCGATCCTGTTCTTTCAACTGTTGCCGCTTGATACATCGCCGGGGTTCTGGGCGGGGCCCGATCTCTTGATCGCCTTGACACTGGCATGGTCGCTCAGACGCCCTGATTATGTACCCGCGTTCCTCATCGCGCTGGTCCTGCTTATGGCGGACTTGTTGTTGCTACGACCTCCCGGCCTGCTGTCAGCCCTGAGCGTGGCAGCAACGGTGTTCCTGCGGAACCGAATGTCCGGACAGGGGGAAACCGGATTTGTCGGCGAATGGATCTCGGTTTCCATGCTGTTGGTTGGTCTTGCGCTGAGTTACCGCTTGGCCCTTACCTTGACAGCGGTGGAACGCGCCCCTTTCTATCTTTCGGCCAGTCAGGTTTTGCTGACCATCGGGTGTTATCCCTTGGTCGTGGCCGTCAGTCAGACGCTGTTCGGCGTGCGCCGCCTGGCACCCGCAGACGCAGAAGCCTTGGGAAACCGTTAAGATGAGACGTTCGCCCCGCGATCTGGACAAGGTGCATCGCACCATGACCCGCCGAACACTGTTGCTGGGCGGTTTGCAGGCGGCGTTTATCGGCGGTTTGGCCGCCCGCATGCGATACATGCAGGTGGATCAGGCCGATCAGTTCCGCCTGCTGGCCGAAGAGAACAGGATCAATATCCGCCTGATTCCACCGACCCGCGGCGAGTTGTTCGATCGCAACGGGCGGATCATTGCAGAAAACACACCCTCTTACCGGATCGTCATCGTGCGCGAGGATGCGGGCGATGTGGAGAAGGTAATTGCCAATCTGCAACAACTCATCCCGCTGGATCCCGAGGAGCTGGAGCGTGCGCGCACGGAAATGCGCCGCTCGCCCCCTTTCCTTCCGGTGACCCTTGCCGATCAGATCAGTTGGGAAGACATCTCGAAAGTCGCGGTCAATGCGCCGGCCTTGCCGGGAATAACGCCCGAGGTCGGATTGACCCGCGTCTATCCGCAGGGGGGCGATTTCGCCCATGTGGTGGGCTATGTCGGGCCGGTCAGCGATTACGACCTGAGCCAGATCCAGGACCCTGAGCCGGTCTTGCGCATCCCGCGCTTCCAGATCGGAAAGGTTGGACTGGAAGCCAAGCAAGAGGATCTGCTGCGAGGAAAGGCCGGTGCAAAACGGGTCGAGGTCAATGCTACCGGGCGCGTGATGCGGGAACTGGACCGGCGCGAGGGACAGCCCGGTGCGGACCTGCAACTGTCGGTGGATACCCGGTTGCAAGCCTATGTCCAGGCGCGACTTGGCGGTGAAAGCGCTGCGGCGGTGGTCGTTGATTGCGACACGGGCGACTTGCGTGCAATCGCCTCGGCCCCCAGTTTCGACCCGAATCTCTTTGTGCGTGGCATCTCGATCGCGGACTATCGTTCGCTGACCGAGGACCCGTACCGGCCTTTGGCCAACAAGGCGGTTCAGGGGACCTACCCCCCGGGTTCTACCTTCAAGATGATCACGGCGATGGCTGCGCTTGAGGCGGGTCTGCTGGGTCCAGAGGATACGGTTTACTGCCCGGGATACCTTGAGGTCAGCGGTCGCAAGTTCCACTGCTGGAAGCGAGGCGGACACGGCCATGTCGATCTGGAAAACTCGCTCAAGCAGAGCTGTGACGTTTACTACTACGACGTCGCCCTCAAGGTGGGAATCGACAAGATCTCGGCGATGGCACAGGAGTTTGGGCTGGGGATCAAGCACGATATCCCGATGTCTGCGGTCGCGCGCGGCCTGACCCCGAACAGAGATTGGAAAACCCAGGTCCACAAGCAGGACTGGTTGATCGGCGACACGGCAAACGCTTCGATTGGTCAGGGCTATCTACTCGCCTCTCCGCTGCAACTGGCGGTGATGACCGCCCGCATCGCCACCGGGCGCAAGGTCGAGCCACGCCTCGTGAAATCGATCGACGGTGTCGAACAGCCCTCGGGCGCCGGTGAGCCGATGGCTGTGAATCAGAACAATCTGAGGAAGCTTCGGCGCGCGATGTACTCGGTCAGTAACGACCGGCGCGGAACGGCCTATGGCAGTCGCATTCTCACCGACGAGCTTCGCATGGCCGGCAAGACGGGAACCAGCCAGGTGCGAAACATCACCGCCGCAGAACGGGCCGCTGGCGTTATCCGGAACGAAGATCTGCCCTGGGAACGTCGTGACCACGCGCTGTTCGTCTGTTTCGCCCCGTTCGACAAACCGAAATACGCCGTCTCGCTTGTGGTCGAACATGGCGGAGGCGGCTCCGCCGCCGCGGCACCGATCGCCCGTGATATCATCCTTCAGGCATTGTATGACGGGTTTCCCCCGCTGGAAGCCTATCCCGCCAAGGACCGCAGCCGGGTTTCCGCCCAGCAGGAACGGCTGCAACGCGAGCTGCGCCCCGCCGCCAAGCCCGAAGACAAGGACCGCGCATGAGTTACCTCGAGTATTCGGTCAAATCCACGCCTTCGGGCCTGCGCAAGATTCTCTACATGAACTGGCCGCTCACCCTGTTGCTGATTTCGGTCGCGTCAGTTGGCTTCCTGATGCTGTACTCGGTCGCCGGTGGCTCGTTCAGCCCTTGGGCGGAACCCCAGATCAAACGATTTGCCGTGGGTCTCGCGGTCATGACCTTTGTGGCCCTGGTCCCGATCTGGTTCTGGCGCAACATGGCGGTGGTCGCCTACAGTATCTCGCTGCTGCTTCTGGTCTTCGTCGAACTCTTCGGCGCGGTCGGCATGGGCGCCCAGCGCTGGATCGACCTTGGCTTCATGCGCCTGCAACCATCCGAGTTGATGAAGATCACCCTGGTGATGCTGCTGGCGGCCTATTACGACTGGCTACCCGGTAAGAAGACATCGCGCCCGGTGTGGGTTCTGGTCCCGGTGCTGCTTATTCTTGTGCCGACCGGGCTGGTCCTGAAGCAACCCGACCTTGGCACGGCGATCCTGTTGCTGACAGCCGGGGGCGGGTTGATGTTCCTCGCCGGTGTCCATTGGTCCTATTTCGCGGCGGTTATCGCCGCAGGCGTGGGTCTGATCACCGCCGTTTTCAAAAGCCGTGGCACCGACTGGCAGTTGCTGAAAGATTATCAGTTCCGCCGTATCGACACGTTCCTGGATCCGTCCTCCGATCCCCTTGGCGCCGGATACCACATCACACAGTCCAAGATCGCCCTTGGGTCGGGCGGCTGGTCGGGACGAGGTTTCATGCAGGGAACACAATCACGGCTGAACTTCCTGCCCGAAAAACACACGGATTTCATCTTTACCACACTGGCCGAGGAATTCGGTTTCATTGGCGGCTTCTCGCTTCTGTCGCTTTATGCCTTGATCATCGTCTTCTGTATTGTCACCGCTTTGGCCACGCGCGACCGGTTCTCGTCGCTGGTCACGATGGGGATCGCCCTGAACTTCTTCCTGTTTTTCGCGGTCAACATGTCGATGGTGATGGGGCTGGCCCCTGTCGTGGGGGTACCGTTGCCCATGGTCAGTTACGGCGGTTCGGCCATGCTGGTGCTCATGGTGGCCTTTGGTCTTGTGCATAGCGCCCATATCCACCGACCACGCTGACATCGGAAAGGGCCCCAGATGGCTGTAAACCTACTCTTTTCCGCGCGCCCTGCCCTATGGCCGATCTACCAGCCGCTACTTTCAACCTATCTCGGCGAGATGGGCATCGATTTCGACCTGCGCACGGATTTCCCGCCCGAAGAGGTCGACTATGTGGTTTACGCCCCCAATGGTGGGCTCAGCGACTTTACACCCTATACCCGCCTCAAGGCCGTGCTGAGCCTCTGGGCCGGGGTAGAAAGCATCGCGGGCAATACAACGTTGACCGTACCGCTTGCCCGTATGGTCGATCATGGCCTGACCCAGGGCATGACGGAATGGGTGATAGGCCATGTCCTGCGGTACCATCTAGGAATGGACGCCCATATCCACGGTCTGAAAGGCGAATGGCGGCAGGACGTGCCGCCGCTGGCCAGCGAACGGTCGGTGGCAATTCTGGGGCTGGGGGCGCTTGGACAGGCCTCAGCGCTGGCGCTGTCGGCACTCGATTTCCGGGTCACGGGGTGGAGCCGCTCGCCAAAGGATGTACCGGGGATCACCTGCATGCATGGCAGCGATGGGTTGAAGCAGGTTTTGAATGCGGCGGAGATACTGGTGCTCCTGCTGCCCAGCACACCAGCCACGGAAAACACGCTGAGAGCCGAGACGCTGGCGCTACTGCCGCGCGGGGCGCGGATCATTAATCCGGGCCGTGGGCCGCTGATCGACGATGCGGCTTTACTGGCGGCGCTGGACAGCGGACAAGTCGGACACGCAACGCTGGATGTCTTCCGGACCGAGCCGCTGCCATCCGATGACCCCTACTGGACCCATCCCAACGTCACGGTCACCCCGCATATCGCCTCGGAAACCCGCCCCGTGACAGCCGCACGGGTGATCTGCGAGAACATTCGGCGCGGCGTGCAGGGTGAACCCTTCCTGCATCTGGTCGATCGCGAACAGGGCTATTGAAGGGACCTAACCCGCCCCTTCATTTCGCTGAAAATACTCCCGCCGGAGGCGACATCTTTCGTCGAAGAACCTCAGGCCGCGATCAGACCGCGGCCTTTCAGCAGCGCCTCGACCCCCGGCAAGCGACCCCGGAAGGCAAGATAAAGCTCTTCGGCCTCACGCGATCCACCGGTCGACAGGATATGTCGCTCCAGCGCCTCGGCCCGCTCAGGATCGAACGCACCGCCCGCCTCTTCGAAGGCGGCAAAGGCGTCGGCATCCATCACCTCGGACCACATGTAGCTGTAATAGCCGGAGCTATAGCCGTCACCGGCAAAGACATGGGCAAAATGCGGGGTCGCGTGACGCATGCCGATGGCGTGCGGCATGCCCAGCGCCGCCAGTACCTCGGCCTGTTTCTCCATCGGGTCGACCGGTGCCGGGCCGTCGTGGAATGCAAGGTCCACCAGCGCCGAGGACACATATTCCACCGTCTGAAACCCCTGGTCGAAATTGGCAGCGCCCAACACCTTCTCCAGCATCGCCTGCGGCATCGGTTCCCCGGTCTCGGCATGGGTGGCGAATTCGCGCAGAACTTCGGGGACCTCCAGCCAGTGTTCGTAGAGCTGGCTGGGCAGTTCCACGAAATCGCGCGCCACCGAGGTGCCCGAAATGCTCTCATAGGTCACGTCGGACAGCATCTGGTGCAAGGCATGGCCGAACTCATGGAACAATGTCCGCGCATCGTCATAGGATAAAAGCGCGGGGTCCCCTTTGGCAAAGTTGCAGACATTGATCACAACCGGTGCCTGCACCTGCGGGAACCGCGCCTGCGACCGCATCGCCGAACACCAGGCACCCGAACGTTTGGACCCGCGGGCGAAATAGTCACCGATGAACACCGCCACATGCTGGCCATTGCGAATTACCTCCCAAGCGCGGCAATCGGCATGGTAGAGCGGCACATTCAGCGGCCTGAACTCCAAGCCGAACAGGCGGTTGGCGCAGGCAAAGGCCGCCTCAATCATGCGGTCGAGTTGCAGATAGGGTTTCAGCGCGGCCTCGTCGAGATCATGGTCCGCCTTGCGCCGTTTCTCCGCGTAGAAATGCCAATCCCATGGTTCAAGATCACCATTGACGCCATCGGCATGCATCATTGCCGTCAGCACCTGCGCATCCGCCTCGGCGCGGGCGCGGGCGGGGTCCCAGACCTGCAACAGCAGATCGCGCACCCGCGCCGGTTCGCGCGCCATCTCGGTTTCCAACTTGTACTGCGCAAAGCTGTCGTACCCCAACAGCCGCGCGCGCTCTTCGCGCAGGCGCAGGATCTCGGCAGCGATCGCCCGGTTGTCGGTCTCGCCTCCGTTGGCGCCGCGCGCGACCCAGGCGCGATAGGCGCGTTCGCGCAGGTCACGGCGGGGAGAGAATTGCAGAAACGGCACGATCAGCGAGCGCGACAGGGTGACAACCGGCCCATCTGCCCCTTTCTCGGCACCGGCGGCGCGGGCGGCATCCACAACAAAGCCGGGCAGCCCGTCGAGATCGGCCTCACTCAGGGTCATGAACCACTCCCGCTCATCTGCCAGCAGGTTCTGGGTGAACTGGGTCCCAAGGGTGGCCAACCGACCCTTGATCTCTTTCATCCGCGCCTCTTCCGGGCCGCTCAGCGCCGCGCCGGATCGCACGAAGCCGCGATGGGTCAGCATCAGCACCCGGTTCTGCTCGTCGGTCAGGTCCAGGGTCTCGCGCGCGTCCCACACGGCAGCGACGCGGGAAAACAGCGCCTTATTGGCCGAGATTTCGGAATAATGCGCGGCCAGTTTCGGTGAAAACTCGCGCTGCAAGGCCTCGCGGGCCGGATTGCTGTCGGCCCCGGCAACCGTAAAGAACACGCTCAGCACCCTGTCCAGCGCTTTACCCGCCGCTTCCAGCGCCTCGATCACATTGGCAAAGCTTGGTGATGCCGAGTTCTCGGCAATTGCCGCGATCTCCGCTCGGTGGGCGGCCAGCGCCTCCTCCAGCGCGGGGGCAAAATCTTCATCCTTGATCCGGTCGAACGGGGCGATTTCGAACGGTGTCTGCCATTCGGCAAGAAGCGGGTTGGTCATCGGGATCTCCTTTGCGGCTCAAGCTAGGAGCGCGCGCGGGGATGGTCCAGAGGGGCAATGTCGCAAATCGGCTTGCATGTAGGTTTCATGCCCCTCACCCTCGGACCCAAGGAGGACGACCCATGCACAAGACCAATCGCCCGACAGGCCCGATGACCACCGCCATTCATGCGGGCGAGGCGCCGGACCCGGCCACGCTGGCCTCGGCGCCGCCTATTCACATGTCATCGACCTTTGTGTCCGAGGATATTTCGGGCTTTTCCGCTCATGACCTGACCCCGGACAGCCCTTATGCCTATTCCCGCTGGGCCAACCCGACCGTCGCGATGTTGGAGGCCAAGATCGCGGCAATGCAGGGGACAGAGGCCTGTTTATGCACCGCATCCGGCATGGCGGCGGCCACGGCGATCTTTTTCACCTTTTTGTCCGCGGGGGACCATGTGATCGTGTCGGATGTCTCCTATGCCGGCGTGGCGGAACTGGCCCGAGACACCCTGCCCAGGATGGGGATATCCGTTAGCACCGTGGACATGACCGATCTCGAGGCCCTGGCGGCCGCGATCCGCCCGGACACCCGGCTCATCCACACAGAAACGCCGGTCAACCCCATCGGACGCCTGACCGACTTGGCCGCCGTATCGGCCCTGGCGCGGCAGGCGGGCGCATTGCTCAGTTGTGATGCCACCTTTGCCTCGCCCATCGGGATGGATACCGTGGCGCTGGGCGTCGATCTGACCATGCATTCGGTGACCAAGTACATCTGCGGTCATGGCGATGCCGTTGCGGGTGCGGTTTGTGGTCGGGCCAATCTGGTCTCGAAAATGCGGGTCGAGGCCGCCATTCATCATGGCGGGGTCCTTTCGCCTTTCAACGCGTGGCTCATCGCACGCGGCGCGGCGACGCTGCCGCTGAGAATGAAGGCGCATGCCGCAGGCGCTCAGGCCGTAGCCGACTGGCTGGAGGCAGACCCGAGGGTGACCCGCGTCATCTATCCGGGCCTGCCCTCGCATCCGCAGGCGGATTTGGCGGCGCGGCAGATGTCCAACATGTCGGCGATGATCTCGTTCCAGGTCGGCGATGCCGCAACCGGCGAGCGGATCGCGCGGCAAATGATCGAGCGGATGGAGATCATCCATTATGCCGTATCGCTGGGCCATCACCGCAGCCTGATCTTCTGGATGGGAACCCAAGGGTTGATGGACAGCTCGTTCCGGCTCGAAGGCCGCCAACGCGAGGCCTACCGCGCCTTTGCCGGGGATGGCATTTTCCGCCTGTCGGTCGGCCTTGAAGATCCCGAAGACCTGATTGCCGACCTCGACCGAGCATTGGGTTGAAGTCTTTCGTCAGGCGCGATGGAACTTGATCTGGCTTAAAGTGGAGTTCCACGACTTCTGCCAGAGTGGGTGCGCCTTTCCGCAAAGGGAGAATCACCCATGGCCAAGAAGACTTCCGCCTTTCCCACCCCCGAAGCCTTTGCAGACATTCTCAAATCCCTGCAAGCTCCGGCACCGATGAATGCACTGGTCTCACCTCAGATGGAACAGTTCTGGGATGCCCAGGAAAAACTGCTGAGCGAATCCGAACGTTTCACCCGCCACTGGTTCGAACGGCGGCATGAGGCGATCCGAACGGCGCTGGATGCCGCCCGGACTGCAACCTCGGCAGAGCGACCAGACCCGGCCAAGACGATGGAGGCGATGGTCGAATGGCAACGCCATTCCGTCGAGCGGCTGGTCGAGGATGCCCGCGAATGGTTCGACACGGTGTCGCGCTGCGCGGATTACGTGACCAAGACCGAAGCCGAAGCCGTCGAAGAAACGATCGGCGAGGCCAAGGAACTGGCCAGAAAGACGACCCGTTCGGCCAAGTCCGAACCGATCTGATACGGGCAATCAAGGGAGGAGGACCAGATGTACCGCAACATTCTTGTTCCGGTGGCTTTCGACGATGGTCACGACACGCAGGCGGCCTTTCTGGCCGCCCGCAAACTGGCCAGTGAAAACGCCAAGTTCACCGTTTTCCACGTGATGGAGGCGATACCAGCCTATGTCACCGCGCAGATACCCGCCGAAGTTATGGCGCGCAGTCACGACGACGCCCAAAAGGCTCTGACAGAAATGGCAGCCGGTCTGCCGGGCGCCTCGGCGGTCATGGCGGCAGGCCATGCCGGACGCGCCATTGTCGATCATGCCGCGGCGCATGACATCGACTGTATCGTCATCGCATCCCACAAGCCGGGCCTGGAGAACCTGTTGCTGGGGTCGACGGCCGACCGGGTGGTGCGGCACGCCAAATGTGCGGTGCATGTGATACGCTAGCTTTGCGTCGACCCGCCGCAGGCTGGACAATCTGATCGCCGGGTCAGGCGGATCTTGCGGCTTTCTACGTAGAGCGCGTCATAGATCAGCATCTCTCCCTTCAGGGCCATTCCGGCCCCGGTGATCAGCTTGATCGTCTCGACCGCCATCATCGCGCCCACCACGCCGGGCAGCGGGCCGATGACGCCCGCCTCGGAACACGACGGCGCCAGGCCGGGTGCGGGCGCCTCTGGAAAGATGCACTGGTAACATGGCCCGTGGTCGGCCGGGTGGAAAACGCTGAGCTGCCCCTCCCATTGCGCCAACGCGCCCGAAACCAGCGGTTTGCCTTGCACAACCGCGACCCGGTTAGCCAGATAGCGTGTCGCAAAATTGTCTGTGCCGTCGAGGATCAGATCGTATTCAGCAAAAAGCGCCTCTGCGATTTCTTCGGTCAGCCGCCTGTGATAGGGGCGAACCACAACATTGGGGTTCTGCGCCTCCATCGCCGCCTTGGCGGAAAAAACCTTGGGCACGCCGATATCGGCATCGCGATGGATTACCTGTCGTTGCAGGTTGGCATTCTCGACCACGTCGTCATCGATAACGCCGATGGTGCCAACTCCGGCCGCAGCCAGATATTGAAGCGCAGGCGCACCCAGCCCGCCCGCGCCAATGACCAGCACCTTGGCCTGTTTCAGCTTTTTCTGCCCCGGCCCGCCCAGTTCGCGCAACACGATATGGCGGGCATACCGGTCAAGCTCCGTTTCGGAGAACAGTGCAGGTTTTGCCGGCACGGTCTCCGGTTGCGCCCGTGACTTGAGCCAACTCAGCAATCGCCCATACGTCAGGGCCAACGCGGCAAAGCCGCCGATCAGCAGCCACAACGCCGGTGACTGCCCTGTCGCCATGCGAACGGGATGACCATCCGGCAGGGCGAACTGCGCCAGCATTACCAGCACGAACAGCGCCACCATCAGGCCGATCCGGGCCTGCCGCGATACGCCCATTGCCAGGCCTACGCCCCAAAGAACTGCCGCAAGCCCCAGAACCAGAAGCATCAGACGCGCCCCGTCGACCCGAAACCACCTGAGCCCCGGGCGGTTTCATCCAGGGTTTCCGCCTCCTCGAATACCGCTTGCAGCACGGGGGCGACCACCAGTTGTGCAATTCGCTCACCGTGCCGAACCGTGAACGGTTCGGTCCCGGCATTCAGCAGGATCACGCCCAGCGGGCCACGGTAATCGCTGTCGATGGTGCCGGGCGTATTGGGCAGGGTGATCCCGTGTTTCAACGCCAGGCCGGACCGGGGGCGGACCTGAATCTCGTATCCCTGCGGTATCTCGACCCGCAGCCCGGTCGGGATCAAGGCCCGCGCCCCGGGCGCCAGCACGACAGATCCGCGATCCGGCAGATTGGCCCGCACATCGGCGCCAGCCGCGCCTGCGGTTTCATACGAGGGCAAGGCAATATCCGCATCCGTGCCCTCGTCTCGGCTTACCCGTATCGAAACCATCTTATTCCCTCATGATCCCGCACGACCGAACGCCTCGGCAATCCGGAGCGCTAGCCTTTCGGCCACCTGATCCTTGCCCATGCGCGGCCATTCCTCGGCCCCGCTATCCGAAATCAGGATGACCGCGTTTTCGCTGCCGCCCATGATGCCGGTTGCCGGGCTGACGTCATTGGCAACGATCCAGTCACACCCCTTGCGCAGACGTTTGGCCGTCGCATTCTCGACCACGTCATTGGTCTCGGCCGCAAACCCGACCACGAGTCTTGGGCGGCCCTGCTCCAACCGGCTCACGCGTTTCAGGATATCCGGGTTTTCGGCGAACTCCAGCACCGGTAGCCCGTCTTTCGATTTCTTCAGCTTGCGGTCCGAGGCGCTGGCAACCCGCCAGTCCGCCACCGCCGCCGCGAACACCCCCGCATCCACGGGCAGCGCCGCATCGACGGCCGCGTCCATCTCGCGCGCGCTTTCCACCCGCACCACATGCACGCCCTGGGGCGGCGGCACGCTTGCCGGGCCGGTGACAAAGATCACCTCGGCCCCCAATGCCGCCAAAGCACGAGCAACGGCTGTCCCTTGGGCACCAGAAGACCGATTGGCAATGTAGCGTACCGGGTCGATCGGTTCGTGCGTCGGGCCCGAGGTCACCAGAATACGGCGCCCCTTCAAAGGACCGTCGCCCAGGGCTTTCTCAACTGCGGCCACGATCTCCAACGGTTCGGCCATCCGGCCCGGTCCGTACTCACCACAGGCCATGTCGCCCTCGTTCGGACCCACGAACCGGATTCCATCCCTGGCCAGCTGATCCCGGTTGCGCCGGGTCGCCGGGTGCTGCCACATGCGCACATTCATCGCGGGCGCCACAAGCACCGGCGTATCGGTCGCCATCAGCAGGGTAGAGGCAAGGTCATTGGCCAGTCCGGCCGTCATCTTGCCCATCAGATCGGCCGTGGCCGGGGCAACCACTACAAGGTCGGCGGAACGCGACAGCTGGATATGCCCCATCTCGGCCTCGTCCGTCAGGTCGAAAAGGTCGCGATACGCCTTCTCGCCCGCCAGCGCGGAAACCGACAACGGGGTCACGAACTCTTCGGCAGCTGGCGTCAAGACAGGTGTCACCGCCGCCCCGCGTTCGCGCAAGCGCCGGATCAGGTCCAGCGTCTTGTAGGCGGCGATGCCGCCCCCGATGATCAGAAGGATACGTTTGGATGCCAGCATGTCCGCGCCATTTTTCCCCAAGGATCGGCCCGAACTTAGGAGAGGCAGCGCCCAAGCGCCAGCGGATAATCCCCAGCCTCAGCTCTTGTCGAATGCCGCACAGGGGTCTTCGCGCGGCGCTGCCGGGCTGTCGATCACCGCGTCAAAGGTCCCTTCGATGGCGCCCTCTTCGGACTGGCCCAGCGTGAAGACCCGCAGCCCGGGCTGGACCCGGGAAAGGAAGACCGGAATGCCGCGATCGCTGCGGGCATGCCCATTGCCGGTGATCACCGCAATCGGGCCGCCGGTTTCCTCGTACGCTCGCAGGATCGCGCGAGCGAGAACCGCATCCCGCAAACGCTGAACCGCAACCAGTTTCGGAAGCATTTCCGGCGGCATCGCGTTGCAATGCGATACCTGTTGATCTGCCTCGCGGGCTGCCTGTTCCTCGTCCGGAAGCGGAACACCAAGGCCAAATCGCGCGGCATCTGCACCCAGCGCCGCAGCCGCGCCGGTTTCCATCGCCGCACGCGCCGCCGTGCGCGGCACCAGCGCGCCATATACGGGGGCGTCAGCGGCCTGAAACACCGGCAAGTACATCGCCAGCGGCGGCCAACCCAGTTCGGCCCATTGCAGGATACGAGCCAATTCCTCGGGGTCCTGAACGGCCTTGCGAGTCAGCCGGGCCGCACCCTCTTCGGACAGCATTTCCCAGACTACGGCGGATGGCGCGAGCGCCGTTACCGCCTCGGCCTGGACAAGATGATGCTGCGGGTTGTCGTGGGTCTCGCCCAGAATAACCACATCGGCCTGACGCATGTCGTTGAGAACATCCGCCGGGATCAGATCACCAGACATGGCCGCCCTGACAGGCGCGACCAGAAACAGAACAAGGGCAAGGCCCGGAATCGCAATGGCTTTCATGCCAGGAAGTGTTGCACCTCACGCGACTGCGCTTCAAGGCTCTTGCGCATCTTGGCAAAGGCCGCCGCTTCAAGCTGACGCACCCGCTCCTTGCTGAGGCCTAGTTCCTCACCCAGGCTTTCGAGTGTCCGCGGCTCTTCGCGCAACTTGCGCTCGCGCACAATGAACCGTTCGCGGTCGTTCAGCGCCTTCATCGCCGTCAGCAACCATTCACGCAGTTGGGCGTTGTCATGGGCGTGCTCGACAAGCTCGGCCGCCTGTGCTCCGTCATCTTCCAGCGCCTCGATCCATTCGCGCCCTTCCTCGTCCGAGGCCTGCGTCGCGTTCAGCGAAAAGTCTGACCCGGACAACCGTCCGTCCATCATCTCGACATCGCGCAAGGGCACACCGATTTCCGATGCGATCATCTGGTGCAACTGATGCTGGTCGAGCGCGGTTCCGTCCGACGCCGCCTCGCGCTCCAGCCGCGCCTGAACCCGTCGCATGTTGAAAAACAGGGATTTCTGGCTGCTGGTCGATCCGGTCCGCACCATCGACCAGTTCCGCATCACATAGTCCTGAATGCTGGCCTTGATCCACCAGACCGCGTAGGTCGAAAACCGGACCCCCCGATCCGGATCGAACTTGTCAGCCGCCTTCATCAGCCCCAGACCCGCCTCCTGGATCAGATCGTTCATCGGCGCGCCATAGCGGCGGAACCGCGCCGCCATCGAGATCGCCAGCCGCATATAGGCGTTGATCAGGCGGTGCAGCGCCTGTTCGTCACGCTGGTCTCGCCAGGCATAGGCCAGTTTTAACTCCGTCTCAGCATCCAGCAATTCGGCCTTCATCGCCTGCCGGGACATGCTTGTATCTCTTGGGCTATCCAGTGCCATTCATCACTCCCCAATGTCCGGCGCCAAACTTGACTTTTATCTCGGTCGTATTGTCCTTACGCAGAGCTTAGGATTGCGGATCACCTGAAAGGTAAGAATTTTGCATCCCAAATACACCTTGATTATTGGCGGCGCGGCATCGGGCAAATCCGCCTTTGCAGAGGAACTGGTTGTAGCGACTGGGAAATCCCGGAAATATTTCGCGACTTCACAAGTGTTTGATCAGGAAATGCGCAGCAAGGTGGACCGGCATCTGGTGCAACGCGGCGCCGGTTGGGACACCATCGAGGAGCCACTTGAGCCGGGACCGGCTCTGTCGGCGCTTTCTGAGACCGATGTCTGCCTGTTCGATTGCGCCACGATGTGGCTGAGCAACCAGATGCTGGCCGGCGCCGATCTCGAGGCTGCCCAATACCGGCTGCTCGACGCAATCCGCGCCTGCCCGGCACAGCTTGTCATGGTCACGAACGAGGTTGGGCATGGCATCGTTCCGGACAATGCGCTGGCCCGGCAGTTTCGCGAGGCACAGGGGCGGCTCAACATCGCGCTTGCGGCAGAGGCCGATCTTGTGGTGCTGGTAACGGCCGGCCTGCCTCTGGTCCTCAAGGGACAGTTGCCATGACCCGGCTGCATCTGATCCGGCACGGACCCACACATGCCAAATCCATGGTCGGCTGGTCCGATCTTCCCGCCGACCTGAGCGATAC
Source organism: Ruegeria aquimaris (assembly GCF_025751555.1). Taxonomy (GTDB): domain Bacteria; phylum Pseudomonadota; class Alphaproteobacteria; order Rhodobacterales; family Rhodobacteraceae; genus Ruegeria_B; species Ruegeria_B aquimaris. The sequence continues at coordinate 296,556 of NZ_JAOWLB010000003.1, forward strand.
CGGCCTGCTGGCCCGCCTCTCGGGGCACTTGCCAAAGGACGCGTTGGTTGTTTCGTCCGACCTGATCCGCGCCGCCGATACCGCCAGCGCCATTCAGGGCCAGCGGTCCCGCCTCCCGCATCGCCCCGGCCTGCGCGAGATCAACTTTGGCACCTGGGAACTACGCCGCTATGCCGAGATCGAGGCCGAGGATCCGGTGCTTGTGCGTGCCTATTGGGAAACGCCGGGGGACACATCGCCGCCCGGCGGCGAGAGCTGGCACCAGGTCTGCGACCGTGTGAACGCCGAGATCGACGCGCTGATCGCCGCGCATCGCGGATCCGATCTGATCGTGGTGGGCCATTTCGGCATGATCCTGACACAGTTGCAACGCGCTTTGGCAATCACCGCAGAACAGGTGTTTTCGCACCGGATCGACAATCTGTCGGTCACGGAGATCACCCGAATGCCGGACGGTTGGCACGTCGGTCGGATCAATCATCTCGTGTGATGCGCGGGACCACGAAACAGCGTTTTACGCGACACGAGTGTCCTGCCTAAGTTGCGTCCATGACATACGAACTGTTTATCGGCGACCGCACATTCTCGAGCTGGTCGCTGCGCGGTTGGCTGATGCTCGAGAAATTCGGCATCCCCTTCCGGACACATATGGTGGGGCTCTATTCCGGGACGATGGCCCAGGATCTGGCCCAGATCGCGCCCGCGCGCCAGGTTCCTGCGTTGCGTACCCCCGAGGGGGTCGTGGTCGGCCAAAGCCTTGCCATGGCTGAAACACTGGCCGAACGTCACCCGGACGCGGGGCTGTGGCCCTCGGACCCGGCGCAGCGCGCAACCGCGCGCTGGCTCTGCGCGGAAATGGTGTCGAGCTTTACCGCGCTGCGTGGGCAATGCCCCATGCAGTTACTGCATTGTTACGTGGGGTTCGAACCCTCCGAGGCGACCCGCGCCGATCTGGACCGGATTGAAACCCTCTGGGCGCATGCCCGCGCGGTTTCCGGCGCGGAGACCGGCCCACTGTTCGGCCGCTACTCTCTGGCCGATGTCTTCTACACGCCGGTGGCCGCGCGGATCGTAGGCTATGGCCTGCCCGTCAGCGCGGCAAGCCGCGCCTATTGCCTCGAACTGCTGAGCGACACCAGCGTCCGGCAATGGCGCGCGATGGGCGCAACCGTGACCTACGATCCCGTTCCCTATGCGATGGACTTGCCGACATCGCCCTGGCCGGTTGGTGCGAGCGGCTCGGCCCGTGCATTGGCAACCGGCCCGTCGGTCAACGCCGCATGCCCCTATTCGGGCAAGCCCGTCACCCACTATCTGGAAATGGACGGCCATGTCTGGGGCTTTTGCAACCCGTTCTGCCGCGACAAGACTGTTGCCGACCCCGGTGCCTGGCCGAAATTCATCGCGATGACCGAAGCCGGTTAACCTTTCTTAAACCTGCCGCGCGGTAGCAACGATGTGTTAACCAAAAGGCAGGAACGAATGGTCACGCGCGCCTATACTGTCGCCTTTCAGGGGGTCGAGGCCCGCCCGGTCGAAGTGCAATGTGCCGTGACCCCCGGCTTGCCGGCGTTTTCCATCGTCGGCCTGCCGGACAAGGCTGTGTCCGAGGCGCGTGACCGGGTGCGGAGCGCGCTGAGCGGCATGGCCATTGCCCTGCCATCCAAGCGGATCACCATAAACCTGTCACCTGCCGACCTGCCCAAGGAAGGCAGCCATTTCGACCTGCCCATCGCGCTGGCGCTGCTGGCCGCTTTGGAAATCGTACCGGCGGATGCGGCGGAAAGCACGCTGGCACTGGGAGAGCTTTCGCTCGACGGGACCCTGATCCCGGTGACGGGCGCCCTGCCCGCCGCGATGACCGCGGCCGAGGAAGACCGGATGCTGCTCTGCCCCAAGGGCTCGAGCGCCGAGGCGGCCTGGGTCGATGCGGCCAAGGTGATCGGGGCCGAAACCCTTGCCGCCGTCATCCGTCACTATACCGGACAGGCCCCGATCGACGCCGCGCAACCGGGTGAGGTGCAATCCCCGGCATTCCTGCGCGACCTGCGCGACGTCAAGGGCCAGGAGCGCGCCAAACGCGCACTTGAGATCGCCGCAGCCGGGCGCCATCACATGATCATGGTGGGCACGCCGGGATCGGGGAAATCCATGCTGGCGGCCCGCATTCCCGGCATCCTGCCGCCCTTGACTGCCATCGAGGCGCTGGAAACCTCGATGATCCATTCATTGTGCGGATTGCTGGACGAAGGAGGGATCAGCCGCACCCGCCCTTTTCGCGAACCGCATCACACCGCCTCGATGGCGGCCATCGTCGGCGGCGGCAAGGGGGCCAAACCCGGCGAGATCAGCTTGGCGCATAACGGGGTGCTGTTTCTGGACGAATTGCCCGAGTTCTCCCGAACCGTTCTGGAAACCCTGCGACAGCCGATTGAAACCGGCGAGGTGATGGTTGCCCGGGCCAACGCGCATGTTAAGTACCCTTGCCGCTTCATGCTTGTGGCGGCGGCCAATCCGTGCCGATGCGGATATCTGACCGATCCCGCGCGCGCCTGCTCGCGCGCACCGGGCTGTGGCGAGGATTATCTTGGCCGCATCTCGGGCCCGCTGATGGACCGGTTCGATCTGCGCATCGAGGTGCCGCCGGTTGCCTTTACCGATCTCGACCTACCGCCCAGCATCGAAGGCTCGGCCGAGGTCGCGGCCAGGGTCGCGGCCGCCCGCGAAATCCAGGCGATGCGGTTCACAGGGCAGACCGGCATGCGCCAGAACGCCGATGCCGAAGGCAAGGTTCTGGACGAAATCGCCACGCCAGATGCCGAGGGTCGAGACCTGCTGCTCAAGGCTGCGGATCGGTTCGGCCTGTCGGCGCGGGCCTATCACCGCATCCTGCGGGTGGCCCGCACCATCACGGATCTTGCCGGAGAAACAGATGTCCGGCGCCCGCATGTGGCCGAAGCGCTCAGTTTCCGGGTGGCGGCAAAGGCGCTTGCCTGAGCCACCACTTCCGCGTCAGAGCTTGGCCTCGATCGCCTCCCAGATGCGGGCGGCGATGTTGACGCCGTCGAACCGTTCCAGTTCCTGGATGCCAGTGGGCGAGGTCACGTTGATCTCGGTCAGATAGTCGCCGATGACGTCGATCCCGACAAATACCTGCCCCTTTTCGCGCAGAAGCGGCCCGATGGTGGCGCTGATTTCCAGATCGCGCTCGGTCAGCCCGATCTTCTCCGGGCGCCCGCCCACATGCATGTTCGACCGCGTCTCGCCCTCGGCTGGCACGCGGTTGATCGCGCCGACCGCTTCACCATCGACCAGGATCACCCGCTTGTCGCCCTTGCGGACGGCGGGCAGGTATTTTTGTACAATCAGGGGCTCGCGCGAGAACCCGGTGAACAGCTCGTGCAGCGACGACAGGTTACGGTCGTTTTCATCCAGCCGGAACACGCCCGCGCCGCCATTGCCGTAGAGCGGTTTTAGGATGATGTCGCCATGCCGGGCCTTGAACGCACGGATCGTCTCCAGATCGCGGGCAATGGCGGTCGGTGGGGTCAACTGCGGGAAGTTCAGCACCAGCAGCTTTTCGGGATAGTTGCGCACCCAGAACGGGTCGTTCACCACAAGGGTCTGGCCCTTGAGCCGGTCCAGCAGATGGGTCGAGGTGATGTAGTGCATGTCAAACGGCGGATCCTGACGCAGCCAGACCACGTCGAAATCGGCCAGATCCACTTCGCGCAGCGGTCCCAGCACCGCCGGGTTTCCCGCCACCCGCTGCACGGTCATGTCATGGCCGCGCGCGGTGATCCGCCCTTCCTGATAGGCCAACTGGTCCGGACCGTAGTAGAACAGTTCGTGCCCCCGTGCCTGCGCCTCTTCGGCCAGACGGAACGAGCTGTCGGCGTTGATGTTCACGGCCCCGATCGGGTCCATCTGAAAGGCGATCTTCATGTTGTGTCCCTCACTAGCGGCTGTCCGATACATGGCGCAGCCGGCAGCGGGGTTCAATGGTCATCCATCATGACCAAAGGCGTTCTCGAGGATTTGAAACCTGCCCATACTGTCGACCAGCGCCACGTCAAAGCGTACGGGCGTCAATTGCCCCAGCGGTTCCGCCGTCAGAAATTCAGCCGCTGCCTCTTGCAACCGGATCATCTGCCGGGCCCCAAGGCTGGCCGCCGCGCTGTCGAAATCGCGGCTTTGCTTGACCTCGACAAAGATCAATTCGCGATCCGCGCGGACGATCAGGTCAATCTCGCCACCTTGACCGCGCCACCGGCGGCGATCCACGCGGCAGCCCCGTCGCTCGTATTCCAGCGCAATCCGTGTTTCTGCCGCGTCGCCGGTCAGGTGATTGCGCAGACCGCGACGGGTGCGAGACGTCATATCATCGTTTTCCCAGCTTCAGCGCCATCTGGTAGACCGGCCGCCGCGGAACCCCATGCATACGCGACACCAGATCGGCCGCATCCTTTACCGAATGACTTTCAAGCGCTTCGATCAACGATTGTTCTATATCGACTTCCTTAACCGGGTCTGAACGCGCCCGGTCCACCAAAAGGACGATTTCGCCTTTGACCGGGGAATCCCCCAACGAGGCGCCTATGCTCTCCAGGCTGCCCCGCCGTATCTCTTCGAACTTTTTCGTCAACTCCCGGCACAAAGCCGCCGGGCGCTCGCCCCCCAATACCGCGCACATGTCGGCAAGACTGTCGCACACGCGTTTGGGCGATTCGTAGAAAACCAGTGTCCCGGGAACATCGCGCAGGGCCTCAAGCCGTGTTTTTCGCGCCGACGTGGAATTGGGCAGGAAACCGGCAAAAAAGAACGCATCGGTCGGCAACCCGGCCAGGGTCAGCGCGGCCAAGGCCGCTGACGGCCCCGGGGCGCATGTCACCATATACCCCGCTTCGGACGCGGCCTTGCTCAGCTCATACCCTGGATCCGCGATCAGTGGCATCCCGGCCTCGGAGGCATAAGCGACCGATCTTCCCTCGGCCAGCGCCTCCAGCAGTTTCTCCCGCGCGGCCACGCCGGAATGATCATGATAGGCAATGACCCGCCTGCCATCGAGGGGCACGCCGTGAATGTCGAGCAAATGTCTTAGAGAGCGTGTATCCTCGGCCGCGATCACATCGGCCGATGCCAGCACGTCCAGCGCCCTCAGCGTGATGTCGCGCGCGGCACCGATCGGTGTTCCGACAAAATACAATCCTGCGGGCAATCTGAGCTTTTGGTAATTCAACGCTGGACCCGTGTTTTGTGACGTTTATTATCGCGGCTCGACCAACGCGGTAGTCCGCCGCCGGATTAGGGAGCTATTGATTAGATGTTTGCCATTTTCAACCCCGCCCGCAAGCTGGCCCGTTCCGCGATGGCAGTTGCGGCTGCCGTGCTGCTGGCCTCATGCGACACCGGCACGATTGGAAGCGGGGGCCCCAGCATCAATACCTCCAAGCCGGTTCCGGTGGCGTTGCTTGTGCCGCGTGGATCAGCTCAGTCCGGCGATGCCGTTCTGGCCCAAAGCCTTGAGAACGCAGCCAGAATGGCCATCGGCGACCTGCAAAACGTGCAGATCGACCTGCGTGTGTACGATACGGCGGGGAACGCCAACACAGCCGCAGCGGTTGCACAACAAGCGGTGAGCGACGGCGCCAAGATCATTCTTGGCCCGGTCTATGCACAAGCCGCAAACGCAGCTGGCCTGGCGGTGCTGAACCAGAACATCAACGTCCTGTCGTTTTCCAACAACACAAAGATCGCCGGCGGCAACGTCTTTGTGCTTGGGCCGACCTTCGACAATACGGCGAACCGGTTGGCCAGCTTCGCGGCCCGGCAGGGCAAGGGAAACATCGTCGTCGTGTACAGCAACGACGAAGCAGGTCAGGTGGGCAAGGCCGCCATCACCAGCGCCATTTCCCAGACCGGAGCGAAACTGGCCGGGTCCGTAGCGTTCGAACAGTCGCAGCAGGGTGTGATCGCCGCCGTTCCACAGGTCAAGGCCATGGTCGACGGGACCGGTGCCGATTCGGTCTTTTTCACCGCGACCACGGCAGGCGCCCTGCCGCTCTTTTCGCAATTGCTGCCGGAAGCAGGCGTTTCCCCCGTGGAAAAACAGTTCATCGGCCTGACCCGCTGGGACATTCCCTCTCAGACATTGGAATTGCCCGGCGTTCAGGGCGGCTGGTTCGCGCTTCCCGACCCTTCGAAATCCGCCGCGTTCACCGCTCGTTACCAGGCGGCCTATGGCGGGGCACCGCACCCGATCGGGGGCCTTGCCTATGACGGGATCGCCGCCATCGGCGCGCTGGTCGGCGCCGGAAAGGCGGATGCCCTTACTGGCGCGGCCCTGACGCAGAGCGCCGGCTTCCAAGGTGTCGGCGGCATCTTCCGCCTGCGCCCGGATGGGACTAATGAGCGGGGACTGGCCGTTGCCACGATTCAGAACAAACAGGTGGTTGTGATTGACCCTGCCCCACAAAGCTTCTCCGGCGCCGGCTTCTGAGCCGGACCGGGTCGTAAACCCGATCCGCCCGGACCTGACGGGAGATCTTGTATGCGATCCGGCCTCGGTTTTTGACGCCGAGTCCGTTCTCGCACAGGTCCAGGCGGCAGCGATGGACGCTGCCGACAACGCCGCCTTGCGGGCAGCGGTGGTAGCGATCCTTCGGGAAGTACAGAAATCCGGGCGCGCAGCAATTGCAGAAGCGTTTTCCGCCCACCCCTTTGCCGCGCGACCGATGACCCGCGCCTATACCTATCTGACCGACGGGCTGGTCAAGACGGCGATGTATGTGGCCTCTGGCCTGCTTCACCCTTTGGCCACCCCAACCCAGGGCGAGCGCATCGCGGTCATGGCTGTCGGCGGTTACGGGCGTGGCGAGATGGCCCCGCATTCCGATGTCGATCTGCTGTTCCTGACCCCCTACAAGATCACCGCCTGGGCCGAAAGTGTGATCGAGTCGATGCTCTACATCCTCTGGGATCTGCGGCTGAAGGTCGGGCATTCATCGCGCACTGTGGCGGATTGTGTCCGGCTGGGGCGCGAGGACTTTACCATTCGTACCGCCATGCTTGAGCACCGTTTTCTGACCGGGCACCGGCCCTTGGCCCAGTCGCTGGACAAGAAGCTGAAATCGGACCTGTTCAAGGATACCGCGCGCGAGTTCATCGAGGCCAAGCTGGAAGAGCGCGACGCCCGGCACCGCAAGCAGGGGCAACGGTATATGGTCGAGCCCAATGTCAAGGAAGGCAAGGGCGGGCTGCGCGACCTGCAATCGCTCTACTGGATCTCGAAATACGTCTACGGGGTCAAGAACACCGCTGAACTGGTGCCATTGGGCCTTTTCACCCCGGCGGAGTATCAGACCTTTGTGCAGGCCGAAGATTTCCTCTGGGCCGTGCGGGCGCATCTGCACATCGTCACCGGCAGGGCGTCCGAACAGCTGACCTTTGACCTTCAGGTCGAGGTGGCCGATCGCATGGGGTACGAGGATCGCGCGGGCCGACGCGGTGTCGAAGTCTTCATGCAGAAATACTTCCGCGAAGCCACCCGTGTGGGCGAACTGACCCGGATTCTTCTGACCAAACTCGAAGCGCAGCACATGAAAAGCGCGCCCATCCTCGAACGGATTTTCCGGCGCAGGCCCAAGACCAAGCCCGAATACAAGGTCGTGCACGGACGGCTGGATGTCGTCGACCCCAAGGCATTCCTGTCCGACAAGCTCAACCTCCTGCGTCTTTTCGAAGAAGGCCTGCGCACCGGGATGCTGATCCATCCTGACGCCATGCGTCTGGTCACCGCCAATCTTGCCCTGATCGACGACGACATGCGCAACAACAAGGAAGCCCAGCGCCTGTTCCTCGATCTGCTGCTGAAGCACGGCAACCCTGAGCGCGCGCTCAGGCGGATGAACGAACTGGGAGTTCTGTCGGCCTTCATTCCCGAATTCGAGCCGATCGTGGCGATGATGCAGTTCAACATGTATCACAGCTATACGGTGGACGAGCACATCATTCAGACCATCGTGAACCTGGCCCAGATCGAAAAGGGCGAGTTGGTCGAGGCGCTGCCGCTGGCCTCGTCCATCCTGAAAGCAGGGGTCAACCGCAAGGTGCTGTATACCGCCCTGCTGCTGCATGACATCGGGAAGGGGCGCCCCGAAGACCATTCGATCCTGGGTGCCAAGATCGCCCGCAAGGTGGCGCCACGGCTCGGCCTCAACAAGGCGGACTGCGATACCGTCGAATGGCTGGTGCGATACCATCTTCTGATGTCGGACATGGCGCAGAAACGGGATATCTCGGACCCGCGGACCGTGCGCGACTTTGCCAAGGCAGTACAGACCGTCAAGCGCCTCGATCTGCTTACCGTGCTGACCGTCTGCGACATCCGGGGGGTGGGACCCAATACCTGGAACAACTGGAAGGCCACGTTGCTGCGCGCCCTGCATGCCGAAACCAAGCGCGCGCTGGAAACCGGGATGGAGGACCTCAACCGCGAGGGCCGCGGCAACGAGGCCAAGAAGGCGCTGCGCGAGGCGCTTGCCGATTGGCCGCGCGAGGATCTCAAGACGGAAACCGGGCGCCATTACGATCCGTATTGGCAGGGTCTGAACCTGTCCACCCATGTCGAATTCGCCGAAATGCTGCGCGCGCTGGAGCAAAGCGGCGATCCCGGTGCGGTAGAGATTCGCCTTGAGCCCGATCTTGACCGCGACGCGACCCGCGCCTGTTTCGCCATGGCCGATCACCCCGGTATCTTTTCCCGGATGGCCGGCGCGCTGGCTTTGGTGGGGGCAAACGTGGTCGATGCCCGCAGCTATACCACCAAAGACGGGTATGTAACCGACGCCTTCTGGATCCAGGACGCCGAAGGGCATCCCTATGAAGACAATCGCCTGCCCCGGCTGCGCCAGATGATCCTCAAGACGCTCAAGGGCGAAGTAGTGGCACGCGAGGCGCTGAAATCCCGCGACAAGATCAAGAAGCGGGAAAAGGCGTTCAACGTTCCGACCCATGTCACTTTCGACAATGACGGGTCCGAAATCTATACCATCATCGAGGTTGACACCCGCGACCGGCCCGGCCTGCTTTATGATCTCGCCCGCGCGATGGCGGCGGCCAACGTCTATATCGCCAATGCGGTGATCGCGACCTATGGCGAGCAGGTTGTCGACACCTTCTATGTCAAGGACATGTTCGGGCTGAAATACTATTCAGAGACCAAGCAGCGCGCACTTGAGAAGAAACTGCGCGAGGCGATTTCCGAAGGCGCGAAACGGGCCGCATCATGAAGCCCATTCGCCTCATGTCCGGGTTCTTCACGGTCGGATTCTGGACGCTGGCCAGCCGCTTGCTGGGTTTTGTCCGCGAAATGATGCTGGCCGCCTATATCGGTCCCGGCCCGGTGATGGACGCCTTTGTCGCCGCCTTCCGACTGCCCAACCTGTTCCGCCGGTTCTTTGCCGAGGGCGCCTTTAACGCTGCCTTTGTGCCGATGTTCTCGAAACGGCTGGAAGCGGATGAAGACGCCGTTCTCTTTGCGCAAAAGGCATTGAACCTGCTGACGGCGGCTGTCCTGACTCTGGTCGGGTTGGCGATGGTGTTCATGCCCGGCCTGATCTGGCTGACGGCCAGTGGGTTCGCGGGGGATGCGCGGTTCGATCTGGCCGTTGGCTATGGCAAGATCGTGTTCCCCTACATTCTCTTCATGTCCCTCGCAGCGCTGTTCTCGGGGGTTTTGAACGCGACGGGCCGTTTTGCCGCCGCCGCCGCCGCACCCGTGCTGCTGAACATCTTTGCCTGTTCGGCGATGCTTGCCGGTTCGATTTTCGGCGGCGCCGTGATCGACTGGCTGATCTGGGTGATCCCGGCTGCGGGTGTGGCGCAACTGGCGCTGGTCTGGATCGCGACCGAGCGGGCGGATATCCGTCTGCGCCCCGGCCTGCCCCGCCTTGACCCCGAGATGCGCCAGCTGGTTCGTGTCGCCTTTCCCGCCGCTCTGGCGATGGGGGTTACACAGATCAACCTTGTGGTGGGTCAATTGGTGGCCTCGCGCACCGAAAGCGCGGTCAGCTGGCTGTTCACAGCAGACCGGCTGTACCAATTGCCGCTGGGCGTGGTCGGCATCGCGGTCGGTGTCGTGTTGTTGCCGGATCTCTCGCGGCGCCTGCGCGCAGGCGACATGGATGGGTCGCGTGATGCCTATTCGCGGGCCGGAGAGTTCTCGCTGATCCTGACCCTGCCTTCGGCTGTGGCCCTGATGGTGATACCGCTTCCTCTGGTCTCGGTTCTTTTCCAGCGCGGCGCCTTCGGGCCCGAGGACACCGCTGCAACCGCGATTGCGGTTGCGATCTACGGTTTGGGTCTGCCTGCCTTCATGCTGCAAAAGGTATACCAGCCGCTGTTCTTCGCGCGCGAGGACACCAAAAGCCCCTTCCGCTATGCAGTGGTGGCCATGGTGGTGAACGCCGGGCTGGCCTTTGGCCTGTATCCTATCGTCGGCTGGATCGCCCCAGCGATTGCCGCCAGTGCGGCAGGCTGGGCCATGGTGGCGCTCCTCGCTACCGGTGCGCGCCGGATGGGCGATGTCGCCCGTTTCGACGCACGTTTCCATCGCCGGGCCGGCCGTATACTGGCCGCCTCGCTGATCATGGGGGCCGCGCTTTATGCTGTGCTTGTCCCGTTTGGCTGGGTTCTGGCCTTGCCGGGCTGGCGCTATCTCGGTCTGCTGTCGCTGATCCTGCTTGCCGCGATTGTCTACTTCGGGGTCGGGCATTTGATCGGCGCGTTCCGCCTGTCGGAATTCCGGCGCGCGCTGAGGCGGTCATGACCCGGCTGGACTGTCCTCCCGGCACCGTCCTGTTTCGGGCGGGACAGGAATGCCCGGGCTTCCTGCGCCTGGACGAAGGGTCGATCCGCGTCACCCTGACCGCCGCCAATGGGCGCGAGGTGGTTCTCTACCGGGTCGGCCCCGGCGATGTGTGCCTGCAAACCTTCGCCTGCCTGACCGAAGGACGCAGCTACAGCGCCGAAGGCGTGACCGAATCCCGCGTGCGGGGAACCCTGATCGGACACGCCGAGTTTCGCCGCGCAATGGCCGAAGACGAAGCGTTCCGGTCCGAGATCCTGCACGCGGTCGCCCGCCGCTTCGCCGATTTCGAGCACCTTGTCGAAGACGTCGCGCTGACAGGCTTCGACACCCGCCTTGCCCGCGTTCTGTTGCGGCTTGCGCAGGGAAATACCGTGGCCGCCACACACGACGCACTGGCAGCCGAAACCGCTTCGGGCCGGGCCTTTGTCAGCCGCAGGCTTGCCGAGTTTGCCAGACAGGGGCTGGTCGAGCTCGCCCGTGGGCGCGTATCGCTTCGGGACCGGGCCGGATTGGAACGGATTGCCGCAGAAGAACGGTGACTCTGTCACCGACACGCGGCGCGCGATCATGCAAAACGGGGCATCCATATCATCCAGGAAGGACCCCGGAAAATGACCCGTAACGAAGGCACTCTTGATCGTGCAGCCCGAATCATCCTTGGGCTGATCCTGCTCTCCCTCACTGTCGTCGGCCCGCAAACCATGTGGGGTCTGATCGGCATTGTACCGCTTCTGACCGGGCTGGTCGGCAGTTGCCCGCTCTACAGCATTCTCGGCATCAGCACCTGCCCGCTGAAGAAGTAACCTCCGATGGCCGGACCGTCAGTCGTGACGGATCCGGCCGCGGATACGGGACCAGCCACCGGGCGCCAGAAAGAAGGACAGCGCAAACCCGGTTGCAAACCCAACAAGGTCGGCCACCCAGTCGAGGCCACCGCCAAACAGAAGCCCGAACAACAGCTGCGCGCCCATCAGGAACGCGATCAGGCTGAATGCGCGGGCCTGATTCTGCCCCACCCGTGAAAGGTTGCGCCACAAAAGCCAGGTAAAGGCTCCGATCAGCCCATAGACCGGCGGGAAGCCTCCGATCAGCGCCACCGGCGAGTCGGTAAGGACACCGTAGCCCAGCGCACCCACGGCACCCGAAACGATGAACACCACCAGCATGGCAATGCTGCCAAAGCTTTCGGCCACCATCTTGCCCATCGCCAGCACAAACACGCAGACAAAGAGCGACTGGGTAAAGGATACATTGACGAACGGATAGGTCACAAAACGGATCACATGTTCGACAGGCCAGCGCCCCGCCTCCCACATCCAGGCCAGGATATCGGGCGAAAACGCATAAGACTGCATCGCGGCCAGCCGCCAACCCACCGCCTGCGGCCCGCCGACGATGCCACGCGCACCCAGCGAAAAGGCCAGCTCAATCCCCATGATGAACAGCACCAGCGCCACCACGACGGGTGGCAGGGGGTTCACGGGCGATGTATCGTTATCACTGCTCATGGGCGGGCCTTTCCCGGCTGTTGACGTCCCTTTGCCTCATGGGTAAGCGACGGGGGCCGAATTTTCCAGACGGGAGTTTCCCATCATGACCGAAACCAAATTCACGCCGCGCGTGTTTTCCGGCATTCAGCCTTCGGGAAACCTGCATCTTGGTAACTACCTTGGTGCGCTCAAGCGATTTGTGGATATGCAGGGACCAGAGATGGAGACCGTGTATTGCATGGTCGATCTCCACGCGATTACCGTCTGGCAGGACCCCAAGGAACTTGCGCATTCCACGCGGGAACTGTGCGCGGGCTTCATCGCAGCCGGGATCGACCCGGAACAGTCGATCCTGATCAACCAATCCCAGGTGCCTGAACATGCGCAGCTGGCCTGGATTTTCAACTGCGTCGCCCGCATGGGCTGGATGCAGCGCATGACGCAATGGAAGGACAAGGCCGGCAAGAACCAGCAGAACGCCTCGCTGGGCCTGTTTGCCTATCCCTCGCTGATGGCCGCCGACATCCTGATCTATCACGCCACCCATGTGCCGGTGGGCGAGGACCAGAAACAGCATCTGGAACTGACCCGCGACATCGCAATCAAGTTCAACCACGACTACGGCATCGACTTCTTTCCCGTCACCGAACCGGTGATCGAGGGCGCCGCAACGCGGGTGATGAGCCTGCGCGACGGATCCAAGAAAATGTCGAAATCCGACCCGTCCGACATGAGCCGGATCAACATGACCGACGATGCCGACACCATCGCGCAAAAGATCCGCAAGGCCAAGACAGACCCCGATGCCCTGCCTTCGGAAATCGACGGGCTGGAGGGTCGCCCTGAGGCGCGCAACCTGATCAATATCTATGCCGCCCTCGCGGATCAGAGCGTGGATCAGGTGCTGGCCGAGGTCGGCGGCAAACAGTTCGGCGAGTTCAAACCAATGCTGGCGGAACTGGCAGTGGCCCGGCTGGCCCCCATCTCGGCCGAGATGGCGCGGCTGATGGACGATCAGGCCGAGATCGACCGCATCCTGGCCCGTGGCGCCGAACGCGCCCGCGCCATCACCGCGCCGATCCTGCGACAGACCTACGACATCGTGGGCATGGTCTCGTCCGCACGCGGATGATGTGCACCCGCGCAGGCGATCTGCGCGGGATTTCGGCCTTTCGCATGGCGCGTCTTCGCCCGATATTCAGGGGAAAGGAGACGCGCCATGAGCTATACCGCCCCGGCTGGCACCTGTGTCGGCCATGTTCATCTGAAAGTATCCGACCTCGACCGGTCCATCGCGTTCTATCGCGATGTCCTGGGGTTCGAGTTGCAGCAGAAGTTCGGTGACAGCGCCGCCTTTCTGGGGGCTGGCGGGTATCACCACCATATCGGGCTGAACACCTGGCACAGCCGGGGTGGTCCACAGCCGCCCGCGCGGGCGACCGGTCTTTACCATTCGGCTTTCCTCTACCCCGATCGCAAAGCCCTTGGCACAGCCGTGCGCCACGTGCTTGAGGCTGGCGTGCGGCTGGATGGCGCGGCCGACCACGGGGTAAGCGAGGCGGTGTATCTGAGAGACCCGGACGGAAACGGGGTGGAGCTGTACCGCGACCGTCCTGTGGACGAATGGCCGCGCCTGCCTGATGGCAGCCTCGCCATGGGAAGCGACCCGCTGGACCTGCACGCTCTTATCGCCGAAGCAGGATAGATCGGCCCCCGAGAAGGGGCCAACCTGTTCGTGTTACGCCGCTTTTGGCTGCAAGATCTCGTCGACGATCGCGTCTGCGACTTCTGCCGGGCTGACGGCCAGAGTACGGGCGCGCGTCAGGATCCGGTCCATCGTCCGGTCAAGCGCGGTCAGCTTTTCGGCCACCCATGCCTCGCGCCCCGAAATCTGCTGGATCTCGGTCGCCACATTGATGATGCCGCCGCCGTTTGCGACGTAGTCCGGCGCATAAAGGATGCCACGGGCGTGCAGCCGCGTGCCATCATCCGGTGTGGCAAGCTGGTTATTCGCGCCACCGGCCACAACGGAAACCTTCAGCTGCGGGATCGTCTCGGCATTCAGGATCGCACCAATGGCGCAGGGGGCAAAGATATCGGCATCGACGCCGTAGATCGCATCGGGGGCAACGGCGGTTGCGCCATAGAGCTCTGCCACACGGGCCACTTGGGCGCTGTCGATATCGGTCACGATCAGTTTCGCCCCGGCCTGATGCAGGTAGCCGCACAGATAATGCCCGACATGGCCCAGCCCCTGAACCGCGACGGTACGACCGGTCAGGTCCACGGAACCCAGGCGATGCTTCGCCGCCGTGCGGATCGCATAAAAAATTCCGCGCGCGGTGATTGGAGAAGGGTCACCGCTGGCAAATGCCCCATCTGCCAGCCCGGCGACAAACCTCGTGCGGGTACCGATCCGTGCCATATCGGCGGGGGTCATGCCCATGTCCTCGGCCGTCCAATAGCGCCCGTTCAGCGAGTCCACAGCCATACCGAACGCTTCGAGCAGGTCCGGTGTCTTCTGTGTCGCCGGGTCGGCGATGATCACCGCCTTGCCGCCACCCAACGCCAGATCGGCCGCAGCGTTCTTGTAGGTCATGCCGCGCGACAGGCGCAGCGCGTCGGTCAGCGCGTCAACCTCTTGCGCATATCGGCGCATCCGCACCCCGCCCGCAGCCGGGCCGCGCAGGGTGGAGTGAATGGCAATATACCCGACCAACCCGCTGGCCCGGTCCTCGATCCGCACCACCTCTTGATGGTCGGGTGCCTCTACGGCGGTAATCTGCATGGAATCCTCCGAATATCCTGGCCGGAAACTGCCACAGACCGGTCGCCGTTTTTCACCAAGATTGCGCGGTGAATGAGATCAGGTTAGAGGAAAACTATAAAAATCACCTTCAGAATGGAGATTTTCCCCAAATGGACCAGATCGACCACAGGATCGTCCGCGCCCTGCAAAAGGATGGCCGGATGACCGTCACCGAGTTGGCGGACAAGGTCGGCCTGTCGCCCACGCCCTGCGCCCGGCGGTTGGACCGCCTGCAACGGGATGGGGTGATCACCGGCTACAGTGCGACAGTGGACCCCGCGAAACTGGGGCTATCGGTCTCCATCTTCGTCTCGGTCGAACTGGAGAAACAGGACCGGGCGGCGGTGGACGCCTTTGAAAAGGCGATCCTGCGCTGCGACGAGGTGATGGAATGCTACCTCATGACCGGGTCGCGTGACATTCTTCTGCGGGTCGTGGCCGCCGATCTGGCGGCTTTTGACAGGTTCCTGGAAAACCGGCTGATGAAAATTCCCGGCATTCGAAATCTGCGCTCCAACTTCGCGCTTCGCACGATGGTGCGGCGCGATGCCTTGCCTGAGACGGGGCGCTAAACAGGTCTGGACCTCTGACCCAACCGCGCCTAACGTGGCGGCATTCCGAAGGAGGCGACCATGGCAACTGGCAAGAACATCCGCACCTATTTCGAAGGATCGTGGCATGACGGCGACGTGCCGATCATGCGCGCGGCGGATCATGGGGCATGGCTGGGGTCTGGCGTTTTTGACGGGGCACGGTATTTCGACGGCATGGCCCCCGATCTTGAGGCGCATTGCGCCCGCGTCAACCGTTCGGCCCAGGCGCTGATGGTCACCCCCACCGTCTCGACCGAAGACATGGTCGAGATCGTGCGCGAGGGCCTGAAGACCTATGGCAAGGACAAGGCCGTCTACATCCGGCCGATGTACTGGGGTATCGACGGTGACATCACCGCGATTGTTCCCAACGCGGACACCACTGGCTTTGCGATCTGTCTGGAAGAGATCCCGATGGCCCCAGCCACCGCCTCGGCCACGCTGACAACGACGCGGTTCCGCCGCCCCGTGCTGGAGGACGCGGTTGTCAATGCCAAGGCCGGATGCCTCTACCCCAACAACGCCCGCATGCTGCAAGAGGCCCGATCCAAGGGGTTTTCGAATGCGCTGGTAGCGGATGCCATGGGCAATGTCGCCGAAACCGCCACCGCCAACATCTTCATGGTCAAGGATGGCGAGGTGTTTACCCCCATCGCCAACGGCACCTTCCTCGCCGGCATCACACGGGCCCGGCACATGAAGAACCTGCGCGCGGATGGCTACAACGTGCATGAAACGGTGCTGACCTTCGCCGATTTCCATGCTGCCGACGAAGTCTTCATGTCCGGCAACATGAGCAAGGTGACCCCGGTCACCGCGCTGGACGATACCCAGTATCAGGTTGGCCCTGTCGCCCGTCGCGCGCGCGAACTCTATTGGGATTGGGCGAAGACAACCGCGTGACCGCGCTGACACTTGGCTTGCGCCAGAACCTGCTGACGCTGGCCTTGGGCGGCTTTGGGGCGTCGATTGCCGCACTGGTCCACATGCCGATGGCCTTGCTGGCCGGACCGGCGATCGCGGTATCGCTCGCCGGTCTGTTTGGGTTAAGCTCGCACATATCACCGATGCTGCGCGATGGCGGTTTTCTGATTGTCGGTCTCAGTATCGGCTCGATGGTCGGGCCTGACAGCGTCGACGCCATGATGCGCTGGCCGGTTGCCTTTGGCCTGCTCGCCGCGCTGACCCTGGTGACCCCCTGGGCCGGGCGCTGGCTAATCCCGCGCCTGCTGCCAATCGATCGGGACGAGGCCTTCCTGGCCTCGGCCCCCGGTCATCTGAGCCTTGTCGTGGCACTGGCCGACAGCCTGCATTTGTCGCTGACCCGGCCGGTGGTGCTGGCCTCGATACGCCTGATGGCGCTGACCCTGCTGGTGCCCCTGGCGGCAACCCTGGCGGGGATCGAGGTTGGGTTGGGATTGCCACAGGCGCAGATCGTCACACCGGGAACCTGGATTCTCGGCCAGCTTGGCGCGGCGCTTGTGCTGGCACCACTGTTGAAACGGCTCAGACTTCCAGCCCATGTGCTGATCGCCGGTATTGTCGTTGCCGCCACGACCCATTTCGGCGGCTGGACATCGGGCGGACTGCCCGACTGGGCTTCGCAAGCGGCTCTGATCTTGATGGGAAGCCTGATCGGAACTCGATTTGGCGGCATGGGCTGGCGGGACCTGCGCCGCAGCCTGGCCGCAGGGCTTGCCATCGTCGGGCTGACCACGGGCCTGGCGGCATTGGCGGCGCTCCCCGCCGCCTACCTTTCCGGTTTGCCGCTGTTGGATGTTCTGCTGGGGTTCTCTCCCGGTGGCCTTGAGACGATGATCATCCTGAGCGCCGCCCTTGGCGCCGACCCCAGCTTTGTCGCGGCCGCTCATCTCTTTCGGTTGTCGGTCCTTGCGGTTGTCCTGACGCTCTACGCCACGGACGTGGCCAGACGGGCCGCCGGGAAAAGCGATGGACAGCGTCAGACCCCTGAGGCAGATTGACCAGGATTGTGGAGGACCGACATGCGCAAGTTCCTAGTTGTACTGGATGACAGCCGCGAATGCCTGAACGCGATGCGGTTCGCGGCGATGCGCGCCGCCCATACGGGGGGTGGCGTGGCCATCCTGTCGGTTATTCCGCCCGATGAGTTCAATCACTGGATCGGCGTCGGCGAAGTGATGCGCGAAGAGGCGCGTGAACGCATTCACGCGCATTTCGAAGTGTTTGCCAAATGGATGCGCGACAAGCAGGGGGTCGAACCCGAACTGGTGATCCGCGAAGGCGACCCTGTCCCCGAGATCATCGCCCAAATTCAGGAAGACCCGGAAATCGGTGTCCTCGTTCTGGGCGCAGGCACGGACAAGAAGGGTCCCGGCCCGCTGGTGTCGCAGTTGAGCCGGTCGTCGGGCAGCCTGCCGATCCCGATTACCATCGTTCCCGGCGATCTGAGCAAGGAAAAGCTCGAAGCAATCACATAAAGGCCGGACAATGGCCCAGCGTATCGCTTTCTGGTTCGAATTCGCCTCGACATATTCCTATCTGTCGGCCATGCGGATCGAAGAGGCCGCGCAGCGGCATGGCCTAACCGTCGAGTGGGAACCATTCCTGCTAGGGCCGATCTTTGCCGCGCAGGGATGGACAAGCTCGCCGTTCAACCTCTACCCGTCCAAGGGTCGCTACATGTGGCGTGACATGGAACGGCTTTGTGCATCGCGCGGCCTGCCCTTTCTCCGCCCCGATCCCTTTCCGCAAAACGGACTAGCGGCCGCGCGCCTGGCTTTGGTGGCCCGGGAACTGGATCGCATCGCGCCTTTTGTCCGCGCTGTTTTCTCGGCAGAGTTCGGACGGGGACAAGACATTTCTGACCCCACGGTACTGGCCGAGTGCTGGGAAACGGCCGGATTGCCTGACCAAGCGATGGCGCAGGCCCGGACGGAAGAGACCAAGAAGGCGCTGTTTACTCAGGGTGAGCGGGCCGTGCAGGCAGGTTTGTTCGGCGCTCCCAGCTTTGTCGTGGGCGACGAATTGTTCTGGGGTGACGACCGGCTCGATCAGGCACTTACGCTCGCCGCATCACTTTAGAACCGTTCCAAAGATTGACATTGGCGGGGTCTGGCCTCATATCTGACCAGAGCGATAAGGAATTCCGACCATGTTCATCCAGACCGAATCCACCCCCAATCCGGCAACGCTGAAATTCCTGCCCGGACAGACCGTTCTGGAGGCAGGCACCGCTGATTTCCCTTCGGCAGAGGCCGCCGAAAAATCGCCTCTGGCGGCGCGCATCTTTGCGGTCGATGGCGTGACAGGCGTGTTTTTCGGCAATGATTTCGTGACCGTCACCAAGTCCGAGGCGGTTGCCTGGGACCACATCAAACCGGCGATCCTGGGCGCGGTGATGGAGCATTACCAATCCGGCCAGCCAGTAATGGGCGCGGATGCCCAGACGGCTTCGGGGCACGCCGAGCACAGCGGTGAAGATTCGGAGATCGTCAATCAGATCAAGGCCTTGCTTGACAGCCGGGTGCGTCCGGCGGTTGCCCAGGATGGCGGCGATATCACGTTCCACGGCTTCGACCGGGGCGTGGTCTATCTGCACATGCAGGGCGCTTGCGCCGGCTGCCCCTCGTCCACGCTGACGCTGAAGATGGGGATCGAGAACCTGCTGCGCCACTACATCCCCGAAGTGACCGAGGTGCGCCCCGTTGCCGTCTGACCCGGTCGTTCTGGCATTCGATACATCGGCCGCGCATTGCGCGGCCGCTTTGCTGGTGGGTGACCGGATCGTCGCGACACGGACAGAGGATATGGGCCGGGGACAGGCGGAACGCTTGTTTCCATTGCTCGAAGAGGTTCTGGCAGAGGCGGGCAAGACCTGGCGCGATCTGACCGCCATCGGCGTGGGGGTTGGCCCCGGCAATTTCACCGGCATCCGGATTTCCGTTTCCGCCGCGCGCGGCCTGGCTCTGGCGCTGGATATCCCCGCGGTGGGCATTGACGGGTTCGATGCGCGCGCGCGGGTAACGCCGACCGGACATCTGGCGGCAATCCCGGCACCGCGAGATCAGTACTACATCCGTCCCGAAGGGGGTGAACCCGCCCTGGTTTCGCACGCGGACGCCGCGTCATTCGGACCACTGCACACCGATGCCTCGACACGCGACCTGATCGAGGCGATCGCCACACTTGCGGCCGCCCGCGCCGCCACAACGAGCACCCCGCCCTCACCGGTTTACGTCAGGCCAGCCGACGCCGCGCCATCGCGCGACACGGCACCCGTCTTGCTGGATCAATGACGCCTGCGGATCTGGCCCTGGCCCATGCCCGGGCCTTTGACCAATCACGCCCCTGGGCCGAGGATGAGTTCGCCGACCTAATGAACAGAAGTTCTGTACACGTGATCGGGACAACGGACTGTTTCGCGGTGTTCCAGATTGTCTCGGACGAGACAGAGATGCTGACCATCGCCACGAATCCTCAAAGACGCCGCCAAGGTCTGGCCAGCGCTTGTGTTCATGACTGGCTGTCCAGCGCCATCCGCATGGGCGCGACACGGGCCTTGCTGGAAGTTGCCGCCGACAATCCGGCGGCCATCGCGCTCTATGACCGGTGCGGTTTCACACCCTGCGGACGGCGCAAGGGCTACTATCGTCGGTCCGGCGGAGAAACCGTGGATGCGATCATGATGGAACGCGCCTTGCCCTGACGGCAAACAAGAATTGCGGACCATGCGGTCAAAAAGCGGTTGACCCGCGCTCTTGCACACGGCCTTAATTATCGTCATCACAGCAGTTCTGCTCGCTATGAGCGGGGTGTCCGGATATATCCACCACCCCGGAAAAATAACCAACGGGAGTATAAAATGACCCTCATGAAAACCCTGATGGGCGCCGCCGCAGCCGTCGCGCTGACAGCGGGCGCCGCGCTGGCCGAACCTGCCCTGATCTTTGATCTGGGCGGCAAGTTCGACAAATCCTTCAACGAAGCCGCCTTTAACGGTGCCAAGCGTTGGGCAGACGAGACCGGCGGCAGCTTCCGCGAGATCGAACTGCAATCCGAGGCCCAGCGCGAGCAGGCCCTGCGCCGTTTTGCCGAGGCGGGCGCCAACCCGGTGATCACCATGGGCTTTGCCATGGCCGATCCTCTGAGCGCCGTGGCGGCGGACTACCCCGATACCAAGTTCGTCGCTGTTGACGTGACCTGGCTGGATGCGCCGAACATCCGTCAGATCGGATTTGCCGAGCATGAAGGCTCGTACCTGGTCGGCATGCTGGCGGCAATGGCCTCGAAATCGGGGACCGTGGGCTTTGTCGGCGGCATGGACATTCCGCTGATCCGTCATTTCGGCTGCGGCTATGCCCAGGGCGCCAAGGCGGTGAATGCCGACATCAAGATCGTGGCCAACATGACCGGCACCACGCCTGCGGCCTGGAACGACCCGGTCAAGGGCTCGGAACTGACCAAGGCGCAGATCAGCCAGGGGGCTGACGTAGTCTATGCCGCCGCTGGCGGCACCGGTGTCGGCGTGCTGCAAACCGCCGCTGATGAAGGTATCCTGTCGATCGGCGTCGACAGCAACCAGAACCACCTGCATCCGGGCAAGGTGCTGACCTCGATGCTGAAGCGCGTGGACGTGGCCGTCTATGACGCGATGAAAGCAGGCGAAAACCTGGAAACCGGCGTGTTCAACATGGGCCTCGCCGAAGAAGGCGTCGGCTATGCGCTGGACGACAACAACGCGCCGCTGATTTCCGACGAGATGAAGGCCGCGGTCGACAAGGCGCGTCAGGACATCATCGACGGCAACCTGAAGGTTGTCAGCTACTACGAGAATGACAGCTGCCCGGCTATCAACTTCTGATCCTGAACGCGGGCCGGTCACCCGGCCCGCACTCACCTGCCGCTTGTTTCCCCCGGCGGATCGTCTTCGCGACGATATCCGTTCTTGGACAGGCGCCTTTTCGGCCATCGAGGACAAGACATGACAGTCCCCGCCATCGAGCTCAAAGGGATATCCAAAGCCTTTGGGCCTGTGCAAGCAAACAAGGATATCTCGATCAGCGTCGCCCCCGGCACGATCCACGGGATCATCGGAGAAAACGGCGCGGGAAAATCCACGCTGATGAGCATCCTTTACGGCTTCTACAAGGCCGACAAGGGCGAGATCTGGATCAACGGCAAAAAGACCGAGATTCCCGATAGCCAGGCGGCCATCGCTGCGGGCATCGGCATGGTGTTCCAGCACTTCAAGCTGGTGCAGAATTTCACGGTGCTGGAAAACATCATCCTGGGTGCCGAGGATGGCGGCCTGCTGAAACCTTCGCTAGCCAAGGCACGCAAGACATTGGCAGAACTGGCGGCCGAATACGAGCTGAACGTGAACCCCGACGCGGTTATCGAAGAGATCGGCGTGGGCCAGCAGCAGCGGGTCGAGATCCTCAAGGCTTTGTACCGCCAAGCGGAAATCCTGATCCTGGACGAGCCGACCGGCGTTCTGACCCCGGCCGAGGCCGATCAGCTGTTCCGCATCCTTCACCGGCTCAAGGATGAGGGCAAGACGATCATCCTGATCACCCACAAGCTGCGCGAGATCATGGAGGCGACCGATACCGTCAGCGTGATGCGGCGCGGCGAGATGACCGCGACCGTCAAGACGAGCGAGACCAGCCCCGAGCATCTGGCCGAGCTGATGGTGGGCCGCAAGGTGCTGCTGCGTGTCGACAAAGTGCCCGCAAAACCCGGCAAACCGATCCTGGAGATCGAGAACCTGCGCGTGACCGATGACAAGGGGGTCGAACGGGTCAAAGGCATCAACCTGACCGTGCGCGCGGGCGAGATTCTGGGCATCGCCGGTGTTGCGGGCAACGGCCAGTCGGAACTGCTCGAGGTGCTGGGCGGCATGCGTCCGGGCAGCGGCGCGATCCGGTTGAACGGCGCCCCCCTGCCGCTGAGCGGTCCGGGATCCGATGCGCGCGCCCGCCGCGCCGCTCATGTGGCCCATGTCCCCGAGGACCGTCAGAGCGAGGGGTTGATCATGGAATTCCACGCCTGGGAAAACGTGGCCTTTGGCTATCACCACGACCCGGCCTATCAATCCGGCATTTTCATGAACAACGCCGCCCTGCGCGCCGATACCGACCGCAAGATCGAGAAATTCGATGTCCGCCCTGCCGACGGGTGGCTCGCGGCCAAGAACTTCTCGGGCGGCAACCAGCAAAAGATCGTCGTGGCGCGCGAGATCGAGCGCAATCCCGACCTGTTGCTGGTCGGGCAACCGACGCGCGGCGTCGATATCGGCGCCATCGAGTTCATTCACAAGCAGATCGTCGCCCTGCGCGACCAGGGCAAGGCAGTGCTGCTGGTCTCGGTCGAGCTGGAGGAAATCTTTGGCCTCGCCGACCGGATCGCGGTGATGTTCGACGGCCATATCATGGGCGAACGTCTGCCGCATGAGACCAACGAAAAGGAACTGGGCCTCTTGATGGCCGGTGTCAACGGGGAGGCCGCCTGATGGACAAGATGCCCAAATGGGCCGATGTGGTGCTGATCCCGCTGATCAGCCTGATCCTTGCCGCGATCCTGTCGGCGCTGGTCATTCTCGGCATTGGCGAAGATCCGGTGGCCGCCGTCAACATGATGGTATCGGGCGCGCTGGGTTCGACCTATGGCTGGGGCTATACGCTCTATTACGCCACCAACTTCATGTTCACAGGCCTCGCCGTGGCCGTCGCCTTTCATGCCCGCCTGTTCAATATCGGCGGCGAGGGGCAGGCGATGCTCGGTGGCCTTGGCGTGGCGCTGGTCTGTCTCTACGTCCCTTGGCCACACTGGACCATCGCGCTGCTGGCGGCCTGCGCGGCCTCGATGCTGTTTGGTGCGATCTGGGCGGCAATCCCCGCCTATCTTCAGGCCCGGCGGGGCAGCCACATCGTGATCACCACGATCATGTTCAACTTTATCGCGGCGGCCTTTCTCAACTATATGCTCGTC
Organism: Ruegeria aquimaris; assembly: GCF_025751555.1. Classification (GTDB taxonomy): domain Bacteria; phylum Pseudomonadota; class Alphaproteobacteria; order Rhodobacterales; family Rhodobacteraceae; genus Ruegeria_B; species Ruegeria_B aquimaris. The sequence continues at coordinate 320,289 of NZ_JAOWLB010000003.1, forward strand.
AACGTGATGCGCCCGGTGGGCTCCATGGACCCCGCAACCGCGCGCTTTAACGAGACCGTTCACCTGCCGACCCTGCACGAGCTTTTGGCCCCGATCGGTATCAACTTTTCCAAGGCGGCCCCTGCCAACGTCTCTCTTCTGGTTGCAGTTCTGGCCTGTGTCGTGGTCTGGGCGCTGATCTGGCGGACGCGGCTTGGGTATGAGATCCGAGCCTATGGCCATTCCGAGACCGGCGCGCTTTATGCGGGCATCTCGCCCTACAAGATCACCATGATCGCCATGCTGATCTCGGGCGCCCTTGCCGGCCTGATGGCCATCAACAACGTGATGGGAGAGGCCGAGCGACTGGTCCTGAACTCGACCGAGGGCGCCGGTTTCATCGGTATCGCCGTCGCCCTGATGGGCCGCAGCCATCCGTTCGGGGTGTTCCTGGCGGCGATCCTGTTCGGGTTCCTCTATCAGGGCGGCGCCGAACTGGCGCTCTGGACCAATATCCCGCGCGAGTTGATCGTCGTCATTCAGGCGCTCGTCATCCTGTTCACCGGGGCGCTCGACAACATGGTGCGGATGCCGCTTGAAAAGATCTTCCTGGCCCTTCGGAAAGGCAACGCGTGATGGACTTTCTGACGATCATCCAGGTTCTCGATTCCACCGTCCGCCTGGCCACGCCGCTGCTGCTGGCGTGCCTGGCGGGCCTCTTTTCAGAACGTGCCGGCATCTTTGACATCGGGCTCGAAGGCAAGATGCTGATGTCCGCCTTCTTTTCCGCAGCTGTTGCCGCAGTCACCGGCTCGGTCTGGCTGGGCCTTCTGGCAGGTATCGCGGCGTCGCTGCTGCTGGCCGGGCTGCATGGGCTCGCCTCGATCACCTTTCGTGGCAACCAGCTGATTTCGGGCGTCGCCATCAACTTTCTCGCTGCGGGCATGACTGTCCTGATCGCTCAGGACTGGTTCCAGCAGGGCGGGCGCACACCATCGCTGATCGGGGGCGGCCGGTTTGGTCCGATTGACTGGCCGCTCAGCGAAACCCTGGCCAATGTTCCCGTGATCGGACCGGTCTATGCCGAGCTGTTGTCCGGTCACTCGATCCTTGTCTATGTCGCTTTCCTGGCCGTGCCTGCGACCTGGTGGGTTCTGTTCCGCACCCGGTTCGGCCTGCGCCTGCGGGCCGTCGGCGAAAATCCGGCTGCCGTGGACACGGCAGGGGTTTCGGTCGTCGGGTTACGCTATGCCGCCGTAATGATCTGTGGTGTGCTCTGCGGTATTGCCGGCGCCTATCTGGCCACCGCGCTCCAGGCCGGGTTCGTCAAGGACATGACTGCCGGGCGCGGCTTTATTGCACTTGCGGCGCTGATCTTTGCCAAATGGCGGCCCTGGCATGCCATGTGGGCCTGTCTGCTGTTCGGCCTGTTGCAGGCAATCGCGCTCAGGTTCCAGAATATCGACCTGGGCGGCGTGGTGATCCCGGTGCAGGTGATGGATGCGCTTCCCTATGTTCTGACCGTGGTCATCCTGGCCGGTTTTGTGGGCAAGGCGATTCCGCCCCGTGCAGGCGGCGAACCCTACGTGAAAGAACGTTGATAGGGCCAGATCGACAGGTAATTTCAGTCCTGTTTGCTGCATGGCGGCATTCTTCGTTGATTTATGGGGGGGGAGCGGTTTAACAAAAAACATGCAGATATACCTCCCCATCGCCGAAGTGTCAGCGAACCCGGTCGTCCTGCTTGGGATCGGCGGGTTTGTGGGGGTATTGTCAGGCATGTTCGGCGTCGGGGGCGGTTTTCTGATCACGCCGATGCTGTTCATGATCGGTATTCCCCCCGCAATCGCCGTGGCCACATCGGCCAATCAGGTGGTAGCCTCCTCGATCTCGGGCGTGCTGGCGCACCTTCGCAAGCGGACGGTTGATCTGAAGATGGGCGGCGTACTTCTGCTCGGCGGCCTGTTCGGTGCCGCCGCCGGGATGCTTCTGTTCAATCTGATGAAAAGCCTGGGCCAGGTCGATCTGGCGGTCCAGCTTTGTTATGTGCTGTTTCTGGGTGTCATCGGCGGGCTGATGTTCGTCGAGAGCGTCAACGCAATACACCGCTCGCGCGCGGCGGTTCCACCAACGCCATACAAACGCAAACAGCGCGGCTGGGTTCAGTCCCTGCCGCTAAAGGTGCGCTTTCGCACGTCGAACCTGTACATATCTGCGATCCCGCCGGTTCTGGTCGGCTTTGGCGTCGGCGTCTTGTCCGCGGTCATGGGCGTCGGTGGCGGCTTCATCATGGTCCCGGCGATGATCTACATCCTCGGCATGCCGACCAAGGTGGTGATCGGCACCTCGCTGTTCCAGATCATCTTCGTTGCCGGGTTTACGGCGATGATGCATGCCACCACCAACTATTCTGTCGACATCGTGCTGGCCCTGTTCCTGCTGATCGGAGGGGTACTGGGCGCGCAGCTGGGCACCCGCATCGGCGCCTATCTCAAGGCGGAACAGCTTCGCGTCCTGCTGTCGCTCCTCGTACTGTCGGTATCGACCAAGATCGGGTTCGAACTGCTGCTCGAACCGGGTGACCATTTCAATCTTTCTGTTCCAGGCGGGTTCTGAGCGTGCAGATATATCTTCCCATCGCCGAAGTTTCAGTAAATGCCTTTCTGCTTCTGGGCCTGGGTGGGATGGTCGGGATACTGTCGGGCATGTTCGGTGTCGGTGGCGGCTTCCTGATGACGCCACTCTTGTTCTTTATCGGCATCCCTCCCGCAGTCGCGGTTGCCACCGAAGCCAACCAGATCGTCGCCTCCTCCTTCTCGGGTGTCCTGGCCCATTTCCGAAGGCGGACGGTGGACCTTAAGATGGGTACGATCCTGCTGACCGGGGGGTTGATCGGGGCCGCTCTAGGGGTTGTCCTGTTCAACTACCTCAAGAGCCTGGGTCAGGTCGATCTGTTGGTCAAGCTTTGCTACGTCGTCTTTCTGGGCGTCATTGGCGGGCTGATGTTCATCGAAAGCCTGAACGCCATCCGCAAATCGCGCAAACCCGGCGGTGCCCCCCCAAAAAGACGACAGCGCGGCTGGATCCACGCCATGCCGCTGAAGATGCGGTTTCGCACTTCGGGTCTCTATATCTCCGTCATCCCACCGATGGTCGTTGGGCTGCTGGTTGGTGTCCTTTCGGCCATCATGGGCGTCGGCGGCGGGTTCATCATGGTCCCGGCAATGATCTATCTGCTTGGCATGCCGACCAAGGTTGTGGTCGGCACCTCGCTGTTCCAGATCATCTTTGTCACCGCGTTCACGACCATGCTGCACGCCACCACCAACTATACCGTGGATGTCGTTCTTGCGGTCCTCCTTCTGGTGGGCGGGGTCATCGGGGCGCAGATCGGCACCGTGATCGGCGGCAAGATGAAGGCCGAACAGTTGCGCATTCTGCTGGCGGGCCTGGTCCTGGCCGTCTGCGGAAAGCTGGCCCTGGACCTTCTGCTGATGCCTAGCGAACTCTATTCGCTTGGCGCCGCCGGAGGACATTGAGATGCGCGTACTCACCTATTTGGCATTGCTTGCCGCGCTGATCGTCCCTGTGGCCACCCAGGCGACCGAAGAGCAGGTCGTTCTTGGCCTCAGCCGGGACCGCGTTGCCATCACCGCCAATTTCGATGGCTCCGACATCCTGATCTTTGGCGCGATCAAGCGTGAGACACCGATACCCGATGGCGATCCCCTACAGGTCATCGTCGCGGTGTCCGGTCCATCGGCCCCCGTACTCGTGCGCCGCAAGGAAAAGAAACTCGGGATTTGGGTGAACGCCGACAGTGTTCTGGTCGATTCGGCCCCCAGCTTTTATGCCGTGGCGACCAGCAGCCCGTTTCACGAGGCCATATCCGACACCGAGGATTTGCGCCATAAGATCTCGATCACGCGGGCAATCCGCTCGGTCGGGGCTGACATGAACATCCAGAATGCCCAGGAATTCGCCGAAGCCGTAGTGCGCATCCGGGCGAACGACGCGCTTTACTCCATTCGGGAAAACACCGTCGCCGTTGACGAGCAGACCTTGTTCCGGACCGAAATCGACATGCCCGCGAACCTGACCGAAGGCAACTACTCGGCCCGGATATTCCTGACGCGGGGCGGCAAGGTCGTGTCCACCTATGAAACCACGATCGACGTGCAAAAGGTCGGGCTGGAGCGGTTCCTGTTCAACCTCTCGCGGGAACAGCCCATCGTATATGGGTTGATGTCACTGGCCATCGCGATTGCGGCGGGCTGGGGCGCGTCTGCGGCGTTCCGGGCGCTGCGCGGCACCTGACGGTCAACCGCGACCCACATAGGCCATGGTCGTAGCCATCACCGTCATGAACAGGACATTGGCCTCAGCCGGCAGGCTGGCCATATGCAGCACAGAACGCGCGGCATCGGCAACATCCATTGTCGGATCGGGTTCTCGCCCCTGCTCCAGCGCGGCCTTGTTCAGGCCCGCGACCATCTCGGTGCGGGCATTTCCGATGTCGATCTGGCCCGCCGCGATCCCAAACCCGCGACCGTCCACCGACAGGCTGCGGGTCAGCCCCGTAATGGCGTGTTTGGTCGCCGTGTAATGCACCGAGTTCGGGCGCGGCGCGTGCGCCGCGATGGAACCGTTGTTGATGATCCGGCCGCCCTGAGGTTCTTGCCGCCTCATCCTGGCAAATGCAGCGCGCGCGCAGAGAAACATCCCGTTCAGGTTGACGTTCACCGAACGAAACCAATCCTCCAGTGCAATCTCGTCGATGGTTCCGCCCGGCGCGAAGATGCCCGCATTGTTGAACAGGACATCCAGTCGCCCGGCCTGCGTGCAGAACCGGTCAAACGCCGCCTCGACAGCCTCCGGATCTGTGACATCCGCAACCAGGGGAATGGCCCGCTCACGACCCTTGGCCATTTCGTCCAGCACGTCGCCGCGCCGCGCCAGCATGCCGACCGTCCAGCCTTCGGACAGGAACAATTCGGCCGTCGCCCTGCCAATGCCAGAACTGGCGCCGGTAATCAGAATGCTTCTCACAGCGTGATCTCCTCTTCCAACCTCAGGACGGGCGCCTCTGCCTGTTTCAGATCATCCACCCGCAGCGGCTGCGTCGGCTTCGACAGCCGGTTGCGCACCACCCAGATCAACCGTTCCTGCGCCCGGGTGATCGCCACATAGGCGAGCCGTTTCCACAAGGGCTGCCCGGCCTCGACCCGCCCGGCTCGGGCGGCAGCAAAGAGATCGGGCGCAAAGACCTGAACCGTATCCCATTGCGATCCTTGCGCCTTGTGAATGGTCACGGCAGCGCCGTGCAGGAACGTGGCGCCCATACGGGCGGCAAAGGGGATAAAGGGCTCTTCCTCGTCCGGCTTTTCGATCTTGACGATCGAGGCCGCAGACACCTGGGGATCCTCGGCGCCCATCACGTGCAGGCGCGAGAAGCCCGGTTTGCGCCCCGGCCCGAGATAGATCACCTGCGCGCCCTTGATCAGCCCGCGCGCCTCAAGATCAAGCCGCTTCTTGCGGTGTTTGAGTGGCAGTTCAATCCCGTCGCAGATCAGCGGTTCGCCCTCCAGCAACTCTTGCTCGGGCGCGTCATAGACCGTTCGAAACGCATTGATCAGACGGATGCGCGTTGCGTTGCGCCAGACTAGGACCGGGCTGCGCGCCATCAGATCAACTTCGACCCTTTGCCCCCAGACAATGCGATCATCCTGACGGGACTTGTCCTCAACCATCTGCTCGAAGGTTTGGAAATCGACCTGCGGATCCGCCAGCGCATGGGCGAGATCGAGAATGGGGCTATCCGCATCCTGCCGGTGAATACGGCTCAGGTTCAGCTTGCGTGGCTCTGGCAACTGGTCAAACACCATCGAGCCCGACTGGTTCACCGGCGCCAGCTGAGCCGGATCTCCAAACAGAACCAATGTCGGGAAAATCTCTTTCAAATCCTCGAACTGCCGGTCATCCAGCATCGACGCCTCGTCAATGAAACCGATATCCAGCGGCTCATCGCGCCGTTTCCAGCCGGTGATGAAATCGGACCCCCGCAACCCCGCCGCAGCTAGCGCGCCAGGGATCGAACTGTTGCGGGCATAAAACGCCGCCGCCCGGTCCAGCGCCTCTTCACTCAACCCCTCTACCTCGGGTCGGTCGCCATTGCCGGCAAGCCATTCGGCGATGCGCTCGTAGTCGGGGTCATAGACCGGGGTATAGAGAATACGGTGGATCGTGGTCGCCGGCACCCCGCGCAGACGCAGCACGCTGGCGGCCTTGTTGGTGGGCGCCAGCACCGCAAGCGTGCGCCGGTCCTTGCTTTTGCGGCCTTCGTAATCACCGGACACGACCTGTACACCCGCTTGCGTCAGCGCCTTGCACAGCTCGGCCAACAGCATCGTTTTGCCCGACCCGGCCTTGCCGATGACAGCCATCACGCCCGTTGCGCCGCCTTCCGGGGGGCGCAACAGGGCATCGTCATCGAGATCGACGCCCGCCGCCCGCAAGAGCTCGGCGATCGCGTCATAGGCACTGGCCTGGTCGTCGGAATAGGTGACCGCGTTCATAGTCATGGCGCGACCCTACAGGCGAGGGACGCGCCATACCAGTACTGTCCGAAAGCAACGTCAGGATTACGCCGTCCGCAGTTTCCGGCGCCGCTTATCCGTCCCGAATGCCGCATTGAACCACATGCGCGACAGCTCGCGGGATACACCGGCGCGCTCCGCCACACGTTCGCAATCCGCCGGCGAATAGGGCCACAACCCGACATAGACCCGATTGCGGCCCTGTCCTTCGCTACCCAGCACCTCGGGCGAGGATCCGATCAGGCGGTAGATGCGGATCATCCGGTCATCGAACACGCCCGCGATATGAGTCAGTCCGAACCCCTCCATAACCTCGCCACCGCTCAACATGATCGCGCCCGCGACGACCGAACTGGCCCGGCGCGACAGGCAGAATCGTGTTACCTCCCAGATCAGCGGGCTGCAAATCGGGCTGCCGCCGGTCAGGTGACCGAACACATCGTTGATCATCACCGGCCCGGTCGTGGGCAGAAATCGCATGGACCCGCCGTGGCTGCCGTCCGGTTCTTCCCAGATCACGTAGAGCGGGTTCAGATCGTCGTATTGATCGCGCTCTTCTCCGGCCTCGTTGATATCGACATCCCAGCCCAACCGGGTCTTGAACTGATCGGCGCGGTCCAGAAACATCGACCTCGCCAGCTTGGGAAACCGGTGCAACTCGTCCGCATACAAATACCGCAGCATATCTTTGTCCCCTTGCCGTCCGATATGGAACAAAAGGGGTACATGCGATTGGTTAATATCTGGTCAGCAAACCGTTCACCAAGTTAGACCACGATCAACCCTCGACTCATCGCCGTTGCTATCGCGTGGGTTGTGTTCAGGGCGCCCAGTTTGAATCGCGCGCTCTCTATGTAAACGCGCAAGGTATGTTCAGAAATCGACAGGGAATGTGCGACCTGGGCCCGGCTGTATCCAAGCGCCAACAGGGTCATCGCGTCGACCTCTCTAGGGGACAGGGTGCGCGAGAATTCCGGCTGACGGTTGGCTTCGAATTCCAGCGCTTTGCGGTTGAAGTAGTGCGCGATCAGAATCAGGTCGCGGGAATAGGTCGCCGTAAAGTCGGCCCAGGTCTCATCGTCGCAAGAGTTGTTCACGGTAAAAAGGGCAAACTGCCCGTTCGGCCCCCGGATCGGGATCGAGAAGCCCTGGTTGCCAACCCCATGCTCCATCGCGTCCTTCAGAAACGCTTTTGCCGCCTTGCCGGACCAGTCCAGCCGTTTCCAGTCAACCGGGTGAAACCTCTGGAAACACCCAAGAATGACCGGATCAATCCGATGGTAGTTTTCGGCAAGATAGCGATCCACCCAGGACTGTGGATAAGTTGTACACCCGTATTGATCACCGGCACTGTCCACCCAGTGATAGACGATGTGATCAATACCGAGTGTATCGCGCAACCTTGTGTTGGCCTGCTCCAGCCCCTCAAGCGCGCTGGCTGCGTCCAGCTCCTCCAAGATGGGTTCCAAATCGACCTTTCCGCCCATTCGACAGCGCCAATGCCTCTTCGTGCTTGGACGCGATTTCGGCGGCGGCAATCAGCTTGGTATCATCAAGCTGCTCGGCCAGCGCATTCAGACCATTCGCCATCGCGAAAGATTTGAGGTCCGATAGTACGTCCAGGATCCATTCATTCTGTTGCATCAGACTCTCCTCGAAATGATTAACGAAGTGTTAACTCAACTATAGCATGTGCCGCTTCCGTTAAGAAATTCACTGGTTTCCACTCCCCAAAAATGGCGAGGAAGGCATTTGCAAGCCCCTGAAACCAAAAAACCTGACCAGAGAAAGCGAAAGGCCCGCGAGCCACAGACGTGATTCGCGGGCTATCTTGTCGGCGTTTTCCGTGCAGGCCGTCAGCCGCGAGAGTCGAGGACCTCTTCCAATGTCCGCAGGCCGGTGCGCGGCGACTGGACCAGAACCGACATGTTGCCGGGTTTGTGCTCGTTGCGCATCATCTTCATATGCGCTTCGGGCAGGTCGTTCCAGGTGAACACTTCGGACATGCACGGATCAAGCCGACGCTCCAGCATCAGCCGGTTAGCCGCGGCCGCCTGCTTCAGATGGGCAAAATGCGACCCTTGCAGACGTTTCTGGTGCATCCACATGTACCGCACATCAAAGGTGCAATTGAACCCACTGGTCCCGGCACAGATCACGACCATGCCACCCTTTTTCACCACCAGAGACGACACCGGGAAAGTGGCCTCGCCCGGATGTTCGAAGACCATGTCGACGCTCACACCCTTGCCGGTGATATCCCAGATCGCCTTGCCGAACTTGCGTGCCTCTTTCAGCCACTCGGCATATTCCGGCGTGTTGACGGTGGGCAGCTGACCCCAGCATTTGAAGTCCTTGCGGTTGATCACGCCCTTGGCGCCCAGCCCCATGACAAAGTCACGCTTGTCCTCGTCCGAGATCACACCGATCGCGTTGGCGCCTGCGGTGTTGATCAGCTGGATCGCATAAGAACCCAGACCACCAGACGCGCCCCAGACCAGAACGTTCTGACCCGGTTGCAGGTCATGCGGCGGGTGACCGAACAGCATCCGGTAGGCGGTGGCAAGCGTCAGCGTGTAGCAGGCGCTTTCTTCCCAGGTCAGGTGTTTGGGGCGCGGCATCAGCTGTTGCGCCTGCACGCGGGTGAACTGGGCAAAGGACCCGTCGGGGGTCTCATAGCCCCAGATCCGCTGGCTGGGCGAATACATCGGATCGCCGCCGTTGCATTCCTCGTCGTCGCCATCATCCTGGTTGCAGTGGATCACGACCTCGTCGCCGACTTTCCAGCGCTTGACCTTGTCGCCCACGGCCCAGACGATGCCCGAGGCATCGGAACCGGCAATATGATAGGGTTGCTTGTGGCCGTCAAAGGGGCTGATGGGCTTGCCCAGGGCCGCCCAGACGCCGTTATAGTTGACGCCTGCGGCCATCACCAGCACCAGAACGTCATGACTGTCGAGTACCGGGATATCCACGACTTCCTGCTGCATCGCGGTATTGGGTTCGCCGTGCCGTTCCTTGCGGATCGCCCAAGCATACATCTTCTTGGGCACAAACCCCAGCGGAGGGATTTCACCCATTTCATAGAGGTCTTTCTCGGGCGCCTCATAGGACGCGATGCCGCTGTCGGTATCCAAAGCCATCTCGGCCTCCTTTATCAAATCATCGCCGCAACGCAGAATCGCAGCCCTGAGGATGAATTACTAACGGGCACGCAACATTGCAACACCAATCGACATGATTTTGTAATTTTATGACCCAGCAATTGCAGAAAGTTCCTTCGCATACGCAGCATTGCCATCCATGAGATGCGCAATCGAAGCTGCGTAATACGTCAGGAGCTCCTGCCGCTCGGTCCCCGGCCCGAAACGACCGTCCCGCTCCACCACGATGCGCCGGTCGACCAGCAGGCGCAGCCCAACTTCGATGGCGTAATGGCGGTCGTCACGCGGCAAATGGATATGAGCATTCGGCAGCCGCGCCAAGATCTGGTCAAACGCCGAGGCCAGCGCGCTGCGGGTCATCGGCCCGTTCTGCTGAATCAGCCAGGCGACCATCGGCACGGGCAACACCGGCACAACCGCGCCAATGCGCAGCATCAGTTCCCGCGCAAGGGGTACGGTGACGTCTCCTTCCCTGCCCTGCCGAAACGCTGTCAGGGACAGTGGCGCGCCAAAACTCACCGCCGCATAGCCGAACCGATGGAACCGCCCTGTCAGCTTGCGCCAGAATTGTGTCAGGGACCATTTCGCAATGACCCCGATCCGCGCCCTGAACCGTCGCTCACCGCTGTTTGCCGCAGCGGTCAGGATCGTGTCCTCTAGCACCCGGTCATAGTTTAGTGAAACCGGCACAAACACCACGTCAGGCCCAGCAGCCTCGGCGCCGTCCACGATGTACTTCAACAGGCCGAGCTTGGGGCGGCCAAGCCCTCCGCTCAGGCTTAACCCGCCCTCCGGAAACATCGCTTGTGTCACACCGGCCTTGGTCGCGTGACGGACATAGGTGGCCAGCACCTTGCGGTAGAGATCGCTGCGCGATCTGCGCCGAATGAAATAGGCTCCCATCGCCCGGATCAGGCGGCTCAATGGCCAGACCCGGGCCCATTCCCCCACCGCGTAACTCAGCGCCGACTGGTCAGCCGCGAGGTAGGTCACCAGCACGTAATCCATATTGCTGCGATGGTTCATCACAAAAACAACCGTCGCGTTTGGGTCGATCGCTTTCAGCGCCTCGGCGTCCAGATGGCCCAACCGCACCCGGTAAAACGAGTTCGACAGAAACCGGGCAAGGCGGATCGCGAAACTGAAATAAGCAAAGGCGGAGAAGCCGGGAACGATCTCGCGCGCGTACCTGCGGGCCTGTTCAAAGGCGACCGCCTCGGGAATGCCCTCTTCCTGGGCATGGGCCTGAACCGCGCGAGCAACCTCGGGGTCATAGATCAACCGCTGAATCATGTCGTGCCGCCGCGCCAGTTTGAACGGCTGGATTGGCCGCGCCAATCGCGTGTTCAGCCTGGTGACCGCACGCTCCAACCGGCGACGGAAAAACCATCGCACCGACGGGAACAGAAAATGCGACGCAAAAGTGACCGCTGCGAACAGCACAATCAGCACAAACAGCCAAAGCGGAAGCTCAACGGTCTCGGTCATATGCGCACCCTGCCACCAAACCTACCGTCTCACAATCGCCTGACGCTTCCTTCTTTTGCCGCAACGCAGCGAATTGACATGTCCCAAAAATTACGATTTAGAACCTCTCAGAGTAATTTTATTGCCGCAGCAGAATCGAGGATGTCACTCATGTCGCAGATGCAGAAAGACAGTCAGACCGCAAGCGCCGAGCGCAAGGCCGATCGTCCCTGGCTGATCCGGACCTATGCGGGACATTCGACCGCCCTGAAATCCAACGCGCTCTACCGTTCGAACCTGGCAAAGGGGCAAACCGGCCTTTCCGTGGCTTTCGACCTGCCGACCCAGACCGGGTATGACAGCGACCACGTACTGGCGCGCGGCGAAGTGGGCAAGGTCGGTGTTCCGGTCTGTCATCTGGGCGACATGCGGGTTCTCTTCGACCAGATCCCGCTGGAGCAGATGAATACCTCGATGACGATCAATGCCACCGCCCCGTGGCTCCTGGCACTCTACATCGCCGTGGCCGAGGAGCAGGGCGCCGACATCTCGAAACTGCAAGGCACCGTCCAGAACGACCTGATCAAGGAATACCTCAGCCGCGGCACCTATATCTGCCCGCCGAAACCTTCGCTCAAGATGATCGCGGATGTGGCCGAATACTGCTACACCAACGTGCCCAAATGGAACCCGATGAACGTGTGTTCCTATCACCTGCAAGAGGCGGGCGCGACACCGGAACAGGAACTGGCCTATGCGCTGGCCACCGCCATCGCCGTGCTGGACGAGCTGAAACCCCGCGTCCCGGCCGAGGATTTTCCGGCGCTCTGCGGCCGTATCTCTTTCTTTGTGAACGCGGGCATCCGCTTTGTCACCGAGATGTGCAAGATGCGCGCCTTTGTCGATCTCTGGGATGAAATCCTCGAGACCCGCTACGGCATCGCCGATCCGAAGTTCCGCCGCTTCCGCTATGGCGTTCAGGTCAACAGCCTGGGCCTGACCGAACAGCAACCGGAAAACAACGTCTATCGCATCTTGATCGAGATGCTGGCCGTGACCCTGTCGAAAAAAGCCCGCGCCCGTGCCGTGCAGTTGCCCGCCTGGAACGAGGCGCTCGGCCTGCCGCGCCCCTGGGACCAGCAATGGTCGATGCGGATGCAACAGATCCTGGCCTATGAAACCGACCTGCTTGAATATGGCGATCTGTTCGACGGCAATCCGGTTGTGGATGCCAAGGTTGAGGAATTGAAGGCTGGCGCGCGTGCGGAGCTTGCCAACCTCGACTCGATGGGCGGCGCGGTTGCCTCCATCGAATACATGAAATCCCGTCTGGTCGATTCCAATGCCGAACGGCTGAACCGGATCGAGCGCAACGAAACCGTGGTGGTCGGCGTCAATCGCTGGACCGAGGGCGAGCCCTCGCCCCTGCAAACCGAGGATGGCGGCATCATGGTCGTCGATCCCGCGGTCGAGCAGGAACAGATCGCCCGGCTCGATACCTGGCGCCGCGACCGGAACGACGCGGCCGTGCAAGCGGCGCTGGCAGCGCTGCGCGAGGCCGCGCGCACCGGATCCAACGTAATGGCCCCGTCCATCTCAGCGGCCAAGGCGGGTGTCACGACCGGCGAATGGGCCGAAGAGATGCGCAAGGCCTATGGCACCTATCGCGGCCCGACCGGTGTCTCCGGTTCGGTCTCGAACAAGACCGAAGGTCTCGACACCATCCGCGCCGAGGTCGACGCGATCAGCGACCGCCTCGGTCGACGCCTGAAATTCCTCGTCGGCAAACCGGGTCTCGACGGCCATTCGAACGGCGCGGAACAGATCGCCTTCCGCGCCCGCGATTGTGGCATGGATATCAGCTATGACGGTATCCGCCTGACGCCCGAGGAAATCGTCAGCGCGGCGCAGGACCAGAACGCTCATGTCATTGGCCTGTCCATCCTGTCGGGCAGCCACCTGCCGTTGGTGCAGGACGTGATGGATGGCATGCGAAAAGCCGGACTTGGCCATATCCCCGTGCTTGTCGGCGGCATTATTCCTGACGATGACGCCCGGAAGCTGAAAGCGATGGGTGTTGCAAAAGTCTATACGCCAAAAGACTTCGAATTGAACTCGATTATGATGGATATTGTGACACTGGTCGGCACAAAAGACATCGCGGCAGAGTAGTTTCTCCGTTTCTCATAAATATGATGCTGAAATGCGTCTTGAACTGTGCTTAACGTGGCGCCAATAATGCCGCGTTAAATGGCGTTGGAAACATAAAAAAGACGGAGACCAGAATGGGAATCGACCTTGCCGGCATGTCACGTAAGGAACTGGTGGCGCTTCGGGCGAAACTGGATTCAGCGATAAAGGAAGCCGAACAGAAAGAACGCCAGGAAGCCCTTAAGGCCGCCGAGAAGGCCGCGGCCGAATTCGGCTTTTCTCTGGCAGAGCTGGCCAGCGAGCCGCGCAAGTCGACAAAGGGAACCAAGGCAACGGCGAAATACCGCAACCCGGCCGACCCGGAACAGACCTGGTCGGGCCGTGGACGGAAACCCCAGTGGATTCACGACGCCCTCCATTCCGGCGCCGATATTTCCGATCTGGAAATCTGAACTGGATACCGCGCGGAAATGACAATTCACATTGGCGCTCAAAAAGAAGACATCGCTGAAACGGTGTTGCTCCCCGGCGATCCTTATCGGGCGAAATGGGCTGCCGAAACTTTTCTGACCGATGTCAAACTGGTCAACCAGGTCCGCGGAATGCTCGGGTTTACCGGATTGTGGAATGGGAACCGTGTCACCATTCACGGATCCGGCATGGGAATGCCGTCGCTGTCGATTTATGTCAACGAGTTGATCCGCGACTATGGCGCCCGCACACTGATCCGCATCGGCTCCTGCGGCGGTATGCAGAACAGCGTGGCGGTGCGCGATGTGATCCTGGCAATGACAGCCTCGACACTCAGCACCCCGTCACGCGGGATATTCCGCGACCTGAACTATGCACCTTGCGCGGATTGGTCCCTGCTCAGCGCCGCGGCCAAGGCAGCCGAAAAACGCGGGGTGAAAACTCATGTCGGCGGGATCTATTCGTCCGACATCTTCTATGACGAGCGGCCCGACCTGAACGACCAGATGGTTCGGCACGGCATTCTCGGCGTCGAAATGGAAGCGGCCGAACTCTATATCCTGGCAGCCCGTCACAAATGCCGGGCCCTGGCGGTTCTGACCGTGTCCGATCACCTGCTCACCGGCGAGGCGCTGCCCAGCGCGGATCGTGAACGCAGCTTTGGCGACATGGTCGAGATCGCGCTGAACGCGGCTTCCCCCGCCTGACACGCAAAAGACCGGGCGCGGCCCAAGGGCCGCGCCCGCCCCTCAGCGCCCGTGGCTGCGGTCATAGGCGTTGACCGGCGGCTCCGACCAGCCGTTCAACGCACCTTGCGCCGGAGCAAAGACCTCGACCAGCAAGGGATGACAGGCGGCCGTGTCCGACGAATGCTCGGACGAACAATCGCCCCCGGGACAAGCGCTCAGATTGCCCAGCAGGTCGATCTCGGCGAAGAACTCCAGGTAATCGCCGGGCCGCACCGGAGAGGCTTTCATGAAATACTGACCCGTATCGCGGGTAAAACCGGTGCACATGAAAACGTTCAACACGTCATGCACCAGTATTTCCGCCTCGTTCAGCGGCAGGCCGGTATGGTCGGCCAACGACCGCGTCAGGTTCGAATGGCAGCAATGGTGATAATGTCCCCCCGCCAGCAGATTGCCGGTATAGGGGTCACACCGGGTGCCGATGACATCGTGAACCGATCCGCCATACTGATCGATCCCGTACCAGCCCAGCGTATCCTCGATGATCGTCGCCATCGGGCGCAGATAGGGCAGGTTCGACCACAGCCGCTCCCCGGTTGTGACATGTGTCCCGTGCAGCGCACGGGTCTTGCCCGAAAAGAACCGCTCTTTCAGGTCATGCAGATTATGCAGGTTCAAATCGCCCACTTGCGGCCCTTCGACCGAGCTGATGCGAAAGAACTGCCCGGCCTTCACCTCAAAGCACCGACCCTCGCGCGGCGGGACAAGAACCTCGCCAACCTTCTCGGCCGTCGCCCGGGCCGCGCGGTACAGCACCAGATCAGGCGCAGGCAGCGTGTCGGTGGGATAGCAGATCACCGGCGCAATCGCGCGGCGGGCTTCGGCGTCAGGGGGTGCTTGGGTCATGGGGGATCACCTGTCAGTTCTTCCCCCATAAAGCCGCCCGAAGCACCCGGGCGCAAGGCTTTCGCCGACCCGAAACTTTCAGATCGCGACAACGTCAAGCGGCGGAAAGCCGTTGAAACCGACGTCGGCATAGGTCGAGCCACAAGCGCCGCAGACCAAACTCCGTTTGCGCGTGCGTTCAAGGACACCCCTGCAAGCACAGCCAAGCCGTGAGCCTAGGTGGAGACGGGACCGTCACGACATAACCAAAGAGTACGTCCCTAATACAATGGGACGTATCTGGCGTCCCACAATCGCATATCGGGCTGTCTTTGGGGCGCTACAAGAAGAAAAATCCCGCCTGTGAGATCATCGTTCAGCAATTCTGATTCAGTTTCTGAACGCAACAGGTTGGAGGCTTGTCCACCGAGCTCTCCATCCGCCCCCCACAATATGCGCACCCCCATTCACCAGCGTCGCGATCCAATCGCCACCTGCAATTTCGGGTCAGGGTTGTTCTACGCGCGCGCCAAAGGAAGTAACCGAACACCCCAAAGGCCAGCAAAAGAAGAAGGACGGGCATGACCCCGTCCTACCTGTTTGGCGCCATATCGGCAATGGATGCCTCAGGCGGCATTGGCGTATTGGAACAATTCCAACTGCTCTTCACGCGCCACCGGCTGTTTCTCCGGTGAATAATAGGCCCAGGCCTGCTCCAGCAGGGCGAGCGCCTCTTGCGCCGGGCTGCGCGTGTCGGTGGGTTTGCTTGCGATATGCATGGGCGTCATCCTTGTTTCAGATGTGGCCCCTCCCTGCGGGCCAACCTAGGCATGGAACAGATCGAATGCATCGCACAGTTGCGCAGGCTGGGCATGCAGAAAAAGCAAGGCTGCTCGCGCCTCGAAAACGAAACAGGCCCGCCAAAGGCGGGCCCGCTCGCAACTTTCTTGTGTCTGGGATCAGACTGTACGCTCGACCATCATCTTCTTGATCTCGGCAATCGCCTTGGCCGGGTTCAGCCCTTTGGGGCAGGTCTTGGCACAGTTCATGATCGTATGGCAGCGATACAGCTTGAATGGATCTTCCAGGTCGTCCAGACGCTCGCCCGTCGCCTCGTCGCGACTGTCGATGATCCAGCGATAGGCATGCAAGAGCGCGGCAGGGCCGAGGTAGCGGTCGCTGTTCCACCAGTAGCTGGGGCACGAGGTCGAACAGGACGCGCACATCACGCATTCATAGAGGCCGTCCAGCTTCTTGCGATCCTCGATCGACTGTTTCCATTCCTTGGCCGGGCGGTTGGTCTTGGTTTCCAGCCAGGGCATGATCGAGGCGTGCTGCGCATAGAAATGCGTCAGGTCGGGGATCAGGTCCTTGACCACCGGCATATGCGGCAGCGGATAGATCTTCACGTCGCCCTTGATCTCGTCCATGCCATAGATACAGGCCAGCGTGTTGATCCCGTCGATATTCATCGCACAAGAGCCACAGATCCCCTCGCGGCACGACCGGCGAAAGGTCAGCGTCGGGTCGATCTTGTTCTTGATGTAGATCAGCGCATCCAGAACCATTGGTCCGCAATCGTCCATGTCGACGAAATAGGTATCGACCCGCGGGTTCTGCCCGTCGTCCGGGTTCCAGCGATAGATCTGGAACTTGCGAACGTTCTTTCCCTCGGGCTTGGGCCAGGTCTTGCCCGTGGTGATGCGAGAGTTCTTGGGGAGTCTGAATTCAGCCATGGGTCCGTCTCCTTAGAACGTCCGCGCCTTGGGCGCGATTCTCTTCAGGCTGATGCCACCTTGCTCTTCGGTGGTCAGCGGATCGACAACAACCGGACGATAGCTCAGATCCACCTTGTTGCCCTCGACACGGGACACGGTATGAACCCGCCAGTTTTCGTCGTCGCGGGTGGTGAAATCCTCGTGCGCATGGGCGCCCCGGCTTTCCTTGCGCGCCTCGGCGCCGACGATGGTGGCCAGCGCGTTCGGCATCAGGTTGGTCAGTTCCAGCGTCTCCATCAGGTCGCTGTTCCAGACCAGGCTGCGGTCGGTCACGCTCAGGTCGTCCATCTTCGCGGCGATGGCGGTCATCTTCTCGACGCCTTCGGCCATGGTCTTGGCGGTGCGGAACACGGCGGCGTCGGCCTGCATCGTCTTCTGCATCTCCAGCCGCAGCTCGGCGGTGGCGATGTTGCCCTTGGCATGGCGCAGCCCGTCGAACCGGTCGAACGCCTTTTCGATCGACGCCATGTTCAGCACCGGGTTGGACGCATCGCGGTCCACGACCTTGCCCGCCCGGATCGCGGCGGCACGGCCGAACACCACAAGGTCGATCAGCGAGTTCGACCCAAGCCGATTCGCCCCGTGAACGCTGGCACAGCCCGCCTCGCCCACGGCCATCAGGCCCGGAACAACCGCGTTCGGGTCAGCGGCGGTCGGGTTCAGAACCTCGCCCCAATAGTTGGTCGGAATGCCGCCCATGTTGTAATGAACGGTCGGCAGAACCGGGATCGGCTCCTTGGTCACGTCCACACCGGCAAAGATCTTGGCGCTTTCCGAGATACCCGGCAGGCGCTCGGCCAGTGCCTCGGCCGGCAGGTGGCTCAGGTTCAGGTGGATATGGTCGCCATCCTTGCCCACGCCTCGGCCTTCGCGGATCTCCATGGTCATCGAGCGGCTGACATAGTCGCGCGGCGCCAGGTCCTTGTACTGGGGCGCATAGCGCTCCATGAACCGTTCGCCTTCAGAGTTGGTCAGATACCCGCCCTCACCGCGCGCGCCCTCGGTGATCAGGCAGCCCGAACCGTAAATCCCGGTCGGGTGGAACTGCACGAATTCCATGTCTTGCAGCGCGAGGCCCGCGCGGGCCACCATGCCGCCGCCATCGCCGGTGCAGGTATGCGCCGAGGTGGCGGAGAAATAGGCCCGGCCATATCCGCCGGTCGCCAGCACCACCATCTTGGCATTGAACACATGCATGGTGCCGTCATCCAGCTTCCAGCAGACAACGCCCTGGCACTGCCCATCCTCGGACATGATCAGGTCGATGGCGAAATACTCGATATAGAACTCCGCGTTGTTCTTCAGCGACTGTCCATAGAGCGTGTGCAGGATCGCGTGACCGGTCCGGTCCGCCGCCGCACAGGTGCGCTGCACCGCCGGGCCTTCGCCAAACTCGGTCGTATGCCCGCCAAACGGGCGCTGATAGATCTTGCCCTCTTCGGTGCGCGAGAAAGGCACACCGTAATGTTCCAGCTCGTACACCGCCTTGGGCGCCTCGCGGGCGAGGTATTCCATCGCGTCGGTATCGCCCAGCCAGTCCGACCCCTTGACGGTATCGTACATGTGCCACTGCCAGTGGTCCGGCCCCATGTTCGACAGCGACGCGGCAATCCCGCCCTGTGCAGCGACAGTGTGCGAGCGGGTCGGGAACACCTTGGTCACACAAGCGGTGCGCAGCCCCTGTTCGGCCATACCCAGCGTTGCGCGCAGACCGGCCCCACCGGCGCCGACCACGACAACGTCATATTCGTGCGTTTCGTATGCGTAAGCAGCCATTCTATCCAAGCTCCGGTCTTAAAGTGCGATGCGCGCGATGGCGAAAAGGCCGGTCGCGGCAGCGGCATAGGAAAGGCAGATCACCAGGATGATCAGAACCTTCTGCATCAGCCCGTGCACATAGTCCTCGATCATCACCTGAGCGCCGTCCGCGAAATGCTTGAAGCCGACAACCAGCGTCAGCGCGGCAACAATCGCCGGGAACGGGCGCGAGAAGTATTCCAGCACCGCCTGGTGCGACTCACCCAGCATCGGGCCAAAGGTAAAGACAAACAGCGGGATTAGCAGCAGCAGCGCCACGGCCTGTACCTTCATCATCCAGAAATGATGCACGCCCGATTTGGCCGAGCCCATGCCCACGGCGCGTTTGCGGTCGGTAAGATAACGCATCTTCGGCCTCCGTTATGCGATGACCAACAGGGTCACGAGTGTCAGGACAACAGAACCGATCACAACGGCCCAACCCAGCTTCTCGGCTGTCGGCAGGTCCAGACCCAGGGCATAGTCCCAGATCAGGTGCCGGATACCGGCGAGCGTGTGATACCAAAGCCCCCAGAGCGAGGCCGCCATCACCAGATCGCCAAGCAGCGAGGTAATGACCCCATCAGCGACGGCGAAGTACTCGGGCGAGGTCGCGGCGGCCAGAAACCACCAGACGATCAGCAGCGCCGCAAGGATCATCGCGTTGCCGGTAATCCGGGTCAGGATCGAGGTGACAGAGGTCAGCTGCGGACGATAAATCGACAGATGCGGCGAAAGCGGGCGGTTGCCCCGATTGACATCGGCCATGGTGGCTCCTTTCCGTTGGCTGCGCTTGGTTTTACCGGTTTTTTTCGATCTGTCACGCGCTGCAACTGCAAAATGGCGCGGTTTTTTGTCCTTGCCACACAGAATTCCCCTTTTGTGATCACCCAAACAAACAGTGTGATCACATTTCCCACCTATCCGCCGGAATGTGAGCGATAGCAGAGCGGGGGCTTGTGATCACGAATCTGCAATACCTCAATCCAGAGAGGCATTCTGCTGGGTGACCTCCCGCAACAGCTTCTTGCGGATGCGTTCGGGGTAATCGGCGAATCCCGACGCGGTGACGACAAAGGCGCCCTCTCCCACAATCACGTTTTCATAATAATAGGCGGTCAGGTCCGGCTCGCTCTGTTCGATGGCAATCGCGTTCACCGTGATCCCCAAAGCCCGCAAGTAAGGGTGCAGCGCTTTCGGCTCGATCCCCTCGTTCGATGGTCCGTCGCCGGACAGGTCGATCAGATGCCGCGCACAATCGCCTACCTCGGAAAAAGCAGCCATTGTGGTTTCCAGCGCTTCGCCCACGGCGGTGGAGTAGTTCCGCCAGACACGCGGATCATCCGCGACGCGATCGGCAAACGCATCCAGCGCCTCGAACGTATCGACCGTCGTCCAGGGAATCGTGACCTGTTGCCGCGACATGCCCGTCCACTGCACCAGCATCAGCCGCGCCCGAGCCCGTACCAGCGCCTCGGAGATAACCGAATCATTCAGGGCAAACGCCAGCCCGTCCATCTGGATACGGTATTCCTCGGCATCGACCGAACCCGACACGTCCACCGCCAAGGCCAGCGCCAGATCGCAGGCTAAAACCGGACCGGACATAAAAACCGCCAAAGGCGAAAACAAGAACCGCATGGAAATCAAGCTACAACAGGCTAAGCAATCTGTCCTGCGATAACCGGGCTGTTCACGAATTCGCGAAGCAACGCCCCGCCGCGACATAGCCATGGGCTATCAGGCTTTGTTCCCCTTGAAGACAAAAAACAACGCAATAGCAATCAGGGTAACCTGGAATTCCATGCCGCCATACGGATGCGTGTCACTCGGGGCAAAACTCCACTGACCCCAATGCACCACCGAAATCGCCCCGACCAGAATGACGATTGCCAGCAAACCCGCCAACCTGGTCAGCACGTCGCCCAGCTGGGAGCTTGTCAGACCGCCCAGCGCCAGAAAAGCCGGTACGGCGAACTCCACCGAGGCGACCATGCTCATCGTCCCGGTCGACAAACCGAAGGTCTCGGCCGCGGTCGGAATCTGTGTCGCTTTGTTTGCGCCGTGAAAGAGAAACGTTGCCGACAACGCAAAGCGCAACAGCCAATGCGCCATCGGCGCATCCATCGACAACGCGGTTCCTAGATTTTTTCGATGAAAATCATATTCCTTGTAACGTTCTGCCACGGGTCGAATCCTTTCGGTTGCGAGTCCGTCAACTTCAAGATTCAAGTATAACAAAAACGGGATCCGTTGGCACGGACCCCGGTCTGTTCTTTCGTATAGATCGCTCAATCCGCCTTGGAACCAGCCCTCAGACGGGCATCAGCGCCCAATAGTCGAGATCCAGCAAGACCTCGGACCGGTATTTCCCCGCCTCGTCGCGCAACTCGAACGGCGCGCCGCCCTTGGTCGCCACTAGACGCAGACGCAGCGCACCGACACCGGGAACCCCGGTCTCGGCCTTGTCCAGCACTTCGCTCCACGCCTTGATCGTGTCGCCCGCGAAACAGGGATTGGCATGCGCCCCGCCGTTCAGCCCCACGATCATCTGCGCATTGGCCAGCCCGTTGAAACTCAGCGCCCGCGCCATCGAGATCACATGCCCGCCATAGATCAGCCGCCCCTCGGGGCGGAAGGTCAGGTCGAAATGCACCTTGGCGGTGTTCTGCCACAGACGCGTGGCCAGCATATGCTCGGCCTCTTCCACCGTCACGCCATCCACATGGTCGATGGTCTCGCCCACGGCATAGTCACCCCAGCGATGCGGCTCACCCGCCAGCGCGAAATCATAGCCGGAAAAATCCAGCCCCGCAGGCACTACCAGATCGGCGGGCGCCAGCACTTTCTTCAGCTCGGGCACCACGGTTTCCGGGGCGGGCGCCTCCAGGTCGCGTTTGCGCACCATCACCCAGCGGACATATTCCATCACGGTCTCGTCGCGCTGGTTCAGCCCCCGGGTGCGAACATAGACAACCCCGGTCTTGCCGTTGGAGTTCTGTTTGAGCCCGATCACCTCGGAAACCGAGCGCAGCGTATCCCCCGCATAGACCGGTTTCAGCCAGCGCCCCTCGGCATAGCCCAGGTTGGCCACCGCGTTCAGCGACACATCCGGCACCGTCTTGCCGAATACCACATGAAACGCCGCCAGATCATCGATCGGGCTGCCCGGCAGCCCGCACGCCTGCGCAAACGCGTCCGAAGAATACAGCGCATGCCGCGCGGGATAGAGCGCATGGTACAACGCGCGCTCGCCATTGGTCACCGTGCGCGGCACCGCATGGTGCAGACCCTGACCCACGGAATAGTCCTCGAAAAAGCGGCCCGGATTGGTCTTTGCCATCATTGCTGTCCCAGTTTCATGTCAGGGGAATAGTCGGCCGGGACATCCTTGGTCACTGCCTGCGCACAGCGCATGATGCCATTGGCCGCGTCATAGGCATAAGCAGGAGAGCCATAAAGCTCCCACCCCTTGGCCAGCGCGTCCGACACCTTGTGGCAGAAGGCCGACGTGTCCTCCTCGGTCAGGAGGCGATAGAGTTTCGACATTTGATGTTCCTTACATCGGGAAGGGCGACGGGCCCACCAGCCCGTGGATGTACCCGATCACAGCCAACAGAACGATGGAGGCGACAAAGAACATGCCATCCTTGGCCAGTGTTCCCTGCGGACCCGGGGTCCACTCCGGCTCGGCGGCATTGATCACGGCGACCTCGACGATGCCCCAGACGAACAGGCCACCGAACAGGATGATCGAGGCCAGATCGCCATTGACCAGCAAATGCGCGGCTGCCCAGGCCCGGAACCCGGCCAGTTGCGGATGCCGCATCTTGTGCAGCAGCTTGCCCTTGGTACCGGCCGGGCTCATCATCCAGATCGCCACCAGCATCAGCAGGTTGTTGGCATGGGTCATGTAGGAGGGCGGCGCCCAGACATGCACATAAGGCGTCATCCTGAACCCGATCACCATCAGCACGACTGACGCCAGCAGCGCCAGCGCCACCATGCCCTTGCCACGATCGCCCATCGCGGCACGCTGCGCGGGACGAACCCGCTTGAACAGATGCGCGGCCCACCAGAGCGCCACACCAAGGATCAGAAGAACGAAGCCCATGAGAGTTTATCCCGCTTGCAAAGACAATATCGCCTCTGCTTTTGCCAGAATTTCACGGGCGGTGGCAACGTGCAGGTTTTCCACGATCTTGCCATCCACCACGGCCACGCCCTGCCCGCTGGCCTCGACCTCGGCAAAGGCGGCGATCTGGCGCCGGGCCAGGTCGATCTCGGCCTCCGACGGGGCAAAGGCCGCGTTGGCGATATCCACCTGCGCCGGATGGATCAGCGTCTTGCCATCAAAGCCCATGTCGCGGCCCTGCGCGCATTCGGCGGCCAGCCCCTCGTCATCCTTGAACGCGTTATAGACGCCGTCGATGGCGATCAGCCCCTCGGCCTTGGCCGCCAGCAGGCACAGGCCCAGCGAGGTCATCATCGGCAGACGGTCGGCGCGGAACCGGGTCTGCAACTCCTTGGCCAGATCGTTGGTGCCCATCACAAACCCGGTCAGCAGCGGATGCGCGGCGATCTGCGCGGCATTCAGCATGCCGCGCGGGGTTTCCATCATCGCCCAGATCGGCAGATCGCCGGTGATCGCGGCCAGCGCGTCCACATCCGCAGCACCGCCCACCTTTGGCAGCAGCACCACGTCGGCATCCATCTCGCGCACCGCCTCGGCATCGGCCCGGCCCCAGGGCGTGTCCAGCCCGTTGATCCGCACGATCCGCACCTTCTGGCCATAACCGCCTTCGGCCAGCGCCACCTTCAGCGTCTCGCGCGCGTTGTCCTTTTCGTCTGCGGCCACCGCGTCCTCAAGGTCAAAGATGATCGCGTCCACCGGCAGGCTGCGCGCCTTGTCCAGCGCCCGCTCCTTGGAACCGGGAATGTAAAGGACGGAACGATAGGGGCGCTGGCGCGGGTCCATGAGTCTCTCCCAAAGCAATATTGTTGCGCGGAGAGGGGCATTTTTTACCGGAATGTTCAAGACAAAAATCGCCGCATCGCAGCATATGCCCTGCGTTGCAGGTGCCCGCACGCCCGGTTAACCGGTTGGCAGCAGGTTTTCGGCAGGCTTTTCCCACTGGATCGGGGTGCCGGGCACGGCGGGCCGTGCCGGGCGACCCCTGGGAAAAGGGGAAGACCCATGATGAAGACCATGTTCAAGATGACGATGGGCCTGGGCCTGATGGTCCTTGCGGCCCAGCAGGTGAACGCTCAGACCCAAGGGCAGAACTGCGCCCCGCGCGCGGTGGTCCTGAAACACCTGACGGAGAAATACGGCGAGGCGCGCCGCGGTATCGGCCTTGTCCAACAAGGTTCGGTGATGGAGGTGTTTGCCTCAGACGAGACCCGTACCTGGACCATCATCGTCACGCTGCCCAACGGCATGACCTGCCTTGTGGCCTCGGGCGAGGCTTATGAAATCCTTGCCGAGGCACTGCCCGCCTCCGGCAACGACGCCTGAACCGGCGGGGGCCCGCCGCCCCCGCCCCACCGCTCAGGTCAGCGCGTCCCAGATCAGCTTGACCCCGGTGACCGTCAGCGTCACATGCGCCAGCGCAAAGAACAGCCGCTCGGACACCATGTGATGCGCCCGTACCCCCAGCCAGGCGCCGAGCAGCGCAAAAGGCGTCAGCAGGATACCGGCCCAGGCTGTGTCCAGCGTGAACATCCCCAACCAGGCATAGGGTATGAACTTGGCGATGTTGATCGCCCAAAAGGTGACAACCGTGGTCGCCTGGAACTCGGTCTTGCCCAGTTTTTGCGACAACAGATAGACCGCCGCAGGCGGCCCGCCCGCATGACTCACGAAACTGGTGAACCCCGCCACTGCCCCGGCCAGCAGCCCGGCGGACGGCGGCAGGCGATTGGCAAACTCTCCCACCCAGCCGCGCCCGCGTGCCACCTGCCAGACCACAAACGCCACCGAGATGCCGCCGATGAGCAGCCGCAGCAGATCGGCGTCGGTGGCGTGATACAGCCACGCGCCCAGCGCCACGCCCGGCATGCCCCCCAGGATCAGCAACCGGGCATCGGGCCAGCTCCACCGCCGCCAATAGGGGCCCAGCGTGGCCAGGTCGATCACCATCAACAGCGGCAGCATCAGCGCCAGCGCCTGCCCCGGATCGAGATAGATCGCCAGAATCGAGGCCGAGGCAAAAGCAACGCCAGAGCCGAAGCCGCCCTTTGATATTCCGGCAAAAATCACCGCCGGGATGGTCACCGCGAAAAAGCCGATATCCAGTTCCGGCACGCTCTTTGCCCCATAAATCCCTGTGCACAAACAGCTTTAGCGCAACCAACCCGGCCCGCACAGGATAAATGCGCCGTGATGCCGCGTCGCAGAACCCTTGCGCGATGCCGCATTACGCACTAGCACAACGTCGATTTTCAACCGGACCGGAGATACTCCAAATGGCCAGACCCAAGATCGCGCTCATCGGCGCAGGTCAGATCGGCGGCACGCTCGCCCACCTCGTCGCGCTGAAGGAACTGGGTGACGTCGTCCTCTTCGACATCGCCGAAGGCACGCCCGAGGGCAAGGCGCTCGACATCGCGGAATCCGGCCCCTCCGAAGGCTTCGACGCCAAGCTGAAGGGCACCCAGTCCTATGCCGATATCGCAGGCGCCGATGTCTGCATCGTGACCGCTGGTGTGCCGCGCAAGCCGGGCATGAGCCGCGACGACCTGCTGGGCATCAACCTCAAGGTCATGAAGTCGGTCGGCGAAGGCATCCGCGACAACGCGCCTGACGCCTTTGTCATCTGCATCACCAACCCGCTCGACGCGATGGTCTGGGCGCTGCAACAGTTCTCGGGCCTGCCCGCGAACAAGGTCTGCGGCATGGCTGGCGTGCTGGACTCCGCCCGTTTCCGCCACTTCCTGGCCGAAGAATTCAACGTGTCGATGAAAGACGTCACCGCCTTCGTTCTGGGCGGCCACGGCGACACCATGGTCCCCTCGGTGCGTTATTCGACCGTTGCAGGCATCCCGCTGCCCGATCTGGTCAAGATGGGCTGGACCAGCCAGGAGAAGCTGGACGCGATCGTACAGCGCACCCGTGACGGCGGCGCCGAGATCGTTGGCCTGCTGAAAACCGGTTCGGCCTATTACGCGCCCGCCACCAGCGCCATCGAAATGGCCGAGGCCTATCTGAAGGATCAGAAGCGCGTTCTGCCCTGCGCCGCCTATTGCGACGGCGAGCTGGGCGTCAAGGGCATGTATGTGGGCGTGCCCACCGTGATTGGCGCTGGCGGCATCGAGCGCATCATCGACGTGTCGCTGACCAAGGAAGAGCAGGACATGTTCGACAATTCGGTCAACGCGGTCAAAGGTCTGGTCAACGCCTGCAAGGGCATCGACAACTCGCTGGCCTGATCCGCGCCACGCTGAAAACCGGGGCCGGTCCTGTCAGGGACCGGCCCTTTGTCATGCGGTGATACGCTTTTCCCCCTCGAAATGCATCCGGTAGAGCCGCCGCCACCGCCTGCGATGACGGTCGAGGTCAGGCACCTCAAAGTCCAGCCCATCGTCAAAGGCACGAACCGACAGGTCACTCACCCGCCCCATGGCGCGCAGCGCCGCGCCCGGATCGATCTGCGGCCGGCGCATCAGGCCCAGCGCCTCCATCCGCGCCAGATCCACGGGCGGCAGCGCCTTGAGGGCCTGGTGCAATTGCAGTAGCGCGTACATGTCGCCCCGGTTTTCGTCCACATAGCCGATCTGGGCCTGTCGGGCTGGCGCCAACCCGCCATGCACGGCGGCGCCGCGCCCACGATCCGACCAGCCCCGCATCAGTTTCATGATCCAGTGAAACCCGGTCAGCCCGTCATAATGCAGGACCCGTGCCGTGGTGGCGGGCCATGCCACAAGGCGGTCCCGACCGCTCCGGGCGCGCGGCGAATGGATACCCATCAGGCAGTCGCGCCCGCTGCGTACCACCGATTTCCCTTGCGAATGCGCCACGATCCCCCGATGCATCATCGGCTGAACCTCGGGGGCCAGGATATCGGCCTGCACCGGCCAGCCCCGCACCAGCGGCGCCCGCATGTATCCGTCGAACAGCTCATCCTGGGGACAGCTCGCGTCAAACACCCGCTCCAGGTTCGGCAAGTGCAGATAATCGACCGTCTCCGGCAGAGCCCCGAGGATATCCGCCAGCGGCAGATCGGCCTCGATGAACTCATCCGCGTCCAGATGCACGATCCAGTCCGCCTCGGCCCGGGCATAGGCCCGCCCGGCATTGCGCAATTGCCGTTTCTCATTGGCTGGTGGGCGCGGTCCGCCCAGCGTTTCCTGCCAATACTCCGCGTCGCAGACAGTGACCCGGCAGCCCGGAATCCCCGCCAGCACCGCCTCTTGCACCGGGTCCGGCGCATCGAGATACAGCTCGACATAGGCCGCCCCCTGCGCCAGGTGATGGGTCACGAAACTCAGCGTCAGAACCAGGCTCTCGCGACAGGTGGCCACCACCGCCCAGGTCACACGCTCGGTTCCGGCGTCGCGAAAATACATGCCTGCCCCTCTGCCCGCGCGCCTGCCGCGCTTGGCCGACAGGCTAACCCCAGCCCCAGCGCAGATCAACCGCAACGGCAGCCCGACAGCCCTGCCAACCGTTAGCGCCAAAGCTGTTGAACGGGGGCGAAACGGCGTTTTCTGCAACCGCGAATCAATCGTACTCAAGGGTTTCGGAATATGTGATCACAGCTTTTGAACGTGTGATCACAAATCTCGAAAATCTTCCTCAAAAACCCGAGAGGCGTCAAAAAACCCTTTAAGGATCGGCGTTAGACAACCCTATATGCTGGGTAATCGCAGTCAGACGGGACAGATTCAATGAATATCCATGAATATCAGGCCAAGGCACTTTTGCGCAGCTACGGCGCTCCGGTGTCCGACGGCCGCGTGGTTCTCCGGGCCGAGGACGCCAAGACAGCGGCCGGTGAACTGGACGGGCCGCTCTGGGTGGTCAAGGCCCAGATCCACGCAGGTGGCCGCGGCAAGGGCAAGTTCAAGGAGGCCGATGCCGGTGAAAAGGGTGGCGTCCGTCTGACCAAGTCGGTCGAAGAGGCCGCCGAGGAAGCCAAGAAGATGCTGGGCCGTACGCTGGTGACGCACCAGACCGGCCCCGCCGGCAAGCAGGTGAACCGCATCTATATCGAGGCCGGCTCGGGCATCGAGACCGAACTGTACCTGGCGCTGCTGGTCGACCGTCAGACCAGCCGCATCTCCTTTGTCTGCTCCACAGAGGGCGGCATGGACATCGAGGAAGTCGCCGCCAGCACCCCGGAAAAAATCCTGTCCTTCGCCGTCGACCCGGTGACCGGCTACATGCCCTATCACGGCCGCCGCATCGCGTTTGCCCTGGGCCTGCAAGGCGCACAGGTGAAACAGTGCGTGTCGCTGATGGGCCTGCTCTATCGCGCCTTCGTCGAGAAGGACATGGAGATGCTCGAAATCAACCCGCTGATCGTCACCGACAAGGGCGACCTCAAGGTGCTCGACGCCAAGCTGGGCTTTGACGGAAACGCGATCTACCGCCACTCGGACATCGCCGAACTGCGCGACACGACCGAGGAAGACCCCAAGGAACTCGAAGCCTCCAAATACGACCTCAACTACATCGCGCTGGATGGCGAGATCGGCTGCATGGTGAACGGCGCCGGTCTGGCGATGGCCACCATGGACATCATCAAGCTCTACGGCGCCGAGCCCGCCAACTTCCTCGACGTCGGCGGCGGCGCCACCAAGGAGAAGGTGACCGAGGCGTTCAAGATCATCACCTCCGACCCGAACGTCAAAGGCATCCTCGTGAACATCTTCGGCGGCATCATGCGCTGTGACGTGATCGCCGAGGGCGTGGTCGCCGCGGTCAAGGAAGTGGGCCTTCAGGTTCCGCTGGTCGTCCGTCTCGAAGGTACCAATGTCGAGAAGGGCAAGGAGATCATCAACACCTCCGGCCTGAACGTCATCGCCGCCGACAACCTGTCGGATGGTGCCGAGAAGATCGTCAAGGCGGTCAAGGGCTGAACGTGGCACGGTCCGGTCACAGATACGCACAGAGCCGGTGCGCAGGTTTCGGCCTGACGACCGCTGTGGCCGTGACCGTTTCGGGCTGTGTCCAGCAAGGGACCGGCCCGGACGCCGCCGAATTGCGCAACATCGCTCCATGGAACATCGTACCAAAGAGCAGCCCGGCGCAATTGGTGACAGCCTTTCGGCAGTTCTGCGTCGAAGCACCCGCCAGCCGCTCGGCGCAAGAGGGCAAGCTGCGCAACGCCAGCTACGTTCCGACCGCGCCGCGCAACGGTAACAAGCCGCAGGTGTTTCTCGTCGACGACCGGCGCCCGGCCATTGTCGTCTCGGATACCACCTGCATGGCGCGCGCTTACGCCCGCACCGGCCAGACCGAGAAGATGAACGACTATGTCGCCTCGGCCTTTCCGGATGCCCGGCCGGTGTCGCCGGACAGTCTGCCAAAGACTTTTGAACAAGCCTGGTCGGTCAATCTGCCCGACGCGGCGATCATCGCAACCGAGCGTGTCAACGATCTCGGCAATTCCTCTGGATATGGGCTGATCCTGCATCGGCCCAATCGGCCAAGAACCAATTAGGACAGGAGACTTCCCAAATGGCAGTCCTCATCGACGAAAACACCAAGGTCATCTGCCAGGGCTTCACCGGCTCGCAGGGCACCTTTCACTCGGAACAGGCAATCGCCTATGGCACCAAGATGGTTGGCGGGGTCACCCCCGGCAAAGGCGGTAGCACCCACCTGAACCTGCCCGTCTTCAACTCTGTGCACGAGGCCAAGGCCGTGACCGAGGCCAACGCCTCCGTCATCTATGTGCCGCCGCCCTTTGCCGCCGACTCGATCCTCGAGGCGATCGACGCCAAGATGGAGCTGATCGTCTGCATCACCGAGGGCATTCCGGTGCTCGACATGATGAAGGTCAAGCGCGCCCTCGAAGGCTCGTCGTCGCGCCTCATCGGCCCCAACTGCCCCGGCGTGATCACCCCCGGCGCTTGCAAGATCGGCATCATGCCCGGCCATATCCACAAGCGCGGCAGCGTCGGCGTTGTGTCCCGTTCGGGCACCCTGACCTATGAAGCGGTGAAACAGACCTCGGATATCGGTCTGGGCCAGTCCACCGCCGTGGGCATCGGCGGCGACCCGATCAAGGGGACCGAGCATATCGACGTGCTGGAATGGTTCCTGGCCGACGATGAAACCGAAAGCATCATCATGATCGGCGAGATCGGCGGCAGCGCCGAGGAAGAGGCCGCCCAGTTCCTGAAGGACGAGGCCAAGAAGGGCCGCAAGAAGCCGGTCGCCGGTTTCATCGCGGGCCGCACCGCGCCTCCGGGCCGCCGCATGGGCCACGCGGGCGCCATCGTCGCCGGCGGCAAGGGCGGCGCCGAGGACAAGATCGAAGCCATGCGCTCGGCCGGGATCGTCGTGGCCGACAGCCCGGCAACCCTGGGCGAGGCCGTGCTGGCCGCCATCGGCAAGTAACCCGCCGGCCCCGCGCCAGCGCGGGGCGGCATTGAAATCGGGAGGACACATGACGTTCGGTCAATCCATAGGAACGTGTTTCTCGAAATACTTCACCTTCTCCGGGCGGGCCTCTCGCCCGGAATACTGGTATTTTTTCCTGTTCATGGTGCTGGGCAACGTGGTGGCGACCCTGCTCGACGCGGCGCTGTTCGATTCCCTGACCACCACGCTCGAAACCTCGGACACCGGCGCCGGCGCCAGTATCGAGAATACCGGCCCCATCAGTGCGCTGTTCTCGCTTGCCCTGTTCCTGCCGCATCTGGCCGTGGCCTTTCGCCGGATGCACGACACCGGCCGCAGCGGGCTGTTTGCGCTGTTTCCCATTCTGCTGATGATCGGCGCCGGATTGATCCTGGTTTTCGGCATCGGCATCGCCTCCAGCTTCGCCTCTGGCGGCTCGCTCGACCTCCTCTTCACCCGCGCCACGCTGCTGTTGCTGATCCCGACTGTCGCCGTCCTGATCGTCTCACCGCTCCTGGTGCTGTGGTGGCTGACCCGGCCCAGCCAGCCGGGCGCAAACAGATACGGTCCGAACCCCGGGCGGGCAGTGTCGCCATGATCGGTCGCATCGCACATATGTCCCATCTGCATCGGCGCCTCGCGGCAGGCCTTGCTACACTGTTCCTGTGTCTTGGCACCCCGGTGCTGGCCGAAATGTTCGGGCCGATCTCGGGCCAGGTTCATGGTGTCGGCCCCAAAGCGCTGGTTATCGTCCTGCACGGAGATTCCGGGCCGGACTACATCACGTCCTTTGCCACGGAACTGGCCGCGCAGAACCCGCAGGCAACCGTCATCCAGATGGCGCGGCCCGGCTATTCCGTCGCCGGGCGCCGCAGCAAGGGTTCCAATAATGGCAGCCGCGACCACTATACCAAACAGAACAACAATCTGCTCGCACAGGGTATCTCGGCGGCTGGCCAGACATACCCGCATCAAAAGCTGGTGATGGTGGCCCATTCCGGCGGAGCGGCTCAGACCGCCACCCTGCTGGGAACGGTGCCGGGTCTGATCGACACGGCAATCCTGGTGTCCGGCCCGTTCGACATTCCGCGCTGGCGCGCGGCGCGCGGCACGCCATGGCCCAAAAGCCAGTCGCCGATCCGCTATCTGGACCAGATACCACGGCAAACCCGGATCATCGCGGTGACCGGCCAGAACGATTCCAACACCCAGCCCGGCCTTGCCCGGGACTATGTGGCCAAGGCCCAGGCGCGCGGCCTGAACGCCACATTCACCGCCCTACCAAATGCAGGCCACAGTTTCAGATCGCTCAAAGAACCCGTTCTGGCCATCGCGACGCGCGAAATCCAGAGCTAGGAAAGTCAGGTGAACCAATGACCGAACAATCGCCCAACTCCATGTTTCATGCCTCAAGCTTCATGCAGGGGCATAATGCGGAATATCTCGAACAGCTCTATGCCCGATACGCCAACGACCCCGCGTCGGTCGATGCCGCCTGGGCCGAATTTTTCCGCGCCATGGGCGACGCGGAAACCGATGTAAAGAAAGAGGCCGACGGTCCCAGCTGGGCGCGCGCCGACTGGCCGCCGATGCCCGCTGACGACCTGACCGGGGCGCTGACCGGCCAATGGGCCGAGGTCGACGGCAAGGCCGCAGGCAAGAAGATCAAGGAAAAGGCCGCTGCCGCAGGGGTCGAGATCAGCGAAGAGCAGGTCAAGCGCGCGGTGCTCGACTCGATCCGCGCCCTGATGATCATCCGCGCCTATCGCATCCGGGGGCATCTGGTGGCCGATCTCGACCCGCTGGGCATGCGGGCCAATACCCCCCACCCCGAGCTTGACCCGCGCACCTACGGGTTCTCGGACGCCGACCTGGATCGCCCGATCTTCATCGACAACGTGCTGGGCCTGACCCATGCCTCGATGCGCCAGATCATCGACATCGTCAAACGCACCTATTGCGGCACCTTTGCCCTGCAATACATGCACATCTCGAACCCCGAAGAGGCCGCCTGGCTGAAAGAGCGGATCGAAGGTTACGGCAAGGAAATCTCGTTCACCCGCGAAGGCCGCAAGGCCATCCTGAACAAGATGGTCGAGGCCGAGGGGTTCGAGAAGTTCCTGCACGTCAAATACATGGGCACCAAGCGCTTTGGCCTTGACGGCGGCGAGGCGCTGATCCCCGCTATGGAACAGATCATCAAGCGCGGCGGCGCGCTGGGGGTCCGCGAGATCGTCATCGGCATGCCCCACCGGGGCCGCCTGAACATCCTCGCCAACGTGATGGGCAAACCCTATCGCGCCATCTTCAACGAGTTCCAGGGCGGCAGCTTCAAGCCCGAGGATGTCGATGGTTCGGGCGACGTGAAATACCACCTCGGCGCCTCCTCGGACCGCGAGTTCGACGGCAATACGGTTCACCTCAGCCTCACCGCCAACCCCTCGCATCTCGAGGCGGTCAACCCCGTGGTTCTGGGCAAGGCTCGCGCCAAGCAGGACCAGTTCGGTGACAAGGACCGCACCTCGGTCATGCCGGTGCTGCTGCATGGCGACGCCGCCTTTGCCGGTCAGGGCGTGGTGGCCGAATGCTTCCAGCTTTCGGGCATCCGCGGCCACCGTACCGGCGGCACCATGCATATCGTGGTCAACAACCAGATCGGCTTTACCACCGCGCCGCATTTCAGCCGCTCCAGCCCCTATCCGACCGACATCGCCCTGATGGTCGAGGCGCCGATCTTCCACGTCAACGGCGACGACCCCGAGGCGGTGGTACACGCCGCCAAGGTGGCCACCGAGTTCCGGCAAAAGTTCCGCAAGGATGTGGTGATCGACATCTTCTGCTATCGCCGGTTCGGCCATAACGAGGGCGACGAGCCCATGTTCACCAACCCGATCATGTACAAGCGGATCAAGACCCACAAAACCACACTCAGCCTCTATACCGAGCGTCTTGTCCGCGACGGGCTGATCCCCGAGGGCGAGATCGAGGATATGAAGGCCGCCTTCCAGGCGCATCTGAACGAAGAGTTCGAGGCCGGCAAGGATTACAAGCCCAACAAGGCCGACTGGCTGGATGGGCGCTGGTCGCACCTGAACCGGAACAAAGAGGAATACGTGCGCGGCGAAACCGCGATCACGCCCGAAACCCTGGCC
Organism: Ruegeria aquimaris; assembly: GCF_025751555.1. Classification (GTDB taxonomy): domain Bacteria; phylum Pseudomonadota; class Alphaproteobacteria; order Rhodobacterales; family Rhodobacteraceae; genus Ruegeria_B; species Ruegeria_B aquimaris. The sequence goes on from NZ_JAOWLB010000003.1 coordinate 353,990, forward strand.
GAGGTCGGCACCGCCCTGACGCGCGCGCCCGACGGCTTCGCCATGCACAAGACGGTCGAACGCCTGCTCGACACCAAGAAGGCAATGTTCGACACCGGCAAGGGGTTCGACTGGGCCACGGGCGAGGCGCTGGCCTATGGCTCGCTTCTGACCGAGGGCTACCCGGTCCGGCTCGCCGGTCAGGACGCGACACGCGGCACGTTCAGCCAGCGTCACTCCGGCCTGATCAACCAGGAAACCGAAGAGCGGTATTACCCGCTCAACAACATCCGCAACGGTCAGGCGCAGTACGAGGTCATCGACTCGATGCTCAGCGAATACGCCGTGCTGGGGTTCGAGTACGGCTACAGCCTTGCCGAACCCAATGCCCTGACGCTGTGGGAGGCGCAGTTCGGCGATTTCGCCAACGGCGCCCAGATCATGTTCGACCAGTTCATCAGCTCGGGCGAAAGCAAATGGCTACGGATGTCCGGCCTCGTGGTGCTGCTGCCCCACGGGTTCGAGGGCCAGGGCCCCGAACACAGCTCGGCCCGTCTGGAACGCTTCCTGCAAATGTGCGGCCAGGACAACTGGATCGTGGCCAACTGCACCACGCCGGCCAACTACTTCCACATCCTGCGCCGGCAGATCCACCGCACCTTCCGCAAGCCGCTGATCATGTTCACGCCCAAGTCGCTCCTGCGGCACAAGCTGGCGATCAGCACGGCCGAGGATTTCACCACCGGTTCCAGCTTCCACCGGGTGCTGTGGGATGACGCAGAAAAGGGCAACTCGGACACCAAGCTGGTCGCCGACGACAAGATCAAGCGCGTCGTCATGTGTTCGGGCAAGGTCTATTACGACCTGCTCGAGGAACGCGACGCGCGCGGCATCGACGATGTCTACCTGCTCCGGATCGAGCAGTACTATCCCTTCCCCGCCCACTCGCTGATCGCCGAGCTGGAGCGGTTCAAGGGGGCCGAGATGGTCTGGTGCCAGGAAGAGCCCAAGAACCAGGGCGCCTGGTCCTTCATCGAGCCCAATATCGAATGGGTGCTGACCCGTATCGGCGCCAAGCACTCCCGCCCGACCTATGTGGGCCGTGCCACCTCGGCCTCGCCTGCCACCGGTCTGGCCAGCCAACACAAAGCCCAACAAGAGGCGCTCGTGAACGAAGCGCTGAGCATCGAAGGAAAATAACCGATGACGATCGAAGTTCGTGTCCCCACGCTTGGCGAATCCGTGACCGAGGCCACCGTGGCCACCTGGTTCAAGAAACCCGGTGATGCCGTGGCCGTGGACGAGATGCTCTGCGAGCTGGAAACCGACAAGGTGACTGTCGAGGTCCCGGCCCCCGCCGCTGGCGTGATGGGCGAGATTGTGGCCAAGGAAGGCGAAACCGTGGGCGTCAACGCCCTGCTGGCGACTATCGCGGCTGGCGAAGGCGCCGCCGCCCCCGCCGCTGCTGCGACACCCGCCGCCGCCCCTGCCGCTTCCGGCGGGTCAGTCGACGTGATGGTGCCCACCTTGGGTGAATCGGTGACCGAGGCCACCGTCTCCACCTGGTTCAAGAAGGTGGGCGATACCGTCGCGCAGGACGAGATGCTGTGCGAGCTGGAAACCGACAAGGTCTCGGTCGAGGTCCCCGCACCTGCGGCCGGTGTTCTGGCCGAAATCGTCGCGCCCGAAGGCGCCACCGTGAACGCCGCCGCCAAACTGGCGGTGATCTCGGGCAGCGCCTCGGGCGCCGCGCCCGCGCCTGCCGCGCCCGCAGCTGCCGTCACTCCGGCAGTCGCCACCGCCAAGGACGTGGCCAACGCGCCCTCGGCTGAAAAGGCGATGGCCGAGGCCGGGATCAGCCCGGCCCAGGTCACCGGCACCGGCCGCGACGGCCGCATCATGAAAGAGGACGTGGCCGCCGCCGTGGCCGCCGCCGCAGCAGCCCCCGCCGCAGCGCCCGCCGCACCGGCCCCTGCCACAGCCCCCCGCGCACCGACGCTGGCCGAGGATGCCGCGCGCGAGGAACGCGTCCGCATGACCCGCCTGCGCCAGACCATCGCCAAGCGCCTCAAGGACGCCCAGAACACCGCCGCGATCCTGACCACCTATAACGAGGTGGACATGACCGAGGTGATGGAACTGCGCAACACCTACAAGGACGCGTTCGAGAAGAAGCACGGCGTGCGCATGGGCTTCATGTCCTTCTTCACCAAGGCCTGCTGCCACGCGCTGAAAGAGGTGCCCGAGGTCAACGCCGAGATCGACGGCCAGGACATCGTCTACAAGAACTATGTGCATATGGGTGTCGCCGCCGGTACGCCGCAGGGCCTGGTGGTGCCGGTCATCCGCGACGCCGACCAGATGTCCTTTGCCGAGATCGAAAAGGCGATCGCCGAAAAGGGCAAGCGCGCCCGCGAAGGCAAGCTCTCCATGGCCGAAATGCAGGGCGGCACCTTCACCATCTCCAACGGTGGCGTCTACGGCTCTCTGATGTCCTCGCCGATCCTGAACCCCCCGCAGTCGGGCATCCTCGGCATGCACAAGATCCAGGACCGCCCGATGGTCATCAACGGCGAGATCAAGATCCGCCCGATGATGTATCTGGCGCTCAGCTACGATCACCGCATCGTCGACGGCAAGGGCGCCGTGACCTTCCTGGTGCGCGTCAAGGAAGCGCTCGAAGATCCCCGTCGCCTGCTGATGGATCTGTGATCCAAGACAACCGGCCTCGCACCATGTCCGGTGCGAGGCCGAAACCATCCAAGGCCGGACAGGCAAGCAATCCGGGTAAGACGGGTCAGATGATTGACGGAATGCTATCCAGATTTGCCGCGCTCCGGGTCACGCACCGGCGGCCCGCTGCCTTACATGCCGGATCAAAAGGACACTAACCCATGGCAACACATGCCCTCTGGCAGGCCGACGTGGCCGATTTCGACTCCTGGCTCAAGGTATTCCGCGAGGATCGCGCGATGCGCAAGGCGGCGGGTATCCGCGACCTGCATGTCTGGCGCGACCCTGATCGCGCCGACCACGCCGTGGCCCTGTTCGAGATCACCAACCTCGCCTCGGCCAAGGCCTTCTTCGACAGCGAGGAACTGGCCATGCATCACGAACGCGGCGGCATCGCCCATATCACGGTGAAACTGCTGACACCGGTCTGATCCGGCGACGGCACGACATTTCAGGCACCGGGCCGCAACAGCCCGCCCGGCGCACACGAAGGAGAGATAAAATGGCTAGTTATGACGTTATCGTAATCGGCGCCGGCCCCGGCGGCTATGTCTGCGCCATCCGCTGCGCCCAGCTTGGTCTGAAAACCGCCGTGGTCGAAGGCCGCGAAACCCTGGGCGGCACCTGCCTGAACGTGGGCTGCATCCCCTCCAAGGCGCTGCTGCATGCCTCGCACAGCCTGCACGAGGCGCAGCACAACTTTGCCAAGATGGGGCTCAAGGGCAAGGCGCCCTCGGTCGACTGGAAGCAGATGCTCGCCTACAAGGACGAGGTGATTGAGGGCAACACCAAGGGCATCGAATTCCTGTTCAAAAAGAACAAGATCGACTGGATCAAGGGCTGGGCCACCATCCCCGCCGCAGGCAAGGTGCAGGTGGGCGACGACACCCACGAGGCCAAGAACATCATCATCGCCTCCGGGTCCGAGCCCGCCTCGCTGCCGGGTGTCGAGGTGGACGAGAAAACCGTCGTGACCTCCACCGGCGCCCTGGAACTGGGCAAGATCCCGAAATCCATGGTGGTGATCGGCGCAGGCGTGATCGGGCTGGAACTGGGCTCGGTCTATGCCCGCCTGGGTGCCGAGGTGACGGTGGTCGAATTCCTCGACGTGATCACCCCCGGCATGGACGGCGAGGTGCAAAAGACCTTCCAGCGCATCCTGAAAAAGCAGGGCCTGAACTTCGTCATGGGCGCCGCGGTGCAAAAGACCGAAGTGGCCAAGGGCAAGGCCAAGGTCACCTACAAGCTGATGAAGAAGGACACCGAGCACGAGATCGAAGCCGATACCGTGCTGGTCGCCACCGGGCGCAAACCCTATACCGCCGGCTTGGGCCTCGACAAGCTGGGGATCGAGATGACCCAGCGCGGCCAGATCAAGGTCGGCAAGGACTGGCAGACCAACGTGCCCGGCATCTATGCCATCGGTGACGTGATCGAAGGCCCAATGCTTGCCCACAAGGCCGAGGACGAGGGCATGGCCGCCGCCGAGCAGGTCGCGGGCAAGCATGGGCATGTCAACTATGGCGTCATCCCCGGCGTGATCTACACCACCCCCGAGGTCGCCAATGTCGGCGCCACCGAGGAAAGCCTCAAGGCCGAAGGCCGCGCCTACAAGGTCGGCAAGTTCATGTTCATGGGCAATGGCCGCGCCAAGGCCAACTTCGCCGGCGAAGGCTTCGTCAAGATCCTCGCCGACAAGGATACCGACCGCATCCTGGGCGCCCATATCATCGGCCCGGCGGCGGGAGAGCTGATCCACGAGGTCTGCGTCGCGATGGAATTCGGCGCCTCGGCCGAGGATCTGGCGCTGACCTGCCACGCGCACCCGACCTATTCCGAGGCCGTGCGCGAGGCAGCACTCGCCTGTGGCGACGGTCCGATCCATTCGTGACCCGCAAGAGCGGGGCGGCGCCCACCGCCGCCCCGCAATCCTGTCCCGGAAATGGCGCCACAGCGCCACGCGCGCGGACGGGTTTTGAGTTTTCGACACTTTCAGGCATGATACCCCGATCCGAACCGGATGATCGCACCGCTCAGGGGAAAGGGGTGTCATGGTCGATCAGGTCAAGCTCGCCGCCTTTTCAAGCTGGCTGATGGCCGGCGCACAGCCGCCCAAGCCCATCGAGGCCGTTGTCGAGGAAAGCGCCGCCCGTCTGCGCGCGGCCGGTCTGCCGCTTGATGTGCTGATCGTCAACGGCCTGTTCATCCACCCCGATATCCGTGGCATCCAGATCCGCTGGACCGCACGGAACGGCGTGCGCCGCGTCACCTTTCGGCATGCCTATTTCGAAACCAGCGATTTCGCTGCAACCCCGATCTCGCGCACCATCGCGACCGGGCGTTCCATGCGCTTCGAGCTCGCGCATCAGGACCCCGGGACCGATACCGCCTATGCCGCCGCGTTCCGGGCCTCGGGCTATACCGACATCCTGGTGTTGCCGCTCATCAACTTTGACGGCACGATCTCGGGCTGCATCGAGTTTGCCACCCGGGCCCTCAAAGGGTTCAGCCAAGAAGACATTACCGCCCTGCGCCGGGTTCAGGCGCCGCTGGCCCGGATGAAGGAGTTCTTCACCGAACGGTTCGACAAGCAGATCACGCTCGCCACCTATGTCGGCGACGCCACCAGCCGCAAGGTGCTGAGCGGCCAGATCGTCCGCGGCGATGGCGAGACCATTTCCGCCGTCATTCTCTTTGCCGATATCAAGGGCTTCACCGCGCTGTCGAACCGCACAGCCTCGGCCGAGGTGCTGCAAGTGCTAAACCGTTTCTTCGATGTGATCGACACCGCCGTGACCCGCAACAATGGCGAGATTCTCAAGTTTCTCGGTGACGGGGTGCTGGTGATCTTTCCCACGCCCGACGACCTCACCGCGCAAGAGGCCGCCGCCCAAAGTGCGATGGCCGCCGTCACCGAAGCCCGGGAAACGCTTGCGGAACAAACAGACCCGTCGCAGATCGCCTTTCGCGCGGCGCTGCACATGGGCGATGTGTTCTTCGGCAATGTCGGCAGCCGCAACCGGCTCGACTTCACCGCCATCGGTCCTGCGGTGAACCTCTGCGCCCGCATGCTGCACGAGGCCTCGTCGCGGGACGCCAGAACGCTGTGCTCGGCACAGTTCCGGACCATCGCCATCGGCCTCACCGGCACCCCCTTTGCCTGCGAAGTCGCCGGTTTCGAGGAGCCGGTCGAATTCCACGTCCTGGATTGACGGTTCCGCCGCCGCGCCGCATCGTCCATCCAGAGGTGCCCGCCATGTCGGATTTCGACCTGCCCGCCTACCTGAGCCGCATCGGACTCGACGCTGTCCCGGTCACACCGGACGGGCTGCGCCTGATCCAGCAGGCGCAGCTGCGCTGCATTCCCTTCGAGAACATCGACCCATTTCTTGGCCGCACCCCCGACCTCGCGCCCCAGGCGCTGGCGGCCAAGCTCCTGCATGCCGGGCGCGGCGGTTACTGTTTCGAGCTGAACGCACTCTTCGGCGCGGCCCTGCGCGCCTGCGGCTTCGAAACCCGCCGCCTGCTGGCCCGGGTCCGCAACGGCAGGCCCACCGCCGGGCCGCGCAGCCATGTGGCGCTGATGGTCACGCTCGGCGGGCGCCGCTATCTCGCCGACGCGGGCTTTGGCGGCCCCGGCCCGCTCGCCCCGCTGCTGATTGACACCGACACAGCGCAGAGCGCACCAAACGGCACCTTCTGCCTGCGCACCGACCCCGTTACCGGCGAGCGTCTGCTGCAACGGGACACGCCCGAAGGCCCCTTCATCCTCTACGGCTTTGACGAGGCCCATGTCAGCGACGCCGATATCGAGGCCGCCAATCACCTGTGCGCCACCTGGGAAAAAATGCCGTTTCGCAACAACCTGTTGCTCTCGGGTTTCGACGGCGCAACCCGTATCGGCGCCTTCAACCGGATGCTCACCCGCGACAGCGACGGCAGGCTCGACAAGCGCGAGCTCGTCTCCCCCACAGACCTCGCCACCTTGTTGACCCGCGATCTCGGCCTGTGCCTCGACCCGGCCACGCTCGGCGCGATCTGGACCCGGCTCGGCACCGCCTGACCCGATCCGGCTTCTTTCTGGTCGGAAATACTCCGGGGGTGAATTGGCCGCAGGCCAAGAGGGGGCAGCGCCCCCTGCCCCAGCGATCAGGCCAACCGGGTCAGACCCCGAATCCCGCCTCTTCCATCAGCGCGTCAGAACGGCGCTCGATCGCCTCTTCCAGCCGCTCCATGAATGCGTTCCGCCCGATGCCGGGCGGGATCGGCTCCAGGAACTCCACCACCGCCAGCCCCGGCTTGCGCAGGATCCCCTTGCGCGGCCAGAACAGGCCCACATTGGTCGCCGCCGGCACACAAGGATATTGCAACCCCTCATACAGAACCGCGCTGCCCACCTTGTAGGGTTTGTAGACCCCCGGCGCCACCCGCGTCCCCTGCGGATAGATCACCAGCTGGCCGGGTTCGGAAAACTCCTTGGCCACATCCTTGACCATCTTGGCCACCGCCGCACCGCGCTTGCCGCGATCGACCGGGATACAGCCCAGCCGCTTGGCATAGACCCCGATGATCGGGGTCCAGAGCAGCTCGCGCTTCATGATGAACTTGGCATGCGGGACCGCGTCAAAGATCAGCAGGATATCGAAAAACGACTGGTGCTTGGCCGCGATCACCACCTCGCCCGTGGGCACCGGGCCGCGAACCTCGCCCCGGATGCCCACCATCCAGCCCGCCAGCCAGATGGTCGAGCGGGCATAAAGCTTGCAGGCCTTCAGCGCCCCGCGCTTGGACACCAGCGCATAAGGGGTGAACACCAGCCCCAGCACCGCCATCCAGAGATAGATCAGGACAACAAAGACCAGCGACCGCAGCCATTGCACCATCAGCTCAGCTCCCTCAACGTGCGCCGCGCCGCGGCCCAGGTCGCGGCAAAGGCCACCAGCGCGCCCAGCACCGGAATGATCAACGGCAAGACCCAGCCCGCCTCCTGGAACCCGAGCCCGGTCAGAAACCCGCCCTGATCCGAGGCTTCGGGCAACAGCATGACACCCGCCATGCCCAGCACAACCCCTACCGCCGCGCCGATCAGTGCGCGCAGGGTGAACCGGCGCACAAAGGCGCCAGCGATGTAACGGTCACGCGCGCCCACAAGGCGCAGCACCTCGATCACCTGCGCATTGGCCGCCAGCGCCGCATTGGCCGCCAGCGTGATCATCGCCGCCGTGGCACCACCGATCAGCAGGATCGACACCAGCGCCAGGCGGCGCAGCGAATTGGCCGCATCCACCAGCGGCTCCCGCCAGCGGGTATGATCGTCCAGCACCGCGCCCGGCACCTCGGCCGCCAACCGCAACCGCAGCCCCTGCGCGTCATATCCCGGCTCAGCCCCCCGGATCTCGATCAGCTGCGGCACCGGCAGCGCGTCCAGCGGCAGATCCGCCCCAAACCAGGGCGCCAGCAGCGCCGCCTGCTCCTCGCGGCTCAGCGCCCGCGCCTCGGCCACGCCCGGGGTCTGGCGCAGGATGGTCAGCGCCGTCTTGGTCTGCGCCGCGACCTGATCGCCCGGCGCATTGATCCGCAGCGTCGCCGCCCGCGCCAGTTCCGAGGCCCAGCGATCCGCCAGCCGCCCCGAGGCCAGCGACAGCGCCAGCGCGAACACCGCCAGAAACGCCATCGCGCCCGACACGAACAGGGTCAGCCGCGCGGTAAAGCCAGACGGCGGCACCACCCGGTCGGCCTGTTTGTCGGCCATGATAAGCGCGCGGATGGTTCCCTTGCTCACAGATCCGCCCCCGCCAGTTGCAGCCGCCGGTTCGAAATCCGTAGCACCCGCGCCTGCACCTGGCTCTTGGCGGCGCGGATCAGGCTCAGATCGTGGGTCGCGATCAGGATGGTCTTGCCCATCCGGTTCAGCTCGATCAGCAGTTGCAGCAGCCGCTGCGACATCTCCCAGTCGACATTGCCGGTGGGCTCGTCGGCCAGCACCACGTCGGGCGACATGATCACCGCGCGAGCCAGTGCCGCGCGCTGGCGCTCGCCCCCCGACAGTTCCGGCGGCAGCGCATCGGCCCGTTTCGTCAGCCCGACCCAGCCCATCAGTTCTCTCAGGTTCTCCTGCTGGCCAGCCAGCTCGTGGCCCGACACCGTCAGCGGCAGCGCTATATTCTCGGACAAAGGCAGATGGTCCAGAAACCGGCAATCCTGATGCACCACCCCGATGCGGCGCCGGAACAGCGCCATCTGGTCGCGGTCCAGCCCGCGCAGGTCCTCGCCAAACCCGCGCACCTGCCCGGCGGTGGCCTGCAAGGCGCCATAGCACAGCCGCAACAGCGTGGTCTTGCCCGATCCCGACGGCCCGGTCAGGAAATGGAACGACCCCGGCGACAGATCGACCGAGATCTCGCCGAGAAGCTCGCCGCCGCCATAGCTGTAGCCCACATTCTCCAACTCGATCAAAACAATGCCCCCTGCCGGTTCACCGCCTTTCTTGCCCGATGGGGGATGCAGTTTCAATGCCCGCCTGAGTCCAATAGGCGACACATCACCGGTTACCCGCCAAATCTCTCTTTCCGCAGTCGGCTCAACCGCCTATGATCCCGGGAAAAACAAGCTCAGGCAGAATGAAAACCGGGAGACAGTATGCGTCTGACATGCCCGAACTGTGACGCACAATACGAAGTGCCGGACGAGGTGATCCCGACCGAGGGGCGCGACGTGCAGTGTTCGAATTGCGGCCATACATGGTTCCAGCCGCCGGCCGGCGCACCGATGCCGGAGCCCTCGGATACCGAGGACGAGACGCTTCCGCCCGGCTACGATGACGACGACGACGAGGAATACGAGGACGAACCGCGCCAGACCGGACCGGACCACGGCCAATCGGACGCCTATGACGACGATTACGACGACGAGGAGGCGCCCGCCGAACCGGCCCCAGGCGGGCAGGCCGCACGCGGCCTCGACCCCGACATCTCGGATATCCTGCGCCAGGAGGCCGCGCGCGAAACGCAGCTTCGCGCCCGCGAGGCAGAAGCGCTGGAAAGCCAGCCGGACCTGGGGCTTGACGCCTATCCGGGCGACGAACCCAAACGGCGCGCCCGCGAGGCGCAGGACCGCATGGCCCGGATCCGCGGCGAAGAGCCTGAGACTGAAGACGAAGCCGCCGGGTCCCGGCGCGGCCTGCTGCCCGATATCGAAGAGATCAACTCGACCCTGCGCGGCGCCGACGCCGTGACCGCCGCTCCGGCGCCGGTCTCCGCCAAACGGGTGCGCAAGCGCCGCTCAGGTGGGTTCATGCGCGGCCTCACAGTGATGCTGCTGTTCGGCGCGGTGCTGTTCCTGCTTTATGCCAATGCGCCGCAAATCGCCCGCAGCGTGCCGCAGGCCGACCCGATGCTCAGCGCCTATGTCGCACTGGTCGATCAGGCCCGGCTCTGGCTCGACGCCCAGGCCGCGGCGTTCGTGCCGCGCCCCTGATCACGCCAAAGGCGCCCATGAGATTTTTCGTCGAAAAATCTCGGCCTCCGGCGGGAGTATTTCAGGCAAAGTGAACGCGCGGACCGACGTCAGAACCGGTCCAGCAGGCGCTTGAGATAGTCCAGCTCGATCTGCGGCCGCTCCTGATCGCCCGAGCGGCGGCGGATTTCGTCCAGCAACTCGCGTGCCCGGCGATAGACATCCTCGCCGCCCAGCAGGTTCTCATCCGTATGGATGCCGCCCTGGGATCCGGGGGTGCGACCCAGCGGGTCGCGGTTCTGGGCGCGCATGTCGCCCTCCTGGCTGCCCTGCCCGGGCTGCTGTTCCTGCGCCAGCGCCTCGCCCAGCGAGCGCATGCCCTCGCGCAGCGCCTCCATCGCCTCGGCCTGGCGGTCGATCGCCTCGGGCAGGTCGTCTTGCCGCAAGGCATCCTCGGCCCCCTCCATGGCGCGGCCGGCGCGGCCCAGCGCCTCGCGCGCCGCATCGCCCTCGGGCGTGCCCTGCCCCGGCAGGTTCTGCTGCTGGCGGCCCAGCTCGTCGCGCAGCGCCTGCTGCCGGTCGGCCAGCGTGCCCGGATCGGGCTGGCCACCCTGGCCATCCTCGCCGCTGCCCGGCTCGCGGCCCGCCTGGCCCTGGCCCTCGTGACTCTGGCCCCGGCCCTGACCGCCGCTGCGGCCTTCGTTCTGCTGGTTCTCGCCCGCCTGCGCACCGGGGTTGAACTGTTCCTGCAAATCGCGGAACGCCTGATCCGACAGACCCTGCTGGTTGCGCAGCGTCTCGGCCAGCCCCTCCATCGCGCGCTGCCCCTCGGACTGGCCGTTCTGGCCCTGCCCCTGGGTCACGCGCATGTTCTCCATCATCTGCTGGAACTCCTGCAACGCCTGCTGCGCCTCGGCCATCCGGCCCTGTTCCATCAGTTCCTGGATCCGGTCCATCATCCGTTGCAGATCGTCCTGGGTCATTTGCAGGCTCTGCTGGTCCTGACCCTGCTGGCCATCGCGCTCCTCACTGTCGCCATCGCGCTGCGCCTGCTGCATCAGCTGTTGCAGGTAGTCCTCAGTCGCCTCGCGCAGCTCCTGCATCAGCTCGGCAATCTCCTGATCGCTGGCGCCGTTCTTCATCGCCTCGCTCAGCCGCTCCTGCGCCTGCCGCATCCGCTCCAGCGCGTCGCTCAGCGTGCCATCCTCAAGCAGCAGTGCCAGATCCCACAGCGCCTGCGCGATCTCTTCCTGCTGCGCCACCTGCAAGCCGCCATAGCGGTTCAGCGCTTCCAGCCGCCGCAGGATCACCCGCAGCCGCAGATAGGCGGTTTCGGATTTGAAGACATCCTCGGGCCGGTGCGACACCGCCCGCAGGAGAAGCGCCACCCGCGCCGCGTTCTCGCGCGACCAGAGCAGGTCGCGGCGCATCTCGATCACCGTCGCCGCCAGCGGGTCAAAGAACCGCCGCGCCGGCAGCGCCACGCCATAGGGCATGGTCAGGGCCTCCTGCCCGGCCGCATCCTGCGCCACCAGCGTGATCGTCACCGGCAAATGCGCCCAGGGGTGCTGCGAGAAATCCTCGACCAGGTTCTCGGTGAAATCACGCCGGTCGCCCGAGATCGGCAAGGGCAGATCGACCGTGACTACCTCGCGCGGCTCGGGGTCCACGCGCAACCCATGGCGCCGGTCGACCGCCGCCAGGTCCAGCGAGATCCGGGCGACCCCGCCCGTCACGCCATAATCGTCGGCGGCGGCAAAAGGCATCACCATCTGACCGCCCGCGCCGCTTTCCGCTTCGCCCGCGATCTCGATCACCGGCGGCTGGTCCGGTTGCATCGCAACCTGCCAGCCGCGCCCGCCCGGACCTTTGATCGCCAACGTGCCGCTGCGCACCACCACCAGCGACTGTTCCGGGTTCTCGGGCTGCGCCAGGGGCGTGTCCGACAGCGTCTCGGCCAGGCTCAGTTGCCCCACCTCGCCATAGAACCGCAGGGTGATCCGGGTGCCCTGTGGCACCTCCAGAACATCCGCGGCCTGCTCGTTCAGGTAACGCGTCGGCAAGCCGGTATAGCGTGGCGGCTCGATCCAGCCTTCCCAACTGGGTCCCGCCGCCGCCGCGGCTGCGCCGGGGGCAAGCCCCGCCACCGTGCTGACCTGCCGGACCGAGCCAAAGACCACCGCAACCGCCAGGCACAGAACCGCCATGTAACGCAGCCCCAGCGGATCGCGCGACCGCAGGGCCAGATCGGGCGGCACCGCCCGCGCCCCGGCCACCCGCGCCGCCATCCGTGCCTGATGCGCCCGCCACAGCCCGACCGAGGCGGCATCTCCCGCGCCGATCGCCTGATGGTCCAGCAGGGCCTGCACCGGCCGCCCCGGCAGGGTCGCATCCAGCCGCGCCAGCACCTCAGCCCGGTCGGGCCAATGCATCCGCCGCGCACCCCGGACCAGAGCCCACAGCAGGCCAAGACCCAAACAGACCGCGCCCGCCCACGTCCATTCGACCGGCACCATGTCCTGAAGCCCCAGCATCAGCACCGACAGCCCCAGCATCAGGAGAGAGAACAGCGGCCAGAACGCGCGCAACAGGCGCTCGGCGATCATGCCCGCGCCCGTCGCCGTCAGCACCAGGCGGCGCAAGGGCAGGATCTGGCTCTGGTTGCGTTTCAAAACGGGCCTCCTTCGGGGCCCGCGCGGGTCACCCGCGTCAAAGCCACACGGGAATGGTATCGCGGTTTATGATTTCGTCAAAGCTCGGCCTTGCGCGAATAACCGCGAATTGATCTCCGTTCACCAGAACCTCGGGGATCAGCGGCCGTGTATTATACTCGCTCGACATCACCGCGCCATAGGCCCCGGCGCTGCGGAACGCCACCAGATCACCGGCGGCAAGCGGCGGCATCAGCCGCCCCTTGGCAAAGGTGTCGCCGGTCTCGCAGACCGGCCCCACGATGTCATAGGGCTGCGGTTCGACCCCCGGTTCGGGCTCGATCACCGGCACGATATCGTGATGCGCGTCATACATGGCCGGGCGGATCAGATCGTTCATCGCCCCGTCAAGGATCAGGAAATCGCGCCCCTCGCCGGATTTGACATAGATCACCCTGGACACCATCAGCCCGGCATTGCCCGCGATCAGGCGGCCCGGCTCGATCTCGATCTCGCAACCCAGATGCCCCAGCGTACGCTTGATCAGCGCGCCGTAATCCAGCGGCAGGGGCGGCGCCTCGTTCGAGCGGGTATAGGGAATGCCCAGACCCCCACCCAGATCCAGTCGACGGATGTCATGCCCCTCGGCGCGTAACCGCTCGGTCAGATCGGCAACTTTCTGATAGGCGGCTTCGAACGGCGCCAGATCGGTCAGTTGCGAGCCGATATGCACGTCGATCCCCACCACCTGCAACCCCGGCAGCGCGGCGGCATGGGCATAGACCGCGCTGGCCCGCGCGATCGGGATGCCGAACTTGTTCTCGGACTTGCCGGTGGCGATCTTGGCATGAGTCTTGGCGTCCACATCCGGGTTCACCCGGATGGTGATCGGCGCCACCTTGCCCAGGCTCAGCGCGACCGTGTTGATCGCCTCCATCTCGGGTTCCGATTCCACGTTGAACTGGCGAACACCGCCTTCCAGCGCGACCCGGATTTCCTCGGCGGTCTTGCCCACGCCCGAGAACACGATCTTCTCGCCCGGCACACCTGCGGCCTTCGCCCGCAGATACTCGCCCATCGAGACCACATCCATCCCCGCCCCGGCCTGCGCCAATGTCCGCAGGATCGCCTGGTTGCTGGCCGCCTTCATCGCGTAACAGACCAGGTGATCGGTCCCTTCCAGCGCCTCGTCGAAGAGCTGGAAATGCCTGAGCAGCGTCGCCGTGGAATAGACATAGAACGGGGTGCCCACCGCAGCGGCGATGTCGGTCAGGGGCACATCCTCGGCGTAAAGCGCGCCGTCGCGATAGAGAAAATGATCCATACCGCGCGCTTATCCCGAAACGCCCCGCCAGATCAATCGGTCCCGCATTTTGTGAGTATTTATGACCAGAAAGAAGCCCAATCGCACCCCTGCTTCTTTCTGGTCGAAAATACCTCCGGGGGAGTCGCGCAAAGCGCGACGGGGGCAGCGCCCCCTATCGCGACCGCAGGAACAGGTAGAGCGGCAGGCCGCAGCTCACCCCGATACCAAACGTGGCCGGCACAGCCAGCAGACCGGTCCAGTTGCGGGTCCGCCAGGTCTCGGCCAGAACCCAGACCGTCAGCGCGACCGCCGAGATCGTGAGGTCCCAGACCAGTCCGGAACTGGCGGCATTGGCGTGCCAGGCATCAACCATAGCCCCCAGGTCGACGCCGTTTTCGGCGAACCATTGCAGGAAATACCACATCGGATGGATCGCCCCCCAGATCGCAAGGGCGAGAAAGATCAGGCGCAACGGGGTCAAGGCCACCTCCTTTGTTGCGCCTCGATCTAGGGCGCGGACCGGTACGATCCAGCCCGGCGATATCAGGCGGGCGCGACCATCGTCCGCTCCGCTCCGCTCAGTCCCGCGACCGGCGTTTCCGGCTCGCCATCGGCGCCGCAGCCCGACAACAGTGCGCCCAGCGCAACGATCAGGCCCAGTCGGATCGCATTCATGCCAGCATCTCCTTCCAGCGGGCGATCTGCGCGCGCACCTGCGCGGGCGCCGTGCCGCCATAGCTCTGGCGCGAGTTTACCGAGTTTTCCACGCCCAGCACACCATAGACATCCGCGGTGATGCCCGCATGCGCCGATTGCATCTCGTCGAGGCTCAGGTCCGGCAGATCGCAGCCCTTCTTCTCGGCCAGCGCCACCAGGCTGCCGGTCACATGATGCGCATCGCGGAACGGCAGGCCCAGCACCCGCACCAGCCAGTCGGCCAGGTCCGTCGCCGTCGAAAAGCCCGACCCAGCAGCGGCGGCAAGAGACGGGCGGTTCGCGGTCATGTCGCGCACCATGCCTTCCATCGCCGCCAGCGCCAGCATCCAGTTGTCGGCGGCGTCAAAGACCTGTTCCTTGTCCTCCTGCATGTCCTTGGAATAGGCCAGCGGCAGCCCCTTCATCACCATCATCAGCGCGGTATTGGCGCCAAAGATGCGGCCCACCTTGGCGCGGATCAGCTCGGCCGCGTCGGGGTTCTTCTTCTGCGGCATGATCGACGAGCCCGTCGAGAACCGGTCGGACAGGATCACGAACCGGAATTGCGCGCTGGACCAGATCACCAGCTCCTCGGCAAAGCGCGACAGGTGCATGGCGCAGATCGAGGCGACCGACAGGAACTCCAGCGCAAAATCGCGGTCACTGACCGCGTCCAGCGAATTGGCCGTGGGCCGGTCGAACCCCAGCGCCGCCGCCGTCATGTGCCGGTCGATCGGGAACGACGTTCCCGCCAGCGCCGCCGAGCCCAGGGGCGATTCGTTCATCCGCGCGCGGGCGTCGCGCACCCGGCTCAGGTCGCGGCCGAACATCTCGACATAGGCCATCATGTGATGGCCCCAGGTCACCGGCTGCGCGGTCTGGAGATGGGTGAACCCCGGCATCACCCAATCGGCGCCTGCCTCGGCCTGACCCAGCAGCGCCCGGATCAGCGCCAACAGCCCCTGTTCGGCGGCATCGAACTGGTCGCGCACCCACAGTTTGAAATCGGTCGCCACCTGGTCGTTGCGCGACCGCGCGGTGTGCAGCCGCCCCGCCGGTTCGCCGATGACCTCCTTCAGCCGCGCTTCGACATTCATGTGAATGTCCTCTAGCGCGGTGGAAAAGACAAACGAACCGCCCTCGATCTCTGACAAAACGGTGAGCAGCCCTTCCCGAATGGCCTCGGCATCACTATCCGTAATAACGCCCGTGGCTGCCAACATGGCCGCATGGGCCCGCGAACCCGCGATGTCCTGGGCCGCCATCCGCTTGTCGAACCCGATCGAGGCATTAATTGCTTCCATGATCGCGTCCGGTCCGGCGGCAAAGCGGCCGCCCCACATCTGGTTCGAGGTCTTGTCGGTCATCGTGCTAAACCCTTCGGAGGGGATATGAAGAAACTGTTGCTCGCCCTCGTCTATACCGCCGCCGCGCTGGGCGCAAACCCATCCACCGGCCTCGCCGCCGACCGCGCCGAGATCGAGGCGCTGCGCGACGGCGACCTGAAGAAACTGATCGTGCTGCCCGAACGTCGCGCCGTGTCTCAGGTGCCGTTCCAACTGGCCGACGGCGCGGGCGAGGCCACTCTGGGCGACTACAAGGGCAAGGTGGTGCTGCTGAACTTCTGGGCCACCTGGTGCGCCCCCTGCCGCAAGGAGATGCCCCAGCTATCGGCGCTCCAGTCCGAACTGGGCGGCGACAGGTTCGAGGTGCTGACCATCGCCACCGGCCGCAACTCGCCCGCCGGGATCGAGAAGTTCTTTGGCGAGATCGGCGTCGACAACCTGCCCCGCCATCAGGACCCCAAGCAGGCGCTGGCCCGTGAAATGGCGGTGATCGGCCTGCCGATCACGGTGCTGATCGATGCCGACGGGATGGAGGTCGCGCGCCTGATCGGCGACGCCGACTGGAACTCGGACAGCGCCCGCGCGATCATCTCGGCGGTTATCGGCACCGAAGGCTAGGCCGCGACCTCCGGCGCGCTTCATGCTACCCTGTCTGGGTCCGCGCGCAGGAGGAATGACGATGTGGCCCGACCAGAGATTGTGTGACCTTCTGGGGATCGAACATCCGATCATCCAGGCCCCGATGACCGGCACCTGCACGCCTGCGCTGGCCGCTGCGGTGTGCAACGCCGGCGGGCTCGGCTCGCTGGGCTGCGCCGAAAAACCGCTGGACCGGATCCGGCGCGAAGTGGCCGAGCTGCGCGCCCTGACCGACCGCCCGTTCAACCTGAATTTCTTCACCGTCGATGCGCCCCGCACCGATCCACAGACCCTCGCCCGCACCCGGGACCGCCTGAAGCCCTGGTATGACCGCTACGGCCTCGGCACCCCGCCCGAGCAGTTGCCCGACCTCAAGGCAGGGTTCGACGCCGAAAAACTCGACCTGATGCTCGAGCTGCGCCCGCGCATGGTCAGTTTCCATTTCGGCATTCCCGATGCATCCATGCTGACCGCGCTCAAGAGCGCCGGGATCATCCTCGTCGGCACCGCCACCACCGCTGCCGAGGCCCGCGCGCTGGACCACGCGGGCTTTGACGCGATCATCGCCCAAGGCTGGGAGGCGGGCGGTCACCGCGGCTCGCACCGCGTGACCCGACCTTACGAGGGCGTCGGAACCGTGGCGCTGGTGCCGCAGGTGGCCGATGCGGTCTCGGTGCCGGTGATCGCAGCGGGCGGCATCGCCGACGGGCGCGGCATCGCCGCCGCGCTGGCGCTGGGGGCATCCGGCGTGCAGATGGGCACCGCCTTTCTCCGCTGCCCCGAGGCCGCAACCGCAACCGCCTGGCGCGACCGGCTCCGCACCGCGACCGAGGCCGACACGATGGCCACCGATGCCTTCTCTGGGCGCTGCGCCCGCGCGCTCCGCTCGCGCTACGCCGAGGAAATGGCGCAGCACCACGACCCCCTGCCCGGCTTCATCCAGATGTATGCGCTCTCGGGTCCGCTGCTCGACGCCGCCCCGGACGAGGAGGTCTCGTTCCACCTCTGTGGTCAGGCCCTGACGCTCGGCCGCGACATCACCGCCGCCGACCTGATCGCGCAGCTGGTCGAAGAAACACGGGCCAGTCTGGCCCGCCTCGCCCCGCGCTGACGTCACGCCACCCTTTGACAAGCGCCGTACTCCGGTTCCACTCTGCGTGTCACGGAGGACCCCATGCCACTTGAAATCCTGCTGATCCTGGTGATCGGCGGCATATCGGCCATCGCCGTGATCCTGCACCTGACCGGGCGCTCGCACCGGGCGGTCCTGCTGCCCGAAGACGCGCGCGCCGCCTGGCACCGGCATTTCCCCGACGACATGATCCTCGGGATCGCCGTCGCGCGCGACGGCCACGCCGCCCTGATCGAGACCGAACAGGGCCCCGGCCTCCTTTGGTCCTTCGGGGCCGACACCGTGGGCCGCCACCTGCGCGATTTCGACGTCATGGATCACCCCCACGGCCTGCGCGTCCTGTTCCACGATTTCACCGCGCCGCAGGTGACACTGCACCTTTCCCCCGACGAACGCCGCGACTGGCAGGCCAGGATGACCCCCAGATGACCGACACGCTCAGCTTTCCCGATCCCACGCAACTGGCGGTGCCCTTCTTCATCGCCGCCATCCTGATCGAGTTCCTGTGGATCGCGATGAAGAAGCGCGGCGGTCGCTACGAGACCCGCGATGCCGTCACCTCGCTGATCATGGGCGCAGGCTCTGTGGCCGAGGGGATCATCCTCGGCTTCATCGCCTGGGGTTTCTTCATGTTCCTCTGGCGGCTGACGCCGCTCGACCTCGGCACCTCGGTCTGGGCGCTGATCGCCTGTTTCGTGCTGGACGACCTGCGGTATTACTGGGTGCACCGCTTTGGCCACCGCATCCGCTGGGTCTGGGCCAGCCATGTCAACCACCATTCCAGCCAGCACTACAACCTGACCACCGCGCTCAGGCAAACCTGGACCGGCACCTTCACCTTCATGATGGTGGTCAAGGCGCCGCTGGTGCTGTTGGGCTTTCACCCCGCGCTAGTCCTGTTTGCCGGCGGGCTCAACCTCATCTACCAGTTCTGGATCCATACCGAGGCGATCGGCAAACTGCCCCGCTGGTTCGAGGCGGTGATGAACACGCCCAGCCACCACCGCGTGCATCACGGCCGCAACCCCCGCTATCTGGATTGCAACTATGCGGGCGTGTTCATCATCTGGGACAAGATGTTCGGCACTTTTGTGCCCGAGCAAGAAGATGAAAAGGTCGATTACGGCCTCGTCCACAACCTCGGCACCTTCAACCCGCTGCGGGTGGCGTTCCACGAATGGCTGGGCATCTGGCGCGACATCACACAACCCGGCCTGACCCTGCGCCAGCGGCTCGCCTATGCCTTTGCCCCGCCGGGATACAGCCATGACGGCAGTCGCGACACCTCGGAACAGATCAAGGCCAAGCACCTTGCCCGCCACCCGCAGGACCGCGGCACGCCGGGATTTCGCACCTGATCCGGGCAGAAACCTCGGATTTTAGCCAAATCAGCCCGCCGCGACGGTACCGGCGCAGCCGCTCCCCCCGGCGCTCAACCTGCTGAATATGTGAGATTTTTCACGCCCGCTGACAGGCGCGCGCGTGATCTCGCGCATTTTAGGAAAACGCGCGCCTTAACCCCCGATTCACGGATTTGACAAACTCTGGGCAGGCTCGCCGCCGATCCATGGGATGGAAACACCGTCATGCAGAACCGCCGCTCCAAACTGGCCGACTTGCCGCCCGGCACCGACAGCCCGCTCAGCGCCGCGATCTCTGGGCGCGACCGCTCGGCGGTCAAAATGGCGACCGACGCGGTGCGCCACGGCGATTGCATGCTGGCCTACCAGCCGGTGCTACAGGCCCGCCCGCCGCACACAGTCGCCTTCTGGGAAGGCTTCATTCGCGTGCTTGACGAGACCGGCCGCCAGATCCCCGCCCGCGATTTCATGCCCCAGGTCGAAAACACCGAGATCGGGCGCGAACTGGACCGCATCGCGCTCGACACCGGCCTCCGCCTCCTAAGGGAAAAACAGGACATCCGCCTGTCGATCAACATGTCGGCCCGCTCCATCGGCTTTCAGTCCTGGATGCAGACTCTGGAGCAGCACCTGTCCCGCGACCCGTCGCTCGGCGAACGGCTGATCCTCGAAATCAACCAGACCTCGGCCATGGCGACACCGGAACTGGTGATCGACCTGATGGACCGGCTGCAACCGCGCGGCATCGCCTTTGCGCTCGACGATTTCGGCGACGGCCCCATCGACTTCAACGCCTTCCGCGACTTCTTCTTCGACGCGGTCAAGATCGACGGCCGTTTCGTGCGCGGAGTCAGCGGCGACCACGGCAATCAGGCCATCGTGCGCGCCCTCATCGCGCTGGCCCGCGAGTTCGAGATGCTGATCATCGCGGAATCGGTCGAGACAGAGGCAGACGCGGCCTTTCTCGTCGAAAACGGCGTGAACTGCCTCCAGGGCTATCTCTACGCCGCCCCCACGGTCACCCCGAAATGGGCCAAAAAGCGTGCGAATCCAACGCCCAAGGCCGAGGCCTGACAAACCCCCTCCGAACTCGCGCATATGTGAGACAAGCTGTCCGTTGCTGCACGTGCAGCATTACGCTATGTCAAGGGCGCTTCATCGGGGAATAAGCTGCGCTCCAGAGTCGACATATGACTCGTTTGCCGTCAGATTTCCCACCAGACCATGACGGCATAGGATCGTATCACATGACCAACATCGTAATTGCATCGGCCGCCCGTACCGGCGTCGGCAGCTTTGGCGGATCTTTCGCAAACACCCCCGCCCATGACCTCGGCGCCGCAGTGCTCGAAGCGGTCGTGGCGCGCGCCGGGATCGACAAGTCCGAGGTGAGCGAAACCATCCTCGGCCAGGTGCTGACCGCGGCGCAGGGCCAGAACCCCGCCCGCCAGGCCCATATCAACGCTGGCCTGCCCAAGGAAAGCGCCGCCTGGGGCATCAACCAGGTCTGCGGCTCGGGCCTGCGCGCCGTGGCGCTGGGCGCCCAGCACATCCTGCTTGGCGACGCCGATATCGTCATCGCCGGCGGCCAGGAAAACATGACCCTGTCGCCCCATGCCGCGCATCTGCGCGCCGGTCACAAGATGGGCGACATGAAATACATCGACACCATGATCCGCGACGGGCTGTGGGACGCGTTCAACGGCTATCACATGGGCCAGACCGCCGAGAACGTCGCCGAACAGTGGCAGATCAGCCGCGAGATGCAGGATGAATTCGCCGTCGCCTCGCAGAACAAGGCCGAAGCCGCGCAAAAGGCCGGCAAGTTCGCCGACGAGATCACGCCCTTCACCATCAAGACCCGCAAGGGCGACATCGTGATGGACAGTGACGAATACATCCGTCACGGCGCCACCATCGAGGCGATGCAGAAACTGCGCCCCGCCTTCACCAAGGACGGCAGCGTCACCGCCGCCAACGCCAGCGGCCTGAATGACGGCGCAGCCGCCACCCTGCTGATGACCGCCGAGAACGCCGAAAAGCGCGGGATCGAGCCGCTGGCCCGCATCGCCTCTTACGCCACCGCCGGGCTCGACCCGTCGATCATGGGCGTCGGCCCGATCCACGCCAGCCGCAAGGCGCTGGCCAAGGCCGGGTGGAAGGTCGAGGACCTGGACCTGGTCGAGGCCAACGAAGCCTTTGCCGCCCAGGCCTGCGCGGTGAACAAGGACATGGGCTGGGATCCGGCCATCGTCAACGTCAACGGCGGCGCCATCGCCATCGGCCACCCGATCGGCGCCTCGGGCTGCCGCGTCCTGAACACCCTGCTGTTCGAGATGAAGCGCCGCAACGCCAAGAAGGGTCTCGCAACCCTCTGCATCGGTGGCGGCATGGGCGTCGCTCTCTGCGTGGAGCGTGACTGATCGCCCGAACCGGCCATAGGAACAGGGCGCCGTCAGGCGCCCTTTTTCGTGGCATTCCAACCATATGCTGCAACTGCGACAATATTGGCACTCTGCAATGCGGAAAATCTCCGCGAAACAATATTGCGCATTTCAGCCTCACAGCGTAACAGCATTATCAAGCCAATTCAGATCTGGAGGATTCTTCAATGGCACGTACAGCACTCGTCACCGGCGGTTCGCGCGGCATCGGCGCCGCGATTTCCAAGGCGCTCAAGGCCGAAGGCTACAATGTCGCCGCCACCTATGCCGGCAATGACGAAGCCGCAGCCGCCTTCACCGCCGAAACCGGCATCAAGACCTACAAGTGGAACGTCGCCAGCTACGAGGAAAGCGCCGCAGGCATCGCCAAGGTCGAGGCCGATCTGGGCCCGATCGACGTCGTCGTCGCCAACGCCGGCATCACCAAGGACGCGCCCTTCCACAAGATGACCCCGGAACAGTGGCAGCAGGTGATCGACACCAACCTCACGGGCGTGTTCAACACCGTCCACCCCGTCTGGCCCGGCATGCGCGAGCGCAAGTTCGGCCGCGTCATCGTGATCTCGTCGGTCAACGGTCAGAAAGGCCAGTTCGCCCAGGTCAACTATGCCGCGACCAAGGCAGGCGACATCGGCATCGTGCGTAGCCTGGCCCAGGAAGGCGCCCGCGCCGGCATCACCGCCAACGCCGTCTGCCCCGGCTATATCGCGACCGAAATGGTCATGGCGGTGCCGGAAAAGGTCCGCGAGTCGATCATCGCGCAGATCCCCGCAGGCCGCCTGGGCGAGCCCGAGGAAATCGCCCGCTGCGTGGTGTTCCTGGCCTCGGACGACGCCCAGTTCATCAACGGCTCGACCATCTCGGCCAACGGCGCCCAGTTCTTCGGCTAAAACGCCGGCCCAACCGCGAATGCAGGCCGCCCTCCGGGGCGGCCTTTTTCGTGCAACCTGCCCCATCGCACGAAAGAATTAGGCATAGGGGCCGTGACCGTCTTATCCTGAGGCATATTGCATGACCGGAGCACAGGATTTGGCCTCTTACACGTCCCCCGACACGCCGCCCCATCGGTCGTCAGGGAGCGCTCCCATCTCGGAGCGCGAACAGGCCCTGCACGACATTCTCGGCCTTCTCCATCGGTCGCGCGCGGATGCTCAACCCGTGTTCGAAGCAATTCTGGAAAGGTCTGCACATCTTTCCGGGGCGCCGCTTGCCAATCTGTGCCTGCTCAATGCCGCGCGCAGCCACTGGCACCTTGTTGCGCATTTCGGTGAGGGGCTGCGGCACCTGTCCGTGGGAACGGCCGAAAGACCGCTGGACAGCCATCTGGTTCCGGCGGTGACAATGCGGACGGCACGCGTGGTCCATATCGAGGACCTGATCGATACCGACCTCTACCGGCAGGGCGATCCCGGCCGCGTTGCCATGGTCGAATCGGAAGGGATGCGAACGATCCTCTGCGTCCCGCTTCTGACCGAGGCCGGGTCCATCGGCTGTATCACCCTGTTCCGCCGCGAGGTGCAGGCCTTTACCGATGACGAAATCAGGTTGATCGAAACCTTCGCCGCCCAGGCCGTCATCGCCATCGAGAACGTCCGCCAATTCCGCGAGGTGCAGACCCGGCTGGAACGCGAACGCGCCTCGGCCGAGGTGCTGGAGGTGATCAGCCAGAGCCGCGACGACGAGGCGCCGGTGTTCGCGGCCATCCTGGAAAACGCGGCCCGCCTGTGCAACGCGCCGATGGCCGATCTCGATCTGGTCGACGCGGATGGGCGACACCTGCGCGAGGTGGCTGCCTGGGGGCCCGTTGATCGCGAGATCGGCTCGGAAAACTGGGTCTGGCCGATGGACAGCGACTACTCCCACGTTGTTGCGGTCCGAACCGGACAGATCGCCCATGTCGCCGACGCCAAGGACAGCGACAGGTACCGGGCGGGCGATCCGGTCTCCACCGCCGTTGTCGATGTCGAGGGCATCCGCACCTTCCTCGCGGTCCCGCTAATCGCCAACGGTTACGGCATCGGCTGCCTTGTTCTGTTCCGGCAGGAGGTCCACCCGTTTTCCGCCGACGAAATCGCGCTGGTCGAAACCTTCGCCGCCCAGGCCGTCATCGCCATCGAGAACGTCCGCCAATTCCGCGAGGTGCAGGAGCGCTTGCGGCGCGAGCGCGCTTCGGCAGAAATCCTCGAAGTCATCAGCCAAAGCCGCGAAAACGAGAAGCCGGTCTTCGACGCGATCCTCGAAAACGCCTGCGCGCTTTGCAACGCTCCGTTGGCCGGGCTGATTCTGGGCACTCCGCAGGACGCAACCCAGACCTTGGCCGCACACAAGGGCATGTTTGAAGCCGCGATCCAGCTCTTCGAGAGCGGCCAGATGCGGATGGACGCCAACCTGTCCTATGCGGCAAAATCCATCATCGAAAGCCGCCTGATCGCCTTCGAAGACATGGGCAAAAGCGACCTCTACGATGCGGGCAGCCCAATCGTCCGCTCAATGGTCGATGCCTCGGGCATTCGCAGCGTGCTGTTCGTTCCCCTGATCAAGGACGGCCAAAGCATCGGCAACCTGACCCTGTTCCGGCGCGAGGTTAAACCATTCGACCAATCCGAAATCTCGCTGGTCGAAACCTTCGCCGCCCAGGCCGTCATCGCCATCGAAAACGTCCGCCAATTCCGCGAGGTGCAGGAGCGACTGGAACGCGAGACGGCGAGCCGCGATATTCTCTACGGCATCAGCCAGAGCCGCGAAAACGAGCGCCCGGTGCTGCGGCAGATCAACGAAACCGCGATGCGGCTTTGCGGAGCGACGGAATCAGTCATCTGGGTCATCGCGGGTGACCGGTTCGTACTGGGGGATCTGGCCTCAGACGACGAGAGTTTGCTCCGGGTTGTCCAGAAGAACCCGATCCCACTCGACCGCCGCTCCGCCGGTGGGCGCGCGGTCGAGGATCGGGTCCCGGTCCAGATACTCGATCTTATGGCCGATCCGACCACCAGCCAATTGCCAGCCACCAAGTTCGCCAAGAGCCGGTCGCTGCTGGCAGTGCCGCTGATTTCAAAGGACGGCACGCCAATCGGGGCGATCACGGTCTTCCGGCGCGAGGTCAGGGCTTTCACCCAAGACCAGATCGCGCTGACCGAAACCTTTGCCGCGCAAGCCGTCATCGCCATCGAGAACGTGCGCCAGTTCCGCGAGGTGCAGGAGCGGTTGGAGCGCGAACGCGCCTCGGCGGAAATCCTCGAAGTCATCAGCCAGAGCCGGGACGATGAAACCCCGGTTTTCGAAGCGATCCTCAGTCGCGCCGCACGCTTGTGCAGTGCCGTGGGGTCGGTCCTCCTGTTGCTGGATGAAAACCGGAATGTACTGAAATTGCGTGCTGAATGGAGCACGCTGGAAAACGACCTGGAAACCGACGATGTGTTCCTGGATGTAAACGGAGAGTCGCTGGCGGCCGAAGCCGTCCGGACCGGCAAATCAAGGGCCGTGGGCGATCTCACAAAAGAAGCAAGCTACACCAGGGGCGATACGCTCACCCGCCGCTTCGTGGACGCGACCGGCATTCGCTCGATGCTCTCGGTCCCGTTGCTGCTCAATGGCGTGGCGGTGGGATGCATCGACCTCTTCCGCCACGAGGCCGCTTCGTTCAAGGACCGCGATATCGCCCTGGTCGAAACCTTCGCCGCGCAGGCGGTCATCGCCATCGAAAACGTCCGCCAGTTCCGCGAGGTGCAAGAGCGGTTGGAGCGGGAAAAGGCCAGCGGCGAAATTCTTGGCGTCATCAGCCAGTCGCGCGACGACGAAACCCCCGTGTTTGACGCCATCCTGGAGAATGCCTGCCGGCTCTGCGATGCGCCACTAGCGTTTTTGAGCCTGCTGGAGGACACGGGCACGCATTTCCGCGTCCCCGCGCATCGTGGCGCCAGCCCCGAAATGGCCAGGGTCTGGAACACCCAGACAGAACCGATCGAGGGTTCTACCCTCACCACATCCCAGTCGATTTCCGAGCGGCGCATCATTCAGGTCGATGATCTTGCGGCGGTGACGGCCCCGGATACCGCCGACGGGCGCCGGGCGCAACTTGTCCAACTGGAACAGGTTCGCTCATATCTGGTCATTCCCCTGATCCGGGGGGCTCAGGCCATCGGAACGATAAATCTCTACCGCCGCGAGGTCCGCCCCTTCACACCTGACCAGATCGCCCTTGTCGAAACCTTTGCTGCGCAAGCCGTCATCGCCATCGAGAACGTGCGCCAGTTCAAGGCGCTCGAGGCGCTGAACGCCGAGCTGGAAAGCCGGGTCGAGGATCAGGTGGGCGAGATCGAGCGCATGGGCCGCCTGAAACGCTTCCTGCCCGCCGCCGTGGCCGACACGGTGATCTCGTCCGGGTCAGAAAAGATGCTGTCCAGCCACCGCGCCCTGCTGGGCGTGCTGTTCTGCGACATTCGCGGCTTTACCGCCTTTTGCGAAACCGCCGAACCCGAAGAGACCATCGAGGTGCTGCAAACCTATCACCAGGAGATGGGCAAGCTGATCAACGAACATGGCGCCGGGGTCGATCACCGGATGGGCGACGGCATCATGGTTCTGTTCAACGATCCCGTGCCATGCGACGATCCGGCGGGCGAGGCGGTGCGGCTGGCGCTGGCCATGCGTGAACGGATGGCCGATCTCTGCCGCGGCTGGAAACGGCTGGGGCATCGGCTGGGGTTTGGCGTCGGCGTCGCGATGGGATACGCAACCGTCGGCATGGTCGGATACGAGGGGCGGTTCGACTACACCGCGTCCGGCACCGCCGTGAACCTGGCCGCCCGTCTCTGCGACGAGGCCGAGGATGGAGAGATCCTCCTCAGCCCCCGCGCCTCGATCGCGGTCGAGGATGACTACGCCGTCGAATCGAAGGGCGAAGTCACCCTCAAGGGCATTCGCGAACCGGTCGAAATCTTCCGCCTCGCAAGCGGCTGAGGCACCTCTGCGCCCAGTACAAAACGGTCAATCACCCGTTTGCGACGGGTACAAAACGGTCGATTCACCGTACAAGACAGGATCGGGGCCAACCCGGCAGGGTCGGCCCCGATCATCCCGTAAGTCCGCGCGCGCAGCGGTCAGCGGGAACCGAACAGCCAGCTCCAGGCACTCCTGATGGCGCGGGCGCGTTCCTGATGCGCACGCTCCATGGCCCGGCGGGCAGCGGGGTTTGTCGTCATCTCGATCATCTCGGGCTCCTTTTCAATGATTCAGTTATTCTTGACTTGCTCTCAATATGTCCCCAGAAAATCAAAGTCACAAACGAGAGTTTCTCTTACTTCAATCAAGATTTTCTTATCCAATGATCGACCGCTTGCCACCCCTCACCGCCCTGCGTGCCTTCGAGGCAGCCGCCCGCCACATGTCCTTTGCCAAGGCCGCCGAAGAGCTGAACGTGACCCCCGCCGCGTTGTCGTTTCAGATCAAGTCGCTAGAGGAGCATGTCGGCCAACCCCTGTTCCGCCGCCTCAACCGCGCGGTCGAACTCACCGAGATCGGTCGTGCATTATCCCCCGGAATAAGTGATGGATTTCAGATACTTACCGATACATGGCGCAGTGTTCGGCGGATGCAGGACAACACCACCCTGACCGTCACCGCAGGCCCCGCGCTCACCGCGAAATGGCTGGCGCCCCGGCTCTATGACTTTGCCCGCAAGCACCCCACGATCGACCTGCGTTTTTCCGCAACGCTGCGCGTTATGGACCTCGCGCGCGAGGATGTGGATATTGCCATCCGCTTCGGCTACGGCCTTGATGACGAAGGACTTTATTCACTCCCGGTGCGCAAGGAATGGCTTACGCCGGTAATGTCGCCCGAGCTTGCCGAACGCTACACCACCCCCGAAAGCCTGATCGAAGCGCCCCTCATCTTCGACGATTCCATTGCCTTCCTCCGCCCGCCTGTCGACTGGCCCGTCTGGTTCCGCGCGGTCGGCATCTCCTTTACCCCCACACACGGCACGCATTTTTCCAACGCCGACCACGCCGTCGATGCAGCCGTTGCAGGCGCGGGTGTTGCGCTCGCCAGAAGAGCGATGATTATCAAGGACTTGGAAGAGGGTCGCCTGGTCGCGCCCTTCAAGACCGCGATTGAATCGCAGGGGCGTTTCCGCTTCCTTTGCCTGAAAGGCGCCGAAACCCGCCCCCAGATCGCCGCCTTTCGCGACTGGTTCATGGCCGAGATTGACAAGACCGCGCATATCTCCGACGCCTTCACCATCATACCTATCGAAGAGATCGCGCCGCAATGACCCGCATCCGTGCCACCGCCATCGGCTTTGTCGCCGTCCTTTTGTGGGCCCTGCTGGCCCTGCTCACGGTTGGATCAAGCCCCACACCGCCGCTGTTGCTGAACGCGATCTGCTTCACGATCGGCGGCACGCTCGGGCTGATCTGGACGGCCGCAACCGGCGGCCTGGGTCAGTTGCGCGGCGTGCGGTGGCAGGTCTATGCTTTTGGAACAATTGGGCTTTTCGGTTACCACGCGCTGTATTTCTCGGCCTTGCGCCTGGCCCCCGCCGCCGAGGCGGGGTTGATCGCCTATCTCTGGCCCTTGCTGATCGTGCTCTTCTCGGGCCTCTTGCCGGGTGAGCATTTGCGGCGCGGTCATTTCCTGGGCGCTTTGGTGGCCTTTGCCGGCGCCGCGCTGATCATCACCGGCGGCGGTGGACCGGGGTTCAGCACCGCTTACCTGCCGGGATACGGCCTGGCCCTGCTCTGCGCCCTGACCTGGTCGGGATATTCGGTCCTGTCGCGCCGCATCGGGGACGCGCCCACCAGTTCTGTCGCGGTGTTTTGCCTGGCCACTGCCGCAGCCTCGTGGCCGCTACATTTCGCCTTTGAAACAACGGTTTGGCCTCAAGACGCACTTGCCTGGGCGGCGACAATCGGGCTTGGACTCGGCCCGGTCGGACTGGCCTTTTATGTCTGGGATATCGGGGTCAAGCGTGGGGACATTCAATTGCTGGGCACCAGTTCATATGCGGCCCCGCTCTTGTCTACGCTTGTGCTGGTCCTGACCGGGATCGCGGCGCCCAGCTGGACACTGGGCCTGGCCGCGATCCTGATCACCGGCGGCGCGCTGCTGGCAGCGCGCGCCAGCTTTGCGAATTAGGTCGAAAGACGCTCGATCTCTTCCTTGATCTTGAGTTTCTGCTTCTTCATCTGCGTGATTTGAAGGTCGTCGATACCGGGAGAACGCTGGGCTTCTTCAACTTCGATACTGAGGGTTGCGTGCTTCTTCTTCAGTTCCGTCAAATGCGCGCTGACACTCATGGCGATCCTCCTCTCAGTTGTGGATGCATCAAGTTGAGCACATCCAAAGCGACCTGTCACGCGGCCTTGCGCAGGATTCTGTCATAAAACTGAAATATCGGCCGAAGTCGGCTCAACGGGCCTCGGGCCATGGAAGCGCAGCCGCTTCGCGCTGAACGCGGGAGATCTCGGGCACATAGTGATCCCGGTCGCCGGGGTGCTGTGTGCCTTCGTGCAAAACAAGCCCGTGGTGCAAGCGGAACGCCGCCCTGCCGCCCTTGCGCGCGCGCAGGATCACCAGTTCCGCCGCGCGCCCGGCGCGCGGCACCAGCGGCAGCACCTCGATCGAACCTAAGCGGCTGTCGCAGGCGGCCAGCAGGTCGGGCAGCCGGTCGGCCTTGACGATCATGTGCAAGAATCCACGATGAACCAGCCGCCGCGTGGCGGCGTCCACCCAGACGGCAAGCGGCGTGCCCTCGCCCAGCGCCATCGCCCGCCCCGCGTCATCAGCCGAACTGTGCGCCCCCGGGCGGTAATAGGGCGGGTTGGCGATCACGTGGTCGAACTGGCGCTGCCGCAGAGCGACCGGCATGGCCGCGACATCCCCATCGACGATCTCCAATGCGAGGTCGTTCGCCACGGCATTGCGCCGCGCCAGCGCCGCATAGGACGGTTGCACCTCGACCCCGGCCAGACCCAGATCGGCGACCCGTCTCCCCAGGCACAAGATCGCGGCGCCTGCGCCGCAGCCCAGCTCCAGCACCCGCTGTCCGGGCTGCGCCGGGACCGAGGCAGCGAGAAACACCGGGTCGACTCCGGCCCGGTATCCGGTGAGCGGCTGGAACAGCCGCAGCCGCCCTCCCAGGAAATCGTCGCAACTCAGCTGATCGTCGGCGAACCCGGTCATTTCCCCAGCGGGATACCATTGTCCCGCATCACCCGGGCCGCGCGGTCGTAATCCTCTGCCCGGACCATCATCCGACGGGGAAATATGCCGATCCCGCCTTCGAGGATGCTCATATTTACGTCCATCTGAAAGCAGTCTATATCCTCGCCCTGAAGAAGGGCGGAGGCAAAGGCCATGACTGTCGGGTCGGTGCTGCGCAGAAGCTCTTTCATGGGGATGGATGTAAGGGCAAGGCTGCGCCATTGTCGAGCCTTGTAAAGAAGAACGAAGATGGACGCCAAGGTGAACACGAAACCGCATGACCGGCTGGCCGCCACCCTGTCCTCGGAAATGCAGGATGTGAACGCGCTGATCCGCACCCGGATGGCCTCGGAACACGCACCGCGCATCCCCGAGGTGACCGCCCATCTGGTCGAGGCGGGCGGCAAGCGCCTGCGTCCGATGCTGACGCTGGCAGCGGCGCGGCTGTGCGACTATCAGGGCAGCGATCACGTCAAGCTGGCCGCAACGGTCGAGTTCATCCACACCGCCACCCTGCTGCATGACGATGTGGTCGACGAAAGCGCCCAGCGGCGCGGACGCCCCACCGCCAACCTGCTGTGGGACAACAAATCCTCGGTACTGGTGGGCGATTATCTGTTTGCGCGCAGTTTCCAGTTGATGGTCGAGACCAACTCGCTGCGGGTTCTGGACATCCTGGCCAATGCCGCCGCGACCATCGCCGAGGGCGAGGTGCTGCAAATGACGGCGGCGACCGACCTGCGCACCGATGAAAGCGTTTATCTGAAGGTCGTGCGCGGCAAGACAGCGGCGCTGTTTTCGGCGGCGACCGAGGTAGGCGGCGTGATCGCCGGCGCGCCCGAGGCGCAGGTCAAGGCGCTGTTCGATTACGGCGACGCGCTGGGGATCGCGTTCCAGATCGCGGATGATCTTCTCGACTATCAGGGCGACGCCAAGGCCACGGGCAAGAACGTCGGCGACGATTTCCGCGAGCGCAAGCTGACCCTGCCGGTGATCAAGGCGGTGGCGCAGGCCACCGACGAGGAGCGCGCGTTCTGGGTGCGCACCATCGAAAAGGGCAAACAGGCCGAGGGTGATCTGGAACAGGCACTGGCGCTGATGGAGAAATACGGCACCCTGGCACAGACCCGCGCCGATGCCCGGGCCTGGGCCGAGAAGGCGCGAGACGCGCTGGATGTGCTGCCCAGCCACGAGATCCGCACCATGCTGAGCGACCTGGCCGAATACGTGGTGTCGCGGCTGAACTGAGGCGAAGGGGGCGCTGCCCCCTCGGCCCTGACGGGCCTCACCCCCGGAGTATTTCAGACCAGAAAGAAGCCCCTCAAAGGCGGGGTCCGCGGGCAACCCACCAGTCGCGATGTTCGGTCGCGAGGGCAGACATCGCCCGAACCGATGTTTCATCGCGCGGGAAGAGGCCAAAACAGGTGGCACCCGAACCGGACATGCCGACGAAGAGCGCCCCTGTGTCGCGCAGGGCATTCAGCACATCGGCAATCACCGGCTGCTGCGCAATGGCGGACTCGGCCAGATCGTTGCGCTGACCGCCGAGCCAGGAAATGAACGAGGGCAGATCGCGCCAGCGCGGCAGATCCGCCTCCATGGGCGGGTTGTTCTTTGCCGTCAGCGACCTGAAAACGACAGGTGTCGAAACCGCGACGCGCGGGTTGACCAGCACGATATCCATTTTCGGGAGCGTCGGTACCGGGCCCAACCGCTCGCCGATCCCGCGCATGCGGGCGGGCGAGGTGGACAAGCAGACCGGAACGTCGGCACCAAGCGTCAGCGCCTGTTCCGCAGTAGGCGCGGACAGTTCCCAGAGTTGCGACAGGGCATGCAGGGTGGCAGCGGCATCCGCCGACCCGCCACCGATGCCCGAGGCCACCGGCAACCGTTTCGTCAGGGTGATCGCGGCGCCGCGCCCGGGCGCAAGCAGCCGCGCCGCGCGCAGGACCAGGTTGTCTGGCTCGGCGGACAGCCCGCCAGCCTCTGGCCCACCAATCTCCAACGACAGCGCGTCCGAGGACGCCACCCGGATCGTGTCGCCGACACCGGCAAAGACCACCAGCGAATCGAGCAGGTGATAGCCATCGTCGCGCTGGCCGGTCACATGCAGAGTCAGGTTGATCTTGGCGGGCGCAAAAGCCTCAATCGCCATTGGCCACCTTCAGGGGCGGCGATCCTTCCTCGGCCAGAACGGCGTCCAGACCGGATTCCAGCTTGCGACGGATCCGGTCGGGATCGGCCTCGCCATCGGTGTCTTCCGGGTCGATAAAGGACAATGCGCGCCGCCACTGGAACTCGGCCTCGCGCACCCGCCCAACAGC
Source organism: Ruegeria aquimaris (assembly GCF_025751555.1). Lineage (GTDB taxonomy): Bacteria > Pseudomonadota > Alphaproteobacteria > Rhodobacterales > Rhodobacteraceae > Ruegeria_B > Ruegeria_B aquimaris. Next base: position 386,261 of record NZ_JAOWLB010000003.1, read on the forward strand.
CCAAAGCACATCGCCTAGGTGGTCATTGACCACCGGATCCACCGGCATCAGCTCGACTGCGCGTTCCATATGGCCCACCGCTTCGTCATAGCGACCGAGACGGAACAGCACCCAGCCAAGGCTGTCGACGATGTAACCGCTGTCAGGCCGCGCGGCGACGGCGCGCTGGATCAGGTCCAGCGCCTCGTCCAGCTTCTGCTCTTTCTCGACCAGCGAATAACCGAGGTAGTTAAGCACCTGAGGTTGGTCCGGGTTCAGGGCCAGCGCGGCGCGGAAATCGGCTTCGGCCTTGTCCCAGTTGCCCAGGCGCTCGTGAGAGATGCCACGGGCATAATGCAGGAACCAGAGGTTGGGCGCCTCGCCTTCGGTCAGTTCAAGCGCCCGGTCATAAGCGACTGCGGCCTTGTCATAGCTTTCCTGCTGGCGTTGCAGGTCGCCCAGAGAGATATAGGCTTGGGGCTGGTTCGGGTATTCCTTGGCGAGCTTTTCCAGCACCTCGATCGCGGCGTCGGGCTTGGCCGCGCGGCGCAGCGCCTCGGCCCGACCCAGTTCGGCGGCATGATAATCGGGACTGTCGGACGGGATCTGCTTGTACGTGGCCTCTGCCAGATCGAACTGGCCCATTTCCTCAAGCAACCCTGCCGTCATCAGCAGGGCGTCAATATGATCCGGGCGCAGGAAGACGGCGGTGCGGATGTAGACCAGCGTATAGTCGTCGGACGCCTCGCCGTTCAGGGCGGCCCCGATGGTAAAAAACACTTCGGCCAGCCCGTCTTCGACCGAACGCACCAGCGAGAACGGCAGGGTTTCCCCGGCTGCCAAACGGTCTGCGATGTCGGCCAGAGCCGGGTCGAACCCGCCGTTAAACACGTCGGTCAGCATGTCCAGCGCCTGAGCGTTGCGATCCAGCTGCGACAGGATCTCCGCGCGGGCGAGGGCGGCCCGGCGCGAAATCGTCGTCAGGGCACCGTCATCGGCGGCAAACAGGGCCTCGGCGCCTTCGAAATCGCCAACCGAGGCCAGCGCCATCGCCTTGTGATAATGGGCAAAGCCGCGCAACCCCGCCTCGTCGGCCACCATGTCGAACTGCGCCAGCGCCTTGGCCACCGACCCGGTCCCCATATGGGCCCAGCCAGCAATCAGCCCATCGACCAGCTTCCCGACGGCGCGGCTCTCGGTGTCACGGTCCAGAACCGCCTGGAATTGTCCCTCTGCCAGCAGGTTCGCGACCACCGCGATGCTGGCAACCTGGCTCCTCAGCCCCATCGCCTCCATCTGCTCGGCGATGGTTACGGCCTTACCCATCCGGCCCAGGGCCAGTTGCGACAGCACCACATTTTCCAACAGCGCGGGGTTCTTGGGATCGGTCGCAAGCGCGCGGACATAGTGTTCCGCCGCCGCTTCGAAATCGTTGGCATAGGCGGCCTGTCGGGCGGCCAGATAGGACCCGGCGGCCACATCCGCGACCGCAGGAAGTGAAACTGCCGATAGCAGTGCCGCCAGCACCGTCTTTCTGACCAGAGAAATCGCCAAGGTTCCGCCTTTCCTGCTGCCTCACGCAAAGCTAGGGCGTTGCAGGGTCCGGTGCAATGGCCGAAGCGCCGGAGCGCGGTTCACAAAGGCGCAACGGCACGTCTTTGCCTGCCTGTGCCGCATCAGGAACGCCGGGCATTGCCCGGCGCCACCTGTTCTGAGCAGATTCGTCACATATTGGGATAGTTCGGACCGTCGCCGCCCTGCGGGGTGACCCAGGTGATGTTCTGGCTCGGGTCCTTGATATCGCAGGTCTTGCAATGCACGCAGTTCTGGAAGTTGACCACAAATCGCGGGCCGCCCTCGTCTTCGACCACCTCATAGACACCCGCCGGGCAATAGCGCTGCGCCGGTTCGGCGTATTTGGGCAGGTTCACCTTGACCGGCACATCCGGATCGGTCAGCCGCAGGTGGCAGGGCTGGCTTTCCTCGTGGTTGGTGGCGGCAAAGGACACGTTGGTCAACCGGTCAAAGCTGATCGTGCCGTCCGGCTTGGGATAGTCGATCGGCTTGTGCTTGCTGGCCTCTTCGGTCGCGGCCGCATCGGTCTTGCCATGGCCCAGGGTGCCGAACAGCGAAAAGCCGAAGCTGTTGGTCCACATGTCGAGCCCGCCCAGCGCCAGCGAGGGCACCAGCCCCCATTTGGACCACATCGGCTTGACGTTGCGCACCTTTTTCAGGTCCTTGCCGATGGCGCCGGTGCGCACCTCGGTCTCGTAATCGCTCAGCTCGTCCGACTGGCGGCCCGCCTTGATCGCGGCATGGGCGGCCTCGGCTGCGGCCTTGCCCGACAGCATCGCGTTATGGTTGCCCTTGATGCGCGGCACGTTGACCATGCCGACCGAGCAGCCCAGCAGCGCCACGCCCGGTGCCACCATCTTGGGCATCGACTGGTATCCGCCCTCGGTGATGGCGCGGGCGCCATAGGCGACGCGCTTGCCGCCCTTCAACAACTCGGCCACCATCGGGTGATGCTTGAACCGCTGGAATTCCATGTAGGGGAACAGATGCGGGTTCTTGTAGTTCAGGTGCACCACAAAGCCGACATAGACCTGGTTGTTGTCGAGGTGGTAGATGAACGAGCCACCGCCCGCATTGCCGCCCAGAGGCCAGCCCATGGTATGGGTCACGGTGCCTTCGCGATGCTTGGCCGGGTCGATCTCCCAGATCTCCTTCATCCCGATGCCGAATTTCTGCGGCTCCTTGCCCTTTTGCAGGTCGTACTTGGCGATCACTTCCTTGGCCAGCGAGCCGCGCACGCCCTCGGAGAGGAAGACATACTTGCCGTGCAGTTCCATCCCCGGTTCGGTGTTGGGGCCATAAGAGCCGTCGGCCTCGAGGCCGAAGACACCGGCGACCACGCCCTTGACCTCGCCATTGTCGCCATAGACCAGTTCGGAACAGGACATGCCGGGGAAGATCTCGACGCCCAGCGCCTCGGCCTGTTCGGCCATCCAGCGGCAGACATTGGCCATCGACACGATGTAATTGCCGTGGTTGTTCATCAGCGGCGGCATCGGCCAGTTCGGCACGCGGATCTGCCCGGCCTCGCCCAGGACATAGAAATTGTCCGCTTTCACCGGCACGTTCAGGGGGGCGCCCTTTTCCTTCCAGTCGGGGATCAACGCATCCAGACCGCAGGGATCCAGCACCGCGCCCGACAGGATATGCGCGCCCACTTCCGAGCCCTTTTCCAGCACGACGACATTCAGGTCGGCGTCGAGCTGTTTGAGACGAATGGCCGCCGACAGGCCCGCCGGACCCGCCCCGACGATCACCACGTCATATTCCATCGCTTCGCGTTCAATCTCGGCCATCGTGACGCTCCTTGGCTTTGGTTTGGCTCTCCGGTCGCGGGCCGGACGCAATAAAGTTTCGCGTTTGATTACAGGTTATGCAGGTCAAGCGTCAATTGAAACGCGAGGTTATATTCGCACATGCAGCATTTCCCCGGCTTGATGCGGGTGTTTGCGGGCGTTTCGGGATCATTTGCCGCAACCCCGGGAATCGCCCTACTCTGCCCTCACCCTGTTATCTGGAGAGAGTGAATGCCCGTATCCTTGCAAGTCGCCTATCCTGCCCGCGACGACACCAGTTTCGATTACGACTACTACCTCACCACCCATATGAGTCTGGTCGCCCAACATATGGGCGCCCACATCCAGAACACGGTTGTGACCAAGGGGCTGGCAGGCGGTCCCGACACGCCGCCGCCGTTCCACGCGATTGCCACCATCGTGTTCGCCAACCAAACCGCGATGAACGCGGCGATGAAGGCGTCCGGACCGGTGGTCGCCGACATCCCCAATTTCTACAACAAGGCGCCGCAGATGCTGATCGGCGAAGTGGTCGGCTGAAGCCGCGTCAGAGGCCCCCGGTCTCGTCCAGCACAAGACGGGGGCCCGGCCCCTTGCTCGCGGCCCGATCCTCGGGGTTGTAGAGCGAGCAATTGGGCAGGCTGAGACAGCCGCAACCGATACAGCCGTCCAGATTGTCGCGCAGCCGCTCCAGCGTTGCGATTCGCTGGTTCAGACGGTCGCGCAGCCTGGTGCTGATACGGGTCCAGTCGGCGCGCGTGGGGGTCCGGTTGCCGGGCAGCCCGGCCAGGACATCGCGAATCTCTGGCAGGGTCAGCCCCAGCTGTTGCGCGATCATGACAAAGCTCAGCCGCCGCAGATCGGCGCGCTGATAGCGGCGCTGCCCGCCCGGATTGCGCCAGGGCGCGATCAGACCTTGGGTTTCGTAATAGCGGATCGCCGACACCGCTAACCCAGTGCGCCGGGCCAATGCACCGATCGAGAGACCTTCGGAAGCGGGCATATTTTTTTCCTGCATAGACCTTGACCTAAAGTTAGGTTTAGAAATTATCTTCACTCGTGGCAACAGAACAAAAGGAAGATTTTCATGAAGGCCACACTGGAACACGCAAACTTCACCGTCGCCGATCCCAAGGCGACTGCCGCATGGCTGAACACGGTATTCGGCTGGAAAACCCGCTGGGAGGGCGCCGCGATAGCCGGTGGCTATACCGTGCATGTGGGCGACGCCGACACCTATCTGGCGCTTTACGCCCCGCCCGCGCCGGTCGCCTCGGCCGAGACCAGCTATGACGTGATCGGCGGACTTAACCATGTGGGCGTTCTGGTCGATGATATCGACGCGACCGAGGAACGGGTGCGCGCCGCGGGCTTCACCCCGCATAACCATGCCGATTACGAACCCGGGAGACGGTTCTATTTCGACGATGACAACGGGATCGAATTCGAGGTGATCAGCTACGCTTGAGGCGGGGTTCTGCCCAACCACCGTTTGTCCCCCCTTGCATTCCACGCCCGGTTTGGGTCAGGTAAACATCAACCCAACAGTCGCCCCGACGCATCGCGCGGCGGGGCGATGCAATTTCTGCGTGGACGAGAAGAGATGGAAAAGATCCCAATGACGCCTTCGGGCCATGCCGCGCTCGAGGCCGAGCTGAAGCAACTCAAGAGTGTCGAGCGTCCGGCCATCATCCAGGCGATCGCCGAGGCGCGCGAGCATGGCGATCTGTCGGAAAATGCCGAATACCATTCCGCCCGTGAAAAGCAGTCCTTCATCGAAGGCCGCATCAAGGAGCTGGAAGGCGTGCTGTCGCTGGCCGATGTGATCGACCCCGCGAAGCTCTCGGGCTCGGTCAAGTTCGGCGCGCGCGTGACGCTGGTGGACGAAGACACCGACGAGGAAAAAACCTGGCGCATCGTGGGCGAGCACGAGGCCAATATCGAAAACGGCCTCTTGAACATCAAATCGCCCATCGCCCGTGCCCTGATCGGCAAGGACGAAGGCGACAGCGTCGAAGTGAACACCCCCGGCGGCATCAAAGCCTATGAGATCCTGAGTATCGAGTACTCCTGACGGAGCCTGAACATGTCCGGCAAAACGCCAGACCGCGACCCCGCCCGCCCCGCACCGATTGGGCTCTATGACCGGCCCAGGCGGCCCAGCGTCACGGGCGTCGAAATCGTGGCGCTGGCGCTGACGGTTCTTTGGCTCGCGGTCTCGGTCTATATCTTTTTCATCGCCGAGGCGGGGTCCAGCCAGGGCATGGGCATCATCGTGTCGATGATGGCCGTTTTCCTGCCGGTGGCGATGATCTGGGTCGCGGCGACCGCGACCCGGGCCAGCCGCGTCATGCGCGAAGAGAGCCAGCGGCTGCAAGCCGCGATCGACGCGATCCGGCAGGCCTATATCACGCAGCAGCAACGCCATGCGGCGGGCCACGAACCCTCGGTCACCAAGAAGCTGGACGAAATCGCCGCCGCCGCGAAGAAAACTGAAACCGCGCTGGCGACGTTCCACACCTCGCGCCGCGACAGGCCGCCGGTGCCGCTCTCGGTTCCGGTCGAGACCCTTGGCGACCAGGGATCGCTGGAGCTTGGCACCCCGGCCGAGGCCCTGTCACCGCCGCTGTCGACCGAGGATCTGATCCGCGCGCTGCATTTCCCGGAAACGGCCGAGGATACCGAGGGCTTCGCGGCGCTGCGCCGTGCGCTCAAGGATCGCAAGGCCGCGCAATTGATCCAGGCGTCCCAGGATGTTCTGACCCTGCTCAGCCAGGAAGGCATCTATATGGACGACCTGCGCCCCGACATGGCCCGGCCCGAGGTCTGGCGCCAGTTCGCCCAGGGCGCGCGCGGGCGCGCGGTGGCCGGTCTTGGCGGCATCCGGGATCGCTCCTCGCTGGCGCTGACCGCTGGTCGCATGAAACAGGATCCGATCTTTCGAGATGCCGCGCATCACTTCCTGCGCCTCTTCGACCGGATGCTGACCGGGTTCGAGGCCCAGGCGACAGATAGCGAGATCTCGGCGCTTGGCGACACCCGGACCGCCCGCGCCTTCATGCTGTTGGGGCGCGTCGCCGGAACCTTCGACTAAAGACCGAAGCTGCCGTAGGGGATGAAGCGCACCGGATCGCCCGGTCGAATAAGGCGACCATCGTCACCGATCTCAACCAGCCCTTCGGCCCAACTCAGCCCGCTCACCCGGCCCGACCCTTCGGAGGCAAAGACCTCCACCCGGCCTTCTCGCACACGGGCACGCAGGTACTCGCGCCGCCCGGGTTTCTTTCTCTTCTCAAACCCGGCGGGCAGGTCAAAACCCTGCGGCTCGGCCCAGGCCTCGCCGGCCAGAACCGCCAGTGCCGGGCGCGCAAAAATAAGGGCGCAGACCATCGCGGCCACCGGGTTGCCCGGCAGACCGAACACCGGCTTGCCTTGCCATAAGCCCAGCGCCAGCGGTCGCCCCGGCTTCAGCGCGATCCTCCATTGCTGCATGGCACCCGCTTCGCGCAACAGGGCCGAGACATGGTCCTCGTCCCCCGCCGAGGCGCCGCCACTGGTCAGGATCACATCCGCCTCTTGCGCTGCCCGGTCCAGGGTCGCGCGCAACGTCGCCCGGTCATCCGGTACCCGCCCCATGTCGCACACCCGGTATCCCAGCCGCTGCGCCAGCGCGCAGAGCATCGGCCGGTTCGCATCATAGATCTGTCCCGGCTCGGCCTCTGCTCCCGGTTCGGTCAACTCGTCGCCGGTGGACAGGATCGCCACCCGCAGGGTGGCCCTTACTGCCACCTCGGCGATGCCGACCGACGACAACAGCGCCAGATCGGCAGGGGTCAGCCGCCGCCCTCCGGGCAGCACTACCGCACCCGCCGCCACATCCTCGCCCGCCTTGCGGGTGTTGGCGCCCTGTTTCAGCGGCCCGCGAAAGGCGATCTCACCGTCGCCCAGCGTCACATCCTCTTCGAGGATCACGGTCTCGACCCCCTCGGGCAGCGCCGCGCCGGTCAGTACCCGCAATGCGCGACCCGTGGGCAAGACGCCATCAAACGGCACCCCGGCCGCCGCCCGACCGTCCTCCAACGGCATCACATGCGCACCCTCGGGCACCGCCCCGGCAAAACCATAACCATCAACCGCGCTGTTGGCCTGCGGCGGGCTGGCCCGCCGCGCCACCGCGTCCGCCGCCAACACCGCGCCCAGCGCCCGCGCCAGCGGGCGCGTTTCGATCCCGGTCACCGGCCCCAGCCTGTCCCGCAACATATCGAGCGCGGCATCGACCGGGGTCCATTCGACCCCGGCAGGCAGGGCAAAACAATCGTTACGCAGCGGCGGCGGTTTCAGCCCGGTCATCCTTGGTCCACTCCCAATATCCAGCCTTCCTCGGGTGCAGTCACATCCAGCCGCTGGGAAAGCTCGGCCTGCGGCAGGCGCGCCAGATCACCGGCCACCCGCTCCACCTGCCATGCATCCCTGATCCGGCCCTCAGGCGCCTTGCCCAAAGTCAACGAGGGCCAGATTTCCACCAATGCAACCGGCTTGTCCAACGGCTCGAACGGCCAGACAGAGACCCGCCCGGCAAAGCGACGCCGCAACCGCGCCAGCACCGGCAGCCCCATCATCACCTGCCCGCCGACCGCGCCCGCCCCGGCCATCTGCCAGCAAGTGAAAGCGCCTCGGGCACGATGCTCCACCGCGCGTCGGTCGGGAAACGGGTTGCGGTACACCTTCTTGGTGCGCGGCAACCCGGCGATATCCCGCTTCAACCCATTGGCCCAGAACGGCCCCTTGCCGCCCAGCCCCCGGTTGATCTCTCCGGCCAAATCGAACCGGTTATTGGCACCAGGTGCATCCTCGATCCGGGCCTCGAACCAGTCCCACAGCCGCAGCGGGTCGTCCGACCCGCTCACCGCACGCGCAAAGCCCGCCGGATAGCCAAAGGGAAAATCGAACCCCAGCATCAGCCGCCGCCCGGCGGCCAGAGCGGTTTCGATCAGATCGCACAGCCAGTTCTCGGCCAGCCCCCGGTTCCTGAGATAGACGGGCTCTGCCCCCGCGGCACAGGCCCAGATCGCATCCTTTCGCGGGCGCGGGCCGGTGTCGTTGCCGCCCGACCAGTCGACCATGGCAATGGTGTCAAAGGGTGTCACAGACCGACCTCGGAGAGGATGAAATCGGCAATCGCTCTTGTGTCGTTCAGGTCGAACACGGGCCGGTCGAGCGTCAGGGGCGTGTCGCTTGCAACAGCGCGGATGGTCGGATCACCCGGCGCGATCAGGTCTGTGCCCGCTTCGGCCCGAAACGCCTCGACCTTGGGATGCCCCTCGCGCTTGTACCCCTCGATCAGCACCAGATCGACCGGCGAAAGGCGCCCCAGCAGTTCGACCAAAGGCGGTTCCACCGCGCCGCGCAATTCGGTCATCTGCGCCACGCGATAACCCGAGGCAAGGATCACCTCGGACGCGCCCGCCTGCCGGTGCCGCCAGCTGTCGCGGCCCGGATGATCGACGTCGAACGAGTGATGCGCGTGCTTGACGGTCGACACCGTCAGCCCGCGCCCGGTGATCTCGGCCACCAGCCGTTCCATCAGGCCGGTCTTGCCCGCATTCTTCCAGCCGGTGACGCCATAGATCCTCATGCGCGCTCCAACAGGGTTTCGGCCCGGGCCAGGTCCTCGGGCGTATTGACGTTGAAAAAGGGATCGAACGGCTCGGCCTGAAACAGCGCCTCGCGCCCGCCATGCCGGTCGGTCCACAGCACCACCTTGCGCAGGCCCTCGTTCAGCGCCGCGCGCAGATCATCGCGCAGCGCCACGGGCCAGAGACCGAATGTCGGGTGCCGGTTGACCTTGCCCCCCGATTTCAGCGCCGCGCCGTCGCGCGGGGTCGTGGCCAGCACCAGCGGATGCGCCTGCCCCTCGGACGCTTCGACCAACCGCGCCACCAGATCGCGCGGGAAAAACGGGGTGTCGGCGGCGGCGGTGACGATGCTGTCGGCTCCCTGCCCTGCGGCCCAGTCAAGCCCGGCCAGCACGCCCGCCAACGGCCCGGCAAACCCCTCGACCGTGTCGGGTAGCACCGGCAAGCCAAAGCCGTCAAACCGCGCCGGATCGCCATTGGCATTGAGCGCCAGCCTCCCGACCTGCGGCGACAGCCGGTCGATCACATGGCCCAAGAGCGGCCGCCCGCCCAGCGGCAACAGCCCCTTGTCACCGCCCCCCATCCGGGTGGCGAGCCCACCGGCAAGGATCACACCCAACGGTCTACGTCCTGTCATGCCCTCTCCTTACGCGCCGGAAAACGCGCGTTTTCCGGTCCGATTTTCGCGCGAAATTCGGTCACCCTTCCGCACTCTTCCGGCGATGTTTCCTGTCCTCGACCGGCACGCTGTCCGGGTCGGCATCCCAGACCAACCGCTCGGCCCCAGACAGACAGACAAACCGTTGCCCACGCATCCGGCCGATCAGGGTCAGCCCCACCTGCCGCGCGATCTCGACCCCCCAAGCGGTAAAGCCTGAGCGCGAGGCCAGCACCGGGATGCCCATCATCGCGGTCTTGATCACCATCTCCGAGGTCAGCCGCCCGGTGGTATAGAGGATCTTGTCCTCCGCCCCCTCGCCCGTCGACAGCATCCAGCCCGCGATCTTGTCCACCGCGTTATGGCGGCCCACATCCTCCATATAGACCAGCGGCCTGCTCTCGCGGCACAGCACCGTGCCATGGATGGCCCCAGCCTCCAGATACAGGGACGGCGTGCGGTTGATCCGCGCCGCCAGATCGTAGAGCCAGGATGTACGCACCTCTACCTGAGGCAAGCGCACCTCCTCCAGCCCCTCCATCATGTCGCCAAACACGGTGCCCACGGCACAGCCGCTGGTGCGGGTCTTTTTCTTCAGCTTTTCCTCGTGGCTGGTTTCCACCGCGGTGCGCACCACGACGGTTTCCAGGTCCTCGTCGTAATCGACGCCGGTGATCTCTTCATCCGGTTTCAGCATGCCCTGATTGCGCAGGAACCCCAACGCCAGATATTCGGGGTAATCCCCGATGGTCATGGCGGTCACGATCTCCTGACTGTTGAGGAAGATGGTCAGCGGGCGTTCCTCGACCACCGAGATACGCGCGGGCGCACCGGTCTGGTCCAAACCCTCGACCGCGCGGGTCAGACGGGCGGCCCCCGGGTCGGGGGCGATGATGTAATCCGACAAGTCGTCCGAGATAGCCAATTGCAACCCTTTCCTTGGCCCGGTACAGCGGTCGGGCTTACCTTAGGATCTAGGAATGTCCTTCACCACATCCAAATCCATCTACTGGAGGGGTTTTCGCGACGGCGCACCCTTCATCATGGTGGCGGCCCCCTTTGGCACGCTGTTCGGCGTCTTTGCGACCGAGGCCGGGCTGAACCTGATGCAGGTGATGACCTTTACCGCCACGGTCTTTGCGGGCGCGGCGCAGTTCACCGCGCTGCAACTTCTGCTCGATGACACGCCGACACTGATCGTGCTGTTGTCGGCGCTGGCGGTGAACCTGCGGGTGGCGATGTATTCCGCCGCGCTGACGCCTTATCTGGGTGCCGCGCCGCTCTGGCAGCGCGCGGTTGCCGCCTATTTCACGGTGGACCAGTCTTATGCCCTGTCCGTGGTGCGGTTCGAGACCGAGCCGGACCTGACCGTGCCGCAGCGGATGGCCTATTTCTTTGGCACTGTGACGCCGCTGGCGCCCGCCTGGTACCTGGCGACCTATCTGGGGGCCGTGCTGGGCACCCGCATCCCCGACAGCTGGGCGCTGGATTTCGCCCTGCCGATTACCTTTCTGGCAATGATCGGGCCGATGCTGCGCACCCTGCCGCATGTGATCGCGGCGCTGGTCGCGATCGTGACCGCGCTGCTGACAGCCGGAGTGCCGTTCAACCTGGGCCTCTTGATCGCGGGCACCGCCGGCATGATGGCCGGTGCGCGGGCCGAAGTGGTGCTAGCCCGCAGGAGCTGGAACACATGACCGAGATCGAACCATCAACCATGTGGATCGTCATCGCCGGGCTTGCCTTTGGCAGCTTTGGCCTGCGCTTTGTCTTTATAGGGCTCGTGGGCGACCGCCCGCTGCCCGACTGGCTGCTGCGGCACCTGCGCTATACCGCCGTGGCCATCCTTCCCGCGCTGATCGCGCCTTTGGTGATCTGGCCGCAGGCCACCGGCGGTCAGCCCGATGTGCCCCGGATGAGCGCGGCGGCAGTGGCGCTTGCCGCCGGATACTGGTCGAAAAACGTGCTGGTCGCGATCTTTTCAGGCGCAGGCACGCTTTACGGCCTGCTCTACCTGCTGGGCTGAGACGAGGCTCAGCCCGGCTGGTTCAGCTTGGCGTTGTTGGCTGCCAGACCCTTTTGCAGGTCGGCATCGTCTTTTTCGTAGTACCGGTTGGTCACCGCACCGGGACGCGAACCGAACTGATCGGCCAGCTTGGTCGGCTGAAAGGTCACCTTGATGTCGCTGAACCCCGGAATCTGCTGTAACAGCTGTGCGGTGTAATTTGCGCAATAGGCCCCTGGCACCGGTCCCATCTGGCGCGCCAGACGATAGGCGGCCTCGGCCTGTTCCGGCGTCACTTCCAGCTCTTGTACAACCACGTGATGGGTCTCGCGCGCATGTGATCCGCGATAGGCGCGCTCGACCGCCGGGGTGATACCGAACAGGACATCGTTCTGCTCGGGCACGATATCGGCCCAGAACGATCCCGCCGGATCAAAGATCACCCGCTCGCTGGCATTGATCATCAGCGACGTATGCGCCCCCGCGCCCGAGCGGTTGTTGACCATGGTGTAGAGCGTCAGCTTCGCCGGGCCGGGATCGCGATAGCGCACGGCGGCCACGGTCGCATCATCGGCAAAAGGCGCACTCTGGCGCGTACAGGCGGCCGTACCGACCGCCAGAGCGCAGACGATCAATGCTGCTTTCACGGAAGGTTCCCGCCGGATCAGGAGGTGAAGACTGCCATGAACAGCAGAATGAAGAAAATCACCCATACCACGCGGATGGTGAACTTGATGAAACCTTCAAAGGTCTGGGTCTGGGTGGTGATGTCCATCGAACCGGGTTTGAAATCAGCCATAGTGGTCTTCCTATTCGCGTGTTTTTCGCTGGATAACGGATTCTCGCCGCCCTGTCACGACGTCATTCGCGCGCAGGCAGGGCAAGATCGAAAGGTGTGCATTGCGGGTAACCATAGCCCCAACGCCAGGGCAGCCCGGAACAGGGGCCGCCGCCGAACCGTACCGCCATGTACATGGCGTCGGCAATCGTACCATAGGCCCGGCGCACCGTCTCGGGCGTCGTGTCATAGCGGGCGGCAAGCGTCTCCAGATGGCTTTCGCCCGTCTCACGCACGCAGGACCGCAATTCCTCGTCCGCCTGCACCCGGGCGTCATAGCTGACCTCGGCGTCCTCCGCCCCGCCGCCGTTGTGATAGGCGCGGTCATGGATGATGCAGCAGGCCTCCCAAGGGGGGACATCCCCCTGCGCCGCGGCAAAATCGGGAAAGGTCTCGGCAACCAGCGTCCACCCTGCACTCAGCCCGCCGGAACAGCCATCGGTGGTAAAGGGCGCCAGCACGGCCTCGCTCCGCGTCGCCATGTACGACCGATGCGCGGGCAGTTCGACCACCCGCCCGATATCCTGCGCCGTGACGGGACCCGCGACAAGCAGGCAGCCAATCACAAGGTTACGGGCTCTCATCGCGATACTCCTTCGCATCCGCCTCCCAGCCCATTTCCTGGGTCAGCCACAACAGCACCCGTTCCGCCGGGTTCAGCGTCGCCCGCACCTCCAGCACCTCGCGTGCCATGGCCGGTTCGTCGGTGATCAGCCCATCGACCCCAAGCGAGATCATCTTGGACATCAAGAGCGGCTCGTTGACGGTCCAGACATAGATGTCCTTGCCCGCCGCATGCACTGCGCGCACCAGTGACGGACGCAGGCTGGCGGTGCTGACGGCGATGAAATCGCCCTCCAAGCCGGCCAGATCGCCAACAGCGGTGGCCGCCAGAACCCCGGTGCGCCAGTCAGGGCGCAGCGCCCGCATCTTTTGCACCGCCGGGTATTTCAGCGACATGGTGGCGATCTGGTCCTGCATCCCCAGTTCCTCGACCAGGGCAATGACACGGTTCTCCAGATCCACATCGTGTCCGTAGTACTTCAGTTCGATCAGCACCCGGGACTTGTCCCTCGCCGCTTCCAGAATCGCTCGCAGGGTTGGCGTCCGCTCGCCGGAATACTCTGGCGCGTACCAGCCGCCGATGTCTATGGCCTCCAGATCCTGCATCTTGGCATCCCAGATCTTGGTCGGCACGCCCGCCAGCTTCATGAAATCGCTGTCATGCATCACCACGATTTCGCCATCGGCGGTTTCCTGCACGTCGATCTCGACCCAGTCGGCCCCATCCTCAATCGCCTTCACGACCGAGGCCATGGTGTTTTCCGGCCGCGACCCCGCCGCGCCCCGGTGGCCGATGACGGTCACGTCGTCCTCGGCCGTCAGTTGCGTCAAGAGTCCGTCGCCGACCCAGGCGCCGATCCCCAAGGCGACCGCCGCAATGCCCGCCGCCCCGAACAGGCGTCCGCGCAGACCCACGCGCGCCGAAGCCGCCGGAACCGTCGCCGTCCCGCCATAGAACCCGTCCAGAACCTTGGCCAGCGCCCCCAGGCCAATCGCCGACAGCACCAGACCGGCCAGCGCCCAAAGGCCCAGCACCAGCGCGATCAGGATCAGGGCCCGGCGCAGGCCGCCTTCGGCCGGAATCGGGATCAGGGCCATCGCCAGATTGGCCATAGCGGCGATACCGGCGGCAATGGCGATACGGATCGTCACCCAGATCACCAGTTCAATCTTCAGCCCAGTCCGGCGCGCGCCCATCCGGCGGGTGCTTTCGGCAAAGACCTCGCGCGGGCGCATCCCGTCGAACAGCACCAGGTGCAGCGCCAGCGCCCAGCCCGACAGGCGCAAGATCAGCACGCCGGCCAGTACCAGCACGATCAGCCCGATCAGCACCACCGCCACCCAGAACGCGGGCGGATGGAAGGTCAGGTAATAGTTGATGTCATAGTCGGTCAGTTTCCACCACGCGACCAGCCCCGCCACCGCAGCAAACGGCGCGATCAGCAGCAAGAGCCGCAGGATGAACAGAACCGCAAAGCTCAAGAGCGCCCGCACCCGGCGAAACACCAGCGCAAAGGCCGCGCTTCCGGTGCGCCAGACGTCCGCTTCAGGGCTTCGCAGGCTGGCCGCCATGACCGAAAAGCTCAGCACCTCGGCCACCAGCAGCACGCTCAGCACGCCAAGGGTCGCCACGAATCCCAGTGGCGACAGGATAAACCGCGCGATGTCCTGATCGGTCAGCGCCGATTGGTCAGACAATGCAACGGCAAGGTTGATCAGCCCCGCCAAGGATGGCGCGATCAGGGCCAGCGCCAGCAGGCGCAAGGCGGCGTAGAGGGGCACAAAAAGCGCCCGTCGCGACCATGACCGGCGCCAGGCTGAAACGACATTCGACAAATGTGACACGGCGCAATCTCCCGCAATAATTACGGGTATTGAACGGCTTGACCGCCCGGATCGCAAGCTTATTCCGGCTTGCTCTCCAGATCCGCCGCCAGCCGAAAACCGATGCGATGCGCCGGTTCGTCCCGCGCCACCGCCAGCATAGCGCGCAGCGTCACGTTCAATTGGCTGACATGCTGCACCAGCTGGGTCCGCGCGCCGGTCTCGTCAACGCCATAGAAGGTCACGATATCGGGGTCGAAATACCCCATGCCCTGAATCCGCAGAATGCCCGCCCCGCCACCGACAAAGCCCATGGCGACCTCCTGCGTGGCGTCGAGCTGCTTTTCAAAGTTCTGGATATAGATGATCAGCCGCTCATAGGCCCATTGCGCCGGGCTCTTGCCGGTCGTGGAGCGCTGCAAGGTCTCGGGGACCAGGGGTTCGCATGGCTCACTGTCCGGGTCCGCATGCACCTCGTGACAACGCGGCATCGCCTCGGCCTCGGCATATTCGGCCGACGTTTCGATCTTGTTTTCCATCGCTCACCCCTTGCGCTGGTAGAGCCAGGCCCCGTCCTCGCGGCGGGTCCGGATCACGTCCCCAGTATGGTAGAGATGGTTCACATGTGCCACCGCTTCAACCAGCGCCAGCCCGTATTCGCCCTCGCCGATGGTCCGCTTGAAGAGCGGCGCGAAACACTCGGACGCCGCCTTGGGCGTGTCCAGATGGTCCAGCAGCCGCGTCAGCGCGCCGTGGTGATTGTCGATCAACTGCCGCATCCGGATCGGCAGGCCGGTAAAGGGCAGCTTGTGCCCGCCCAGCGCCAGATGCTCGGGCCGGGCCAGCGGCGCCAGCCGCTCGCAGGTTTCCAGCCAGTCGGCCAGCGGGTCGGCCAGCGGCTCGGTGGCATAGACCCCGATATTGGGGCTGATCGAGCTCAGGATCTGGTCGCCGGTGATCACCAGATTGTCGTCGCGGCTCCAGAAGGTCGCATGTTCTGGCGCATGGCCATTGCCCATATGCACGTCCCAATCGCGCCCGCCCATGCGGAACACGTCACCCTGCTTGATCCGGGTGAAGCCCAGCGGCATCGGATAGACCATGTCGGCAAAGTTGAACGGCCGCTCGGCCATCCGCTTGGCCAGCACCTCGGGCGCCATGCCCGCGCTACGGTAATAGTCGAGCGTTTCCTCGGGCCAGGTCTCCTGCACGTCCAGCGTCAGCATCCGCGCAAACAGCCAGGCGGTGCGGGTGGTGACCAGCTCGGCGCCCAGTTCTGACTGGAACCAACCCACATTGCCCATGTGATCGGGGTGATGATGGGTTGCCACCACGCGGCGCACAGGTTTACCCGCCAGCGGCCCGTCGATCAGCGTCTGCCAGATGGCGCGGGTCTTCTTTGACGAAAACCCGGTGTCGATCACCGTCCAGCCATCGCCGTCATCCAGCGCATAGACGTTCACATGGTCCAGCTTCATCGGCAGCGGCAGCCGCATCCACAACACGCCCTCGGCGATCTCTATCGCCGTACCGTGCTTGGGCGGCTCGTCCCACGGGTAACGCATCGCCAGCCCCGGCGCCCGGTCCATCACGCCGCCAGTTCGTCGAGGTCGAGCGCGTAGAGATCGCCCGCGCCGTTGCGCGCCTGCACCAAAAGACTGTCATGCTCGGGCAGCAGCGCGTTGATGTAGAACCGCGCCAGTTTCTCGCGCGCACCGCCCTTGTCGGCCAGCGCCGCGGCCAGGTGGTAATGCGCGCCCAGAACCCGGGCAAAGGCCCGCAGATAGGGTACCGCCCCGGCAAAGCGTTCAGTCATGTCGCCCTGCCCCACCAGCCATTCGGTGGCCTCGCGCAGGGTTTCGCTGGCCTCCCAGACCGGCCCGGCCAGTTCCGGCAGTTGCGCGCGGGCGCCTTCGGCATGCGCCTCGATCTCGTCGAGCAGCCGCGACGCCGCCTCGCCCCCATCCATCATCTTGCGCGCGACAAGGTCCATCGCCTGAATGCCATTGGTGCCTTCGTAAATCGCGGTCACCCGCACATCGCGATAGAATTGCGCGGCCCCCGTTTCCTCGATGAAACCCATGCCGCCATGCACCTGCACCCCGGTTTCCGAGACCGAGATACCGGTATCGGTGCCGAACGCCTTGGCGATCGGCGTCAGAAAGGCAGCACGCGCCTTCCATTCGGCAGACCCGGTGGCATTGCCCATGTCGATGGCGACGGCACAGGCCATCAGGATGGCGCGGGCGGCAAAGACATCGGCCTTCATGCTCATCAGCATCCGGCGCACATCGGCATGATCGACGATTGTGCCCGAGGCCGACTTGCCCTGCTTGCGCTCCAGCGCATAGGCCAGCGCATGCTGCCAGGCGGCCTCGGCCACGCCGACACCCTGCCCGCCAACACCAAGGCGCGCGTTGTTCATCATGGTGAACATGGCCGCCATGCCGCCATGTTCCTCGCCCACCAGCCAGCCGGTTGCACCGTCATATTGCATCACGCAGGTGGGAGAGCCGTGCAGGCCCATCTTGTGCTCCAGCGACACCACCTTGAGACTGTTGGCCACGCCCGCATTGCCATTCTCATCCGGCAGGTTGCGCGGCACCAGGAACAGCGAGATGCCCTTGGTCCCCGGCACGCCATCGGGCAGCCGTGCCAGCACCAGATGGCAGACATTGTCACAGAAATCGTTGTCGCCCCAGCTGATGAAGATCTTCTGCCCGGTGACCGCATAGGTGCCATCGCCATTAGGTTCCGCCTTGGAACTCAGCGCGCCCACGTCCGACCCGGCCTGCGGTTCGGTCAGGTTCATCGTGCCCGACCACTCGCCCGAGATCAGCTTGGGCAGGTAGAGTTCCTTGATCGCGTCGCTGGCATGATGCTCCAGCGCCTCGATCTGGCCCTGGCTCATCAGCGGCGCCAGTTGCAGCGACAGGCAGGCGCCGCTCATCATCTCGTTCACGGCGGTGGTCACCGTCATGGGCAGGCCCATGCCGCCATGCTCGGGATTGCCGCTCATGCCGATCCAGCCGCCTTCGGATATCGCCTTCCAGCCATCGGCGAAGCCGGGCGAGGTGCGCAGCACCCCGTTTTCCAGCCGTGCCGGGTTCAGATCGCCGCCCCGCTGCAAGGGCGCCATCACCTCGTCACACATCCGGCCCGCCTCGGTCAGGATCGCTTCGACAATGTCCGCGCCCGCCTCGGCAAAGACTTCGGTGGCGCAGACCCGGTCATAGCCCACAACGTGATTGAGCAGGAATGTATAATCGGTTACGGGCGAACGGTACGGCATGGGATCCCCTCGGTGTTTCGTGTCGGCTTGGCAAGCCGCAGCGGCAACGGTATGTATCAAGGCTTGTCCGATTACCTATCCAGAGCCGTCTGGCAAGCAACCAAAACGCCGCGTCACCAGCCATGCACCGCATCGAAACCTCACGTCTGACCGCCGATCACGCGGGGATCGCCCGCGCGGCCGAGCTGCTGCGCGCGGGCGAACTGGTCGCCTTTCCAACCGAAACCGTCTATGGGCTGGGCGGCGATGCGCGCGACGGACGGGCGGTGGCGGCGATCTATGCTGCCAAGGGACGCCCCAGCTTCAACCCGCTTATCGCCCATGTCGCAGACGTGGGAACGGCCCGCCGATACGTGACCTGGACCGAGGCGGCGGACAAGCTGGCGTCGGCCTTCTGGCCGGGACCGCTGACGCTGGTCCTGCCCCTGCGCGAGGGTCACGGCATCTCGGACCTGGTGACCGCCGGGCTCGACACGCTGGCGGTCCGCGTTCCCGCACATCCCCTGGCACAGGCGCTGCTGGCGGCGTTCGGCGGCCCTGTGGCGGCACCCTCGGCCAACCCCTCGGGCCGGATCAGCCCCACCACGGCCGCGCATGTGCACGCGGGCCTTGACGGCAGGATCGCCGCCGTCCTCGACGGCGGCTCCTGCGGGGTTGGTCTGGAATCGACCATCATCGGCCTGAATGGCGATCCTGCCCTTCTGCGCCCTGGCGGGTTGGCGGCCGAAGAGATCGAAGCCATTCTGGGGCGACCTCTGGCCCGCCATGCGACGGGCGACGCGATCAGCGCTCCGGGCCAGTTGCTGTCGCATTACGCCCCGCGTGGCGCGGTGCGGCTGGGGGCATCGGCCGCACAAGGCAACGAAGTGCTGCTGGGGTTCGGCCCGATGGCCTGCGACGAGAACCTCTCGGCTTCAAGCGACCTGACCGAGGCGGCCGCCAACCTCTTTGCCGCGCTGCACCGGTTGGACGCGACCGGCCGCCCCATCGCCGTGGCGCCGGTGCCCGATCATGGGCTGGGGGCGGCCATCAACGACCGGTTGCGCCGCGCAGCGGCGCCCCGCGACAGCTGAGGCGTAGGCTGGGGGCCAGCCCCCAGACCCCCGGAGTATTTCAACCAGAAAGAAGCAGCACGTCTCAGTCGAGCCAGACAATCTCGCAGCCGATGCGGTCGAGGAAGGCAAGCAGGTCGCCGCGCGCCATGGCGATGGTACGGTCGTTGACCAGCGGGTGCATATAGATCACCTCGGCCCGCTGCGCCGCCCTGTCCATGAAGAAGCGCACCCCCTGCGGGACGCCAGTGATCATCGCCATCGGGCTGACCGCGCCCGGCCGGATACCGAGGTTCTCCAACAGCCGGTCGGCCGAACCAAAGGACAGGTTACCCACCCCCAGCGCGCCGCCCAGCGCCTTGAGGTCGATCTCGCGATCCTGCTCCAGCGTCACCAAATAGTTGCGCTTTTTCTTGTCGCGCAGATAGAGGTTCTTGATCCTGAGCGCATTTTCTCCGGGCAGCCTCAGCTGATCTTCGATCGCCTTCGAGTCCTCCACCGTGCGCAGGGGCGGATGTTCGTAGTAGCGATAGGCCAAGCCCCAGTCGTCCAGCCGAGCCAGAAGCGCATCAGATGAAAGCGGCAGCGTGTCCTGATAGATCGACGAGGCATCCATGCGGGCGGGTCCTTTCTACGGTCGAACGACCGGCCCTCCCTATCAGGATCACCGGCAAGTTCAACCGCTCCGCCTGCCGGTTTCCAGCCACACCCGCTCCTCCGGCGCCAGCAGCGCGTTAGCCCGGTCGCCATAGCGCTGCATGTCGGATGCACTCAACCGGCCCTCCCACTTGTTGCCGGTTCCCGTCGAGAAGAAATTGGCAGGCTCGCGAAATACGCTCTGAAATCCCGGTTTTTCGGATTGCTTCTTGGCATTGGCCTTCATCGTGGAAAAACTGCCCGCGGCGGCAAGATCGGCAACCGCCTCAGGCGTGACATCAATCCCCAGGATCCTCGCCAGCCGCCGGATCTGCCCGGGCAGGTCGCGGCTCAGCTCTGCGTAGTGCAAGAAGTGAATATTGGGCAGGTCACGAAACGCCCAGAACGACTGGAAATGATGAACGACCGAGGCCAGCGTCAGGTCGTCCGTGCCGGTCGGGGTTGCGGGGAAATCGACAAACCGCGCAAACGCCTCGCTGACCGTTCCCTCGACCATGTAGGACAGCCAATCGTCCTTCATGTTCAACACATGGTCGCGAAACGAGAAATGCACATCGACCGGGTGCCGGTGAACGACCAGATAGACGGCGCGCGGATCGTAGGTGATCCCGTCCAGGGGCGTGTGGGTCTTGATGCAGCGCCGGTGCTCCTGCGCCTCCAGGAGCGCGACCTGAGCCACCCTGTCGCGAAACCCGCAATCAAGCCAGGGCGACACGCTGTTGTTATAGACCGCAGGATCGGCCTGCCCCGTCAGCAGCATGCGCACCAGGGTCTGGGTCCAGGTGGTGCCGCATTTGGGCGGGGTGCAGACGAATATGTCATCGGCCCGAATTGTGAAATCGGCCCACACGTCGGTGTTGGTGACCGGCCCGACATAGTCGGCCACCCTCTCTGGCATCATCCGGCCCATCGCGCTCCCCCTCCGCACGTCGATCCTGCGCGATAGATTACCCCAAGACCGGCCATAAAAACAGCGCGGACTTGACTCGGCCGCCATACGCGGTTACCTGCCCCCAAACATCCGGAAGCGTCAGACCTTCCGGTCCCTTGATATGTTCAGGGATCGCCCTCCACCAGCGTGTTACGCCCGTGGAGGCGATTGTGTATTGAACCATCGCTTCCTACCTTGGGGGCGCGACCGCAACAGGCAAAGGAGCCGGAGAGTCATGTTTGAAAATCTGTCCGAACGCCTCTCTGGCGTCTTCGACCGCCTGACCAAGCAGGGCGCGCTGAGCGAGGAAGACGTCAAGACCGCCCTGCGCGAGGTGCGCGTCGCACTGCTCGAAGCGGACGTCTCGCTGCCGGTGGCGCGTGACTTCGTGCGTGCGGTGCAGGACAAGGCCACCGGCCAGGCCGTGACCAAATCGGTCACGCCGGGCCAACAGGTGGTCAAGATCGTGCATGACGCTTTGGTCGACGTGCTGCGCGGCGCCGAAGACCCGGGCAAGCTGAAAATCGACAATCCGCCCGCGCCGATCCTGATGGTGGGTCTCCAGGGCGGCGGCAAGACCACCACCACCGCCAAGCTTGCCAAGCGCCTGAAAGAGCGCGAAGGCAAGAAGGTGCTGATGGCCTCGCTCGACGTCTATCGCCCCGCGGCGATGGATCAGCTGGCGGTGCTGGGCGCGCAGATCGGCGTCGATACCCTGCCGATCGTGCCGGGCCAGAAGCCCGTGGATATCGCCAAGCGCGCGCGTCAGCAGGCGATGATGGGCGGTTATGACGTCTACATGCTCGACACCGCCGGCCGCTTGCACATCGACCAGGTGCTGATGCAAGAGGTCGAGGATGTCCGCAACGTCGTCACCCCGCGCGAAACCCTGCTGGTGGTCGATGGCCTGACCGGCCAGGTCGCCGTCGAGGTGGCCGAGGAGTTTGACGCCAAGATCGGCATTTCGGGCGTGGTGCTGACCCGGATGGACGGCGACGGGCGCGGCGGCGCCGCCCTGTCCATGCGCGCGGTGACCGGCAAGCCGATCCGCTTTGTCGGCCTCGGCGAGAAGATGGACGCGCTCGAAACCTTCGAGCCCGAGCGTATCGCCGGCCGCATCCTGGGCATGGGCGATATCGTGGCCCTGGTCGAAAAGGCCCAGGACACCATCGAGATGGAACAGGCCGAGCGCATGATGAAGCGCATGGCCAAGGGTCAGTTCAACATGAACGACCTCAAGATGCAGCTGGAGCAGATGATCCAGATGGGCGGCATGCAGGGCATGATGGGCATGCTGCCGGGCATGGGCAAGATGGCCAAGCAGATGGATGCCGCCGGTCTCGACGACCGTGTCCTGAAACAGCAGATCGCGCTGATCCAGTCGATGACCAAGAAGGAACGCGCCAACCCCGCCCTGCTCCAGGCCAGCCGCAAGAAGCGGATCGCCGCCGGCTCGGGTATGGAGGTTTCCGACCTCAACAAGCTTCTGAAGATGCACCGCCAGATGGCGGACATGATGAAGAAGATGGGCAAGATGGGTAAGGGCGGCATGCTGAAACAGGCCATGAAAGGCATGTTTGGCAAGGGTGGTCCCTCGCCCGAAGAGATGGCTGCGGGCATGGACCCCAAGGCGCTCGAAGCCGCCGCCAAGGCGATGGGTGGCAAGGGGGGCCTGCCGGGTCTGGGCGGCATGGGCCTGCCGCCAGGCCTCAGCGGCTTCGGCAAGAAGAAGTGACGTGACCCCGATCCCCACCATATCGACCCCGCGCCTGACGCTGCGCGCGCCCGAACTCCGGGATTACCCGGCGTTTGCCGCGTTCTACGCGTCGGACCGGTCGCGCTTTGTCGGCGGACCGGCCACGGGCGAACAGGCCTGGCGGTTTCTGGCGGTGGAACTGGGGCACTGGCCCCTGCGCGGCTATGGCCGCTGGGCGGTCGAGGAAACGGAAACCGGCAAGCTGGCGGGCATCGTGGGCCTCTGGAACCCCGAAGGCTGGCCCGAGCCAGAAATCGGCTGGGACCTGATGAACGGGTTCGAGGGCAAGGGATACGCGACCGAGGCCGCAGGTGCGGCCCGCGACTATGCCTATGGCGTGCTGGGCTGGCAAACCGCGATCAGCCTGGTGGCCATCGGCAACGATGCCTCGGCCCGCGTCGCCCAGCGCCTGGGCGCGACCCCGGATGGCATGTTCCGGCACGAACGCTTTGGCCAGTTGGAAATCTGGCGCCACCCGGCCCCCTCCGAACTCTCGGACGGCGGCATGGAGGCCTATGCATGACCACCCTCACCCTCGATATCCCCGTCCTGAAGACCGACCGCCTGATCCTGCGCGCACCCGAAGCACGCGATTTCGAAAATGTCGCGACCTTCTTTGCCGATGGTGAACGCAGCTGGGGCTTTGGCGGCCCCCTGTCGCGCAATGAAGCCTGGCGCTGGTTCGCCAGCCTGATCGGCCATTGGGCGCTGCATGGCTATGGCTTCTGGATGGTCGATACCCAAGCGGGCGAACCCGTGGGCTTTGTCGGCCTCTGGAGCCCCGAGGGCTGGCCCGAGCCGGAACTGGGCTGGGTGATGTATGCCGGGACCGAGGGCAAGGGCTATGCCCGTGAGGCCGCCGAAGAGGCGCGCCGCTATGCCTATGCGGTGCTGGGTTTCGAGACCCTCAGCTCGAACATCTTTCCGGGCAATGCCCGCTCGGTCGCGCTGGCTGAACGCATGGGCGCGCGGTACGAACGCAGCTTCGAGAATGTCAGCCATGGCACCGAGATGGTCTATCGCCATCCCGGCCCCGACGATCTGTCAGCGGGGGCGGCATGAGCATCCCAACCCTGCATACCGATCGACTGACGCTGCGCGCGCCAAAGCTCAAGGATTTCGAGCATTGGGCCGCCTTCTTTGCCTCCCCCCGCGCGGTGCATGAGCGCGGCATCATGAACCGCGCCGCCGCCTGGCGCGTCTGGGCCTCGGACGTCGGCATCTGGACCCTGCGCGGCTATGGTCCCTTCGGCGTCGAGCGGCGCGACACCGGCGCCTATGTGGGCGAGGTAGGCATCTACGAACCCGACGGCTATCCTGGCCCGGAACTCGGTTGGTTCGTGATCCCCGACGCCGAGGGCAAGGGCTACGCCGCCGAGGCGGCGCGCGCGGTGATGATCTGGGCGCGGCGCAATTTTGGCTGGGACCACCTGACCAATATCATCGACCCGGCCAATGCGCGCTCCATCGCGCTAGGCCTGCGGCTGGGCGGGGTGATCGACCCCGACGGCATCGGCGAAGACCCGGCCGATGTGGTGATCGCGCACGATCTGCGGGGGTTGGTATGACCCTCTCCATTCCCGTGATCGAAACCGAAAACCTGATCCTGCGCGGCCCCCGCGAAAGCGATTTCGAGGCATTCGCCGCCTTTGGCGCCTCGGACCGGTCACGCTTTGTCGGCGGCCCCTTCCCCCGCTTCCGCAGCTGGGGCGGGTTCCTGGCCACCTATGGTCACTGGGCACTGCGCGGCTATGGCATGTGGATGGTCGAAGATCGCGCCACCGCCGCCACCGCCGGGCGTATCGGCTTCATCTTCAACGATGGTTGGGACGAGCCGGAACTGGGCTGGCACATCTTCGACGGGTTCGAAGGTAAGGGTTACGCATTCGAAGCCTCCAGCGCGGCCCGGACATATGGGGCGCAGCACTTCGGTCTCGACGCGGTGATCTCTTATATCGACCCCGTAAACACCCGTTCGCTGCGGTTGGCCGAGCGGCTGGGCGCGCAATACGAGCGCGATGGAGAGGTCGTGGGTCACCCCTGTCAGGTCTGGCGTCACCCGCACCAGAAGGAGGCCGCATGACCCACACCATCCCCGTCATCGAAACCCGGCGCCTGACCCTGCGCGGCCCCGAGCCCGAGGATTATCCGAACTTCAAGGCCACCTTCACCAGCTACCGCGCCCGGTTCATGGGTGGCCCGCTGAACCCCTACGAGGCATGGATGCTCTATGCCGCCGAGATCGGTCATTGGCAGATCCGCGGCTATGGCATGTGGATGATCCACGACAAGGCCACCGACAAGACCCTTGGCATGACCGGCGGCTGGAAACCCGCAGGCTGGCCCGAGGCCGAGATCGCCTGGGTGATCTGGCCCGATGCGGCCGGAAAAGGCTATGCGCTCGAGGCCACCCATGCCGCCCGCAAACATTTCTACCGCCATCTCGGCTGGGAAACCGCCGTCAGCTATATCGACCCCAAGAACCTCGACTCGATCCGCCTGGCCGAGCGACTGGGGGCCAAGAAGGACCCCGAAGCGCCGACCATCGACGGCAACGACGCGGTCTATCGCCACCCCTCGCCCGCCAAGCTGGAGGGCACCCAGTTGGCGCATGGCATCGACATGGAAATCGCGCATTACGCCGACCCGCTGTTCAAACCGAAAGGATGGGCCATTGACTGACCACATGCCTGATCCCGTGGCCCGCGCCGCCGAACTGCTGAAAGGCCACCGCGCCAGCATCGACCGGCTGGACGCGATCCTTGTCTACACCCTGGGCGAGCGGTTCAAACACACCCAGGCCGTGGGCAAGCTCAAGGCCGAACACGACCTTCCCCCGTCCGATCCGGTGCGCGAGGCGCACCAGATCGCGCGGCTCGAAGACCTGGCGAAAGAGGCCGATCTGGACCCCGATTTCGCCAAGGCTTTCCTGAATTTCATCATTCAGGAAGTCATCCGACACCACAAGAAACACCAGGAATAACCGGATAGACCCCGGTCAACACGAAACACGCCCCCCGGGCGTGATGCCAATCAAAGGAGAAACCCAATGGCAATGAAAATCCGTCTGGCCCGTGGCGGCTCGAAAAAGCGTCCCTTCTACCGCATCGTGGCCGCAGACAGCCGCATGCCGCGCGACGGCCGCTTCCTTGAAAAGCTGGGCACCTATAACCCGCTGCTCCCGAAAGACAGCGAAGAGCGCGTGAAAATGGACGTCGAACGCATCCAGTACTGGCTGGGTCAGGGCGCCCAGGCGACCGACCGCGTCGCCCGCATGCTCGAAGCCGCAGGCGTCGTTGCCAAGACCGAGCGTTCGAACCCCGAGAAAGCCGTCCCCGGCAAGAAGGCCCAGGAACGCGCCAAGGAAAAGGCCGACAAGGCCGCAGCAGCCGCTGACGCAGGCGAAGAATAAGCAGGGCGCAGGCGTGCGGGATCATACCTTCTCGGGCGACTTTCGCACGCAGTTCGATCTGCTGATGCGGCTCCGGCGCGACGTGCGCCGGTTCCGCACCGATCCGGTGGACGAGGCAGTGCTGGCGCGCTGCCTCGACGCCTTTCGCCTGGCCCCCTCGGTGGGGCTCAGCGAACCCTGGCGCCTCATTCGCGTCACCTCGGCGCCGGCCCGCGCGGCCGCGCTCGACAATTTCCTCGCCGCCAATGCAGACGCACTCGCCGGATATTCGGGCGACCGAGCGCAGCAATATGGCAGGCTGAAACTCTCCGGCATGCACGACGCGCCGGTCCACCTGGCGGTGTTCTGCGACGACGCCACCGGACAGGGACACGGCCTTGGCGCCGCCACCATGCCCGAGATGCGCCGCTATTCTGTTGTCACCGCGATCACCCTTTTCTGGCTGGCGCTGCGGGCCGAGGGGCTGGGGCTGGGCTGGGTCTCCATCCTCGATCCCGACCGGCTGACCCGTGACCTCGACGTGCCCGTCACTTGGCGGCTCATCGGGTATTTTTGTCTTGGCTGGCCCGAGGAAACCTCGGACACTCCAGAACTGGAACGCGCGGGCTGGGAAACACGCCGCCCGCAATTGGCGATAGAAACACGATGACCGAGACAAACGAAAGCAACCTGATCTGCGTCGGTGTGGTGGCCGGTTCCTTTGGGGTCCGTGGTGAAGTGCGCCTCAAAAGCTATTGCGCCGTGCCCGAGGATATCGAGCTTTACTCGCCGCTCAGCGACGAAACCGGCCAGACCCGCTATCCCCTGGTGCTGACCCGCGCCATCAAAAACGGCTTTGCCGCTCATTTGGGCGGGGTCGAGACCAAGGAAGAGGCCGATGCGCTCAAGGGCCTACGCCTTTACGCTCATCGCGACCAGCTGCCGTCGCTGCCCGATGACGAGTTCTATCACGCCGACCTGATCGGGCTCGAGGTCTACGACACCGGCGGCACCCTTTTGGGCAAGGTAATTTCGGTCCAGAACCACGGTGCCTCGGACCTGCTGGAAATCGGCGGTCCGGGGGTGAAAACCCCGGTCCTGCTCCCCTTCACCCTGGCCGCCGTCCCCACCGTGGACCTGACCCAAGGTCGCCTGATCGCTGATCCGCCCGAAGGACTGTTCTGAACGCGATTGGGGTTAACGCTATTTGGCGATGTCTGAGCACTGCTTTTGGCAGAGTTGGTCGCGAGGATTTGGTCCCGTCGTCAAGGTGGATCGCATGACGAAGGACGTGATCCAAAATCAAGAA
>NZ_JAOWLB010000040.1 GCF_025751555.1 Ruegeria aquimaris
CGGCACCAGCGAGACGATCGCGAACCTCGCCGTGGGCGAGAGCACCACGATCTCGACCTCCTACGCGATCACCCAGGACGATATCGACAACAACGGCGGCGGCGACGGCGACATCGACAACACCGCAACCGCGGACAGCACCGAGACCGATCCGGTCGAGGACAGCGAAGACGTACCGGTGGTGCAGAACCCGGCGATCGAGATAGACAAGCAAACCATCCTGTTCACAACGGATGGCGAGATTGACGAGATCGGCGATGATCTACAGGGGGCTCTGCCGGGGGATGAAGTGACCTGGATGTACACGGTCACAAATTCCGGGAACATCACCATTGACGGCGATTCAATCGTTATCGTCGACGACAATGGCACGCCTTTCGACCCAACCGACGATTTCGACAATACCGGGCTTACAAGCCCGAACATCGTAGGTGTCGACGAAGACGGCAACAACTTCAACGATGGCGACACGAACGAGAATGGAGAGCTCGACGTCGGAGAAAGCTGGGTCTATGTGGCGGAACCGAAGTCTGTCGTGCCCTCTGGCATCTTCAGCTACAGGAATATCGCCGAAGTCAACGCCACGGCTGTCAATGACGCTCCAGTCAGCGACTCTGATGACTCCGGCTACTTTGTGCTGAACGCCGGATATGTGACCGACTCGAGTTTCTGTACGTTCGGCGGGACGTTCAATGTCATGTTCTCGCCGGACATGTACGGAACGTACACCCAGAACTCGACCCAACCGGGGCAGTATTTCTACAACTTCTTCGGTGATTTCCAGGATCTGTTTGCTGATGGATCCGATGATCCGAACGTACTGACGCTGCACATACCGGACGGGTTCGCGCTGCAATCTCCTGACGCGTTCTTTGAAAATGCAGTCCACGTCTATACGGACCTGGCAGATCCGGTCCTGTCCGAAACACAGGACATCTGTTTCGGTTTCGAACAGGCCACCGAAGTGTCGCGTGACGAGTATGAAGTGAGTTACGTATATTCTGAAGACGGCTCTTTCGATGTTGTCATCACCTTCGACGACGACAACTCGGCACATGGTCTTTTCGCAGCGAACGTCCACCTCGACTTTGAGACCGAGGACAGCAGCGGTTGGCAGATGCTCGACAACGACGCTGTCAACGGTCCAGGACCGGGCGCAAACTTGGCGAACGACGTCGATATCTATGCATCGGACCAGATCCTGGATGGTACAGAATATATCTTCTATGCCACCACCGGAGCCGACGGCGTGGATGTCGTTTCCACTAGCGAGGACAGCGTCTACAACGACAACGACTTCAAGAAGTATTCCGGCAAGGGTTTCGGCGGTTTCGTCTGGGATGACGAAAACGGCGACGGAGACCTGGATGACGGTGAAGGTGTTGGCGGCGCGACCCTGGAACTCTTCAAATGGGAAAATGGCTCTTGGGTCCATAGAGAAACCATGATCACCGATGAAGACGGCTGGTACAACTCGGTCTATACTCACAAGGGCAAAGCCTCGGACTACAGGATCGAACTGCTGGATGAAGTGGGTGATCTCTACGCAGACGAAGATGGCATCCAACTCGGTAAGGGGCACCATTTCGAGATGGTCAATTTCGAAGTCGAAGCCGATGATTTTGACGGCATTTGACAAGAGATCGCCTTATCTATCACTCAGGAGCGGCGCCCCGGCGCCGCTCCAGTTACCGCTGAGGCAATGAAATTTGCGCAGATCGCTCCGCCAATCCGAACAGGCACAAAACCATATATCCCGTCGAGATGCGGAGCGACAGAAAACACGCGAAACAAGAGCAGATATCTTTTCAAATGAAACAGAAAAACAAGTTTGAACTGATACTTAGAGAGGCCAAGGGGCAGTTCCCAGCTCTGTTCATTTTCAGCTTCTTCGTCAACGTCCTGTTGCTGACGACGCCGATGTACATGATGCAGATATTCGATCGGGTGTTGTCCAGCGGATCGACCGACACGCTGATCTGGCTGAGTGTCATCGTCATCGCATCGCTGATCGTGTATGGACTTCTGGATCAGGTTCGAAAACGGCTTTTGACACGGATCGGATCGTGGCTAGAAGCTGAGCTGGCTCCAATTGTTGTTCGCAGATCGATAAGAGCGAAAATCCAAGACAGCAAAGCCGAGGCCAGCCTGGAAAATGTTTCCGATATCCGGAATTTTCTGGGGGGCGATGCCATTCTTGCCTTCCTCGATGCGCCTTGGATGCCGGTTTTCCTGGCCGTCATCTGGCTTCTGCATCCTATTCTTGGAGCAATCTCTCTTATTGGAGCAATCCTCATATTCCTGTTGGCCTTGATCAACGATCGCTTGACGAGGGCCCGGCAGTCGGAAGTGAACAAGAAGTTGCGTGCGGCCCAGCATTCGGCCAGTGCCTATGTCAGTGGTGCGGGCACGGTCAGCGCACTTGGCATGACCGACACGTTGATCGGTCGATGGCGCGAAAGCCTCCGGCCGGTTCGGGCCAGGGCTGTCAATGTGATGGACACCAACGCGCGTGTCGCGACATTGTCCCGCGTTCTCCGACTGGCAATGCAGGTCATGGTTTTGGGCTCAGGGGCCGCACTTGTATTGCGTGCGGAACTCACACCGGGAGGGATGATTGCCGCATCGGTGATCATGGCACGCGCCTTGTCCCCGGTGGAACGTTCGATCACCGCCTGGCGCAATTTTGCGCTTTTCAGGATAAGCCGAGCCCAATTGGCTGACCTATTCAACGCGGTTCCCGACGACATTGAAACACTAAAGTTGCCGCGGCCTGAAGGTAAACTGGTTGTCGAGGGGTTGCATTACAGGGCGCCTAACGGATCCGTTCCCATTCTGAAGCGTATTGATTTCAGCCTTGTCCCAGGAACCGCATGTGGAATTATCGGACCGTCCGGTTCGGGTAAGACAACCTTGTGCAAGATCATGGTCGGAGCGTTGCGTCCGGACTTTGGCACGGTACGTCTAGATGACGCCGATGTGGCGACTTGGGATCCTGCCGATCTAGGGCAGTATGTCGGGTACCTTTCCCAAGAGATAGAGTTGTTCCCGGGTACCGTTGCAGAAAACATTGCGCGTATGCGGCCCACCAAGGACGAAGAAATTATCGAAGCCGCTAAGCTTGCCGGTGCCCACAAGATGATCCTGAACATGCCTAATGGATATGAAACACAGGTCGGACCATCCGGTATGCTGCTGTCTGGTGGACAAAGACAACGTATCGCGATTGCCCGTGCTATGTTTGGCGATCCCGCCCTCTTGGTTCTGGACGAACCCAATTCGAATCTGGACGGCGATGGCGAAGTCGCGTTGATGCGGGCGCTAACCGAATTCAAGAAGCGTGGTCGCACCATCGTCATGGTTGCTCATCAACCGAACCTGCTGCGTGTCGCGGACATGGTGATAGTTCTGAAGGAAGGTCAGGTAGCAAATTTCGGGCCTCGGGATCAGGTTCTGCAATCACTGATGAAAGTACCCCTGAACTCAGGTCCTAAGTCCGATGGAAAGGCGGCACTCAAGCCCGCACAGCTCAAAACCGCCCCACCGGAGGGTTAAGAGATGCTTTTTGACAATGAATTCCTTGAATCCGTTGTATCCAATGGTCAAAGATGGCTGGACGAAGAACCAGCCATCGTAGTCTTGGTCGTGGCCATCGTTCTAGTCTTTCTATTCATCCTGTTCAAACTCTTCCGCTACAAACGGACCGAACTCGTCTACCAAAGCGGCTCTTTGGCACGAGTGACTCGTGGAACAAGGGTTTTGGGATATGCTGTAATCGTGTTGTTTTTCGGCGGCTTCGGTACGTGGGCGGCCCTTGCTCCGTTGGCAGGAGCTGCAATCGCATCGGGTGTCGTGAGCCCCGAAGGCTCTCGAAAGACAATACAACATTTGGAAGGTGGCATCATCGAAGCCATTCATGTGCGCGAAGGCGATAACGTAGATACGGGTACGCCGCTTGTGACGCTTCGCAACACGCGTGCACTGGCCAGATATGAAGAACTGGCAGAACGTCGGAATTTCCTGCTTGCTCTAGAGGCCCGACTGACAGCGGAACAACTCGGCGCATCAGAGATTGCTTTCCCGGAAGAGCTTTCGTCCGGCTCAAATCCAAAGGTTGATCTCACCATTAACACGCAACGAGCCTTATTCAAGGATCGGAGTGAGGTTCAGCAAGCTCGCGAACAGATCATGCAACAACGAATTGCCCAGTTGGATGAAGAGATATCCGGGTTGGAAGAAGTCATTGTATCTCAGAATGTACAGCTAGACCTAATCGCAAGCGAAATCGACAGCACCCGAGAGTTGCGAAGCAAGGGATTGGCGCGCCAATCTGTACTGCTGGAACTGGAACGCGAGCAGGCAAAAATTACCGGTGAAATGGCCCTCAACAAAGCATCTATAGCTCGCAATCGGCAAAGGATTGGCGAAACCGAACTCCAACTTCTGGCAACGCGCCAACAACTCAAGGAGGAGGCAAGTACCGAGTTGGCGGAGCTTCGAACGGAACTGACTGCTATTGAAAGTCAGCTGCCTGAACGTGCGGATACCTTGGCACGCACAGTTGTCTTCGCCCCCATAGCGGGCAAGGTTTTGAATGTCCGAGTCACTACAGAGGCGGGAGGTGTGATTGGATCGGGAGAACCGATCCTGGATATCGTCCCCAACGATGCGGCGCTCTTGATTGACGCGAGGGTTCGTCCACAGGACATAGACACGGTTTTGCCAGGAATGCGGGCCCAGGTCGTACTGACAGCGTTCAACCAGAGGTATCTACCTAGAATATGGGGTAATGTTCTTACAGTTTCAGCCGACCGTCTGGTGGATGAAAAAACCGACGTACCCTACTTTCTGGCAAAAGTTGCGATTGATCCCGGTGAACTGGATACGATTTCCAAAGATCTGAAGCTTGTCGCAGGTATGCCGGCTGAAGTGATGATCTACACCGGTGACCGGACCTTGCTTGATATGCTCGCACGCCCATTTTCGGACAGTCTACGCAGGAGTTTCCGCGCGGAGAATTAAGATTCGGAACGAACATCAGTTTGATTAACGTGCACACAAACCACTCCACTCATGTTGAAATCCACTAAAAGGAAAGACTTGAAATGGCCAAGAAATCGCTTTTGATTTATGAAAACGCTGTCCCTCTGTCGAAAGAAGTACACAGAAACCTGAGCGTTGATTTTTCCGGGGGATAT
This sequence comes from Ruegeria aquimaris, assembly GCF_025751555.1. GTDB lineage: Bacteria > Pseudomonadota > Alphaproteobacteria > Rhodobacterales > Rhodobacteraceae > Ruegeria_B > Ruegeria_B aquimaris. Next base: position 5,199 of record NZ_JAOWLB010000040.1, read on the forward strand.
GGTTTCGCTGCGGAACTGAATACGATCCCGGTCGTTGCAGAAGAATTTCCACTTGTCGCAGCCGGGCTTCCAATCATCTTTGCACAATCGGAAAAAGGCGCAATGCCATCCGCGCTGGTTGGATTGCGCAACAACGAAAACCTGTGTGTCTCTGAGGATGGCCAATGGCAAGGCAGGTATTTGCCAGCCTTTCTGAGACGCTACCCCTTCGTTTTTTCCAAGGATGAGGGTAGGAACAATTACGTATTGTGCATAGATTCAAGCTTTTCTGGACTGAATGATCAGGGCAAGGGAGACAAGTTATTCGACGACAATGGCGAGGCTTCGGAATTCACCAAGGACAAGCTTGGCCTCACCACCAGCTTTCAGAAACAGTTTCAGATCACCAGAGATTTCGGTGAACGCCTTGTCGAACTGGACCTTCTGCGGGACGGTGAAGTCCAGTTTCAGACGCCCAGTGGTGACAAAGGTGTCACCAAGGGTTTCATGACGGTCGATCACGACAAACTCATGTCCCTTTCCGAAGGAGAGTTGGGAGCGCTTGCCAAGTCCGGCGACTTGGAGTTGATCCACATTCATATCCAATCCCTGCGCAACGTAGAGGTTTTGGGACGCGCGTTGATACAGCATCTGCAGGCTGAACGGCCTGACGCGTCCTCAAAAGATACTTAGCCCGAAGTTGCGAATAGGAATTCGCTCGCCTGAAGTTCGGAGACCATCACATTGTCGATTTGAATGGTGTTGCCGTTGAAACTCAACAATGTTCCGGACTGGTTGCTCATCAGGCTAAGATCGTCAAAGCCGACGCCGGTATCGCGCAGCTCGATCTTGTCGACACCAATCTGAAAGTCTTCAATCCTGTCTGCACCCCAGTTTGGCAGGAACACGAACACGTCCGCCCCTGAATTGCCGATCAAAACGTTATTCTCGGCGTTACCAATCAGCGTATCGTTTCCAAATCCCCCCCGCGCTTCTTCCAGGTCAGTACCAAACGCGACGGCAATGTTTTCGCGGATAGGATACCAGCCGAACGCTGTGCCCGAGGTACTGAAGGAACCCTGATTGAGATTCAACAAGACATCCGTGGCCGAAGCTGCCGCATCCAGAACGTCCCAGCCACCGGAATCGGAAATTGTCTGAACGGTATCAACCAAATTGGCGACATCATAGACGTCGTCCGAAGAAGTGTCCTGAGAGTTACTCCCATAAAGAAACTGCAAGGCTGCCATATCATACGACATGTATGTCGATGCATCGATCCCAGCCGATGTAGGATGTTGGGAATATGCCATCACAGTGTATTGGTTATTCATTTCTGAAGCAGGAAGCACTTGTCCCTCGTGTGCGTGCTTCATCCCCAAGGCATGCCCCAACTCATGAAGTATCAGCAGCATCTCCGAGCCACCAACTTCCGGTGTGGCTGAACCGAAGGCCTGAAGGTCAAACCAGACATCACCGGAAACATCAGTTGTGCCCGGCGAATAGGCTTGCCCGCTTCCTTTGGGCAAGTCAGCAATGCCGAACGTTATGTCGCCGATCTCGCCTGTCGCCTCTACAAACTTGATTCCTGTGAAGCTTTGCACATGCTCCAACACCGCCAGCACTGCCTCCATTTGGCCAGTATTCAGGGACTGAAAGCCCTGACGCTCGACAGCATTTGCGCCATAGTAGACAGGCACCTCAGTGAGAAAGGAGAATGTGATAGTCGTAGCGCTTCCAAGTTGAGACGTCGAGTTCCAACGAATGTCTGTATCATTGGCACCATCTGGCAACAGCGCTTCAAGTACGTAGACCGGAACCAACAGGCTTTCTGCCGGTACAGGTTCCACAGGGTCTTCTACCGGCGTCGGCACCGCGAGGGAGGAAACGGATACCATCGCGTCAGAGAACGAAAACCACTCGACATCCAGCAGATAGTCTACCGAGTACTGTCCGGGAGATAGAGATGTAACTTCCACAAAGCCACCGGAGAGTTCAATCCGGTACTCCTCCCTCAGTCCGGAAAACACGGCCGTGTCCTCCCCTGCTCCCCCGTCCAAGGTGTCGGAACCTAGACCACCCGACAACGTATCGTTACCGTCCAAGCCCCGGAGAACGTTGTCACCATCGTTACCAATGATCTGGTTCCCGAGTTCGTTTCCGGTTCCGTTCAGATCTAATTGGCCAACAAGGGTCAGATTTTCGATCCAATCTCCAAGCGTGAAATTTGACTCTGCAATGACAGTGTCAATTCCGCCATTCCTGGGTTCGGATATGGTGTCAAACTCGCTGAAGACATAGAAGATATCGTCTGAACGACTTCCCTTCAGAAACTGAAAGTTGTTTCCGCCACTATCTGACCCGTTGGACTTTCTCGATTTTGGCATGCTAGGCGTCGGAAGGAAACTTCACCAGCTCGAACTACATGTCGCAAACAATCAATACAGTGCAGCCCCCCAGCAGCACCGTGTCTCCACAGCTTACCGATTTTAGCGGCAATGGATGATCGCAAGCACAGAGGCAGCGTCCGCCAAGTATTGACACAAGTGTCCCAAGGCGGTCTGGCGCGATAAGCCCAACCTTTCCTTATGTTGTTTTCGGAGGACAGGACCATCGCGCTGAATTCAGTCAACTACGCGGCGTGAATGAAGCAAAAATGAGGCATCCGCGGGTACTGGTGGAGAGCCTCAGGGAGGTTGGGCTTGGCCTGCCCCCTGCCGGTCCCGCATTCATAACGAGAGTCTGCAGGTTGCCTCACGGCCTTCATGGAAACCAGCAACTGCGCACGCAGGCTCAAGACCCTCAACGGTCTCACGCCTTATGAATACATCTGCAAGATATGGAAATAGGAGCCAGACAGATTCACTCTAAATCCGATCCACCAGATGCCGGGATTGAACAGTTGGGGTCGGCGCCGTCCCTAACCACATATCGATCGCCGCTTAACTTCGCAGGCTCGATCTCTTTCGGTAGTTCTCCGGCGCGGTATAAGGCGCAGCCCTTGATTCTGATCGCCGCGACCGATTACCGACGGATTTCACGAAACCCTTACCTGTTACCCCAAACGTTACGCCAAGGGAGTCCTGTGTCTGGATTTCGGGTGCTCTTGCTGCTACGTCTTTGATTTCATGGTACCGCCTCCCTGGCTTGAACAGGGGACCTCTGGATCCACAATCCAGCGCTCTAACCAACTGAGCTAAGGCGGCACCGTGAAGGGCGATGTACCCAACCGGGTTTCGGATTGCAAGAGGGTCAGAGGGTAATTTTCCAGGTTTGCTCGACCAGGTCGACACCAAAGGAATGCACCGGTTTGCTGTCGGTCAACTGCCAGCCGGTGGCGGCATACAGCGCACAGGCTGCGCGGTGGCTTTCGTGGGTCCACAGCTGCATCTGCGTATACCCCTTGTCGCGCGCAAATCCCATGCAGGTGTCGAGCAGACGACGGCCCAGGCCCCGCCCGCGCGCCTCGGGTACCAGCAGGAACAGGCGCAGTTTTGCGGTGGTCTCGTCCAGCCGGACGCAAAATATACTGCCCAGCCGTTGACCGGCCTCTTCGGCAATCCAGCCCCGTTCGCAGGTCGGATCATGATCCGCGATGAAGGCACCCAGGATCTCGGCCACCAGCGGCGCGAAACTGTCGTCGAACCCCTCTGCCTCGGCGTAGAGGGTGCCGTGCCGTTCAACCAGCCAGAGGGTGTCATCTGCCCGAAACGGGCGCAGGGTTACACTGTCCATGCGCCATCTAACCTTGCAACCGACTTGATTCTCAACCCGCGCCAGTCTAGTCGGGCCAGAGCATTCCCGGAGGCACACATGGGCATCAACACCGAACGCGACATCGAGGCGAATCTTCAGATCGGCCCAACCGACGCCGGTATGGTGCGGCTTTTCATCGACGCAAACGGTATCGAGATCCCGATGGATTTCGACCCTGAGGAAGCCGAGGAAATCGCCGATGAAATCCGCGCGGCGGCCCAGGCCGCCCGGACCATGGGCAAGCGCTGACGCCGGACATCAGTCATAGGTAAAGACCCCGTGCCCTTCGGGGTCGCGCAGCGCCAGCAACCGCCGCGCGGCATGTATGGCGAATCTCTGTGTCAGCACCTTGCGCCGGGCCGGCGCAACCTTTTGTTCGGGCGCCATGCGCAGAATCTCGGCATCATAGGCATCGGCGATGATCAGCCCGGTATCAGCGGGTAACAACTCGGTCGGGAACTCGGAATCCACCGCCCAGAAATAGCGGTCGCACCACTCCTGATACCCCTGCCACTTGGTGTCGGCGAGAAAATCGGCCCGGCCTGACTTGCATTCGATCACCCAGATCTCGCCCTTCGGGCCCAACCCCATGACATCGACACGCAGGCCGCGCGCCGGGACAAATTCCTCGATCGAAACGAAGCCATGCGCATTCAGATGCCGCGCCACGCCACGCGCCAGTCTCTGTCCGGGTTGTAGATCGAGTACCATGCATCACAACGTGAACAATAAGTGAACAAAAATCAAGACGTGATAATTTTCGGGGCACCTCATGGGCGTTCTTGCTCCGGACGTCCTTCCGACCGGTTCAAGCGGATATTGTTGATGCCGGGCAGCGGTCCGGATTCGACGTCAGCCAAGACCGCCATGCTGACTGGTTGATAGGATGGAGCGATATGCACAAGCTCCCTTGCGGTACCACCCCGAAAACCGCCTCGACTTGCCGCGCCGTCCCAAAATCACCTCTCGATTCAAGGGGGGTGCGGCCATTTATCTTGATCCAGATCAAACTCCGCCATTGATGCGGCACGGCACACATTCTAAAACCAGCGGGAATCCGCGCGGCCCGGAGATGCCGGGCTGCGCGTAAAATCTGCAAGGAGGCACCTAAATGGCAGACGCAGCCATTCATGGTCACGGGCATGAGGACAACCGCGGTTTCTTTACCCGCTGGTTCATGTCGACCAACCACAAGGACATCGGGATCCTGTACCTGATCTTTTCGGCCATCGCCGGTCTGATCTCGGTGCTGATGACCGTCTATATGCGGCTCGAGCTGATGCATCCGGGCGTGCAGTACATGTGCATGGAAGGCTTCATGGCCGACCCCTGCACCCCCAACGGGCACCTCTGGAACGTGATGATCACCTATCACGGCGTCCTGATGATGTTCTTCGTGGTGATCCCGGCACTGTTCGGCGGTTTCGGCAACTTCTTCATGCCGTTGCAGATCGGTGCGCCGGACATGGCCTTCCCGCGCATGAACAACCTCAGCTTCTGGCTCTATGTCGCCGGGACCTCGCTGGGCGTTGCCTCGCTGCTGTCACCGGGCGGGAACGACCAGCTGGGCTCGGGCGTGGGCTGGGTTCTCTACCCGCCGCTGAGCACCACCGAGGGCGGCATGTCGATGGATCTGGCGATCTTTGCCGTGCACCTGTCGGGCGCCTCCTCGATCCTGGGTGCGATCAACATGATCACCACCTTCCTGAACATGCGCGCTCCGGGCATGACGCTCTTCAAGGTGCCGCTGTTCTCGTGGTCGATCTTTGTCACCTCGTGGCTGATCCTGTTGTCGCTGCCGGTTCTGGCCGGCGCCATCACCATGCTGCTGATGGACCGCAACTTCGGTTTCACCTTCTTTGATCCGGCAGGCGGCGGTGACCCGATCCTGTACCAGCACATCCTGTGGTTCTTTGGCCATCCGGAAGTGTATATCGTGATCCTGCCCGGCTTTGGCATCATATCTCATGTCATCGCCACCTTCTCGCGCAAGCCCGTGTTCGGCTATCTGCCGATGGTCTGGGCGATCATCGCGATTGGCGCGCTGGGTTTTGTCGTCTGGGCGCACCATATGTACACCGTCGGCATGTCGCTGAACCAGCAGGCCTATTTCATGCTGGCCACGATGGTCATCGCGGTGCCCACGGGCGTCAAGGTGTTCAGCTGGATTGCCACCATGTGGGGCGGCTCGATCGAGTTCAAGACGCCGATGCTCTTTGCCTTCGGCTTCCTGTTCCTGTTCACCGTCGGCGGTGTGACCGGCGTTGTGCTCAGCCAGGCCTCGCTGGACCGTGCCTATCACGACACCTACTACGTGGTTGCACACTTCCACTACGTGATGAGCTTGGGTGCCGTGTTCGCGATCTTTGCCGGTATGTACTACTACCTGGGCAAGATGTCGGGCCGTCAGTATCCCGAGTTCTGGGGTAAGGTGCACTTCTGGATGTTCTTCATCGGTGCCAACCTGACCTTCTTCCCCCAGCACTTCCTGGGCCGTCAGGGCATGCCGCGTCGTTACATCGACTATCCGGAAGCTTTCGCCTACTGGAACTACATCTCGTCCTGGGGTGCATTCATCTCGTTCGCCTCGTTCCTGCTGTTCTTTGTCATCGTGTTCTACACGCTGACCCGTGGCGCCCGCGTCACCCAGAACAACTACTGGAACGAATATGCCGACACGCTGGAATGGACCCTGCCCTGCCCGCCGCCCGAACATACGTTCGAGACGCTGCCCAAGCAGGAAGACTGGGACAAGAGCCACGCGCACTGAGCGTAAGGCTGACCACGGAAACGGAGAACCCCGCCTTGGCGGGGTTTTCTTTTGCCAAGCCGCCGTCATCAGGTCAGTCGCAGGGCGCATCCGGCGCGATCTGGTATCGGAACGGGCAACACCTGCCACCGGCCATGATCGTTGTCTCGCGCATCATCCGAACTTCGGGGGCTGAACGGTCTGCGATATGGTTATCTAGCTCGCAGGTCAGGATTGCGCCGAGATCAGGCTCGCCGAGATTACGGAAGAAATCGGCATACCGGCAGCGGATCACATCAACCGAAAGGGTCCGGTCGTCTTGCTCGACCACTTTCAAGTCCAGATCACCGGTAAACATCGTCGCCACCTTGTCAGAGGTTTCCCGCCAGTTTTCGGTGGGGTTCCCATCGGTCGCAGCGATGGAAGCGATCCATTCCCTCATACTGTCGCGGAGCACTGGATAGACCAGTGCATTGGCGGCCTCTTCGCCCAGTTCAGCACGCAAGTGGCGCAGCAGCGGCACCAGGACCTCGGTCTGAACCTCGACCCGCTGCATGAGCGTGAGCGCCGTCCCCTTGTCCTTGTTCATCACATCCCTCCCTTGGAGACGACTATGTCTCTCGATGGCATTCTACACTCAAACCGACCCGTTTACTCAAAATCAGACACCCAGCAGAACACGACGGGTAACGGCGGCGGACAGAGACAGAGCCTTGGATAGCGTTGCAAAAAGCCAACGCTCTTTGACCGTGACACTGTCGATGCAGCGTGGCGCTGGTCAAGAGCATGGATTTATGGCGTTTTTAGCTAAAATAAAGAACAACAAGCGAGGCAGAGATGCGGCAGACATGGAGTGTTTTCTCCATGGTGTGCGAACCTGTGGAGGTTCTTCGACGGTTTGTCGAACATAACCTGACCATGGGGGCCAGTTATGTGCACCTGTTCTTCGACAATCCCGATGACCCGGCATATGACGAATTTGCCAATCAGCCCGGAGTGATCACGCAGCGCTGCGATGTCGCCTATTGGGCACGGATGGACCGGCGCAGACCGCCCTATGTCGAACGACGGCAGCTGCTAAACGGCAGGGTCGCATATGAGCGCTGCCTGACCGACTGGCAGGCGCATTTCGATGCCGACGAACTGGTGCTGACCCAAGGCACGACTCTGGGAGAACTGCTGGCTCGCGTTCCCGGCAGCTTTCAGACCGCACATCTGGGCACGGTGGAACCGATGCTGACCGGCGAAACCTCCAATGGGCAGGTACCCTTCCGGCGCTCGGTCCGGCATCTGAAGTATCGCGCCCGGCTGCATGTCTATGGCGACGATCTGCATGTGTTTCGCAATGGCCTGTTCGGGCATTACCAGGGCAAATCAATCCTGCGCGCCGGGCTTTCCGGCTGGAGCCACGGCATCCATTTCCCGCGCCCCTCGGCACCCGAGGTCCACAACGCGATCTTCGAGTTGAACGATGCTCATATCGCCCATATGCACTGCGAGAGCCGCGATCTCTGGGTAAAGCGCACGATGGGGAAGATGCGCGACACCGGTTATAACCTGCGCACGGGAAGCTATGATCTGTTGCCGCTGGTGGCGCCGGAAACCACCGGGCCAGAGAAACCGGCCGAGGAAGATCTGGTTGCGATCCTCAGCGGGTTTTACGACCGCGTCAGCCTGCTGTCCGATAGCTTGCGCGCCCGGATGGAAGCATTTGACTTGCTCCAGTATCACGAGGTCGAGAGGCTCGGCTGAGCACTGGACGCCGGGCGCGCAGGTGATAGATTTCGCCCATGCCCTATGATTGGAAACAGCGCGCGGACAGCGTGCGGGAACTGCATCTCTGGCCGCATAACTCGCTGCCTCCGCGCGGGGCGGCGGCGTTCATCCTGACGCTTTTTGCGTTCGGCTCGATGCCCCTGATCGCGGTACTCGGGTCCAAGCTCTTGTGGGGTTTGCTGCCGTTTCTGTTGATCTCGGTCGCGGGGCTGTGGCTGGCGATCGAGATGAACTATCGCCAGCGCCGCGTCCTGGAAGTGCTGACGCTCGATCCCGAGCGGGCGCATCTGGTACGGCACAATCCGCGCGGCGCGACGCAGGAATGGGACTGCAACCGGTACTGGGCGCGCGCCACGATGCATGCACAGGGCGGACCGGTGCCCTATTACGTCACCCTTCAGGGCGCCGGGCGCGAGGTCGAGATCGGCGCCTTCCTGTCCGAGGATGAGCGCATCGCGCTCTACTACGAACTGCAACGAGCGCTGGCGCGGTGATTGACAGGTGGTTCGCAGACCGCTACTCACACCCCATGCAACCGACGTTCGCCTTCATCAGCACCGTCTATTATCCGCCGTTCTCATAACGGCGGCTGCATTTTCTGTTCAACCGCCGCGATCCGGCGGTCCGAACATCCTTAAGCCCAGACCATATGACCCGGCATCGCGGCCCCTTCGGAGCCTGTCATGTCCTGTCATCTCACCTTCTCTTCCATCGGCCTCCTCGGCTTTGGCGCCTTTGGGCGCCTCGTCGCCGCCCATCTTGCGCCGCACCTTCCCTGCCTGGTCCACGACCCTGCATTGGTCCCGGGAACCGCCCTGCCCCAGGGTGCCACCGCCACCAGCCTATCAGAGGCGGCGGGGTGCGATCTGGTCATCCTGGCGATGGCGGTGGCCGATATGGCGGCGGCCTGCCGCGCCATTGCACCGCATCTGCGGCCCGCTACGGTGGTGGCCGATGTGGGCTCGGTCAAACTAGGCCCCGCCGCCATCATGCGGGCACATCTGCCCGCGCATGTGGGGCTGGTGGGCACCCATCCGCTGTTCGGCCCGCAAAGCGCGCGAGACGGCATAGCGGGCCGCAAGATCGCGATCTGCCCGATCCGGGGCAAGGCCCACCTGCCGGTAGCCGCCTTTCTGCGCGCGCGTCTGGGGCTGCGGGTGATCATCACCACGCCCGAGGCGCATGACCGCGAGGCAGCGACGGTGCAGGGGCTGACCCATCTGATCGCGCAAGCCCTGCACCGCATGGCCCCCCTGCCCAGCCGGATGACCACGACCAGTTTCGATCTGCTCATACAGGCGGCCGATATGGTCCGCCACGATCCGCCCGGCGTGCTGGCAGCGATCGAAAGCGCCAATCCATTTGCGGCACCGGTACGGGCGGAATTCCAGGCTTTGATCGCCGGGCTCGACCGCGCCTATGCCGCCCCGGACTGAAAAAAGGTCCACGCCAGCGGGCCTCAAACTGCTGACAAAGCCCTCGCGTTGTGCGGGGGCTTTTGATTCAATGGGGTCTGTTGAGAAAGCCTTCGCCACGGCAAACCGCGCTTGAGATGGCGACGCTGGAGCGGTTGGCGCCCAGCGATCATCTTTTGCGCAAGGTCGACGCCCCGA
>NZ_JAOWLB010000041.1 GCF_025751555.1 Ruegeria aquimaris
GGCCATTGCGATCTTTCTGATGTTCCGGGCAGCGGCGGCGAGGAGGGCTTGGCTCCCGACCTCGGCGCGGGACCGGAGCCGGACATCACCATGTTAGAACTGGCAGAGGCGTCCAAGGCGGGTTCGATTAATTCTGTCTGATGCTCGGACAAGCTCATGACCTGTACGAAACTGGCACGCTGCTTCAGGCTCTGCTCGCCGGGCACTTTCCGGCGGTTAGGGCATTCGATGCCGGTTGGCTGCGCAATGACCTGCCGAATCGTGGCATCATCCCAGTCGGACCACGGAAATCAACAGAAGGTTCCTGGCGGAGTTCGGCAAGGAAACCTGCAACTGCCGCTATCTGATCGAAAGTGGTTTCGGTAAGCTGAAGGAAAACAGGGAGATAGCCATGCCCTCTTATGAAACAGACCTGAGCTTCAAGGCTTTCATATGCATTGACTCACTCTCATTCACGCAAGATGAAGGTCGTCAGACCCTGAATAGAAAGCCCCTCTGACGTCATCAGAAGGGGCCTTTCAGGACGGAATTGCCGGGTCAAAAGCCTGGCAGGCGGTCGAGCAGGGCGCGGCGGCCGAAGGTTGTTCCGGGGCGGTCGCCCAGGTCGAACCGCAGGCCGACGCCGACAAAGGCGTCGTTGCTCTTGAAATTCGCTACTCGGGCGTTGCCGGTACCCAACTCGCCATAGAGGTTGACGCCGCTGCCCAGGCCATAGTCGGCGCCGATGGCCATGCGGGTCATGTCCGATTCGACCTTGTTGTCCATGTAGTCGACGCTGGCATTCAGGCTGAGCGGGCCATTGCCGACATCGCTGCTGATCTTGGCTCCGAGCAGGGTGGCATTGCTGCCCTGGACCCGGCCACGGGAGAAGTAGCCTTCGAGCCGGATGGTGGTGAAGTCATAGGCGCCTTCGAGGCCATAGAAGTTGCGGTCGATGCCGCCGCCATCCTCGGTGCCCCAGAAACCGCCGACCGCGCCGCCATAGCCGAACTGGTAGATGCCGTGCAGCGTGGCGCTGCGGCCGCTGCCGCCGATCTGGTCGAACTTGTAATAGCCCAAATCCAGCTGGGTCGATACCGAGCTGCCAAGCGCCAGCTCGAACGAGCCTTGCAGCGCCTGACGAGCACCCTTGGATTTGCTGGTGAACTGGTAATGGTTGACGTCAACATTCGCGCCGACCAACCCCTGTGCCGACAGGCCAGCGGGCATCAGGCCAATGGCCAATGCCGCCGCAACCGCGCGGAGTTTCATGTTTCTGCTCCTTTGCCTGATGCGCGTGACCGCGCGGGCGCTTTTCGCGCTCTCTGGTCCGGAGAATAGCTGAGCCGGGGAATCAGGTAAAGGCTCTTGATTCAAAACACGGAATCTTGTGTGTATCGGGTTCGCAAGGGCGAAGAGAGCAAAGGCAAGGGGGAGAGAGAAGCCGGTCGGGGCCCGCCCAGCCGCTGTGATCGGATCTGCCGGAGCCCGATCATCTCATCGGCAAGCGGGAAGATGAGGTTTAGGTCAATTCCCCACTGTTCCCCGGCTGGAAAAGATGGCTAACTCCGGCCATGCCGTTTGCTCACCATGTCTTTCGCTATGCCCCTGCGCTTCGTGGCCGCATCACGCCGCCGGACGAATCCGAACTGCGCTTTGGTCTGGATCGCTTTGCCGAGCTGGATATCCAGGCGGAAGAGGAGGGCTGGCCGCCCGGGTGGCGAATGGATCATGACGCCAGAGAAGCGAACCGGCTTGACGTTCTTGAGGGCCGTATGGCGCAGGATCTCTGGATCTTTGCCTATGGCTCGCTCATCTGGGATCCGGCGGTTCAGGTGGAGGAATACAGGTACGGTACCTTACTGGGGTGGCGGCGGAGTTTCTGCATGCGGCTCGAAGGCGGGCGCGGCAGTTTTGCGCGGCCCGGGTTGATGGCGGCCCTGGACGAAGGCGGGCATTGCGACGGTGTCGTGATGCGCATTTCCGGGCCGCTGGTCGACCAGGAAACGCAGTTCATGTGGCGTCGCGAGATGTTTTCCGGTGCCTATCGTCCGTTGTTTCTGGAGGTGGCCACGCCTCAGGGCCCGGTCGAGGCGCTGACCTTTGTGATGGATCGCGACAATCGTCGATATATGCCGGATCTGCCCGAGGACGACGCCGCGCGGATGATCGCTGTGGCGGAGGGTAATCTCGGTCCCAATTTTGCCTACCTGGATTCGCTGGTTCGGCATCTCGACGAACTTGGCATCGCCGATGACGACATGCATCGGCTTCACGCGCGCGCGCAAAGTTACCGCCTCGGGGCGATGTAATTGCGGCGCACAGACTTACGTCCGTTGGGTCAGGCCGGTGGCGTTATGGATCGGGTGTCGGTGGGCTGACCTGTGCCCGGCGCGATGAGCCGCGCCGGGCAGTCGGGTCAGAGCAGCGCTTCGAACAGCTTGCGGGTGTTCTCGGCGGTCATCTGGACCGGGTTGCCACCGGTCGAGGGGTCGTTCAGCGCGTCGCGCACCAGCATGTCGAGGTTCGGATCCTTGACGCCCAGGTCCGTCAGGGTTTTCGGGATGCCGAGCGACGTGTTCAGATCATCGACATAGGCCGCAAACCCGTCGAACCCGCCCGCGATGCCAAGATAGGCAGCGGCCTCGGCCAGCACGCCCTCGGCAGCGGGGCGGTTGAATTGCAGCACGGCGGGCATGCAGACCGCGTTGGTGGTGCCGTGATGGGTGTGGTGATGTGCGCCAATGGGGTGCGACAGCGCATGGATGGCGCCCAGCCCCTTCTGGAAGGCGGTGGCGCCCATGGCGGCGGCCGACATCATATGCGCGCGCGCCTCAAGGTCAGACCCGTCGGCATAGGCGCGGGGCAGGTATTCCTTGACCAGCCGCATGCCTTCCAGCGCGATGCCCTGGCTCATTGGATGGTAATGGGGCGAGCAATAGGCCTCGACACAATGGGCAAAGGCATCGAGGCCGGTGCCGGCGGTGATGAATTTCGGCATGCCCATAGTCAGTTCCGGGTCGCAGATCACCACCTTGGGCAGCATCAGCGGGTGGAAGATGATCTTTTTCTCATGAGTGTCCGAATTGGTAATCACGCCTGCACGGCCGACCTCGGACCCGGTCCCGGCGGTGGTGGGCACGGCCACGATCGGGTGAATGCCTGCCGGGTCGGCGCGGGTCCACCAGTCGCCGATATCCTCGAAATCCCACAAGGGCCGGGTTTGGCCCGCCATGAAGGCCAGCGTCTTGCCCAGGTCCAGCCCCGAGCCGCCGCCAAAGGCGACGACGCCGTCGTACCCGCCGTCGCGATATACCTTGAGCCCGGCCTCGACATTGCGGTCGGAAGGGTTGGGGTCGACATCCGAGAACATTGCACGGCCAAGGCCCGCGGCCTCCAGCAGGCCGAGCGTGCGGGTGGTGATCTCCATCGCGGCCAGCCCCTTGTCGGTGACCAGCAGCGGCTTGGTGATACCGGCGGCCTTGCAGGCCTCGGCGATTTCGGCGATCCGGCCCGCGCCAAAGCGGATGGCGGTGGGATAGGACCAGTTTCCAACAAGTTTCATGGGCCTCAAGCCTTTTTCAGATGATAGGATTTGGGACGGGTCAGGGCGTGAAAGCCCAGCACCGACAGGCCCGCGCCGCGGCCGGTATCCTTGCAGCCGGTCCAGCAGAGCGCGGGATCAAGGTAATCGCAGCGATTCATGAACACGGTGCCGGTTTCCAGCCGCCTGCCGATCTCGTCGGCGCGGGCGGTGTCGCGGGTCCAGATCGAGGCGGTCAGCCCGAACTGGCAATCGTTCATCAGCGCAATCGCCTCTTCGTCATCGGCGACCGGCATGATGCCTACGACGGGCCCGAATGTCTCTTCGCGCATGATCTCCATGTCATGGGTGACATTGGTCAGGATCTGCGGCGTCAGATAGGCGCCGCCGTCATCCTGCGGGAAGCGATCGATATGGGCGGTCGCACCCTTCGCGATGGCATCCTCGATCTGGTCTCGGGCGACACGGGCAAAGCGGACATTGGCCATCGGCCCGATCGTGGTTTCGGAGTCCAGCGGATTGCCCAGCTTGTAGCCGTTCACCAGCGCGACTGCCTTGTCGACAAAGGCGTTGAACAGGCTCGCATGCACATAGATCCGCTCGATCCCGCAACAGCACTGACCCGAGTTGAACATGGCTCCGTCGATCAGCGTCTCGACGGCGGCGTCCAAATCGGCATCGGCCCGGACATAGCCCGGATCCTTGCCGCCCAGCTCGGTCGAGACAGGGATGAAGGTACCGGCGGCGGCGCGTTCCATCGCCTGGCCGCCCCGGACCGAGCCGGTGAAATTGACGAAATTGACCTTGCGCCGCGAGATCAGCTCGGCGGTGGTGTCATGGTCCAGCACGATGTTCTGGAACACGTCCTCGGGGATGCCCGCGGCATGAAACGCTTCGGCCATCCGCTCGCCTACCTGCAAGGTCTGGGCGGCATGTTTCAGGATCACCGTATTGCCCGCCATCAGCGCGGGCGCCACCGTGTTGATTGCGGTCATATAGGGATAGTTCCAGGGCGCCACCACCAGCACCACGCCAAAGGGTTCGCGCTCGATCTTGCGCAGAAAGGCGTCGCTGTCCTCGACCACCAGCGGTGCCAGCGCGCTTTCGGCGATCCCGGCCATATAGGTGGCGCGTTCCTCGAACCCCCGGAACTCGCCGCCATAGCGGACCGGGCGGCCCATCTGATGGGCCAGTTCCACCGCCATGCGGTCGGTGGTCTTGCCCACCTCGGCCACCGCCGCCAGCACCAGCGCCACGCGCTCGGCCAGGGGGCGTGCCGCCCATGAGGCTTGCGCGGCGCGCGCGCGGTCGGCGGCGCCCATGGCCGCCTCTCGCGTGGCCACCGGCCGCTCCAGATAAACCGATCCGTCGATCGGCGAGATGCATTTGACTGTCTGAGCCATCACGATCCTCTTGGCGCCCTTGCGCCCTTCCTCTTGCCCGAAATATCCCGGGGGTGAATGCCGCGCCAGCGGCAGAGGGGGCTGGCCCCCTCCTTGTCTGGCCTTAAGCCTTTTCGAAACCGCGGGCGATTTCCCAATCGGTCACCACGCGGTCAAACTCCTCCTGCTCCCATTCGGCGCAGCGGGTATAGTGGTCGACCACCCAATCCCCCATCGCGGCGCGCAGCATGGCCGAGTTGCGCAGCGTCTCGGTCGCGGCGCGCAGGGTGCGGGGGATCTCGCCGGCATCGGCATTGTCATAGACATCGCCGCTTGTCGCAGGCGCCAGTTCGAGCTTTTCCTCCAGTCCCCGGATACCGGCGGCCAGCAGCGCGGCCTGGGCCAGATAGGGGTTCAGGTCGGCGCCGCCGATGCGGCATTCCATCCGCACGCCCTTGCTGCCCTCGCCGCACAGGCGGAATCCTGCGGTGCGGTTGTCCACCGACCAGACGGTCTTTGTGGGGGCAAACGTGCCCTTCATGAAGCGTTTGTAGCTGTTCACATAGGGCGCAAGGAAGAACGTGTAGTCGGGAGCATACTTGATCATCCCGGCGCAGAACTGGCGCATCAGTTCGGACATGCCGTGCGGCGCGTCCTTGTCATAGAAGGCCGGTTCCGATCCGCGCCAGAGCGACAGGTGCACGTGGCTCGACGAGCCGACGCGGGTGTGGTGCCATTTCGGCAGGAAGCTGGCGGCATGGCCGTGCTGGTCGGCGATGTCCTTGGTGGCCATCTTGGCGATCGTGTGGTGATCGGCGTTTGCCAGCGCATCGGCATAGCGGACGTTCAACTCGCCCTGGCCGGCCTCGGCCTCGCCCTTGGTGCATTCGACCTGGATGCCGGCGGCATAGAGATGGTTGCGCAGCGGGCGCATCACATGCTCTTCGCGGGTGGTGGCGAGGATGTGGTAATCCTGATTGTAGCCGCCAAAGGTCGTGAGATCGCGGAAGCCCGACTTGCGGATCTCGGCAAAGCTCTTCTCGAACATGAAGAATTCAAGCTCGGTCGCCATCATGGGCGTCAGGCCCATCTCGGCCAGCCGCGCGATCTGCGCCTTGAGCACCTGGCGGGGCGAATGCGGCACCGGTTCGTGGGTGTGATGGTCGAGCAGGTCGCAAAGCACCATCACCGTGCCTTCGAGCCAGGGCATCGGACGCAGCGTCGAGAGGTCGGGCTTCATCACGTAGTCACCATAGCCCGCCTGCCAGCTGGTCGCCTGGTAACCGTCGGGCGTGGCCATTTCCAGGTCGGTGGCCAGCAGGTAGTTGCAGCAATGGGTTTCCTGCCAGGCGCTGTCGAGGAAGTTCTGCGCATGGAAGCGCTTGCCCATCAGGCGGCCCTGCATGTCGACGGCACAGACCAGAACCGTATCCACCGAGCCATCGGCAACCTGAGCCTTGAGTGTTTCGAACGTGAGCATGTGCGACCTTTGATTTGGAGAGAGAATTTTCGGCGAAAATTCTTGGGCGTCTGGGGGCCGGTCCGCGATTGTCGCGGACCGGCGGTTTCGATCAGCCGTAGCGGTAGGGGCGTCCGGCCTTGGCCATGTCGGCATTGTACTTCTTGAAGATGTCGACAACCTTTGCCTTGGTCTCGGACTCGGCTGCGATCTCGTCCCAGAACTTGACGGCGGCGGCTTCGACCTGGTCCCATTCGCTGTCGGGGATAGTGGTCAGCTGCATCTTGGTGCCGTTGACGCGCAAGGATGCCTCGCCGCCCCAGTACCACCACTGACGGTAATAGTGCGACTGCTCGCAGCAGAGCGTGAACAGCGCCTTGAGGTCCTCGGGCAGTTCGTTCCAGCGGTCCATGTTGGCAAAGAAATGGCCGATCCAGGCGCCCGAGATGTTGTTGGTCAAGAAGTAGTTGGTCACATCGGCCCAGCCGACGGTGTAATCCTCGGTGATGCCCGACCAGGCGATGCCGTCGAGCTCGCCGGTTTGCACCGCGACCTCGATATCTTCCCATGGCAAGGTCACCGGCACCACGCCGAATTGCGACAGGAAGCGGCCCGCGGTGGGGAAGGTGAAGACGCGCTTGCCGTTCAGGTCGGCCAGGCTGTTGATCGGGTCCTTGGTGGCGAAATGGCAGGGATCCCAGGAACCGGCCGAGACGTGTTTGACGCCGACCTTGGAATACTCGGCATCCCAGATCTCGTTCAGGCCGTACTGGTTGAACAGCACCGGCACGTCGAGCGAGTAGCGCGAGGCGAAGGGGAAATAGCCACCAAAGACCGTGACTTCGGTGGGCGAGGCCATCGAATCGTCGTCGGACTGTACCGCGTCGATGGTGCCGCGCTGCATGGCGCGGAACAGCTCTCCGGTTGGGACAAGCTGATCGGCAAAGAACAGCTCGATCTGCATGCGGTCACCGGCGATCTGGTTGAACATGTTGATGGCGGGCACCACGACATGTTCGGCCAGGGCGGCGCCGGCATAGGTCTGCATCCGCCACTTGATGGTCGACTGCGCCAGTGCGGGGGTGGCCAGCGGCGCGGCCGCCGCACCGACGGCGGCGGTGGTCAGAAACTTGCGTCTTGTGGTCATCTGTTATCTCCCAGTTGCAAAAAGGTGGATTAGAAGCCCCGGTTCACTCCGGGATCACTTGTTGTAGACATATTCGGGCAGCCACAGCGCGATCTGTGGAAAGACCATGATGATCGCCAGCGCCAGCACCATCACCAGCACGAAGGGCAGGATCGAGCCGTAGATGTCGCGCAGGGTGATTTCCGGCGGGGCCATGGCCCGCATCAGGAACAGGTTATAGCCGAATGGCGGTGTCATGTAGGCGATTTGTGTCGTGATGGTATAAAGCACACCATACCAGATCAGGTCGAAGCCAAGCGCGCCCACCAGCGGCACGTAAAGCGGCGCTACGATCACCAGCATCGCGGTATCGTCCAGGAAGGTGCCCATCACGATGAAGCTGAGCTGCATCAGGATCAGGATCATCCAGGGGTTGAGGCCCAGTTTCTCGGTGAAGAGATTCTCGATCGCCTTGACCGCGCCCAGCCCGTCGAACACCGCGCCAAAGGCCAGTGCGGCCAGGATGATCCACATGAACATGCAGGAGATGCCCAGGGTGGAGCGGACCGATACTTCGAACACCTGGCGGGTCATCCGGCCCTTGAGCACGGCGGCCAGAAAGGCGGTCAGCGCCCCGATGGCCGAGCTTTCGACGAGCGAGGTCCAGCCGTTGACAAAGGGCACCATCATCGCGGCAAAGATGCCCAGCGGCAGCAGGCCCGCGCGCAACAGGCGCAGTTTCTCACCCATCGGCACGTCACGCTCTTCAGCCGACAGCGCCGGGCCAAGGTCGGGATTCAGCTTGCAGCGGATCGCGATGTAGAGAATGAACATGGCGGCCATCATCAGGCCCGGCAACACGCCCGCCAGCCAGAGCTGGCCCACCGGCTGGCGCGCGATCATGGCATAAAGTACCAGCACGACAGAGGGCGGCACCAGGATGCCGAGGCTGGATCCGGCCTGGATCACGCCGGTGACCATCTTCTTGTCATAGCCGCGTTTGAGAAGCTCGGGCAGCGCGATGGTGGCGCCGATGGCCATGCCCGCCACGCTTAGCCCGTTCATCGCCGAGATCAGCACCATAAGCCCGATGGTGCCGATGGCCAGCCCGCCATTGAGGCCGCCCATCCAGACATGGAACATCTTGTAAAGGTCGTCGGCGATCTTCGATTCCGACAGCACGTAGCCCATGAATATGAACATCGGCAGGGTAAGAAGCGGATACCATTTCATCAGCTTCATCGCCGCGGCGAAGCCGATGTCATAGCCGCCCCGGTCGCCCCACAGCAGCAACGAGGCCAGAACCGCGACAAAGCCGATGGCGCCGAACACCCGCTGGCCGGTCATCAGCATGATCATCATCGTGCTGAACATCAAAATGGCGATCAGTTCATAGGACATGTCAGATCACCTCGCGCGGGATGTCTTCACCGCGGATACGCAGGATGTCCTTGGCCAGTTCGGAAAGCGCCTGCAACAGCATCAGGAGGATACCCAGACACATGATCACCTTGATCGGCCAGAGAACCGGGCGCCAGGCGGTAGGGCTGCGCTCGCCATACTGGAGCGAATAGTGCAGCGAGTCGTAGCCGCCATAGAGCAGCACGCCGAGATAGAAGACCAGGAACAGCACCGAAAAGGCATCGGTCCAGGCCTTGCGCCGGTCCGACCATTCGCCATAGAGCAGGTCCATCCGCACGTTCGACCCCATCTGGATTGAATAGGGACCGCCCAGGATGTAATAGGCGACCATGGCGAATTGCGCCATTTCCAGCGTCCAGAGCGAGGGGTTGATGTCAAAACCCAGATCGCTGCCGACCTTGGAGAAGCTGGACCAGAGCAGAATGCCCATCATCGCGAAGATGCCATACATCACGATCCGGCCGATCCGGCGGTTCATCCGGTCGACCGCTGTCACATAGGCGCGTAGCGCGTTCATGCTTTACCCCCTGTTGTCATGACCGGCCTCCCCCAGGGGCCAGTTCGTTTATCGTGGCGGCCAGCATAGGCGCCAGCAGCCCGGCCAGGCGGTTGACGCCGGTGGGCGTGTCGATGAGGTCATTTTTGACCTCGATCATCACGTTGGGAAGGCCGCGCGCGATGGCATGTTCCCGCAACGTATGGGTGACGCCGTCGGTGGCGGAATAGGGCTCGTTCAGCGCGGCCCGCAGGCCCGATCCGTCGACCGCGCGCAGCAGGAGCTGCGCGGCGCGGTCGTCACTGTCATGCAGGATGCCCAGTTCGACATCGCGGGTCTTGCCCTGGTAGATTGGGGTGAAGCTGTGAATGGTGATCAGTACGGTTGGGTCCGGGCGGGCCTCCAGCGTATTGGCCAGAAGCTGGCGGAACGGGTGGTAGATGTCGCAGGCGCGCCGGTCGCGGTCGGCCTCGCTCAGGCCCGTGTTGCCGGGAATGGCAAAGACCTCGCTTTGCGCGGGCATCGCGTCGGGGCGGTGCGGCGGGCGGTTGCAGTCATAGACCAGACGGCTGACGCGGGAATAGACCAGCGGCGCATCGAGCGCGCCCGAGAGTTCCACCGAAAGTTCCATAGCGCCGATGTCCCAGGCCGCGTGAGAACGGGCGGCGGCGGCGTCCAGTCCCAGACCGTTCAGTGACGCAGGAATGAACCGGCTGGCATGTTCGCAGACCAGAAGCGCCGCCGCAGCCCCGCGCGGATTGAGCACGCGCGCGGCTGGTCCTTCGATGGAAGACAGCACTGGGGAATCGGGGGCGAAAATCATGTGTAGCATTGGTTACATATGCGATATGGCTGTCAAGAAAATTTCTGTAGACATGATTACAGTTTGGGTTACGCTGAAGCAAATGTTATAGAAAAGGCTCGCGCGTGCCCCAGACAACGAAACTGGTCAAACAGCGAATTCAGGACGAGATGGAGCAGCTGACCAGATCGGAGCGGCAGCTCGCCTCGGTTCTGTTGCAGGATTATCCGATGGGCGGGCTGCAATCGATCACCAAGCTGGCCGCTGCTGCCGGGGTATCGACACCGACGGTGATCCGTATGGCGCGCAAGCTGGGGTTCGACGGGTTTCCCAATCTTCAGGACGCGCTGCGCGACGAGGTTGCCGCGCAGATCAAGAAGCCGATCTCGAAACGCGACGGATGGGTGGTGGACGAAGGGGCGGAACACCCGCTGATGCGGTTTGCACAGGTGGTCTGGGCCAATATGCGCCACACGCTGGAGCGGATCGATACCGCGATGTTCGACAAGGTGGCGGCGATCCTGGCCGATACCGGGCGGCATTTGTATGTGGTGGGCGGGCGGATCACGCGGTCGAACGCGGATTACCTGTTCAACCACATGCAGATCATCCGGCCCAATGTCACCATGCTGGGCAATTCCGCCAACGTCTGGCCGCAATACCTGCTGGATATGGACGAAGGCTCGGTCCTGGTGATCTTTGACATCCGCCGTTACGAGGCGCATCTGGAGAAGCTGGCGCAGATCGCCAGCGAGCGGGGGGTCACGGTGATCCTGTTCACCGACCAATGGGGTTCGCCCATCGGGCGGGTGGCGAACCTGACCTTTAACGGGTTGGTCGAGGCGCCGTCGAGCTGGGACAGTACTATCGCGTTGCAACTGATCGTTGAGGCGCTGATCGCCGAGGTGCAGGGCGCCCGCTGGGAAGAGAGCAAGGAGCGGATCGAGGAGCTGGAGGCGATGTTCTCTTCGACCCGGCTGTTCCGCAGTCCGACCTGATGTTGTGCGATTTCGCACATTAATCCGCAATTTCTTTCCAGTTGTGCGATTTCATGTGGGTGCTACCTTTGTTTCGTTACATCCGAACGGAGGTCTGAGATGAGCTGGAACCCCTTACTGGATACCCATGTGCCGATCGGCGACGCCGTGGATGCCATCGAAACGGTGATCGTGCCGCGCGCCCGCGACCTGGGTGGATTCGAGGTGCGCCGCGCCCTGCCGACGCCGCGCCGCCAGATGGTGGGGCCGTTCATCTTTTTCGACCAGATGGGGCCGGCCGAGTTCCTGACCGGGCAGGGGATAGACGTGCGACCGCACCCCCATATCGGGCTGGCCACGGTGACCTATCTCTACAAGGGTCGGTTGCACCATCGTGACAGCCTGGGCACCGATCAGTGGATCGAGCCCGGCGCGGTCAACTGGATGGTTGCGGGCAACGGGGTCACCCATTCCGAACGCACCGATGAAGGGGCACGCAAGGCACCCTTGCAGATGTTCGGGATCCAGACCTGGGTCGCGCTGCCGGAGCATCTGGAGGAGACCGGGGCAAGTTTCGAGCACACCCCGGCCGAGGCATTGCCGGAGCTGGAAGGTGAGGGCAAGCGCGTGCGGCTGATTCTGGGCGATGCCTGGGGCGCGGCGGCGCCTGTCTCCACAACCTCCGAGATGTTCTATGCGGACGCGGTTCTGCAACCGGGCGCAGCGCTGCCGCTGCCGGACAATCACGAGGACCGGGGCGTTTATGTCCTGGGCGGCTCAGTCGAGGTGGCCGGGCAGGTCTTTGAGACGGGGCGCATGATGGTGTTCCGCCCCGGCGACCGCCTGAGCCTGAAGGCGGGGCCACAGGGCGCGCGGCTGATGCTGCTGGGCGGCGCCACGATGGGCGGCCCGCGCCACATCTGGTGGAATTTCGTCGCCACCAGCAAGGACCGGATCGAGGCGGCCAAGGAAGCCTGGCGCGCGGGCGACTGGATGCATGGCCGGTTCCGGTTGCCGCCGGGGGATGACAGGGAATTCACCCCGCTGCCAAGGCGTTGAAGAGGAGGTGTTTTCTATCAGATTCGCGGTAAGTACTTAAACTGAAACAGGAACCTTTAGCGGGTCACGTTCGCGGGCCGATAATTTTCAGGCGCACGGCCAAAAAAACGCGAAACCTGCTTGACGATGCCGGAGCGGGGCCATAATACACCCAAACGTTCCGCAGGGAACGCCATATCACGCAGCGCGCGGTTGTAGCTCAGTCGGTTAGAGTACCGGCCTGTCACGCCGGGGGTCGCGGGTTCGAGCCCCGTCAACCGCGC
>NZ_JAOWLB010000042.1 GCF_025751555.1 Ruegeria aquimaris
TGCCCCCGAAGGGCAGGAGCGTGTTATCGCTAACGGTTGTGAAAAGGCTCGGATCGACCATGACTAAACTTTCCCCCAAGAGATTGAACATAGATCAAAAAAGAATCATTTCTGATCCCGATGGTAGCACAAAAGACCGGGATTTGAGATGAGCGGCCCCCGGTTCGCCGCGATCCGGAGAGGGCAGGCGGCGATCCGTCCGGGTTTTGCCGAACCGTTCCCTTGCAATTGCGATGTTGGGAGGACCGGGGGCGGATCGGGCGCCTCAGTTCTGGCCGACGGTGGTCAGTTCCTGTTCCAGCGCCTTTTCGACCGCGCCGCGCGGTTTGGTATAGCGGGCGAGCAGATCGTAAAGCACCGGTGTGGCCGCCAGCATCAGCAGCGCCGACAGGCCCAGCCCGGCGATGATGACGGTGCCGATGGCGTTGCGGCTTTCGGCGCCCGCGCCGGAAGCCAGGACAAGCGGCAGGGCGCCGAGGATGGTGGAGACGACCGTCATCGCGATGGGGCGCAGGCGCAGCACCGAGGTGGTGATGACCGCGTCGCGCACCGATTTTCCCTCGTCGCGGAGCTGATTGGCGAACTCCACGATCGGGATGCCGTTCTTGGCGACAAGACCTATCAACAGGATGATGCCGATCTGGCTGTAGACGTTGAAGGACAGCCCGCCCGCCGACATCGCGTAGATGGCACCGGCGACACCGACCGGCAGGGCCGCAGCAATAGAATGGGGGATGGTCAAAACCGGTCTCCTCAGCGGTGTGGTTCAGCAGACCCACTGTTGATAACTAAGACCCGATTATGGCCAAAAGCTGCGCGATTTGGAGGCTGCGCGCGTTGCTATAACCTATCAACAGCGCGGGTTCCCGACGTGCTACGGGCCGAAGTTTGTGGCAAAGGTGGTGCGGGAGTAGATCGTAGCGGTCGGCGCCAGGATTATTGGCAGCCGCCCTTGGCCCATTGCCGCAAGTTGACCTTCAATCCCCCACCATAAGGGTGTTGCTTGTTGATCGACCGGGACACTTCTGCGTCGGCATAGACCTGCGCCTGTTGGCACAGCGCCTCTTTCGTCCACTGATGACAATTCGAGCACTTCTGCTCTTTCCACAATTCGTCGGGTAGGCCCTCGATCGGCGGAAACTTAGGCGATCCGTTGATCAACTGGCTGATCGTCTGGTCTCGGACCACATCATTGCCCGCGATCAGCGGCGAAGTCATGGTAATGACTACAGCTTCGTCCGGCAGTTTGATTTCGTCCTTGTCCGGTGCGGCCTCAGCCACAGGAACTGGAGTGGGCGCAGGTTCGGGGGACGGGTCCGTCAACGGGCCCGAAGGCTTCAAGGCTGCCAGTCGCTCTCGAGCTTCCTCCAGGAAGACACCTTTGGGAAATGCATCAAGATAGGTCTGGAAAGCATCAGCTGTTCCCTCCCCCTTAACCGCCTCGAACAGCGCCCGTTCTTCGTCCGAGGCTGAGGTCTGGGCCGAGGGTTTGGCGACGGCCGCAATTTCCTCGGCCATTACCTGTTCCAGCAGTGAGTAGGCGTCGGGTACGTACTTGCTTTCAGGATAGGCCCTGACGAACAACATGATCTGCACCGGATCGCGCAATTGCTGAACCGTGTTCCAAAGCTGCAGGGCAGCACGGTCCTCGGCCGACAGAACCTTTTCGGCGACAAAGGTGAAATCGGTCAACAACGAAGAGGTGTCCCAAGGGGTCTGTTGACCGCGTGTGGCCGCCATCACGTCCTTGCGCATATTCTTGAACACCTGTTCGATTGCAAGACCCGGTTGCCCCATATGTTCTGCCAGCGCCATGGTGAACGGGCTGTTGGCGCCAAGTCCATCTAAGGCAACTCCGCCCGGCGCAGTGGCCAATGCAATAAAGGTTCCAGGGGGCGCCTTCATCTCCGCAAGACCGTTGTCTTTAAGGTCGGGCAATCCCTCGAATGGGTTGTTGCGGCAGGCATCCAGGATCACGATGTTCGCGCGATTGTGAGCCGAGGCCATTTGCAACAGGATCGACCGAGCCTCTACTGCCAGGAGATCCAAGTCGGCGGCATCCGTAAGGTCGATATAATGGAAAGACGATTTCCCTTTCTTGGTGCCGTCGCTGCGCTGTTCCTTCTGGCTGTTCCCGCCAAAGCGCAATCCATTGACCCGTTCGAGAACGGCTGGATACTCGACTCTCCGGCCTCGGCGTTGCGGTTCATGTCGGTCAAGAAGGCCTCAATTGCCGAGAATAGCGGTTTTGCAAACCTGTCCGGCGTGATCACGCCCGATGGCGAAGCCCGCGTCGTGGTCCAGATGGATTCCGTCGACACCAAAATCGATCTGCGGAACGTACGCATGCGGTTTCTGTTCTTCGAAACCTTCAAGTTCCCAGAGACGACCATCACCGCGCGTCTGCCGTCCGATCAGCTTATGGACTTGCACCAGGTTCGACACAAGTTCATAGAGTTACCGTTCACCCTGAACCTACATGGCATCACCATGGATCGTACGGCCGATGTGGCTGTTACGCTGATCAACAACGACCGCGTCGCCGTCGCCAACACCATCCCGATCGCGATCGGGTTGTCAGAGTTCGGCCTTGATGATGGGCGCGCCAAACTTCAAGAGGCGGCGAACGTCGATATCCTACCCTTCGGTTTCGTGAGCTTCGATTTCATCTTTGACTGCTCGACCCCCGGAACGCCACCAAAGCTCGAGAAAGTCGCCACGCCCTCCCCGGCGGCGGCGGCGCTTGAAACCAAGGGCGTGATGGACAACGAGGCCTGCAACGGCCGGATGGAGATCTTGTCTCGTACCGGGAGTATTTACTTCCGGTCAGGAAGTGCACGACTGGATGACGCGTCCTTGCCGCTACTGGAAAACCTTTTCGACATCGTGAACCGCTGTCCTCAGTTGCGGATCGAGATTGGCGGCCATACAGACAGCGATGGCTCGAACGCCAACAATCAGGCCCTCAGTGAGAAACGCGCAGAGGCGGTGCAGGCCTTTCTGACCGGCAAAGGTATCGCCTCTGATCGCCTGATCGCCGTCGGTTATGGCGAAGACCGTCCCGTTGTTCCCAATACCAGCGCGGCCAACAAGGAACGCAATCGACGCATCGAATTTGTACCACGTTAAAGACTTATTGAGCTTGAAGTAGGTCACGCTGCCACATGCACTGTTGTGTTTGAGCCTTCTCGGGATCCGGCTCTATTCCATGAAAAATTCTGAGGTGGAACTCTTCCCAGGTGGTATAGACGCTTTCAGCTTCATGGGAGATGTCGCACGCGTGACTCTCGAACTAGGCGCGCGTCAGTGTCCCTTTCCAGTCGATGCTCATTGACGCGCGCAGCTTTGGCGACCTGTTCCTTCAGCGGCTTGTGTCTTGGTTTGTAATCCGACCCGCGACACCCTGGGGACCATGTGGGGAGGGCTTTACTTATACCGCAGTGAACTTGCGAGGGTGAGGTACCTTTTGGAAGATCCTCAGGGATCGGTGTGGGAGGCAATATAGGATAGACGTGCGAGAATGACCCAATGGCATGTTCGAAGCCTTTAGATGACTTTCTGGTAAGGCTTGTCTTTCGACATTCGACGGACTTTTGGGCGGATCAGCCGAACATAGCGGGGCAGTTTGCCCTCTTTTCTTCCGTAATCCCTGACGTAGTAGCACAGATCCACTGTCGCAAGCTGATTGTCTCGCAGTCCCTTAAACAGAAAACGGGTTGTTTCGGTGTCAACCGCCTGAACAGCAAGGATAACAGCGGCTGATCCTGGCGCGGCGGTCTCAAGGCTTTCAAACGGTCTGCCCTTGCGTATCCAGTCTTCGGCGCTTTGCGGGGCGGTAAATGTCCAGCAGGCGAAGCCAACCGCCTTATTTTTGCGTCGTGCGAAAACATAGCGGTTCTGGTCGATCGCACCGAGCATCATCCCCGCCGACATGCCCATCGGCATATCACGAAACGGCGTCTCTCCGGCAAGCAGTCGTAGAGCAAGTCCCGCCGCTTCATTCGGATCCTTCAGACGCATCATCCCGAGTGTTTCTGGTTCTGTCATGTCCTCTGGAATCTCATGCAGCTTATCAAATACTATTGTTGCTTGGCGTTCACCCTAGGGTCGTGCCAAATGATTATCCGCCTCTGACACTCATACACCTTGCTGGCAAGGTTGGGCTAGAATGGTATCTTTGTCTAAGCATTTCTGCTATTTAGGCAATTGAAGGGCCTTTCAGCTTTCGACCAACCTATGATCGTCGCGCCGCAGGGTCTGCCAAGAGGGGGGGGGGGAGACGATGGCCAGGTTATTCCGGATGTCACTGGACGGACTGCAGCAAGTGCCTGGTGTGACGTCTACTGCGACGGGCTATGGATACGCTCTGTACGAGAATACAGGCTTCTCCGAAACGCTCTGGTATCGCATCTTTCTGTCCGGTCTGGATTACAGCTTGATCTTACCGGCATCGGGGCCGTTTCCAGCCGATATCAATGATGACGTCACCGGGATCCATTTTCATTCCGGGGCACGTGGCGCCAATGGAAATGTTGTATTCAACATCCTGAACGAGGACCCGGACGATCTGAACCTGTCAGAAAGCGGCGGAGTGCTGTTGATTGAGGGGCAATGGGAAGCGCTTGACCCCGCCTCCTTGCCGCTGGATTTCTTCTCTGTCCAATTGGGCAACGCAATAGTCGGAAACGACGCCGAACTCTATGTGAATGTCCACACCACCGGAAACCCGGCTGGTGAAATTCGCGGACAGTTCGTCACGCTTTCAGATGAAGAAGCAAACACGATCACCGGCACGCCGGAGCTTGACTACCTCTATGGTCTAGGCGGCGACGATACCTTGGAGGGTCTTGCGGGACCGGATCTGCTGGATGGAGGTGAAGGAAGCGACACTGCCAGCTATGCAAGCTCGGGTCAGGAGGTCAGCATCAATCTTGCGGATGGCACCGCCACGGGGGGCGACGCCCAAGGCGATGTGCTTGTCTCCATCGAGAACCTGATTGGCACTTCCCGGACTGACAGTTTGTTCGGTGACGATAATGGCAATGTCCTCGAAGGCGGCGACGGCGCCGATGATATCCAGGGTGGGGGCGGCTCCGATACGGCCAGCTATGCAAGCTCCGACGCAGGCGTGACGATCAATCTCGAGACCGAGGAGACGACGGGAGGGGATGCCACAGGCGATACTCTTGTCAGCATCGAGAACTTGACAGGTTCGGCCTTTGCCGACGATCTGACTGGTGACGACACCCCAAATCGTCTCGAGGGGCTCGACCAAAATGACACTCTGACCGGTTTGGGCGGCGCGGATACCTTGCTTGGGGGCGACGGTGTTGACACAGCCGACTACAGCGCTTCTCCCGATGCCATAAGCGTGGATCTTGAGGCCGGGAACGCGACGGGCGGTGACGCCGAGGGCGACAGCCTGAGCGGGATCGAAAACCTGCAAGGCTCGGGTTTTGCTGACAACCTGCGCGGAAACGCCGATGCAAACCTGATTAACGGGTTTGGGGGCGACGACACAATCGAAGGTG
Source organism: Ruegeria aquimaris (assembly GCF_025751555.1). GTDB lineage: Bacteria > Pseudomonadota > Alphaproteobacteria > Rhodobacterales > Rhodobacteraceae > Ruegeria_B > Ruegeria_B aquimaris. The sequence goes on from NZ_JAOWLB010000042.1 coordinate 5,532, forward strand.
GCGGCGGTGCCGATACTTTGGATGGTGGCACTGGCACAAATACGGTTAGCTATGGCAGCTCTGCCGCTGGCGTAACCGTGAGTCTGCTGGACGACTTGGCCGCTGGCGGGGATGCTGCCGGGGACGAGCTGCGCAATTTCGTGAATATTGTAGGATCGCTCTTTGCCGACAATCTGACGGGCAATGCTCAGGACAACCGCTTGCGCGGCGACGAAGGTAACGACGTGCTAGACGGAGGTGAAGGCATCGATACCGCAGTCTTCTCGGGGCTGTTCGAAGATGCCGAGGTAACCTTTGAAGCCGAACATGTCGTCGTTACCTCTGCGGACGGGATCGACACGCTGAACGGGATCGAGCGGTTGCAGTTCGACGATCAGACCGTCTCGACTCTTGAATTAACCCCGGTTCCGACCGTGTCGATAACCGGAACCGCGACGCAGCGGGAAACACTGACCGCATTGCCGGCAAACACCAGCGCGATCGACGGATCTACCATTTCCTACCAATGGCTGCGCAACGGGACCGACGTCAGCGGAGCAACCGCTTCGACCTATGAACTGACACAGGAGGATGTCGGCCAGCCGGTCTCGGTCCGCATGTCGTACATCGACGCGGGCGGACCGCAGACCGTTTCAAGCACACCAACCGCTGCAGTGGTCAACGTCAATGACGAGCCGGTCGGGGATTTGATCTTCAGCGGAGACAACGTGGTCGGACAGACCCTCTTTGCCCTTACCGACGGGATTTCGGATGCCGACGGGCTGGGTGCGTTTTCTTTCCAGTGGCTACGTGACGGCGTTCCGATCGCGGGGGCCACGGAAGACAACTATACGCCGCGTCTGGCAGATTTCGGGAGAACCGTGTCAGCCACGGCGTCCTACACTGACGGCCATGGAACGCTGGAAACAGTTGAAAGTGAAAGGCTTCCGATTTTCTTCGGCGGGTCCGAAATCGTCGTCACCACAACCGCAGATGTAATTGATCCCGACGACGGTGAAACCAGCCTGCGCGAGGCCATTTTGCAGGCCAACGCCGATCCGGATCCGGACGTTATCCGGCTGGGCGCAGACACCTATTATCTTAACCTTACAGAGATATTTGGCCCGGGAGAGCTTTTAAGCCGTGACTATTTTGACGATATTCAGATCAGATTGGCCAGCGCCCTGACCGAAGAAAATGCACGCCTTGGTGATCTGGATATCCTGTCGGATGTTGCCATCGTGGGTGCTCAGGGCGGGACATCCGTTGTACGCACAACCATGGCCGAACGGGCGTTTCATGTACATGACGGCGCCGAAGTCAGTTTCTCGGGGTTTCGGCTGGACGGTGGGGTCACCACGGTGGCAAGCGGCGACAGAGGGGCCGCCGCCGATGGGGGCGGCCTACTGAACACCGGCGGAGACATTACGATCCATGACATGGAATTCACGCAGCTGCGCATGCACAACGCGACTCGCGGCGATGGACGGGGCGGCAATAAAAAACACTCGTATTATGCCGCGTACCAGTCGAAAGGTGGTGCCGTATTTAATGAATCAGGCACCATCGACATCAGCGACTCGTTGTTTCAGGACAATCTTGCCGGGCGCGGTGGGGCGATTTTTGCGGCGGGCGGCGATATCTCGGTCTTTGGCACGCGGTTCGAGGGAAATCAGGTTTACCAGTATGCTCTGTCGGACATAGAAGTGATCAAAGGCACCGTGACCCCGAATTATGTTGCGAGTAACAACACGGGCGTGGCCAAGGGCACCGCGATCTATTCGTCAGCAGACGCCCAAATCAACATTCATGCAACGCACGATGGTAGCCCGGCGGGGTCCGCCGAAACGGAGTTTTTTGGCAATTCGGTTGATCGGACTGTTTTACCGTCGGGCGCGAACGCGGGCGATGGCACGCTGATGACCGGAAACATCTACCTGGACCCGGATATCGACGTGACCAGCAAAGGCAACACGCCCGAAACTCTGGAGGGTGTGACACGCGATGCGCCGCTGACCCGCGACACGCTTGCCTCCTCACTCGTTGCGTCGGCCGTTGCGGCAGCCACCACTGGCGACGCCGTGCTGACCCGTCTGGCCGGGCTGGACCTGACAGCGACCGACCTGTTCGGGTCCGATTTCCTGCTGGCAGACAGCCCCTTTTTTTCCCGCTCTGCGACCGAGATTGTCCTGCAACTGGGTGGGGCGAGGTTGGTGATCGGCGGTACCGGGCTTGCCCTGCCAGACGACCTTTTTACACCGACCCGCGAAGACCTTCTTGCCGCCGCTCAGGGAACGGTCACGTCGCTGGCCCTGACTAACACGGACGGGTCCGAGGTTCTAGCAACCCTCACCGGGCTGGACCAGGGTCTGGGCGAACTGGTGGAAATCGCAACCGAGGTTTACGACCCCACGACGCCGCCAACGATCGAGGTCATTACCGGTGCGCCAGTTTCAACTGTCGAAAGCGAAACGCCTCTAGATCTTCCCGGCTCGGGGGTCAACCTGACCGGTACGCCTGGGCCAGATGTTCTGATCGGCATTGCGGGCGACGACACGATCCTCGGCCTAGACGGCAACGACCGCCTTATCGGTGACACCGGCAATGACAGTCTCGACGGCGGTCTCGGTGCCGATACGCTCAACGGCGGCGACGGTGATGACACGATCATCGGCGGACCAGGTGCGGACGACTTGCGCGACATCGTCTATGCCGGCGAAGGCAACGACTCGGTCGATGCGGGGGCAGGCAACGATCTAGTCTATGGTCAGGGCGGCAACGACACAATTGCCGGCGGCTTCGGAGTGGATGAAATCCAGGGCCAGGACGGTGACGACGTGATCACTGGCTCGGCCTTCTCCGACCTCGTCTTCGGTGGCGCCGGGAACGACTTCGTCAATGGCGGCTTCGGCCATGATCGGATCAATGGTGGCAGCGGCGCGGACAAGTTCTTCCATGTGGGTGTAGAAGGCCACGGCTCGGACTGGGTGCAGGACTATAGCGCCACCGAGGGAGACGTTCTGCTGTTCGGTAATGCGTCCGCAACCCGCGACCAGTTCCAGGTCAACTTCAACCACACCGCCAGCGCCGAGGGAGAGCGCGCCGGGGATGACGCGGTGCAAGAGGCCTTTGTGATCTACCGGCCCACCGGACAGATCATGTGGGCATTGGTGGATGGGCAAGGACAGTCCTCGATCAACCTGCAAATCGGCTCAGAGGTTTTCGACCTGTTAGTTTGAAAGATCCAAGTGGTGCCTCGCCTACATGCCAGTCGCTTGCGCGGTACCTTTTCTCGAAGGCGACTCTAAACTCGGGGCGTGAACCGACGGCGCTGCAAAATTTTTGGTTATGTTGAAGGCGCGTATGTGCGAGACCTCTGTTCCTCTCGAAGCCCTGGATGCAATTCGCCGTACATGCGGCTTCTGACGGTTTGGAACGGACGCAAATCGCGCTACATTTCTCAAGGGGTGCGCTTGGTCGTCAGAAATCAGCCGAGCCGCCAGTAGTCTGACGGGAAAAGGCAGATGATAACGAAACTGTTCAACCGCCGTACGTTGCTGGCCACTTTCGGTGCCGGCCTGACGACCGGAACCTCCGGTTTACTAGTACCCGCCACGGCGAAAGGTTTGGCTCCCACGACATCGATGCGGGGCGGGTCCAACAATTACCGTCCCGGCGCTCCAATCGTGGAGCGGATCGGAGGCGGCGGTTTCTGGATGTCGGGAACGGTGCGTCGCGCCGGCGACGGGATGCCACTCGCCGGACAGCGGATCCAGATCTGGGCACACACGACCGAGGGCCACGAGCGCGACTGGCATAGTCATGGCGCCACTCTGACGGATTCGAACGGCGTGTTCCGTTTGGAGATGCCGCAGATCGTACCGGCATTCGGACAACCTCATGGCCATCTCGCCTATGACAGCGGCGACTACGAGACGGTTTTCCTTCGCCCTGTCATGCGGAGCGCGAAGGACACCAGCCTGGAGGCGCATTTCGTACTTCAGCCGGTCTGAACTGGGGGGCAGACAAGCGGATGAGCCGCGCACGAAACAACATGATCTGGGCCGGGCTTGCCTTTGTTGTTGCCTTGCCGGTTGCATTGGCGGCAACCAGCCCACTTCTTGCCTGGCGCCAGCCGATCTACATTGCAGCCGGCTTTGCTGGTATTGCTGCGATGGCCTTGATGCTGGTTCAGCCACTTCTAGCTGCGGGGTATCTCCCAAGACTGTCGATGCAACGCGGTCGGCGCATCCACCGGTGGGTCGGTGGGATTCTTGTTGCGACTGTTGCCGTCCACGTGGTTGGGCTCTGGATCACCAGCCCACCAGACGTGGTTGACGCTCTGCTGTTCCGGTCGCCGACACCGTTTTCTGCGTGGGGCGTCATTGCGATGTGGGCGCTGATGGCCGTTGCACTGGTGGCAGTGCTCCGGCGGCCGTTGCGCTTGCGGCCGCGCATCTGGCGTATGTGTCATACATCGCTAGGCCTGCTGGTCGTGGTGTCGACAGTGATCCACGCCGTGCAGATCGAGGGAACAATGGAACCGCTGTCGAAGCTGATGCTATGCGCGCTGGTTCTGGCGGCGGCGCAAAAAGCCGTGGCAAGCCTTGGGGTCTGGTCGAAACGCTCATTACCCCGATGAGATTTCTTCCCGGCATCATCTGCCTTGACCTCGGGCGAAGCCGTTCACCTACCTGCTTGCAACGTCATCGGACGGGAGTTCCCCCGAAATCTCCAGGATCAGTTTCCGCCGGATAGACTCGGCCAGATCGGCTTCGTTGGTCGCGGTCACGACAAAGGCGCCAAGGCCGCCGATGATCTGCTCCTCATAAATGGCGCTGAGGTCCGGGTAGCGGGCCGGTGTGTCGCAGAACCTGCAAAGGATGGGCAACCCGTTGATCGTGATCCCGGCCGCGACCACCGCGTCGCGCGCAGACTGAATGGAGGGCCCGGAAAAGCTGTTGGGGCTGTCGCCCGAGAAATCGATGACCTTGCGCCATCCGTCGAACGCGTTTTGTTCGATCAGCCGCTTTCCATCGAGCAGGGCCGCACCGATTGCATTGCGGCCATAAGCCTGTCTCGGCGGTGCAATCAACGCGTCCGCAAATGCCTGTGCACTTTCGAGACCATCGATCCTGGTCCAATCGACAACAACCGCAGTGTTTGCCGCCCATTCAACGTAGGTCACGGCGATCGCGCCGTAAGCGGTGTTGCCGATAGCGGAAAGAACGCGTGGATCGGTCAACGCCTCGGCATATCCCTGCCTCTGAAACCGGATTTCTTCCTCTGAGATCGATCCGGAGGCGTCGGCCAGCAAAACCAGTTCAAGGTCGACGTCTTGTGCAGCGACCGGGACCGCGAAAAGGAAGGTCAACAGGTAGGAAAAGACACGCATTTTGGAAGGGTATCACAACTATGAACCCGAGCCACCAGTAACGGGCTTGTACGCAGCCTCAGCTTCCCGCCCTCCATATCTCCCGCGCAAACCAGCGAATTCGGCATAGATTCATCCATAAAGAGCCAAATGAGGGCGCTGGTGGACGGCGAGGGTCAGTCTTCGATCAATCTGCAGATTGGGTGGAACGTGTTCGACTTGTTGGCATGAGCGGCTTATACGGGGCCGCAACGACAGTCGCGAACTGGGGTTCTGGCTTTCCGCTGCCCAAAAGGGGGGCAGAAAAGTAATGCGTGATGTGCAAGCGTGAGTGTGAACTTAACGTGGTTTAAGCTTTCGATTGCGCGGTTTTTACGCGCCACAACCTGTTTCACAAGGCGAAGGCGGTCAGTAGAAACCGATCTCGCGCACGTCCAGAAGAGCCTCATGGTCACGACCATATGCAACAACTCCGACCGAGGTCAGGGTCGAAGCCGAGGGCGTTGCGCGCAACAAGCTGCCGGAAGCCCGGAAGGTAGGCAGCGGCAGGCGGACCTCTGTCCAGGTGGCGGGCGCCTCAAAGCCCGATTGGTAGAATTGCCAAGGCAGCAGGGTTCCAGTGGTTCGCAGGTGGACGAAGTAGCGTTCACCGTTGCCGCGCACGATAAGCCGGATGCCACCGATATCCGCTGGCACAGGGTCATCCAGTTGTCGACGGAACTGGATGAAGCCGCCCCGGTTTGCCGTGCTGACCGTCCCGGTGAGCCGCGCGAACGAA
>NZ_JAOWLB010000043.1 GCF_025751555.1 Ruegeria aquimaris
GGTCCAAGCGGTCCAAGCGGTCCAAGCGGTCCAAGCGGTCCAAGCGGTCCAAGCGGTCCAAGCGGTCCAAGCGGTCCGAATTCCTTACGCTTGCCTTAACAAGGCGGCTGTTGCAGGCATTCTCTCCAGACTGGCCTCGATCCTCTCGCGCCATTTAGGACCGCGTGACATGGCGTCCTCGTAGGCGTCGCGCAGCTCGTCCGGACGGTCCTGGGCCAGAAACTCGATCAGGAAAGCGGCCTGGCGACGGTCCTTCTCGGACTTGAGGGCATCGTCGCCCGTGCGTCGGCGGTTCGCCACGATCAGCTTGTGGATGGCGAACCGCTCCGGCTGAGGGATCTGGACCAGCACACCGCTGCGGTAGGTTACGGCGGCCTTGATCGGCGCGGCGATCAGGTAGTTCAGATGGTGCAGTGCCTGGGCATCGACCCCAAGGGCCGGGAGTTCGCGCAGGCCTTCATCGGCTTCGAAGGAGGGGGTCAGGAATTCCACCAGGGTATTGCCCCTGGTCTGCTTCCAGCGCCAGGTCCGACCGACGTGCAGGCTCGGCTGTGGAGTGAAGGAGAGGTCTCGGAACACCTGTTCCAGCGGCGGTGCAGCCGCATCCTCCAGCGCCAGCGACAGGCGCGAGAAGCTGGCGATGTCGATGTCATCTGTTTGCGCCGCCATATCCAGGTCGAAGCGGACACCCAGCTCGCCCTCGTAGAGCCGGAACGCATGGGTGCCGACAATCGTGCCGCCAAGCCGGAACACCCCAGCCGCGGCCATGGCTGCCAGCAGGCTGCCTGTCGCCGCGTCCAGGCCCAGAAAGCTCTCGGCGCGGAGCAGGCGCACCAGGCGGGTGCGTGCCTTGCGACGCACGTCGGCATCGGTTTTCAGGGTATTGTGGTTTGTCAGGCGCGCACGCAATGCGTCGCTGTCCTCGCCAATGTAGCGCTTCTTCACGTCCGTGCCGACGCGATAGGTGTCATACCAATAGGTCTTGCCGTTGCGCTCCACCCGGGTCGGCGTGCCACGGATGTCCGAGACGGCATCGTCCTGCAGGGATCGCAGAAGGTCGTGATAGGCGGCATGTGCAATGCTGGAATGGCGCTGGAACATGAGATGCCTTCAATGTTCTACAAACGGATCTTTTGTTGAGCATAGGTAATGTTCAACAAAAGTAAATGATGTTGAGCATAGAGTGCTTCCCGCCACGAAACCCCAATCAGGTCGTCGCTATAGCTAAGACATGCAGCAGATGCTGCGTCACTCTTGCGAGGATAGCGATGACCAGAAAACCGCACGCAGACACCCCGATGGCGAAATACGTCGAGCGCCGGATACTCGAACTGAAACCCAAGAAAACCCAGGTGGAGATCGCCGCCGCGGCCGGCTACACCAATCCCAACATGATCACCATGATCAAGCAGGGCAGCTCCAAGGTGGCACTCGATCGCGTGCCGGCACTGGCGCGTGCGCTGGAATGCGACCCGGCCTTGCTGATGCGCCTCGCCCTGGAACAGGCAATCGGGCGCACGGCGGCCGAGGCGGTGGTGGAGATCTTTGGCGATCCCGTCACCATGAATGAACGCGGCTGGATCCAGGCAATCCGCGCAGCCTCGAACCACACCGATCCCCGGCTGACCAGCAGGTCGCAGGCCGTCATCCAGGCGATCTTCGGGAGGTGACCGTGATGGACGAGACAAGCGACCTGACCCTCAACGAGCGCGCCTGGCTGCGCTTTCTGCGCGAGGTGAGCAACGGCCGCGACCCGAGGCCGACGCTGCGCCGGGTGCAGCTCCTGCGGCGCCTCTGTGCGCCCAGGAGGGGCTGACAGGAACGAGCGGTGATCATCGGCGAGGAATGGCGAAACTGCGGCGCCTCGCCGGATTCCTACAGCATCCTTCACTGGAGCATGAGAGGTTTACATGGGGTTTACATAGGGTTGACATTGGACAGCCCGAAAGCGGGTCCATGTCGGTTCTGACCCCGGATTTTGCCCCGAAATCAGGGTTCAGGGTTTACCTAAAGTTTACCTAAAGTTGACAGATTTTGACCGAAAACAGGTTTTTTCCGGAAAATGTAAACCCTGCAGATCCGGCGGCCCCAAGAAAACAAGAGCTTCGCTCATTCGCAGTTCGCCATCCGTGGGCAGAACCGCCGGAAGATGGTCGAAAAAGGTAGATGCGGACAGACGCTAAGGATCCAAAGCCGAGTGAGCTTCTCGGAACAGCAGACCTCAGAGCAAGCTGGCAGGCACCACTTTCGCTTCCGGTGTGAAGATAGGCGTGTTGAGGGTGACAGCTTGCTCGACCTAGGCGATTGACCTGTGAAGGAATGGTTGTGGGCGAGGTCCGGCGCCGAAGATCGCCACACCGACAGATCGTCTTCCGGAGCCTTGGAACGTGGCGCCGGGCAGGCAGTATCTCGGTTCGGCCGCTGCTATCCTCCTGTTGCCCCCGATGAACTTTCCGGCACTTGTAGAACAGCCCACGTGCCGTTGGATTTCACGCGCTCCAGGCAACCAGCGATAGCCATCCAGCGATGAGACTGGAAACTGCGCGCACTACACCGCACCCGATAGCTACCAAGCCATGTAATGACCTAGCTACATGAAGATGACCGCGCAGATAAGGAAGGCTGACAGTCGGGTGGATCTGAAGGCTGACCGCGCTTCAGCCTGATCCAGCCTGCCGGTCAGTTCGCCTTGAGCGCCTTGCGCAGGCTGTCAGGCGTCCAGGGCTTTCCCGTGGCCGAGCGCAGGCCCTCGGTGTTGAGTCGTTCCGCGATGGCGGCAAGGCCGTGGCCTTTGGCCTGGAGTTCATGCGCACGGGCGAGCGCCGCTGCCACACGTTCGGCCTTGTTGTCCGACCAGGCATACTGCCTCGCCCGCCAGTTCGAGAAATGCCTTGCCGGATCAAACAATTTGCCGGCGATCATGAGCGGGCCAGCCTCGATCTCCTCGACGGCCAGACTTGCTTCCCGAGCCAGTTCCTTGAGATGGTAGTTGCGCCGCTGGCCATGTTCTCTGGCAAAATCGACAACCAGCAGCGCAGCACCCTTGGCGCGCATCAGGGTCCGCAGACTTACCAGGGTTGCCTGCATCTGATCGGAGACGCGGTCGGGTTCGATCTCGAGGAAGACATGTTCCGCGACAAGCTCGAAGCCGTTCTCCTTGGCATATCTGCGGATCACCTCGCGCTGGTAGCGGATGGTCCGGCTTTGCCCTGCCGCTTCCTCGGGGTCGGCGGAGAGGCTGGTGAACCCGGCCCAGGGCACGGGGAGCGTCCAGTAGAAACCGATGGCCGGTCGCGCCATGCAATCGCCCTTCTTGCGGAAAATCCCGAGCAGCCGACTCTGCCCGGACACTGCGGGATACACAGGGCGCATGTTCAAGGAGAACCCCGACATGCGCCACGACAAAATCAATCCCGCCAACCTGCTCCCCGCCGTAATCGCAAGCGCCGAGACCGGATGCTCCCTGTTGCTGCAGGAGTTTCATCGCCCCGGTGGCCCGCGCCTCAAGCATGGCAAGTCGGTCATCGACCACGAGGTCGAGATCATGCTGCGAACCCGTCTGCTGACGTTGCACCCCTGTGCCTGGCACGGCGAGGAAACCTGCCACGATCCGATCGACCGGGGAGATGTCTGGGTTGTCGATCCCCTGGATGGCACCTCGGACTTCCAGGCGGGGCATCGCGGATCGGCGCTCTCCATCGCGCTCCTGCGGGACGGTCGGCCGGTCCTGGGCGTGGTCGCGTCCCCTGTCGCGCCGGATGATCGGGGCGACATCATCGCCTGGGCCGAGGGCGCTTCCCTGACGAGTAATGGCAAGCCCTGCGGCGCGCGGGCGAACCGGGCACGTCCAGTGATCGGGTTCAGCCTCGACGCAGGGGATTTCGCGGAACATACGGCGCGCGTCCTTTCCGGCATGCGGATCCTGGCCAGCCCTTCTCCGGCGCGGCGGTTGTCGCTTGTCGCGGCCGGGGATCTGGATGCTGCCGTCAGCCTGACCCGGGGTCTGCAGAGCTGGGACATCGCCGGGGGTCATGCCCTGCTGATCGGGGCCGGACTGGTCCTGACCGATCTGCAGGGCCGGCCTGTCGTCCACCACGGCCAAAGCTTCCACGGCTGCCTTGCTGGCAACGCCGCGCTTGTCGCCGAACTGGCTGCGGCGCAACTCGTGGGGCCACGCGGGTCACGGCGGCCTCCGACCCGGCCCAGGGTTCCGGTCAGCGATCCGCTGGTGCTGGAGCGTGCCCAAGGCTGCCTGCTGGGGCAACTGACCGGGGATGCGCTTGGTTCGGCGGTCGAGTTCCAGGACCGCGCCGCCATCGCCAGAAGCCACCCGCAGGGAGTCCGGGATCTGGTCGATGGCGGCACCTGGAACCTGATCGCGGGACAACCTACCGATGACAGTGAAATGGCGCTGGCCCGCTCCATCCTGCGCGAGGCCGGGTATGACGCGGCGGCCGTTGCGAAGGCTTATATCGGCTGGAAACGCTCGGATCCGTTCGACATCGGCTTCACCACCAGCAGCGGTATCGCGGCCCTTGAAAGAGGTCTGAGATCCACCAGCGACAGCCAGTCGAACGGTGCGCTGATGCGGGTCAGTCCGATCGGGATCTTCGCGCAGGGCGATCCGCTGCGCGCGGCAGAGATCGCGCGGCAGGATGCAGCGCTGACCCATCCCTCAATGGTCTGCCAGGCCTCGAACGCCGCCTTTGCCGCAGCGGTGGCGGTGGGGATCGCCGGCGGCAGTCCCCGCGACATGATGGCCGCCGCGGAACGGGCTGCCGGGTCGGATTCAGCCGCCGACCTGGTGCGCGAGCGTCTCTCCGTAGCACGTCAGGCAATGCCGGGCGACTTCCAGAGCCATATGGGCTGGGTGCTGACCGCGCTGCAGAACGCCTTCTACTGGCTGGGTCACGGCGCGCCGTTGGAGGAAGCGGTGATTGCCACGGTGGCCCAGGGCGGGGATACCGACACCAACGCTGCCATCTGCGGCGCCCTGCTGGGCGCGGCACAGGGACGGGCCGCCATCCCCGCGCGGTGGCGCGATGCGATCCTCACCTGCCGCGCCGCCCCGGGCACACGCCGACCGCGCCCTTGCGACTACTGGCCGGACGATGCCATGGCCTTGGCAGAGACGCTGGTAGCCGCAGGTATGGACCTCAACCGCGAGAACGCAAGCACCACCCTGCGAGGGCTCAAACCTTCTTGATGTCGGTGACCACATCCACACGCTCGTGCCTGATATGATGGCCGGATTCGCCAAGGCTATCGAGCTCCTGTGCAAACCGGTGCCCCGCGTAAACCGCCCCAGCGATGAGAGAGGGTGCCTCGCAATCGCCGATCCGTGTCAAGCTGAAGGGCAACGCTTGCCCACTCGCTGCTTCCTTGATCTCGCCGTAAAGCCCGTCGTTCGGTGTGCGTGCCGAGACAATGACGAGGTTCAACGCGGACAAGCGCATTTTCTCGCCGCTATACACGCAGTCGAGTTCGGCCTCTCTGCCATCGAATGCAACAAGCTTATGTGCGGTGACTATCTGGATGCCCAGGCGGGCCAGGTGACTGCGAACCCGCCGGCGTTCCGACGTATTGCCAGCCCAATGCGACACGCTATCCGAAGGCGTGCAATAGATCACATGCGATCCCGCGATGCGCAGTCGCTCGGCAATCACCCCCCCCATGTAGTAACCATCACCGTCGAACACGATTGTCGGACCACTCGGCAGTTTGCCGTCCATAATGTCATCCGGGGTGAAAACCCTTGCCGATCCTGAGTCGGAAGTGACCGAAAGATAGCGCTCGCCATCGAAGCAGTCGCGGCGCCAAGTTGCGCCTGTGGCAATCGCTACGTGGTCAGCGCCAACAGAGAACACGTCCTCGGCGCTCATTCGGCTTTCCATGAAAATCGAGACATTGGCCATCTCGCGCAATTGCTGTTCCCGGTAGTCTCGCACCCGGATGTATTCGCGCATCCCCGGCAATTCGGCTTCCCGCGTGACGCGGCCGCCCAGATCGCGATCCGCCTCCGCCAGGAGAACCTCATATCCGCGCGCCCCCAGCGCGCGAGCTGCCTCCAATCCGGCAGGACCTGCACCGACGACCAGAATCCGAGCATCCCTGCGCTTGGGCGGTAGTATCTCTGGGTGCCAGTTGCGGCGCCACTCTTCTCCCATCGTTGGATTCTGCGTGCAGCGGATCGGCACGCCCAGGCTATCGCCGGAATAACAGACGTTGCAGCCGATACATTCCCGGATGGCAGACAAGCGTCCTTCCTCGATTTTTCTAGGCAGGAACGGATCGGCGATCGAAGGCCGAGCTGCTCCGATCAGATCGGTTATTCCACTGCGGACCTGCTGCACCATCGTGTCGGGTGAAGTAAAGCGCCCGACCGTCACAACCGGTTTGGTCGTGACCGTTCTCACCCATTTCATGTAGGGCTCAAGGGCGGCTTCCTTGACGAAGCGCGACACACCCATTTCCAGAGAATAATCTGCGATGTTGATGTCCCAGAGGTCAGGCAGATCAGCCAGCATTGCCAGCATCTCGCGCCGCTCCCCCAGGACCGGCTGGCCATCCACGCCGATTTCCTCGTCCGCAGAAAAACGCACCGCGACGGCGCAACGGTCGCCAATCGCGTCCTTGGTCTCATCGATGAGTTCGCGCAGCAGGCGGGTCCGGTTTGCCAGCGAACCGCCATATTCGTCGCTGCGTGTATTCATCCGCGGATTGAGGAAGTTCGAGACCAGATAGCCATGCGTGGCATAAACATAGACGATGTCGAAACCCGCCTCTTTCGCCCGCAGCGCTGCGCGCCTGTGCCACTGGCGGAACGTGCGAATGTCGTCCTTGTCCATTGCCCGGGTCTGAAACGGATGGCCTGCCAGGTTGGGAAAGCTGTCGACATCCATCGGTGACATTCTTGAATGCAAGTTGGCGCTACGTGCACCGCCATACCAAAGCTCGACCCCGGCAAGCGCTCCATGCTCATGCACCATGTCGGTCATCAGTCGGTGCGCCTGGATGTCGCTGTCATCCCACAGGGCAGCAGAGGGATGCGGCAGGTCATCCGAACTGGGGTGGATCGACGTGTATTCGGTGCAGACGACGCCCCAGCCGCCCTCGGCTTTGACCGCGCGCATTGCGGCAAGGGTGTGTGGCCGCAGCCAGCCCATACCGGTGCAATGTGGCACTTCGTAAAATCGGTTCTTTGCTGTCACCGGGCCGATACTCACCGGCTCGAACAGCACATCGTATCGCGGGTCTCGGCTCATTTGGTCGTCAACTCTTCAAACGTTTCATGTCTGGATCGAACATCGGGCGCAGGGATGCCGTGGCCTTGATCCGTTCGCCAGCCACGTCGATTTCCCAGTCACCGGTCTCGACTATCTCGGCGGTCAATGGAGCCTCCGTCCCGGCAAATCCGATCCCGACCGCACCCCCCAGGGTGTGCCCGTAGGCACCGACCTGAAGATAGCCGACCTCCTGCCCGTTCAGATAGATCAGCTCGTTGCCGTAAAGGAGCGGTTCCGGGGATTGAAGCAGGAACTGCAGCATCCGTGATTTCGGGATGCCCCGTGCCTTGATCGCAGCCAGCGCGTCACGGCCGATGAAGCCGCCGGGTTTGTCCAGCCGGACGACAAAGCCCAGCCCGGCCTCGATCGGATTGTCGGTGTTGTCGACGTCGATGCCGAAATCGCGATAGGCCTTTTCCAGTCGCAGTGAGCTGAGGGTCTGCATCCCGGCGTTGCGCAGCCCGAACTCCTTCCCGGCCTCGGTCAGCAGGTCGTAGACTTGGACCGCGTGCAGGCTGGGAACGTGCAACTCCCAACCCAGTTCGCCGACAAAGGTCACGCGCAGGGCGATGATGTTGAAATAACCGACGTCGATCTCTTGCGCCGTCATGAACGGGAAGGCCTCATTGCTCAGATCAGCCGAACTGACCTTTTGCAGCAGCAACCGGGCCTTCGGGCCATGAATGTTGATCTGGGTGATGCTTGGCGTGATGTCGGTGATTACCACGTATTCATCGGCTCCGACATCGCGCCGCATCCGCATCTCGGTATGGCCGTGGCTGTTCTCGCCCACGACCACGAGGAACCGGTCGGCTGCCAGCCGGGTCACCGTCAGGTCGGCCTCGAAGCCACCCCGCTCGTTGACCCAGGCGGTATAGACGATCCGTCCGAGTTCGACGTCGATGTCATTGCAGCTGAGCCTGTTGAGCAAAGCACAGGCATCTCGACCTTCGACCGAGAATTTCGACATCGAGGACATGTCCATGAGGATGGCGTCTTCACGTGCTGCGCGATGTTCCTCGGCATGCCAGTCGAACCAGTTCTGGCGGAACCAGCTGTATCGCTCGATTCTGGCCTGCTCGGGAGTCGGCGCAAACCAGTCCGGCAATTCCCAGCTGTGGCTTTCACTGAAAAACGCCCCCGCCGCCTTCAGCCGGTCGTAGAGCACCGAGCGTTTGACGTTGCGCGCCGTCTTGAAACTTTCGTTGTGGAAATGCTGACCGAACATCTTACCCAAGAGTTCGGGACCACGATCACGGCGAAAGGCACGAGTCGCCTCGTTGCGGGTAAAGCGATTTACGTTCATCGCTGTGACGTCGACCGGTGGCACACCTTCGACGATCCAGTGCGCAAGCACCTTGCCGGTGCCGGCACCATTAAGGATGCCCAGCGAGTTCATGCCGCAGGCGACAAAGCAGTTGCGCAACTCCGGCACCGGTCCAACCAGCGGTGCCAGGTCGGGAGTAAAGCTCTCCGGTCCGCAGAAGAGCTTGCGCACGCCGACATTCAGAGCCGAGGGCACCCGGCCATAGGCCTTTTCCAGATGCGGGCCGACGCGATCCCAGTCGGGCTCGATCTCGCCGAAGGCAAAGGTTTCAGGGATAGCGTCCAGGTTCCACGGTGCGGCGCCTGGCTCGAACAGTCCAAGCATCAGCCCGCCGACCTCCTCGCGATAGTAAGTGTAGGTGCTGGGGTCTTCGAGCACCGGCAGATCCCGGCTGAGCCCTTCGATCTTCTCTGTGATCAGGTAATAGTGCTCGGCCGCCTGCAGCGGGAGATTGATCCCTGCTCTGGCACCAAGCTGGCGAGACCACATCCCGCCGCAGATCACCACGGTCTCGGCCCGGATAGTCTCCCCTGTGGCGGTGCGGACCCCGACGGCCACGCCGTGCTCAACAAGGATCTCCACCACGGTGGTGTGCTCGTGAATCCGCGCGCCGCCCATCCGCGCGCCCTTGGCCAGGGACATGGTCACGTCAACAGGGTTCGCCCGTCCATCCTCGGGGATGTAGAATCCGGCGAGCACGTCCGACAGATCGCCGATGGGGAACAACTCGGCGGTTTCCCGCGGCGAGATTTCATGCATGTTGATGCCGTGCCGTCGCATGAACGGGGCGACCCGGCGCATCTCGTGCAACCGCTCTTCGTTCGACGCGATCTGCAAATAGCCGACATCGCGGAACCCGGTCGGCACACCGGTCTCGGCTTCCAGCCGTGAGTAGAGGTCGCGCCCATGAGTGTAGATTTCACATTCGACCTCGGATTTTAGCAACCCGGCAACGATAAGGCCGGCGGCGTGCCAGGTGGTGCCGCTGGTCAACTGGTCGCGCTCGAGCACAACGACATCGCGCACTCCGAGTTTTGTCAGGTGGTAGGCCGTATTGCAGCCGATCGAGCCGCCTCCGATAATGACAATCTGGGCTTGGCTGGGCAGGGGCTGGGGCATGATTGGCTCTAGTCTCGTATTGGGGTTTGATCAAATCATTGAATAGACCGACGCCAGAAATCAACAAATTGAATGAAGGACCTTTGTATCATGTGCGTTGTTGAACGTTACCGAGCCCGTCAGGAAACCGTTGCGGAAGGTGAAAGCTGAACTTGAGCCCCGAAGTGAAATCGCGCGTGAGGATTTGGTGCTATCACCAAAGCGGTCTTGCGTGGATGACGTGCGGCAAAAGGCCGGATCTGTTACGACCCAGGATGTTTGTCGGTCCTCAAGTGACGACGACCTGTCAGAGGAGGCTGCATACAAAGATCTTCCGAGCTTTGGTCGCTTCTGATCACGGGCGAGGAATGGCTCTGCATGGAAGCAGGAATGCATCGATCGCCTGACAGGGCAGCGAAGTCCTAGGAAACCCGTCGATAGCCACGGGGATGCAGTCTGGCGCCAGCTACGTCCGGGGTCGAAACCTCCCATATCAGGTTGTTTCTTACCGCGGTGCCGAAATGGCATAAAGGATTTACATTGGATGGTCCGGCAGACGGTATGGCGATTGTGAACAGCCAGCCTGACGGTAAAGTGCACGGAACCTGAAAGGAAGGCCACCATGCCCCTGCGCAGCGATGCCGCTGTTCTAGCCATCATGAATGGCTATATCGCTCAGTAACCATGCCGCTGAGGCCTCGGTTGGTTCCCTACTATCGCTTGAGGCTTATTTCTAATGGATACGCGACAATGAAATTGTTCTCCAGTGTTCCGTAGAGTTATTTTCTACCTTCGGGATTTGAGTGCTTCGATTTCTCGCTCTAGGTCATGTTGACAAATGTCTGAGCCAAAGCCGGATGGAGGTAATGTCGATGAAACCCAGGAAGCTTTCCATGG
>NZ_JAOWLB010000044.1 GCF_025751555.1 Ruegeria aquimaris
TACTCGGGCTGCTGTTCTTGACCGAAGGCTAGAAGTCTCAAAGCGGGCCGCTTGACCACCACGTTTTGCCCACTCCCAAAAGCCAGAGAAAGGGAAGCCCGGGTGCCGGGCTTGAAAGGATAGAGAGAGCCTCATCCGGGTCCGGCGTGAAAAGGATGCTGACCATGGCCAAGACCACGACCCGCCAGAAACCCGCCACCTCAAAGAAGACCGAAGCCGCCAGATCGGCAACGCCTGACGGCGTTGCCGATATCCGGATGATCCCGCTCGACCAGCTGGAGCCGAGCCAACTCAACGTCCGCAAAGTCGCCGCGAGCGCTAGCGACGACGCTGAGCTTCTTGCCAGCATCCGCGAGACCGGCATCAAACAGAACTTGGTGGTTCACGCACTTTCCGAGACACGTTTTGCGGTCGATGCCGGAGGTCGCCGCTTCAAGGCGCTGAGGCAGCTTGTCGAAGACGGCGTGATCCCCGCAGACCACTTGATACCCTGCCTCGTCGAGGACGAGTGCAACGCTGTCCTCACCTCCGCCACAGAAAACCTCCAGCGCGCGGCGATGCACCCGGCCGACCAGTTCGAAGCATTCGACAAGATGATCGCCGAAGGCCGCAGCGAAGACGAGATCGCGCTGAAATTCGGCGTCTCCGTCGACCTGGTGCGCCGCCGCCTCAAACTCGCCCGTGTTGCGCCCGAAATCATCGAGCAGTTCCGCGCGGGCGATCTGACCCTCGAATGTGTGATGGCGTTCACGCTGACCGACGACCATGATCGCCAACTGGCAGTCTGGAACGCGGTGAAGGGCGGCTATCACATCCATCCGCAGAGCATCAAACGCCAGCTGACCGAGACGGCGCATTCGGCGAACTCAGCCCTCGGGCGCTTTGTCGGCATCGAGGCATATGAGGCGGCGGGCGGTGTTCTGCTGCGCGATCTCTTCGATGATCGTGCCAGCGCTCATATGGAGAACCCCGAGCTCCTGGAGCGTCTTGCTATTGAGAAGCTTCAGGCTGCGGCCAAACCCTTCGAGGCGGCTTGGAAATGGGTCGAGGTTCATCTCTCGGTGGATTACGGTGCGTTTCGCAGTTTCGGGCGGGTCTATCCGCAGGACATCGACCCCGATCCGGACCTGCTCGCAGAAGAGGAACGTCTGATTGCACGCGAGGAAGAACTCGCCGCGCAAAATGACGGTGAGGACTGGACTGACGCGGAGACCGAAGAATACTACGCCATTGAGCCGCGTCTGCGCGAGATCGAGGCCCTGCAGCGAGAGCGGCAGCCCTACGCAGACGCAGATCGCACCATCGCCGGTGTCGTTCTGACCATCGGTCATGACGGGGCGCTTCGGGTCGAGAAGGGCCTCGTGCGACCGGAGGATATTCCTGCTGCGCCGGAACCCGACGAGATCACCGAAAATGCGGATGGCGCCCCCTCCCCTGCCCGGCCACAGGTGACGCCGCCGACCTCCTCCACACCGGTGCCAACCTCCGATCCTGCCGCGACGTTGCGCAAGGCGGACGGGATTTCGGCGAGCCTGGCGGATGATCTGCGCGCGACGCGTCAGCATATCCTCAGGGCGCATCTGGCGGCGGATTTCGAGGTGGCGTTCGATGCGATGCTCTACGCGCTCTGTGAGCAGGCTTTGGGGCGGTCCTACAACAACGAGGCGCTCGAAATCTCGATCCGGCCCTTTCAGGCGCAAAACCGTGAGGTGTTGCATGCGGATACGGTCGCCCAGAAGATGCTCGAAGCGCTGGAACAGGATCTCGCTACGGACTGGATGACGCTGGAGAAACCCGAGGACTTCCAGGCGATGTCTGCGCTGCCCCTTGCCGACAAACAGGCGCTTTTCGCCTGGGCGACGGGTCTGGCGGTCAAGCCGCAGCTCTCCTCCGACAATCGCCCCTCTCCGATCATCGAGGAGATTGGCGCGCGGCTCGATGTCGATGTGGCGGCCTGCTGGCGCCCGACCGCTCAGAATTACTGGGGTCGGGTCAACAAGGGCCATGCCGTGGCCACGGCGCGCAAGCTCATCGGCGACGACTACGCTGAGGATCGCAATCGCGAACGCAAGGGCGATTTCGCGGCAGCGATGGAGCGGGCTTTCGCGGAAACGGCCGGCGAGACGGAAGGTTTTGACGCGGCCACGGTCGCAAGGACGACGCGCTGGCTGCCTGACGGGATGGTGTTTGCTGGTGCGACGGAGGCGGTTGCCGACATGAGTAACGTTGCGCCCGAGGCGGGGGAAGGCGACATGCCCGCCGCAGACGCGCTGGCCGAGACGGAGAATGAGGAACCATCGTCCTTGCCCGCCTTCCTCAGCGGGGATGCCGCCTGACGAAGCAAACACCGATCTGATTGCCACATGAACTTTGGGCCGTCCTCACATTGAGGGCGGTCCTTTCCGGCTGACGGGTTGCCTACAGCCGATATCGGATCGGCTGGCCCGTCCCGGAGATGTCCCATGACCACCACACTCGATCTTGATCCCGTTCGGGAAGCCGCACGCATCGCCGCGCAGAATGATGCGTTTCGACGTTCCATCCTCGGCGCTACCCCGGTCGCCGATGCCCCGCGGGGCCAGTTCGTGATGACACGCGGCGTCGCGGCGCTTGGGCCCGACGCCCAACTAGACCTCACCCGCCGCGTCGCCGCGTTCGACGTGTTCAATGCCGACAGCGACCCGCAGGGTTGGCACGAGATGGGGGTCATCGAATTCAATGGCACGACAGTCTGGTTCAAGGTCGATCTGTATGACACCGACTACCAATACGGCTCGCCTGAGCCCTCCGATCCCGCACAGACGCGCCGGGTTCTGACCCTGCTGCTGCCGTCGGAATACTGACGACCCCGCTCCCCCAACACCGCCCCGGACCGCCCTTGCACAAAGGGCGGTCCTTTCGCGCTGGCGGGTTCAAAGGGGCGCGATGGTTGCGTCCCGCCCGCCGCAGGAGACCAGATATGGCCAAAACGATCGACTACGAGATCACGCTGCATCCCGCCCACCGTGATGGCGCCTTCGTTGTTACCCAGTTCCAGATGATTGCGAGCTACCCCGAGAAGCGCATCCAGGCAGCGGGCATGGATGACCTCATCGACCAGGTGACGCAGTTCGCGATGGAGCACGGCGAGAGCTGCAGCGCTTCGGTGCGTTGCCTCGCTCCGCGCAAACCCCCTGGGTTCAAGCGCGCGACCGAGAACCTCTATTTCAATCTGGTTGAACGAACGGCTGAGAAACGCGGCGACGCTGCGGCCTGAAGCCCCCAGCAGGAAACCTCTGGGGCGGCCTCGCGTAATGGTCGCCCTCCCCTCTCCCAATTCCAAAGGACAAAAGACATGACACAAGCGACTGATTTCTACGCGCAGATGCTCGACTCCCAGAGACGTGCTGCCGAGCAGCGGGTCGAGACCCGCGCGGCGCTCCTTACCGAGCTGCGTGCCATTGGTGTGACGAATATCGAGGTGCAATACGAAGGCTACGGCGATTCCGGCAATGTCGAGGATGTCGTCGTGGCCCCTGACACGGTCACACTGAAGGACGAGTTGCGGCGCCGTGTCGAAGATTTCGGCTGGGACTTCGCCTATGGGCTGAGCCCGGGTTTCGAGAACAACGAGGGTGGCTATGGCGAACTGACTTGGTCGCTTGAGGCGGACAAGATCGATGTCAGCCACTCGAACCGCTATATCGAGACCGATACCACCGAACACGAGGGGCTCTGACATGGCGCATCCCCTTCACCACGCCGAAAGCTCGGCCCGAAAGTTCGGCGGTGTTCCAGATGATTACCAACATGTGCATGACTGGTTTGACTCATCGAAAGAGCACCTGGCCCTCTTCGTCCACAGAGCCTATCGCCACCATACAGCAGGGATCTATGATGCCCAACGGATATTTGGCCACAGCCTGACCAACAGCGCGGGCCGGGTCGTCCCGATCCGCTGGATCGGCGAGCAGCATGTGCGCGAGGACTGCCAGGGGCGGATCCCGTCGCTGGCGGACTGGCTCGGACGCATTCAGCCGGAGCCGTGGATGGCCAATGGCCGGATCGACAACGACCCGACGCAGATCGGCAGCGATCCGCGCGCGGTCTGGTTCGAGGCGGTGGTCAATCACCAGACCATTCTCGGGTTTGAGGATTGGCTTCTCAAGGTCTCGGTCGAGCACGTCCAGCATCGCCTGAACCGCGCCGCCGCCTGATCGGCCGGGCGGCAAACTCACCAACCACCTGACCACGTCGCAATCGACCCGACTGCGCCTTAATCGGCCTGGCGGGTCGATTGCGTTTCAAGAAAGGAAATCGGCATGCACGACCCCGTCTTTGAGGAGGCCTACCAAGGTCACACCATCAAGATCTACTATGACCCCGATTCTGAGAGCCCCCGGGAATGGTGCAACCTCGGAACGCTGATCTGTTGGCATCGGCGCTATCGGCTGGGTGACAGCCACCAGTTCGACAGCCCTGAGGCGTTTCTGCGTGATCTCTCGGGCGTCTCGGATCAGAGTGATCTCTCGATGGACCAGCTGCGGGACCGCGCCGAGCGCAAGGCGATCACTCTGCCCGTGTTTCTCTACGATCATTCCGGCCTCGCGATGAACACGATCGGGTTTCATTGTCCGTGGGATTCTGGCCAGGTTGGCTATGTGTATGTGACGCTTGAGGCTGTTCGGAAGGAGTTCGGCGTGAAACGCGTCACCAAGGCGCTGCGTGAAAAGGCTAAAGACATCCTGCGTGGCGAAGTTGTCAGCTACGACGCCTATCTAGGCGGCCGGGTCTATGGCTATGTCATTGAGCAGGACGGCGACGAGATCGACGCCTGCTGGGGATTCGTCGGCGACTATGAGACGGGCTGTTTGCCCGAGGCGCGACAGGCTGTGCCAGTACGGTCGCCTGGTCAAACACCCCAGTCCACTTCCGCTCAAGCGCAGGCTCACCCTTAGGAACCGGCACAGGTGGCATACGCTCCCTTTCTTGCGGCAATCCCAATTGGCCTTGGATTGCTGCAATGCAGAATTGTCAGGACCCGACTATTGTGCGGTCGCAGCATGATCACTATGTTTCGAATGCGATCGGTTCTCTCCTCCTCCCTGAGCCGATCCGGAATGATCGGCGGCATCCACCTCTTCGCGGATGCCGCCTTTTTCTTTTTCAGAGCTCTTCCTGAAGGTGTCTGGGTGCGTACGGCTACCGAGCGATCGACGACGTGCCCGTTTCGGATGCGCAGGCCGCAAGCCGCCCAAAACTTCGGCGAACTGGTAATGCGTCAAGCTGACAAGGGCCTCCGCGACAGCGTCCACAGCCCAACCCCCAGATTCTGGGGATAACTTTCCGCTGCCGGGGCGGAGTCCAGCACTCCCATGAAAGAGCGAGAGGCAGGGCGGGAGGGGTGACCCCTCCCGGGTGAGAGAGTGCGCACGGGGCTTGGGGCCAACCCTCAACCCCGGAGATCACCGATGAACGCTCACCCCCATTCCGCCCCGCTTGCGCCCGAGGCCGAGGCCCCTGCCCGCCCGGAAGCCTTGCGCTTCTCCCACAACCTGATCCAAGCTGCGAGGACCCTCGTCCCCTTGTTCGAGGTGGGCCGACCCATCGACGCTGCCGCCCTGCGCGCCGCGATGGAAGATGCTTTCGGCGCCAGCGACACCAGTGGCGCCTGGGTCTGGAAGGACGCCTATGAGGCGACCGAGGTCGCGCAGATCCTGATGCTTTCGCGTTACGGCGCATTGATGCAGCGCCAGGCCGCCTCACCGCAGGCCTTCCTCACCATGATCGAACGTCTCGCCAGTTTGGCCCCGTCCCACACGCGGCGTTCTGAGGACAGCGTGCGTTTGCAACAATTTTCCACTCCATTGCCCCTTGCGGCCATCGTTGCGCAGGCGGCGGGGTTTCGTGCCGAAGATCTTGTGCTCGAGCCCTCGGCTGGCACCGGGATGCTGGCGATCTTCGCCCGGATCGCAGGCGCGCACCTGGCGTTGAATGAACTTGCCGAAACCCGCCGCGCCTTGCTGGGACAGCTGTTCCCCGATGCCGCGGTCTCAGCCCACGATGCCGCGTCGATCGACGACCGTCTTGATCGGTCGATCACGCCCTCTGTCGTCGTGATGAATCCGCCATTTTCTGCGGCCAACCATGTCGAGGGTAAGTTCCGGCAGGCCACCAGTCAGCACGTTCTGTCCGCCTTGGCACGCCTTTCGCCGGGCGGGCGTCTTGTCGTCATCACTGGCGAGAGTTTCAGGGCATCGACGAAATCCTTCCAGTCGACGTTTCAGCGGATTGGCCAGAGCGCCGATGTGGTGTTTTCCGCCGCGATCGACGGCAAGGTCTTCGCGCGGCATGGCACCACGATCGACACGCGGTTGACGGTGATCGACAAGCGCGCGGCTGGCGCTGAAGCGACCGCGCCGGTCGACATAGAGGCCGCCTATCATCCTATCTGCGTGACCACGGCCGATCTTCTTTCCGCAGTTCTGACCCACTGCCCGGAGCGACGCAGCCCCCCGCCCTGCCCCTCCAGTACGGCCCTGTCGGTCCCGTCTCGCCCTACCCGCACCAACCTCCACGCCCTGCGCAACGCCGCCCGCAAGGAAACCCGCGCTCTCGCCGAGGAACGCGCGAAACATCCCTTTGACGACATCAAGACAGCACCGCTCGAATACCTGCCGAAAGCCTGGAGCGAACCCGAGGGCGCGTTGCAGGACACGGTCTACGAGGCATATGACCTTCAGGCGATCCGGATCGATGGTGCGGCTGAACACCCAACCGCGCTGGTGCAATCCGCCGCCATGGCCTCAGTGCCGCCACCCGTGCCGAGCTACCGTCCCGTTCTGCCGAAGAGCCTTGTCGCAGACGGGCTTCTCTCCGCGCCGCAGCTCGAAAGCGTCATCTACGCGGGCAATGCCTACGAGACGCATCTCAAGGGTTGGTTCAAGCGCGGCGAGATCGAAGGCCAGCTGATGGCAGCTGTTGAGGGCGACGAGGGTGCCTTCCGTCTGCGCAAGGGCTGGTTCCTTGGCGATGGTACGGGCTGCGGCAAGGGACGGCAGGTCGCGGGCATCATTCTCGACAACTGGCTGCAGGGGCGCCGACGGGCGGTCTGGGTCTCGAAGAGTGACAAGCTCATCGAAGATGCGCGTCGCGACTGGATGGCGCTCGGCGGACGTGAAAGTGATATCGTGCCGCTCTCGAAATTCCGCCAGGGCAGCGACATCCGTCTCCCTGAAGGCATCCTCTTCGTCACCTATGCCACGCTGCGTTCGGCAGAACGCGAGGGCAAAGCATCCCGCCTCGATCAGGTGACGTCCTGGCTCGGCGACGGGTTTGACGGGGTCATCGCCTTCGACGAAAGCCACGCCATGGCGAATGCCGCCGGCGAAAAGTCCGACCGCGGTGACAAAAAGGCCTCCCAGCAGGGTCTTGCGGGCCTCGCGCTTCAAAACGCCGTTCCTGATGCCCGCGTGCTCTACGTCTCGGCCACGGGGGCGACGGTCGTCGGCAATCTCGCCTATGCCTCCCGCCTCGGGCTCTGGGGCACCGGGGATTTCCCCTTCGTGACGCGGGCAGAATTTGTCGCCGCGATGGAGGCCGGGGGTATTGCGGCCATGGAAATGATCTCGCGCGACCTGAAGGCGCTTGGGCTCTATCTCGCGCGGTCCCTCTCCTATGCCGGCGTCGAATACGAGATGCTGGTGCATGAGCTGAGCCCCGCCCAGATCGCCATCTACGACAGCTACGCCGACGCCTATCGCACATTATGCGCAGCTGCGCATAAGATGGCTAATCGCGAGGACGCGATAATGCGAAGGTGTCCGGGATTCATTTTTGTTTTCCTTGGCTTCTGGATATCGG
>NZ_JAOWLB010000045.1 GCF_025751555.1 Ruegeria aquimaris
TGGCCGGTTTTTACACCGCCCGCAGCAGGCCTATCCCGCCGCTACCGTGGCAGACTTTTGCACCGCCGTTCTCAAACGTTGTGCAAGGGCGCAAGGCGAAGTTGCTGCCTCCTTTTTCCGTCTGACGTCAGCTGCAAAAAATCGCAAACTGACACCCCGGCTCTCTGCATGGATCGCTGAAATTCAACTTCGTCATATGTTTCCATCGATAGAAAAGGCTTCACGGTGCACGGAGAGATACTTCAAATGCATCTCTGAGAATTTGACGGGTTCAGTTACATCACGTTCGAGAGCAGCACGGGCTTTCGGTGATAGGTGTGCAGAATATTGCGGCCAGCCGTCCTCGCGAAAAGTAACGAGATGGCGGTCGAACGCCGCATCCCAAAGAGCGGACAAAAGAATTCCGTTGTAGACGTCGAGGCGCTCGGCGTCGTTGTCACATCCGCTCCACGGCTTCATGTGACTGGCTCGAAGCAAGGCTGTGTCGGAAATGCCGGTGAGAGGGCACCGCCCCTCCCAAAATCCAATAAGGGCATCGCGAAACAACGCTTGACCGATACGTTGAACGGTCAATCGTTCAGCTTCGGTTGTTTGTGGCATGGACCAAGTCTTTTGCCTGAACCTCAGCAGAGGGTCATCTGGCAACGCCTTGGCTAGGTCATAAGCCCGCGATACCGCATGATACAGGTCTCCGGTAGTTGGATACGCAAATCTTGCAACGCCGGGACCTGGCACCTTGGATGAGTGCCCGAGTTCGCGAGCGACACCAGCGTGATCGACAGCCAGGAACCATGGACCATCGGGGCTCGCAGCACCCAGGCCAATTTGACCCGGCGCGTCGTGGCTGGCGCGCAAGATCCAGCCATCTTCTATCTTGAGCTCAATACGCCACCCATTGTCCCAGGCTGACTTCTGGCACTGCGTCATAACAAAGAAGCTTGGTGGGTTTTCCAACTTCACGACTGCTCACCCCCCCTCATCGAATGTTTTCGCCGACACATTTGTGGTTGATCCCCATTGGCGATGGATCAAAAGCCACGCAGGAAGCCATAAGCACTACCATTCCGTTGCTCCAACGGCTTCGCCCCTCTGGCTTGTCTTCAGGTTCCATCGTGTTTCTACGGATGTCACTGCGGCGAGCCACCGCCCTCTAGCGGCATTCCCAACAGCTTTTCGATCCGATACGCGCTGCTCAGGACCCTGTGCACATCTAGGTCTCCGGAGGCACCCTTGTAACTGTCCAGGTAGGACTCGCTGCGCGGTGCAAGGCCGGAGCGCTTTGCAACAACATAGGCTACGCTCTCTGCCTCGATCTCCCGCAGCGCAAGGTCCACCGGACGATAGTGTTTAATCTTCCTTCTAAAGTCCGGGCCACAGTGCCCCAAGAAGATATGCGCCAACTCGTGAACCAGAGTCACCACCTGCGTCGGTTCCGGGTGATTGCGGTTCACGCCGACCTCGAAGGTCTGGAGCTTCTTAGGATCGCCATGATTGGTGATACGCCGCGCGAACCCGGCAGAACGGTCGCCTTGGTCGAGCCAGATCAGACGAAGATCTTCTCCCGCCATTGCATGTTCACAGGCACGCAGGAACCCGAAGGGGAGCTTACCCGTAGTAGGGAATGAGAACGCGGCTTCCGGCAGCTCCTCACCTTCAGTATCCAGAACATCGTAGACGAAATTCACCGGGCCGAAGTTGCGCAGGATGATAAGGGGCCGCGCCCCCTCTTTAGGCCGGCGACGGAATCGGCCCCACCAGTCCTGCACCGTCATGGCATAGCTGATCCCGGGCTTTTGCGCGTGCAGCAGCATCGCGTTGAACGGTGCCATGTTCTTCATTCGGGCCGTAAAGTCGAACAGCTCCTTGAGCGCGCTGCTGGTCGAATACAGCTGTGTGTCCGCGATCAGCTGGTCGATCAGCGCGCGGTCCGGGTCCTGGTCGTCAGTTTCGGACCGTCCGAACAGGTCTCCCTGTTCTCCCGGGCGCAATGGATCTGCAAGCAACCTGTCCAGATCAAAGCTCGGGGGGTATTCCGCAAAGCTCTCGTCGTCAGATGACGGGGAAAACCCGCTGATGATCCCGCCCGGCACTGGTCCACGAAGAGGTCGAAATAGGGGCGGAACCTTTGCTCCTGCGCTTCGGTCATGCCGCCATCCTGCATCGTGACGAGGATGGACTCGGCATCCGGCGTCCAGTCGAACCGTGAGTCGAAGATGCCCTGGACCGCACCGCGCAGGAAATCGGCCACCCGGGCATAGATATCTGGGTTGATCGCCGTCATACCATCTCCCACAACTCGTTCAGCCGCCACGCGTCCCCGGCCTCGGTCTGGCTGATGATCTTTCCCTCCGTCAGGTATTCGCGCGCCGAAACGAAGGCCGGAAAATAGGAGGCGTGCTCGTCCTCTATCGTCTTCGCGGACAGGCGGGGCTTCTTCAGAAAGACGCGCATGGCTGCGGGAAACAGATCGGCATCGGCGACCGGTTCCTTGGCGCGGGACAGGGCGACACTAATGCTTTCCATCATCGGGTTGACAGTCTCGCTGTGTGGGCTTTGCAGCAAGGCTACCCGCCGGGGAATGGTCGAGGCAAAATAGGCCTCGACGCCTCTCATCCCCATCTCGTGCCCGGCAATGCCCGAAATGTGCATCTTCATCGGCGAAGCGATGATTTCCAACACAGTCGTCACGCCCAGCAGGCTGTATAGTTCGACGCTATGCTTGCGAAGTGCCTCTTCCAGCGCCTGCGAGACGTCTTCTAGGATCCTGTCACCGTCATAATACCGTTTCATGCCTCACATCCCCATGCCTGTGAATCCCCGTCATCTTTATCCAGTCCCAGGCTTCCAGCACTAAGCGGCGGGTGCGGTATTCGCCGTGTTGGTGGATTTCTAGTTCCTTGATCATGCGGAGGATTTCCGACGGGTCGTCGGGGGCGCTTCATGTCGGTGAGGTCGAGGACTTAGCGCAGTTTCTCGCCGGTCAGGCCGTGAGCTTGGGCGTAAAGCTTCGGTTTTGGAATGTCAAAGTTTGCCTCTTCGAACTCTGCTTGGACTAACAGCTGTTCGTAAACACTCAGCGATCAGAGGATTTCGCTTGCCGAACCGCACTAGAAAGCGCTGCCCGAAGGCCGCGATTGAATGATTCCTCAATGCGCTGATCAATCAACCTACCAATCGTTACCACATCATTTTGGGACGGTTGTTCGCTTGCGAGCCGCGCCATTGACTCACGAATCTGTGATCCGAGGCGGGCAGCTGCTCCCTCCTCCCATTCATTTTTCTGCTTTGTGGCGAGCATCGTTGCCTCCGCTTTTCTCTTATTTAAGTTGGTTTCAAGCAGCTTCTGTCAAGCACAGAATAGTCGCGATCACGTTGGCTGCCACTCGAAGTGGCTCAACTGTGTCTGGCAACACGCCGTTTTCGTCGTCGTTATTGGAAGGTGCGAACCTGCCACGTCTATCGCTGGTCGCGACGAGGACTCCTAGTGGCTTTGGCCGCGTGCCGATCATGATTGGAACCGAGGCAAAGGACATATAAAGCTCACTGTCATAGCTTCGCTCGTTCTGACCCGTAGCGATAAGAAAACCACGCACGTTGGGGTCAGTGCTGTCGCGGCACACCAGTTCTCGCTTGGTCTTAAACGCCTGTCCGACATGGCCTTCTCCAGGTTTCCACTCGCGATGGGAAGCCTCCTCGCTCTCGCGGGACCAGCGGCGCGTTACCCGCATCACTAGTTTATCTCCTTCGGGCACGTAAAGACCGAACGTCCAGCGGTCGTCGTTCATGCCGAAGAGTTCGCCCTTAGGTGAAGCGCCATCCACGCCGCATGTCGGCCCAGACACGATGCTCGAGGACCTTGGCAAGCGTTCCGGCGGCGATGTTGACATTTGCACCCTTGGTATCGGGTTGGGCCATCCAGAAAACGCGCAGATTCTCGTTATGTGGCAGATAACCAAGTGCCTTTTGCACCTTTGTCCCAAAACCGTCGTCCGCTAGCCCTTCGGTGCCCGCATCGAGAACAGCTCGAAGGATCGCGCCGCGCAGCAGAGTAACGAAGACAGAATCATTGAAGTGACCTGCCTGCAAAGCCGAGTCCTGACGGTTGTCGCCGAAACCGAGCGTCTTTCGTTTGTCCTTGTCCAATAGCCCGAATTCCGGCTGGTTCATTGCCCGCAACATCGCCGTCACGATTGTCGTCGTTGCGGAGCTCCGACCCTCGGCTGAAAGCCCGCCCAGCTTGTTGCGCTCGCGTGCCTGGGGCGACGGCTGGTCGTGGCAAGCAAGGCAGAATCCGAAACGCCCGGGTAGAAACCAGAACGGTGCGCCGTCCTCTGCAAGAAGACCATCAGACCTGACCGAGACCAACCGAGGTTCCTGTTTCTTTCGGTTCTGGCGTAGCACGAAGACGCCACGGCGCTCCTCACGCCATTCCTCGGGAAAGGATTCGATGTCCCCATAAAACCGGAATTCGTCGCCGTCCGGTTCATAGGGAGTAAGGTAGCCGGGTTCATCTTCTTCGATTCGCGATGAGGACGGCGTGTCGTCGATGTCCCGGGGAAGTGCGACGCTACCTCGTGCTTCGTCACGCAGGGACACGACATGGTATTCCTGTCCGCAGGCGCGGCAGAACCGTGTCGGATAAAGTCGAGCTTCCGGATCGCTTGGGTCTCGCCGCTGCCCCTCGAGCAAGACGTTTCTTGGCCGTGCCTTGAGAGTAGTCAGAACATCGCCCGCGCCGGAAATGAACCGGTGCAGCTTGAATGCCATGAACGCATCCTCACCGCTGCCTCCTCGATCCTTTTCCGGAAGCGCTGTTCGGGCAAGGAAATCTGCGAGCCGACTAGCCGCCAAGTCCTTTGCAACGCCACTGTCAGCCGCTAGTTGCGAAATCGCGCCGTCGAGTGGAGTGGGCGTCCGACGCGCACGCGCTTTCGCCTCATCGAGACCAAGAACAAGCTCTGCCCAAACGGCCAGTGGGTGTTCGCGCAAATCAGAATCCGGCAGGTGATCCGGAATCTCTTGGGATAAAGTCTCTGCCAGTTGTTTGCGCGCCCAGTCGATACCCAGATCGTCGCGAGTCGCACGGCGCAGGCTCTCGGTGATGACCGAGTCCGCAGAGATTTTTGTGCCGAAGATTCGGGAGGCTACACGTGCAACAGCTTCACGCGGCTGGGCCGCAACGTCCTCGCTGGCCATGGTCGCAGATGTGCCGATGCAAATTGGATCGGAACCATTTCGGCACCTGTCCTTGAGCCGCCTGACCAGGATCGAGACATCCGCCCCCTGGCGTCCGCGATATGTGTGCAACTCATCAAGAACGATGAATTCGAGCCCACGGCAGTTCTCGATCACCCGAGCATCAGTGGCGTCTTGGCGTGTGAGCAGGAGTTCAAGCATCATGTAATTGGTCAACAGGATGTCTGGTGGATTTGCCGCGACCGATTTTCGCTCTGCATCCGATTCCTGTCCGGTGTAACGGGCGACGGTCGGCCGCATCGATTCCGGAAGATCCGACTGACCGACATACTTCTCGACT
Organism: Ruegeria aquimaris; assembly: GCF_025751555.1. Taxonomy (GTDB): domain Bacteria; phylum Pseudomonadota; class Alphaproteobacteria; order Rhodobacterales; family Rhodobacteraceae; genus Ruegeria_B; species Ruegeria_B aquimaris. The sequence continues at coordinate 5,537 of NZ_JAOWLB010000045.1, forward strand.
TCGCCAAGCTGGCTGTTGGCGAGTGCGTTCATCGGATAGACGATGATCGCGCGTGTGCGTGGCGGCTCGCCAGCACTTCGTGCTTTCAAGATCTGATCGACGATCGGAATGAAGAAACAAAGCGACTTGCCCGAGCCGGTGCCCGTCGTGACCACGAAGCTCTGTCCGGCCAACGCCTTGGCGACCGCCTCTCCCTGATGGCGGTGAAGGCGAAGCGGCGCACCATTGCTTCGGAACACGGCAGCGGTTTCGGGTGTCAGAACGCCATCGCTGGCCAGCTGGGCGACCGAAGGGCCACGTTCATAGGCTGGGTTGAGTGACAGAAGGGGAGCGGGCCAGAAGTGTCCGTCTTCGTAGTGCCGATCGATCTCGCGTGCGAGATCTTCGGCGCGTATCGTAGTGAATGACCGCGAGAAGCTTGCATACTCGTTCAAGATGGATGTGTCGAACTCAAACGCGCGCATGTCGTCATTCCCGTCGGTTTATCAAAGGCATCAAACCATTCAACACCATCAAGAAAGAGATTTACTTTCAATCGCAAGCTGAAAAGAAAGAACACTGCTCGTGACTTCTGAGTCGCGACATGTGGCGCTTTAGTTCAACCAAAACCGAGATCGGAACCAACTTCCCATGTCCGCCCTTGTATCCGTTGTCGATACAGCCATCCGCGAGCCCCGCACGCAGCGCCTCGTGCAGCTATCGGATCTTTTCGAATCCGGCGCTCTCTCGGATGCCACATCGGACGAAAGCTTCGTTCTTCGTCTCAACACTCACGTAGCCAGTCGGCACCAGAGCCCCGGGAAAACCCCGCCGGCGGACCTCATTTCTGCGATTTCCGATACCGGGGAGCTGCACAGACACGCCGAACTGGTTGCATTCGGCCGATGGCTTCTATTGGACGGATGCCCTGGCATGAAATCCCAAGGAGGCAAGCAAGCCGACCCGCGATTGATCCTGCAATGCGTCGCGACAGCGATCCATGAATTGCGGATCCGACCTGCCCTTCGAACGGAAGAGATCGAAACCGGAGCGAGGCAGCATCGCAAAGGAGAGATCACGAAACACGATCTGGCGACCAGATGGTCCCGGCTGTTCGATCAAGTGGTCAAACCCACCGCCTTCGATGCACGGCTGAGGTCTATGCGCCGGATACTCCCAGCCTATCTTGCCTACCTGCGGTCGGGAAAGTTCACTGTTTCCGGCAAGGAGATCAGGAAATCGCCGGAGATTGCGAAGGTTCTCAAGGCGATCTCAAAGGCGAGCACACCCGGGGTATCGCAGAAAACCCGCACGGCGGCACCAGTCCCTCACACGCCAGCCGTCCTCGCGCCATTCCAGATCGAGCTGCGCTATTCTTCGAGCGACCGGGAAGCTGAGTATCGCGGCCTAGGCGCCAGCGCAGTTGCAAATCCCATACTGCCGTATCTTGTCACCTCGTCTGCATCCACGGTAGCAAGCGGCAGACAGCGCACTGACCGAAGCGACAAGATCGTCCTGAAGCCGGATGTGATCATTCGTGGCGCCTACAAGGTAGACGCGCTGGTCGATCGTATCGCGATATTTGTCGATACGGTCGCCACAACCTCAGTCACCGCCCTCCATGACAAAATTTCCAGAGCGACCGCAGCCAAGACCTTCGTTCGCGATCTGACCATGGTGACGCCGCGTGACACATGGGGCGCAACTCTTCCTGTCGCTGATCTGCATAAGAAGTCCGGACAGCATTTCGCAATCCTGATCCAGGACCCGAACGCCGAGCTTCTGACGGTGATCCTGCAGGCTATCGAGCGCGATTTCGGGACGACCGGAAGCATCCAGGTCCACATGATCGAGGTCGCGATCGACTTCTACCCGAAGAACACAACCTCGGTGCAGGACGCGATCCTCCGCCGAGAACAGATGGTCGGCCTCCTGCAACGCCACCACTGGACACCGCACAGCCTGCTGCGTGACCATTGCCCGAGCGTGCCGCGCTATGTAGATGCGCGCCAGATCTATGCCGAGAAGGAAGCCCCCAGATACCTGTTCGCGCAACAAGGCGACTCCTTTCACTCCGATAGCGAGATCGAGCAGCCGAAGGTCAGGCATCGTATCCTGTCGTCGAAAACCGGAAAAGACATCTATCTAGGCCGTGTTGACAAAAGGGATTCACAGGCAGCGCTGAACGTGATTCAAGCTGGTATCTGCGATGGAGACCAGCT
>NZ_JAOWLB010000046.1 GCF_025751555.1 Ruegeria aquimaris
GCCCCGCTTCTTCCAGCGCCCGCAAAACGCCGATATGGCACCATCCGCGCGCGCCCCCGCTTCCAAGAGCCAGCCCAATCCGCATTTTTCTCCCCCTACTTTCGCCCGTTTCGCCAGATCGACCATAACAGGATGAAGCCGCCGATCACCCCTCCGAAAAAACCGAGCATTGCGAATGCGGCAAGCCCGAGCGGAAAGTCTACCCCGAGGCTGCCGTCACGATCGAGGATCCTATGGTGAGTGCCACCGCCCCGGTGCCGGATCGTTTGGCAGCGTCATGCCTCCGCCCCTCTGTTTGCACGGTAATAAAGCACCGGCACGACGATGATTGTGAGTGCCGACGACACGCCCGTACCGAATATCAGGCTGATTGCAAGTCCGCCGAACACCGGATCAGTCAGCATGATGGCCGAACCCAGAACGACGGCAAGCGTGGTCAGAAGGATCGGACGCGCCCGGACAATACCCGCTTGATAGGCTGCCTCCTGCAGCGCCATTCCCTGGCTCTGGTTGTCGCGGATGAAGTCGATGATCAAAAGAGAACTGCGGATCGCGACTCCGGCCAGCGCGATGATGCCAACCATGGACGTTGCTGAGAAATCCGCGCCCATGATCCAGTGGCCGGGGAACACGCCGATCATCCCCAAAGGAACAGAGGCCATCGACACAAGCGGGATCTTGAAGGACTGATAATAACCCACCAGGAGCAGGAAGACGAACACCAGCGCCAGACCCATAACCATGCCCATGTCGCGGTAGGTGTCCAGCATCAGCCGGATTTCGCCGTTCCATAGCAACTGGTACTTACCGATTGTGTCCGGCGCGGCGGTGGCCAGCGAAATGTTGCCGGTTTCCAGTCGAAGCCCGTTGCCGATCTCCATACCGTCGAACTTGCTGTCCAGATCGGCGATGGCGTAGATTTGCGATGTCTGCGCAAGCTCGCCGCCGACGAAAGTCACACGCTCGTTGTCCTTGTGCAGGATCGGCCGGTCGCGTAGCCCCGAAACCACCTGCACGAGTTCCGACAGCGGTATCCCCTGGCCGGCGGCATTCTCGACAATGATGTTTTCCAGGTGGTTCGGATCGGGCTGCTGGCTGTAAGGTACTCTCACCCGGATTGGGACGACATGCCTGGAATTGTCGGAATGGATCCTTCCGATGACTTCACCCGCGTATAAGGGCCGGAGAATGGCAGCGATCTGGGCATTACTGACACCCGACAGCGCGGCTTTTTCCTGATCGACGACGATCTTGTATTCGACAACGTCAAGAGGCTCACTGGTGGTGATATCGACCATGTCAAATGTTGCGGCGAATATCTCTTCCGCCCGTCCGGACAACTCGCGCAGAACATCCAGATCCTTGCCGTAGATCTCGGCCAGCACCGTGGCCCGCATCGCCGGGCCAGGTGGATCCTCGACCATCTGCACGTATGTACCGGGGTATCTAGCGGCGATGGCCTCCACCGCGGGCCGCAATTCGCGCACAAGCTCGATCGAGGACGTCTCGCGCGCGTGCTTGTCGATCAGGTTGACGCGGATCTCACCGATATTGGCGCCCACCCTGTCACCGCTGCCGCGCAACAATGCGTTGAAGTCGATCACACCTGACTGGCCGACCCAGCTTTGCGTATTGGTGATCAGCGGATTTTTTACCAGGATCGCATTGACCTCCCGCACCAATCGGTCGGTCATCTCGACCGGTGTCGTTTCCGGTGTCTGCAAGGATACGTTGAATGTGTTCTTGTTGTCCTTTGGCAAAAAGCCCGTGGAGACACCAAACGAGGGCTTCGGTCCGGCTACGCCTTCAGGCCGCACGAATTGCCATGCTGGCTGAAGCACCGTCAGCGACAGCGTCGCAAGCGTCACGCCGTATATGGCCCAGCGAACGGCACGACGGTTCATCGACAGTTCCATGAGCCAGCGATAGGCACGCTCCAGTCGCCCGGGCCGGGCCTCGGCCTCTTCTTCCCGGTGCCCCATTCCAACCCAGCGATAGGCGGCCCAAGGCGTCACCGTATAGGCCAGAAACAGCGAGGCCGCCATGGCGACCGGCACGTTGAAGGCGACGGGGTAGAAATACTGCCCCGGCATTCCCCCGACCAGCATCAACGACAGGAACACCACTATCACCGTGGCGGTGGCAAGGTTGGCCGCGCCGCCGACCTCGGCGCAGGCGCGGATGGTGATGTCTTTCTTCTCGCCGCCGCCATTGTAATATCGGCGGTGGATGTTTTCGATCACGACAATCGCGTCATCGACTAGCAGGCCCAGCGACAGGATCAGTGCGAACAGGCTCACCCGGTTGATGGTGATGCCGTGGATGAAATCCGCGCCAATCGTCACGAACAGCACCAGCGGCACGGTCATGGTGACGATGAGCGCCTCCTTCCAGCCCAGAAACAGGATCAGAACAAGAAAGACGGTAGAGACCGCGATGAAGAAGTGTTCGATTAGTAGGTTGACCGCGTCATCGGCCTTTTCGCCGTCGTTTCGGGTCACCACGACATGTACGTCACGCGGCAGAAACTCGTCTTGCATGCGCCTGATACGTTCGATCGTGTCGTCGGCCATGAAAACCGCGTTGGTGCCCTTCTTCTTGGCGACGCCCAAGGTCACCGCGGCCATGTCGAGATTCCCGAATTCAGCATTGCGCGCATCGCCGGCACCAAAACTGAACCGGCTGATCCTTTCGCGCTCCTTCGGCGGCCCATCGACAATGTCTGAAACGTCGCCAAGATAGATCGGCCTGCCACCGTTTTGCCCGACAACCAGGTTTCGAACGGCATCGGCATCCTTGAAGAACCCGTCGAGAAACACCGAGCGGGTGCTCCCCTCTTGCACCGTGTCACCCGCAGGAACGGACAGGTTGTTTCCGGCCAGGGTGTCGCGCACACGGGTCAACGGCACACCGAAGGCGGCCAGCCTGTCAGGGTCGAGATTGATGCGGATTTCACGATCCTGCCCGCCCTTGACGGTAACAACCGACACCGATGGCAGGCTGTGCAACCGCTCGGCCATGTGCTCAGCCATCTGTTTGAGCGCAAAATCGTCATACGTGTCCGAAGCCAGCGTGACGGTGACAACCGGCATGTCGTCCACATCCAGCGCCTTGATCAACGGGGCGCTGGAGCCGGACGGCATCTTGTCGAGATTGCCCGATATCCGGTTGTAGAGCTTGACAAAACTGTCTTCCTTATTCTCGCCTGCCTTGAACGATACCCCGACAATGCCAACCGAATTCATCGCCAAGGCGTTGGTATGATCGACGCCAACGATCTCGCTGACGATCGCCTCGAGAGGTGTCACGATCAGCCGTTCGACCTCAAGGGCCGAGGCTCCGGGGAATTGCACGCTGATATGTGCGGCTGGCACGATGATCTGCGGGTTTTCCTCGCGCGGAGTAAGATAGATCGCGATTGAACCAAAAAATGTGAGGGCCAGGATCGTCAGGATCGTCAATCGGGAGGTGACGAATATTTCCGACAATCGCCAGGCAATGTTGCGTTTCGGCTCACTCATCGGGCGTGGCCCCTGCGGTGGTTTCTATCCGGTCTCCGCCGCGCAGACGGTCATCATCTTGCGCAACGATGGTTTCGCCGCCGTTAAGTCCGGCGTTGACCTCGATGGCATCAGACAGTTCGCGCCCGGTACGCAGCCACCTGAAATGCACCGCACCATTATCGCCGACAATAAATGCTCCGGGCAGCCCCCCTCGTTCAGTAAGGGCGCGCGCCGGGATCGTCACCACCCGGTCCGACCCGATGACGAAATGCGCCCGCCCGAACATGCCGGGAAAGACATCCAGCCCAGACGGCAAGGCAATCTCGACATCATAACGCCGGGTCACCGGGTCACCGGATGGAATGATCCGCAGGATCTCTCCGGTGACATCCTCCTTGCCGAGCGCATCAATTGCCACCTTCACAGGGTCGCCGACGCGCACGACACCGATATGGCTTTCCGAGACGGACGTTCTGAACAGCAGCCGCGTGCGCGATTCGATGGTCAGGATCGGAAAGCCGGGGGTCGCCAGATCGCCGACCTGTTTCTGCCGGGCGACCACGATACCATCGATCGGGCTGATGATTGTGGTGTATCTGCGCCCCGCCAGGGCGGTATCCAGCGCCGCTTGCGCCTCGGCCAGCCTTGCGCGCGACACATCGCGGGCAACCGTCGCCTTGCGCAGGTTTTCATTCGACACCGCGCCCCGCTCCAGCAGGTTTTCGAGCCTGACAACGTCCTGTTCCGCATCGCTTAAGGCAGTTTCGGCGGAACTGAGCGCCGCCTGCGCCCGGTTGATGGCGCCTTCGATATCGGTCGGGTCGATTTCAATCAGGATATCCCCCTTTGAAATCACGTCGCCCTCGTGGACCGTTATACGCTGAAGATACCCGGTCGTGCGCGACGAAACCTCGATACGCTCTTGCGAGATTGCACTGCCGGGCGTGCTGTAGAGCCGGTCTGCCGCGGCAATCTCGACGCGGGTTACCGGAAGGTCCAGACTGCGGGCTTCCGGCGCGTGATGCCCTTCGGGATCTTCCTTGCAGCCAACCAGGGCAAACAGGCAGACCCCAACCAGGGCAGTACGAAAAAGCGCGTTGAACATCAGTGGGCTTCCCTTGCGTCTGGCCGCGGCGACAACCCGTGCAGCACCAGGTGGCTTGCGTGATTGGCAAACGCCATATCCCGCTCGCGCGTGACAGGCTGGCCGGTTATTCCTTCGAGAACAGGGGTCAGTTCGACATACCCCAGAACCAGCGACAGGACCGACACCGCTGACAGGGTGTCTTCGTGATTCGGCGCCAACCGCCGCATGAGGCTCTCAATTTCCCGAAACGGCGCGGCGACAACCTCTTTGGTCAAAAAACTGATCCGCTCCCTGTCGCCGGTCAGAAGCTCGCGCTGCAAGAGGCTTGTCATGACCGGGTTGTCTAGGAACTGACCGATGAGCCAGGTGATCAGCCGTTCCAGCATGATTTCAGGGGCCTCCTGCCCCTTTGCCAGGTCACTGGTCGCCTTTGCCTTGTCCGAGAAGACAAACTCGAGCGTGGCACGGTATATCGCGTCCTTGTCACTGAAATAGTGATACAGCGCCGCCGGTGTCGTGTTCACTGCTCGCGCCAGATCGCGAATGGACACGGCGGCAAATCCGTGCTCGGCAAACAGGGCCGCCGCGGCCTGCAAAATCTCGCCCCTTTTGTCCGGCGGCGGCGATTTTTTTCTGGTTTGGCGTTGCATGCGTTGAAACCTTACTGAACGTTCGTTAGGTTAGCTAGACTGTCATTTCACGCCCGTCAAGGGCAAGCTGAAAAACAAGTCTCCAGCGTGATTACGCAAAGAGCGAGGATTTTCAATGAAACCGACCGATCCGAAATTCGATCACTGCCTTGCGGCGCTGCGCCAATCGCCGTTTTTTGCCGGACTGGGCAGCGACGTTCAGGCCGACATCCTGGGGATGTTCTCTTATGACACCGCACTCCGGCGCGACACGAATGTGAGCCTGCCCGACGCGGATCAGAGGTTTTCTGCGGTGGTCAGCGGTCGGGCCAAGGTTTCTGTTTATCACCCGGAAACCGGGCGCGAGCATATCCTTGACCTTCTGGGGCCCGGCGACGCGTTTGATTTGATCAGCCTGCTGGATCGCCAGCCCCGCGATGTCATCGTGACGGCGCTGGATGACATGGAAATCCTGACCGCAAGCCAGTCCCAGGTCAGGCAGTGGATATTACAAAACCCCGAGATCAACCGGACGTTCCTACCCTATTTGGGAGAACAGATGCACCGCCTTGCCGATCAGGCCGAGGACCTGGCGCTATATGATACCGAAGCCCGGCTGGCGCGCCTGATCCTGCGCCACATCACCAGCAACGCACCGGTCCATGGGCTGCGCCTGATCAACGATCTGTCGCAGGAAACCTTGGCATCCATGATCGGTTCGGTGCGGGTGGTTGTCGGGCGCCAGATGTCGAAATGGAAGCAGGAAGGCATTCTCTCGACCGGACGGGGGAAATGGGCGATCGACGATCTGAACGAACTCATCGCCAAGGCTCAGAAAAAGCTCGACATCTGAGACGTTTTTGGCTGCGCGCCTTCGGCGAGGAATTGCCTGAAAGGTGGTTTTCACGAAAAAACGCATGTCCTGATACCTGGGTTGCATCTTGGCTGCGCCCCGACCGGTAATATCCCGTCTGGATGAGTGCTGGCCGACAAAAGGGTCGGTTGGCGCGCCAACCTGAAAACGGAGAAAACCCATGTTTACCCAAGTGAGAAAACAGATCACGGACTCGGTGAAGGAGGCCAAGAAAAACGGCGCTCTGACGGCAGAGAAAACCCATGCCATCCTGCGGGATGCGGTTGCCGAGGCAGCAGCAGACCTGAAAGGCGGCGCCACGCAAGCGCGCAAACTGTCAAACGAGGCCGTCTCCTCCGCCGTGAAGGCGCTTGAAGAGGCCGGTGGCGCAACCCGCGACACCGTGTCGGCTGCGGTTGCGGGAACGGTCGAAGGTGTCCGCCATGCCCCGGCCCAGCTTATTTCGGCCGCCGAAAAGGACGTTGCCGGAGCGAAAGAACGGATCGTGAGTGAGGAAGAGAAGCTCGCCGCTAGCCTTCGCGAAAGCCTGGAAGGGGCCAAGGAGGCCGCGCAGGAGTTTACCGGCAACATCCGCGAGGAAATCACCGATGCGGTCGCCGATGCCAAGCTGGAGATGACAGAGCTTCTGGGCGTGACCCGCGATGCGGTCAGGGACGCGGTGAAGACGGCCATCGAAAACGGCGAGAAGGTCGATGAAAACGTGCGCAGGATCACCCGCGATGCGACGGCCAAAGCCCTAGGTGAGGCGAAATTCACTGCCGAGCGCGCCCGCAATGTCTCTGAGGCCGTGTTGTCGGCTGCGGTCGAAGCGGCTGAAGAGTCGGGCGCGTATGTCTCTGAGACCGCGCAGGCCGCAGCCGAGGGTGTGCGCGAAGGACTAGGAATTGTGATCGAGCAAACCCGTGAAACCGTTTCCAGGACCCGCAAGGAGGCCGGCGAATACACGGCGAGCGAGCTGAAACAGCTGGCCAAGGATCTGGATTCGGTTGGCGACCTGTTCGTCGAGGCTCTCCGCCGGGTCGCCGACCGGTCGGGCAAGGTGGCAAGAGCCATTCTCGACGAGGTTGCCGAAGATGCCCGCAAGGCCGGGTCAAGCCTGCGCGAACTGGCCGCCAAGGCGGCAAGCGCTGCGGGCGACCGGTTGAAAGAGCTGGGCAGCGACACGCTGCATGCCGGCGGAAAGGCCGCCCATGTCGTCGCCGATGAGGCAAGCGAGTTGGGCGCGCGGATGGTCAGCGTCGCCAAGGGCGCGGCCGTCGGCATGTGGGAAGGCGCGCGCAAGGCGTTTGCCCATGACGACAACGACGAGAAAAAGGAGGGCTGATCATGAAAAGGACATTGATCGCAACCACGATGGCAATCGGGCTTGGCGCGGG
>NZ_JAOWLB010000047.1 GCF_025751555.1 Ruegeria aquimaris
GGCGGGGGTGAATCTCTGCTTGGTCATAGGGCTCATCCTTTGAGTATTTTACTCTCCAGTAAACCCGGGGCGGTTCAATGCGACCCAGTGGCTTGAGGCGGGAAGGGTGGTTGCCTGGGGTCTGGAGCCATTGATTTCCGCTTGGCGCCATGCTTCTCGGCTCGAAAATCGAGCGGTGAACATGTCTGATCTTTTCTGGTTGAGCGCCGCACAGATGGCGCGTCTTGAGCCCTGTTATCCCAAGGCCCATGGTCAGCCACGCGTTGATGATCGACGTGTGTTGAATGGGATTATCTTCTTTATTCGTAATGACTTACGTTGGCACGTTGCCCCGACAGCCTATGGCCCGGACAAGACACTCTACAACCGTTGGAAGCAGCGGAAGAAAACCGTCAAGTACGCCAAGCGCCGGACAAACGGCGCAACCGGATCGAGATCATGCTCGGCAGGCTCAAGGATTGGAGGCGCGTGGCGACCCGGTACGACCGTTGCCCCAAGGCCTTCTTGTCAGCAATCGCACTTGCTGCGGTTGTCATCTACCGGCTTTGAAACTCAATGCGGCCAGACCCTAAACCACCATGAAGCAGACAATCGTCCCGCTGCTATCGGCCGGGGCGATGCCTTCAGGTACAAAGTCTCCGGGCGTGACGCAGGTTCAGTTACTTTCGCCCCATCATGAAGAATTCATCATTGGGACGCATGGATGTGAAATTGGCCATGCGGTTGGACAGGCCGAATAACGCGGTCACACCAGCGATATCCCAGATATCCTCGTCGCTAAATCCGTGACGATGCAGGATATCGAAATCCTCGTCGCAAATGGACCGGGCATCATTGGAGACTTTCATCGCGAAATCCAGCATCGCCTTTTGTCGTTCGGTGATGTCGGCCTTGCGGTAATTCGTGGCGACCTGGTCGGCAATCAACGTGTTTTTCGCGCGAATGCGCAGGATCGCGCCATGTGCGACGACGCAATACTGACACCCGTTGTCATTGGATGTTGCAACGACGATCATTTCCCGCTCCGCCTTCGACAGCCCGCTGTCTTTTTCCATCAAGGCGTCGTGATAGGCCATGAACGCGCGCAGTTCATCGGGACGGCGGGCCAGTGTCAGAAAGACATTCGGCACAAAGCCGAGCTTGTCCTGCACGTCTGTTATTACTAAGCGGATATCATCGGGAAGCTCATCGAGCTTCGGTATCGGAAAACGGCTGATGGGTGCTGCGGTCATGTTCGGGTCCTTTCCGTTTTCTAGATCAGGTCTGGGGCAGGGGACTTGGAAACGCTCCACCACCCGGATCGACCCAGCCAAGGAGTGCATCGAACCGGATCGTGAGCGCGAAACAGGGACGACAAATCAATGGATCCCGGACTTTGCGCGCTCACGAAGCTGGAACTTCTGGATCTTGCCAGTCGAGGTCTTGGGCAGGATGTCGAATATGACGGCCTTAGGGGCCTTGAACCCGGCCAGGTTGGTACGGCAGAACGCGATGATCTCGTCCGGCGTCGCTTTTGAACCCGCGCGCAACTCGACAAAGGCGCAAGGCACCTCGCCCCACTTCTCATGCGGCATCGCGACGACGGCAGCGGCCTGAACCGCGGGATGACGGTAAAGCACGGCTTCGACTTCGACAGAAGAGATGTTTTCGCCGCCCGAAATGATCACGTCTTTCAGGCGATCACGGATTTGGGCATAACCGTTTTCGTGTAAAACCGCACCATCTCCTGACCAGAACCAGCCGTCTTTGAAAGCTTTCGTCGTGGCCTCGGCATCTTTGTAGTAACCGGCCATAACGGTGTTCCCGCGTATGGCGATCTCACCCTGTGTGACACCATCGCGCGGCACATGCGCGCCACTGGAACGGTCGATCACAGCGACCTCTTCCACCATGGGAAAGGCTACACCCTGTTGGGCCTGCATCTCGGCCTGTTGCGCAGGCGAGAGATCGTTCCACTCCTCCTGCCAGAGGCATTGTGAGATATGGCCGTAGGTCTCCGTCAGGCCATAGACCTGCATGACGTCCAATCCCATCGCACGGGTCTTTTCCAATACCGAGGGCGGCGGCGGTGCCCCGGCTGTCAGCACGCGGATTGCCGGGTCAAAGGGCACGGCGTCGTTATCTGCGTCGGCCAGCATCTGCAACACGATGGGCGCGGCGCCAAAATGGGTCACACCATGGCTGCGGATCGCGTCAAGGATTCGGTCTGCAGATGGAATGCGGGTGAAGACAACGGTCGCCCCAAGCATAGCCATCAGCCAGGGGTGCCCCCAGCCGTTGCAGTGAAACATGGGGACCACCGACAGGTAGACCGGATAGGGCGGCACCTGCCACGCGGTCCCGGTCCCATGCGCCATCAAATACGCCCCTCGATGATGATAGACGACCCCTTTGGGCCGCCCGGAGGTGCCCGACGTATAGTTCAGCGCAATGGCATCCCATTCGTCATCGGGCAGGGCGACAGGGAGGGGCGCGGCGCGGGTCAGGTCATCGTAGTCGATGCCATTCAGCGCGCCTTTGGCGGCTGTACATGGATCGACAATTTCGACTACCGGCAGAGTTCGGCCCAAAAGCTCGAATGCCCTTGAAAGAAGCGGTGACAACTCGCGGTCCACAATCACCAGCTTTGTATCTGCGTGATCCAGGATATAGGCGATGGTCTCCGGCTCCAGCCGGGTGTTGAGTGTGTTGATTACCCCGCCGGTCATCGGCAGGGCAAAGTGCAGTTCGAAAAGCTCGGGGATGTTGGGGCAGAGCACCGAGACTGTGTCGCCCCTTTGGACACCAAGCCCGACAAGCCCACCCGCCACGGCGCGAATGCGCCGGGCGGTCTCGGTCCAGCTGCGCCGGATGTCGCCATAGATCACTGCCGTGCGCGGGCCGTGCAGAGACTCGGCCCGGCGCAGAAAGGACAATGGCGACAGCGGTACATGATTTGCCGGTGTTTTCCCAAGGGCTTCGAACTGTTGGCGCATCCCGGTTCCGCCTGTCTTAGCTGTTGGGTCGCACGCGGGCGGCGGTCTTGTTGGCGAAGGCCTCCAGCCGGGCACGCGCGTCCGGCTGGGTGTTGACGATGCCGCCGACAAACGCTTCGGCATAGGCCGCATCCATGCCCGACATGTTGTTCATGTGGCTCACGGCCGAACAGATGGCAAAGTTCGTCAGGGGTAGGTTCTGGGCCACCTTGGCGGCGATCTCCATTGCCTTGTCAAAGCTGCCGCCCGCTTCGGTGATGTACTGCGCGAGGCCCAAATCAACGGCCTCTTGCCCCTGATAGACGCGGCCCGTCAGTATCATGTCGATCATGCGGTACTTGCCGATCATGTCGGACACGCGGATCGTGGCACCCCCACCGGTGAAGATGCCGCGCTGGCCCTCGGGCAGGGCAAAGTAGGTGCCCGGGTCGATCACCCGGACATGAGCGGCGCTGGCCAATTCAAGTCCGCCGCCGACCACGGCGCCTTTTAGCGCGGCGATGATTGGTACGCCGCCATACTCCATCTTGTTGAACGCCTCGTGCCAGCGCAGACAGACATGCATGAAGTCATCCGGGCTGCGGTCGGCCTTCCAATGTTCAACAAGATCGAGTCCGGCGCAAAAATGGTCGCCTTCGCCCGCCAGCACCACCGCCTTGACGCCCGCCATGCGCGCGCCGCTGAAGAAGCGGATCAACTCTTCGATAGTGGCCACGTTCAGCGCGTTGCGCTTGGACGGGCGGTTCAGGCTCACGACATAGAGGCCGTTCTCACGTGGCGAAATCGCGAGGCTCTCGTAGGTGTCGGGGTTCACGACGTCATTCATGGGTCTGGTCCTTTCGGAGTGTCAGTCAGGGAAATCCGCGTCAAGCAAGCTGCGGGCGCCATGCAGGATACGTGCATGTTCAGCAGAGCAATCGGGCAGGATGTGTTGGGCGAAAAACAGGGCAGTGGAGATTTTCCGGGTCATGAACTGTACATCCTGACCTGCATCCAGGGCGGTCTGCGCCGCCAGAGCGCCCTTGGCCAGTTTCCAGCCCGCCGCCAGGGTCCCAGCCAGCATGAGAAAAGGGACCGAGCCGGCAAAGGCCGCATCGATATCCTTGCGGCTGGTTTCAAGCAGCCAGTCCAGCGCAGCTTCGAAAGCTCCACGCGCCTGGGCGAGGCTTTGGCCGATTGCTTGCGCATCGGCGGAGCCCTGCGCCAACCTTGTTTCGGTCTCGGCAATCCGGGCGGCGAAGCGGCGGGCGGTTTCGCCGCCGTCCCGCATCACCTTGCGCCCCAGAAGGTCGTTGGCCTGAATGGCTGTGGTGCCTTCGTATATCGGCAGAATACGGGCGTCGCGATAATGCTGGGCGGCTCCGGTTTCCTCGATGAAACCCATGCCGCCGTGGATCTGAACACCCAAGGATGCGACCTCGACCGCCCGTTCCGAACAGAAACCCTTGACCAGCGGCACCATGAACTCGGCCATCGCAGCCGCCTCGGGATCGTCCCGGTGATGCGCAATATCCAACAGTCCGGCGGTTGCCGCTGCCATGGCCCGGCCGCCCTCGGTCAGGCAGCGCATGCGCATGAGCATGCGGCGCACATCCGGGTGTTCGATGATGGCGACGGCATCCCGTGCCTGACCGTTCACCGGGCGGCTTTGCACCCGCTCGCGAGCATAGGCCAAGGCACGTTGATAGGCCCGTTCGGATATGGCGATGCCTTGCACACCCACCGAGAATCGCGCGGCGTTCATCATGATGAACATGTATTCCAGCCCGCGATTTTCCTCGCCGATCAGGAAGCCGGTGGCATTGTCATATTCCAGCACCGCGGTCGGACTGGCCCGCACGCCCAACTTGTGTTCGATGCTCACGCAATGCACGGCGTTCTCAGCGCCCAAGGTGCCATCGGGTTCGACCAACTTTTGCGGCACGATGAACAGGCTCAACCCTTTGGGTCCGGCGGGGGCCTCCGGCGTGCGGGCGAGCACGAGGTGGATGATGTTCTCGGTCAGGTCGTGGGCGCCATAGGTGATGAAGATCTTTGTCCCCGACACGCCATAGGTGCCATCCGCACGCTGAGTTGCCTTGGTGCCCACCCGGCCCAGATCGCTGCCTGCCTGCGGTTCGGTCAGGTTCATCGTGCCCGACCAGCGTCCGGCCACCAGAGGCTCCAGATAGGTGGCTTTCTGCTTGTCCGATCCGGTCAGCAGCAACGCCTCGATCGCGCCGTCGGTCAAGAGCGGGCAGAGACCAAAGCTCATGTCGGCGGCATTCAAAACCTCGACCGCTGCCGCGCCAACGACGCGGGGCAACCCAAACCCGCCGTATTCCACCGGATGGGTCATCGCCTGCCATCCCATCTCGACAAACTGGGCATAGGCCTGCGCGTCGGCTTCGGGCATCGTCACGCGACCGTTGTCATACCGGGCGCCCAGCGTGTCGCCGAGTTGAGACAAGGGCGCGATCTGTTCGGCGCAAAACTGGGCAAAACCTTCGAGTGCGGCCCCGATATCCGTCAGGTCATGGTCTTCATAGACCGCGAGTGCGGATACGTTTTCCCAGTGGGAAAGGTGTTCGATACAAAACATCAAATCTTTTACGGGCGGCTGATAGGACATGCGTAATTCTCTCTCGGCGCTATGGCTTTACGTCATCTACCTACCATGATCCTTGCCGATAAGCTCATTATTTGCCAATGTAATATCCGATTACGCCAAATGAGGTTTGCGTGACCAGTCTTGATCCAATCTCCCTGACAACCGTCTCAGCAGGCTTCATCCAGGATTGGCTGGATGCGCTGAAATTGCGATGCACGCCCGAGGCGATGGCCTCGCTCCTGCAACGGTCGGGCCTGCAAACGGGCCCCATGGCGCCCAATCAGCGCGTCACGCTCAATGAGATCGCCCGACTGTACCAGCTTGCTGCGCCGGAAACAGGTGACGAGATGATGGGGTTGTGGAGCCGCCCGATCCGGCGCCGCGCGCTGCAACATCTCGTAACCGTGCAACGCGAGGCGAGCAGTCTCACCTCGGCCTTGTATCGGTTCTCGACATATTGGAACCTGCTCCTGGACGATTTCCGCCTCGAACTGCGCAACGAAGCGGAAGAGGTGGAACTGACGTTGGTGCCTTACGACCGTGAAACGCGCCCGCAACGTTTCGGACATTTGCTGATGCTAAAACTGGCGCACGGGCTGTTGTCCTGGCTCGGCGGTGCGGAAACGCCGATCAAGGCGGTAAACTTTGCCTTTCCCCGACCCGATTTTGCTGGTGACTACGCGGTGGTGTTTCCATGTCCCGTGATTTTTGATGCCCAGAACTCCAGCATCCTCTTCAATCCGCACTGCTTCACCAGCCCGATTACCCGCAGCCCGGCAGAGGCCTCCGTCTTCCTTGAGCGGGCACCGCTTGACTGGATCTTTACCGGCTCGCGCGCCCATACCAACAGCCTGCGAGTGCGGGCATTCCTGTATGGGGCGTCCTGGCAAACCTGTCAGCTTCCCGAGGCGGCACATGCCTTAGGGTTGACGCCCCGGACATTGAACCGGCGCCTGAAACAGGAAGGCACATCGTTTCAGGATATCAAGGATGCGCTGCGCCGCGACATCGCGATCCGCGCGCTTCAGAACGGCACCGACAGTATTGAACAAATCGCCTTTGACACCGGTTTCTCTGCGCCGGCGAACTTCCACCGCGCCTTTCGCAAATGGACGAACCGGACGCCGGGATCATACCGCCACCAAATTTGACTCTTCGCACCAAGCCAAAGGCGGTTCATGCCAATGCGTGGTATGTGCTGTGGGCGGGTCTGGCTGCAATCCCGGCCGCAGGCACGGGATCTGGCGGTGTCGAGCTCGATACCCGTGTACGCCGCGATAGCTTGAAGCAAGAAGCGAGGGAACACGTCGGCAACAGTTTATCTAAGAATTTTCAATAACCTGATCCGGAGAAAGCATCGAGCCACGCGCCGTTTCCGTGGATTGATACAAAACGATACAAGGGAATCGACATCCGAAGGTGAAAACACGCTTATTGGGGCAATGCACAACTCGACACCGCATATCCTGGTCGTAGACGACCATAGCGAAATCCGAAACGCAGTTTGCCGCTATCTTGAAAAGAGCGGTCTGCGCGCCACGATGGCAAAGGATGCAAAGGAAATGGATGCCGTGCTGGCATCCGAGAATACTGACTTGGTGGTCTCGGATGTGATGATGCCCGGCGAGGACGGGCTGTCCGCGTGCAAGCGTCTGTCGCAATCCGGCGACATTCCAATTCTTCTGCTCACCGCCCTCAGCGAGGACATGGACCGGATCGTCGGGTTGGAAACCGGGGCGGATGACTATCTTGCCAAGCCCTTCAACCCGCGCGAGCTGCTGGCGCGCATCCGAGCCATTCTGCGCCGTGGAATGCCCCAGCTGCCTAGGCCGTGTTGACAAAAGGGATTCACAGGCAGCGCTGAACGTGATTCAAGCTGGTATCTGCGATGGAGACCAGC
>NZ_JAOWLB010000048.1 GCF_025751555.1 Ruegeria aquimaris
TGGTTGCGGGAGCAGGATTTGAACCTGCGACCTTCAGGTTATGAGCCTGACGAGCTACCTGGCTGCTCCATCCCGCGACACTTTTGTGGGCCTACGGCCTATACGGCGACTTGAGGCCTGGTAGTGTTTTTTAACCGTTTAGAGAGAAGTTGAGTATTTGTTAGGTTTGGCGGTGACCTACTCTCCCGGGGCTTGAGCCCGAGTACCATTGGCGCGGAGGCACTTAACTTCCGGGTTCGGGAAGGGACCGGGTGTATTGCGCTCGCTATGACCACCAAACCGAAGAAATACTCACGTCGCGTATCCGCCTTTGGCGGATCGCGACGGGTGGGGGTAAACGGTTTGCGCAGCAAACTGTGGCCCCACTCGGTTTTATCAATCATGTGCAATCCGGTTCTGGATTGTCACGGTGTTGTCCATGTCTTGTTTGGTGCTTTTGGTTCTTGATGATCAGTCTTTCTGTTACTGGATCGGATCAAGCCTATCGGGCGATTAGTACCGGTCAACTGAACGCATTGCTGCGCTTACATCTCCGGCCTATTGACGTGGTGGTCTTCCACGGCCCTCAGGGATACCTTGTTTTGAGGGGGGCTTCCCGCTTAGATGCCTTCAGCGGTTATCCTGTCCGGACATAGCTACCCTGCACTGCCGTTGGCACGACAACAGGTCCACCAGTGGTCCGTTCACCCCGGTCCTCTCGTACTAGGGGCAACTCCTCTCAAGTATCCTACACCCACGGCAGATAGGGACCGAACTGTCTCACGACGTTCTAAACCCAGCTCACGTACCTCTTTAAACGGCGAACAGCCGTACCCTTGGGACCTGCTCCAGCCCCAGGATGAGATGAGCCGACATCGAGGTGCCAAACACTGCCGTCGATATGGACTCTTGGGCAGTATCAGCCTGTTATCCCCGGCGTACCTTTTATCCGTTGAGCGATGGCCCTCCCACTTGGGACCACCGGATCACTATGACCGACTTTCGTCTCTGCTCGACTTGTCAGTCTTGCAGTCAGGCTGGCTTCTGCCATTGCACTCAACGAGCGATTTCCGACCGCTCTGAGCCAACCTTCGCGCGCCTCCGTTACGCTTTAGGAGGCGACCGCCCCAGTCAAACTACCCGCCACGCAGGGTCCCGGATCCGGATAACGGACCGCGGTTAGACATCAAGAGTGCGAAGGGTGGTATCTCAAGGTTGGCTCCACGGGAACTGGCGTTCCTGCTTCAAAGCCTACCACCTATCCTGCACATCACAATCCTGATGCCAGTGCGAAGCTGTAGTAAAGGTGCACGGGGTCTTTCCGTCTAACCGCGGGAAGCCTGCATCTTGACAGGCAATTCAATTTCGCTGAGTCGATGTTGGAGACAGCGGGGAAGTCGTTACGCCATTCGTGCAGGTCGGAACTTACCCGACAAGGAATTTCGCTACCTTAGGACCGTTATAGTTACGGCCGCCGTTTACCTGGGCTTCAATTCGGAGCTTGCACCCCTCCTTTTAACCTTCAGGCACCGGGCAGGCGTCAGACCCTATACGTCGTCTTGCGACTTCGCAGAGCCCTGTGTTTTTAATAAACAGTCGCCACCCCCTGGTTTGTGCCCCCGGATCCAAGTTGCCTTGAACCCGGGCCTCCTTCTCGCGAACTTACGGAGGTATTTTGCCGAGTTCCTTCAACATCGTTCTCTCAAGCGCCTTGGTATTCTCTACCAGTCCACCTGTGTCGGTTTAGGGTACGGTCTGATGGAGGGCTATTTCCAGGAACCACTCAGCAGCCCAACCAATCCGATAAGGCTGAACTACATCCGTGATCCGTCACATCCTCCTGGCCTAGGAATATTAACCTAGTTCCCATCGCCTACGCCTTTCGGCCTCGGCTTAGGGGCCGGCTTACCCTGCTCAGATTAGCTTTAAGCAGGAACCCTTGGACTTTCGGCGAGAGTGTCTCTCACACTCTTTGTCGCTACTCATGTCATCATTCTCGCTAGTGATCTCTCCACGGGATCGCTCACGCGCCCGCTTCATCGAAAGGTTCGTGATCCTCCAAGGTGCCCCGAAGGACACTAAAGAGGATAGAACCTATGTCACACTACGCTCCGCTACCATGCCTTGCGGCATCCTCAGCTTCGGCTCATGGCTTGAGCCCCGTTACATCTTCGCCGCAGGACGTCTTGATTAGACCAGTGAGCTGTTACGCTATCTTTAAAGGATGGCTGCTTCTAAGCCAACCTCCTGGTTGTTTTGGACATCCCACCTGCTTTCCCACTTAGCCATGAATTGGGGGCCTTAGCTGGAGGTCAGGGTTGTTTCCCTCTTCACTACGGACGTTAGCATCCGCAGTGTGTCTGCCATCTAGTACTCCCGGGTATTCGGAGTTTGGTTAGGATCAGTAAGCCTGTGGGGCCCCATTACCCATCCAGTGCTCTACCCCCCGGGGTATTCGGATGACGCTCTACCTAAATAGATTTCGCGGAGAACCAGCTATCTCCGAGTTTGATTGGCCTTTCACCCCTAGGCACAACTCATCCCGACCTTTTTCAACAGGTGTGGGTTCGGACCTCCAGTGCGTGTTACCGCACCTTCATCCTGGTCATGCCTAGATCACTCGGTTTCGGGTCTGATCCCACGAACTCGACGCCCTATTAAGACTCGCTTTCGCTGCGCCTACACCTAACGGCTTAAGCTTGCTCGTGAGACCAAGTCGATGACCCATTATACAAAAGGTACGCGGTCAGGCCGCAAGGGCCCTCCCACTGCTTGTAGGCGCTCGGTTTCAGGTACTGTTTCACTCCCCTCGTCGGGGTGCTTTTCACCTTTCCCTCACGGTACTGGTTCGCTATCGGTCAGCAAGGAGTACTTAGCCTTCGAAGGTGGTCCTCCGATCTTCAGACAGGATTTCACGTGTCCCGCCCTACTTAATACGTCCCATCGAACTTCGAATACGGGGCTGTCACCCGCTATGGCCATGCTTCCCAACATGTTCTTCTCATTCTCAAGGCTCGGCTGGTCCCCGTTCGCTCGCCACTACTAGGGGAGTATCAATTGATTTCCTTTCCTCCGGGTACTTAGATGTTTCAGTTCCCCGGGTTTGCTCTTAAAACCCTATGTATTCAGGTCTTAAGTACCTGATTATGAACCCTATTGATTAGCAGAGCTAACAATAGAGAACATTCAGGTGGGTTGCCCCATTCGGAGATCCTGGGATCAAAGCCTATTCTCGGCTCCCCCAAGCTTATCGCAGAGTATCACGTCCTTCATCGCCTCTTGCTGCCAAGGCATCCACCAAACGCCCTTCTCGCGCTTGATTCGATCCAGAAAAAGAAAGACTGAACTTTCACGGCCCGGGCTGGTTCGACCAGGCCTTCTTCTGAACCAAAAGCCACTTTTCCCGCTCAGCCCGTCAGGGCTGAACATATTGGTGCGTATCCTCGCGGACCGCACCGGGTTAGTGTACTTGACTTGGACAACTTCTGTTCGTTTCAACAGGGATACGTCAGACCGGGTCGGCTAGACCCAATCCACGCCTTCTGCCAAGCGGCAGAACCTGCTGAGATCTGCACCTCACGCGGTGCGATCAAACAGAGTTGATTGATTTCTCTCTAAACGATGTCAACGCTTCCGTAGAAGCACAGTCCGATTGGACGGCCAAACACTCAAACAGTGCTTGGCGGTCAAATCGAGGAATTTTGCATCACACCCCTCCGGGGTGATGGTGGAGCCTAGGAGGATCGAACTCCTGACCTCCTGAATGCAAATCAGGCGCTCTCCCAGCTGAGCTAAGGCCCCGGTTTTGTTTTGCTCCGCAAAACACAACCAGTGTGCGGCAGGCGCTTTTGCTTGCAAAAGCTGCCGGGAGCAGCACCCAGTGAAGTTTGGAAGCCGAACGGTGTCGCTCTCATTGCTTTTGTGACCAAAAGCAACTGCCGCGACAACGCCTTTTTGCCCCTGGCAAAAAGGCTTGGTGGGTCGAGGAGGACTTGAACCTCCGACCTCACGCTTATCAGGCGTGCGCTCTAACCACCTGAGCTACCGACCCAGCTGATTTTGCTTTGCAAAATCGGCGTCGCCCGGCAGGCGATCTGCAAAGCAAATCTGCCGAGAGGGCCAGCTTGCCTGAAGCAAAACCGATGTTGCATGAGCAGGCGCTCACGCGGTTGTCTGAAGAGATATGAGGACGGTCCGGTCCGGAGTTTGACCAACTTTGTTTGTTGATCTTCTGCTAAGTGATGCACGATCAAGGGCAAGCCCTGTGATGCTAGCATCATCCTTAGAAAGGAGGTGATCCAGCCGCAGGTTCCCCTACGGCTACCTTGTTACGACTTCACCCCAGTCGCTGAGCCTACCGTGGCCAGCTGCCTCCTCGAAAGGTTGGCGCACCGTCTTCGGGTAGACCCAACTCCCATGGTGTGACGGGCGGTGTGTACAAGGCCCGGGAACGTATTCACCGCGTCATGCTGTTACGCGATTACTAGCGATTCCGACTTCATGCCGTCGAGTTGCAGACGACAATCCGAACTGAGATAGCTTTTTGGGATTAACCCATTGTCACTACCATTGTAGCACGTGTGTAGCCCAACCCGTAAGGGCCATGAGGACTTGACGTCATCCACACCTTCCTCCCGCTTATCACGGGCAGTTCCCCTAGAGTGCCCAACTGAATGCTGGCAACTAAGGGTGTGGGTTGCGCTCGTTGCCGGACTTAACCGAACATCTCACGACACGAGCTGACGACAGCCATGCAGCACCTGTCACTCGGTCACCGAAGTGAAAGACCCATCTCTGGGACGGTCCGAGGATGTCAAGGGTTGGTAAGGTTCTGCGCGTTGCTTCGAATTAAACCACATGCTCCACCGCTTGTGCGGGCCCCCGTCAATTCCTTTGAGTTTTAACCTTGCGGCCGTACTCCCCAGGCGGAATGCTTAATCCGTTAGGTGTGTCACCGAGCAGCATGCTACCCGACGACTGGCATTCATCGTTTACGGTGTGGACTACCAGGGTATCTAATCCTGTTTGCTCCCCACACTTTCGCACCTCAGCGTCAGTATCGAGCCAGTGAGCCGCCTTCGCCACTGGTGTTCCTCCGAATATCTACGAATTTCACCTCTACACTCGGAATTCCACTCACCTCTCTCGAACTCAAGACTGGGAGTTTTGGAGGCAGTTCCAGGGTTGAGCCCTGGGATTTCACCCCCAACTTTCCAATCCGCCTACGCGCGCTTTACGCCCAGTAATTCCGAACAACGCTAACCCCCTCCGTATTACCGCGGCTGCTGGCACGGAGTTAGCCGGGGTTTCTTTACCTGCTACCGTCATTATCTTCACAGGCGAAAGAGCTTTACGACCCTAAGGCCTTCTTCACTCACGCGGCATGGCTGGATCAGGGTTGCCCCCATTGTCCAAGATTCCCCACTGCTGCCTCCCGTAGGAGTCTGGGCCGTGTCTCAGTCCCAGTGTTGCTGATCATCCTCTAAAACCAGCTATAGATCGTAGGCTTGGTAGGCCATTACCCCACCAACTACCTAATCTAACGCGGGCCGATCCTTTGGCGATAAATCTTTCCCCCGAAGGGCTCATAGGGTATTACTCACCGTTTCCAGTGGCTATTCCCTACCAAAGGGTACGTTCCCACGCGTTACTAACCCGTCCGCCGCTCACCCCGAAGGGCGCGCTCGACTTGCATGTGTTAGGCCTGCCGCCAGCGTTCGTTCTGAGCCAGGATCAAACTCTCAAGTTAAAATGCCGTTACCGGCATTCCATGACAGTCGAACCTCTGCACATCCTTGGTTGTGCTACCGCCTATTCGGCTACTTGAGCACGGTTAAGCGACACCCTCGGCCGGCTAGCCAAGAGTACAACCAAGAGTCATCTGTCTGATGTACATCGTTCCAAAAGAAACGTTGCACGCTCAAACAGTGAAGCTGACACTCCAT
>NZ_JAOWLB010000049.1 GCF_025751555.1 Ruegeria aquimaris
GGCGGGGGTGAATCTCTGCTTGGTCATAGGGCTCATCCTTTGAGTATTTTACTCTCCAGTAAACCCGGGGCGGTTCACACCTTCTGGACCAAGGCGTGGCGATGAAGGTGATCGGAGACTTCCTCGGCCATAGGGACCCGACCTCGACGGCGATCTACGCCAAGGTCGACCTCCGGACCCTACGGGAGGTCGCGGCCCTCGATCTGGAGGGTCTCGTATGAAGCTGAGGGATGCGATCGAACACTACGTGGCATGGCGTCAGGCGCACGGCGTAAAGTTCTTGACGGCGCGGAACCTGCTTCGACAGTTCCTTCAGCACGCCGATGGCGACGCCGGATGCGACGCTGTCACATGCGCGCAGGTCCAAGCCTTCCTCGCCGGGACAGGCCCCGTTACCCGGCACCGCGAAAACAAACACTACGCGCTGGCCGGGTTCTGGCGCTACGCGATCAGCCGCGGCTATGCCCTCTCGTCGCCGCTTCCTGAAAGCGAGCGGCGCCCACCATTGCAGGCACCGCCATATATCTACAGCCGGGATCAGCTGCAGCGCCTCTTCGACCCGGATCACATCGACAATGCCTTGCAAGGCTCCCGGCAACTCGACCCCGCGACGTTCCGGACCCTGCTGCTGATGCTCTACGGGGCCGGGCTGCGGTTCGGCGAGGCGACCGCTCTCACCCTGTCTGATGTGGATACGGCGGAGGCGATCCTCACGATCCGCGATACGAAGTTCCAAAAGAGCAGGTTGGTTCCCGTGGGTCCGCAGCTTGCGGGAATACTGGATGCCCACCTCTCGGTTCGGCCCGTCAAGGGGGTCGCGGAGAGTGCCACGTCGTTCCTGCTCGCCAACCGAGACGGCACGCGGCTTTCCAGCAGCACTGTTCAGACCGCCTTCGATCGCCTGAGACGCGTTGCGGACGTGCATGGCAGGGCCGGCGGGCGGGAGAACCCGCGTCTGCATGACCTCCGGCACAGCTTTGCGGTTCACCGGCTGATGGCCTGGTACCGGCAGGGAGCGGATGTGCAGCGGTTGCTGCCCGCGCTCTCCACCTATCTCGGCCATTCCGACCTCGAAGGCACGAAGGTCTATCTGACGATGACGCCGAACCTCCTCGCCCAGGCCTCGCTGCGCTTTGCGCACTATGCCGGAGGAGGGTCGGATGCCAGACCGTGATCTCATTGGGCCATGGCTCCGGCGCTTCCTGACCGGGTATATCGTCAGCGAGCGCAATCTGGCCCGGAACACCCGCGCGAGCTATCGTGACACGTTCAAGCTGCTCCTGCCCTTCGCGAGCCGAAAGGTCCGGAAGCCCATCGAACGCCTGGCAATGCAGGACCTCACCTCGGCACTTGTATTGAAGTTCCTTGCCCATCTCGAGCAGGAGCGCGGATGTTCCGTCAGGACGCGCAATCAGCGGCTCGCTGCCATCCGGGCCTTCGCCCGCTTTGTGGGAAGCCGCGATCCCGCACACATCGAATGGTGCGGCCACATCCGCGCGATCGCCGTGAAGAAGGCGATATCGCCGCCGGTCGGCTGGCTGACGCGGGCGGAGATGGAAGCGATGCTCGCGGTTCCGGACCGCAAGACCCGTCGAGGGCAGAGCGAATACGCGCTCCTTCTCTTCCTCTACAATACCGGAGCCCGGGTCTCCGAGGTCACCCAACTGACGGTTCGGGATCTGACCCTTGACCGCGACAGAGGTGGGCACGATCTAGCCACTCTGCACGGCAAGGGCGGCAAGATACGCCAATGCCCGCTCTGGCCGGAAACGGAGCGAGTCCTGGCGGAACAGATCCTCGGCCGCGCGCCCGAGGCCCCGGTGTTCCTCAGCAGGCTCGGCCATGCCTACACACGGTTCGGCGTGTATCGGCTGGTCGAGCGTTGCGCTGCCGATGTGCCTCGACTGGCGGGTCGGGCGGTGACACCACACGTGATCCGGCACACGACGGCCTGCCATCTCGTGCTCGCCGGCGTCGACATCAACACCATCCGCGCTTGGCTCGGCCACGTGTCGATCAGCACCACGAACATCTATGCCGAGATCGACCTCACGCTGAAGGCAAATGCCGTGGCGCTTTGCGAGGTCGGCTCTCCGGGACCGAAAAGGCGGTGGAAGGAGGACAAGGACCTCATGGCCTTCCTGAATGGCCTGTAACACCGTTGTGGTCGTCTCACCCGGTCGTGGACGATCCTCTGCCGAGGAACCGGTCGACATCTTCGGGCGCGATCTGGGGCCGGATCGCCGCGCGCAGGTCGTCGAGGCCGTGGGCTGTCAGGTCGTCGTTGAAGTCGCCGTGACGCGGCGAGAGCGTCAGCACCTCGATGCCCGCACTGGTCGCAAGTTCGGCCTGGGTCGCGGCGGCCCTGGTACCCGCTGCGTCGACATCGCGGGCGATATAGAGGCGGCGCACGGACGGTGACAGTCTGAGCGCGGCGAGATGGCTTGCCGACAGCGCGGCGGCCATCGGCATGCCCGGCAGCGCCGCACGCAGCGACAGCATCGTCTCGATGCCTTCGCCGACGGCCAGAACATCTTCTGCCGCCCCGAAGCGCACGGCATGGCCAAGAAGGTTGCCCATGGCACGCCGGGGTGTGGGAACCGCGGCCTTGGCCGAGCCGTCCGGCGCGAGCCAGGTGCGGTGCGCCCCTGTGATCCTGCCTTGCAGGTCGGTCACGGATGCGATCATCGCCGGACGCCGCTCTGCTGGTCCGCCATCGTCGGGCCGATAATAGCAGCGTGGATGATACCGCAACGCCCCCGCGCCATGGATCGGCATGATGCAGCGACTGACCAGATAGGTCTCGACCGGCGTACCCCGGATCGGCTGCGCCATGGCGATCAGCCGCCGCGCTGCTTCCGGCGATCCCATGGCTGTACGGGCAGGTGCTGGATTGATGGTCGGGACAAGGTCGACCCGCGGCAGGCTCAGGAAGCGCCGCGCCTCCTCGGCGACATCGCCGAAAGAGGTCAGGCCACAGCTCTCCCGGATCACGTCGAGCAGATCACCGTGCTCGGCTGTGGCGGCATCGGTCCAATGACCGGCCGCACCGCGGCCAGCCTCCGGCCCCTTCAGTCGGACGAACATCGACCGCCCGGGCGTGTTGCGCGCATCGCCGACGGTCCAGTACTGACCCTGTCGTCGCCCGTTGGGGAGGTAATGCCGACACACGGCCTCGGCGTCCCGCGCGAGGCGGCGCGACAGCTCTGCTGCATCGCGAGCCATCACGAACATCCCCCCGTCGCGCTGAGGTTATGTTGCCCAGCCCCGCGAAAACCCCCGCCAAACCGCGCAAGTTCACGCCACCGCAACATAACCCGCGCCGCAACATGTTCCGTAAACTTGCCCGCTGCCCCTGGTCCCGACGCAGGGCCCGTCAACCGCACGAAGAGCGACCGGCCGGGGTTATTCTGCAGATCGCCGACGATCCAGTAGGATCCTTCCCGCCGTCCGGCGGGAAGGTAGGCACGACAGACGCCTTCGGCATTTTCTGCCAGATCGCGCACGAGGTCTTCGGTCTCGGAATACATGGGTCAACAACCTCCGCGATCATGTAGCCTTGCGACAGGACAACGTGCAAGCAGACGATCCAGTATCGCGACGCCATCGGCGTCGGTCGGGCAAAACAGCCGAA
This sequence comes from Ruegeria aquimaris, assembly GCF_025751555.1. GTDB lineage: Bacteria > Pseudomonadota > Alphaproteobacteria > Rhodobacterales > Rhodobacteraceae > Ruegeria_B > Ruegeria_B aquimaris. The sequence continues at coordinate 3,635 of NZ_JAOWLB010000049.1, forward strand.
GCTTCCAACTGATGATCTCCGAGAAGAAGCCATCGGCCTTGAGCCGATCCTTGGCTGCCTCCGAGAAGCCCGACAGTTCGATCCGGTTCGCGCCCATGACGCGCGAGCGGTGCAATTCCATCCCTTCGGACAGGCACACCACGGTCTTGCCCTCCAGAACGAGGGCATGGACCTGCGCGGCCGAGAGCTTGGGCGCATCGGCGGCCAGCGTGGTCGCGACCCAGGCAGGCGAGACGCGGCGGCCGATGATGCGCTGCCCGTCATCGGTTTGCAGGCGGTAGACGCGGGTTTCATCCTGGGGAAGCTGCTTCCAGATCGGCAGCAGCAGACCTGCCACGATGTGCAACGTGGCTTCGGAGAACTCCGGCACCTCGGCCAGTTCCCCGGTCCAGGCGGCGGAGAAGGCCGCGCGGTCGGCCTCGAGCCAGTGGGTGTCCTCCATGATCCTTGCCGGGACCGTGCTGACATCAAGCGGACGGATCAGGCGCAGGCGCGGCTCGATGGTGCCATCGTCCAGCATCAGGCTGGTGGCGGGCACCTGCACGGCAGCCCGGCCCGAGCGGCCGTTGACCAGAAGCCGCGCCTTCGGGTCATCGAGCCAGTCGAGCGCATCAACCAGCGACAGCGGCGTGTTGCGGCGCTTTTCCGCGATGGTGAGAAGCTGGGTTTCCGCGCCGGAGCCGGGATGGGTGTAGATCACCCGCGCATCCGTGACGCGGAAGCTCTCGGCACGCAGGGTCTCGAGCCCGAGATCATAGACCCCGGCGGCGATGGCGCCCTCGATCCGTTGGTCCAGAAGTTCCTCGAAGGCCGAGAAGAGCACGGCCTGCATGTTGATCGTCAGCGCCAGCAGGCGATTGAGGAAGGTCGTGATCGGCGGCAGGTCATCCTTCAGCCCGTTATCATCGGTCAGGCTGAGCCCGGTCGCATCCTCGAAAGCCCCGAGCGAAACTCCGGCCAGATCGCCGCGATAGATGCGGCGGTAAAGCTGGCGCAGGGCGTCACGGGCGTAGGGCGACTCGAGGTTATCCTCGGGGCGGAACAACCCCTGCCCTCCGGTCTGACGCTGGCCGCGCGTGATGGCGCCAAGCGTGTCGAGACGTCGCGCAATGGTCGACAGGAACCGCTTCTCCGCCTTCACATCCGTGGCCACCGGCCGGAACAGCGGCGGCTGCGCCTGATTGGTGCGGTTGGTGCGCCCGAGGCCCTGGATCGCCGCATCTGCCTTCCAGCCGGGCTCCAAGAGGTAATGGACCCGCAAGCGCTGGTTCTTCGCCCCGAGATCGGCGTGATAGCTGCGCCCGGTGCCGCCGGCATCCGAGAAGATCAGGATTCGCTTTTCGTCATCCATGAAGGCTTGGGTCTCAGTGAGGTTCGCGGCTCCGGACCGGTTCTCCACCACGAGCCGTGCCGAATGCCCTTCGCCCTTGCGCACGATGCGCCGTGAACGCCCCGTGACCTCGGCCACAAGATCGGTGCCGAAGCGCTGGACGATCTGGTCGAGCGCACCCGGCACCGGCGGCAGCGAAGCCAGCTTTTCGATCAGCGCATCGCGACGGCGGACGGCTTCACTGCATTCGACCGGTTGGCCGTCTCGTGTGACGGGGCGCGACGAAAGATTACCTTCGCTGTCGGTGAAAGGCTCGTAGAGCTGCACCGGGAAGGAATGGGCGAGGTAGTCCAGGACGTATTCCCTGGGCGTGATGTCACAACGGATGTCGTTCCATTCGTCGGTCGGGATCTCAGACAGGCGCCGTTCCATCAGTGCCTCGCCCGTCGAGACAATCTGGATGACCGCCGCATGACCCGCAGCCAAATCGGCATCGATGGATGCGATCAGCGTGGGGGTCTTCATCGAGGTGAGCAAATGGCCGAAGAAGCGCTGCTTGGCGGACTCGAAAGCCGAGCGCGCGGCGGACTTGGCCTGGCGGTTGAGCGTGCCGCTGTCGCCCGTGATGTTCGCGGCCTCCAACGCAGCGGTCAGGTTGTTGTGGATGATGGCTAATCGCGAGGACGCGATAATGCGAAGGTGTCCGGGATTCATTTTTGTTTTCCTTGGCTTCTGGATATCGG